>CAVZID010000026.1:0-336149 GCA_963775245.1 uncultured Bacteroidota bacterium
CGCCTCGAAATTTTTTCAGGGCGTTTTTGTTTTTAAATGTAGAGACGCTCCGGTGGAGCGTCTGAAACCGTAAACTAAAATTTAGTGATTTTCAATTTTAAATAGTTTTTCCAATTTAGACACCTCCCCACTTAGTGGCAGCGAGGCATCTCTACAACCAACTACAAAATTTATTTCCTTTTATATGAGACAGCTTTTTTAATCCTCTTACTTTTTTATATTTTGAATTCGTTTTTACTCTTTGACAACAGTTTAACTTTTATTTCAATGAAACAACAAGAATTTTTTTCATCCAGATGGACTTTAATTATTGCAACAATAGGTATTGCTGTGGGTACCGGGAACATCTGGCGATTTTCAAGAATTGTTGCGCAAAATGGAGGAGGCTCATTTTTAATTCCCTGGGTGATTTTTCTTTTAATCTGGTCGGTGCCTTTAATCATTGCTGAATTTGCAATTGGTAAGTCAAGCCGCTTTGGTCCTGTTGGTGCAATTGCAAAAACTGCTGGTAAAAAGTTTGCCTGGATGGGTGCTTATATTGTTTTTGTTTCCACTGCTATTATGTTTTACTATTCGGTTGTGACAGGCTGGTGCCTTCGATATTTTTTATCGGCTATCAGCGGGAATCTTTTTAATACTGCAAACCATCTTGCTTACTGGAAAAGTTTTTCTTCAAGTTATCAGCCGGTAGATCTTTCATTTTATATCCATGGTGTTTGTTGCATTTATTATTTACAGGGGCGTTGCAAAAGGTATTGAGCGCGTAACAAAATTTATGGTTCCGGCTTTACTGATTATACTTGTAATTTTATTTATCCGTGCTGTAACTCTTCCAAATGCAGTTGAAGGAATAAAATATTTCTTCACACCAAAGCTTGATGTAATGCTTGATTATAAAGTTTGGCTGAATGCATTAACACAAAATGCCTGGGATACCGGCGCCGGCTGGGGATTGATTTTAACTTATGCAATCTACATGAAAAAGAATGAAGATATTTCATTGAATGCAGCTTTAATTGGTTTTGGAAATAACAGTGTTTCAATTCTTGCCGGACTAACAATCTTTTCAACGGTATTTGCTTTGAGTTCTGTTGATGCAATGACACAAGTTTCACAATCAGGCCCGGCTAATACTGGATTGACCTTTATTTATTTGCCGTTATTATTTTCAAAAATGTCTTCAAGTTATTTTGTAAATGCCTTCTTCGCAACAATATTTTTTATCGCGCTATTTTTTGCGGCAGTTACTTCTTTAATTTCTATGGTTGAGCTTTCAACTCGCACTTTAATTGATTTTGGATTTAAAAGAAGGAAAGCAATTATTTTTGTGTCTGTAGTTGGTTTTGTGATGGGAATCCCTTCGGCAGTAGATTCAAATTTTTTAACAAATCAAGATTGGGTTTGGGGAGTTGGATTAATTTTAAGCGGGGCGTTCATTTCATTTTCAATTATTAGATACGGTGTGGATAAATTCAGGACAGAAATAATAAACGGCTTCGGCAGTGATGTTAAAATCGGGAAATGGTATAATTTTGTTATTGGAATATTAATTCCAATTCAAGTTGTTGTGTTAATATTGTGGTGGCTGATTTCATCTGTCTCCTGGGATGCACAATGGTGGAATCCTTTTCATGCAGAAAATGCCGGAACAGTTTTGTTTCAATGGGCAGTAGCTTTGATTATCTTTGTATCGTTAAATAAAATTATGGTTAAATCTATTTTCGACGAGAAGTAAAAAAAAGACTTCTGAAAAATTAACTTGTGTCATCCTGAGTTTATCGAAGGATGAAGAATTTAGCAAGATATCAACTTCGACAAGCTCAGTTTGACATTTTTAATTTAACGTTATTAAATTTTTCAGAAGTCTCAGAAAATAAATATATAATGAACGCATCTACCATCATAACGCTTGTATTAGTTATTGGAATTGTTTGGGGTGGATTAATTTATTTTCTTAGTCGTGCAGTTAAATACGAAAAATTGAAATCTAAAAATGGCAAAGAGTAGAAAGACAGCTCCGCAAATTTCAGAGGCGGTTAAAAATTTAAAGAATAAAAATTTCCTCCCGGTTTACTATTTTTTCGGAGAAGACAGTTACAGTATTCATAATACCCTTAAATATATCCAGGATGCAATGGAGCCTTTTATTACCTCTGATTTTGATAAGGAAACTTTTTACGGAGAAAATAAAAGCTTAAACGAAGTTTTAAATTTTGCTTCTACTTTTCCATTCAGTTCCGAAAAGAAATTAATTATCTTCAAAGAATTTGAGAAAGTAAGGGACAAAAAAAATCTTACATCATACTTAAAATCACCGGCTGATTTTACAACCTTAATCATAACTCATGAAGGAAAAATTTCAAGTTTAGATTCTGAGCCGTATAAATCACTTCTTCAAAACAATTTTATTTTTGAAGCAAAAGAATTAAAAGGAAGCAGCCTAATTAATTGGCTGATTGAATATTCTTCCAAAAGTAAAAGAACCTTAACTTCAGAGAATGCACAAATATTAATTGATATTGTTGGCGAAAATAGAAGCTTGCTTGAAGCACAGTTGGAAAAAATTTTTATTTATTTGGGAGAAGAAAAAGAGATAACGCTGGAAGCAATCAAATCTCTTTCAACATCTTTAAAAGAGTTTAATATCTTTGATCTTCAAAATGCGCTTGCAGAAAAACATAAAACTAAAGCATTAAAAATTTCATATAACCTTTTAGAAAAAGGCAGCGAGCCGATTCAAATTGTTTTTATGCTCACAAGATATTTTACACAGCTTGCGAGGTTGAATGAACTAAAAGCAAAAGGTGGTTCGGAATACGAAATCGCCAGAAAAATTGGTACACATCCTTTTTATTTAAAGGATTATTATAAAGCCCGTTCAAGATATTCTGATGATGATTTGTATAAAGTGGTTAAAGCGCTGTTGAAGGCTGATCTTTCAATTAAAACTACAACGGTGGAGCCAAAAGTATTAATCACAATTTTGATGGAAGAAATTTTGAGTTAGGTTTTAGAAACATTTTAATTAGTTATCTTACAAAAAGATAAACCCAGTTTCTCAAAGAAACTGGGTTTATAAACATTACTTTAGCATAACATGAGTTAATTATTATAAGTTATGTAATGTCACTCCTTCGGAGTTTTAAGCTTTGGTGTTTCTCTTATATTTATAATAATATCAGTCCTTCGGACTTAAAGAGATTAGAATCACGAAGGGATGAAATAATTATAGTAATAGACATCACGGAAAAATATTAAACCCTGAAAGGGGGACATAAAAAATCTGTATATAAAAAAGTACAGTCACAAAGTTTGATTTTAGTTAGTTTTGAGAAATTTTCAAATTAAAAAGATTTTTATTTAATTTATTGTCCAATTAAGGAAACATTTCATTTTAAAGGAAGTATAAGAAAAACTTGGTGGAAAAATCTCTGGCAGAATTGACAGACGAAGAACTCATAATCGAATTTCAAAACAATAACACAATTCGTGCTTTTGAGATTTTAGTTGAAAGATTTAAAAACCCGTTGACAAATTTTGTGTTTAGATTTTTGGGAGATTATGAAGCTTGTACAGATGTTGTTCAAGAAACTTTTGTTAAAGTTTATCGATACAAAGATTCTTATAACTCGGTTGCAAAATTCTCTACCTGGATTTACACCATTGCCGGTAATTTAGCACGGACAGAATATCAAAAACGAAAAAGAAGAAAGTTCTTATCAATAAATTCTTTCGGGGAAAACAAAGATGAAAATTTTGATATACCCGATGAAAGCTATCGCCCCGATGTAATGACGGACAGCGGAATTAAAGATGAGATTATTCAAAAAGCTTTGCAGAAGGTTTCACCGGTTTATAGAGAAGTAGTAATTTTGAGAGATGTTCAGGATATGTCTTATGAAGAAATTGCGGAGATAACAGGAATAACAGTTGGTACGGTTAAATCAAGAATTAACAGAGGAAGGGCTCAATTGCAAAAATTGCTTAAGGATATTTATAAGGAATGAAGGTTTAAAATGGAACAGGAAAAAGACGATTTGCAATATAAAGATTTGATTAAAGATCTTAATCAGCTTCAAGAAGTTAAAGCACCAAAAAATTTTGAAGCTGATTTGATGAGAAGAATTAACTCCGAAGATTTTGGTAAAGAAGAAATTAAAAACGGATTTTGGGATAGATTTTTATCTCCTGCTAGGCTTGTTCCACTTGGAGCATTAGCAGCAGTAATAATTATATTGCTGTTCGTGACAAATAATAAACCGAATATGTCCGATGATCCTCTATTAGCAGCACCACGTGAAAGAACCGATTTAATTTCAAGCAATGATATTTCAATTGAGAATTTTGTAAGAGAAAAACAAGAAATTTCAAACAGTCTTAAAAAAGATAAAAATGAGAGTGGTCAGATTGAGCAAAAAGATTCTGATAAAAAAGATGCCCAACCATTTACAAATAAATCTTTAAAGTCAAAGGGATTATCTTCATCTTCAAGAAGTCTTGCAGGCGGAAATTTACAAGAAAATTTAAATGCTCCTGCAGTTCAGTCTTCTTTTGCAATTAGTAAAAGCGGACTAAATTTTAGACAGGTTAATTTGAGTAAAGCAGAAAGAAAAGAAGTTGAGCAATTAAGAGAAAAGATGTTAAATTCTTTTCAAAAGCAATAAAAAAGTAAATTTTCGATTGAAATTTTCATTGGATTTAATCCATTACTTGGCTATATTTGTCGCTACATTTTTTAAGAAAGATTAATATTTAGGTGTTAATTAAATGAAAAAAGGAATTCATCCAAATTATCGTCCCGTTGTTTTTCAGGATTCTTCTGCTGATTTTACAATTTTGACAAGATCCACAATTCAAACTGAAGATACAATTAAATGGGAAGATGGTAATACATACCCATTAGTTAAGCTTGAAATCTCAAGTGCTTCTCACCCGTTTTTTACAGGTAAACAAAAATTACTTGATACTGCAGGTAGAGTCGAGAAGTTCAAGAGAAAATATGCTAAGAAGTCGTAATCCGATTTAAGATTTTAAATTATCTATTTATGTGGGCCGGAATTATCCGGCTTTTTTATTTTTCTTTTGTAAGATTTTGAAATAAAACTTTAGCAGCTACTTCATTTGCTTGTTTGTTCCAATGAGGGTCTTTATTTATCCAAAAACTTTTTATACCGGTTAATGCTTCTTTAAATTTGGGCAAAAGATCCACATATTGAATTGAATTGTTCTCACAAAATGATTTTAAATCGTTATACCTTTCTAAAACTAATTTGCTGAATTTTTTTTCTCTGGCTTTATGTTGAATTATTGGCAGGATAATTAACTTAATATTCTCTCCATTTAATTTTGAATTTAATTCCGCTAAGATATTTTTGGTTTTAATCAATACAGAATTATTATTTTGCCTATTCTTATCATAAATAAATTTCTGTTTGAGAATTATCAATTTTGATATTATAAAATTATAAAGCACGGAATATTTTAAAGGGTAATATTCAATTGCTCTAAGAAAAGAATTTTTAAAATGATGAAAGTAAAGTTCATTCCCATATATTTTGGCATAGGGAGCTTTAGATTGTTTTAAACTGAAGCCATGAAAATAAACATATGGATCATTAAGCCTGTCAAGTGCGTCTATGGTTAACCCTAAAATAACTTTGCGAGGTTTTACTATTGGAATTAATTTTTCAATAGTTTTTTCCATTTGTTCCAGGTTATAACCGGAGACGGCGGCATTATATAAGTCATATTTATTGATCGGATTAGTGTTTAATAAATTACTTAATACATTAGGCCATCGATCTTCAACATTTATCCCGAATCCGGCAGTATATGAATCGCCCACTATTAAAATATTTTTATTATTTGTTTGCAGTTTCCATTCTTTATCTCTATAACCAAAAGAGTTGATTTCTACATTTATCTGATAATCATTATTTTTTATTATCGTTTTAATATTTTTCTTATAGATATATTTTACATCTTTGTCATATTGGATATAATCACTATCATTTTTATCATGTGAGAGTATGGATGTCCCGATTATTAATCTTAATACTATTTCAGTTAATAGAAAGAATATTGTTAAAGATGTAAATAATAAAAATATATTTTTAGATATTTTTTTTAGTTTAATCATCACATTTATGTTTGAAACAAAACATTATTTTAATAATCATAAAACAAAATTAACCTGGTATAATGATAATAGTTAAACAGTTTTTCCTAAAATTTGTGAGTTGTTTTAATATAGTTATTTACTAATTTCAACTGTCTAAATTAAATATTTATTATATAATATGAATAAGAAAAAAATAATAGTAGGTGTAACTGTTGTAGTAGCTCTTCTTGTTATTTTTCTGGTATTTAAAAAAACTTATTCCTCCAAGAATATAGATACTCAATCTAAAAACACTTCAATTCAAGTAATTCCTGTTAAAGCTCACATTGTGAAGCCGCAAGAGCTTGGCAATAACGTAATAACCACCGGGACGGTCTTAGCAAATGAAGAAGTTGATTTAAAAAGCGAAGTCTCAGGCAAGATTGTTGAAATAGCATTTAAAGAGGGTAGCCGCGTTAACAAAGGTGATTTGCTGGTAAAAATAAATGATGCCGAGTTGCAAGCACAATTGATGAGAGAAAAATATACTTTCGAATTATTGAAAGATAAAGAATACCGGCAGAAAAAATTATTTGAAAAAGAAGCCATCAGCCAGGAAGAATATGACGATGCACTTAATCAGTTCAATGTAAGTAAAGCGGAAGTTGATTTGATAAAAGCTCAGATTGACAAAACAGAAATTAGAGCCCCGTTTAATGGAATAGTGGGTCTTAAAAATGTAAGTGAAGGAAGCTATATAACTCCATCAACAGTTATTGCAAGCCTACAGAACATCAATCCCATTAAAATTGATTTTTCAATTCCTGAAAAATATTCCGGTTCAGTAAAAGTTGGCGATCAGATAAATTTTAAAGTTGTTGGTGATGAAGAGAATTATAATGCAAAAGTTTATGCAATTGAACCCAAAATTGACCCTGTTACAAGAACTTTAAAAATAAGAGCAATTTATTCAAATCAGGCTGGAAGAATATTACCCGGTTCTTTTGCCGATGTAAAGCTAATATTAGATAAAATTGATAACGCATTGTTGATTCCCACTCAAGCAATAGTGCCGGAATTAAAGGGACAGAAAGTTTACATTTATAGATCAGGAAAAGTTGCACAGCAGAATGTAGAAATGGGAATTAGAACAGACGAATATGTTCAAATTACAAGCGGATTAAATCCAAACGATACTTTAATAATCTCTGGAATTCTGCAAATAAAACCTGGTGCGGAAGTTTCAATTACAGAATTTAATTAAGTAAATATTTATGAGTTTATCATCACTCAGCATAAGACGCCCGGTATTGGCAATTGTAATGTCAATTGTAATTTTGGTTTTTGGAATTTTGGGTTATACATTTCTTGGAGTTCGCGAATACCCTTCGGTTGACCCGCCTATTATAACAGTAAGCACAAATTATGTCGGTGCTAATGCAGATGTTATTGAATCTCAAATTACTGAACCGCTTGAAGAATCTATAAATGGTATTGCAGGCATTCGCTCCCTAACTTCTACAAGCAGGGACGGAAGAAGCACAATAACCGTTGAATTTGATATTAATGTTGATCTTGAGACGGCAGCAAATGATGTTCGAGATAGGGTCTCGCGATCAATTAGTAATTTACCGCCGGATGTAGAATCTCCCATTGTATCTAAAGCAGATGCAGACGCTTCGCCGATTGTGTTTTTAAATATTCAAAGTGATACTAGAAATCTTCTGCAGCTTACAGAAATTGCAAACAATGTTTTTAAAGAAAGGCTTCAAACAATACCTGGTGTCAGCAATGTTCAAATTTGGGGTGAAAAAAAATATGCCATGCGTTTGTGGATGGATCCCGCGAAACTTGCCGCTTATAACTTAACTCCGCTTGATGTTAAGAATGCGTTGAATAGAGAAAATGTTGAATTGCCAACCGGTTCAATTGAAGGGAATAATACTGAGCTTTCCATTCGTACAATCGGGCGATTGCAAACCGAAGATGAATTTAATAACCTAATAATCTCTTCTGCAAATGGGAGTATAGTAAGATTCAAAGATATTGGGCGCGCAGAGTTAGATGCAGAAAATTTACGGACAGTTTTGAAAAGAGATGGTATCCCAATGGTTGGTGTAGTATTAGTTGCACAGCCTGGTGCAAATAATATTGCAATAACCGATGAATTTTATAAAAGAGTAGAACAAATAAAAAAAGATTTACCTTCCGATATTAAAACAGGAATAGGTTTTGATGTTACCAGCTATATTAAAGAATCAATAGCGGAAGTTAAGCAGACAATCTTTTTAGCTTTTTCATTGGTTGTTATAATTATATTTCTATTTCTGCGCGACTGGCGAACAACAATTATTCCTGTTATCGCAATCCCTATTTCACTCATTGGTGCATTCTTCATTATGTATGCCGCAGACTTTTCAATAAATGTTTTAACATTACTTGGAATTGTGCTTGCAATTGGAATAGTGGTGGATGACGCTATTGTTGTATTGGAAAATATTTACACTAAAATAGAAAACAAAATGTATCCCGCTGAAGCAGCTAAACGCGGTTCCGCTGAAATATTTTTTGCTGTTGTTTCAACTACAGTTGCGCTTGCCGCTGTGTTTTTGCCTGTAATATTTCTTCAAGGTCTCACCGGAAGGTTGTTTAGAGAATTCGGAATTGTGATAGCAGGTTCAGTTATTATTTCTGCTTTTGTTGCGCTTACACTTACTCCAATGCTTAGTTCAAAAATTTTGAAAAGAAGAGAAAAGCACAATTGGTTTTACAATAAAACAGAACCGTTTTTTGTAAAGATGAATAATATCTATAAAAACTCTTTAGAAAAATTTCTCAAAGTCAGATGGGCTTCGTTGTTAGTAATGGTGGTTTCATTAATCGCAATAGTTATTTTCTTTAAATTAATCCCAACTGAATTGGCTCCATTGGAAGATAGAAGCCGATTATCACTTTCAGCCACAGCACCTGAAGGCGCCTCATTTGATTATATGAATAACTTTATGAACAATCTAATTCAAGTTTTGGATGATTCACTTGGTTCGGAAAAAGAAGCAATAATATCCGTAACATCTCCTGGATTTGGCGCATCAAGTTCGGTTAATTCAGGTTTTGGAGCAATAATATTAACTGACCCGGATAAAAGGAAAGAATCGCAGCAGCAAATAGCCGATGATGTTAACAGGGATATTTCACAATTAACCGGTGCGCGTGTTTATGTTACACAGCCGCAAACCATAGGTGGAAGAAGAGGCGGACTGCCTGTTCAATATGTAATTCAAGCGCCTAATTTTGAAAAACTTAGGGAAGTACTTCCAAAATTTTTAGATGCCGCAAGGGCAAATCCAACTTTCTCTATAGTCGATGTTAATTTAAAATTTAATAAGCCTGAATTAAAGCTTACCATAAATCGACAACGTGCAAGAGATATTGGTGTTTCAACAATGGATATTGCCCAAACAATACAGGCCGCATTTAGCGGACAGCGGTTCGGATATTTTATTAAGGATGGAAAACAGTATCAAGTGATCGGACAATTCTCGCGAGATAAAAGAGATGCCCCAATCGATTTAAGATCTCTTTATGTAAAAAACAACCGGGGTGAATTAGTTCAGCTTGATAACGTTATCTCGTTAACTGAACAAAGTACTCCTCCGCAATTATACAGATTTAACAGGTATGTTTCTGCTACTGTTACTGCGGGTTTAGCACCAGGTAAAACAATTGGCGACGGCATAAAAGCAATGGATGATGTTGCTTCAAAAACTTTGGATGAATCATTTTCAACGGCGTTAGACGGTCCTTCAAAAGACTATGCTGAAAGTTCATCAAGCTTAGCATTTGCATTTTTACTTGCATTGGGATTAATTTATCTGGTTTTAGCTGCACAGTTCGAAAGTTTCAGAGATCCGTTTATAATTCTTTTGACGGTTCCATTAGCATTAGCCGGGGCATTATTTTCACTTTGGTTTTTCAATCAAACACTAAATATATTTAGTGAGATTGGTATTATTATGCTTATCGGCCTTGTAACTAAAAACGGAATTTTAATTGTTGAATTTGCCAATCAACGAAAAGCATTGGGAATGGATAGGCTGGAAGCAATTCAGTATGCTGCTGTGGCTAGGCTGCGTCCAATTTTAATGACAAGCTTATCCACTATTCTTGGAATACTTCCAATTGCGTTGGCATTGGGTGCAGGTTCTGAAAGCAGGGTGTCAATGGGTATTGCTGTAATAGGCGGTTTGATATTTTCAACCTTTTTAACATTGATGGTTATACCTGCAATCTACACTTATCTTTCAAGGAAAGAAGCAACTGTTTCAAATGTAACTGAACAGGAAATTCCTGTGGAAGAAAAAGAAATACAATTTGCAGGTAAATAATATTTTAATAATCAATTGGCGGTTACAAAAACCTTTCAGCTCATTTTGTCCGGCTGCTGCCGGATTAATTATTGAAAAAAAGATGGCATACAAAACAAAACTTTTATTCCCTTCATTAATTTTATCTTTAATTATTACTTCAAATATTTTTTCGCAAAAGCTGCTGACAATTGACGATGCTATTAAAACAGCGTTAGTAAATAATTATTCAATTAATATTGCAAAGAATGAAAAGGAAATAACTGATAATAATTTTTCTGCTGGAAATGCCGGGTTTTTACCTTCACTTGATGCAGATGGTTCATTTACAAAAACAACAAATAATACTAAACAAAATTATTTAAACGGGACAGTTGTTGATAGGACTGGTGCCAAATCAACTAACTATACCGCGGGTATTGGATTGAACTGGACAATTTTTGACGGCCTTAAAATGTTTGCTAACTTCGACCGTTTAAAAGAATTAAAAAAAGTTGGTGAAATTAATTTAAAGTCGGAAGTAGAAAATAATATTTCAAAAATTATTTCAACATATTACGATATTGTCCGCGAACAGCAAGTGCTTAAAGTATTGAATCAAAGCATTAAAATTTCTGAAGAAAGATTAAGGATTGCCCAGGATAAAAAACAGCTTGGCTCAGCATCAAAGTTTGATTTGCTTCAAGCACAAGTGGATTTGAATGAAGATAAATCTTCTTTGCTAACAGAAGAGTTAAAATTAAAGCAGGCAAAAATTTTATTGAATCAATTAATTGGTGAAGATGTAAATGCAGATTACAATGTAGCAGATACGATTTTGATAAATGAAAATCTATCATTGGATGAATTAAAACCTTTGACAAATGAACACAACAGCGATTTAATTATTGCCAGGCAAAATAAAAATATTTCCGACTCAGAATTAAAATTAGCCCGCTCGGATTTATTCCCGGTAATCAGTTTAAACGCCGGATATAATTTTTCAAAATCAACTTCAGAAGCCGGGTTTGTTCAAAGTAATAAAAGCTTCGGGTTTTATTATGGAGCTACAGCGACATTAAATCTATTTAACGGATTAAATACAAGAACTGCTATTGAGAATGCACAGATCTCTCAGAAAATTAATGAATTAAATTTTAATCAGGTCCAAAACAAAGTTGATGCCCAGCTTTCCAATTCCTTTGAACAATATAAAAACAGTATAAAGCTGGTAACTCTTGAATCGGAAAATTATAAAGTCGCTGAAGAAAATGTTGATATCGGATTGGAAAGATTAAAGCTTGGAAGTACAACTCCATTAGAATTTAGAGAAACACAAAGACAATTAATAAATGCTAAAAGCAGGTTAGTTGCTGCTCAATACGAGGCTAAAAATGCTGAAACAGAATTATTAAGAATCAGTGGACAGCTTATTAAGGATTATTAGAGTTATATTTAATTTAAATTAAACATTGTTTATAAACCCGGTTTCTTTGAGAAACCGGGTTTATTTTGTGCAAAGATCAAATAATGTTTTAACAATAAACCCAATTTCTTTAGGAAATTGGGTTTATTTTGATCATCATATTAAAAATAAATTTGATCTTATTAACTTGTAATAGTAAAAGTGATTAACCAAAAGAAATCATAATCCCCTCAAGTTTCTTACCTCAAAAAATATTAAATTAAAATCCAAAATTTTAAAGGAATTCACATCTATGCAGCTTTGCATTTTTGAGGATATTTATCACGACAGGCTCGAACCATTGATCTATTCCCGGCCGACTTATGATCTTGTTTGCGGGATTAATAGTTTGAGAAAAAAAATTCTCAGGGCTTATCCTGACGTTAAATACTCATTACACTGCAGGCCATATTTAGAGCATTTTGTTCAAATTAAAAATCCAGGGCATGATGTTAATGTTGTTAATGATGAAAAATGTCTTTTTGTAAACGGAAGAATTTTAGCTCCTCCCAACATGGCTAAAATAATTCCTTTAACCGGTAAAGATACTCTCTATGTAAATAATGAAACTATAATTGCGGCAAGAGTATCGGGCAAGAAATTTAAAGAGATTCAATCTAACTTAAATGATCTTTTGAGTGAATCTAATTTTGACGGTCTTCCCAAAGAACAGGTTGATATTAAAAGCATTGATTATATTTGGAATATTACTCATTATAATGCATCCGAGCTTAGAAGCGATTATGAACAGTTGATGATTTCAAAAAAGATTAATAATAAGAATAATATTCTTGGCAATGTTTACGATGGAGTTAACCTTGTTGAAAGGGATAATATATTTATTGATGAAGAAGCAGTTATAAAACCGGGAGCTGTAATCGATGGTTCTGCTGGCCCGGTTTATATTGATAAGAAATCAAAAATATTTTCAAACTCTGTGATTGAAGGAGCAGTTTATGTCGGTGAAGGAACGCAGATAAAAAGCTGCGCACGAATATATGAGAATGTAAGTATTGGCCAAATTTGTAAGGTTGGGGGCGAAGTTGAAGATACAATTTTCCTTCCTTATTCAAACAAGCAGCACAGCGGATTTTTAGGACATGCATATCTCGGCAGTTGGGTTAATATAGGTGCTGATACAAATTGCAGTGATTTAAAAAATAATTACGGTCATATTAAAGTTTACGTGAATGGAGAAATTGTTGACAGCGGTACTCAATTTCTTGGTGTTATAATGGGCGATCATACTAAGACTGCCATCAACACAATGTTTAATACAGGTACTATTGTTGGTGTGTCATGCAATATTTTTGGTGCCGGGTTTCCTCCTAAATATATTCCTTCATTTTCATGGGGAGGAAGTGATGCAGTTACTACTTACGACATTGATAAAAGTATAGAAACCGGCAAAAGGGTTATGGCAAGAAGAAAAAAGGAAATGTCGGATGCAGAAGAAAAGCTGTTTAGAAAAATTTTCGATTTAACTAAAAAAGAAAGGCGAAAGAGAGGTTATCCGTATTAATGTCCACTCAATTTGATGAGCATAAAGTAAGAGATTTATATGAAGGGGTTAGAGGTTTAGCTGTTAAAATCTTGAATAGAGTTGAAAGATCCGATGCTTACCTTGAAAAATTACTAGATAATGAGATGCGAAATAGTGAGCTAAGCGGAGCTGATAAAGCTTTACTATACGAAATAGTTCATGGGGTTATTAGATGGATGGGTCGGCTTGACTGGGTATTGAATGGTTTTTATAAAGGCCAGTTTGGTAAAGCTATTCCGAATTTAAAGAATGGTTTAAGAGTTGCACTCTATCAGATTTTATTTTTGGATAGAGTTCCTGATCATGCTTCAGTTAATGAAGCAGTTGAATTTGTTAAAAGGCTTCAAGGGCAAAAACCCGCTGACTTAACTAATGCTATTTTAAGAAACATAATTAGAAGCAAAAATGGAATTCGGTATCCCGATCCTGAAGAAGATTTGATTGGATATCTTACTGCTTATTATTCTCATCCTTCATGGATGGTAAAAAGATATCTTTCAAGGTTTGGAAGAGAGGAAACCGAAAAATTATTAAACGCCAATAATGAAAAGCCGTATTTAACTTTAAAGGTTAATACTTTAAAAACTAATCCCGAAGAATTTAAAAAATTATTAAACTCGGTTAATTTAAAATATTCACAGGGAAAATATTTACCTGAATTTTTTAAGCTGCAAAATTTAACCAACATTACTGCCTGGGAATATTACGGGCAGGGTTTTTTTAATATCCAGGATGAGAGCGCTGGTTTAGCATGCAGATTTTTAAATGCCCAGCCAGGATACAAAGTATTGGATTTATGTGCTGCACCCGGAGGTAAGTCCGTGTATTTAGCCGGGCTTATGCATGATGAGGGTTTAATATTTTCTGTTGATAAATATGAAAGCCGTCAGAAACTTTTTGAAAAGAATATTAAAAGATTAGGATTTAAATCTATAAAGACTTTTACAGCGGATGCTTTGGAATTATCTCCTGATCATCCGAATTTTAGGCCGGCGAGTTATGACAGGGTGCTGGCTGATGTGCCGTGTTCCGGAACAGGCACACTTTCAAAAAAGCCGGACATAAAATGGAAAAAAGATATGCTTGATATCAGAAGAATGAATGAGCTTCAATATAACTTACTCGTAAAAGCATCGAGCCTGGTAAAAAAAGATGGAATAGTTGTTTACAGTACATGCTCAATAGAGCCGGAAGAAAATTTTGAAATCGTGAAAAGGTTTTTAAATGATAACCCTCATTTTGTTTTGAAAAATGCTGCTGAGGAATTTCCAAAAGAAATTGTTGATGATAACGGATGTATCCAAACTTTGCCTCATGTTCATCAAATGGATGGAGCTTTTGCGGCAAAGCTGGTTAGAATTGAATAAAATTATTTATGTTTCAGTTCCCTGCATAATGATAAATTCTGCATAGGGTTTTGAATTTTGATTTTTTACTTTTGACTTTTTATTATTTTCCTAAACACATTTAAAAAATAAAAATACTGAGTTATGTTTGATAAATTTGCAGAAGAGTTAAAAGCGGCGAGAGAGAAATGCGGTTTAACAATTCAGCAAGTTGCTGCTAAATCCCGCATTGATATAAAATTTTTAGAAGCAATGGAAATAGGAGATTTTTCATTCCTTCCAGAAATTTATGTAAAAGCCTTTGTAAAGGACTTCGCTAAAATAGTCGGCCTTGATCCGGAAATCACCCTAAAAAAGTATAATGCTGCAAGGCATGGGGAAGTATATTCTGAAGAAAAGGAAAAAAATAATATTGTACCGGAAACTCCAATTATAAAAAATGAACCGGAACAAAATCCTGCGGTTGAACAACCTCCAGTTGAAAAACCACAGCCAACGTCAGCTACCAATTCTACTACTTCGTTTGACAGCACTTTTGAGGTTAATCAATCAGCAAAAAAATCTACCGGTGGTTCTAAAAATAATTTATTGTTGGGAGTACTAGCTGTATCAATTCTGATATTAGCGGCTCTTGTTTATCTAATCTTTTTTAACAAGTCCGATGAAATAATTGTAAATGACAAACCTGCTAAAGAAGAAGTTCAAAATGATAGTCCAAATAAGCAAAGATATGTTGAAGTAAAACCCCGTCCTTTAGAAACTATCAAAACAGATTCAATTATTAGTAATACAAAAAATACAATTCTTTCGGCAGACAGCTTATTACTTAACATAAAAGCTTCCGACACTTCATGGGTAAGGATTGTAATTGACGATACACTTGAAGAAGAATTTATTTTATTTCCTCAATCGCAAAAGAATATTAGTGCCGGTAAAAATTATAAAATTGCTTTTGGCAGGGCTAAATCCATAGAACTTAAAATAAATGAGAAACCCTTAAAGTTTAATCCAAGGACGGGAGTCTCTTATGTTTTAATTGATAAAAAAGGACTCCAATATTTAACAAGATCAGAGTTTATGGGTAGTAATTAAAATGCCGTCAAAAGTTGAAAAAAGAATTGAAGGGCTGCGCCATCAGATAAATGAACATGATTATAATTATTATGTTCTTGCCGAACCTACCGTAAGCGATAAGGAATATGATGATATTGTTAAAGAGCTTGAAAAACTTGAAGCTGAAAATCCCGAACTAATTACTCCTGATTCTCCTACACAGAGAGTTGGTAAAGATCTTACAAAAGATTTTAATGCTGTTACACATAAAATTCCGATGTTAAGTCTTGCGAATACATATAATGAAGATGAGCTTTTTGATTTTAATAGAAGAGTTCATGAAGGTTTGCCGGATGAAGAAAAAATTGAATATTCAGTTGAATTAAAAATTGACGGTGCTTCAGTAAGTCTTCATTATGTTAATGGTTCATTACAAACAGCGGCAACTCGCGGTGATGGTTTTGTCGGTGAAGAAATAACAACGAATGTAAAAACTATTCGTGCCGTACCTTTAAAGTTGAAGAATTATAAAGATTTCAAATATGATTTAAAAGATATCGAAGTTCGCGGTGAAATCTTCATGAACATTGATGAGTTTCTAAAGCTGAATAAAGAACGCGAAGAAAAAGGTGAAAAGCTTTTTGCAAATCCGCGTAACTCTTCCGCCGGAACTTTGAAAATGCAAGACCCTAAAATTGTTGCAAAGCGTCCGCTCAATATTTTTGTTTACACTCTCGTAAGCCCTGATCAAGAATTGGAATCCCAGTTGGATAATTTGCAGATACTTAAAAAGCTTGGCTTTAAAGTAAACCCTGAAACAAAACTTTGTAAGAATATAAAAGAAGCGCTTGAAATTTGTCATAAGATGGAAGAAAAAAGAGATGAGCTTGAATATGAAATTGATGGTGCGGTAATAAAAGTTAATTCCATCCGTCAGCAAAACATTTTAGGCAACATTGCAAAATCTCCACGCTGGGCAGTTGCATTTAAATTTAAAGCTAAACAGGCATTCACTAAAGTAAATAAAATTACTTGGCAGGTTGGAAGAACGGGGACGCTTACGCCTGTTGCTGAATTAGAGCCTGTGTTTCTTTCCGGTTCAACTATAAGTCGTGCAACGCTTCATAACTATGACGAAATTATGCGTAAGGATATTAGAGAAGGCGATAAAGTAATAATTGAAAAAGGGGGCGATGTTATTCCAAAAGTAGTTTCTGTTGTTCTGAATGAGAGAAGCAAAAACAGTAAAAAAGTAAAGCCGCCGGAAAAGTGCCCTGTATGCGGGACAAAATTATTTAAGCCTGAAGGCGAAGTTGCTTACTACTGCGAGAACACTCAGTGCCCTGCACAAATTAAAGGAAGGCTTGCTCACTTTGCGGCAAGAGGTGCTATGGATATTGAAGGATTGGGTGAAGCGCTAATTAATCTTTTTGTTGATAATAAATTTTTAACTACTTATGATGATATTTATGATTTAAAAAATAAAAGAGATGAGCTAATTGCAATTGAAAGGCTTGGTGAGAAAAGTGTTGATAATCTTCTTACATCAATTGAAGAAAGTAAATCAAAACCATTTGCAAAAGTATTGTTTGCTTTAGGTATAAGATATGTGGGTTCAGGTGCAGCTAATAAATTGGCAGCAGATTTTTCCTCAATAGATGAAATGATGAATGCTACTGAAGAAAGAATTACTTCAATTCATGAAATCGGGCCGAGCATAGCTAAAAGCATAATAAACTTTTTTGAAAAGGATTCCAATAAAAAAATAATTGAGAGATTAAAAAAATACGGGTTAAATTTAACAGGCAATAAAAGTTCAATCTCACAGGAGAAAAAACAGGATACTGCTTTTTCAGGTAAAATTTTTGTTTTAACAGGAACTCTTTCTAAGTTTACAAGGGAAGAAGCTTCCGATAAAATAATTGGATTCGGTGGAAAGGTTACTTCAAGTGTCAGTAAAAATACCGACTTTGTACTTGCTGGTGAAAGTGCCGGGTCCAAATTGGAAAAAGCTAGATCTCTTAACGTAAGTATTTTAAATGAAGATGAATTTTTAAATCTTCTCAGCAAGCTGAAAAATGATTAATACGATAAAACAAAAATTATCAAAAGTTGTAGTTCAGTGGCAGCTTAAAGATCGCAGGTACAGCCCTAGATCATTTGAAGGCTTTTTTAGAAAGTCTTTTGCATTCCTGGTACTTATGCCTAAAAATGAATCCGACTTCCATCATTCATTAAAGGTGCTGGAGGGGCTTGCCGAAGCAAAAAAGAAAGCGACTATATTTACTTACGATTTTAAAGTAAGCTTAATTCCAATGAAGTTTCGCCCGCAGGTAATTGATCATGGAGCGAGTGATGTTAATAGTATTAATCTTCCCACAAAAAGATTAGTGTCCAAATTATCCGATTATAATTTTCAGGTAGTTTTGGATTTAAACCGGGAACAAAATACTTTTTACAGCTATGTTGCCAGCTTAATTGATGTTCCCATACGTGTAGGTTTTTCTAAAGAAAATGCTGATAAATTTTATAATGTTCAATTAGTTGATAATGGCAGCAGCGCTGAGATTTCTTATAAAAATTTTATAAATTTTCTTTTAATGTTTGACTGATATTCAATTTAGCAGCAAGTTTAAATTTGAGTTTTTAATAAATATTATTTCAGCAAAAAGTAATGAACTTTGAAACAAAGAAAATAGATGATGTTACAATTTTCAAGCTAAATGAAAAAAGGCTTGATACCAGCATTTCGGGGCTTGTTAAAGGTGAATTCACCATGCTTTTAAAAGTTCAAGAAGTTTCAAAACTTATTATTGATTTAAGCGAGGTTGAATCATGTGACAGTTCCGGCTTAAGTGCAATTCTTGTAGCTAACCGATTAATAAATACTCTTGGAGGCAGCATAAGGATTGCTGCACCTTCTGAAAAAGTTCATTCATTAATTCGAATAACGCAAATCGACCGTGTCCTTCCTGTATTTGAATCAGTTCAAGAAGCTTTTGATGATTTAAAAGGCAAGAAGGTTTAAATTATTGGAAGGAAGAAGCCTCGATTATATTATAATCATTGCCTTCCTTATCGGTACCGCTGCTGTCGGAATTTTTTCCGGCGGTAAACAAAAATCAGTTAAAGATTATTTCCTCGGTTCTAAAAATGTCCCCTGGTGGGCAGTTTGCTTTTCAATTGTTGCTGCAGAAACCAGCACGCTTACTTTTATTTCAATACCCGGACTCGCATACTTAACTAATTTAAATTTCCTTCAAGTTACTTTTGGTTATTTGATTGGTAGAATTATTGTCGCCACTGTTTTTCTTCCTGCGTACAGTAAAGGAGATTTAGAAACTGCTTACTCATTTCTTGAAAATCGATTTGGAGGGAAGACCAGGTCATTTGCGTCTATTGTATTTTTATTCACAAGAACTGCTGCAGATGGAGTTAGGCTTTTTGCCACTGCTATTCCTCTAAAATTAATGTTAAATATTAATTATCCGACTGCAATAATTATTATTGCTGTGCTTACTCTTATTTATACTTATACCGGTGGAGTAAAAGGAGTAATTTGGGTAGATGTAATTTTGATGTTCATTTATCTTGGCGGTGCCTTAATTGCAATCATTTTTGTTTTAAAGTATCTCCCTGATGGTTGGAACTCTGTTGTAGCTGCAGCATCAAGTTCAAACAAATTTCAAATTTTTAATTGGGGATTCAAAGGGGGAATATCAGGATTCTTTAGTCAGCCTTATACTTTAATCGGTGGAATACTTGGCGGTGCATTTTTATCTATGGCATCTCATGGAACAGATCAATTAATTGTGCAAAGATTGTTAACCACTAGGTCTTTGAAAGATAGCCAGAAAGCAATTATAGGCAGCGGAATAATTGTCATTATTCAGTTTGCTATATTTTTAGTTCTTGGAGTAATGCTGTTTGCTTATTATGGGAAGATGAATGTGAAATCTGATGAAATTTTTCCAATGTTTATAATTAAAGTTCTTCCGCCGGGAATAACAGGGTTAATCATTGCAGGGTTATTTGCTGCTGCAATGTCTACACTTGCCGGATCAATGAGTTCTCTTTCTTCATCAACTATGATGGATCTTTATAATCCTTTCTTTGGCAAGACAGATGATGAAGCAAAGCAATTAAAAATTTCTAGAATGTTTACAATAATGTGGGCGGCTTTATTAGTAGTCTCCGCAGTATTTTTTATGAATTCATCAAGAGCTGTAGTTGAATTAGCTTTAAGCATAGCTTCATTTACATACGGTGGATTGCTTGGAACATTTCTTCTAGGAATTTTAATGAAGAAGGCAAGGCAGGAGGATGCACTTGCAGGATTTGTCGGCGGAATATTTATTATGATTACAGTCATCTCTCTTAAATTAGTCGCATGGACCTGGTACACAATCATTGGGGTTATTGCCACTTTAGCTGTCGGGGGTTTATTGAATGCTTTATCTGGAAAAGAAAAACGCAGCTCGTAAGAGTTTAATTTATAAGATTCTTATTGCCTTCTTAAGCCTGACTATTTTTTATGATTGTTTTAAACTCATCAATTTTCTATAATAAATCAATATTTTTTATTAATTATTCTATAATAAAATGAAACCTCAAAAATATTTCCCCATCCTTTTAATGATCCTTTATTCATGTCAATTATCTGCGCAAAATAATGAAAGAAAAATTTTTAGATTTGTTGAAAACAATAAATATGGATTTAAAGATGCTCAAGGGAATGTATTAGTTAAACCAAAATATGATTATGCAGGTGAATTTAACGATGGCATGGCGTTAGTCGGACAAAGAAAACATAATTATTATTTATATGGATATTTAAACGATTCGTTAAAGCAAGTAGTGGGTTTTATTTATAAAGAAGCCGGTGATTTCTCTGAAGGTTTTGCAAGAGTAAAGAAGATGGGAGAGTTTTTAGAGTTCACAACTTACTGGGGATTTATAAACACGAAAGGAGAAGAAGTAATTTCTGCACAATTTGAAGACGTTGGTGATTTTCATGAAGGGACAGCTTTCTTTGTAGAAATCTCCACTGACTGGGTTTTTATCTTTCCAAAACAAGTAAGGAAATATGGATTCATTGATACAACAGGCAAAAGAATAATTGAACCTCAATTTGAATTTGCCAGTAATTTTTCCGAAGGCATAGCGCCTGCCGAAATTGATAATAAATTCGGATACATAAATCATCAAGGTGAATTTGTAATTAAGCCTGAGTATGATGAAACAAGAGTTATTTCTGAAGGGTTGGGAGTAATAAGACAAAATAATCTTTACGGATATATAAATAAAAACGGCGAATTGATAATTCAGCCTAAATATATCCAGGTAAGAAAATTTGAAGATGGTTTGGCATTGGCAAGGGTCAATAACAAATGGGGATATATTAATCCTTTAGACGAATTTGTCATTAAACCTAAATTTGATGACGGCAGTAACTTCCACAACGGTGAAGCCAAAGTTATTTTAGAAGGGAAGCATATTACTATTAATAAAGAAGGTGAGACTATTAATTAGTTATTATCTAATAAAGGCCACACAAATACTTATTCTATAATCAGTGCTGTTTAAATTCATTTTAAATTCTAAAGTATTTAAATATTCATTTCTAGAAATGATTAAATGTACACAAAACCCAAAGAGCGGTTGAGCAATTTAGGTTTTGTGTTGGAAATGATTTTTATTGAAAAATTTATTTAATTAGGATTAATTTTTTCGTAGCTGAAAAGTTGCCAGCCTGCAATCGATAAAAATATATGCCGCTCGCTAATCCGCTTCCATTAAATGCAACTTCATAATTCCCAGGCTGCTTCGCTTCATTAACCAAAGTTGCAACTTCACGTCCAAGAATATCATAAACCTTTAATGTGACTTTACTGTTTTGAGGAATCGAATATCTAATCGTTGTCGTTGGGTTGAAGGGGTTTGGATAATTCTGTGAAAGATAAAATTCTTCCGGGATTGTTAAGGAGCCTTTGTCTTTTATATTAGTTAATTCAT
This sequence comes from uncultured Bacteroidota bacterium, assembly GCA_963775245.1. Lineage (GTDB taxonomy): Bacteria > Bacteroidota > Ignavibacteria > Ignavibacteriales > Ignavibacteriaceae > CAVSWT01. The sequence goes on from CAVZID010000026.1 coordinate 21,866, forward strand.
TTTTAAGGATAAGCGTATCATCTATTGTCCCATCATTTCCTTCATCAATTAAAACCAAAGTAATTTTATCTTCTAAATTAGTCCAGTCAGGAATAATTGTGTGAGAAGTATTTTCTTTCAGAGGGATATTAAGACTTCCAAATCTACCTAAGCTTTTTTCAGTTGCAAAGTTTAATTCAATGTCATAGTTTTTTGCAGAACCAAAAGAAACAAGTTTTATTTTATTACTGTCGGGATTTTCAATTTTAATAGAATCTCCCTTGGTTAATTCAAGTGAACTGATCTTATATAGTTTCTCCTGATTTACTTCGTTAATTATTTCTGACAATGATACAGATTTATTATCGTTGTCTTTATTAACAACTGAGACACCGTTTCCCACGTTTAATATATCCTTTTGGTTTTGCACTGCATCGGTCCTGAAAAACTGAAAACTTTTGTTGCCAGTAAATAAATAAATATTTAAGGTATCATTAGAAAAATCGCTTACTTCCATATTAAAATTATGCATAGGTAAAAGATAACTATAAGGTGGGGACTCACTTCCGTCTATTACGGTAAGAGGGATACAACCAGGAATGTTATTATGAAACTTATTATTATTAAACCCTGTTGTATTACCCAAGCTATCCCTGAAAAATACTGCTGCATTTTGAGGATTACTTACTTCAAGCATGGAACTACTCATAATAAATGGAGAATAATTTTTATTTGATTTTGGTAGTGCTGATAAATTAAGGTATTGCTTAGCAGTTGGCTCCAAAAAGAACCCCTTTGTTCCTCCCCAGTTATTCCAAGCATATGACACATTCCATATACCATTATTTGAGTTTCCTGTTGTATCGACAGTAATAATTGCATTTTTTATGTTCGGATAGCTGTTATCATAAACCCAGATATAATATAAACTACGAATCGAGTTGTCTCTCTCAACCATGTAAGGCAAAATCTCGTGCCCCCCTTGTCCATTGTTATTAATAATTGTTAAAGTTTTGATTTTGGTATTATCATCTCTCAGCATTGATTTTATTTCATCAAGTGTTTGATTAGGGGTAGTCATATTTATCTTGTTAATATGATTTTGAACTGTTGGATTACCAAATTGTTTTGTAAATAATTCCGTAATTACTTTAACAACACCAGAGATTGGGGTAGCTTCAATTGGATTATTAAACTGCGGATAATCTGAATAAATACTAGCAAAATCTTTTTTATCTTCAAAAACTAAAGCATCAGAAATAGCCATTCCAAAACAAGAACCACCCCATATATGTTTAATTGCTCCCCATCTTGAAAGTGCCGCCGGGTTATAAATACGCAGGGTTCTGCTAAAATAACATGCATCTATTCCGAATGCATTTACAAACGAAACCCAGTCTGGGAAAGCATCATTTCTCGTATTTTGAAAAATACTATTTCCTTGCCATTGTGAATACTCACTATTGGTGAAAGGATCTGTTCCCTTATAGTCAAATTTGCCATACCAATAATCGATAGGCCACATATTAATTTGGGTATTTGGAAAGTTCCATCTGTCTTTATCGACATCATAAGCAACATAATTTCCATTTTTATCTACTCTTGTTATTATAAATGGTTTGATTTTGAACAAATCACTGGTATTAGTTATTGTTGTATCATTTATGTCTGATATTTTTATCAATGCTTTTGTTGTTAAAATTGTATCATCCATATTCCAAGCATATTTACCTAACTCTGCTGGAATCAAAGTAGCAACAGGATGAAATGTTTTGCCTGAATCCACACTGTATTTTATATCTACAAATTTACCTTTTTCACCACCTTCCCATTTAATTGTATCCATTTCTCCTGCTGTCCAAAGTTCCCCAGCTATTGGCTCTGTAATGGCAAGAGAATTTGGCTCCAGCAGAAATGCCCTTCTTTCGCCATTATGAAAACCGAATCCTACAATCTCTCCCTTATTATTTATGTCATTTACTACTGATAGAACCCAACCGCCACTCGTATCGCTAACATTATTTAAATTGAATAAAGAATTCTCATACAGGTAGACGTTCCCAGCGTTACCCAGTGTTCCATACCCAACAACCTCTCCTTTATTATTGATTTTAGTTGGTTCAAATTCCCCAAGGTCTTTTCTGTTTCCATTATCTAATAGAACAGCATGCCTTGGCGGATTTAATGTTTGACAAAGTATTTGGCTGCTGTCATTGATAGATATAAATTCTAAGTCGTTTATGCGCGTAATACTGCCATTGTCCCATAGGAAACTACCTGTTCCATCCGGGCTAGGACAGTCACAATGTAAGTAGCCAACTATTTGGTCCGAATTATTAATTGCTCTAGCTTCCTGATATGCTTCGGAACCGACAGGTATACCAATATCTTGTATGGAATTATTTTTCCATCTTACAGCAATAACAACGTTGTTCCGATTATTAAAACCAACTGCTACTTCATTATCATTTATGTCAGTAGCAATCGAAAATTGGTCCCCGGGGTCAAGGTTTGTGAAATTACCTGATTGCCACAAAAAAGCACGTTCAATGAATGTATCATTTTCATTTTTAAGTGCATATTCACCAACTACCTGCCCAAGATTATTGATTGCGGTAGGTCCTAAGAACTTCCCCATAGGAATAATATTATTATCTTCCCAAAAAAACCCGCCATATATTCCGCTTATAAATCCTTCACCTACGATTTGTCCACTATCATTAATAGCAGTTGCTACTCCACTCGAAATTCCAAGATCAATTACTTTGAATCGTACCTGGGCTCTTAAAAATATTTGGTTCACAATTATTATTAACAGAAAAACCATAAGCCGGGTAAAACGATAACTTTTTTTCATAATTATTTTTCCCTCCATCTTTTTAAATCCTTGCGATTTGCAACGGTTTCGTAGCACAGATAAAGCGGTTTGCTTTACTTCAGAAATCTGTATTTCAGTTTCGTACTGCAACACAATTTTTAATTTTATAAGAACAGATTTCTATTCCCAATACACACCGTATAATCTGTGATATGAATACACATTTATTACTTCATCAAAATAAGTTTCTTTGTATCAACAAAATTTCCAGCTTGCAAACGATAAAAATAAATCCCGCTTGCCAATCCGCTGCCATTAAATGTTACTTCATAATTTCCCCGCTGCTGCGTTTCATTTACCAAGGTTGCAACTTCTCTTCCAAGTATATCATAAACTTTAAGTAGTACAGACGAGGCATACCTCGTCTCTACATTGGCGAGAATGGAATATTTTATTATTGTTGTAGGATTAAACGGGTTTGGGTAATTTTGTTCAAGTTTATACTTATTAGGCTTTTCAATATTATTTGATTCAACACCAGTCGTATTTACAACATATTTTGTAAGTAAGAAATCTCCTCTCCCACTTCCAAAATTATATCCGCAAGCAAGTATGCTTCCATCAGAAAGCGGGATAGCTCTTGTTAAATAATGTGTACCGGTATTATTATTTAAATCACTTATAAATATACCTCCCGGGGCAAAAGTTGTATCTATATCACCATCTTTATTTAATCTGGCCAGGCCAGCAAAGCCAAAACCACTGGCAGAGGCACCAACCAATAATATTTTTCCATTAGCATCGATAGATACATCATGAAGTATATCACTGTTGCTTAGTTTAATATCAGTTCGTCCATTTGTTCCAAATGTGGAATCAATTGAACCATTTAATGAAAAACGAAATACTGAAAATTGAGATTGTCCCGTTCCCATATCAGCAGTCGTTCCAGCCAATAAAATTTTTTCATCACTTGTTAATAATAGTTTTGTAATTGTATTTCCTGTTAAATTAATTCCAGTTTGTAAAATACCTTTTTCACCAAAAGTAGTATCGCGATTTCCGAGACTATCCATACGAGCCATCAAATATTCGGCTTGATTGGTAAATGAATAAGTAGCCATAATTATTCCGCCATCTGGTAGGAAAATGCAGCCAACCCAATTAAATAAAACTGGCCCAGAGATAGTTGCTTTTCCGAAAACACCAAAAGTTGTATCGAGTTCACCAGATGGAAGAAAGCGCATGGCTCCAAATCCGTTAGAGCCGCCCTGAGCATTTGCGTTTTTACTTCCGGCAGCTAAAATTTTACCATCCGTTTGTATAGATATTCCGAAGAATTCTCCACTAGAAACTCCATCATATTTCAAAGCTCTAAATCCATGGTCACCAAATGTTGTATCAATACTTCCGTCAGAATCAAATCTATAAATAGATTGAGTAATAGCACTGCCTGCATTCGAAGTTGCCTCGCTGCCGACAGTAACAATTTTTCCATCTGCTTGTAAGGCAATTGCATTTGCCTGATCACGAGCAACAAAATGAATTCTTACTTTTCCACTATCTCCAAAATTATCAGAATCAATTGTTCCATCTGATAAATGCCTTGCCATCGCTATAAAATATCCATCGGCACCATCGCTAATTCCGGCAGTAATTATTTTTCCATCTGGTTGAATAAGCATATCATAAGGTTCATCTCCATTTTGTTCTCCAAAGCCTCCAAACCCGGTACTTGTGATTCCATTAATTCCGAATGCAGGATCTGTAGCATACTGTGCATTTGTTTTTTGCATATACGAAAGAACAACTAAGGTAAACACTGCAAAAAGTTTCATACTTATTTTCATTCTTCACTCCTAATAAATTATTATAAATAGTACAGCAATTTTTTTTACAGAAAAAATGTAAACAGTTGGTCTTAGTATAGCGGATGAAGATTTCGAAATTGATATGTGGAATTCTAAGGAATAAATTTAAGCGGCACAACTACATAAAGATGTTGGGTACTAAATTGAAAGATTACAAGATTAAAAAATTACAAAATTGTCACTCTGATGTAATTCTCTGGTCATTCATATTTAAATAATAGTTAAATTGTTTCATTGCTAAATTGTTATTCTATATTTTCATTCTAACTATTAAACAGTTTAACAAATAAGCAATCTAATTTGTCGATAGGAAATTTATGATTAATGATTTAGCTTAAATCTCTCCCTTGAGCGATTTGCTAATAACTTCACCCTTGGAATTAACGTGAAGCTTTCGATAAATATTTTTGATGTGAAAACGAACGGTATCAATTGAAATTCCCATTCTATCCGCAATCATTTTGTAGCTTAAGCCATCTACCATTAGGTTAACAATTTCATTTTCTTTTGTAGTTAAATTAGTTTGATAAGTATCTGATTTCTTTGGATTAAAATATTCAATTACTTTCCTTGCAATTTCGGGGGACATTGGCGCACCGCCGCTATCCAAGGCTTCAATGGCTTTTTTAATTTCTTCAAGCGGAGTATTTTTTAAAAGATAACCTGAAGCACCAGCACAAAGTGAATTAAATATTCTCGTCGAATCATTATATACAGTCAGCATAATAATATTAATACCCGGATAGTCATGCTTCAATATTTTAATTCCATTTATTCCGGAAATTCCAGGCAATCCAATATCAGCTAAAGCAATATCTATGGGGCCTTCGGAAGCAAGCTTCGGTAAAAATTTTTCAAAGCTGTCTTCTGCAATTTCGCAAATAAAATTATCCTGACGATTCAAATATTTTTGAACGTTTTCGCGTATAAAATCATCGTCTTCTATTATGCCTACTTTTATCATAACTAATACTAACTATTTTGTTGTCATTTTTAAACTGCATAAAGATGTGGGTGAATTCATTGTCTAACTGCCAAATTGTTTAATTGTCAAAAAGCAATTAAACCATTTAGCAATAGAGCTTATATCTCATTAGTAGTTAGAACAATTTTAAATCCTCCATCTTTAACAAATTCAATTTTACCTTCAATTCTTTCAGCTCTCATTTTCATATTCCTTAGTCCATGCCCGGTAAGTTTTTCATTAGCCGACATATTATTTCCTAAATCATTAATTATCATAATAAAATTACCACCGACATTTTTTAATGAGACATTAATTTCTTCCGCATTGGAATATTTTGATGAATTATTTATTGCTTCCTTATATATAAGGTAAATATTCTGGCGTATGTCGATTTTAATTTTCTTTTGAAGATTTAAATTGTCAGTATCAAAACTGACTAATATATTTTTAGGTGATAAAACCGAATATGCAAAATCTTTCATCCTATTTATTAAATCTTGTATCGTATCATTCCGGGAATCAATTGACCAAACCACATCGCTCATTGAAGAAATTATTTCTCTGCTTACATTACCAATTCTTTGAAATATCACATTTGACTCTTCATTACCTAAATTTGATTTTAGTAAATCGCTGTCGATTGAAATTCTTGTTAATGCCGAACCGATATCATCATGAAGGTCGGAAGCAATTTTTATACGAAGTCTTTCTAATTCCAAAATTCTATTTAATCTTATTCTGTAAAATGAATAAAGTATTCCAGCAATAAATAAAATCATTAAGCTTCTGAACCACCAGGTTTGCCAGTATGGCGGGGTTATAATCAAACTTATACTTTGCTCTTTTGCACTCCATATTCCGCTATTGTTGGTTCCTTTCACTTTAAATATGTATCGGCCAGGGTCAAGATGAGTGTAGCTTGCATAATGTCTATTGCCTGAGTAAATCCAATCTTTGTCAAATCCCTCGAGTTTATAAGCAAACTTATTTTTTAACGGTTGTGTATAATCTAAAGAAGCAAAATCAAACGAAATAACATCTTCATCATACTTTAAATTTAGTTCTTCTAAATATGGAGGCTGTTTAATGGTTGTAAATTCTTCATTAAATTTTCTTATGGAAGTTATTGCTACTAAAGGAATGCTTTCATTTTTTGTTAAGCTGTCTGGATGAAACGCAAATACTCCTTCAGTTCCGCCGAAATAAATCCATCCATTTTTATTAATGAAAAAAGCGCCCGGATTTAATTCGCCTTTTATCCCATCGTTAACATTATAATTGGTGAACTTTTTAGTATCATAATTAAATTTTGATATTCCTTTAACAGTGCTTATCCAAAGATTTTGCTTTCTATCTTCCCCGATGGCGCAAATAACATCACTCAATAAACCATCTTTTTCCCTGTAATGGATAAAATTATCTTTAGATTTGTTATATAGATTAAGTCCGCCGCCCCATGTACCTACCCATAGATTTCCTTTGGAATCCGAAAAAGAACAAACCACATAATTTTCACTAATTGAAGCAGGGTCATCTTTAATGTGTAAATATCTTTTAAATTTATTTTTCTTATCAAACCAATTTAACCCTTCGCCGTCAGTCCCAATCCATAAATGTTTCGAAGTATCTTCGCAAATAGTTGTTATATCATTACTGCTGATACTATTCGGGTTGTTGGGATAGTTTATGAAATGAGTAAAAATATTTTCAGTCATGTCAAGTTTATTAACTCCTCCTCCACTTGTAGCAATCCAAAGATTATGTTCTGAATCTTCAAAAATTGCGCGGACATTATCGCTGTTCAAACTATTTGAGGAAGTATTGTAAGGAAATCTTTTAAATGAATTTAAATTCCGTTCATATCTATTTAAACCGCCGGCATGAGTCCCAATCCAAATTCCTCCTTCTTTGTCTTCATAAATGCATCTCACTTTATCTGTTGATATGCTTGTTGATAAAGCCGGGTTGTTTCTGTAAAAAGTAAATTTATCAGTTATAAAATTATACTTGCTGATTCCTTTTTCATAATTAGCAATCCAAATATCTTCATATTCATCTTCGCAAATTGAAAAAATAAAATTTCCAGCGAGACTATTAGGATTGTCATATTCATTTTTTAATTGAAAAAAATTCTGATTCTTTCTATCAATTTTATTAACCCCCCCGCCGGATGTGCCTATCCACAAGTTATTTGCACGGTCTTCATAAATGCCAAGTATTAAATCAGAACTTAAACTTTGAACGTCACTAGGTTTATTTTTTAATCTTGTAAAAACTTTTATTTTAGAATCATAAATTGTCAATCCCTTTGATACAGTTCCAATCCACAGCAAACCTTTTGAATCACAGAAAACTTTCCAAACAATATTATCAGAAATTGAATTTTTATTGTCCGGGATATTTTTAAAATTATTAAAAGAATTTGTTTTATAACTGTAGTTATAAATTCCATGCCCGTATGTGCTGAACCAAATAAAACCATCTTTATCTTCACAAATTGAAGTTATGGTATATCTTTTTTTTAATATTTCATTTTTATCCTTGCTAAGGATTTCAAATTTTTTTTGAATAAAATTATACCTAAGTAAATCTCCAGCATCAGTTCCTATCCAAATATTATTTCTCGAATCTTTAAAGATGCACCAAATTATATCGCTTTTAATTCCTAATTGTTTGGCGCTATATCTTTTAAATTTATTTTTACCAACATCATAAACATTAAGGCCAGCCGTCCAAGTCCCTATCCAAAGATTTTTATTAGCATCTTCTGTAATTGAAGAAATACTATTTCCACTAATTGAACTTGAGTCTTTTGGGTTAGAAGTATAATGCGTAATTATTCCGTTTACCGGATTGTATTTGTCAAGCCCGGCTTCAGTTGCAAGCCATATATTTCCGCCTGAATCATCACAAATACTCCAGATAAAATTATCGGAAATACTATTTATGTCATCGGGATTATTTTTAAATATCTTAAATGAGTACCCGTCATATCTATTTAAACCATTTTCAGTTCCAAACCAAAGAAATCCTTTTTTATCCTGGAAGATTGAATATACACCTGATGAAGATAGCCCTTGTTCAATTGAAATTTTTTCAAAATTATATTTGACCGGAAACGGCTGTGCGCTGACAAAAATATAATTAGTCAGAACACAAACTAACATTTGTATAAAAGCGATTTTAGCTTTCACTATATAGTATTTTCCTGAAATAATTAACGCGGCTGGAATTCGATTAGAAAATCATAAAAAATGAAATGGTTGTCAATATCTATTTAAAAAATATTCCTTATGAAATTTTAGCGTATGCTCTTACCGGAAAAGTGCCTACGCCTTTAAATTTGGGAGGCACCGCATAAAACTTAAATCCGATTTCAGGCAGTTGATTTAAATTTGTTAAATGTTCTACAATAAGAATTTCATTTTTTAACAGAATAGAATGAACAGGCCTTCTATTCGTGCGGGTGTCATCAATATTGTGAGAGTCAATTCCAACAAGTTTTACATGATTATCTTTTAAGAAGTTTGCTGCATCTTCAGTTATGAATGGATGATTTTCAAAATATAAATCGCTGCTCCAGTGTTCGCTCCAATCTGTATTTACAAGTACTGCTTTATTTTCCAAATCAAACTCTTCAAAATATTTTTTATCAACTGCTAATCCATTTTTCTCGTAATCAAATTTTACAACGACTGCACCAAGTTCGGCAAATTTTTCAAGATTAGTTTCGCTTAAATCTTTTCCGTTCTCGTAACGGTGAAATGGACAATCAACATAAGTACCGGTATTTGAAATCAGCTCAATCTTACCAATTTGAAATTCAGTTCCTTCTTCATAAAATTCACGGGATTTTTCCCTTGATAAATAATCGCAAATAACCGGTGCCGGAAGGCCTTTGTAAGTTATTAGCCCATTCTCAATTGTATGACTTAAATCTATTAATTTCATATTTACTTTTCATTATAATTAAAGAAGGAAATTATTTTGAAGTAAAATTGGGCAATATTATTTAAAATTCAAATTAGAATTTCAGTCTTAAATTTATTTTGGCTAACTTTTTTTTAACTTTAGTGGTAAAGAAAGCAATTAATGAATAGACTGCTCCGATAATCAGTAGATTAAAAACAAAATTCGTTAGTGTGTCACTAACAGAATGAGATTTGCTGTCTATTTCAATGAACTGGTAAATAGCAAAAACAATTCCACCGATAAAAATTATCCAGCCGAATAAATTAGCCGGAATAAAAAATATTCCTATACGTTTAAACCATGGTAAATTCATTTTGTGCTTCCTATAAAAAATAAAATATCAAAGTTAAAATAGATGCAATTATAATAATTACGTTGTACCATACTTTTTGTAAAAATTGTATTTTGTCTGGATTTCCGGAAAGGAAATAAATTCTTTTGACACTAAGAAGATTAATGACAATAAATACTACCGGAACTATTAAAAAGAAAATCAATGATAAATATTTCTGAATACTTTCTAATTCATGAATGTTTGAGATTAAAGTTGTTCCCGGTATAAATAAAGTTTTCATTAACAGAGCTGCAATAATGTATAATGGGACACTCAGCCACCAAAAGCTCAAAGCTGATTTATCCTTTGTTTTTATAATTGCATCTGCCAGCAATTCCTGATGCATTAAATTTGTGACTTCAGGTTTTGTCATTTCAAATAATTTTTTTTCAAAGTCTTCCATTTACATAATCAATAATGTTAAAAATTAAATTTGGTTGCATATTTCTCGCAGCTTTTTTAGTCCGCGTGATAAAAGTGATTTCAATGTGCCTTCATTTATATTCAGGATTTCTGCAATCTCCTTATTATTGTTTCCTTCAAAGTAACGCAAAGTAATTACATCCTGATATTTGTCGGACAATGTTTTCAAAGCATTTAGTGCAATCAAATATTGCTCATGTTTTTGTATTTCAATTTCCAATTCTTCCTTATCTTGATGAAGAAAATTCTTGAATTGTTTTTCATCTTCAAAGCCGAGCTTATCAAATAGAGAATTAAATTTCTTTTTTCTTCTATAAAATAAGTTAACTTCATTGGTGGCAATTCTATAAAGCCAAACTTTAATTGAAATTCCTTTGTAGCTAAAATTATTTATGTGAGAAAAGGCATTAAAAAATGTTTCTGCAGTGATGTCTGCGGTTTCGTCAAAGTCACCGGTTCGCCGGAATACGTAACCAAAAATTGGCTTATAATATAATTTGAAAATTTGAGAGAACTCTGACGGATTATCTTTAATCTTATTTAGAAGTTCAAGTTCATTCACTTTAACACGCAATATTCTTTAACCAATAATACAAAACTATTGATTTGGTTGCATGTGAAATATAAACAACAAACCCGGTTTCTTTGAGAAACCGGGTTTGTATTTTTACTTTATAGAAGGATTCAAATTTGCGGCTGTGCACCAAACTGTTGCCATTCTTCATACGAAGGGCCGTAAATACCAGGAACTTTTAATCCGGCAGCACGCATTATAACAGTCATTTGTGCGCGATGATGAATTTGATGTTTAATTAAAGAAGATAAGATTTTTTCTTTTGTCCATGTTTCATGAAATACATTCACTTCTTCTTTTAACGTTTCATCTGTCCATTGTTTTGATAATTTGTCAACCAAGGCATCTGAAACTGATTTATATTTATATGCAATTGTTTTTGCTTGAGCCGGATAATGTTCATCATCATTGACTGTTTCAAAATTATCTCCCATGCTTTTAATTGCTTCGCCAATTTGTGCGGTAATATGCCATGCCAATCTTCCAAGCGTTCTGCCTTTAGCTGAGATTTTATGATTTAAAGTTTCATCCGTTAAATTGGAAAATATTTTTACTGTTGATTCACTCTCATATTTCCAATCATCTAAAAATTCTTTTACTGTGTGATACATAAAAGTCCCCGGTTATAGTTAAAAATATTTATTTCAAAATTACACAAAAGAATCTTAAACTATAAGGCACTAAAAATATTTATAATTATATTTTGCCAACCAATTCATTATTTTTCAAATGCTCGATGATTTAAAATAAATTATAAATTGAATAATATTTCAAATTCAAAATTAGAACGCGGTTTAGGATTAAAAGAAGCCACAGCGCTTAACATGATTGACATGGTGGGCATTGGGCCGTTTATTGTTTTGCCAATTGTTATCCAGGAAATGAACGGCCCGCAATGTATGCTTGCATGGATTTTAGGTGCAGTTTTATCTTTAATGGATGGAGCCGTTTGGGCAGAGCTTGGAGCAGCAATGCCGGCTGCCGGCGGTAGTTATGTCTTCTTAAAGGAAATTTATGGGCCCAAAAGCTGGGGTAAATTATTTTCATTCCTTTTAATCTGGCAAACTATCTTTCAAGCACCGCTGGTTATAGCTTCCGGTGCAATAGGGTTTTCACAATACTTTACTTTCTTATTACCTCTAAGTCCATTGCACCAGAAAATTATTTCGGGGCTTTTGGTTATTACTATCGTTCTTCTTCTTTATAGAAAGATAGAAACCATTGGCAAGATTTCTCTATTCCTTTGGGTTGGAGTTATAGCTACAATATTGTGGCTGATATTCGGAGGTATTACTCATTTCGATCCAAAGCTTGCTTTTGATTTCCCTCCAAATGCTTTTGATTTTTCTTTTATATTTTTTGTTGGACTTGGCAGCGCATCTGTTCAAACGATTTATACTTATCTCGGATATTATAATATTAGTAATCTTGGTTCGGAATTAAAAGAGCCTGAGAAAAACATTCCCAAAAGTATTTTTATTTCTATTATTGGCATAGCCGTACTTTATCTTGCAATGCAATTAAGCGTGCTTGGAGTTGTTCCCTGGCGTGAAGCAATGCATTCTGATTTTATCGTCAGCACTTTTGTACTAAATATTTACGGAGGTGCTGCTGCAGTAATTATAACCTTATTAATTTTATGGATAGCTTTTTCTTCACTATTCTCTTCAATGCTTGGTTATTCAAGAATTCCTTATGCCGCAGCAGTTGACGGCGCATTCTTTAAATTATTTTCTCATACCCATCCGAAAAAACATTTCCCGGATTATTCATTATTAATTCTTGGTGCAATTGCTTTCATATTCAGTTTACTCTTTAAACTTAAAGAAGTGATAAGTGCAATTTTAGCAATGAGAATTTTAATTCAATTTATCGGACAAGCGGCAGGCATTATGATTTTAAGAAAGAAGAAGCCAGCATCATTTTTCCCTTTAAAATGTGGCTGTATCCATTACCTGCTTTAATTGCTATTTTGATGTGGATTGGATTATTCCTTTCTACAGGAACTTACTTTGCTATCGGTGGAATTATTGTAATGGCAATTGGTGCAATAGCTTTTTTGATTAGAGCATATATTAAAAAAGATTGGCCGTTTGGGAGCTAATCAAGTATTACTAATTTTCTTTCGTTTATCTGTCATTTGTGAATGACATAGAAATAATAATCGTCTTGTTTAACTTCATAATCCCATCTTAAAAATTCTCGTTCAAATAAATAATTCTTAAAATGTGTAAATCTTCATAAGAAATTTCCCCATCAAATTTTTCATGAATTGGTTTTAATGATACTGTTCCCTCACTTTTAAATACTTTAAATACTTTTTTTTGAATTTCTTGTGAAACAGTAATTCTATCAAGCAGACCGTCAATTCTAATTTTATTTCCTTCGTTAGCATATCTTGCAAGGTGACTAATAATTGTTTGTTCTTTAACATTATAAATTTCAGCAAGCTTCTCAATTGTAGTCCCGCTATTAAAGGAATCGGCAGTTACTGCATGTTTTGGTTTGTCAAACCTTCTCTTTTTTAATTCAATAGGTTCTCTTTTCCCTTTTATTTTTTTTCTAACGCAATAATTTTTTATTAACGAGATAAAATCATCCCCAAAGCTTTCAAGCTTTTTACTTCCCACACCGCTTATTTGCAAAAAGCTGCTCTTATTAACCGGGTATTCTTTTGCCATTTCAACTAAAGTCTTATCGGAAAAAATCACATAAGGAGGGACATTTTTTATATCGGCTAATGCTTTTCTCTTCTTCCTTAATATCTCAAACAATTCTTCGTCGTATTTTTCGTCAACTTTTTTAAGTTTCTTTTTTGAAATCTTAGGCTCATTTACAGCACCGAATACTTTTTCATTTTTTAATAATACATCATAAGCTTTTTCAGTTAGCTTTAAGCTGCCGAATTCAATGTCCCTTGTTAAAAGTCCTTTGCTTACAAATTGATGTGCAAATGTATGCCATTGTTTTTTATTAAATTCCTGTCCAATTGAATACACTGATAAATTCTGATGATTATTGGAAAATATTCTTTCAGAATTTGTACCCAATAAAACATCGATAATATAATTCGCTCCGAAAATTTCGCCGGTTCTTTTTACTGCAGATAAAAATTTTTGAGCGGGAATTGTAATATCAACCATATCTTTTTCAATAGTTAAACAATTATCGCACATGCTGCAATTGTCCACCTTATAGCTTTCGCCGAAATAAGTAATCAAAGGATGGCGCCTGCACACTTCTGACTCGGCATATCTAACCATCGCATTTAAATGAGCCTTTGCCGAAAGCCTTTCCACTTCATCTTCTTTTTGGTCAATGAAATAATTTATTTTTGCAATGTCGGCATAACTGAAAAGCAACAGGCAATCAGAACGCAATCCATCTCTGCCGGACCTTCCTATTTCCTGATAGTATGATTCAAGATTTTTGGGAAGATCATGATGAAGCACAAATCTAACATTCGATTTATTAATTCCCATTCCGAATGCTATTGTAGCTATTACAATTTGAACTTCATCTTTAATAAATAAATCCTGGTTGGCATTTCTTTCTTCATCAGATAAGCCGGCGTGATACGGCTTTGTTGAAAATCCTATTGAAGATAAGTCATCATGAAGTTCATCCACCTGCTTTCTTGAAAAACAATAAATTATTCCTGATTGATTTGGATGTGCTTTTAGAAATTCAACCACCTGCTCAAATGAATTTCTTTTAGGAATTACCTGGAGAAATAAATTTTCGCGATTAAAGCTGGCAACAAATTTTTTCGGGTTAACCAAATTCAAATTTTTGATTATGTCATCCTGCACACGCGGAGTAGCTGTAGCAGTTAATCCAATACAAACAGCGGAAGGAAATTTCTTTCTAAATATTCCAAGCTGTCTATATTCTTTCCTGAAATCATGCCCCCATTCCGAAATGCAATGAGCTTCATCTACAGTTATGCAATCAAGCTTAACGTTTTTTAATAAATTTGATATTTCGTCTTTCACTAAAGACTCGGGTGCCATATAAAGAAGCTTTACTTTACCACTTTTAACACTTTCAATATTATATTGGTAATCTTCCGGTGAAAGCGAGCTGTTTAACAAGGCTGCGTTCACTCCAAGCTGTCTAAGCTGTTCAACCTGGTCTTTCATCAAAGAAATAAGAGGTGAAATAACAATAGTGAGTCCATCAAAAATTAATGCCGGGATTTGATAACAAATTGATTTTCCCCCGCCGGTGGGCATTATTACAAGGGTGTCTTTTTTGTTTGTTACATTTTCAATTATATTCTGCTGTAAAGCCCTAAACGAATCGTAGCCGAAAATATTTTTTAAAATTTGTTTTGGTGTTTGCATCTAAATTAAATTACCGCTGCCTCAAATTGACAGCGTACTTATTAAAAGGCAAAGTAGCCACTCTCAAAGTGATGTCTATGGCAAAACTTCACAAATTTTCACTAAGATTATTAAAAACAATTCGTGTTAATTAGTGAAATTAGTGGCTGAATTAAGCTTCCAAAAATAACTCGTCAGCTTGAGTTAAATTAAATAATTATCCTTATATTTTTAACAATTGTAGAAAACGCAAATTTGAGCTCCATATTTTTAATTTAAATTTTCTAAAATTTCTTTCAGCTTTACTAAATTATTTTGCCAGTCTTTTTGTTTTGTTCTTTCTCTTTCTACAACATCTGGTGAAGCGTTATTTACAAATTTTTCATTTGCTAATTTTTTATTTATTCCTACTAATGCGCCTTCAAGTCTTATAATTTCTTTTTGAAGCCTGCCCTTTTCAACATCAAGGTCAATTAATCCCGCAAGCGGAACAAATATTTCAACATCTTTAACTACTGCTGAAGCACACGCTTTCGGCTTTGTTAAATTTTTATCAACTGTAATTTTATCAACCTTTGCAAGCTTCTTTATGTAATCTATTTGATGTGGAGCTACATCCGAAGATTTAAATAAAACATCAACTGTCTTGGAAGGCGGGATATTCATTTCCCCACGAATATTTCTTATTCCTGTAATTATATCCTGTACAAACTCCATCTCTTTTTCGGCTGCGGAATTAATTTTATTTTCATCTACTTCAGGATATGCTGAAGTTGAAATACTTTCACCTTCTTTTCTTGCCTCAATTAAATGCCAGAGTTCTTCCGTTACAAACGGCATGAAAGGATGAACAATCTTTAATAAGTCTTCAAATAATCCTAAAGCTCTTGTTAGCACAGCAGATTTTATTTCTTCATTATCAGCGTATAATTTATTTTTTGATAGCTCGATGTACCAGTCGCAGAAATCATTCCATACATAAGTGTAAATAATTTTAGATGCATTATTAATCTCAAACTTTTCCATCGCTTGATTTAATTGAAGCAATACCTGGTTGAATCGAGAGATTATCCATTTGTCTGCAAAGTCCAAATGTTTGTCAGCTAATTCTTTTTTAACGGGGATATTTTCTGTGTTGAGTAATAAGTATCTTCCCGCATTCCAAATTTTATTAGCAAAATTTCTTCCAAGTTCACATTTCTCGGAGCTAAACAAAACATCCTGCCCAAGCGGTGCAAGATAAATTACTGTAAAGCGCAATGCATCAGCACCATAATCTTTAATTACATCAAGCGGGTCGGGAGAATTGCCGAGAGACTTGCTCATCTTTCTTCCCTGCATATCGCGAATGATGCTTGTGAAATAAACATGTTTAAACGGAATATCATTTTTGAAATGCATTCCTGCCATAATCATTCGTGCAACCCAGAAGAAAATTATATCTGGCGCGGTTACAAGTGTATCTGTTGGATAATAATATTTTTGTTCTTCTTCGGTTTTAAAAACATCGTAAGCCCATAACCAGCTTGAAGCCCATGTATCAAGTACATCTTCATCCTGCCTCAAATTTGTTGAACCGCAGTGTGGGCATTTTTCTGGAGGTGTAACAGAAACAATCGGGTTTCTACATTCAAGATTACAATGGTCATCGCCAACACAATACCAAACCGGAATTTGATGTCCCCACCAAAGCTGGCGAGATATGCACCAGTCAGTTATATTGTTCATCCAATGATCATAAGTTTTTACCCAGTGATCAGGAAAAAATTTTATCTTTCCTTCATTAACAACTTGCAATGCCGGTTTAGATAAATCATCCATCTTCATAAACCATTGTTCGGAAAGATATGGCTCAATCGGTACGCCGCCTCTTTCAGAATAACCGACTTTGTTTTGATAGTCTTCAACATTTTCAAGCAAGCCGTATTCTTCAAATCTTGCTACAACTTTTTTTCTTACTTCATATCTATCCATCCCTCTAAAATCTTCTGGGACATTGTTGTTAGTTGAAGCATCGTCATTAAAAATATTTATAGTCTCAAGATTATGCCGTTTACCCATTTCATAATCATTTACATCATGTGCGGGAGTTACTTTTACTGCGCCTGTTCCGAATTCTTTTTCTACATATTCATCAGCAAAGATTGGAATTTCTCTTTCAACAATTGGAAGTATAACTTTTTTGCCGATTAAGTCTTTATATCTTTCATCAGTTGGATTAACAGCAATTCCGGTATCGCCGAGCATTGTTTCCGGGCGGGTTGTAGCAACCGTTATAAATTTATCAGAACCAATAACAGGATATTTAAAATACCAAAGCTTTCCGTTTACTACTTTAAAATTCACTTCTTCATCGGAGATTGCGGATTTAGAAGCCGGGTCCCAATTTACCATTCTGTATCCGCGATAAATTTTTCCTTCATTATAAAGAGCGACAAATGTTTCAATTACTTTTTTATAGTAATCATCATCCATCGTAAATCGTTCTCTATCCCAGTCACAGCTTACACCAAGCTTCTTTAACTGCTGGATAATTATTCCGCCATACTTTTCTTTCCACTCCCAGCAATGCTTTAGAAATTCTTCCCTGCCGATTTTGTATTTATCTATTCCATTATCTTTTAAGAAGTTTAAAACTTTAGTTTCTGTAGCTATCGATGCATGGTCGGTTCCGGGAACCCAGCAGGCATTATATCCTTGCATTCTTTTTGTTCGAATAAAAATATCTTGAAGTGAATTATTTAGAATATGCCCCATGGTTAAGACTGCCGGTAATATTCGGCGGAGGAATTACAATTGAATAAGAAGTTTTCGATTCATCAATTTCGGAATGAAAAATATTATGTTTCAGCCAATATGAATACCATTTATCTTCAACCGAAGATGGGTCATACGCTTTTGGAATTTCTTTGTTTTGAACGTTAGACATTTTTTCTCTTATTATCTTTTTAATTTTTGAAATGTAAATATAATTATTTTTCCCCAAGATTATGAGGGCGGCATTTATACCGTGGTGTGCGACAATTTTGTTCTCTCGTTCCCAAACAGAGTTTGGGAACGAGAGTAATTCGGAAGTAGATGGGGAGGAATTAGCTTGCTCTATATTATTACTTTAAGTCCAAGATATTTTTCTAATGGTTCAAAGTCTTTGTCGTTATGAAGAAGTTTCAAATCATTTTCAATACAGAAAGTTCCAATGATTATATCGACCGTTTTTCTTATCGTAATCCCTTTCTTTCTTAAAAACCTATAGTTTTTTGCGGATAGGACAGCTAATTCTTTATTTAATAAACTAAAGCATTCAAATGCATTCATCATTTGTTTAGTTTTTTCAAATTGATTGTCGTTTCTTATTCCTTGCAGCACTTCCACTAAAATATAATCTGCAATGCAAACATCACCCGTAATAAGCAGTTCATCAAATTTTTCAGTTCCAAGATTTATCTTATTATTTAGAAAGTCTATAAAAATTGAGCTGTCTACCATTACCATTTGCCGGCTCTCATTTCATCAAGATTACCTTCCCATTTAATCTTACCTCGAAGCTTGCGAAATTCTCTCTGTTTATTAATTCGAATGAAATTTTTAAGTGCTTCCTCTATGGTCTTTTTTTTTGTCTTAATTCCAGATAATCTTTGTGCCTCTTCCATTAGCTTTTCATCAATTACAATATTTGTACGCATTTTTACATTCCTTTTCTTAGTGTATAATTTGATATAAATATACACATAAGAATAATTTTGTGCAATTGGTCTATTATTTTTATAGATGCTAAACTAATTCTTCTTTAGTATTAGAAACAATTTCGGATTTAAAGTGTGTGTATTAATATTTGACGCCCGTTTTACTCAACTTTGTAAATATAATTAGGAATTTTAATCTGCACTTTGCCGTTATAAATTCCTTCCAAATCACTTTGCTGGTCGCCTATAGTTGCCTGAATTTGATAACCCTTTTTTTCAAGTTCCTGCCTGACTTTTGATTTATATTTTAATGCAGATAAATCATATTCATCTGGAGCCCGGGTAATCAGAGTATCATAGTTTAAAAATCCTTCTGCTCTTAAATTTATTGCCGTTGCTTCATGCTGAGTATCTTTTCTGCCGGTAAGAAAAACTATTTTAGCTTTTTTAGCTAAAACAAATTTATAAAGTGACAGCATATGAGGAACGGCTTTACACCGAATTTCGGAAATCCATTCATCCCACTCCTGTTTGTTATAACAGAAATCATCTTTTTTCATAACCTTATAATTTGAAAGTACTGTCTCGTCAACATCAAAAACTACAGTTGTGCTGTCGTTATATTTTATTCCGCTTAATTCAGATTTAGCGCTTTCAACAACCGAATTCATCTCTTCTGCATAGCCGCCGTTTTCATAATAATTAATAATTTGTTTTTTTACATCTACAAGATTTGGCGGAGCATAACAAGACGATAGTAATAATAGAAGGACAATGAATAATTTGGAAATTAGTGGAAAATTAATCTTCATTTTTTAATTCCAAATAAAAATAAAAGAGGACGCTCCAATCTTTCAGCCCAGGCATTTTCTGTATGCTTGGCACCAGGGGCATAATAATAATCAATATCAGTACCTATAATAAAACCTTTCTCACTTAAAGCACAAAACATTTTTTGTCCCCGCGGCAGGCCGTCTTCTCCGTGGTCAATATAAATTTTAATTTTCTTTTTTTCGCCTATAAAATCTTTAACCATCTTGATTGCTTTTTCATCATCGTAATAAAAAGAACTTGATAGGCACGCAGCTTTACTAAAAATCCCGGGATATTTCCAGGCGGCTAAAAAAGAAATTAATCCTCCCATGGACGAACCCATAATAGCTGTATCATCTTTCCCGGTTTTAGTTCTATAATTAGAATTTATGAATGGCATTAATTCTTCAATAATAAATTTTAAATAGTTATTTCCTTTTACCGAATCGCTGTATTCCTCAAGCCTATTCGGTGTATTATAAATTCCAACTATAATTATTTCTTCGAGTTTTACGGTTTTAATTAATTCTGTTGCTGTTTCATCCACCCGCCAATCCATTCCTGCGAATGAAGTTTTGGGATTTAATATATTTTGTCCATCGTGCATATATAGTACAGGAAATATTCTTTCTGAATCATCTTTATAACTTGGCGGCAGCCAGACGATTATATCTCTTCTGTTTTGAAGGAATTCCGATTTGAAATTTTTATGATAATGTACATCACCGACAATTTTAATTTTACCAATTCTTTTTTTTCTCTTTGTTCCATTTTTAATTTTATCTACAATAACTTTGTTCAAAGATTTTTCCATTCATTCCCAATTAAAGTTTTAGATTTTTTTTAAATTTTAACTTAAAGCTAATGTTATTTTAACATTCAAATCAAGTTAAGTCCAGTGCTGTTGCTTAGAGATTATTTTGTTTAGCTTTCCACAATAATATTTAAAAAAATAATCATGAAAAAATATTTTGATGCAAACAAAAAACTTTGGGATAAAGCAACTTCAATTAATGCAAAATCCAAATTTTATTCAGTCGAAAAATTCAAGCAAGGAAAATCTTCTTTAAATTATGTTGAACTTGAAGCTCTTGGAAATGTAAAAGGAAAATCAATTTTACATCTTCAATGTCATTTCGGGCAGGACACTCTTTCACTTGCCATGCTGGGAGCCAAAGTTACAGGAGTTGACTTTTCTACCGAAGCAATATTGCTTGCAAATAAATTAAAAATAGAACTGAAGCTGAATGCCGATTTTATTTGCTGCAATATATATGACCTAAAAAAATATTTAAACAAAAAATTTGATATCGTATATACATCTTACGGGGTAATTGGCTGGCTGCCGGATTTAAGTAAATGGGCAGATATCATTTCTTCTTTCCTAAAACCAAGCGGAATGTTTTTTATGGTTGAATTTCATCCCTTCATCTGGATGTTTGATAATAAAATTGAAAAAATGAAATATCCTTATTTCAATTCAGGTGTCATTAAAGAAAAAATAAAAGGAATCTATTCCGACCGTAATACTAACATTGAAGCTGTTGAATACGGCTGGAACCATGCTTTAAGTGAAGTATTTTCTTCATTAACTGGTAACGGACTTCAAATTAATGAATTCAAAGAATACCCATTTTCATTTTACAATTGTTTCCCAAACATGATTAAAGGAAAAGACGGCTATTTTAGAATTAAACACTTGAAAAACTATTTCCCTCTAATGTACTCAATAAAAGCGGTGAAATAATCCTAAGAAGTTGTAATAAAAATGGATTATTGTTCATATTTTTTTGATTTTAGTTGTGCGATTTTTTTTCATTTTTCCAGAGATATAATATGGCAATAATAAAACCGTTCAAAGCATTAAGGCCCACCAAAGAATCAGCACAATTGGTAGCAAGTGTTCCTTATGATGTAATTAATAGAAGTGAAGCAAAAGAATTAGCGGGTGAAAATAATTTGAGCTTTTTGAAAGTATCGAGAGCAGAAATAGAATTTGATGAGTCAGTTAATCCCTATTCAAAAGAAATATATCAAAAAGCAAAAGAGAATTTAAATCTTCTTAAAAAAGAAGCTCCTTTATTAATTGATGATTCTTCACATTTTTATCTTTACAGATTAATAATGGATGGGCGTTCTCAAATAGGTTTAGCAGCTACTTTTTCAGTAGATGATTATGATAACGATGTAATATTAAAACATGAAAAGACACGTAAAGAAAAAGAAGACGATAGAACAAATCATATTGTAACCACCGAAGCTCAAACTGGCCCGGTGTTCTTAACTTATAAAGGAATTGATACAGTTAATAATATTGTAGATAAAACAGTAGCAAATGAAAAACCTATTTATGATTTAACTTCTGAAGATGGAATTCAGCATACGATTTGGATTTTACCTGATGAGCATAACAAGGCTATAATTGATGAAATAGCAAAAACAAAAAATCTTTATATAGCTGACGGGCATCATCGTGCCGCAAGCGCAAGCCGTGCCAGAAAAGTAAAACTAGATTCAAATCCCAAGCATAATGGTACTGAAGAATATAATTTCTTTTTAGCTGTTTTATTTCCTGCTGAACAATTAAAAATTCTTCCTTACAACAGAGTTGTGTTCAGCTTAATTGGGAACAGTAAGGATGATTTTCTGAATAAAGTTAGTGAGAAATTTTCTATTGAAAAAAGCTCAATCAATGAACCGAAAGAAAGAAAATCTTTCTGCATGTATTTAGATAGCGAATGGTATTCATTAAAAGCAAGAGATTCAATTTTAGCAAGCAATAGTTTATCTAAATCAGTAGCAGAAACTTTGGATGTAAGCATTCTTCAAGATTTTTTACTTAATCCTATTTTAGGAATTGACGACCCAAGAACAAATAAAAATATTGACTTTGTTGGAGGAATAAGAGGCACAAAAGAATTAGAAAAGCTTGTTAACAGCGGTAAAGCAGTTGTCGCATTTTCGCTTTACCCGGTTTCGGTTCAGGACTTAATGAACATTTCGGATGCAGGTGAAATTATGCCTCCGAAATCCACATGGTTTGAACCAAAATTAAGAGACGGATTATTAATACATTTAATATAAATGTTGAAAGTAGAAACTATACCACTTAGGCACTATGAGCGCAAAGGTTCACAAAGCAGAAATAAAAATAATTTTTAACTAAATAAGAATAAGGGTTACTAATATGGAAAAAAGAATATATAATTTTAGTGCAGGCCCGGCTATCTTACCGGAAGATGTTTTAAAAGAGGCTCAAGAAAATTTATTTGCATTGCCAGGTGTTGGAATGTCAATCTTAGAAATTAGTCACAGATCAAAAGCGTTTGACAAAATTATTGCTGATGCTAAAGATGGTATTAAATCACTTTTAGACATAAGTGATGATTATGAAATTTTATTTTTACAGGGCGGCGCAAGCTTACAGTTTTCTATGGCAGCTTTAAATTTAATGCCTCCTAAAAATAAAGCTAATTATATAATTACAGGAAGCTGGTCTAAAAAAGCTTTAAAAGAAGCAAAGCGTGTTGGGACAGTTAACATTGCCGCAACAACCGAAGAAGCAAAGTTTAACCATGTTCCAAAACAAAGCGAATTAAAGCTTGACCCTGATGCATCGTATGTTCATTTCACTTCAAACAATACAATTTACGGAACACAATTTCAGACTGAACCAGAAGTTGGAAATGTACCATTAGTCTGCGATGCTTCATCGGATATACTTCACAAGAAAATCGATGTAAAAAAATATGGTGTGATATATGCCGGGGCGCAAAAAAATATGGGCCCATCAGGTGTGACTTTAGTTATAATTAGAAAAGATTTGGTTGATAGAAGCTCCGATAGTCTTCATACCATGTTAAGTTATAAAACGCACGTTGAAGGTAAGTCATTATTCAACACGCCAAACACATTTGGAATTTATATTATCAGTTTGGTAACAAAATGGCTTAAGAACAACGGCGGGCTTGATGCAATGTATAAAACAAATAAAGAGAAAGCTGAAATGCTTTACAAATGCATTGATGAGAGCAACGGATTCTATAAAGGCCATGCTGAAAAAGAAAGCCGTTCATTAATGAATGTAACTTTTAATCTTTCAACTGATGAATTAGAAAAGAAATTAATTGCAGAAGCTACTGCAGCAGGATTCGATGGAGTGAAGGGACACCGTTCGGTTGGCGGTTTAAGAGCATCTATTTACAATGCTTTCCCTAAAAAAGGAGTTGAAGATTTGGTTTCATTTATGAAAGATTTTCAATCGAAAAATTCCTAAACACATTCTAAGAGGAAGCTATGAAATATTTATTAATTTCTTCTTTGATATTTTTAATTGTGTTTTCTTCCTGTTCAAAAAAGGAAGAAACAAAATTGGAAGCATTCAGCCCGGAAGCGTTTGCTTACGATGTTGGTAATAAATTTGAAGTAAATGCTTCAACAAGGGTAAAAGGATTTCACCAAAAAGAAGAGAATAAAAAATTCAAAGCTTCCTTAGCTTTTGATATTGATATTGTGAAACCAAATGGTGATACGGTTAAATCAATGATAACAAGAGTTGAAGATAAAATTAATGATGAGAAGATGACAGACGTTCCATTGGAAATTCAATTCAATCTTGATTCAACTTACGCATTAGGTAAGTACAAATTAATTTTTGAAATTAAAGATGTAAACTCAGACGGGAAGGCATCATCTTCGGCAAGTTTTGATTTGAGTGAATAAAAAAAAGCTGCCATAAATAATATGGCAGCTTTTAAACTTTCCAAATAAAGCAAATTAAAAATATTTTTCGGGGATTGGTTTTCTACTGCTATAGCCTTCATCCATCCCATGATAATATCTTATTTCTTCTTCATCGGTTTTCCAGCATAAATAAACTTCTTTGCCGTCAATGAAAGAGGGAAAATCAACAAGGCCAATTGTAAAATTCCAGTCTTTATAATAACAACCGATTTCTTCAAGCTCATTCATAAAGTGATTAACGTCTTCAGCCATTTTTTTTACAATCGGATTTTCTTCGACATTTCCTTCATAGTCTTCGGCAATTAATCTCATTTCCCTCGTAGTGTTAAGAATATCCTTAACTATTTTTTTTACTAACGGTAATGTTTTATTTGCTTCAATAGGAGCAAAAAATTTGGTTTCTGTAGTCATTTTCTTTTTCTTTCAGATTATTGAAACTTAAATTCGCAATATGAATTTATCTCAATATTTTCTCTCTACTATAAATTTAATTCTACTCTGGTTAAGATATAAATTTAATTTTGACTATTCAACTCACTTATATTAAATGTGTAAATATGCCGCTAAACAGTTTAATTTCGGAGTGTTAAAATATATAAACTTGTTGTGATATTAGATTTTTAAGTAATTTTCAAAGAAACAATTTAAAAGATTGAGGGTCTAAATTAAATAATTAAATATTTTCATTCTTCAAGTATGGCAAAGAAAAATAGATTCAAACTGATAACTGCCTTTTTTTTAGTGTTTGCTACAGTTGTATACTTATACTATTTCATTTATAATCGAAATAATATTTTAAAAAATTACAATGAGCCTAAAACTACAACTCTCTTAATCAGTTCCAAACCACTTGTGGTAGCTGGTGACTTACAAAGAACTTCATTCTTTGAGCGCTTAATTGGCAGAGAACAAAATGATATTGAACGAGAAAAAATTGTAAAAGCAATTGCTGATGAAAATCCTGCTGCTTTAGTTATACTTGGTGATATGGTTTTTGATGGTTCATGTAGTAGTGATTGGGAAAAGTTTGATGTCCTAATTGTCCCAATAATTAAAAAACAAATTCCTATTTACCCGATAATTGGAAATCATGATTACTGGGGAAACAATAACACAGCCATGGAAAATCTTACAAAACAATTTCCAATTATTAAATCAAGTCATTGGTACACAGCAAATTATGACAGTCTTGCATTAATATTCTTAGATTCAAATGAGCCTGATTTAACAGAGGAAGGATGGAAATTAGAGCACGATTGGTTCAACAAAATGATTGCTGAATATGATACATCAAAAGCAATTAAAGGCATTGTAATATTTGACCATCATCCTCCATTTACAAACAGCACAGTTACTGGTGATGAGGTGAATGTTCAGAAAAACTTTTTGCCTGCATATTATAATTCAAAAAAAACATTGCTCTTTATTAGCGGGCATGCACATACTTACGAGCATTTTTTTATTCATAATAAAACTTTTATTGTTTCAGGCGGCGGAGGCGGGCCACGTGTGAAATTGAAATCCGACACGGAAGCTCATAAGGATTTATATAATGGGGAATCGCCGCGTCCATTTAATTATTTATTAATTAAAAAAGGAAATGATGGAATAAAAGTAACTGTAAAAGGATTAAACAAAAGGGACTCAAAATTTTTTACTTTGGAAGAGTTTGAAATTAATTACTATAACAAAAAAAATTAGAATCTTTTTTTATGTTGATGAATCTAATATTTGTAAATAAATTAATATTTTAATTCCTTCTTAAACAAAGGGGATAAATTGAAAACAGAGATTAAAAATAAAATAAAGAATATAAGCTTAACCTATAAACAGTACATCGATTTAACAATTAAAGAAATAGAAAGTACTGATGTTAATTCATTGAATGATGCTGAAAAAACTCTTTTCGAATATAAAAAATTGAATCTACAGAGAAGCAGCAGAATAGAAAAATACTATTTAGTTAATGATGAATTAAAATCAATAATTCAAAACATAAAGCAAATTCAAACCTGGGTAATAATTACTGAAAACTGGTGTGGCGACTCTGCTCAAAACTTAGCTTATATTGCAGCCTTCACAAAAATGAATCCATCAATTACTCTTAAAATTATTTTAAGAGATTCCAACCTAGACATAATGGACCAATACTTAACGGATGGGTCAAGAAGTATTCCCAAATTAATTGCATTCGATGAAAACTGGAATGAGCTTTTTAATTGGGGGCCAAGGCCACAAGCTGCAAAAGAATTAATGGAACAATTGAAAAAAGAAGGCTTATCTAAAACAGATAAATATGAAAAGCTGCATCTTTGGTATGGAAGAAACAGGGGGAAAGATATTGAACAAGAGTTTAAGGATTTATTTATAAAGCTGACTGCTATTCAACAAGAGATGTTAAATTAAGATAGGATTAATAACCTCTTCCCAATTTAGTTATAAATTCTTCAAGACTTTCATTTCCTTTAACTTCTATTCGCGGTAGTTCTAATAATTTGGAATCACGTTTTGCTATGGCCGAATTACATGTTAGGCCAAAGTTATATCCGCAAGCACCCACAATATGTGAAGTTACACCATCAAAATCACCATAAGGATATGCTAACGAATCGATTGTAGTATTCAATTTTTTTTGAATGATAATTTTGGATCTTAACGCTTCTTTAGCGATATCATCTGAACTAAAAGAAGTTAAGGGAGGGTGAGAACAAGTATGAGAACCAAACTCAATTCCGTTATTTTTTAATTCTGAAATTTCATCCCAGTTCATTAGTTCTAAGTACTCTTTAAATTCTTTATCCCAGCTATTTCTTTTACCAACAAAATCAGCAACAAGAAAAACAATAGCCGTAAAGCCATATTTCTTAAGAAGAGGAAAAGCATATTCTTTGAAATCTTTATATCCATCATCAAATGTTAGAAGAATTGGCTTTTCTTTTAAAAAGTAATTCGATTTAGCAGCATTTCTCCATTCACCTAAGCTGATACTATAATAGTTATTGCTCTTCAAATAGGATAATTGTGATTCAAATAATTCTGGCGTAACCCTATATCTTGATAAATCTTTTTTCCCATCAGGGCTCACCCTATGATACATTAAGATGGGTAAGTTAAACTTAGATTTTTTAGAAACAGAGTTTTGCTTCTTTTTTAATTTTGAATCTGAGCTAATAATATTGCTTGGATATGTTAATAGACCAGGTACATGCAAAATATTCTTAATTGGTTCTTCATTAAATTCAATTGGGGAATTAGTTAATTTAGAATATTCTTTTAATTCATCTCTAACGCTTAAGGGTAAAGAAGCAAAACGGTAAGCTGAATTACCATTAAAGGAATCATTTGCACTGCCGACAAACATCGTGTCTTTTAATATTGAAGATTCTTTTAATTTATTCAAGTAATCTTTTACATTATCCGAACTTTTTTTAGTTTCATTGTAGAGGGTTTTTAATCTAGTATATATCGAAAAATCCGAATCAAAAGATTTACCAATTAAAACTTCCCTAACACAGACATTAAGAAGTTCTACTGATAATTCTTTGGTGATTTGAGAAATAATTTCATCTGCATGTAAAATTCCCTTCTTCTTTTTTGATTGAATAACAGTTATAGGTACACCGCCCATACTGAATAAAATATTAATTGCTTTACCATTTAATTTTATATTCGGTACTTTTTCAGTTAGTTCAATATGAATAATATTATTGTCCGTAATAGCCTTAACTTTAATTAAAGCAGGCTTCTTTGAAGGATTGTAAAATAAATTCCCTGTCCAATATTTTTTGTTCCATAATTCCTGTAAATAAATTGTCCAGCCTATCTTTTCATGAAGAAGTTTATATTCTTTTTTGATTGTTTCATAGTCTTTATTTTTAGTTTTTTTAAATAGCTCAATTTTACGGACAGCATTAAGTCTTTTGTAAACAGATCTTGAAAAGAAATCCTCTAAAACAAACCAGCCTAAATTGTATGCAATTGAATCTTTAATTACTAAAGATGAAACCATACTATTCAAAATTGGCAGTTCGAATGATCCTATAAATTTCTCTCCGATAAATATATTACAAACCAGGTGATCGAAACCGGATTCAACTTTAATATCAGATATTGGATTAGTAACATCAATATTTGTAGAGATAAATCTGCCAATTGAATAGGTTTCTTTTATTGCAGAATTAATTAAAAATTTTCTCTCAAGAATATCACGGACACTTCTTGATAATCCTTTAACTTTAGATTGATATTCTAATTTATCTAAAAATTTTATAAATAAGTCCTCATACTTAATCCACAGTTCATTCCATTGCTTTCGTGTTTTTGCAGATGGTAAAATAGATGATTCTAAAAGTCCAGCTGCTACCGTTTCAGGGAATAAATCTAAGCATATTCCTAAAGGTGCTGATTCAAATAAATATAGAGCATCATTACCAGTCCCGATTGAAAGGCCTGCGCTCCAGCATAGTAAGTAATATTTTGTTGAAACCATATCAGTTGGTTTAGCTCCATTAATATATAATGGGTTTGGATTTAAAACTCTTGGATCTTTTGAATAACCACGGCCAATTACCAATTGTGCATCTAAAAGCATTCGTCGCGGATCCATGGATGCTGATGTGGGCCTCATTCTATATAAGGCCATTGGTTTATTTACTGCTTTAAACTTAGCTCCAGTCCGCGCGACTCTTTGCCACAGATCCCAATCTTCGCAAGTGGTTAACGATGTATCAAAACCGTTTAAAGACTTAATTAATTCTTTTTTAATGATGCAGGTATGAATTGTTAGAATACAATCTTTAACTAATAAAGGGAAAATGTCTCCTGAAACAATTGCTTCATTCCCTTTTATAATTTCTCCATTCATTGAAAGCCTATTCCAGGAGCAATATGCAGCCCCATATTTGGGTTCAGCAGCTAAGGCATCAGTTAAAGTTTTTAAATGTTCAGGAAGGATTAAATCATCTGAATCTAAAAATAAAATGTATTCATAATTAGCTAAATCAATTCCTTTGTTTCTTGCAACACTAACACCTGATTTCGGCTGACTAAAAACTTTTATTCTCTTATCTTTTTTTGAAAGTTCATTAATAATATTTAATGTGTTATCAGTTGAACCATCATTTACTAAAATTGCTTCCCAGGTTTCGTAGGTTTGCTTAAACAATGATTCAATGGTTTCTAAAATTGTATCTTCAGCATTATGACAAGGAATTATTACTGAAACACTCATTACTAAGAAATAACTTTCTTTATTTTTTTATGTGATTAATATTAAACGAACACAGTTCATTTAATCTAATAGAATTTTTGCAGTAAGTTTTTTTTAAAAAAGCCGGTAAACCATTAAGCTTCTACTGCATTAGGAACTTCAATATTTCCTTTTTTACTTGCTTTTCTTCTATGAAGAAAATTTTCCCAGGTTCCATAGAATATTGCATAGTGCATTAGAATTAAAAGAGTAGCAAATAGAATAATTGCCAAAGAGTATAAATCCACGAAAGTAACTATTTTATAAACTATTCCAGCAGCAAGAATAAGAATAGCTGCAATCTGTGGAATGATTAATTTAGCAAAGCCTTTAGAGGACTTATCTTTAGGAGTTGCAATAAAAGGAATTTTAATTCCAAATAAAGCAGAAAGAAAAGCAACTGTATAAACCGGCCAAGTTCCCAGCACAAGCATATAACCGCTAATGTGAAATCCTTTTTTCTTTTTCTTTATGTAATAAAATATTTTTATATAAACCTGAATAGCAAGAAATAAAAATAAAAAAGGAACTGCATGAGTAATGTATTGTGAAAATTCCATATTAAATTCTCTAGAATACAGAGCTACCATTGTTAGTACAATATGAAGTAGTACTACAGGTCCCGCAAGATAGTAAGTCATTCTGGTAACATAACATACTATCTGACTAATTGTTAAAGATTTTACTAGCGAGGGAAAATGTTTGAACAAAACTTCAAAAACACCATTTGCCCATTTGAATTGTTGTTTAAAGAATGCTGGAATATCAGCAGGTACTAATCCTTTGGCAAGTATCTTAGCAACATAAACAGATTTCCATCTTGCTGCATGAAGTTTTACTGAAGTATGAAGATCTTCAGCCAAACCGGGTTGATACCCACCAATAGATAACAAAGCTTTTCTTCTGAAAACTGAATTACTGCCGAATATTACTGTTGATTCCATCCCACTCATTCCAAGCATAGTAGCTGCAAAAAAATCATCACTCATTATACAGCATGCATTTGCGACATAGCTATCGGAACAATTATAATGATCAAGAGCAACCTGAACAACCCCAACCTGGGAATCATTAAAATGATTTACTACATGATCTAAATAATGTTTTTGCGGCACATGATCGATATCAAATACTGCAATAATTTCTCCGTCTGAATAGCTTAGTACGTTATTAATATTTCCGGCTTTATAATCTTTAGTATTATTTCTTGCAATATATTTTACAGAATATTTTTCTGCTAATTCTTTATACACTTCTTTATTGCCATCATCAATTAAATATGTTGAATGCGGATAGCTCATTTCAATAACAGCTTTTAATGTTTTTTCAACTAAATCCACCGGTTCATTATACGTTGGTAAAAAAACATCCACTTTGTATTCTTTATTTCCATCTGCTCTAGCTGGATACTTTGCGTTAAGGTATATGATCCACAAAAAATAAACCTGGGCGATCATGTAAGCAAGTACTATTGCGAATAAGAAAATAAATACTGGATTTGAATGGATCGATTTATCGATCCACCATTTTAAATAGTAGATTGAGCTTAGGAATCCTAAAATAACCAGGAATAAAAGTAATTTCTTTCTCTTCAGTCTTAATTCAACGGCCATTTTAATTTTTTGATAAGATCGTTATGAAATTTTTTTTAAAATTTTAATTATTCTATTTGTCTAACTTTCTTCAAAGTTAAATTCAGCATTATTACAAATCTCAACTAGTTCAAACAACATACCATTTTGTTTATATTGATTAAATAGGAAGAAAATAGGATTAAAAACCTAATTATGTCCCTATTTGAACTTTTTTATCTTTATGGGAATAATCTATTTTTTCTTTTCCTTTTCCGACATTAACCTGATCATAAGAGTTTCCCAATTTTTTTACTCTGCTTTTAGACTTATACAAAGAAAATGGCCCTGCTAAATTCCCAAGAATTTCTATCATAATAAACTTAATCGGATAGCTGCTTTTTAATCTTAACCTTTCATAAATTCGGGAAAAGTGTGCAAAAGGAAGTTCTATAATTATTCTGTATAAACCGCGTAAATCATTGTCGTTTAAATAAGTCAATAGATTATAAGCCACATGGCCTTTACTGTAATTATATAATTGTTTTTTAAAATCTTTTATTTCTTTTCTATGTTTATGCCATACAAATGCTTTTGGCTGATAGAATATTGAATATTCAGCTTTTAAGATTTTGTAAAACAAATATGTATCTTCGCTGCAGCCAGTTGGTGTTCCAGCACCAAGAGATTCATCCAGCAAGCCTATATCAGGGTGCTTAAAAATTGATGTTCTAAAAGCGGCATTTGCAGTTGCACCAATTTCCCATGTTGCTACGGCATGATAACCGGTCCCGCAAAACCAATTATAATCAAAATATTTTTTCTTATTTCCTCTGCCTAATCCTCCATAAATTTCAAATAAATTTTGCGCAGTGGTTTTTAATTCATATGGAAGTACGTTGCCTGTAACAGCCATAACATTTTCATCTCTAAAGGGCGCAATTAAATTCTTGAGCCAATTATCTGAGACAATAACGTCATCATCTATTGCAACTGCTATCTGTCCTTTACTTTCTAAAAACCCTCGATTTCTTGCGTATGATAATCCTTTTCTATTTTCATTAATAAAATAAATATTAGAAAATTCTGAAATAACAGGAGAAGTTAATCCCGAAGAAGGATTATTGTCCACTACAATTATTTCTGTAGCAAGGTCCAATTTAATTTCTAATAACGATTTAAGGCATTCTCGTAAATCACCTGGCCTGTCGTAGGTAGCTATTACAATAGAAATTAATGGGGGTCCATTACTTTGGGTAAAATCATTTCTTAATGTTGGATTGCCTAATTTCGATAAAAAGTACACATAAAATTTCTTAGCTGTAAGATTTTTTTGAAGCAAGTTCTCTGTTAAAGTTTTAATTTTTATTTGTTTTGTTATTTCTTCAATTAATCTGTTTACTGATATTTCTATAAAGTTATTCTGAATCAGAACCTTTCCCAGAGGCTTATTTTTATATTTAATTATAAAATTATTTTTAGCATAATTTTTCGAATTTATAAGCGGGGGAATATTTTCAATATCAAATGTTATTGCTTGAGTATCATTAGAACTACCATTTATTTCATCAGGTTTTATTTTGATTAAGTATTCATAAAATAATTTTGAATCTGTCTTTAAAGCATTGTTTTTTGATTTTTTATATCTAAATAATCCTTGGATTGATCCTATTAATTCTTTAATAATTAATTTTCGTGGAAATCTATGAGAAGCAGGAAAGCTCATTACAAATCTTCTAACATTCCAAAATAGAAACCACCAGATTCCAAGTTTTGCAATTCCAAACCTTTCCTCCGGATAAGCCCAAAAGCTTCGTGTTAAATAAGAATAAAAGCCAATTCCGTTATTAGTTAATTGAGTTTCAAGGTCTTTCATTTTTCTTCTGTGACGGTGCCAAACAATTGCTCTTGGCTCATAAACTAAACAATAGCCTTCTTTCAAAACACGAAAGAACATTTCTAAATCACCACCGCCATTCGTAACTGTTCCCACATCAAGCGCCGGATCGAAAAAACCTATCTTATTAAAAACATCTTTTCGATAAGCCATGTTTGCGCCAGTACCAAATATTCCGGCACCAGCAAATTCTTTGGCTGATTTAATATTCGCACTCTTTTGATTTATACCATTTTCTTTCAAATCCTCTATTGAAACCTCCATATTTTTCAAAAAGAAATTGTGATTCAGTTTCAATTTCATATGGCAGCACTAACCCAGTTACAGCCATTGCTTCATTTTCATTTTCAAAAATTTCGGCAATAGCATTTATCCAATTTTGATCAATTACAACATCGTCATCAGTGTATGCAATTATTTCACCTTTAGCTTCTTTTGTTGCTCTATTTCTTGCCCAATCTAACCCGGGATACGGTTCAAGAATATATTTAATCTCCGAATACTTATTTACCAGTTGTTTTGTGGAATCGTCTATTGGAGCATTATCAATTACTAATACTTCAAGGTTGGAATAATTAATTTTTGAGATGGCATTTAAACATATTTCCAGATCAGAGCTGCGGTTTCTTGTACATACAGCAATTGAAATTGAAATAGAATGATTTTTAAACTCATCATTTTTCTTTAATAAATCTGAAAGCGTTACTTTTTTTTGTGAATCAAACAGATCAAAGTTTTTTTGAATGGCAGTAGAAAATATTTTTTTCCGGTAAAGTCTTACTGCGTTCTTAGTTAATGAGTAAGAAGAAATCTTTCCATCAACTATAGGCATTTTAACATAACCTAAGGGGACATTCATAAATTTAATTAAAACCCAAACAGATTTGTATTTTTCTAAATTTATAAAATCATTTATTGGTTCTGATAACTCAACACTCAGTATTTTAATCGGCTGAAACATGCCTTTTATTAATCTTCCAAATCTTCATGATACATTTTTAAAATTTCTTCAGCAGGCCCGTCTGCTTTAATAGTTCCATTCTCTAACCAAACTACTCTATCACAAACTCTAAGTACATCAGCTTCATTATGTGAAACAAAAATTAGAGTAATGCCTTTTTTACAAAGCTTATCTATTTCATCATAACATTTCATTTGAAATTCAGCATCACCTACTGCGAGTATTTCATCAATTATTAATAAATCCGGATCAGCATTTATAGCAATTGAAAACCCTAAACGTGCAGTCATCCCTGATGAATAATATTTTAAAGGAGTATCAATAAATTTTTCTACCCCGGCAAAATCAACTATGTCATCAAATTTTTCTTTCAACTCTTTTTTAGGCAATCCGTTGAATACCCAATTTAGTATTATATTTTCCCTGCCCGTTAAATCTGGATAAAATCCAACACCAAGTTCAATTAACGCTAGCCTTCTTTTACTGTTTACGTTTATAGAGCCGGAATTAGGTGTATAAATATTTGAAAACAATTTTAACATTGTTGTTTTTCCGGAACCGTTCCTGCCAATAAATCCAACGCGTTCGCCGACATTAATTTTCAAATTAATATCTTTTAATACATACCATTCCCATTTATCAACGGATTTTTTAAAAAGCCTGGTAAAGCTTTCCTTAATTGAAACGCTTCGCTCATACCAGCGAAATTTTTTATTTACACTACAGCATTCTATTTTATAATCAGTCATAAATCAGTCTATGATAACTCGGCAAATGATGCTTTAAATTTATTGAAGAAAGCCAAACCACTGAAAAAAATAATTAGTGAAAAAACAAAAGTGCCTAGAAGATAAATTGGAGTTAGGCATTTTATCATAATAAAATATATCATGGTAATAAGTAATTATTTGAGCCATCGGGTTCAACATTAGTATCGTTTGAAATTTTTCAGGGACTTGAGTGATTGGGTAAAAAATAGGAGTTAGAAAAAACATAACCGTTCCCCCAACTTGAACGAGTTTTGGTACATCTCTAAAATACACAGAAATGCAGGCAACAATTAGTGCAAAACCCACTGTAATTAGTATTTGAATAAACAGTATTACTGGCAGTAAAAGAATTGGAAAGGAAAAAGTAAACGCTCCGGGAATTATTATAAGAGCTATAAAATATAGAATGAGCGAAATAATAAAATCGAATAAAGAGATACTCACACTAGTAATTGGTAATATTTCATTCGGGAATGAAATTTTTGTAATTAAATAAGTACCTTGAATAATTGAATCGCTAGAATTTATAATTGAGGTTAACGTAAAATTCCAGGCTAAAAATCCAGGAATTAAAAACAAGGGGTATCTTTCCATTCCCATTCCCACAAATACTGTAAACACCACCCAATAAGTTGCAATGTATAGTATGGGATTTAAAAGAGTCCAGAGATATCCCAACACAGAACCCACATGCTGAAGCTTAAGCATTGCTTTGAATAGTTCATACAGCAATTCACGCCGATACCATAAATCAATAAACTGTTTTCTGAATTTGAAGATTAGCTTTTCTCCTTACTGTCTAAGCAGATTAATATAAAATATCAATTTTGAATAGTAGTTGGCATTGTTTTTCTAAACCATAATTTTTTTTCAGTCAATAAAATAAGTTCATATATTGAAAACAATATAATGAACCCCTCAACAGGCAATCGGAATCTAACACTCGCACTCACAAAACCAACTGGGAAAATAAAATAAATGATAAATAACCAGCAGACTTAAAAACATAAATATATTTTTTCATTTTAATAAGTCTAATCAAAAAAGAAGCAAATAATAAATAGATTAGTGAATAAATAACTGGCAAATACAATTGTAATAAAAAAAACAAAATTAGATTTTTGAAATGGACATGGATTTTATCAATTCCTATCATGCCAATTATAACCCCAAAAATGTGAAAATTCAATGATAATGAGTTAATACTAAACATTTTGGCAATATTGCTTAAATATAACTGAAATGTTGAAAGTGGATATTCTTTATAAACTCCTATAGCGTTTTTAGATTTTAGTATCCATTTCTTTACTTAATTCTTCTGTTGTATCTATTTGGGAATATAAATCATTAATAGTACTGTCCTGATTTTCTTCTATTAGGATCTTTGTGGCATGTGTTTGAAATAAATTATTTTGAAGCACTGTTGCCGGTGTTATTACTCCATAATTAATATAGTTTCTTAAAGTGGGCAAATTACAAACCACCAAAACAAGAATTGAGGAACTTACAATAAATAATTGTACCTGCTTTTTGTTTAATTCATTATGCTTTTTTGCAATTGATATTAATATAAAAAAATTGGGGATGACATATAAAAAAAGAAGGGGACGTATTTGACCGGCTAGGCCAATAAATAATATATGAAATAAAAAATATATCCAGTTCTTCTTTACTACTGCAGCCATTCCCAAATAAATACCTATGGTTAAAAGTACTGTAAAAATTGTATCGGTTAAGATTACAGTAACATAGATAGCATAAACACCGGAAAGTAAAAGAAATAAAAAAGTCCAGGTTATTAGCTTATTATTGTTTCCAAAGAAAAGTTTGATAATTTTAGTTAAGGTTGGATAGATAAAAGCAAATAAAGCTGCTTGAAAAAAGAAAACAACTATCAGCCAGTTCTTACCAAATAATTTCATCATCAATGCCAGGTATATTGGATAGCCGACTGTCCTATCACTGGAAGGAATATCTACTTCACCAACAACACCATATTGCAGATAATTTCTAGCTAGACTTACATAGGACGGAGAATCAGTTCCTTTCCATATATTGTTTGCGTATTTTCCTTCGTTAAGCTGTAGGTTATTGTGGGTAACATCAGAGCTTAAAAGAATGGTTACTACCAACAGATTAACAAAGAGCCCAACAAAATATTGAAAGTAAGATGAATCAAAACGAAGTGATTTTAACATTTATTTTAAATAATTAGAAAAAATATTGAATGCTATAAAATATTATTTTACTTATACCTTACCAAGAAATTTAATAAACACCCGAATATTAAATAGAATAAAATTTAATACATAAAGAAAACAAACTTTTTAAAAGGCAAAAAAAAGCCCGGTATTTGCCGGGCTTAGTTTTTTAATATTTATAAATTATTAGTTTAATGTTATTACGGGGAAATTTACTCCCTTCAAGCTGACTTGTTCTACCTCTACTTTTTGGACACCTTTTTGATAAAGTCCAATTTGTAAAGCTGCTGCTTTGGAGAGGTCTAATTGTCTGCCTCTTATATAGGGGCCACGATCGTTGACTCTAACAATTACGGATTTTTGATTTTGGGGGTTCGTAATTTTCAATAAAGTCCCAAATTTTAAGCTTTTATGTGCGGCCGTAAATGCCATTTGATCGTAAATTTCGCCGTTTGCGGTTAATTTTCCATGAAATCTTGGACCGTACCACGATGCAGTCCATTTTCCTTGATCTGTGTAATTTATAATTGAATTATTCAGTGTTATATCTTCTTCATTAACCGATGTTGTTATATTCTCATTTGTAGTTGCTTCATTTGTATTTCTATCTTCTTTAATTATTGTGAACCCAACTAACGCAACCATCACAAGAATGTAAAATGCCCTCGTTAATGCCCTCAATATTTTTCCTCTTAGTTTGTTAATGTAAAATGACATTATAAAGTTATAACCCTCCCCGGTTCGAAGCAATAAAAGAATTCACATAGCCTCCTGAATATGACCCAGAGCAAATAATCGACTAGCATGGTGTTTAAGTCGGAAATTTTTCTTAATGTTAAGTTTATATTAAATATTTTAAACAATTTATTAGCAAATTTCATATAAATTAAGTTAGCCTTGAAGACAAAAATTTTTTCGGGCACTTTTTCATTTCTCTTATGTATAACTACCCAAAACATTCGGAGCTTTCATGAAATATAATTCGTCTACTTTTCGCAGGGTAATTTTATCTTTATCCTTTTTCATTCCCTTCTTTTTAGGAAGTGTCCTTCAAAATAAAACTGAAGATAACTATAGATTCTACTTATCTAATTATACAACTTACTCACCAGGTTCAGATGTAATAGTAAACATATATTTATATAATACTACCTGGGGGAAAAGAGATTTTAATCTTAAGCTTCTTAAAATAGATGACCCGGTTAGTTTTTTTAGCAAATTGAATAAATCAAATTTTAGGTATCAGTTTGATATTTGGGGACAAAATAAAGAGATTCTTCTCAAGTACACTTCCGTTGTAAAAGATTGGAACCAAAGGGTTTACACATCTTCAAAATATAGAGGCAATGAAAATGTAAAAGTTGGAAAAATTAAAAAACCCGGAATATATATTCTCCAGGCAATATCCGAAAATCAAGTTGCCTACTGTGGAATAGTTGTTTCTGATTTAGCAATGATTTATAAATCAAGCCGGGATCAAGTACTTGCTTTTGTAGCTAATTCAAAATCCGGAGAGTTTCAGGATGATGCAGAATTTATGCTTTATAATAATGGAAACTTGACAGAAGAGAAAAAAGTAAATAAAGATGGTATCGCTGTTTTTAATATAGATAATAAGAATAAAATAGATGGAAATTCTAATCAACTTGCATGGAAACCCCAAACTGATAATAGCTAAAACCAAAAAAGAAGTAATTGTTAACAACCCTTATTTCTATTTTGGTAATGGTGACCAACAAAATTATTCTGTTTATGTTTATAGTAATCAGCCAGTTTACAGGCCTTCACAGGAAGTTCACTTCAAAGCAATAATTCGCCAAAAGAAAAGTAATGAATTAATTAATGTCCCGTATGAGAAATTTAATGTGTCAATCAAATCTCCTAAAAATAATGAAGTCTTCTCAAAAGAGTTAAAAACAAACGAATTTGGAACTATTTCTGCAAGTTTTATTCTGGATGAAAATGCAGACTTAGGAAATTATTCAATCCAGATTTCACAAGACGGCAGGGATTATTATGGTTCTTTTAGTGTTGAGGAATATAAAAAGCCGGAATACCTGGTAACTGTTAAAACGGATAAAAACCAGTATGCTGCTGGAGATAGTCTCACTGGAAAAGTTTCGGCTAATTATTATTTCGGTTCCCCGGTTACAACCGGAACCGTTAATGTTCGAGTTTATAAACAAGCTTATTGGCGGCCTTGGTGGTATTGGTCGGATTACTCATGGTTTTACAATTCTTTTTATAAAGGATATAATTGGGGACGCGGCGGCCAGCAGCAGGTTTTCCAAACTGACGGTAAGTTAAATAGCAAAGGTGAATTTGAATTTAGTTATAATGTTGAAGATAAACTTGACGGCGATTTTACTTATACAATTACTGCTGAAGTAACCGATAATTCAAGAAGAGCTATTTCAGGTTCAGCTACAGACTTATGTTACTCGGGGCAGCTTTACAATATCAACATCTCCCGAAAAATATTTTTATGAAAAAGGAAGCAAAATAAAACTAAGAGTTAATGCTTCCGATTTTTCAGATAAACCTATTGAAACTCCTTTTGAAATTGAAATTAAATATCCCGATACAAAAAACGGAAACAGTTATCAAAGTTCAAACAAGACTGAGACTATCCACGGTACCACAGACAAATTTGGGAAAGCGATTGTCGAATTTATTCCTGAATATTCTTATACCGGATATTTTAATTACACAGTCACAGCTAAAGATGAAAAAGGAAGAGAAATTAATGCAAACAGTTCTTTCTTTGTAGGTGAGAAAGAGCAATATTATTATTGGAGAAATAGCAGCGGATTGGAAATCGTAACCGATAAAGATTCCTATGAAAAAGGGGATACTATGACTGCGTATATCTTCGGGCCGAAAGAAAAAACAGATCTTCTTCTTACTTTCGAAACAGATGTCTTCCTAAAATATAAGAAATATAGAGTCGGCAGCAGCGGAGTTGAAATAAAACAAATACTGACAGATAAATTTTCTCCAAGCTTTAATATAACTGTGAACTATTTGAATGACGGCCAATTTTATTCAACAAATAAATTAATTGGTGTGCTGGCAAAAGATAAGTTTCTAAACATTTCTCTTACTCCAAATAAAAAAGAATACAAACCTGGAGAAAATGCCTCTTATCAAATTTCAGTAAAAGATTTTAAAGGAAATCCGGTTCCAAACACAGAACTTTCTTTAGGAATAATTGATGAAAGCATTTATGCAATTAAAGATGAAAGCGTTCAGGATATTACTAATTTCTTTTACTCTCCCAATTATTCTTATATACCAACTTATAATTCAATTACGCAAAATAGTTTTAGCTCAACCAGCCGTTATGCAACTTTTATTGATAAAAATTATTTTTCAAATGAAGAAGGAAATGAAAAGGGAAGCGGTAATTTATATGGCAAAGTTAAATTTAAGAATGGAAATACTAATTTCAGTGACTTCTATATAGTATTAAACAAAGATAATAGATTTTATAAAACTTCTGTTGATAAAGATGGGAATTATGAATTCAAAAAAATTGAAAAAGGGAAATATGATATTCTTGTTCAATATGGCCAAGCGGATTTATTTCTAATTGAAAGCGTTAACGTTGAAGAATTTACCAAACATGATATAGAAATAGATAGAACAATGAATCAATTAAGAAAAGAAGAGGGTGATTTACCTAATAGTGTCGCAGATGAAGTTTCATTAAGTGCAGGTAGAAGTAATTTAGCAATGGCTAAGAGTATGCCACAAGCTTTATATGCTATGAATGACAAAGATAAAAAAGTTGATTATCAAAAAGCAGAGCTTCGCTCCAACTTTGTTGATGCTTTAATCTGGAAAGCTAACATTGTAACAGATGCAAATGGGAAAGCAATTGTTAATTTCAAAATGCCGGATAACCTTACTACCTGGCGTGCAACAGCAAGAGGTATCACAAAAAATTCTGACGTTGGACAGCAAGTTGATAAAGTAGTATCTAGAAAGAATCTTTTGGTTAGAATGGAAACTCCCCGATTCTTTAGAGAAGGCGATGAGCTTGTTATTTCAACAATAGTTCATAATTATTTAAGTGAAGATAAAACTACAAAGGTTTCTTTCGATATAGAAAACTTAAAATTAGTTTCATCTGAAATTAATACTCCAGGCTATAATGGAAACTCAAACAAAATTTCTGATTCTACTTATGAATTAACAATTAAAAAGGATTCTGAAGTAAGAATTGATTGGAGGGTAAAAGTTGATAATCCCGCCGGCGAAGCAAAACTAACAACAGAAGCCTTGACTAATGAAGAATCAGATGCGATGGAGTTAAAAATTCCTATTCTCCCCAAAGGATTTAAAATCGTTAACGGGCTTGCAGCGGATTTTTCGGATGAAAATAAAACTGAAACTTTGCAGTTTGATATTCCCAAAGATGTTGATTTGAGGACAGTAAATTTATCGTTTTCGGTTAATCCATCTCTTGCAGGAACAATCTTAAAAGCTCTTGATGATTTGGTTGGCTATCCCTACGGCTGTGTTGAACAAACAATGAGCCGATTTCTTCCCACAATTATTGTTGCAAATACATTTAGACAAATTGATGCGCCGTTAAAAGCAAAAACAATCGAAGAACTTCCCGACATGGCAGAAAAAGGATTGAAGCGCCTTTATAATTTTCAGCATTCTGACGGTGGATGGGGCTGGTGGGAAAATGACCAAACTCATCCTTATATGACTGCTTATGTAATTTACGGAATGAGTTTAGCAAAGCAGGCTGATTTTGAAATCGATGAAAATGTTTTTCAAAAAGGAATCAATAGTCTTAGAAATCAAATCCAGAATTTTAAAGGCGAAGAAAAAGATGTTGATAATACAACTCTTGCATTTATGATTTATTCTTTATCATCAGCAGAAAAAAGCAACAACAATGACAAAGAATTTTTGAACGATATGATTTCTGTTCTTCTAAAAAAAGATTTAAATCCGTATGCACTTTCATTAGTAATTATAAGCCTGGAAAATTTAAATAATCATTCACTCACGGTTAAAGAAGCAGCACGTTTAAGAGCAATGGTAGTTGTAGAAAATAATTATGCCTACTGGGGAGGAAAACAATGGCATTACAACTGGCAGGATGATAAAGTACAGGGAACGGCATTTGCACTAAAAGCTTTATTAAATGTAAATCCAAATGATGAATTAATCTCAAAAGCAGTAAGGTTTTTATTGATGCAGAAACATGGTTTTTCGTGGCGTTCAACCCAGGAAACTGCAACAGTTATTTTTGCGTTAACAGACTATTTAAAATCGACAAATGAACTCAATCCCAATTACTCTGTTGAAGTATTTGTGAATGGCAATAAAACATTTGATAAATTTTTTACCAAAGAAGATATATTTTCAAATTCTTCAACAATAAAATTAAGCGGAATAAATGATAAGATATTGAAAAATGGAAACAACAAAATTAAAATTGTAAAGAATGGCCCAGGCAAATTGTATTTCTCAGGAGTAAATGAATATTTCACAAAAGATGAAAAACAATTGTCAAATCAAAATGGATTTAAAATCAGACGCGAATATTATATTCTTAAACCCGAAGAAAGCAGCGGGAGGATACTTTATTTAAAGCAGAAATTTAATGGTGAAGTTACATCTGGTCAGGATATTTTTGTTAAAACTTATGTCGAATCAACTCGCAGTGATTTTCAATATTTCATGCTCGAAGATATGCTGCCTTCAGGATTTGAAATAGTTAAAGACATGGACAAATACGAAATTGAAGGCGAAGGCAATTATAAATTTTATGTTGATTATCATCATCCTTGGAGATGGTTTTATGCTAATAGAGAATACCGTGATGAAAAGGTTTCATTCTTCGTTACAAATGCAAACAACAGCATGGAATTTTCATATATAATGAAAGCGCAAATCCCGGGCAAGTACACCGTAATGCCGGCACAAGGAAGTTTGATGTATTATCCGGAAGTTAATGGTAACAGCAAAATGATTGATGTAACGGTTAATGATGTA
Organism: uncultured Bacteroidota bacterium; assembly: GCA_963775245.1. Lineage (GTDB taxonomy): Bacteria > Bacteroidota > Ignavibacteria > Ignavibacteriales > Ignavibacteriaceae > CAVSWT01. The sequence continues at coordinate 65,037 of CAVZID010000026.1, forward strand.
AGGTAAAATTTAATTTTATATTATAAAACCTTCGAGGTTTTTAATCCATAGTTAAACTAATGTCATAAAAGAAGATTTAGCTAAGTAAACCTCGAAGGTTTAAAATTATTAAAATCATCTTAATCGTCTTGTCTCACCGCCAATTCCTTAATTGCAGTAATTTTAATCTTTCATATAAACATTTCCCCAAATTCTCCGATAATTACATCAATATGATCTTTGTTCGATGAATAAGAATTGAATTTTATGTTTATCAAAAAGAAAGGATGCTCTTCATGAAAAAACCCTATTACAAAATGTTACTTTTAATCAGCTTAGTACTAATAAGCAACATTATTTTAGCTCAAAGTCAAAATCTTGGGTTTGAGGGCCAATCATTTGGTACAAGCAGTTGGGCAGAAGATGGAATAAATTGGACATTAGGTTCATGGGCTAATATACGCAGCTATGATGCTCATACTGGTTCAAATTCTGCAATGTTTTTGAGTAATAATTATCTGACATCGGAACATAATTTAAATGTCCTATCATTATGGATATTAGTATATGATGATATGTTTTCTAATTATAATACTTATGTGGATTTTAAAGGATTTGATTCTAATGGAAATTTAGTTACTACACAAAGATATAATCCTGATGATATGTATTCTTATGAATGGGTACAAATAAATCTTTCTGGATTTTCTAATGTCAAAAAATTAGTTGTTAGTTATGATGACAATAGTGGTATGGGAATGGTCGCAGTAGAAATTGACGATATTAGCTTTCAAGATTTAGGAGCAATGCCTGTTGAACTTGCTTCATTCAATGCTAATGTACATAATAATAAAATTGAATTAAACTGGCAGATGGCTACCGAAGTTAATAATTATGGATTCGAGGTTGAAAGGTCATCAGTCAATGGTAATAAATCATCGGTAAATTGGGAAAAGGTTGGTTTTGTTAATGGGCATGGAAATTCTAATTCTATTAAAGAATATTCTTTTATTGATAAGGCCGTTACAACTGGAAATTATTTTTATAAATTAAAGCAAATAGATAATGATGGTAATTATGAGTATTCTAAAATTGTAGAGGTTTCATTTATGAAACCAACAGGATTTAGTTTAGGGCAAAATTATCCAAATCCGTTTAACCCGGCTACTACAATTAAATTCTCATTGCCTATAGATTCAAAAGTCGTGTTAGAAGTTTATAATGAGGTTGGGCAAAAAGTTGCTGAACTAGTTAATGCACAAATGCCAGCCGGTAATCATGAAGTCAATTTTTATGCAAGCAAATTATCAAGCGGAATTTATATATATAGGTTAAATGCTGGAACACAAACCGCTACAAAGAAGATGATAATTTTAAAATAGTTATAGATAAAATAAACCTTCAAGGTCATTTTAACTAATATTAATCGTGTTGTTAAATTTAATTTATATTTGATTTTGACCTTGAAGGTTATAATGTTTTATAAATTTTTTACCCTCAGATATTGAATGCTGAACAAATTATTTTTATCTGTCCAAACTTTTTTAACATCAAAATAATTTGAAGCTAATTCAGCAAAACTTTTCAATGTGTATTTGTGTGAATATTCAGTTAATATGCTTTCACCCATTTCAAAATTAATTGCAGTTCCATCAAGATGTACCTGCTGATTAACTTGTGAAATTAGATGCATTTCAATTCTACTTTCCTTTTCGTTAAAGAAAGCAAAATGCTTGAACAGATTTAAATCAAAATCAGAATCTAATTCTTCATTTAGTCTTTCGAGTATATTTAAATTAAATTCTGCTGTAACACCTTTTTTATCGTTATATGCAGCTTCAACAGTATTAATATCTTTTCTTAGATCAACTCCGATAATTAAGCCGCCGTTACTGCCGCATATTTTTGCAATTCGTTTTAAAAATTCTTTTGCTTCATGAGGTTGAAAATTTCCAATAGTTGAACCGGGATAATAAACAGCTACATGGTCATAAGGTTTTTCTATTTCAGGCAAATCAAAATCTTTCGTATAATCTGCGGCTAAAGGGAAAATATCAAGATTGGGATAATCATCTTCTAAAATTTTTGAAGATTGAATTAAATGTTCAGTTGATATGTCTACGGGAATATAGCCTGCAAGTCCGGGAATATTATCCAGAAGAAGCCTTATCTTCAAACTGCTGCCGCTGCCCAGTTCTACCAGCATAGTTCCTTCGCCAAGCAAAACAGACATTTCAGAAATATTATCCTGCATAATTTTAATTTCTGTTCTGGTAGGATAATATTCTTTTAATTCACATATTTGATCGAATAGTGCTGACCCTTTTTCATCATAAAATAATTTACTTGGAAGCTGTTTCTGTTTTTTCGTTAATCCTTCAATTACTTCTTCAAGTATATCGCTTTGAGTAAGTTCTTCGGTTTTTACAGTCATTGTTTGTCTTTCTTTTTTATAAGAAGAAAATTTTAATTTGAATCTTTCGCTAATCTAATTCCCATAAATTGCCAGCGGGCATTTGGCGGGAAAAAGTTTCTGTATGTTTTTCGAATATGTGTTTCGGAAGTCGCACATGAACCGCCTCGCAGTACCAACTGGCTGGACATGAACTTTCCATTATATTCGCCTAAAGCTCCAGGTAATGTTTTATATCCTGGATAAGGTGAATAAGAACTGCGGGTCCATTCCCAAACATCACCGAACATTTGTCTTAATGATTTTTCACCATTATTATTTTTAAGTGCTGTTGGATGAAAATATTGATTCTCAACAAAATTGCCTTCAATATCTAAATTTGAAGAAGCGGTTTCCCATTCGGCTTCAGTTGGAAGTCTAGCTCCGGCCCAATGAGCAAATGCTTCGGCCTCATAAAAACTTACGTGGCAAACAGGTTCCTCTGGATTAACTTTTCTAAATCCGGTTAAAGTAAAATTCCACCACTCGCCGTCTTTCTTTTCCCAGTAAAACGGAGCTTTCCAGTTTTCTTTTTCCACTGTTGCCCACCCATCAGAAAGCCACAATGGTGCATTTTTATATCCGCCGTCATTAATGAATTCAATGTATTCTTTGTTTGTAATTAATCTTGAGCCAAGCTTGAAAGATTGTACAAACTCTTTATGTCTTGGAGTTTCATTATCATAACAAAAAGATTTTTCATCAAATCCGATTTCATAAAGTCCTTCATTAAAGTTAATCCATTCCATTGGTGGAACATCCTTATTTAAAATTGAATTATTCTTTTCAATGTAAACCGGGTTTAAAGGATTAGCAGAAAAAACATGTTTAATATCTGTAAGTAATAATTCCTGATGCTGCTGTTCATGGTTCAAACCAACTTCAACAACAAATGAAAATTCATTAAAAGTTTTTTCATCAATGTTCTCAAGAAAATCAATCATGTTTTTATTAACGTACTCTCTGTATTCATAAACTTGTTCTACTGTCGGTCTTGATAACAAACCACGGTAAGACCTGGTGTGCCTTTCGCCTACCTGAACATAATATGAATTGAATAGAAAGTTATATTGCGGGTGAAGTGATTTGTATTCTTTATGAACTTTACTAAGAATGAAGGCTTCAAAAAACCAGCTTGTGTGTGCTAAATGCCATTTGGTAGGACTAACATCGGCCATTGATTGAATGACATAATCTTCTGTTACAAGCGGCTTGCACAATGTATGAGTAAAATCTCTTACCGACTTATATCTTTTTATTAATTCTTCTCTATTTACAGTTAGAGATGACGGTTCGATAATATCAACTATATCGGGTTGATTCTTCATGGAATTTCCTCAAAAATTTCATTAAAAATTTTTAATTTGTGGATTTTTTTTGTGTAGATGCACCAATGCTAAGAAATATTATTTACTTAATCAAGTTATTTTATATAACCGGTGCAAAAAACTGTAAGGCATTTAGGGATTGTGATTTAGATTAAATAATATTTTAATGCCTGGTTATGTGACATGTTTAATTCAGTAATAAATTAATTATTGAAAGATTTGATGTTGATTACCTATGGCACTTTAATGCATTTCGTTCCCGGATTGTGAATTTATATGCCGGGCCAGGAGGAGTTTTAGGAACAGGGGGAGGAAATGGATTTTGGTATAAAGGAAAATATCATCGAACTGGAAATGACCTAGGCTTGGGTGTAAGAGGTGTATTTGGAATTAATGTAATTCCTGAAAGAACTCCATTAGAAATATTTTTTGAGATGGGAGTGCTGGTTGGGTTAGCGCCGGATTTCGGCTCTTCAGTTGATGCTGCTTTAGGAATGAGATTTTACCCTTAATCGGAAGCATTGTTGAAAATAAAAATAAACCCAGTTCCTTTGAGAAACTGGGTTTATATAATTCAAAAAATGTTAGCTTAAAATTGAAGTTGAAATCATTATTGAATAATTCTTGCTAACCCGCCCCAACGGCTGTCTATTTTAAAATCAAGCTTTTCAAAGAATGATTTAAGATAAAAATGTGTTGTTAAAGTTTTAACTCCGTCTGATTTCAACCTCTTGCAAAAATCTTCAATCAGCTTATTGCCAAGGCTTCTTTTTCTATATGGCTTGGAAATATCTATTCCTTCAAGATGAGCAATATTCAAATACTGAAGTTTGTAGCACAAGCCGCCGACAATAGTTTCATGGTCTTCATTATCCGTAATTATTAAATATTGTAAAGTTTGCTCTATCTTCACCGGGTAATTATCAAGTATAAAAAGCTTGTGAAGATTTGCAATTTCAAATGCTGAGAAAGGTTTCCTTATTGTGTAACTTAACCCAAATGAGTCGCTGACTTCTGTTTTCAAAATAATTTCTTTTTCTTTTGAATGTTCTTCAGTTATTAATTCAAATTTTTGATCTAGTGAAGGAAGTATCAAGCTGTTAAGTACACGCTTGTCATTTTCTTCAGTCAAAATTTCATGAAGTTCAACCAACTCAATCCTGTTTACAGCAGGCTCATCCGGATATTTAAAAGAGATTCAATTAATTTTGCAAATAACAGCTTCACTTCATCTGAAGCCGATGAGAAATATGTCTCGCTGTAAAAAATAAATTTACTGAGTTCGGAATATTTCTCTATCCTGTATAATGTAACTAAATTGTTAAAGAAAGTTTCTCTTGCCTCCTTTGTGGATGAAGAGTTTTGTTCTATAAAGTCATGATAATTTTTTATAGCACTTAACAAATAAGAATCAACATAAGGAGAATTTTTCCGGTCAAGGAGATAGTCCCCGATGCTTATGGTCAATTCGCTTGAAGAAAATTTATTTATGTTATTTGATAACTCAGTAAGGAAAGAACATCCATCTTTTTGTCCTAATGCTTCAAGACAGGCATCAAATAACCAGCTTACTTTAATTAAACCCCTGGAAGATGGGTAATGAGCATAGGTCTGCTGGAAAAAATGATTATAAAGATGAAGAATGAATTCTTGAGAACTTTTATATTTTGTCCACCCCGCAATCGAAATTAATAATGCGCCTCTCTTAAAATGATTTTCAGGAACAACCGCATTTGAAGGAGAAAAATTTCCTGGTACAACAGTATAATCACTTATCTTTAATACTTTAAAAAAAGCACCTATGCCGCGGATGAATAGCAGCTTCAATTCAAATTCATAATCCTTCTTTTTAAATGAAGAAAGATTTGAATTCAACATTCTTATTCTTTCCCAGACATTAAGATCATTGACAAAAGCAAATGAAATAACTCCAAGCTTGGAGCGAAAATTTCCAAGGTGAGGAAGAACGGACAAGCCTTCGGTGCTGCTGGAAATTTTAATTATCAAATAAATCGTTTCTAAAACTTCTTTCCTGGTAATATCCGGTTTGATTAAAATAATTAAATCAAAATGCCTGTAGCCTTTTGTGTTAATACTTATTCTGTATAAAAACCTATTTGAAGAAGCAGAGATAGTTGAAATAAATATTCCTTCGTCAAGTACTTCCTTTAAATCAAAATTTATTTGGTGGAAAATTAATGTGAACGCTTCTTTTAAGAATGTAGAACGGTATAAAATCTTTTCAATCCTTTTCTTTTCATGGTCATTAATATTGTCCTGGTAAACAACTTTTTTCTTCCAATTGGTAATTGATTTTTCATATTGATTTAAATGAAATCTTGCTTCCCACCATTTTGCAAGCTTATTAAAAACTTCAAATGCATATTTAGAAAGAACTTGATCTTGTTTGTGAAGAATCCATGAAACTAATTCTAATCTTACTTCTGAATAAGATGAAGGATTTTTGTGAACATAGTTAATAAGCAAATCTATTACCCGCATAAATTGCTGGCGGGTTTGCTCACTTGCCGGCCATTTCAATCCTTTTCTGTATGCTTCCAGCCGCTGCCTGAAGGCTTCAAGATTAAAATGTTCAATATTATCCTTAAAAATATTTTCAATAACTTTTTTATTTAGAAAGGGCAAACCGGAATTAATAAACGCAGGAAGATATTTGTTATAATCAATGTCAGGTTTATTGAAAAGTAAAATTTTGTATGCTTTACTTCTAACACTAAATTTGGGATGTGTTGCAAGTGCTTCAATTCTTCGACTTAGAAGATTTATAATTTTATGTTCGCATTTCAGGAGCAGCACATCAAGCTCATCTAAAGCCTCTAAAATTTCTTTTTCATTCCCAAATAAAATTTGTATGATATCTAAATTTAATTTTTTAATTCTTTCTTCAAGCTTTCCCGTATGTTTTAGTTCAAAGTTTAAGGGAATATTGTTCTTAGGATGATGAATAAAAACCTGGGAAGATATTCCAGCAAAATCGTAATCCCATTCTTCTTTGCAGATGAAAAATTCAATCAGCGATTTATTTCCAAGCCAGAGTATGGGCTGAAGAATGAAAACTGCAAGATCGATTTCGTGTTTGTTGATTACATATTCAAAGTCCCCAATTTTTATATGATTTGATTTTTTTATTTTTTTAATTAATAATTGAGAATTATTAACTATATTAACTAAAAAATTCTTTTTGCAGAGTAAATCATTTTCTGTTATTCCCAAATCTTTTATCGCCCAAATCGGAACAGAAATTTTAATATCATCAAATTCAAACTTCAAGCTTGATTTAGTATAAAGGCTGTCGATAATCTTGCTGAAGTTTGCTTCAATAACTTTTCTTTTAAATGTTCCTTTCGGAGTAAGCTCGCCTTTTTGTTCTTCAAAATTTCTATCAATTATAACGTATTTAACAATTCTTTCATAAGGATTTAAGCTTTCATTCACTGTAGAAATCAAAGTGCCGAAATAACTTTTTAATTTATTTTGAGATTCGGCTTGTTGAATAAAAGGCTCATTAAATTCCGGTACAATCAAAAGCGAGTTATAAGGTTTCATATCGCCGACAAGAAAAGCACGTTTCAGGCCGGGAATATTTTCAAATTTTTTCTCAATGAATGCCGGCGCTATTGTTTGTCCCCTAATGTTTTTATAAATATCTTTAACTCTATCAACGATGTACAAAAATCCATCCTGATCTTCAGTAAATAAATCACCGGTATTTATCCAGTATTTTTCTTGTATATGTTTGTTTATATCATCTAAATATTTGGCAACATAAACTCCGCTGATTTGAAGTTCGCCTAATTCGCTAAATTTATATTTAATTCCTGGCAGAGGAATTCCAACAGAATCTTTAACATAATGATCCGGTGGAGTCATGCTTATACCGCCGGTTGCTTCTGTCATTCCAAAACCGCTAACTAAAGCAACAGAGTGCGAATTAAAAAATTTGAATACTTTTGGTTCAAGATAGCCGGCAGCAGAAATTCCCCAGCGTAAATTTTTGCCGACTAATTTTCTAAGCGCCTCTTTTTTTATGCTTTTATCAATAACATTCTCAACAGAACTAAGGGCATGTTCATATATTTGTTTCCAGCGAAGAGGAATGCTTACAAAGCCTGTGGGATTAACTTTGTTCATCAAAGTTATTAATGAATCAATATCATTTTTCCCGGCAAAGACATACGTTCCACCCCAATAAATCATTCCCATCATTTCAAAATATCTTCCGAATGTATGGAACAAAGGAAGATAAGAAAGTAAAACTTCATTTTTGCCTACTTCAGGCAGAGCCGCTCCTCTTGCAAATCTTTTAGTAATTAAATTATAGTTAGTGAAAGCTAAACCTTTGGGAACACCGGTGCTCCCTGATGTGAACATCACAGTCGAAATTTCATCATGCTTAAATTCATTTCTTTTAGATAAAATTTCTTCAGCTTCCTTATCTTTTATTTGAGAGATAAAATCATGGAAATTTATTATTGAATCCTTTTCCTCTTCATTTGGTAAGTAATCTTCCGTAAATACTATTTTGAAAGGATGAGATAATTTTTCCCGTACTTTTTTCAGCAGTTCAACTCTTAGAATTGAATCAGTAACCACAATATTGAAGTTTATTAGATTGAAAATGTGTTCAAGATTTTCATGTCCAAAATGAATATGAAGGGGGGATACAAAGATACCATAGGAAAGGCAGGCAATATCGCAAAGAGCGCCTTCAATTGAGTTGTCCATGTAGATTGCCGCTTTTGGTATATCAGTAGAATGATAAAATGAAGCAGCAATTCTTCTGATTTTTTCTTTTACTAATTTATAGCTGTAATCATTTTTTACGCTTCCTTCAAAAACAGAAAACAATGTTTTATCCGGATGAGCTTCAATTCTTTGGTTTAGCATATCAAGCAAGGAATAACCTGAAATGCGAATTGCTTTGAATGCTGTCTCAGCCCACCTGTAGCGCTCTTCTTTGCTGTTTAAGCTGGTAAGAAAAAACGTATTTCTTGTTAAGTTGAGGTATTTTTGCCAAACATCTTTAGAGATAATTATATTTTCTTCTAATTGTTTCTCAACAAAATCTAATAACTCATCAGAGCTGAATTTCTTTTCACCACCTCTAAAAGCGGATTCAAGTTGATTAAGTTTCTCTTCAAAAATTAATTCCATTTTTACTTTCTTATTTTAATCCTTTAGTAAAAATAGTAAAAAGTTTAAAAGCAATTATTTATTTTTTCAAATTGCTGATAGAACAAATTAGGTTAATATGTGATATTATTAACAAAACAAATTTTTATTTTAGGGTATTGGTATTTCGATCTTTATTTTTAAAAACTATTTTCGAATAAACAGTCAATAATAACTAATACAAATTCAATTAAAAGGAGATAATTATGTCAATTAGAAAGGCTAATGCAGAATGGCGCGGAAATTTAGCGGAAGGTTCAGGCGATTTAAGCACAGAATCAGGAATACTAAATAAAACTCCATATAATTTTGTTTCACGTTTCCAGGATGGCAAACAAACAAACCCTGAAGAACTGGTTGGAGCAGCACATGCAGGATGTTTTACTATGGCTTTGGCAAATAGTCTTTCAAAAGATGGCTTTAAAGTAAATTCGGTTAAGACTGAAGATAAGGTTCATTTTGAAAAAGTAGATGCCGGTTTTAAGATTACAACTATTGATGTTATTACTGTTGGTGATGTCGAGGGGATTGATGCTGCTAAATTCCAGAAATATGCTGAAGACACAAAGAAAACATGCATCGTGTCAAGAGCTTTGACTGGAGTTGAATTTACTCTTGATGCAAAATTAAAATAAGTAAACTATTTTAATGCTTTTATTCACAAACCCGGTTTCTTTAAGAAGCCGGGTTTATTTGTATATCAACACATACAATATTTTAAGCAATCAACTTTTTATACTTTTCATTTCCATTAATATAAGTCCTTACATAAGAGCACGAAGGAATAACTTTTAAATTATTTTCTTCTGCGTATTCCAACCCTGCTTCAACAAGAGATGCAGCAATTTGCCTGCCGCGCATTTCAACCGGGACATAAGTGTGAATCATATTTATAGTCTTACTATTAACCATGATATATTCGAGAACAGATTCTTTGCCTTCATTTATAGTAAAAAATTTACTTGCATTTTTATTGTGAGTAATTTTGTATCCCATATAAGTCTGTTTTTTTAAATTAATTATTCTGCTATCTTAAAATAGTTAATTAAACCTAAATTATGCATTAGACATAAATTCAAATACTAATTGTCATATTGAGCCTGCCTGTCAAGAGTGTTGCAGAACTAATACCATTGTCACACTGTCCGCCCCGGCGGATTATCGAAGTGTGAATTCTTTCTGAAAATATAGTCTTCGACAGGCTCAAACTGACAAAATTCTCTAATGCATAATTTGGATTAAACCAAAGAAACGAATAAATCTCATAACAATTGATGCCAAATATGCGAAAATCTGTTCTGCTTTTTTTGCTTTTTATACTTTGTTCACAGCAATCTATCTTCTCACAAAATAAAAAACTAACGCTTGAAGAAATATTTAATACAAATATTTTTATGGGCAAAACTGTTGAGAATATTCAGTGGCTGCCTTACGATTCTGCATTTACATTTACAAAAACAAATTTTCAAAATGGATTGGAAGACATTTATATACATTATGTCAATTCCGGAAAAGAAGATTTATTAGTATCATCTAATGAATTAATTTATGAACAGCGCCCAATTAATATGAGCAGCTATTCATGGACCACAGACGGAAAATATTTATTAATTACCGGGCCGCAAACTTCTATCTGGAGGCATTCAATTTATGCTCCATATTATTTATTAAATGTAAAAACAAAAAGAATCACTGCACTTTCAGATAATGATCCTTATTTAAGAAATGTTAAATTATCGCCGGATGGTAAATGGGTTGGATTTGTTAGGAACCACAATTTATTTATAGATGAATTGTCTTCCAATAAAGAAATACAATTAACAAATGATGGTAACAGAAATATATTGAATGGAGAATTTGATTGGGTTTATGAAGAAGAGTTTAGTATTGTTGACGGATGGAGATGGTCGCCTGACAGTAAAAAAATTGCCTTCTGGAGGTTGGATCAAACACGCGTTAAGAATTATTATTTAATAGATGAGATGGATACTTACAATAAAATTTATGCATTGAAATATCCTTATGCAGGCGAACAAAATTCAATTGTTAAAATTGGTGTGATAAATATTGACTCTAGGAAAACAAACTGGATGGATTTAGGCAAAGACGACGACTTTTATATTCCAAGAATTTATTGGACCAATTCTTCGGATAAATTAGCAATGATGAAATTGAACCGCCGGCAAAATCAAATGGAATTGCTTATGGCAGATGCGGACAATGGTGAGTCCAATATCATTATTACTGATACGGATTCTTGCTGGGTTGAAAGCGAACATGATATAATTTTATTAAAGAAGAGCGACAAAATTATTTGGGCATCAGAGATGAGCGGATATAACCATGCATACCTTTACAATTATGACGGCAAATTAATAAACCAAATTACATCAGGGAACTGGGAAATTTCCGATATAATAGGAGCTGATGAAGAAAATAATCTCCTATATTTTGACGGCAAAAAAGATTCGCCGATTGAACAGCAGCTTTATTGTATTGGACTTGACGGAACGAATTTAAAAAAGATTTCTCAAAATCATGGATGGCATGATGCTGACTTTTCACCCAATTTTAAATATTTTATTCAATATTCTTCCGATGCAGAAACTCCAACTCAGGTAACATTAAACAAAGCCGACGGCACATTTATAAGCATGCTTGAAGAAAATAAAATTGATGCTGCAAAAGAATACGGGATAGTATATCCAAAATTTATTAAAGTCAAAGCCAACGATGGTGTTGAATTGAATGCTTATATGATGAAACCCTTGGATTTTGATTCAACAAAAAAATATCCTGTAGTAGTTTTTGGTTACGGCGGCCCGGGCTCTCAGGAAGTAGTTGATAGATGGGGAGCTGCCAGTAAAAGTTCTAGCTTTAACCAAAGTTTTTTATGGCACAACTATATGCTTCAACAAGGCTATTTAATTTTTTGTATTGATAACCGCGGGACAGGCGGCAGAGGAAAATCATTTAAAGATTTAGTTTATGGCGATCTCGGTAAATGGGCAGTGAAAGATCAAATTGAAGGGGAAAAATATTTGGCGTCTTTATCTTATGTTGATGCAAAAAGAATTGGATTTTGGGGATGGAGCGGCGGCGGCTATTTAGCTTTAATGCTTATGACAAAAGGTGCTGGAAATTTTAAAGCTGCAATTGCTGTAGCACCAGTTTCCGATTTTCATCTTTACGATGATATCTGGGCTGAAAGGTATATGGGGTTGCCTGATGAAAACTCAGCCGGTTACAAATCGGCAAGTGCATTAACTTATGCAAATAAATTGGAAGGTAAGCTTTTAATGGTTCACGGGACAGAGGATGATAATGTTCATTATCAAAATACGTTACAGATGGTTAACAAGCTTGAAGATAATGCTAAGCAATTTGACATGATGCTTTATCCAAATAGAAACCATGGTATTTGGGGAGGTTTAACAAGGCTTCATCTTTACACAAAGATGACAGATTTCTTTTTGAATAATTTATGAGAAACAATTTTAATTGTTACTTAAATTGGCATCGAATTAAATCATCTTAGAAATATCTCAAATAAATTATTTCAGTAGAATTAATTTCTTCGTCGATGAAAAGCTGCCTGCCTCCATCCTGCAAAAATATATTCCACTTGGCTGGTTCTCTGCATTCCATGTTACTTTTTAACTGCCGGCAGGTTGCTCTTCATTAACTAATGTAGTTACTTCTCTTCCAAGTAAATCGTAAATCTTTAATGTGACAAATTGCCTGTCTCTAGTTGCATATTGAATTTTAGTGCTTGGGTTAAACGGATTTGGATAATTCTGTTCAAGGCTAAAAATTTTCGGAATTGTATTATTTTCTTCCTTTACAGCAGCAAAACCTGAAATTATAAATGAAATATCGCTTACCTGTATAATACTGGTATCGGGAGATGTCGTATCGGCAGCACCAACCGTAACCTGTGTACCACCGGGAGATAGAAACCAATAGGAAATATTATGAGTATAGCCGCCTGTTTGATCATACATTTTTAAGTCTGTTCTTATCCTTAATGCCGGAACAATTATACCTCCCGGCAGAGTCATATTGCCGTATGCATCTACCGTATCTTCATCATGAATTTTAGTGATAGAGACGTTCGTCGGTAACGGTAGTATAATTGTAGAATCTCTTCTCTCATAATCTTCAGTCCAGCTGGTCCCCATGGTTATAGGAAGAACAAGATTCTTTGATGCTGGAATATTTTTGCTAATATATGAAACTTGAAATCCGCTCACATTACCCTGCCCCGAATAACCATAGTCTAAAAGAGCATTATTTACACTAAAGTATTGACAGCCTTGAACCAAATATCCTCCAATAACTTTTGAATCGGAAAAACCGGCAGAAGCAGAAGGATAGGTACTACCAAATTGAGTAGTTGTTGGATCAACAATTGTTACGCTATATTGGGAATCGGAAGATAATGTACTAAAATCCCATGAGGTTGCACCCTTACTGCCGATATTTAATGAAGTATGAGTAGTGTCATCGGTAAAAGCTAATTTATTGCCGACTGCAATATAGTTTTGCACATCACTTGAAGTTATTGTTATTTGAGCAAAAGATTTTGCCGCCATAACAAAACAAAGGCAAAAAAAAAATGACAAAAAACTTTTTCATAAATCCTCCTAATATTTTAACAAGGGAGTGAATACCTGTTCATAATATTTTTTTCTAATCTTAATTCATAAAGCATATTTTATTTCTTATCTCCGCAATCACTGCTTACCCAATGTGCATCACCTTTTATTTCTGATTTATGTACTTTACCTCCTGCGCTGATTGTTACTTCACCGGATATTTCTGCATGGGCTCTGCTTAAAACATGGTAATGAATAATGCTTTCTTCTGTCCCTTCATCATTTTTGCTGTGTTCAGTTATAGTCCAAGTATCGGAACTGTTTTGTTTAACACTTCTTTCACAAACTTTATCGGTTTTCTTCATATCCAGTTCCATTTTTTTTATCTTTTCTTCAGTCAAACATTCGCTCGATTTGAATGTATGCGGTTTTGTTTCCAAATCTTTATACATTTTACGAAACTTTTCCTGCTTTTCAGGAGGCAGTTTGTCAAAATCCGGCGGCATAACTACACCTGAGCCTGTTACTGTTGATGTATATTCCCAGAGTCCTGGTTTGATATTAGGAGTTGTTTGAGCAAAGGCTGTCAATGATAATAGGATGATCATTAAAAAACTTAAAAATAAAATCCGGTAATTTTGAACTGAGCTTAATTTGGAACTGAAATCTTTTTTTCTAAAATATTTCTTCTTAGATAGCATTGTTATTCCTTTCTAATTTTTATAAAATATTATTTACTGTGCCATTACAACATTGCACCTCGAAAGTATAGATTGGCCTCCGGTATCCGTCATTACGCGAATTCCGTATGTATAGTTTTTTTTCGGAGTAACTTCACTGTCAATAAATTCTGTAGTGGTTCCCGATACAGATTTATATTCCGTTACGGGATTTTTATCGATTCCTTTATATATTACGAACCAGTAATTTTCCTTAGGAGGCTTCGGGTATCTCCATGTAATTTTTATTGTCCTTGTAGATGAATCATAAAAAGTTTCTAAACCCTGAACCTCAGGCCTTATTCCTGTATCATATGGCCTCGCATTGACACTCATTGACATAGGTGAATGAAGGCCGGTGCTGTCAATTGCTTCTATTTCATACTCGTAAGTAATTCTCTTTATTACTGAAGTATCTATATAATTACTTTCTTTTGAATCTAAAGATGCAATTGTCATCCATTTATTATTATTTTGTTCCTTCCTTAACAAAAATTGATGCGCCACATCTTCACTACTGCTTAACGCCCAACTGAGTTTTACGCTAGTATCTGAAACGACAACATTAGTAAATACCGGCGGCTGCGGAGGAATAATATCCGGTCGTTTCAATTGAAGCACTGCAGTAGGAAAGGAATTATTATATCTATCATTTGTTGATACGATTTTATAGTAAACAAAACGTGTTGTTGTTTTAAGTGAAACTGTATCGATAAAAACTGTATCCTTAATTGGAGCCGGTGTTATTTGCGTAAATTCTTCGGATATATTATTTGCCCAAAATACTCTGTATCCTATAATATTAGCTTCTGGACCTAGATGCCAATGCAATCTAACTATTCCGATACTGTCGATTGTGCCTGTTAATCCAACTGGAGTTGAAGGACGGGAAGTATCTACTAATTCACTATAAACAGGGAGTGATTGTTTATAATTTCCTGCGGTGTCGACTGATGCAACAGTATAGTAAGGTTCGAGAGGCGAGGCATTGGTATCAGCATAAGAATGAACATTGACAGGTAAAATATTTTGCAGTATAGATTTTTTTAATTCCAATTGTCGTTGTTCAATATTTCCGGGAGGTGTTTTCTCTCCAACTACATGATAAGCAGTAAATGGCAAAGGACTTCGCAGTACAGCATATCCTGCCATGTCAGGCGTTACGGCAGAAGAGTCCCAATTTATTTTAACGGAAGTTGCTTGTTTGCACTGGTTTATGTACAACTGGAGCAGGCGGCGGAGTCTTGTAACTGCCCATACCTTCTACTTCTGCCGAATTGCTTAAATCGCCAAAAGCGGTTATCCCTTTCAACAAGTACTTATATCTTACATAATCAACAACGGAAGTATCAGAGTAGTTTGGTTTAAAATTGCTTTTTGCATTATCCGGAATTAAAATTATATAAGGGTTTTGATTAAGTCTTTTATACTCTTTTCCATCGTCCTTAGATCGGTAAATATTATAAGCAGAAAAATCATTTCCTTTAGGAGGATTATCCCATCGTAATGTTATCATCCTATCATGTGTTTCAGCGACAAGGCATGCGGCGGCGGCGGAGTTTTGAATTTTTCAGTGCTTGAAACTGCATAAGCTGTATCAAGTACGTAAGAAGTATCTCGTGAGGCAGTATAGATTCTATATACATATTTCATTCCCGGTTTAACATCATGATTTACAATACGAAGTGCGAGACCATTTGCAGCCAAAGGGTTCATACTGCAGAGAATAATGAAAAACTAAAACGATTAGTAAGTTCCTCTTCTTCTGATTTTAATTTTGAAACTTCTGTAGCACCCGGAATAACTGGAGAAAACTTTTTCCCGTAAAGCGCTTCTTCCGCAATTTCAGCAAACTTTTCATTTGGTGAAATATGCTTTTGCCATTCGTCTTTTGTCCATGGTTTAAGCGGTTCTTGTGTAAGTGTACGAAGTGTAGAAGAATTTGGTTTTCCATTCTCATTAAAAGTGATTCTATCAATATGGTATCCGGTTTTATTTGCACTAAGCCAGCCGCCGGAAGTGATGGTGCCCAACGCAAAACCAATGAATCTCGGTCTGCTCGGACTGCAATAAATATGAGCAAATCTTGGATGTACCTTGGTAGAATGTTTCATCCATTCGCGCAATTTGGCGGTGTCAGCTTTACTAAAAGAACCCCATGTTCCGGACTTTGTTGATTTTTTTTTTTTTTTTTTTTTTTTTTTTTTTTTTTTTTTTTTTTTTTTTTTTTTTTTTTTTTTTTTTTTTTTTTTTTTTTTTTTTTTTTTTTTTTTTTTTTTTTTTTTTTTTTTTTTTTTTTTTTTTTTTTTTTTTTTTTTTTTTTTTTTTTTTTTTTTTTTTTTTTTTTTTTTTTTTTTTTTTTTTTTTTTTTTTTTTTTTTTTTTTTTTTTTTTTTTTTTTTTTTTTTTTTTTTTTTTTTTTTTTTTTTTTTTTTTTTTTTTTTTTTTTTTTTTTTTTTTTTTTTTTTTTTTTTTTTTTTTTTTTTTTTTTTTTTTTTTTTTTTTTTTTTTTTTTTTTTTTTTTTTTTTTTTTTTTTTTTTTTTTTTTTTTTTTTTTTTTTTTTTTTTTTTTTTTTTTTTTTTTTTTTTTTTTTTTTTTTTTTTTTTTTTTTTTTTTTTTTTTTTTTTTTTTTTTTTTTTTTTTTTTTTTTTTTTTTTTTTTTTTTTTTTTTTTTTTTTTTTTTTTTTTTTTTTTTTTTTTTTTTTTTTTTTTTTTTTTTTTTTTTTTTTTTTTTTTTTTTTTTTTTTTTTTTTTTTTTTTTTTTTTTTTTTTTTTTTTTTTTTTTTTTTTTTTTTTTTTTTTTTTTTTTTTTTTTTTTTTTTTTTTTTTTTTTTTTTTTTTTTTTTTTTTTTTTTTTTTTTTTTTTTTTTTTTTTTTTTTTTTTTTTTTTTTTTTTTTTTTTTTTTTTTTTTTTTTTTTTTTTTTTTTTTTTTTTTTTTTTTTTTTTTTTTTTTTTTTTTTTTTTTTTTTTTTTTTTTTTTTTTTTTTTTTTTTTTTTTTTTTTTTTTTTTTTTTTTTTTTTTTTTTTTTTTTTTTTTTTTTTTTTTTTTTTTTTTTTTTTTTTTTTTTTTTTTTTTTTTTTTTTTTTTTTTTTTTTTTTTTTTTTTTTTTTTTTTTTTTTTTTTTTTTTTTTTTTTTTTTTTTTTTTTTTTTTTTTTTTTTTTTTTTTTTTTTTTTTTTTTTTTTTTTTTTTTTTTTTTTTTTTTTTTTTTTTTTTTTTTTTTTTTTTTTTTTTTTTTTTTTTTTTTTTTTTTTTTTTTTTTTTTTTTTTTTTTTTTTTTTTTTTTTTTTTTTTTTTTTTTTTTTTTTTTTTTTTTTTTTTTTTTTTTTTTTTTTTTTTTTTTTTTTTTTTTTTTTTTTTTTTTTTTTTTTTTTTTTTTTTTTTTTTTTTTTTTTTTTTTTTTTTTTTTTTTTTTTTTTTTTTTTTTTTTTTTTTTTTTTTTTTTTTTTTTTTTTTTTTTTTTTTTTTTTTTTTTTTTTTTTTTTTTTTTTTTTTTTTTTTTTTTTTTTTTTTTTTTTTTTTTTTTTTTTTTTTTTTTTTTTTTTTTTTTTTTTTTTTTTTTTTTTTTTTTTTTTTTTTTTTTTTTTTTTTTTTTTTTTTTTTTTTTTTTTTTTTTTTTTTTTTTTTTTTTTTTTTTTTTTTTTTTTTTTTTTTTTTTTTTTTTTTTTTTTTTTTTTTTTTTTTTTTTTTTTTTTTTTTTTTTTTTTTTTTTTTTTTTTTTTTTTTTTTTTTTTTTTTTTTTTTTTTTTTTTTTTTTTTTTTTTTTTTTTTTTTTTTTTTTTTTTTTTTTTTTTTTTTTTTTTTTTTTTTTTTTTTTTTTTTTTTTTTTTTTTTTTTTTTTTTTTTTTTTTTTTTTTTTTTTTTTTTTTTTTTTTTTTTTTTTTTTTTTTTTTTTTTTTTTTTTTTTTTTTTTTTTTTTTTTTTTTTTTTTTTTTTTTTTTTTTTTTTTTTTTTTTTTTTTTTTTTTTTTTTTTTTTTTTTTTTTTTTTTTTTTTTTTTTTTTTTTTTTTTTTTTTTTTTTTTTTTTTTTTTTTTTTTTTTTTTTTTTTTTTTTTTTTTTTTTTTTTTTTTTTTTTTTTTTTTTTTTTTTTTTTTTTTTTTTTTTTTTTTTTTTTTTTTTTTTTTTTTTTTTTTTTTTTTTTTTTTTTTTTTTTTTTTTTTTTTTTTTTTTTTTTTTTTTTTTTTTTTTTTTTTTTTTTTTTTTTTTTTTTTTTTTTTTTTTTTTTTTTTTTTTTTTTTTTTTTTTTTTTTTTTTTTTTTTTTTTTTTTTTTTTTTTTTTTTTTTTTTTTTTTTTTTTTTTTTTTTTTTTTTTTTTTTTTTTTTTTTTTTTTTTTTTTTTTTTTTTTTTTTTTTTTTTTTTTTTTTTTTTTTTTTTTTTTTTTTTTTTTTTTTTTTTTTTTTTTTTTTTTTTTTTTTTTTTTTTTTTTTTTTTTTTTTTTTTTTTTTTTTTTTTTTTTTTTTTTTTTTTTTTTTTTTTTTTTTTTTTTTTTTTTTTTTTTTTTTTTTTTTTTTTTTTTTTTTTTTTTTTTTTTTTTTTTTTTTTTTTTTTTTTTTTTTTTTTTTTTTTTTTTTTTTTTTTTTTTTTTTTTTTTTTTTTTTTTTTTTTTTTTTTTTTTTTTTTTTTTTTTTTTTTTTTTTTTTTTTTTTTTTTTTTTTTTTTTTTTTTTTTTTTTTTTTTTTTTTTTTTTTTTTTTTTTTTTTTTTTTTTTTTTTTTTTTTTTTTTTTTTTTTTTTTTTTTTTTTTTTTTTTTTTTTTTTTTTTTTTTTTTTTTTTTTTTTTTTTTTTTTTTTTTTTTTTTTTTTTTTTTTTTTTTTTTTTTTTTTTTTTTTTTTTTTTTTTTTTTTTTTTTTTTTTTTTTTTTTTTTTTTTTTTTTTTTTTTTTTTTTTTTTTTTTTTTTTTTTTTTTTTTTTTTTTTTTTTTTTTTTTTTTTTTTTTTTTTTTTTTTTTTTTTTTTTTTTTTTTTTTTTTTTTTTTTTTTTTTTTTTTTTTTTTTTTTTTTTTTTTTTTTTTTTTTTTTTTTTTTTTTTTTTTTTTTTTTTTTTTTTTTTTTTTTTTTTTTTTTTTTTTTTTTTTTTTTTTTTTTTTTTTTTTTTTTTTTTTTTTTTTTTTTTTTTTTTTTTTTTTTTTTTTTTTTTTTTTTTTTTTTTTTTTTTTTTTTTTTTTTTTTTTTTTTTTTTTTTTTTTTTTTTTTTTTTTTTTTTTTTTTTTTTTTTTTTTTTTTTTTTTTTTTTTTTTTTTTTTTTTTTTTTTTTTTTTTTTTTTTTTTTTTTTTTTTTTTTTTTTTTTTTTTTTTTTTTTTTTTTTTTTTTTTTTTTTTTTTTTTTTTTTTTTTTTTTTTTTTTTTTTTTTTTTTTTTTTTTTTTTTTTTTTTTTTTTTTTTTTTTTTTTTTTTTTTTTTTTTTTTTTTTTTTTTTTTTTTTTTTTTTTTTTTTTTTTTTTTTTTTTTTTTTTTTTTTTTTTTTTTTTTTTTTTTTTTTTTTTTTTTTTTTTTTTTTTTTTTTTTTTTTTTTTTTTTTTTTTTTTTTTTTTTTTTTTTTTTTTTTTTTTTTTTTTTTTTTTTTTTTTTTTTTTTTTTTTTTTTTTTTTTTTTTTTTTTTTTTTTTTTTTTTTTTTTTTTTTTTTTTTTTTTTTTTTTTTTTTTTTTTTTTTTTTTTTTTTTTTTTTTTTTTTTTTTTTTTTTTTTTTTTTTTTTTTTTTTTTTTTTTTTTTTTTTTTGATTTATTGAGTCTTTTTTTTTTTTTTTTTTTTTTTTTTTTTTTTTTTTTTTTTTTTTTTTTTTTTTTTTTTTTTTTTTTTTTTTTTTTTTTTTTTTTTTTTTTTTTTTTTTTTTTTTTTTTTTTTTTTTTTTTTTTTTTTTTTTTTTTTTTTTTTTTTTTTTTTTTTTTTTTTTTTTTTTTTTTTTTTTTTTTTTTTTTTTTTTTTTTTTTTTTTTTTTTTTTTTTTTTTTTTTTTTTTTTTTTTTTTTTTTTTTTTTTTTTTTTTTTTTTTTTTTTTTTTTTTTTTTTTTTTTTTTTTTTTTTTTTTTTTTTTTTTTTTTTTTTTTTTTTTTTTTTTTTTTTTTTTTTTTTTTTTTTTTTTTTTTTTTTTTTTTTTTTTTTTTTTTTTTTTTTTTTTTTTTTTTTTTTTTTTTTTTTTTCCTTTTGGGTTTTTTTTTTTTTTTTTTTTTTTTTTTTTTTTTTTTTTTTTTTTTTTTTTTTTTTTTTTTTTTTTTTTTTTTTTTTTTTTTTTTTTTTTTTTTTTTTTTTTTTTTTTTTTTTTTTTTTTTTTTTTTTTTTTTTTTTTTTTTTTTTTTTTTTTTTTTTTTTTTTTTTTTTTTTTTTTTTTTTTTTTTTTTTTTTTTTTTTTTTTTTTTTTTTTTTTTTTTTTTTTTTAACTTGATTAATGAAGAGTCTTCCTTTTTGGGGGATTTAGGAATAAAGTTGGTGGGTCGGGAATAACAACCGTAAAATCAGCGCATTTCATTCCGGTTGTAGCAATTTCCTTTCCATTCTGATCGATTAAGCTTACACATAATTCATAATTACCTTCAGAGAAGACTATTTGTATTCGTTCAATATTTTTGAAAGACGAGTTAAATATTATAGCATTCTGATTTACAACATCTTTACCGTATTTAGTTGTTGGGGAATTCGGCATAATATTAAATCTCGGAAGGTTTGGATTGCTGTCATCCGAATGTACTGCTACAGTATTATTATTTTGATCCGTAACAGTAAATGAAATGCTGACATTTGTGTATTGTACATTCCCGGTATTCATTATAAAAAGCTGTACTACAGTTGGAACGTTTTGCTAGATCGAAAGCTGTGCTGGGGCTGGGTTTCTAACTGTTACTGTAACGGTAAGCTGCTCATAAACTTCAGTACTTAAAATAAAAATCAATAGTGCGATTGAATGTATTAAATATTTCATATTTTCTGCTCCGGTTAATCTTAGAACGAAATATTATATTGTAAACTTGCTTGAAATTCTTTGTAAGATGGTGATTCATTATTGCTGTAATTGTATGCATTACTCATCAAGTTAAGTGAAATAGTTCTGTAAAAGTATACGAGATACTTAAGCGTGAAGTAAACTGGCTGTTCGTTGATGAAGCGCTAACAATGTTATAACCTAAACTAAGGTTTGTTGAAACTTTGTTGTTAAAAAAGGGATAGCTGACCGACTGGATTATGCTTCTTATAATAACATCATGATATAATGCAATTGAGGATGTATAATTTAAAGCTGTCATAACGCTAAGGATATCGGTAGAGCTAATGACCACATTACCACTACTGCTTGAGTTTTATTTTGACTTGCAGCTGAAGTCAATACATTATAATCACTGAAATTATTGTTGCTGTATGTTAAAACAATTGTATTTATGCGCTAATGAACTAAAATTTAAATGCGGCGTTATAGTTATGGATTGTGTAGTGTTATCAATTCTAAGTGTATCACTTATATTTGAAGATTTCATTCCGTAATTAGCATAGTTTATATTAAAACCGAAATTTTGAACCGGCTGGGAAGTAATGTTTAAATTCCCGATTGTCCTTTGTGTCATTGACAGATGGTTGTTTCTCAAATTATTATATCGTTTTCCAATTTTCATTAATGAGCGATTTTTCGTAAAATATAAATGAGAGACGATGTCACATCAGGACGCATACGGTAATTGTGCATAGCCTAAGGTTACAAAACTCGGCCCTATCCATTCCCCGGTTAAACTCATGGAAAATACAGATGCAGGAATGATATTCATCGACATCATTGCCGCCCATCAACTTGCGTAGAATTTCTCGGGGTAAAAAGCCAATTTAATGCTGAAGTCCCTTTCAAAGCCCGTTCTCTAATATTATTGCTTAACGCAGAAATTCCTACCTCGCCGGTTATTGAAATAATATGAGTATAAACAGGCAGCCGAACTGCAACGATGTTACTGCATTTTCTTCAGGCATAATGGATGGCGGTGCGTTCTTGATCGAATTAGAATCATCTATTGCATGTAAAAAATTTAAATTAAAATAAGCAGATGCATGCTGCAAGACCAAGTTGTACAGCAATAATCTTTCTTGAATACGTACCAAGTACGTTATTGAGTTAATCAATTCCAATTGCTCTTTTGGATCGTCCGTAAATAAAAGAGAATCTGAAAATGCGGGATTCATTTCAATTCCGGTACCTAATAAACGGGTATCCCCAAATGTTAGATTGGAAAGCTAGTAGAGAAATACCAGCGTGCAATGTTAACCAGCGAATAATCTCGGACTAACACCAAACTGGTTAAACGGCTGAAGATAACCACACACATCGCTTCCTATATATATTTCAAACGGAAGTTATTTTTGATCAAAAATTATTAATGTAGGTGTTAGAATTGCTCTATTAGTACTGGCAGGGCGTCTATCCAGAATGCCGCTGACTCCGTAAAATTCTCCTGATAAATTGAGCGAACCTTGTAACCGCACCGGTCCAAATGTACCTTGACTATAACATATAGAAGAAATTATGCAGCTTGTTAATAATGTATAAATGCTTCCTGCTTCCAAATATTATTTATGAATATTTTTCTCATAAAGTTATAAACCAGTTTGGTTTCTGCTTTTTGAAAAATGTGTTAAAATCTCTTCAAGCGGGGTCAGGTTATCCTTTGTTATATACCTAAATGCACCGGCGTATGCAGCTTCTTCTCTTAAATATTATCATCATATTGAGTCAATATTATAATTTTTGAATCAGGATATTCTATTTAAAATGCATATCCTTTAATCCGTCTATATCATCCATTCAATATCCATTAAAACCAAGCCAGGATTGTAGTTTCATAAATCCGTACTGCTTCCAATCCTTTATAACATTAATAATCTCTTCATAAGGTATTAGCATATAATATCTTGCTTCATTGACTACACCACTCTATATTATTGTCAACTATTAGAATCATTGATGTTAAAAAATTGTTGAAGTATTAATAATGTCGTTATAAGTGACAATAGGTAGGTTACCCTAAATTAGAAGTATGTTTAACTATTTATAAGAATGGATTTAAAGTTTGGATTTTCTCTGAACTGCGAATTTTAGCAGGCTGTGTGTACTCTTTATATTTAATTTCGAAGATATATTGTTGCGGTGGTTATCTATAGTTTTAGAGCTAAGGTGAAGTTCTTCAGCTATCTGTTTACTTGTTTTTCTATCAGCAATAAATCGAAGTATCTGTTTCTCAATCACAGTAAGTGAAGATAACGACGGAAAACTTTTATTGCTTTTTACCTTTTCCTGAAGTGTTAATGGAGACATTAAAGCACTAATGTAAGGTTTTTCTTTTAAAATTGAATTTATCGCTTCTATAATATCATGAACTGCATTTTCTTTTAATACGTAGCTTTTTACTCCGATTTCTATAGCTTCCTCAAAAAGTTCTTTATCATCATACATTGTTAAAAAAATTACCGGGCAGTATATTCTCCTATTATTCATCGTTCTGACCACCTCGATGCTGTTTTTTTCAGCGAAAATTATGTTCAGAATAATTAAATCGTAATTTTCACTCTCGATTAATTCAAAAGCTTTCTCTCCGTTGTTTGCTTCGTTAATTATTGAATTCTTTCGTAATTGATTTTCAAGCACTTGCTTTAATCTTTGACGAAATATCGGATGATCATCAGCAATTAAAATATGAATATTTTTTTCTGTTATCATGAAGTTTTAATAATCGGTATTTTGATTTTTATTTTTGTTCCTTTGCTTGGTTCCGAAGATATGTTCAAAGAGCTGCGTAAAAGCTTTACTCTTTCCGACATAGTTATTGATCTGAATTCACGTGTTTTTCTTGGTGGCAGTTTTTTATTCTTCATAATTGAAAATCCTCTTCCGTTATCTATTATAATTATTGAAATAAAATTATTTTTTTGAGTTACATTTATTGAGGCTTCTATTGCTTCGGAATGTTTAATTATATTATTGATTCCTTCCTGTACAATTCTATAAATATTCATTTCTTCATCAGGAGTAAAAATATTTTCAAGCTGGCATATTTTTTCCGTAATAGAAATATTTGAAGATTCTCCGAACTGACGGATCATACTTTTCAAACTTTTCGTCAGTTCGAGTTTATCCAGAAGATGAGGCTCTAAATTATAAGCTATCTCTCTAACTTCCGCTACTGAATACCTGCAATACTAGAGATATCATTTAAATTTTGTTTTGTATTCTGCTGTAATCCGGCATTTCCATTTCAGCAAGGTTTTTAATTATTAAAAGACTTTGCTCTAATCCATCGTGTAATTCTGATGCAATGCGTTTTCTCTCTTTTTCTTGAAGTTCGATCATAAGCTGGGAAAATTTTGTTTGTTTTGTTTGTTCTTCTTTTAATCTATTAATACTTAGATGACTGATAATGACCATTGTGCTTAGCAATAATGTCCGAATATTAGAAGGAACCACCATCGAAGCCAGAAAGGTTGAAGAATGGTAAATAGTAAAGAGGCGGGCTTATTACTTTCAACTCCGTTACTATAAATTGCTTTCACTTCGAATTTATACTGACAGGTTTTTAATGAAGCAAACGTAATTGAGCGATCTCTAATGGGCATACTCCATTTGGTATTGCTACCTAAAAGTTTATATTTAAAACGTACGGCATTTTCATCTCGATATGTTAAACCAACATAATTGATGGCCCATGTATTTTTATCATATGGTACTTCAATAATATTTTGATCTGAATTAATAGGCTTTCCGTTTATTTTTATTCCTGATATATAAACAGGAGGCGGAATTCGGTTGAGATTCTTTTTACCGTAATCTGAGAAAATAATTTCATCAGCAAATTTAGCCCAAAAGTGCTGTTCTGTATCTGTAACACATAAAAAAATCTCATCTCCGATAATAGAATTATTCCAGCCCATCCTATTAAGATCATTTGTTGATACCCACATTGAACCCAACGGAGAGCCTATCCACATTTTATGTTTTCCGTTATAACTTAGGCACCAGACAGTATTGCTTAATAAACCTTGAGAAGTTGTTATATTAGTAAAGTGTGAACCGTCAAAAACTGAAATACCGCCATATCTAGTTCCAATCCAAACATGCCCATGCTCATCTGTTGCAATCGATCTGATACTGTTATCTGATAAACCGTTTGTTAGCGAAAAAGATTTTGTAGACCAATTAGGTGAGATCATTTCTAAACCGTCATTAAAACCTCCGAGCCAGATATTCCCAGAATTATCCGACTCGATTACACGAACCGAGTTTACTGAAATATCCTTAGGATATCTGAGCGTTTTTAGTAATTTTAAATTTTTATCTAACTTGTAAACCACTACCGTATCGCTTGATAAAACACTACACCATAAACGATGCATTTTATCGATATGAATATAATAAGATCTTTGACCGGGTGATAAGATCTTTAAGATTTTCATTTGTTCCAAATTAGCAGCACTATAATGATTGTGGTGAATATCATATAAAATAATTTTTCCATTAGAAAGCATTACCCATAAAGAATCTTTCCCGTTACATAAAATCTGACCGTTTAATTTTTCACCATTCAAATTTAAAATATGAATCATGTACTGCCATGAACCATTAGAGTTTTTATAGAATTCCATTAATTTATCTGGTGGATTAGTTTGCCAGACACCCCCGTAATTATCAATAGCAAGTGACTGTATAAAAGTTGAACCTGGAAGATAAAACTTTTCTGTTGTTTTATCTGTTAATTTAACAAGTCCCTTATCCCAGGTTCCTATCCAGAGATTTTTTTCTGCATCAATATATACGCTCGAAATATTTTCTTCAGGGAGTTCGTTTTTTAAACCATAAACGATCGGCTTTGCTTTTTCCCAATTATTATAGGGTAATTTTATCAATCCTTTTCTAGTAGCAAGCCAAATATATCCGTCGGGATCCAAAGCAATATCATGTGCAGAAATAGGAAGAATACATTTACCTGAAGGATTAAAATCCTTGAACTCCGTCAGAGAATTATCTGAAGCTGTTACCCATAAATTCCTATTCTGATCGACGAATAATTTTAAAATAGCAACATTAGTATTAAAGTAAATTGTTTTAATTTCTTTACCGGTGATTGAGAGAAAGTGAATTTTATTAGCAATGCCAATTGCAATATAATTTCCGTATAAGGCAAGCTGAGCATCAATATTATCTGGAAATACAAAAATGGTATCATTAATTTCCCCGTTTTTAATTGTTACCACATCTTCGTCCAAAGCACACCAAAAAAGTCCATTTGCATCTTCAACTATCGATGAGGGTGACGTTTCAGCAGCTTTAGCTAACGAAATACTATGAGCAGTTTTAGTATTGGTCACAAGACTTATTCCATCTTTTATCGTTCCAACCAAAATATTGCCAGCTACATTTCTGCTTTCTACTGCTGAGATAACCACCATCCCACCAAGTCCATCTTGTTTTCTAAAATTATTAAATTCTGAACCGTCATATTTACTTATACCATCAAATGTCCCAATCCATAAGTAACCTTTAGAGTCTTGTGTTATAAGTGTAATTGTGTTTGATGGTAATCCATCCCTAACGGTATATCTGTGAAGTGATAGAACCTGAGGGTAAATGATAAACGTATTAAATATTATAATTATAATAGTGAAGTGTATTTTATTCATAGTTATTTATGACTAACAATAATATAAAATCAATCTCCACGAACTTTTAATTTATATAGAGAAATGGTAAGTGAAATTGAGAAAATAGGAAGTAAAAATCAAATACTTAGTTAATAATATATTGATAAAAAATTCGTAACAACATCAGGCATTTTTTATAGACTATAAGAAATTGATGTTAATAAGTTAAATAGATTAGGATAGTTTCCAGGCAGTGCTTGTATGGCTTACACATTAAACAAAAAGTGCATCACATCGCCGTCTTCAACAACATAATCTTTTCCTTCAACACGCATTACTCCCGCTGCTTTGCAAGCTGCTTCTGATTTGTAATGTATATAATCATTATAGCCGATAACTTCTGCACGTATAAAACCCTTTTCAAAGTCAGTATGAATAACACCAGCGGCAAGCGGAGCTTTCCAGCCTCTATGAATTGTCCATGCACGGACTTCTTTTGGACCTGCCGTGAAATAGCTTATCAAACCGAGTGTGTGGAATCCGGTTCTAATAATTTTTTCTAACCCGCTTTCTTTAACTCCATAAGATTCTAAAAATTCAGCTCGTTCACTGTCTTCTAATCCTACTAACTCTTCTTCAACCTTTGCTGAAATTTTCACAAAGTCGGAACCTCTCTTAGCTGCAAATTCTTCTAAGCTTTTTGTATAATTGTTATCGCTGCTTAATCCGTCTTCATCAACATTCGCGCAGAAAATTGTACTCTTTGAAGTAAGAAAACCTACTTCTTTAAAAAGCTGTTTTACAGTTTCTTTTTCTTTGTCATGATAAGCCGAAGCAACATTTCCTTCATTTAAAAAATTTAAAATTGATTCGGCATCTTCCAGCATTGCTTTTGCAGCTTTATCACCTTTTGCCATTTTTTGCAAGCGTTCAATTTTTCTTTCAAGAATTTGAACATCAGCTAAAAGAAGTTCAGTTTCAATAACTTCAACATCTCTCACCGGATTTATGCTGCCATCAACGTGAACAATATCAGGATGATCAAAACATCTGACTACCTGAACAATTGCTTCCGTCTCGCGAATGTTTGTTAGAAATTGATTTCCCAATCCTTCACCTTTACTTGCGCCTTTTACAAGTCCGGCAATATCAACAAAATCCACAGTTGCATTTACAATTCTTGCAGGATTAACAAGCTTGGCAAGTTCGGCTAATCTCGCATCTGGTACAGGAACGATTGCTTTGTTAGGTTCGATTGTGCAGAAAGGATAATTCGCAGCTTCAGCGTTTTGTGCTTTTGTAAGCGCGTTAAATAAAGTTGATTTCCCTACATTCGGCAGCCCGACAATTCCAATGCTTAAACCCATTAAATAGATACTCCGTTAGAAAAAATGAATATTTTAATGATCAAATATAAAAAGAATAAATGAATTTGATTGAAAAATTGCAAGAGTACAACATTTAAAGATTGATTGAATGGTGATATCTTGAACTTAATCTTAAACTAATATTAACAAAATTTAACCCACCTACATAACTCAAATATAAGATGGGTTTAAATTTCTTTAAGAAGGATTGAAAATATTGTTGTTTATAAAATTGCTTTTTCAACATTTGTAGGGGTGTTCAATCGAAGGCTCCTACTGCTAATTCCTATTTAGGAAGGAATGAATAAAATTATAAAATACTATTTTCTTTTAAATCTTTTACAAGCTGTTCATAAGTTGTAAACTGCGCGCCGCCCCAGCCTAATTTTTTTGCACCTTCTACATATTCAGAAATATCATCAATAAAAAAATGTTCATTGGATGGTTTGTGTGTAAAAGCTTCAGCAGCACGGTAAATTCCTTCTTCAGGTTTTACACTTTCAACTTCATATGATAAAATCAGCTTGTTATAATATTTAAGAAAATCATAATGTCCCCAGCCGTATTTTCGATGGATTGAATTTGTATTGGAAAGTAGAACCAACGTATATTTTTCTTTCAACTTTGGAAGTAATGAAACAACATCTTCGTTTACAGTAAATACTTCGGAATATATTTTACAAAATGTTTCTGCATCTATTTTATTATCAACAGCATTTAACATTATCTTTATAAATTCATCTTCGGGTAATTTCCCACTTTCATATTTCTTATGTATTTCATAATTATTCATGTAGAAATCCATGAATTTCTTACCAAGATTTTCATCGACATCATTCAATCGATTTATTAAAATATTATAATCAAAAGGCAACTGCACATTACCAAGATCAAAAACAATTACTGAAAAATTATTATCCATATTTTTTATCTGCATTTATTAAATATTAATTCAATTAGAGAAAAAAATAGACCACAGATGACACGGATGTGACTGATTAACGCTGATCAGAAATTTGATATTTCTTTATTTTTTTTATCTGTGAAAATCTGTCTAATCCGTGTCATCAGTGGTCTATTGATTTTAAAAGTTTGATGCGGTTCTAAAAATAAAGCAGTCACAAAATCACTTGTGACTGCTTCCCAAATGGTAGTAGATAAAGAAAAATTATTTTTGATCTACTTCAAAATTCTTATCAGCCAAACCTGTATTTACTTTTATGGAATCAACTTTAAATTCAAATGATTGCCGCCCCATGCTTTGTTTTATTGTAAAAGGATATTTTACTCCATTCACATCTTTATAATCACCGTATACATTTTCTTGAGTAAAAGTACCCTGCGGGGATTCAATAGGTTTTAATTCTTTAACTTTTAACCCGGTTGAAGCATCATAGTATTGTGTCCATTTTATCCCATCCGGCAGTTCTAATTCAACTTTATATGCGTCCTTTCCATCAATCTTTTCCATGCCTTTTAATTCAGCTTTAATATTGTAATGATCTAAATCCAGTATAAGATTAATTGTTGCTTCTAATTTTAATTTTTCAAGATCTTTGCCTGCTAAATCTTTACTTTGTCCTCCAAAATCCATTACACCCTTTTCACCATTGAAAATAATTTTTTGGTGCATTGCCCCGGCTTCTATATCCTGGAAAAGCTTGTTTGGAGCTTTTTGATATGCAGTGATTGAAACATTAACTCCTTGAACAGCAGCAGACATGACAGTTGTTCTATCAGAAATTTTAGTTAGATTTTTTCTTCCGCCAATTGCATCAATGTATTTATCAATTACAGCTTTTGCTGTTAATCCTTCAGGCAGCTTGATTGCGAATGTATCAATTTCATTTCCAAACCTGTCATAAAATTTTTCGGGCCCAAACACAGCCAGCTTCTTTGCAACATCATCTGCATTACCAACTACTAAAACATAAGCTTTGTTAGGATGAATATATTTGTCCGCCATTGCTTTTACATCATCAACAGTAACAGCAGCAATATTTTTCAAATAGTTTTTATAATAATCTTTAGAGAGATTATATCTTTCTTCATTTATTGCAAAGTTGGCAATTGTCTGCGGCTGCTCAAGAGAACGTGCAAAACCGCCGGTTATATAATTTATTGTTGATTGAAGTTCCTTCTCAGAAACTTTTTCATCTCTAATCATATTCATTTGAGCAATGAATTCTGTTACAGAACTATCGGTCACAGCATTTCTTGCCTGGCATGATGCATCAAAATTACCTACTAATCTATCTGAAGCGATAGAAGAATAAGCGCCGTATGTAAAAGCTTTTTTCTCTCTAAGGTCTTGCATTAATCTTGATGAAAAAGCGCCGCCTAAAATTGTATTCATAACACTAACAGGAATAACATCCTTACTATTTTTAGCAAGCTGAACCGGGTAAGTGACATGAATAACAGATTGAACTGCGTTAGGCCTATCAACTATTGCGACGATTCTTTTTGACGGAGACTGTGGTGTTTCGTATTTAAATTTGGGAATATCTTTCTTTTCCCAGCTTCCAAAATATTTTTCAATTAACGGTTGTGCCTCGTCTTTATCAATATCACCGACAATTGCAAGGTAGGCTACATTAGGGTGAAAATAAGTTTTATAATAATCATCACACATCTGCAAAGAAATGTTTTTAACCGTCTCTTCAGTCATTGGTTCGCCATAAGGATGATCTAATCCATAATCCAAAGCATTTTTCACATTATGCGCAATTGCACTTGGTTCATCTTTTTCAGATGCAAGTTCCGAAATTGTTTGTTTCTTTACTTTGTCTAATTCTTCCTGTTTGAATTCAGGATGTAAAGCGACATCTGAAAAAATCTTTAAAAGTTCTTCAGTATGTTTCTTTAACGATGAACCGTAAACACTAGTGGACGAAGTTGACAAACTTGCTCCAATAAAATCAACAGCTTCATCAATTTGATCTTTAGTCATGGTTGTTGTGGCTGTTCTGAGAAGTTGGCCCGCTACAGAAATATAACCTGCGCTGTCTCCTTCAACTATTGGGTCTCTGTCAATGATCAATGAGTAAGAAACTTCAGGTACTTTATCATTTTCCACAATGAATACTTTAAGTCCGTTATCAAGAGTGAAAGATTCATATTCTCCAAGCTTAATTTCCGGTGCTGGTCCTGGTTCCGGTTGTTTCGTTCTATCTACCTGGCTGAATGCCGGAAGCGAAACTAAAATTAAAATTAATGCGGTTAATATTTTATGCCGAAAGCATGAATTTACATTTTTCATTTTATTTCCTTTGATGAAAAATTTTCCAAAAACTTTTAATTTATATATGCTCATTTACTTGCCCGAAATGATTTTGGAAGATAGTAAAGAACCACTCTATTCTTTTTCGCAAGATATTTTTGTGCTGCTTTTTGAATATCTTCCCTAGTAACAGCCATAAACCTTTCGAGTTCTGTATTAATAAGATTTGTATCTCCGAAATAAACATGATAGGTTGCGAGAGCCTCGGCTATACCTTCATCAGTAGAATGGCTGGTTACAAAATCATTTTCAACCTGGTTGCGCAGCTTTTGAAATTCTTTTTCGGTTATAAGTTCGTTCTTGGTTTTATCCAGCACTGTCTGCATAGCAGCTTCAAGTGAGTCAGCTTTTACACCCTGGTTAACTATACCGTAAGTTATAAACAATCCGGGATCTTCGAGAGCAATTGGAAAGGCTCCTTCAGTAACCGCTTTTTGTTCTTTATCAACGAGATCCTTATAAAGCCATGAACTTTGTCCTTCGGATAAAAGAGTGGTTAGCATATTGATAGCATAATAATCTTTAGTACCTTGAGCGGGAATATGATAGGCTTCAATCACAGCCGGTAATTGAATATTATCATAAACCGTATCCCTGACTTCAGCTTCTTGAGGAGGTTCAACTTCTGTTGGGATGTTCATCTTCTTTGTCCCGCGTGGAATTCCGGCGAAATATTCTTCAATTAAATCTTTAGCATCATCCTCATCAATGTCGCCTGCAATGGAGAGCGTGGCATTATTTGGGACGTAATATGTTTTATAAAAATCTCTAAATTCATCAATGGTTGCTTTATCGATATATTGAACTGAGCCTATAGGCACCCATCTATAAGGATGAACCTTGTATGCATGTGAAAAAATCTCTTCAAAGAAAGAGCCGTAAGGCTGATTGTCATATCTCTGTTTTCTTTCTTCCTTTACAACTTTACGTTGAGTTTCAACACTAATGCTGTCAACATTTAAATGCAGCATTCTTTCTGACTCAATCCACAAACCTAGCTTTAATTGATTTGAAGGAAGTATCATGTAGTAAAAAGTTCTATCGAATGATGTATTTGCATTTAATGTTCCGCCCGAGCCAAGAATTAATTTATCTATTTGTCCTCTAGGGATATTTTTTGTCCCGCTAAACATCAAATGTTCAAAGAAATGTGCAAAGCCTGTTCTATTCGGATCCTCATTTTTTGAGCCGACATGATATGTGGTTGTAATGGCTACAATAGGTGTTGAATGATCTTCGTGAAGGATTACATGCAACCCGTTATCAAGATCAAATTCTGTGAATTCAATTTCCTTCTGAGCAAATGATATAGATATTCCTATGAAGAAAAAGAAAATTGAATATATGAAACTCTTTTTCATTATTAATCCTCTATAAATTCTGATTTATATGATACAGACAAACTTAATATTATTATTGCTACTATTAAATACACGAATAAAGTTTTTATGAAATTTTAATAAGCAATACGAGAAAATCTTTTTCTGCAATTTGTATCGAGGGACTATTTAAATACAATCAAAAGTCTTTAATTTGAGATTGGCAAATATAAATATTAAATTGGCAATAAATTAAATAGGACAAATTATGATTACAACGTTAGATAAATTCGGGAGATTAATAATCCCCAAAAAATTTCGGGACCAGTTGGGAATAAGCATTAATTCTACATTAAATGTTTCCGAAGATGGTAAAAGAATAGTTATTGAATTATTGGAAGAGAAAGAACCTGTTATTGATAGTGAAGGAATTCTTGTTTTCACCGGGAAATTAGAAAACAAGAAAGTCAATCTTATAAAGAATAATAGAGATAAACGAATCAATAAATTATTAACAAACCAGGGGTAATTTTGAAAATTCTATTTGATAGTTCTGTATTGATTGCAGCTTTCATAGAATCTCATCCTAAACATAAACCAGCTCTTTCATATTTAGTTAAAGCCAAAGATAATACATTTGAATTATTAGTTTCTTCACACTCAATTATGGAAGTTTATAGCGTATTAACAGGCGCTCCATTTAAACCCAGGATAACACCCATAATAGCGAAACAGTTGATTGAAAATAATATAAAAAATATTGCCAGAACTGTTTATCTTACCGGCGAGGATTATTTTAGAATTATTGAAAAGATGAGCATCTCAAATTTTTCAGGGGGAATTGTCTATGATGCAATAATTGTCGAATGTGCTTTGAAATCTAAAGCGGATGAGATATATACTTTAAATCCAAAAGACTTTTTACATTTAACTAATAAGACATCTATAAAAATAATCTCTGTTTAATTTAGTTGTTTGCAAGTTAACTCATTTTTAAAATGTAAATCTTTTGAGAACTTCAGGCGAAATTATTTTACATAGGGGTGAGTCTTTAAGAATTTATTTCATAAACAAACTAAATTATTTTTCTTGTTGTTAATATCAAATTTATCCTAAAGAACATGAAATTAAATACAATCCTTTTCACTATAATAATATTCAATTTTATAGCCAAGCCAATTTTCTCGCAGGATTTTTTTATCCGCGGTTCAGTTAATGCAGCAGAAACTAGCGAAACTTTAAGTTATACAAATATCCGTGTCGCCGGTACTACTCAAGGAACTTCGTCAAATAAAAAAGGGGAATATGAAATAAAATTAAAAAAAGGGAAGTATAATCTGATAGCATCTTATATTGGTTATCTCTCCGATACAATTTTAGTGAATGTAAATAGAAACCTGGATAACATTAATTTTAAATTAAAGGAATCAAAAATAGAGCTGCCGGAAATCGTTGTTAGGCCAGGAGAGAATCCTGCTCTTGAAATTATCCGCAAGGCAATTGCAGAAAAAAACAGAAGAAAATCAAAAATAAAAAGCTATGAGTTTGAAGCGTACACCAAAGGATTATTGTTAACGCAGCATGATATTGTTGCCGGTGATAGAAGTGTAACGGTTGGATTAAGTACAGATACATCTGCATTAAAAATAACCGGCATTCTAGAAAATCAAAGCAAAGGATTTTTTAAGTCGCCAGATGATTATAAAGAAGAAATAATAGCCCGAAAACAAAGTGCAAATTTTCCACCAACTTTGAATGTCATTACCGGAGGAAGACTTATAAAAAATTTCTATGATGATGAAATTAATTTTATTGGAACCGGTTTGCCTGGCCCAATTGCAGATGATGGTCTTGATTACTATGATTATTATATTGAAAATACTTTGGCAATGAATGAAAAAACAGTTTATCAAATTCACGTGAGAACCAAAAATTCGAGTGACCCTGGATTTACGGGGGACATTTATATAATTGACAAAAGCTATGACCTAATTAAAGTAGATTTACAATTGAACAATGCAGCAAACCCTGGAGGTTTGTTTGATACGGTTAATGTATTTCAACAGTTTAATGTTTATGGTGATTCCATTTATATGCCTGTTGATTATAGAGTATTTGTTAAAGCTAATTATTTAGGTATAGCAAAGTTCGGTTTTGAGTTAAACAGCATATTATATGATTATAAAATCAATCCGATTTTATATAATGATTTTTTTGATAAAGCGGTAATAACCGTTTTGCCCAATGCCGACGACAAAGATTCAAATTACTGGCTTAATGCACAAACTATTCCCAATACTCTTGATGAGCAAAAAGCATATAAAAGAATTGACAGTGTAAGTAATATTCCCAGAACATTTTGGGATGATTTTTCTATCCTTTCAACCAGATTAGATTTTACAGATAATTTTTCTATAAATGGCCCTTTAGGTTTTTATCACTTCAATAAAGTAGATGGGCATTCGATTGATGCAAATTTTTATCTTGAAAATATGTTTAACAAAAGAAGTAATTCATTTTTAAATAATTCTTATGGTTTCGGTGATAAAAAAGTTAAATATAATTTTAGAAGTGAATATCTATTGGGAGATTATCGTACTTATAATATTTCATTAAATATTTTTAATAGAACAAGTGTTCTATTCAGAAATCAAAACAGTATTGCTGATTTTGGTGCGACCTGGCTTGCTTTGTTATTTAAATATGAGTTTCAAGATTATTATTATTCTAATGGTTTTAACTTTAATATTGGAGGAGAAGTTTTTCCAATCCTAAGTTTAAACCTAGGCTTTCAAAATAGAACAGATAAGAATGCTGCCATTAATTCCAATTTCAGCTTTTTTAAGAAAAATAGAAATTACAGGTTGAATCCATTAATTAACGAAGCAAAATTAAATACTGTTACAGCCGGCTTTAAACTTGATTTTAGAGATTACATTGAGGATGGATTATTTAGAAGAAGAATTTTTTCTAATAAGTCATTTATCTTAATTAACGGTAATGTAACAGTCTCAAATAAAAGTTTTCTAAAAAGTGATTTTAATTTTACAACTTATAAGCTGGATGCTTCGGGAAGATTAAATTCATTTGGTTCAACATCATTAGGATATGAAATTCTTGGCATCTATAACCAGGGAATAGTCCCGTTTCAAAATTTACATTCGTTAAATGGAAATATAGAAGTGCTTTCACAAGATTTTTCTTTTAGGACAATAGGTATAAATGAAGTTGTAGGTGATAGAGTTGTAACTTTAAATCTTGAATATTATTTAGGCAGTGAGCTATTTAGAATTTTAAGAATACCTGGCTTGAAAGATTGGGACATACAATTAACTACATTTTTAAATTCGGCAATTTGTCGTGTAAGTGATGGAACAAAATCAAATCTGCTTTCGTCTATTAATACGTTTGATCATCCATTTTATGAAATAGGATTTGGAATTGGTCAAGCATTGTTGCCGTTTCAATTGGATTTCGCCTGGAAATTGAATTACAGAGGTAACAATAATTTTGTAATTGGAATTAATACTCCAGTTTTTTAATTTTTCTCCACCAAATGCCATTGCACGAGGTTCATCAAATTATGGTTATCACGTGCGATGGTTTTTATTTTAAACGGTATTCTATAAAATATATTAGGAATTTTTATAAACCCAATTTCTTTAAGAAATTGGGTTTATTGAGATGGCATTATACAATTGTGAAATAATGGTTTAAAAAACAAAAGCGCCCTTAAAAAGAGCGCTTGAGAATTGCAATTTAACCAAATACCTATTTTTTTAGCTTTTCGGTTTTGCTTCGCTAACAATGATGCTTCTGCCGTTCAATTCAGAACCGTTTAAAGCTTCTATAGCTTTGCTTGCGTCAGCTTCGTTTTCCATTTCAACGAAACCAAATCCTCTTGACCTGCCGGTCTGGCGATCGGTAATAACCTTGGCAGAAACAACTGTTCCATGAGATTCAAAAGCAGATTTTAAATTCTCATCAGTTACTGCCCATGGAAGACTACCCACAAAAAGTTTAGTACTCACGAACTTACCTCTAAAAAATAAATAAAAAAAACAATGCAGTTTTAAACCGCACGAAAAGTTACAATTATTAATTATGAAAACAAAATTGATTTTTAAGAAAAAAACGTAACATTTTTAATCGATTTATTGAGTGTGATTTAAATCATGCTTTTATTTTAAGATCTTATTGCTCAGTATTCAAATGAAGTAATCATCATAAATAAATTTGAAATTATATTATAAAGCAATTATATCATAACTTGATTTTTGACTTTTGAACTTCGAATTTTCACTTTAAAAGAATCATCTTCTTTGTTGCAATAAATTCTCCAGCTTTCAATTGATAAAAATAAACCCCGCTTGTTAATGTTGCTGCATTAAAATCAACTTCGTATTCGCCGGGCTGCTTTGTTTCATTTACAAGTGTTTTAACCTCTCTTCCCATTACATCATAAACTTTTAGCTGCACTAAAGCCTCACCTTTGGGGAGGTTTGGAGGGGCTACTGTGTATTTTATTTTTGTAGTTGGATTAAAAGGATTGGGGTAGTTTTGAGTCAGCAAAAACTCTGTGGGCGTTTCGTTCATCTGTTCTTCTTCAACAAAAGTAACGCCGCCATTAGTTGTATGAAGAATACCGGAACCTCCCACAACCCAGCCTGTATTTTCATTTACAAAAGAAACAGCGCTAATGCCCACTTCATCTGTGTATTGGATATCCCAACTATTTCCGCCATCAATTGTCCTCAGTATCATACCTTCTCCCATCAATATTCCTCCACCGACAACTGTTCCTACAGTTGAATTTACTAAGGAAACCCCACTAAAAGAGGAGTTCAAGTCAGTTAATTGAGTAAACCAAGTATTGCCACCATCTGTGGTTCTGAGTATAGAGCGTTCGCCAACAATGGTTCCTATCTTTGCATTTGTAAAACATACGCCATATAAAATAATATTCGATCCGTAAGGTTGATTGAACCAGTTTTCTCCACCGTCTGTTGTTCTTAAAATAATACCCCCTACATCATTTCCATCAAAATCAGAACCAACCGTAAAGCCATTTAATAGATCTATAAAATAGACATCATAAAGCATTATCGTAGTACCAGAGATTTTGATAGATTTATTTATCCAGTTATTACCACCGTCCGTTGTTTTAAGTATTGTCCCCTCATCGCCAACTATGATACCAATATTTGAATCAATATAGTAGACAGCCCATAGCAAATTATTTGTTCCACTTTCCTGAGTAAACCAGCTCATTCCACCATCTTGTGTTTTTAAAATTATACCGGCAGAATTAATAGGATCCCAGCTATATCCTACAACGGTGCCAACATTAGTATTTATAAAGTAAACTCCTCTATAATCTGTGAATGGTTCTCTTATTTGAGTAATCCAATTTTGCCCTGCATCAGTTGTGTGGAGAATTATACCATCTGGTCCAGCACCCACAGCCGTACCTGTAAAAACATCTGTAAAACAAACATCAAATAGATAATTAGTGGTTCCTTTAATCTTACTTACCCAATTATTTCCTCCATCGGTAGTCTTTAAAATTGCTGATGGACTTAAGGTACTGCCAACCACGAATCCGTTGTTAATATCAGCAAAGCAAACCTTATTAAAATTATTACTCATCCCGCTTACCTGATTAATCCAGTGATTTCCTGAATCAGTAGTCCTAAGAATTTTACCGTTAATTCCTACAACTGTCGCATTATTTTCATCTATAAGGTAAACTCCAAATAGATGAATAGTTGTATCTATTGTCTGACTTTCCCAATTGTCCCCACTGTCTGTTGTCTTTAGAATCGTTCCATTATGACCTACAACCATTCCTGTACTCGCATTCACAAAGGAAACATCAAGCAGATAATGATTGGGGACGCTGAATGTTTTATACCAATTTTCACCAGCATCTGTAGTCCTAAGTATTACGCCACTTCCATCTAAATCATTACCAACTACGGTTCCGTTAACTTGATCGACAAAACTGACAGCAAATAGATTTCTTGAATCGGTTATTTTTTCAGTCCAATTGATTCCACCGTCAATTGTTTTTAGTACTATTCCCCCGAAAAAACCTCCAACCCTACCACAACCCGCGACAAATCCATTATTTGAATCTGTGAACCAGACATCATTCAGTTCATTTATATTTCCGATGGAATAAATTATCCAATTAATTCCTCCATCGGATGTTCGGAGAATTTTACCATCAGCCCCAACAGCAAATCCATTATTTTCATTTATAAAGAAAATACCATTTAACCATCTTACTTCTTCAAATGATTTGGTAATCCAGCTTTCACCACCATCAGTTGTCTTTAGTACCATTGCCTCATAACTTGTTCCGGTCCAACCACCACCAACAGTAACCCAGGTATTTGAATTAATAAAATATATATCGTTGATAGAACCCACATTTGGCATTGGACTTTGACGTATCCACTGCGTAAAACATGTTGAATTAATAACAAAAAAGAAAAACAGAGCTATCGTAAACTTTTTCATAACCCCTCCTATTGAGCCATTTAAATTATCTCAATACTCTTTCCCAGAATATTTTGTAAAAATTATTTTAATAAAATCATCTTCTTTGTTAGCATTAAATCTCCAGCTTTCAATTGATATAAATAAATTCCGCATTAAGCGTTTACTTCATTTAAAGTAAATTGCAGTCATCCTTTTTTAAAGGATGACTGCAGTAACAAATATATTTTAATGAGACGTTACGATACCAGTAAATGCTCCATACCAGGCTGTAAAGTCAAGACTAGCATAAATTATAACTTCCATATGACATTGCATTCCATTGATGTCCCCGCCTTCACCATGTCCAATTTCTTGAAGGGGTAAAATCCATCCAGGCCCACCCTCCCAGGCTGTTGGACCGAATGTGGAAGTACCATGCCAGGTAAATTGCCATACACCACCATCGGCTTCTGAGGGTTTCAATAAGAATTTTCCTTGCCATTGACCTATCAAAGTACGCAGATCTGTTATACCATTAATCTCCACTTCACCATTACCGGAAAGAATATCCGGGCCTGTATCACCTGGTAAGTAGGTAACGATAAAATTCGTATATGCTTTATGCTTCATGATCATTTGTTTACCGTCGGGATATTTCATAATTCCTGGATCAATTACTTCGTATGGAGTATTAGTTCCACTAAATTCTCTTGTAAAAACTTTTTCGAGTGAGCTAGGCTGATTTATGGATTGGTCGGCGGGAGATACAGGTGATTGTGATTTATCAGAACAGCCAATGAGCGAAAGCCCCACGAAAGCTAAAAGAACAACTGCGAATTTGAAAAACTTCATAAAGTATCCTCCTTTTGTTAAATATTTATTTAGACCAGAGGCTAATAAACCACTGGTAGAAATAGCCTTCACAAAACTCTTTAATTGCTAAATTGGAGTTCTGGAAGGATGATTTTTAATGCTGCTATGGTAAGGATTAATGAAAGTTTTTTCTACCAGATTTGTGTCAATTACTTACACTTTTCTGTCGAAGCGAAATATCAAATTTTATAATTCAATTTATAGCAAATTTTTGCTGATATTGTGAAGGTGTCATTCCATATTGCTTTTTGAAGCATTCTGAAAAATACGCCGGATTATTGAAACCAGCCTCAAGTGCTATTTCAGAAAGATTACCAAATTTTTTTTCGATTAGTTTAGCTGCCGTTTTAATTCTTATACTTCTGATTAATTCTCCAGGTGTTTCACCTACCAGAGACAGAATTTTCCTATGCACAACTGATCTGCTAAGCGACAGATTTTTGACAAGTAAATCAACACTAAATGATGAATTCGAAACATGTTGA
Source organism: uncultured Bacteroidota bacterium (assembly GCA_963775245.1). Lineage (GTDB taxonomy): Bacteria > Bacteroidota > Ignavibacteria > Ignavibacteriales > Ignavibacteriaceae > CAVSWT01. The sequence goes on from CAVZID010000026.1 coordinate 105,722, forward strand.
GTAATTATATCAAAAACATTTTGCAGAAACTTCTGATCGACGGATGTAATGTTTTTTTCTTTTATTTCAAATAATCCATGTTTTCTAAAATGTTCATGAATTCTTTTCCGCTGTTCAATTAGATTTTTAATTCTTGACTTTAATTCTTTTGTATCAAATGGTTTCATGATATAATCATCCGCGCCCGTTTCAAATCCTTCTAATTTATCTGAGCTTGCTGCTTTTGCAGTTAGCAGTATTATTGGGATGTGACTTGTTCTTTCATCGGTTTTAAGTTTATTGCAAAGTTTAAATCCATCCATCCTTGGCATCATAACATCGCTTACAACTAAATCAGGTATATGATTGATTGACTTATTCCATCCATCTTCTCCATCTATAGCTTCCAGAATCCTATAATCATTGTTCAAGTTATTAATTATATAATTTCTAACATCTAAATTGTCCTCAACTATTAGTAAATAAGGTTTTTCGTTTATTGTAAATAAATCATTATCAAATTTTTCAATTTTAGTTTCTTTAAGATAAATTAATTCTTCTGGATAGCCTTCTTCTTTGAAGAGGGTTTGGGAGAGGCCTTGTTCACATATTTCATCTGGTTTTAAATGCTCTTTGCCTAATGGTAAACTAATATTAACAATGGTTCCTTTTCCTTCTTCGCTTTCAACTTCAATTTTACCTTTATGCAATTCTACTAATTCTTTTGTTAATGACAATCCTATTCCGGTTCCTTCTTGTTCCCTTGTATGGCTGCTGTCGACTTGATAGAAACGATCAAATATTTTAGAAATTTTATCTTTGGAAATACCAATCCCGTTATCGTGAATGGAGATTTCTACAAAGCCATTTTGACCCACCCGTCGACCCTCTGATGCAACGATTGTATTTGTGTACATGCCCTCCAGAGGTAACAATGCAGTATTAAAAGTCCCTTCCTTTGAAGGGGATTTAGGGAAGGCTGTAACTTCTATTTCACCACCTTCAGCTGTAAACTTAAATGCATTCGAGAGGATATTTGTAAATATCTTTTCAAATTTATCTTTATCTATGTAAACAATTATTTCATTTTCAGATGACTTAAATTTTATAGTAATTCTTTTTCTTTCAGCATAAGAGCAGAATGACTGCAGCAATGCTTTTAATAAAGGAATAATATTTTGTGGGCATGTCTGCAGTTTCATATTGCCCGATTCCAGTTTAGAGATATCAAGTAACTCATTTACAAGTCCCAGCAGCTTGTTTGCATTTTTATGAACAATTTTTAATTCATTCCTTGTATTATGTTCTTTTGTTCTTTCAATTATCTGTTTAACAGGGCCAAGTATTAAAGTTAAAGGAGTTCTAAATTCATGAGATATATTAGTGAAGAAACGTGATTTCATCTCATCAACTTCGTGCAGCTTTTCAGCTTCGAACCTGCTCATTTCATATTCATGGCTTATCTTTATCCTCTTTACTTTCATTTTCCAGGTAAAATAAATTAAGCTTAGAATAAATAATGAATAGGAGATATTAGCATATGTAGTTTTCCACCAGGGAGGAGAAATAATTATTAGAGCTGAAGTTCCGGCTTCATTCCATACTCCGTCATTATTAGAACCTTTAACGTGAAATGTATATTTTCCCGATTCTAAATTTGGATAAGACGCATAACGTCTAGTTCCTGAATAAACCCAATCATTGTCTATTCCCTCCATTTTATAAGCATACAAATTTCTTTCGGGGCTTATGTAGCTTAAAGCAGCAAATTCAAATGAAATGAAATTTTCATTGTAGGGTAAATAAATTTTCTCAGAGAATGGATGAGGTTTATCGAACACTTTAAATGAAGTAATTACAACTGGTGGAATGAAAGGATTGTCTTTTATGCTATCGGGATGGAATCGTGTAATCCCCTTTGAACCCGGGAAATACATTTCTCCGTTTTTAGTTTTACAGCCAAATCCATAGTATGCATCTGTGGGTGGTTCAAGCCCGTAGGAAGCGTCATAATTTTTAAAATGATTTGTTTCAGGATCAAACTTTGAAATGCCTTTGCTAGTGTTAAGCCAAAGATAACCGTAATTATCTTCGACTATATAAAGAATATTATTACTTGGTAAACCATCTTTTTCAGTGAAATGAATAATGCTTTTAGTAGAACGTTCATACATACTTAATCCGTTAATTGTACCAAACCACAATCTTCCTTTTTTATCCTCATAAATTTGGCTGATTTGTCTTCTGCTAATATTTAATAGATTTTTAGTACCGGAAATAAATTCATTAATTGTATCGTGTTCTTGATTATAACAATACAATCTTCCCATGTAGGTGGCGATCCAAATCAAACTATGAGAGTCTTCAAAAATAAAATATATATCATCTTTAAAATTTTTAATTTCTGTAATTTTATTTGTTTTAGGTTCGAAAAGATAAAGACTACCGCTGGAACCAACATAATATCCTTTATTTGTTTTCCAGCCAAAAGTACAATTCGTGTTTAATTGTTTGTTAAAGGGACCCGAAAAAAATTGAATATTGTTCAGAGTATCCCTGATATAGAAACTACCATCCTTTTTCAGAAAAGCCTGGTCGCCGGTTTTAGGATAAACATAATACAAAAAATCTTTTCCAAATGAATATGGAACAAATTTCTCTTTTCTTATATCAAATTTTTTCCACCACTCTTCAAATGTAAAAACCCATAATGTTTCATCAGTTCCGTTCATGATGGCATTGGTTATATTATTGATTGGATACTTTTTGAAGGGTTGTTTTGTCCGGTTAAGTTTTTTAATCTCATAATTTGTTCCTATCCATAGAGTTCCTGAATGTTCGCTACAAACAACATTTGCTTGAGAGTTATAGTTAGTAAATTTTTTTGTTTTTTTATCAAAGGAAAAAAGTCCACCCCAGGATGCTAACCAGAGATTACCCGATGTAACATCCTGACTGATTGAAGTAATACGGTTGGTCGATTCGCCTGGATTAAAAAGATAGCAGGAAAACGTAATTGTATGCGGATTAAATTCTACCAATCCTCTGTTTGTTCCAAGCCAAATTAATCCAGCATTGTCTTCAATAATTGTATTAATTCTATACTTTGAACCAATGTCCCACGATTTGTATCGATTACCTTCATCAATCCAATAGTGAATAAACTTACCTGTATTAAAATTAAGTTTATCAAGTCCTACTTGAGTTCCAAACCAGAGAGCGTCTTCTTTATCTTTATAGATCGCTCCGAATACATTGTGAGAAATGCTGCCAGGATCTGTATCATCATAACGCAGAGATATGAAATTTTCTGTTAGCTTGTCAAATTCGTATAAGCCATCTCCTGTTCCAATCCAAAGTATTCCGAATTTATCTTCACAAATTGTCCAGACATTATTACTTGTATTATTTTCTGTGTCGGATGGACAAGGAATATAATGTTTAAAAGTGCTTTTTATACGATCAAACTTTTCAAGTCCAAGCCATGTGCCTATCCACATTATTCCTTTTTCGTCTTCATAAAGAGTAGTTACAGTATTGTCTATTAAACTAGTAGGGTCGTTAAGATCATTCTTATAAGATGTAAAATTATAACCATCGTATTTATAGATGCCGCTGTTAGTAGCAAACCATAAATAGCCAATCTTATCTTGAAAAATATAATTAACAACAGTTGGCATCCCCTCATCAACAGAGAGATGTTCGAAAGGTAGGTCAGCTTGCTGGGTATAAAAGTACGGAGATAAAATAATGAAAAACAATAAAAGTAAAATTATATTCAGATGAGAATTGAGTACTGTGGCTTTGCATGAAATATACAATCCACCTTCTCCGTGTTTTTCAAGAATTCTATAATGAGAGATATTTACCCCAATCATAAAATTCCCTAAAAGTTAGAATAGATGGAGATTTATTTTAGAATAACTTGCTGCTCGAATTACTTTTTAGGAGTGCTGATTCTCGAATGAAAGGTTTACAATTCAATAATTAATAAACCCCTAAAAGAAAATTGATTGATTAATTTTATGGTATTATAAACATAAAGTCAATAAAAAACTTCAATAAGTTATTTTTCTGAATTTCATTTTAACAAAATCATCTTCTTTGTCTGAATAAATTCTCCAGCTTGCCTGCCGAAAAGCACGGCTTTCAATTGATAGAAATAAACTCCACTTGAAAGTTTACTTGCATCAAATTCAACTTCATATTTCCCGGGCTGCTTTGTTTCATTTACAAGTGTTTTAACCTCTCTTCCCAATACATCATAAACTTTTAGCTGCACTAAAGCCTCCCCTTTGGGGAGGTTTGGAGGGGCTACTGTGTATTTTACTTTTGTGTTTGGGTTAAACGGATTTGGATAATTCTGATCAAGCTCAAAAGAAAGTGGTTTGATTGTTTTTTCATCAATTCCGGTTAAAATGACTTTTGTTGAATCAGTCCAATATGTAAACCCGTCAACCATCATTTCATATTTTAAATTGAAGTACCCTTTGTAAAGAGAAGTATTATAATTTATAGTAAAGGAGTTAGAAATACGGATTGTAGAATCCGGTAAGATTTCAGAAATATCTCTTGTCGCCGGATAAATTGCAATTATAGATGTATCATTGCTTATCAATCTAATTGCAACTTTTTTGATTGAAGTTATTTTCCCAAGATTATGCACATAAGGATTTATATTTGCCCAACCAGATCCATCATCATGATAAGATATACTATCAACTATTAATGGTCCTGCCGATGTAAATCTTAAAGTATCATAATAGAAATTTGAAGGTATATCAATACCATGTTCATTTAAACTTATTTTATAAAATTTTTCACCTGGAAGATTAATTTGCCAGTTTCCTGTAAATAATGAATCTGTTTTATTAAGTTTTATTTCATTTAAAAGTGAATCATCTTCTCCAAATATTTTTGCAAAAACTTCGCTAGTATGGTTATCTGGATTTTTTTCAATGGCTGTTATTTTAACAGAATCTAAAAATGGATGAAAAAAAATCTTATTTAAATATGCATCTGAAATGAAAGGCGGATTTTCAATTATTCCTGGCCCCCAGGCGTACACTAAATTAGAATATAAATTTTCTTTTGCCCAGGGTATTATTTTTTCAGGAGTTGGCCAAAAATCAGAACCAACCTCAGGTGTAACTGCATAAATTTTATTTTTAATGGATTCTTCGCCGTACATCCAATCAACTGCATTACCGTTATGCGCATATGGCCAAATATTTTTATAATCATTTAAAGTACTTGCTAAAAATATTAAGTTATTAAATGTTGTAGAATCAATTGATTGCTTTTCTTCATATCCCCATGGCGGGACGACAATGTTACTAAAAGTATGGTAATTTACCGCAACTTTAAAATTATGATTTATACAAAAATCTCTTATGGCTCTTGTTTCCGGTTCAGAAAAAGCTTTCACACCACGATAATCAAGGCTAGTTGAATCAGGGCTGGAACCAATATCATCATATCCCCATTTATAACCAAAGTTACGATTCAGATCCACGCCAAATACATTGTCGCTGAAATCTCTTCGATTCTTTCTCCATAAGCCCCCACCATCTGGACTAATTTGTTCATTGTAAACATATCCATCGGGATTAACTACCGGGACAAAATATAACTCACGGTTGTTAACTAAATAAGTCACTTCCGGATCTTTCCCATAATTTTCTAGAAGATAATACATGAAATAGATAACCGTCTCCATTCCTTCAGGTTCTCTAGCATGAATTAATGAATTGTAAAAAACTTGCGGCTCATCTTCATTGATATCTGGATTGTCAGAAATTTTTACAGCCCATATTGTTCTCCCCTCAATCGAAGAACCAATTGAATCTTTTTTTGTAATTAGATTAGGATATAATGAGCGCATTGTATCCAATTGAGCAACTACTTCATCAAAAGTATAAAACCCGCCCATGCTTCCATATCCAAAACCGGAATTCATATTTGACTTATTAAGTTTAAGTTTTTCTCTGCTGATTTTAGTGCGTTCTAAATAATCTTTAGTTACATCTTCAATCAAGATATTAAATCTATAACCTGTTTTTTCAAGCTTACTGATTTGAAGGCTATCTAAAATTACATCGAAATAATTATTTCGAATTTTGATATGATCAAAGCTTAATCCCTCTTTTTGTAATTCAACAATGTCCGATTTATTATTTATAAATATCCTTACTTCGCTAACTTTATAATAAACGGTTTTTGATTTCTTGTTTGTTTGGCTGATTATACTATTAACCATTACAAAAATTAATAAAACTATTTTTAAGGGGTTATTAATTTTCATATTTGATTTCTCTTTTAGCTTTTAATCATTGTTGATTTATAAAGATAAAATTTTCCCCAAATACCTATTTAATAATAATTCTTTTGTAAGGAAATATAATGTTATAACTACAATCAATAATTTTCTATCCAAATTAGATTGACCTTAATATTTATTTAATTTTTAATATTAAGTTTAATCGTCAATAAAAAGGATTGATTATTTTTAATAATTTAGTGTGGATTTTTAAATTTCATTATGATGGATAAATGAATTATTAGGGAAAGGATTTTCTCCTATGTAAAAATATTTTTTACTGCATCAACTAAATTTTCAACCCCAATAATTTCAATTTCTATGGTAGCAGTAATCCCCTTTAAATTATTTTTAGGAATAATAATTTTTTTGAAACCAAGTTTTTCAGCTTCTTGAATTCTTTTTTCAATATGCCCAACACTTCTAACTTCGCCGCCTAATCCGACTTCGCCTATTAACACAAATTGGTTATCAACTATTTTATCAAGATAGACTTGAAATGATTGCACAGCAAACTGCTAAATCAACTGCAGGTTCGGCAATCCTTACTCCGCCGGCCATATTTAAAAAAACATTGTTAGCAGAAACTCTATAACTTCCCCTTTTTTCAAGAACAGCAAGCAGAATAGAAAGTCGTCGTTGGTCAAATCCCGTTGCTACTCGCTGCGGATAACCATAATTTGAAGGAGTAACCAAAGCCTGAACTTCTAATAATATCGGCCTTGTTCCTTCCATGCTGGAAGTTACAACCGAACCGGATGTTTCGCGTTCCCTTTCACTTAAAAATATTTCACTCGGATTTTTAATTTCAATTAAGCCTTCTTCGCGCATTTCAAAAATGCCGATTTCATTGGTGCTGCCGAATCTGTTTTTCTGTGCCCGTAAAATTCTAAATGAATGCTGCGAGTCTCCTTCAAATTGAAAACTGTATCAACAATATGTTCAAGCACTTTTGGGCCGGCAATCATTCCTTCTTTTGTTACATGTCCAACTATAATTACACAAAAATGTTTTTTCTTTGCCTCGTCCATAAGAAGGGCAGTGCATTCCCTTATTTGTGTAATTGTGCCGGGAGAATTTTCAAGCTCGCTTCTGTACATTGTCTGGATGGAATCGATAACAACAACTGAAGGTGTCAGTTGACTAATTGCAGAAAGTATAACACTTAAATCAGTTTCTGCTAAAACATAAAAGCTGTCGGATTTAATTTTTAATCTTGATGCTCTAATTTTAATTTGCTTTGCAGATTCTTCGCCTGTTACGTATAAAACTTTTTCATTTATTTTTCCTGCTGCCTGCATTACTAGAGTTGACTTACCAATTCCCGGATCGCCGCCTAATAACGTAACAGAGCCAGGCATGAAGCCACCGCCCAAAACTCTATCAAATTCATTTATGTGGATTTAATTCTTTCATCTTCTGTGGCAGAGATTTCTTCTATTCTGTTAACTGAAATTTTCCCTTTGTAAGTTGTTGGTTTTCTGCTGTTTGATTCAATGATTTCTTCAGTGAAAGAATTCCAGCTATCGCATTCTGGACATTTGCCAAGCCAGCGAAGTGATTCGTAGCCGCAGTTAGAACAGATGTATTTTATTTTTGTTTTCATAAGGAGCTTTACCACTTAGACACTAAGAACACTTAGTCACACTAAGTTTTATTAAGCTGGAAGTTTTGAAAATTCTTCTGTAACTAAAGGTATTAAATTTTGAGTTATGTTTTCACAGTGAAAATTTATTAATAAACCTTTTGGCTTTCCAGTTAATTTTAAATAAGAAAGTAATTGTGCTTTATAAACCGGAATCATTATTTCTACAGCTTTTAATTCAACAATAATTAAATCTTCAACAAGCAAATCAAGTATTAAATTTGAACTTAAATCTTTATCTTTATCTTTATATTTAATTGGAACTGGAATTTGCTTAAGCACTTTTAAACCATTTGAAGAAAGTTCTTCAATCATACAAGTTTCATAAACAGATTCCAACAATCCCGGGCCTAAATGTTTATGGACTTCAATTGCACAACCAACAACTTTATAAGAAATCTGGTTTATATATTTTTGAGTTATCATTCCCTCTTTCTAAGTGTTTCTTATGGCATAACCATCACTATGTGAGTGCACTAAGTGTCTTAGTGGTTAAGCTTCTTCTCTTATTTCTGATTAAGTATAACTTCTTCCACTTTTTCTAATGCAACCGGTATTGCAGAAACATCTTTTCCGCCGGCAGTTGCAAGATGAGGCCTTCCGCCGCCGCCGCCGCCGACAAGCTTTGCAAGTTCGCCAACAATTTTTCCTGCACTTAGTTTCTTTCTCTTTTATTAAATCATCAGAAACAACGCAGACAATTCCTACTTTACTATTATCAATTGTAGAAATTAAAACACCAATTCCGTTTTTAATTTTAATTCTTATTTCGTCCCCGAATGATTTTAATTCATCCATAGTTTCTGCATCAACTTTGGATTTGTAAACTTTTATTCCATTTACATCAACTGGATTTTTAATTACAGAATCAAGCTGTCCCAATTTACTTTGAAGCTTCAATTCATTTATCTCTTTATCCAGCTTTTTCTTTTCTTCGATCAGTTCTGCAATTTTATCTTCGGATTTTTTTAGATGGTCGATTTGTGAGTATATATAATTTTCAATTCCAAGTCCGGTTACAGCTTCAATTCTTCTAACTCCGCTCGCGATTGAAGATTCGCTGATGATTTTAAACAACCCAATTTGAGATGAATTTTTAACATGAGTACCGCCGCAGAATTCCATACTGAAATCACCAAATTGAACTACATTCACTTTGTCGCCGTACTTATCACCAAAAAACATCAACGCACCCATTTTCTTTGCTTCATCAAATGGAACATTGCGGTGATGCTGAAGCTGAATATTTTCCATAAGTTTTTCATTTACTAACGATTCAATTTCTTTAATTTCCGTGTCACTTAATTTTGCAAAATGGGTAAAATCAAAACGAAGTCTGTCGGGCCCAACATACGAACCTGCTTGGTGAACATGAGTTCCCAATATCTTTCTCATTGCTGCATGAAGAAAATGAGTTGCAGAATGATTTCGCATAATATCCCAACGCCGCTTTTCATCAACTTCGGCAAAAACTTCTTCGCCGGGTTTAATTATTTTATTTTGCTCATTTTCTATTACGTGAATCGTGTTGTTATCAACTTTTGTTACATCAATTACATTTAAAGGAGTTTTGTCAATTACTAAATTTCCAAGGTCGTCTATTTGTCCGCCGGCTTCAACATAAAAAGGAGTTTTGTTTAAGATGATTAAATCGTTTCCGTTTTCTTTTTTATGTCCGATAATTTTTGAATTTGATTTCAGTTCATCATATCCAATGAATTCTGATTTTTTATCACTTACCAATTCAAATGAATTTAAATCATTCAAAGAAATATTAACCGAAGCAAATTTTTCTTTTGAAGCTTCTCTTCCGCGCTTACGCTGTTCATCCATTAATTCATTAAAACCTTTTTCATCAATGGAAAATCCTTTTTCCTGTGCCATTACATTTGTTAAATCAACAGGGAATCCGAACGTATCATATAGTTTAAAAACATCTTCGCCTGAAATTATTTTCTGATTTTTTTTCTTTAATTCTTTTACAACTTCATCAAATAATTCTATTCCTCTATCAAGAGTCGCGTTAAAATTTTCTTCTTCAGCATGAATTATTTTTTTTACATAATCTTTCTTTTCTTTTATTTCCGGGAAAACGTCGCTCATCGTTTTTACAAGCACATCAACCAAATCAAAGAGAAATGGTTTTTTTAGATTTAGCTTTCGACCATATCGTGCAGCCCTTCTCAAAATTCTTCGAAGAACATAACCGCGTCCGTCATTTCCGGGAACTGCACCGTCGGCAATTGCAAAAGTTAAAGTACGGATATGATCTGCAATTACACGCATTGCAATTTGGTCTTCATCTTTCTCGTATTTAATTCCGGATACTTTTGCAACTCCATTTATCAAAGGCATAAAAACATCAGTATCATAATTTGAACTTTTCTTTTGCAGAACTGCACAAACTCTTTCGAATCCCATTCCGGTATCTATATGCTTTGAAGGAAGCTCATGAAGTTTTCCGGTTTCATCTCGGTTGTATTGAATGAAAACTAAATTCCATATTTCAATACATTCAGGAGTTCCTGCATTTACAAATTTAGGATTATCATAATCGTCACTTACATTGATATGAATTTCAGAACAAGGCCCGCAAGGGCCAGTTTCACCCATTTCCCAGAAATTATCTTTCTCATCAAACTTTAAAATATGCTTTGGATTTATATCAGTTTTTGTTTTCCATAATTCCATTGCTTCATCATCTTCTCTAAAAACAGTTGCCCACAGTCTTTCTTTGGGAAGCTTCCAGACTTTTGTTAAAAGTTCCCAGCCCCATTCAATTGCTTCTGCTTTATAGTAATCACCAAAGGACCAGTTGCCAAGCATTTCAAAAAAAGTATGATGATAAGTATCATGCCCGACTTCTTCCAAATCATTATGCTTACCGCTTACGCGAATACATTTTTGTGTATCAGCAGCACGGGAATATTCACGCGATCCGGTTCCTAAAAAAACATCTTTAAATTGATTCATTCCTGCATTGGTAAAAAGTAAAGTAGGATCGTCGAAAGGGACAACCGGTGAACTTGGTACAATTCTGTGCTGCTTACTTTTAAAAAAATCTAAAAATTGTTGTCTTACCTGCCTGCCGGTAGGCATGGTTTCAGTTGATGTCATAATACTCTCTAAAAAATAACTATTGTTTATTGCCGTTCAGATACTGATCACTATGTGAAAAGTATGACTGCAAAGATAAGAAATAAAGATAAAAGCATAAATCCTATGACATTGAATTATATTTGGATAGAATGTAAAAGAGTGAAAAAGAATTAGTAAAGTAGGTTTAAAATAAAAAACCCAACTTCATTAAAGAAGCTGGGTTTTCAAAATGTATAAGTTATACTATTTAATTTTCTTTTACAGCTACTAAAAGCTCTTCATCAATAACTTTCTTCAAACTTTCTTTTGGTAAAGCACCAACTGCCATTTTTGGCTGTCCATCCATTGGAATGAAAAGAAGAGAAGGAATGCTTCTGATTCCGAATGCGCCTGCTAATTCTTGTTCTTCATCAGTATTGATTTTATAGAAATTAACTTTGCCGTTATATTCTTCGGATAGCTCATCGATAACCGGACCAACCATACGACAAGGCCCGCACCAGGGTGCCCAAAAATCTATGATTGCAGGGACATCGCCTTGATATTTCCATTCTTTATTATTTTCGTAATCAAATACTTTTTCCAAAAAATCCGCTTTAGTTAAATGAACTGTCATTTCGTTCTCCTTGTTTGATTTAGTTTATTTAAAATTCCATGAAATTATTCCGCCTTTTAAGTTGGCGGTATTAAATCCGTTTTTTTTCAATATAGATGCTGCATTTATGCTTCTGCTGCCTGTTCTGCAATAACAAATGATTTCTTTATCTTTATATTTTTTTAATTCATTAGATCTGTTCCTAAGCTCATTTAAAGGAATATGTATTGAGCCTTTAATTTGCTGTGCCGACCTTTCAGAAGAAGTTCTAACATCAAGTAAAATTGCGTTTCGTGTTTTCTTAATAGCGTCATTTGCTTCACTGGCGGAATATTGTTTTATCGATTTCGTTAATAAAAATCTTTTTACAAAATTATAAACAACTAATCCGGCAATAAGTATAAGTATTATTTGAAATAAATTCATGAAATTCTTCTTTTTTACACATTTAAATTAAAAGAAATTATTTACAAAACATGTGATACATTCTTTTTAAAAAGGATTCAAAAATTTATAAATAGGATTTGAGAAATGTGATTTGATGAATTTAATTGTGATTAGCTTAATTTTATCCTTGCATCAACAATTGAAAGTGTCCCGCCATTGGTTACAATTACGGGGTTAAAATCAAACTCGCTGATGTTGGGATTATCCAGCATCATCTGTGCAGAGGATTTAATAAGTTGTTTAAGGGGAAGTAAATCGATTGGTTTTTCTCCACGTATTCCGCCTAAAATTTTTCCTATTTTGGTGGAAGAAATTATTTCATCAATATCTTCATCGGAAATGTAAGCGGATTTTAATGCTGTATCATCATAAGCTTCAACATATTTCCCGCCGGTTCCAAACATAATCATAGGGCCGAAATTACTATCTCTAAATCCTCCAATGAGCAATTCATGTTTACCTTTTATATAAGGCTGGATTAAAAATTTTTCAAGCGGAATATTATGTTCTTTGAAACTGCATAGAATTTTCATTTCCGCTTCAAAAAGCTTTTCGCGGTTTTTGATGTTTACGTTTACTCCATTGATATCGGACTTGTGTATGACTTCGCTTGAAATTCCTTTTAAAACCAAAGGATAAGAAATTTTCAAATCATTTTTATTTAATGAACGAGTGTCAACCAAATGAGAATCAACAATTGGTAAATGATAATTTTCTGCAAGATCATTTATTTCTTCAATTGAAAGAAACCTTGAAGAACCCTGAAGTATTTTATCGTTTTTTGGCTTAAGATACTCTCTCTTAATTTTTCTGTTTGAGTAAAAGAACATATTTGAAGAAGTGGAAACTGCATCTTCGACACTTTTAAATAGTAATTTTTTAGTTAAGGATTCCTTTTTGTACTTTTCCCAAAATTCAGGTAATGGCATTGCAACTTGAAATATAGGTTTGCTGTTTATAACTGAGTTAACTGCTTCAATAACTGCAAAGGCTCCGACCATAACCGGTTCAACAAAAACAGAAATAACAGCATCAACGTTTTCATCTTGACACAAAATTTCGTTTACACTTTTAAAAATTTCGGCTGTGGCACCCGGCAAAAGGTCAACGGGATTTTCTGCACTTCCTTCCGGATGAATAATTTCTTTTAGTCTTTTTTTAGTGCTTTCATTTAATTCAGTCAACTTTAAATTACTATTTTCAAGCGAATCAACAGAAAGAATTCCGTACCCGCCGCCGTTAGTTACAATCGCAATTCGGTTTCCCTTTGGAAGATTAATATTTTCGAAACCCTTGGCAGTATTAAATAGTTCATCTAAAGTTTGAACTCTTATAATTCCAAACTGGTTTAGTACCGAATCAACAACTTTATTATTGCTTCCTAAAGCACCTGTGTGCGATGATGCTGCTTTCATTCCCGAAGTAGTGTTGCCGGCTTTTAAAATTATAACCGGCTTTTTTATTTCTCCATTAACAAAACTTTTAATTAAATTTTCTCCATCTGAAAAGCTTTCGAGATAAAGACAAATTGTTTTTATGTTTTTATCTTCTTCCCAAAATCTTATTAAGTCGTTTTCACAAACATCAGCTTTATTTCCAATGCTGATGAAATGAGCAAATTTGATGTCAGTATTTCTAAGTGAATTAAGAATTGCTGCCCCGATTGAGCCGCTCTGTGATAAAAACGCGATGTTTCCCTGTTCCGGTTTTTCAGCAACAAAAGTAGCGTTCAATTTTGTTTCATCAAGTGTGTTAATTAACCCCATACAATTAGGGCCTACTAGTCTTGCCCCGCCGTTCTTTAATTTTGGATAGAGATTCTGTTTTCAAATTTCCTCACCTTCTTTCCCGGTTTCTCTGAAACCTGCAGTGATGAGTATAATTGATTTTACATTTTTCTTAAGAAGTTCATCGATTGAATCCTCAACAAAATTTTTTGGAACCACAACAATTGCGAGTTCAATTTTATCTTTTATTTCTGATATAGATTTGAAGCATTTTTGATTTAAAATCTCATTGGCATTAGGATTAACGGGATAAATCTTTCCTGTATATCCATAGGAAATTATATTTTTTAATAATTCGTAACCAATGCTTTTAGCTTTGGATGATGCCCCGGCTATGCAAATTGAAGAAGGGTAAAAAAAGCTGGATAAAAGAGATCCCATTAACACTTCCCTATAAATATTAAGATATTTCCCCTATGAAAATTTCCAACATATATGCCATGGAAATCATAACAATTTTGAAAAAAAATAGCGAATTTGAAATACTCCTTTTCAAATGTGGAAATATTTTTGCTATTTCCTCCCTATAAATTCTTATAATTGAAAACCGTTGCAACAATTGTTATTGTATCTAATTTTAGGATATACTCTATAAGATAAATGTCTCCCTATTTGTCTGTAAAGCAAATAAGAAAATTATATTTTAACTTGACATTAACAAATTATTTTAAAAGATTAATTTTAAATTATACTGACTCTTCTCACAGGGGACGTGGTGTTCAAGAGATAAAGCAGTAATACAGTAAATTATAGATCATTCCTTCTCTAATCTCACGCCTCATAAAAATATTCAATAGTATAAATGTTTCATCAAAAATTATGGAGGGCGAGATGAGATATATATGTGCTTTTTTTAGACTTCGAGATATATTATCAATCCGTAATAAATTTTTGTTGTTATTGTTAGTAAGTATTATAGTATTTACTAATACAACTTTTGCGCAAATAATTTGGACTGAAGATTGGGAATCAGGTATCGGAAATTGGTATGCAGATAATGGCGTTTGGGAAGTAGGAATGCCTACCTCAGGACCTGACAGTGCTTATTCAGTACAAAACTGTGCAGGAACAGTACTAAACGGCAATTATCCTATCGGTTCAAATTCACGGTTGATCAGCCCTTCAATTGTTCTGCCAGATACGCTACAACCAAATCAAAAAATTTTATTAAGATTCTGGCATTGGTTCAGCTTTACTAAAACTGATTTTGGCCAAGATATTGGACAAGTACAAATTTCAGTTAACAATGGTCCGTGGAAACCTATCTCAAACAATTTTTCAGGTGTTAGTTCTATATGGAGCCCCGTCTCAATAAATTTGACAAATTTTGTAGATTCAACAATAAGAATAGGATTTAAAATTATTGATGAAACATTTTATACAGGAACTAGTTCAGGATGGTATATAGATAACATTTCTATTTCAGTGGATTCATCCCGATTTAATAATCCAGAATCATGGGAATCTGGAATTGATAATTGGTGGGTGGATAATGGTGTTTGGGAAGTTGGAAACCCATCGACTGGCCCCAAAAGTAGTTATGACGGAGAAAATTGTGCTGCAACAGTATTAAATAATGATTACCCTGTGGGGTCAAGTTCAAGGATAATTAGCCCATCAATAAAATTAACTCCTCAACACGGACAGTCTCCCGGACTATATTTCTGGCACTGGTTTAGTCTTAGTTCAACTAGTTTTGGTCATGATGTTGGAAATGTTCAAATTTCTGTGAATGGAGGAAATTGGAAGTCGATTTCAAATAATTACTCCGGAAGCAGCAGTATTTGGAGTCAGGCTTTCATTGATTTATCTGAGTATTCAGATTCCACTATAAGAATTGCGTTTGCAATTATTGATGAAACGTTTTATACAGGGACAAGTTCGGGCTGGTATATTGATGATGTAAGGCTTGAAGGTATAGAAAGTGTTCCAGTCGAATTAATATCTTTTAAATTAAATTCAAATGATGGGAATTTAAAACTCAGATTGGTCCACAGCTACCGAAACCAATAACAAGGGCTTTGAGATTGAACGAAGCGCAGATAATTCCAGTTTCACTAAAATCAGTTTTATTGAAGGTAGCGGCACTTCTACCGAAACTCACGAATACTCTTATACCGATAAACCTTTTAATCCAGGGAAATACTATTACAGGTTAAAACAAATTGATTTTGATGGTTCATTCATGTACTCTAAAGTAATTGAAGTTGAATATGGAATTCCGCTTAAATACAATTTATCTCAAAATTATCCTAATCCTTTTAATCCTACAACTAAAATATCTTACTCAATTCCAAAAGCCGGACATGTAAGTTTAAAAGTTTTTGATATACTTGGAAAAGAAGTTGCCACACTTGTAAATGAACAGAAACAGGTTGGAATTTACGAAGTTATTTTCAATGGAAGCAATTATCCAAGCAGTCATTTACTTTTACGAAGTAAAATCAGGATAATTCACTCAAGTGTAAGAAAATTATTTTAGCTTAAATAAAAATGAAATTCATTATTAAAATCATAAGGAAATATTGAAATGAAACAAATTAAAGTAGTGATTTGGTTATTAATTATCTTAATGATATCGCTAACAAATTGCAAAAAAAAAATAGCACTGAACCGATTCCCACTACAGGAAACATACAGGGAACAGTTACCAGTCCAACAGGCGATACTTTAATTGTCGGAGCAATCATTACAACCAGCCCACCTACAAGTTCGGTTACAACTGGGGCAGATGGAGGATTTAAAATTCCAGATGTTCACCCAGATACTTATACTGTTACAGCAAATAAAAACGGTTATAAACCTGGCAATGCAACTATATCTGTCAATGCAGGGAAAACCGTGACTGCAAATATTCAATTAAATGTTATATTAAGCAATCGTCCCCCATCAGAACCAATATATATATATCCGCTACAAAACTCATCAGAAGAAGATTTTTCAATCAATTTTAAATGGAATGCTTGTACTGATCCAGATGGTGATGAAGTCTTATATGATTTTTACTTTGGAACAAATAACCCGCCAAACTTGGATACATTTGGCATTAAATCAACAAATATTTCTAAAACTGATTTGGCATTTGGAGAGCATTATTATTGGAAAGTTGTTGCAAAAGATAATAATGGAGCAACCACGGAGGGTGAAATATGGAATTTCAAAACAGCTCTGCTTCCTCTTAATCCTATTGCTTATTATCCTTTTAATGGAAATGCAAATGATGAAACTGGGAATGGTACTAATGGAATAGTTCATGGAGCAACACTCACTTTAGATAGATTTGGAAATGCCAATAAGGCTTATAACTTTAACGGTGTAAATAATTACGTTGATTTAGGTAACCGTGAAATGCTAAATCTTGGTGCGTTAGGAAGCTCATATTCAGTTGCCGTCTGGATTAAAACTAAAGGAAATGTTGGTCAATACCAGGATAACATAATAGGTAAAGCATCCAATATTATTAATTTACCAGATCCTTTGAATCTTCTTTTAGGGATATAATATTTTTATAAAGCTTCCAGGTTAATAGTGATAATCAAAATTTTTATATTTCTTCATCTAGTGCTTATAATGATAGTGTATGGCATTTGGCAGTTGGAATTAAAGACAATAATTTACTTTCATTATACGTAGACGGAATACTTGTTGCCGGTCCTACATCATTTGCAATTCCAGATGTTAGATCAACTGCTAATACATATATCGGCAGTTATACAGCATCACCTTCCTCTGGTGAACTTTTTACAGGCAGTATTGATGATATTAGAATTTTTAAGCGCGCTTTAAAGCAAAAAGAAATTGAAGCTTTATATCATGAAAATAATTGGTCACATTAATTTTGTTGGTTCGCTTTGCTCGATAATTCATGTTTTGCTAATTGGCAAGAGAAGCTATATCACTAGTAAGTGAACAAAAACCGATAGGCAAATATGAAGTTATGGAAGCAATCTGATCAGCGGAGTTTATTTTTATAAATTGCAAGCGGATAATTATAC
Source organism: uncultured Bacteroidota bacterium (assembly GCA_963775245.1). Taxonomy (GTDB): domain Bacteria; phylum Bacteroidota; class Ignavibacteria; order Ignavibacteriales; family Ignavibacteriaceae; genus CAVSWT01. The sequence continues at coordinate 123,588 of CAVZID010000026.1, forward strand.
TGAAACTAAAAAGATGATTCTTTTAAAATAGTATTATATAATATTAGCTTAAAATAACCCACCCCTAACCTCTAAAGAGAGGGGGATTACGAAATATCCGCCGTGAATGCTGGTAATTTATTTTTTAACTTTCCATTCAGAAAAGAATTTAGTTAAAGATTTGGGTTATTTATTTTTAAAATATATTTTGCTGCTGTCGAAGTAGAGATTTTAATTATAGATTAATGAATTTACCGTTAACTTTTTCTAAAAGTGTTTATATAAAATTTGCAGCATTGCTTTTGATTTTATTTAGTCAAAATAATTTTGCTCAGAAAAATTATTTTTATACAAACAAGCCATACGGGAGCGAGTCTCTTTTTAATCCCATCACATTATTTATAAATGGGGGATATGATGTAACCCAGCTTCAATCAGTTTCCAACAGAATTAATCAGCCGCGATACGGCCATCAGCTTCATACTGTTCTCCGCAGCCTGGGTGATCCTTTTCATACAATTTCGGTATACGGCTGGTCTCATTTTATGCGTACTGAATTTTTACCAATAAGCTTTACTAAAAATGATATGCAGTGGGTGCCGAATTACCAGCAGCATTTAATCGGGAGCGGAATGTTGTTTACCGCTATGAAAGAATGGTATCAAATGCATGGCTTTCCGGAGCCATGGCTTTTATCTGCAGTTACTTTAATGTCGCAGCATCTATTTAATGAAGTGATGGAAACAGGGCCAAGCGAAGTTCAAAGTGTGGATGAAATATCGGACATTTATATCTTTGATATTGGAAGCATTGTGCTTTTTAGTTTTGATAATATAAATTCATTTTTTCATGACAAATTAAATCTCTCGGATTGGTCATTACAAGCGACAATAACTTTGCCCTATGGAAGAGTGAATGCAGGCCAATATTTTTCAATGAAATGGAAACTTCCTTTTTCAGATGACTATTCTTTATTTTATAGATTTGGAATGGGAGCTTTATTAGGCTTCTCAAAAAAAATGAACCTTGAAGATAATTTGTCTGTCGGCTTTGGATTTAAAACAAAACACTTAGTAGACATAGATACAGTCTACCGCCAGAGGACAATTGAAACAAGCTGGCATGCAGGAATTTTTTATGATAGAAATAATTCATTGCTGGCTTCTTTAGTATTCAGCGGAGTAAAAGAATATTTTTGTATGGCGGATATTTACCCGGGCATAATTAAAATCGGAAACTTCTCGCCTGGAATCTGGGCTGTATTTGGAAGAAACGGCGATAACATGTTTGGCTTCTCAACCAGGTATGTATTTAGTATAGGTTATGAAGTGAATGCACCATAGCAATGAAAGGGATAATTTGAAATATACGGATCACATTGAACATTACAAGCTTGATGCTGAGTATTATGATTTTTTTACTTACGATAAGTTCATGGAACAGGAACACAGGCGCAGGTATGAATCAATCTTTAATTTATTGAAAGTTAAAGAGAATGAAAGAATTCTGGAAATTGGTTCCGGTGCTGGACATGCATTAAAACATATTAAGTCGAGTAAATATTTTCCTCTTGATGTTTCAACTCATAATTTGAAAAAGATAATCGAAATTGACCACAATACGGAAAGCAAAGCAGAAAAAAAGGTTTTTCCAGCCAGTGGAGATGTATTCAATTTACCTTTTCCGTCAAATACTTTTGATACTATAATTCTTTCCGAAGTGCTGGAACATTTGGATAATCCGCCGGCAGCATTGAAAGAAATTTTTCGGGTGTTAAAGAAAGATGGGCGTTTTCTTGTTTCAGTCCCTTATAAACAGATAATAACTTATCAAATTTGCATTCATTGTAATAAGCCGACTCCAACTTTAGCGCATCTTCATTCTTTTGATAAAGAAAAGCTTTCGAATATGGTGAAGGATGCAGGCTTCAAAATTGTTAAGAGCTATAAATTCTTAAACAAAGCTCCACATAGGCTTCATGTGTACAGAATGCTAAAATTTCTTCCTTATCCACTCTGGAAAATTTTGGATTCATTTAATTACACTTTTGCTTGATAAGCCTTGTTCGATTATGATATTAGGGACAAAATAAAATTTATCTCTTTTAAATTTTCTTAATCCTCCAAAGTAAATCCAACTTTTACAATTACCTGCCAGTGCTGTACTTTTTGATCTTCAATATGTGCTCGTGTATCTATTACTTGCAGCCATCTCATATTTCTAACTGACTTTGAAGCTTTAGCCAGCGCATTAGAAACTGCATCCTCAATACTTTTGCTTGAAGTGCCTGCGAGTTCAATTATTTTATAAACGTGATCTGCCATTGTTAAACTCCTTAATTGATTTTTAGAAATGAATTGGTAAGAATAATACAAACTAAAAAAAACAAGTACAACCTCGTAGATAAATTTTGTGAGCTAAATCTTTTTTTAAATTATTTTTAATAATCAGTGATAATAAAAAAAATCTTAAATGATTAAATTACAGTGTCAAAAATATCAATTCAGCTTAGAATATTTTGCTCTAAAATATTTTTAGGTAAATTAGTATTCACTTTTCAAAATCTTTCCAAAGAGTAAAAATGAGCGTTAAAAAAGTAAAACTTGAAATAAAAAAACAATCAAATAAAGAATTAGCAAAACTGCTTCAAAGATTCTTTAAAACCGGTCCGGGTGAATACGGTGAAGGCGATAAATTTGCCGGTATAAAAGTGCCTGTGTCAAGAAAGATAGCTATTAATAATTCCGACTTAACTTTGGAAGAAGTTAAACAGCTTTTGGTTTCAGAAATACATGAAGAGAGATTAATTGCTTTGCTGATATTGGTTCATCAATTTAAGAAAGGTGACGAAGCACAAAAAAAGAAAATATTTAAATTTTATGTTAGAAACACCAAACATATCAATAACTGGGATTTAGTTGATTTATCTGCCCCGCAGATTGTAGGAGCATTTATAGTTGACAAAGAAAAAGATATTTTGTTTAAATTTGCAAATTCAAAGAATCTCTGGCAAAAACGGATTGCTGTACTATCTACTTTCAGCTTTATTAAAATCAACCGCTTTAATGAAGCCTTAAATATTTCTGAAATATTATTAAACGATAATCATGATTTGATTCATAAAGCCGTCGGCTGGATGTTAAGAGAAATAGGTAAAAGAAATTTGAAAGTTGAAGAAGATTTTTTGAAAAAATATTACAAGCAAATGCCGCGGACAATGCTGAGATATGCGATAGAAAAATTTCCTGAGAAAAAAAGGCAGCAGTATTTAAAAGGAACAATTTAAATTTAATTATTTGATTTGATGAAATATCTTAATACAGCAAATAGGCTCGGCGATGGGATACAAATTACAGTTGGGACTAACAGCATTGTTAAGTCATTTCCATTTTATGAAGCGTTAGGATTTACTAAGGTAGCTAAAAATGCCGAATCTTATAATTGGCTGCTTCTTTCCGATGGTTTAATTAAGCTGCTCCTTCATCAAGACAAGTTTACCGGGATTGGCTATTTTGCCGATGATATGGATAAAAGAACTTTAGAAATGAGAGCAAATAATTTTAAATTTCTTTCCTACAAATTAAAGCTCAATCAATTTTATGAAGTGTTTAAAGATAAAAATGATTTTCATGTCAGTCTGATAAAACAAAACGTAAGTGAGATGTATAAGCCGGAAGGAAAGTCGCATTCAAATTGCGGTAAGTTTAAAGAGATACGAATTATAACTGAAAATATTGATTCTTCAGTTGAATTTTGGATAAAGCTTGGATTTGAAACAGCACAAGAAGAGATTGATTCAAAAAGGTTTATTGCAGTAGAAGATGGTTTAATGAGAATTGCTTTTTACTTGCCAGGTGTACTTGACTATGATGTGGCCGGGCATGCAATTACTTATTCTTCCAAAACTATTAATCAAAAAATAATTAATTTAAAAAGCAGTGGTATTAATTTTATTAAAGAAGTTCAAGACTCTACAGGAAAGATAATCGAAGCAGTTGCAGTTTCTCCTGAAGGCCAAACCTTTCTGTTTACTTCAAACGTTGATTGACTTATTTATTAGAAAATAATTTTATGAGAAGACGAAGCATTGACCCGGTTGGGTTGGGTGAAAAATATTCAAAAATCACAAGACGTGTTATCAACAAAGACGGTTCTTTTAATGTTGAAAAAAAAGGAATATCATTCAGCTTTAGAGATGCGTATCAGTATTTAATAAATATTACCTGGCCAAGATTTTTTGTTTTGATTTTACTGTTATATTTTTTGACAAATTTAATTTTTGCTGCACTGTATTTTATAAATGGCTCCGATTATCTTGTCGAAATAAGAAACGGAAGTAATGCAGGTACTTTTTTTAATGCTTTCTTTTTTAGTGTTCAAACTTTAACAACTGTTGGTTACGGGAAAATAGCCCCGGTTGGTTTATACTCTAATATAATTGCTTCAATCGAAGCCATGACAGGGCTGATGTCATTTGCTTTAATAACTGGATTGCTTTATGGTAGATTCTCACGCCCTTCAACAAGAATATTGTTTAGTGAAAAAGCAATTGTATCTCCATACAATGATAAAAATGCGCTAATGTTTAAAATTGCAAATCAGCGGCGAAATAATTTAATGGAGCTTGAAGCAAGGTTGCTGCTGGTATTAATTGATAAAGCTGACAATAATTTTAATAGGCAGTATTTTAATTTAAAGCTTGAGAGAACCGGAGTTTATTTTTTCCCGCTGACCTGGACAATTGTTCATCCAATTGATGATGATAGTCCTTTCAAAGGGATGAAGATTGAAGATTTAAAAGCAATGTCAGCAGAAATATTAATTTTGATTAAAGGGTTTGATGATACATTCAGTCAAACAGTACATTCAAGATATTCCTACACGATGGATGAAATTGTCTGGGGTGCAAGATTTACACCTTCCTTTCATATTGAAGATAATGGCGAAATAATTTTTGATTTGAATAATGTTCATAATTATGAGCTTGCGGAATTAAACTCTTAAAACGATTCTGATTTTCAGCATAATACTTTTCATTCAAAATTATTAATTTTAAGTCATCAAAATAATAAAAATGGAAAGGGGCAGTTATGGTTACAAAACAAGCTATTGATACTTTTTTAAGCCTGCAGAAAATTGCTGTTGTCGGTGTTTCACAAAATCCTAAAAAATTCGGGACACTTTGCTTCCATTTCTTAAAAGATAACAATTATAATGTTATTCCCGTGAATCATAAGCTCAACGAATTTGATGATAAAAAATGCTATCCAAATTTAACTTCCATTCCTGAAAAGATTGACGGAGCATTATTAGTTGTTCCCGGGGAACAAACAGAAAAAATTGTTGAAGAAGCAAAATCATTGGGAATTAATCACATCTGGATGCAAAACGGAGCAGAAACAAAAAAGGCCATTGAATTTTGTGAAGAAAATAATATTAATGTTGTTCACAATGAATGTATTTTTATGTTTGCCGAGCCGGTAAAAGGCGGGCATAAATTTCATAGAACAATAAGAAAAATATTTAGAAAGCTGCCGGCATAAAAATATATTTTAACGGTGGATAAATAGGCTGTTGTATCAATAATTCAATAAATGTAATTTTCAATTAAAGTTTAACAAATTTTTATTTTTTTTACTTGATATACGAATTGAAAATCAAAGGAGTTTTATGCAAAAAAATATTTACATAATTATTTTAAGCTTAGTTTTATTTTTAATTGGCTGCAGTGAATTTTCTACTCTTGATAATAAAAAAAATGACAATACTTCCATAGTTAAGAAAGTCTTTGCCATAGATGTTGAAGCAAGTTTCAATAATGATTCAGTAAGTGTTGCATTGGATGATAGTGTTTTAGCTTCACAACGAATAACAACAAATGCGACTTTAAATGCTGCCTGGTTAAGCGGCCCGCATGAATATCCTGAAGGGGATCATACTTTAACTTTTAAGATTTTTAATCTCAATAAAAGTAAATCACATAAATTTACTTTAAGCGATACTTTGACAGTTAGAGTAAATTACAATCGCACCAGCGGTGAAATATTATTTCAAGACCATGATGGATTGATTGTTAGAAAGTAAAAATACTGTAAACTTGAATTAGACTATTTTAAGTTATTTATATTAGCCCATAAATATTAGAGAATTGAAAGTGAAAATAAGTGAATCAATTGCTTTATTAAAAATACTATCCTTGAACGAGAAGGATTTGAAGAATGAAAATTTTAAATCAGTTGATAAAACATTCAAAGATGTTAGTTTAAGAATAAAAGAGTTTAAAAGAAAAAAATAAAATTCAAAAACTGTTGCAAGAAAGAATTCTAAAAAAGGGCTAAAACTATTTTAGATAATTTTTTATCAAGCTTTATGTTTTTTGTAATAGCTTAAGCTGCTACTTTTAAGATTCAGTTTTATTTGCTTTAACCCTCACATCAAATTTATTGGTTATTTTATTATCAGACATTTGAAGCTGAACATTTACTCCTGTCTTATGTAATTTAAAATCAAAAATAGAAACAGTATCAACAGCAAATCCATTTGAAATGGATTTACTTATTAAAGCGCTGACATCTTTACGTGCTGTCTTTTCATTAGTATATGAAACACTTGCTTCAGCCTGAAAGACGCCATCTTTATTAGAAACAAAGATCATGCTGTTGGAATCAGTTTTATAAAACATGCAAAGCATTTCAGCATTGCTGTTGTCTTGATGAACCGGCTTTCCGTACTTTTTGATTACATCTGATTGCTTTTTCCCAATAAAGTTATGGACATTAATGTCCTGGCCAAAGGAAGAAAATGGGAAAAGAAATAAAACACTTAGTAAGACTAATAGTTTGTAATTTTTCATAAGTTCCCCACAGATAAAAAATAAATATTGAAAAAATAATAAGGAATTGTGCGCTCGGTATAAAACCGGGGAAGTAAAAGCGGAAGAGAAATGTTTTATAAACATCTTCATCATATTTGCCCAGAAGGCTGATAAATACTATTCAAATATCGCTTTATTTACAAGGATAATCAATGAAATTTAAAATGGAATTTAGTTTATTGCATTCACTATAAATTAAAGTTTAACTTGTTTTGCGAATTAAACTTTTTTGAAATTATTATTTAAAATTTCAAATATGAATTGTAGGGGTCTAAAATTTTAGACTCCTACTATAAAACCAAAAATATTATAACATTTACAATATTGGCATCCCAAATAAAATATGATTTAGCTTTCCATCCATTGACTAAAGACAGGTGGAAGGATTTTGAAGAATTATTTGGCCCTCGCGGTGCCGTTGCCGGATGCTGGTGTATGTGGTGGCGGATATCAAGAGCAGAATTTAGAAAGCAAAAAGGTGATGGGAATAAAAGAGCCATTAAAAAAATTGTAAACAAAAATGAAGTGCCGGGTATTTTAGCTTATGCAGATGGAAAAGCTGTTGGTTGGTGTTCAATTCAACCCAGAGAAGTTTTTCCAAGATTAGATAACTCAAGGATTTTACAGAGAGTTGATGACAAACCAGTTTGGTCAATTGTTTGTTTTTTTATTGCGAGAGGTTTTCGTAAATCCGGAATAAGTGAAGAACTAATAAAAGCTGCCGTTAAACATGCAAAAAAGCATGGAGCAAAAATTATTGAAGGTTATCCAACCGAGCCTAAAAAAGAAAAAGTTGCTGATACTTTTGTTTACACAGGTTTTTATTCATCATTTAAAAAAGCAGGATTTAAGGAAGTTGAAAGAAGATCGGAAACTCGGCCGATTATGAGATATTATATTAAATAAAAATCAAATTAAAAAACTCCGAACAACTTTAAAGCAATTACAAATATTGCCGCCATCAAAAACATTCGAATAAACTTTTCTCCTTTTTTAACAGAAAGCTTTGCGCCCCACCAGCCGCCAATCATATTGCCGGCAGCTAATCCAAGCCCCATAAACCAATTTATATTTTTTGAAACTACAAACACCAATAGCGCCGGAATAGTATAAATAAGCACTATAAAAACTTTGTGCATATTTATGTGAACAAGATTGAGCTTCATTAAATATTTTAAAGAAGCCATTAAAATAAAACCAACTCCAACTTGAATGAAGCCGCCGTAAAATCCAACAAAGATCATTGCGATGTAAGTCTGCCAGCTAATTTTATTCGATTTATTTTCTTCAATGTTTTTTTTAGTTGGAATAATCATCGAAATAATTATCCCAATCATAACCACTGCTAAAATTTTTTGAAATAATTCATCCCCGATTTTAATTGCTAACAAAGCTCCAATTATTGAACCTGGCAAAGTAAGAAGCGACAGTTTTAAGCTGATATCAAATTGTTTATAATTTTCCTGCTTGAATGAATAAACAGCAGAAACATTTTGAAGAAGTATTGCAATTCTATTTGTACCGTTGGCTGTTGCTGAATCCAAGCCCAAAAATATTAAGGAAGGTAAAGTTAAAGTTGAACCGCCGCCGGCAGTAACATTCATAAATCCGGCTATTAAACCAACACCAAAAAGAATTAATATTGAGAGGTAGTAAGGCAATTATGCTGTGAATTTAATTTTATTTGATGTAACATAATTTATGAGGATTCAAAAAACAAATATTTATTAAAGTCAAAATTTAAAAATCAATATTCAAAATAAATTTGATGAATTTGGGTTTGATATTTTATGATATATAAAATGTCTCCTAAAGAATTTTGTCTTTTGCCGTTTGTGTTTTGGTATTTAATTCATCTTGGCAAAGATGAATTAGTTGTTTCTTCTTTTCATGCTTAAGTGTTTTGGTAAAGCTTCATCTTCAAATTCATCGAAATTATTATGTCCTTCATAAAATATATTTTCTGTATAATCAAGATTTGATTTGCCGTTTCCGTTTTTGTGCTTGTACGTATTAACAGCAGCATTTAAAGCAGCCTTCAAGCTTGTTATTTCTTTTTCGATTTTTTCTGTTGGAAAGTCGTATTTTCCAAAAGCATAATTTCTAATTTTCCGAAAAAGCTGTTCTGCTTTACCTAATAGTTCTTCACCTTTTGATTTTGCTTCTGATAAAAGTCCTTCACGTTTTTTTGCTGCCTGAATTTGATAGTGCTCAATTTTATCTATAATGTCTCCACGCAATTCTCTGCCGCTTTTTGGCGATAATAAAAAAGTTAATGCGCTGCCAGCTATTCCACCAAGTATAAAAGCTAAAAGCACATTATCTGAATTTTGTTTTACTTCTTCCATATTTGGCTCCTAATTATTTCATTTAAATCTATTGTCTTGTCAACTATGTGATGACATGTTATAAACCCAATTTCTTCAGAGAAATTGGGTTTATTTAAAAGTCTCAAACGTCACTCTATGATTGACGCGGCACTATTTTTTAGAAATGTGTAATAATGTTAAAACATTAAATCTAATTAGTCAATATTATTCAGAATCTATTGCTCAATAAAGTATTTGTTTGTAAAGCATTTCTTCAAAAAAAATAAAAAACTTGTTGAGTTATAGAAAATTAATTTCTTATATTCCCTTTGAATTCTGCTAAGTTATTTTCTTCACCAAGGTTTTAAATAATAACGAAATAAGTTCTTTTTAATCGAAAAGGGAAAATATTTTTGCAATACTACGTTTTCTTTAAAATGAAAAATATTCTCGAATCGACTTTTAAATATTTTGTAAAATGAAGAATAAAGTATTAAAAAAAACAAAAACAGTTGAAATAATAAATCAAACTTTGATTGATACAAGTGTATCATTATTTTTTGTATAATTGAAGGCACTTAACCTGAATTATTCTCCTATAAAATTGCCTGGAATTACATAGTTTTCTAACATAAATTAAAAACGAAGTATCTTCAAAGGCTAGATTGATTTTTTTAATTGGTTGCATACAACAAAGCTTAACACAGTTAAAAGCATTATGTTATAATTTCTTTCTTGAATGAAAATCACGAACCGGTTGTAACCTGGGAACTTAGAAATGCTTTTCCTGTAAAAATTGAGTGCAGTGATTTGAAAGCTAAAGGTAATGATGTTGCTATTGAAACTTTGGGAATTGCACATGAGGGATTAACAATTGAAAACGGATAGAATGTAGGTTTTATTTGGAGAATTTGAAAATGCAATGCGATGAAGTAAGGTTATATCTTGAAAGTTATGTGAAGAATGAACTGCCGTATAGTCTGCATAAAAAAATATTTAATCACATAAATAATTGCCGTAATTGTAAGTTAGATGCAGACGTGGTTAATTTAATTTACAGTGATTCTCAGGTTAAAAGTCATACCAATCCCTATGTTTCAAAAAAACATGAAAAAAGCATTCACAAAAATAAATACAGCAATTATGGATTATATTCTTTTGATGATGATTCATACAATCAAAAATTTCATGAAGATACATTAACAAGAATTAAAGTCAAAAAAAATAAAGACGGTAAATTCATTGTTCTTGCAACCATTTTAACAGCCGTGCTGTTTGCTGCAGTTATCGGATTTTTATTTTATAATCATGAATCAGTCGCATTCCTTTCTATTGATAAGCTTTACGGCGATACCTTTATCGGCTCAAATAAAATTGACAGCTATGGAATGCTAAAGCCCGGCGAATGGCTGAATACTGCAGAAGATTCTAAATCAAGAATTAAGCTCGGTGTTCTTGGCGAAATTGAAGTTGAACCTTCAACGAAAATTAAATTGTTAAACCTGAATAATTCAGGAAATTATTTTTACCTTCAGTCGGGAGAAGTTGAGGCATCAATTTGGGGCGCTCCAGGACGGTTGTTCATAGATTCTCCATCGGGAGAAGTTATTGATTTTAGTTCAACTTTCAATTACCGCGTGAATAATGATAACAGCAGTATGATAAAAGTTGAATCCGGCTGGACTGCTTTGCATTTTAATGATAAGTATGTGATTGTCCCGGCAGGAAACGAATGTAATATAAATAATGAAATTGGAATACCTTATAATGTTAATTCGTCAAAAGAGTTTAAAGAAATATTAAATGCTTTTGAAAACAGAAAAGCTGTGACAATAAAAGAATTAGCGAGCAAAGCAAGTAAGGTTGATTTGATTAGCCTTTGGTATTTGCTAATTCCATCATCACAAAATGAACGCCTGGAGATCTTTAACAAAATCAAACAACTGGATTCAAAAGCAGATAAGATTGATGTAGAAAAAATTTTATTGCTAAATGAAAATGAAATGAACCGGTTATGGGAAACTTTGGGATTTGGCGGTAAGGATTATTGGAAGATTCTTCGTGCAATAACTTCTTCTGCAAAATCTTCAAAAGAGATGTAACTCACATTTAGTTGGATTGATTAAATTTATTTTAAAAAAATTAAGACGATAAATTAAAAACCAAATTTAGAATAATCTAATATTTAAACTATTATCCATTAAAGCTATAAAGGAAATTCATGGCGGATGAAGTACAGCTAACTGCAACAAGAATTTATGAAGTTGGAGATAATTTACCTGTTTATCTTTCTATAATAATCGGTAACGCAAATGTTGGAAGCACTGTTGTTTATTACAAAGATGAAATGATTGGAGGAGACACAGGCCAGATAGATAAACTTCCTGTTGGAAATGAAAATGAGCCTTTGAAATTTAATCTGTTAAAATGCACCACAAAGGTTAAAGATATTAATCCTTCAACGAATAAAACCTATGTTACTTATTTACTTGAAGGCGGAGCTAAAGACGAACAGTTTGAATTCACAATAGACGTAAAGCAGGAAGGCGGTTATGCCGTTTATTCTGTTACTTTTGTATTTGTTTAATAAGGGATAAAATAACATGAAAATTAAATTACAATTCTTAAAAACAATTCTTCCAATTTTAGTAATAATAGTTATTGTTAATAACTATCGTTTTATCGCAGGACCCTGGAAGAGAGTTTCCATCTTTTAACTCTTTACGAACTCCAACTTCACCAGCTTTTACTGTGTTAGGAGTTGAGCCGAATTCAGTCGAACGTCCTAACACTCCTTCATCATTAGCGTTATCTCTCCAAAATTTATCAAGTGATTTTAAAAGCCTCGCTAAAGACTTTGCAGTGGAAGTAAGCCCTTATTGGCTGATGGGTGCACCAACTTTAACCTGGCGCGATGATGCAGACAAGGAATTTGTTTGAAAGTATCGCCCGTACTTTTACAATATCTGCTGCAACTGCTGAAGTCGGCGGGACTTTATTTCCAACTACAGGCTTGTCGGCAGGAATTCGTATGTCATTAGTTTCTGGTAAGCTCAGCAGTGAAGCAAGAAAAAATTTGGAAACAATGGAAATGACATTAACAAATGAAGCTAAAATATTTGCTTCTTTTCAGAATAAAAGAAGGAAAGATTTGGACACCGAATATCAAAAACAATTAAAAGAAAATGAAGGTAACTGGAAAAAGATTGAAGACCTTACTTACGTTTATAATTCAGCAGTAAACAATTTAAACCAGCTTATTCTTGAAGATCCCGGAATACCAGGATTCAATTAATGCTATAAGGGAAAAAGTTCAAAAGTATGCAGTTAACAGGGAAGGATTTTTTCTTGATCTTGCCGCTGCCGGGGCGTGGGATTTTGATAACGGAATAGTTGATAAAGGTCATTTCAATCGAGTTGGAGTTTGGCTTACTCCAAGTTTTGTTTCCAGTTCATTCAGCTTCTCTGCGGTGGTTAGGTATTTCCACTATAGAGTAGGCAGCGATAATATTGATTTTGGCGGCAGGCTATGTTTTACAAAAAACAAATATGCTTTTTCAATGGAGGGGGTGGGCAGGGCTGCTTTAAAATCAACTTCATCCAAGTCAGAATTTAAAGCTGATTTATCCATTGATTACGAAGCACTAAAAGGCATTTGGGTAAACCTAACATTCGGAAAAGACTTCAACGGTGCCGATCAAAAAAGTTTGATTGCAGCGGCAGGAGTTAATTTCAATTTTAATTCACCGAGATTTTCTGCGAAATAACACAAAGGCATTAAAATATTGGAAAGCTGGAATAATACTATAAATAATTTTATTCCAGCATTCCACAATTCCATTTCTCCAACCCCCCTATAAAGTAACTCAAATCCTATCCCAAAATTTTAAATCTACATTAGAATCAATTCAGTTTTGAAAGAGTATTTAAAATTTTTAATTTTGCACCGCACCCTTAGCTCAGTTGGTAGAGCATCTGACTCTTAATCAGCAGGTCACCGGTTCGAGCCCGGTAGGGTGCACAAAAAGCAAGTATAAATTTTTCTTTAAGTTAAATTTTTCATCATTGTTATACGAATTGGTGGTATTTCCTTATCATCTCTCTTCCAATAAAAAAAATACGCCCTAAATTCCAAACGTACTTCGGATATTCCACCATCTTTCGGCAATCCTACCCCTGGCTTTATGACGAACTTCGCCAAGAAAACGCAGGTCGAAATCATAAATCTCCCCTTGATGAGTTATTCTGCCGTTAATACCCGGGAAATCTTCTCCCAAAAATGTACAACCATGTCTCTGGTCGATATTACCAGCACCATCCACATATTTATTCTCAGGTAATGCAGGTTTTTTGCGATGACCGTACTGCGCATTTAGAGTAGTATTGCCGTCCTGGTGAAAATTGGGAATGTGTGGCAGGCTGCCGCCCGGTTGTGTGGTAAAGAGATTATTTAAAGAAGTAAATGGCGTGGTAGGAGTTGCGTTAGCCGGTAAAAAATCTACTTCTCCACATATATATTGACGGTATTCATAATCTTCGCAATTACCAGGCGGCAAGTGTATCTCCACATTGAAATGTCCCAGCATATCTGTTGTCCCGCCGCCAGTGGTAAGCATTATACCCTCTCGCACATTCACACTGAAAAGTAATAAGTCTTCTTTCCCGGTTATTGAAGTATCTGCTTGAATCATGGCAAATGTAGCGGGTCCGGCTTTTCCATCGATAGTCAAACCTTGTATGTGTTGATATTGAGCTACTGCTATAGCTGTGTTCTCATCAGACCGGCCAGTTTCTGTAATGTGTAGTGCCTTTTGTAGTAAGCGTAGTTGCGCAGGTGGATACATGAACCTGTTATACCTTATAGCCGAACGGATTTTATCGTTGGTTAAAAGGAATCCCGCGGCTGACATAACAGGTTGCATTTGTACCAGCCTATCATAACCGTTGCCTGTTGCTATGTTGGTAAAAGAAGTTATTGAATGATGGCCATTGTCAATATTCCCTTTTTTCCGTCGGGTTTGGTTATCAGAGAAAGTGGCGCTATCAGAACCTTTAATAGCAGGCAGCTTAGTCTGCAATGCACCGGACTTCAGCATACGAAGAACTGCCTGGTTGCCAAGTGTATGTTGTAGATATAACGCTGGATGAGTGGGAATATTTTTATGAAGGATTTGCTGTTTGTTTACTCTTCTTGAGCCGTTTAATAAATTTTGAGGGAATGTTTGAAGTACAGTTGTTTTCATATTAAATAAATTGTTTTACTGCGCTTTCAACCAATGAACTAATGTATGTAAACTCTTTACAGAAATCTCTTTCTCTATTTATAATTCTGTTGATTTCTATTAAGTAACTGAAGTTATGCAAACGTTATACTGAACTTGTTTCTCCGAAAGGAGTCCTTTGGACAGCATCTCAAAATCGTTATTAAACAAAGATTCCGAAACAAGCTTGCCTGCTGCAAGAAGGTTCGGAATAACAAATACTAATATTTCTCATCTTTGCGTTACTTCAGTTTGTAAATATATAATTTTTTCTATATACATATACTTAGCACATTTATTGAATCTGCAATTTCAATACAGCAAATTTTATTATTGTTACTGCACTCTTATTCAAAGAGGAGTTAAAAGAATTTTACTATGGAATACATTGATGTTTATCCAAGTATTGCTTTACATCATTTATTGATTTTACGTGCAAAAGCTTCTGTAAATCATTAATTAATTTTAGCTTATTATTAAAATAAGCATCGGCAACCGTTTGCTCATTTGTTTTGGAAACAATTTTGAGGGCGCAGGCTAAATTATCTTTATAGCCATGATCAGTGAGAATATCATACCTGCCTTCTTTTAAAAATTGATTAGTAAAATATTGAGTAATACCTTCATTCACGAAATGACCCAACATATTTTTTACCATAACTCCCGATAACTTATGCATAAATTCATGGATCACATAGCCCAGTTTAAGATAGCGCACAACAAAAATATCACCTCTTAAATTTTTATATTTTGCATTTGCTACATTCCTGCAAAAGAAACCACCAGCTTTGTCAACAATATCTCCCTGCATACATTTTTTGCCATATTCCTCCAGCTCATAGTTTTGAATAACATGAAAATTTTTCGAATTCAGGAAAGCAGATTTAATCCTGTCTGCTCCAACATATTTTGCTAGTAAACTACTTTTTATTACTGTATCATTAATAATTTGGGGAGTGTCTTCATTTGCCCTGCCGGTAGATTTGAAATCTTTTTTTTGAACCCCGCTGTTTATTTTTTGCTGCTGTACTACATGCGTCAACTCATGTCCCAATAATTTTTTGCCACTATCTGTATTTGGGGAGTATTGTTGATTATTAAATACAATATTATTTCCGGATGTATAAGCTAGTGCATTTATTGATTGTGCCGACTTTGCTGCAACTGAATCAGTATGCACTTTTACATTACTAAAATCGTAACCAAAACGGGGCTCAAAAAAATTTCTTGTAGAAGAATCAAGTGGATGTCCTTCGGAGTTTAATACATCATGTACAATTGACGGTACTTCACTACTATTGCTTGTTTCACTGTTACTTTTCATTTGAAGCTTTTCTTCTTCTTTACATCCTGAGCACTTGCGTTGGATAGATATATCTTTTTAAAAATTTTCTTAACCCAAGACGGAGCCTTGATAGAAAAGTTAGGGCCAAATTCAAGTACAGGGATAGATCCGCTAATTGTGGTGGTTTTCAATTGTTGATCTGTTATTTCCCACCAGCTTGGGTTATCGGCTTTTAATTGTGAATCAATGAAGTGTGGTGCGGTAATGTCCGAAAGTGTTGCAGATAGATCAGGTGAAAGGCCAATGCGGTGAAAGAAATTAAAGTTATAATTCCAAATTCCTAACGCTGCTTCACGATCCCATAAATGCGGTACATTGCGATTAAAAAAAGGCTGCCGTAGCGCTAAATAATCTGGTTCTCGACTTGAGGGAAGAAAAGAAGTAGTTAAAGTTAGCCTTGGAAAATTATCTTCATTATCTTTTTTTTGGCGTTGAAGTTTTTCTTCTTTTTCACACTCAGCACACTTTCTTTGAATATTTATAGGAGAAGGATTTGTCTGCAATGTTTCATTATCACTCATTCGCATTACCTGGTCAGCTACACGATCCGCTTCCTGTTCATAAACATCACCAGGCTGATTTACCGTTAGCTTTGTCTGTAATGCCCCTGATTTAATCATACCAAGAATTGCCTGGTTTCCAAGTGTCCGCTGAAGATTTAATAACGGATGATTTGACATTTTATCAGCTATGCCATTTCCCTTATTATTAATCTTTTTCGGACTTACCAACATTTTTTGTGCTGGCTTTTGCTGTAAGGCAGTTTTCATTAAAAATAAAAAATTTTAATAGCTATACGATTTCCTAAGATTTAAAATTCAAGATTATTCATATAACTTTTGTTAAAATTGGAATCAACTTCTTATACAATATTATTATGATTGATTTAGAATTAATCTGAGATTTATAAATTATTAGTAGTCTAATTCAAGTAAACGAAAACTTTTGAAGTTTTTTATTCTTTATTTATTATGCATACATTTGATCCCGTGAAGGTTCTGGAAAATCACCAATAGGTTCACAACATTTTAATCCAACCTTCTCAATAACTTGCTGAATAAATAACATATTAAGATCACGGGTAGCTTGATTACGCGGGCTTATTGGAGTTTCAATGTTAATAAAACGAACATTAGCTCCTAAGCGAAGAAATAAGGTAGATAAATCAGTTTCAGATTCTGTCCCTTGTGCGGCAGCCAATCCTTTCTGTAGTACAACATTAACATTTTGTTGTTGCAGTTGATTAAAATCTTGAGTTGTGGTTACCCAAATAACATTATCTGGATTATCCGGATCGCCTATATGACATCGACCTATTTCAGGCAAATTGCACCATCTAAAAATATTTGTAGTCTTTGATCGAAGAAGGAGCCCTCTATTAGAACCTAGTTTCGTTCTCAAATCGTTTAAACTACCTGTTCCTTGAATAGTATCTCTGCTATAATCTCCGCGAAAGCGCTGCCGTCCCACAGAGGTTGTGGATCTTCGGAATGAACTTGTATCATTAAGTGAATTATTATGTAAAGCTATAGTTGGCAAATTAAAGTTTTTTGTACAAGCTTTAATAGCTAAGAAAAATTGAATTTGCATTGCTTTAAGATCATTATGACTTCGCTCATAAGCAACACATCCTGCTTCATTTCGAGTACATTCTTCTTGAATGATTTGTGGAAACAGTTCGTTGGGATCAACGGTACTTCCTGTTCCTGGTACTGAAAGACGTCGCTGTTGACTGCCTTCCTGAATAATCGCTAAATTATAACGACAGTTTTGGTGTAACGTTTCAGCTGCGTTTCGTGCATTTCGTTCGTTATTATGAATAAATACTAAACAAGCACAGGGTGAGATTGATGATCTAAGTTCTAATCTTCTAGGTGGAGTAGTCCGGCTCTGTCTTTGTGGGCGTGGCTGGCGCTGAAGTAAATGGTTTTTGTTCAAATTGTGTGTGCCTTTTTGTTGAACAACATGCGTAAGCTCGTGGGCAAGTAAACTTTTACCGTTGTTTGTATGAGGTTCATATTGTCCGTTATTAAATACAATATTATTTCCTGATGTAAACGCCAATGCATTTATTGATTGTGCAGATTTGGCGGCAACAGAATCTGTGTGAACTTTTACATTACTAAAATCATAACCAAAACGAGATCCGAAATAATTTCTTGTTGCTCTATCAAGAGAATGCCCACCAGAGTTTAAAACATCATGTACAATAGATGGTGCTTCTCTACAAGCTTTTGTCGCACTTTCATTTTTCATTTGCAGCTTTTCTTCCTCTTCACATTCTTTGCATTTTTTTTGAATGTTTATAGGAGAAGGATTTGTCTGCAATGTTTCATTATCACTCATTCGCATTACCTGGTTAGCTACACGATCCGCTTCCTGTTCGTAAATATCACCAGACCGATTAATATTTAGTTGTGTTTGTATTGTGCCTGATTTAAACATTCGAAGGACTGCCAGATTACCAACTTCATGTTGAAGATTTAACACAGGATGCTTTGAAACAAAATGGGGCGGGCTTTGTGATTCGTTAGTCTTTTTTGATTTGGTAAATGTTTTTGAGGCAGGGTTTTGTAGTAAGACTATTTTCATTTTAGTTAACTTACTTAAATTACATTTTCAACTTGTGGGCAGATAAATGAAAACTTCATCCCAATTCTTTTAGCACAATAAGTATTTTGTGAATATTATACATAGTTAAATACAATGTTAATTTCGAAAGTATATACCAATGCATCTATTGATTTTACTGTATTTGAGTCTGTATGAATTTTGACATCACTAAAGTCAAGCCCATTCTTGGTTCAAAGAATCTTAAAGTCATTTCCCCTGAAAGAGAGCTTATATTGTCTTCAGTTTCAGTAGAAGTAAAATATTCATTATTGTTACTTTCTTTCTTTTGTACTTGTTTTACCTTTACTACACAATTCGCAGATTTATGCCGAATAAAATTTTGTTCTGGCTTTTTTTTGATAATCATCAAAAGCATTATGCATGTTTCCATCTTCTTCAACTGCAATATGTGCTACACTATTTGTAGCCCGTAAGTTTTATGTTATTAATAATATGGTAATATGCTATGGTAAGGTTTCTTTTAAACACAATTTATTTTTGTTAATTAGTTTGCTATGTCGATGTTATTACTTTTTATGGTTTTAATGATGTTTGTTAGCATAAGACTTCCTGTAAAGATCAAAATCCTCTTAATGATTGGGGTGGTGCCCAAAATCTGTCGTTAACAGCTTTTGCAAGTCGTGAAAAATTTATTGCATCTCTGTTCGATACGTTTCCAAATCTTACCAGGATTAAAGTATAAATGGCATGGGTTCGCTCATCTTCATTTAATGAAAATAGTGTGGGGCAAAGATGAAGCGTGTTGCTTGTAATAAATAAAAAATACCTGTAATATCCGTCTACACCGCTATCGCAATGCCGTTCACATTCAAAAGTAATTGATGAACCTAAACGGTTGTACACAGTGTCATAAACCCGTTTTGCATTTCTTAAAATATTTGCTGAAGTACCACCTAAATATCTTCTTTGCAAATCCTGCCATTGTGATAACATACCTGGACGGTGATCACTCGTTAAAGTTTGAGCATTTCTGTTCCATCTTTCAAGTTGAGCAATTGAGCGTTTTGCAGGTATTTTTTGTCTATCGCCACAATCATTAAATTCATCCTGCGGAGCCTTACTTCTTTGTGTTTTTCCTTCTGCTATTTCCCTACAAAAAAGCGCATACGATTCTGCATTTGTTAAAGCTTCATTCGTAGATAAATAAGTATATGCTCTGTTACGTTGATAAGCTCTGTCTGTAATATCTGTTACGCGCGTAATAGAGTGTGCTAATTCATGAAGTAAAGCAGTTGTTTGCCAAATTGAACCCCCTTGAAAAAATTTAGGACAAAATACCAACAGGTTACCACTAACATAAGCGCCAGCTGCACTACAAGTATCATCCGTTGCAGTGTGGCATTGAACATTAAGATCAGGCCGAGATACAATTTCACTATTTATTCTGTTTAAAATTGTAAGCACGTTATTTGCTGTTTGCGTTGTTAAAGAATGAAAATGATATTGTAAAGCCGCCGAGACTGAGGGTTCGGAAGTTGAATTACCAATATAGTTACTAAGATGGTGAATAGTATTTGAAAGCCAGCTTTGTACCTGCCGCACAGCCGGTTCAATTTGATGATGCTGGTTTAAAGAACAAGTACCTGGCGCGTTTGAAACTGATACTGTGACCTGTGTGTTTGATTGACGCTGAATTTTTTTTTGCTTAATTGCGGATGACTGCTGTACAGTATGTGTTAATTCATGTGCCAGCAAATATTTACCTTCAGATGATCCAGGTTGATACTGTCCATCATTAAAATAAATATCATTTCCAACTGTAAATGCCCGTGCATTTAATTCTTTTGAAAGTTGCGATGCACGATTGCCTGTGTGAATCTTTACGTTTGAAAAATCAGCACCAAAACGCATCTCCATAAAATTTTTTGTTGATTCGTTTATATTGCTACCACTGTCTTTGTTAGACTGAATTTGATTTGCAATACCATTGTGTGCGAAACCTTGACTATTTGATGAGGAATTTTTTTTCTGAATGAACGTAGCTAACGGTTTACGCTGCAATTGTTTTTCTTCCTCTTCACATTCTTTGCATTTTCTTTGAATGTTTATTGGCGAAGGTTTTGTCTGTAAATTTTCAACATCAGTCATTCGCATTACTTGATCTGCAACCCGGTCTGCTTCCTGTTCATAAATATCGCCAGGCTGATTTACGGTAAGCTTTGCCTGAATACGTTGGGATTTAAGCATTCCCTGTACTGTCCTGTTGCCAACTGTCCTTTGCAAAAAGAGTATATTCTCATAAGGTGAATTTGAGGTTTGAGCTTGCTGGTTGACCTGTTTCTTTTAAAGAGGAATTTTCCCTTTTTGCTTCGGATTTTTTCGAAGCAGCTTTTATTCTTTCACTCATACATTGTTATGGAGTTATTAAATCTTGTTTTATCATTTATTTTTTTAGAAAATATTTCTTTTTGGATTCTCTAATTTTATCCTTTCTTTAATTCGGTTAATATAGGTTTAATTTTTTCTTCCGGAAGATTAATTTTTGCGGCAAGTTCTTTTAAAGTCACACCGTCATTCTTATTAGCAGCAACTATTTCAACAACTTTATTTTTTACTGCTTCAGAAGCTGCATGGCTTATTCCTGTTCCTTGAGAATTTCCCTGAGTGGTTTTATCTTTTTGTTCATTAATTTTATCTATTACAACCTGGGGGAAACTCAAGCTTGCAGCCATATCTGCAAGACAAGTAAAATCTATATTCCCATTATCTATAGTATTTTCCGTAATTAAATGATTAGCCCAATATTGTAATAATCCAAATGTGAATACATATTTTCTATGATCCCAATTATCTATTATGCTGGCATCAATAACATTTGTTGAAACAGTTCTGTTGGTTAAAGTAAATTCAATACTTCCTAATACAACGCAGGAATCGTTTCCACAATCGCAAGAGCATGGAAGTAATAAATCATCGCAAGGTTTATTGTCAGCAGCATTATCAGATCTTCCTGATACTCTTACTCTATTAAATGAAGCCTGGGAACAACAATTTACATTTCGACAAAGTTCAAAACAATAACCTTCTCTTATACGGGAGTAATCACAAACCTTTTCATCACAGCCCCCGCCGGGCGCATAAACGGAAACGGGATTTGTTGGGGCTTCTTTATACCTGACAATTACATACCATTTTTGTATACCATTATTTGTTTCTATCTCTTCACAATTAGAATTGGTTTTAGGCGGTGCACAAATAATTTTTGAAGCATCAAATTCATATTCCTCGCAAACAAAAATCTCATTACCGCAGCAGTCAATTGCTAAACCAGGCTCGATAATAACCTTACACCCGGGAGTTGGTGTGGGTTTAATTTTCAATCCGCAGACTACACCGGATCCGTGAAGCATCCGGTTAAGCATTTTTCTTTTTTCAATATAATATTTTTGTTCCTCCTGAAAATCCCTTTCGGTCATCAGCATTCCGTGGAAATAACGGGTTCTTTTGAAGTTGTTATAATCGCAATGTGTATCTTCAGAGCACCCGGTTTTTGTTTTAACCTCGGCCATTTTATCCTCCTTTGAGTAATCTAAAATTTTTTTTCATTTATTTACTTGAAGCATCAGACTTTTTTTTATCTTGCGGCTCTTCTACAAAAAACCAGCTTTCAAAATCACCACCTTGAACACCATTTCCAGAAGGGAATTGTCCTCCAATAAAATTTCCATCCAGGGCTTTTATGTCTTTATTATTTTCTTCTTCGCTCATAATAAAATCGCCTTTTAGAATAACCTTAAACTCTCCGCCTTTTTCCCGGATTCTGGAGTAACCTGAATAAACATCCTTAATCCAATCAGATTCAATTTTAAAAGTAGCCAGAGACTCGCCGGCGTTATCGGAATATTCTACTGATCCGGGAACCTGTTCATATCTGCTATTTCCTGTTTCTGCATTTTCCATTTTAACAAGGAACAAAAATGTATTTTCATTTATAGTATTTTCATTCATTTTTTTATCAAACCAAACTTTGATACCGACATCTTTATTGCAGATACCTTCCTTAAAATCTTGCAATTTTATTTTTTGGCCATTGTCCCAATTTGTTTTAATTACATGTGGAAGATTTCCATGATAACAGTTAATAAGATCAAAAAGCAGTTTATTATTATAAACAAGCTTGCGTTTTGAACATTCATCAATGTAAATATTCAATTTTCCATTTTGAGGCTGATCCGGATTTGACTTGGAAGTTTTATCCTTCGATTTAGTGGATTTAATTTCTGATTTAGTTTCTTTAGAATCTTGTACATTTGATTCTTGTGAACTTGAATCTTCAGATTGATGATCATGTGAAGATATTTTTATTTCCGCCAAGATTAAACATAGATGTTCCGGGCATTCACAGCATCCGTCTTTTAACTCTTTACATAAATAGGAATGAAGGTTGACTTGTTTGTGATCAAGAGGACAGGGCTTTTTGCAATGCTCTTTTAATTCAACTTCTTCTTTGGATTTAACAAGAATTTTAAAGCTGTCTCTTATCCTATTGAATTCTCCTTTTTCTTTTTGATCACATGCAATTGGCGGAAGATTTACCGGTTCAGTTTTGCATTCATAGTATTCAAGGCAAATAATTAATTCCGTATTCTTCTTTTTATCGTCTGATTTTTGCTGGTCTCCAGTCGAAGTATTTTTCTTTTCTTCTTTACAGCAATCATCTACTTCGGAATTCAAATCAATTATTTGCTCTTCGCACATTACAATTTCTCTTCCGCAGCAGTCAATAGCCAGGCCGGGCGTTATCAAAATTTTATTAATATCATAACCTTTTTTTAAATCGTTCGGATCAAGAGGGACTTTTTGAACTTCAAATCCACATACTATACCCCATCCATTAATTGTCCTATTGATAAGCCATCTCTTTTCATTAAAGTAACACTGCTCGGTAAAAAAATCACGGACAGTCATTAATTTACCATAGTAGTAATT
Source organism: uncultured Bacteroidota bacterium (assembly GCA_963775245.1). GTDB lineage: Bacteria > Bacteroidota > Ignavibacteria > Ignavibacteriales > Ignavibacteriaceae > CAVSWT01. Next base: position 146,919 of record CAVZID010000026.1, read on the forward strand.
ATTCCGTTCAAACGGAACTTTACAGATTCCACAAGATTCTTTCTTATTTCCCTTCATATGTTTCCTCCTAAACTTTTAGTATTGTTATTTCCATGTTGCTGCAAAAGAGAGATGGATGTTGCGCAGAAATGTGCGGCGATTTGAAGAGATGAGCATTAATATCAAATTAGTAGAGTATCTTTTCCTGCTTTTGAATGCCTTTCTATTCTGCCTGCTTTTTCTCCATATAATTTAATTATGTTTGATCCGATTGTAGAATTTATTCCTATCTGAATTGGTTGGTAGCCGGCGACCCTTGTATTTATACCAACAAATGATCCCATCCCAATTTCCATTTCTTTGGTAAGACGAATGTTATATATAGTATGCGCCGGTTTTGCTTCATCGATAATCTTCTTAAGCCCTATTTCATATTGTGAATATTCCTCCGCTGAAAGATCAAGCATCACCGTAAAGCGATAAGCCATTTGCAAAAACGGATCTTCAGGTAATTGATAAACATCACGGAGCGCTGTGCAGCCGAGTATTGAATCATCGCCTAAACGAAATCCTCTAATTGGGGTTTGAACTAGTAAGCTGTTTACTCCTAATCTAAATTGTCCTCCTAATACAAACGGTTTTCCTGATTTTGAATGTTCAATTATTATTGGCTTATTACCGGTATAAATTTCTATTAATGCTTCTATAGCTGCAGAAGTTCCTTTGTACTTATAAAGCATAGCAGCTTTTTTTATAAATAAGTACTTTTTACTTTCATCCCAGTCTTCTTCAATCGCAAAGTTTAGCCATGAAGCTATCCAGCTAAGGAAGTTTTGTGGAACTGTATCTACATCAAAATATCTAAAAATATTTTCGATCCTGGTATCGAGTCCATAAAAAACAGTTTCAAAAATTGAAAGAAAACTTTCAAGAAAATTTTTACTAGCCGGGTCTTCCTGGTAAGTTGCAGGAAGATATCTTAGATAAGAATTGCGTGGATAATAAACCTTCATCTCTTTTAATGAAGGACTAACTGTTTCATCAAATGTTGAAAGAGATAATTTTAATAAAAGATAGCGCCCTGTCTTTTGCCTGAACAACATGTTTTTAGCATTATTTTTTGTTGATATATTCTTGTCGGAAAAAGTTTCCGGGCCGATCCATTTAATTTCAGGAATGATATTATCTATACTTTCTTTTTTATCCTGTAATGGCTTTTCTTTATCAGAAAAAATTTTATCAATGTTAGATTTTAACAGCGGATCGTCAAATGAGTAATAAAAAACCTTCACGAAAGTTTTAGCAGGCAAGTTCAGGTTAACAGCCAATCCATGCCATTGGCATTCATGTATTCCACTATCTAATACTTTTGAAAAATAAATTCCTTCCTCTTTGGAAAATGTTTCCTCGGTATAAAAAAAAGCAATCCCCTGATCGGTAATTACATAAAGATTACTTTTCGAATCTATGCAAAGCCCTTGTATAGAACCAGTAAAATCCGGGATTTGAATTTTAGCTACATAGCTTCCATCGGAATCAAATTGAAATATTGACCCTGATTGATCATCAACTATAAATATGCTTCCATATTCATCTATGCCTATGTATGACGGCTGAAATTGTTCGGATATCTTTGTAAAGTCCCCAAGCTCTAAAGGTTGTCCATCTTCAGTAAAACTTATGAGCTTGCTATATTGCTTATCAATTATATAAATTCTTCCTTCGTTATTTATTGCAATTCCGGTTAGCTCTTTTAATTTGGATATATCGAATAGCTTTGACAAATCGAAACCATTAATAAAAGATCCATTAACATCATATTTCAGAACTTGATAATTTTTTTTGTCAAGGACATATAAATAACCGTTTTTATTAATTTCAATATCAACCGGTTCAATATCTTTATTAAGATATTTTTCAATAATATATTTGATTTGAAAATTCTCATTGAAAAATGCAAGAACTCTATTATTTCCTTTATCAAGAACCCAGAGAGTAAGTTTATCAAGAATTATTTTTGATGGATTTTGTATAAGCCCTGAAGTTAATTTATAATCATTAAATGAAAAAAGATATTCGAGCCTCATGGTGCGGGGATCATAAAGATAAAGAGAATTATTATCTGTAAAATAAATCTGGCCACATCCGTCTAATGCTAAACCTGTAAAGTTTTCTATTTTATCTAAATTTTGAATCCAGCGTGAAAAGTTTGGCACTGAATAAATTGTTATGCCTTCTTCTAATTTTTCAAGACGGTATAGTAAACCACTTTCCCATTGTTCAGTAGTCTTAAAAATTTGTGTTCTAAAATCTCCTGTTGTCATTTTTATTCTTCAATTAATAATATTTGTAATCTTATTTAACTTACTTTACTTACTATGCTTAAATAAACCCGATTTCTTAATGAATTCGGGTTTATATCTACTTGCTATGCTTAACATCAGTTATTTAAATAATTCCAATTCGTGGTTCCCTGAATAAACTAGAGCAGTGCGGGGAATATTAATAATTCCTCCTTCTTTTTCTTGCTTGTATTCACCTTCAGCACTAAGAGAAACACCTGTTACATAATTTACACCTTCAACTTTGTCTATTATTTGGTATATCTCCGATGGATAAATAGAACGGCCAAACTGCCAGCCGTTCCAATCCGGCCCTCCATTTAACGGATCTAAAAATTGTTCAAGAGTTTGCAGCACGCGTTTTTCTACTTCAACCGGACTGCTCCTTTTCATTAAATAAACATTACACTTTACTGATACTTTAATATATTTCGGCCCAATTACATATACATCTGTTGTAATCAACCTATGCATATTTAGATGATTGGAAACGGTCTGAATAAAACCATCCGAAGGAAGCGGGACAAATATTTCCTTGGCTTGATCCATGATAAGTGTTTGATATTTTTCCGCTGAGGTTTTACCCAATGCTGTTTGTAATGCATTAACAAATTTTTCTTCATTCATATATTCTTGATCTTGAATACTTTTTAATTGTGCTATAATATCAGTAGGGATATCGCTGATAAGTCCGGTAAGAGACTGGCTAGTTAATTTGAATGAATCAGTTCCATCTCGTTTGTCCGGAACTACCACAACAGTTACTGAACCAGGGAAAAAAACGCAAGGATAATCCGGGTTATAGCCGGCTATTGCTTTTGATCTTGCAACTCGTAACCCGGGAGTAGAGATAGCAAGCAACTCATAATCTTCTGCTGTAACTGCACGATAGTTTGTTCTGAAATCTTTTTTTGCTCTGGCTTTTGCATGCTCAATAGATTCAGCGTCACTACCTCCATTTGCCTCTCTTAAGTTTTTTCCTATTATACCATCATAGCCAAATTTTTGATCTTGGGGTACATTTCCATTTGCACCAAGCGTACATTTATATGAAGCTCTTATTTTTTTTGATTCACCTGGAATGCGGCCGTTTAAGCCGTTGCCAAAAGTGATTTCCCTGCTATTCAAATCAAATGTATAATGAGGTGCATCCGGCGAAGATAGATCGAAATCTTCCACTTCATACCAGGTTTCCCATGATTCATCATCTTCTTGAACCTGGATCAGAATACGATTCTTGCCAACAATTTTACTTATAAAATTTATTTCGTAAGGATCTCCTGATTCTAAAATATTGTTTAATGATACTATAATTAAATTTAAATTATCCTTAATTTGATCTATATCAGTTGAAGGCAAGCCAGCCATAATAGAAAGCAGCAAAGGGGAGATTATAGAGTTTGAGCCGTTGCCCTGTGCTTCAATATAATCATTTATAATTTTTACGTTATCAGGTTGTTGAATGCTTTCCCAATCAATTATAAATGTCTTAATGTTTTCATCAAATCCACTCCATATTTTTTTTACCGGGTTATGTTCAACTGAATTACTATACTCAATAAGCTTTTGGAATAATCCGTACCAATTTAGAATATCGCTGGAAGTAAAAAGCGAATAAGGAAAGTCAGGTATAATTTCCCCGATGATTGGAGTATTTTGAAGACGAAATTTTTGTCCCGGAATGCCAAGTCCGTTTCCAAGTTCCTCATATTCAATAGTTTCAGTTTGAGCAGCAGAAATAGTATTAAGAATAACCATGTTTATTCTAGGCGCAATCTCGTAGAGACCGCCTTGTATGCGGCATCGAATTCCAAACAAGCTACTCTTCATTTCCATAGATTGTGGGCCAATGAAAGTTATTCTTCCGCTTCTGCTTAATAATAATGTAGTATCTTTTAATGAACCATCCGGAAAAGTTGCGATGGATAGTTCATTCCATTTTCCGCTGTTCCAATATTCCCAAACTAAATCAACTGAATTAATTATTTTTGGTTGTTCATCTCCATGTTTGCCTACATGCGGGAGATCGTCTTCAAGCAGAATAAAGGAAAGTGAAATTTCTTTTCCTGCCGGTAAAGATTTATCAAATCCAATTTCAAGAGTTGATCCTTGAACTGCTTTTTCCCCAAATGCTGAAAAATAAATACCATCAGTATTATTTGCCTGGGTATTATCTACTTTCTGTGAATCATAATTAGTGATGATTGACTTAATTGCCAGCGGATAAAGAATAAAATCTTCTTCAGCTTCAAATGTTATTCTTTCTCCTGCAATATTAGTAATTAATTGAGAACTCTTTCCGATAAATTTTTCTTCTGTTATATCCGAAAAAGTTATATCAACTTTTGCCGGCTGAGCATACAACGGATATAATCCTACCAGCTTAAGAAATTTTTTATAATTTTTATCGGTTACACGGTTTGCATGATATATCTGCATTTCTGCAAGCCATGCAAATAGTTCAATAAATGTTATGCCAGGATCATGAACATTGTGATCTGTCCAATCCGGTGCAAACCTAGGAATAAGTGAACGAGCTTCTTCAACTATACTATCAAAAGTTTTATCATCAAGATTAGGAATGGGAAGGCCCATGATTTGGTTTCTCCAATAATTAATTGAGCAATTAAACTATTAGATTTTTTATATCGTTATTAAAGATTATGTCTAAACGACTTCGGTATTTAATATTTTTTTTAATTGAAGGTTAATTGTATGAGTGCCGGAAGCAACCAGGTAATCCTTGCCAACAAAGACTATATCATTACTGGCAGCTGAATTGTAATTAAAATTTAAGTTCTCTACATGATCAATCCCATCTATATCTTCAAGAAGCCCATAAACATCTGAAGCCGAAATATCTCTTCCAAAATCCCAGCCGGTTCCATCCGAACCCCCGGTGAGAGGATGTAAAAAAGTATTAAGCTTGCTTCTTGCCTCACGCTCAACTTCTGAAGCTGCATCGATGGAATCAATATAAATGTCAACGGAAATGTTAATCTTCAAATAGAGAGGGCCTTCAACATAAATATGTTTTGCAAAAGCGAGAGTGGTTGAAGAGCAGGACTCAAGAAATTCCTGAACTATTCGTTTCAATTCCAAAGAAGGAAATGGCATATCATCTGTTGAATCAGGAACAATTATTACGGTTACACTGCCGATCTCCGTTTGCCTATTATTATTAGTATTAGGAAGGCATCTTGCTTTTACAACTTTTCTTGATGCTTGTTTTGCAAGCCATTCGAAATCTTCAATAGTAACCGCACGGCCTCTGTGGCTTATCATAGCCGGGCCAATTTCCAGCATTTCATCAAGAGTAGCAGTATCCGCACCGCCATCTGCAGCAACATGATTTACAGCGCTATCAACTCCCGCAACTGCAGATTTAAGAGACTTGATCTCATTGACGTCTACATTTCCTTGCTTACCTCCGCCGGCCTGATATGAAAATGCTTTTATATTATCATCAAAGCCTGCCGGTATCATCCCGTTTAAGCCATCCCCAAATTGGATTTGGCCTATAGCACGGTCAAGAGTGTAGTGCCGGCTATCAGATGAAGAATCAAAAAAATCAGAGACCTCACTCCATAACACCCATGTTTCTGTTGTTTCGCCTTTTTCATTCTTCACTTCAAAAATAGTATTAACACCATATGAACTTATTAAATTTTGTTTTTCTTCTTCCGATAAGATTTCCTTCACTCTTATTTCCTCACCTTTAAGCACAGGGAATTTTAGAAAAGAAAAAATTTGATTAGGTTCACCGTCACTTGAACCAAGTATTTCATCTTTAATTGTTTCAGCCTGAATTGCCCAGGTTGTATTTGGATAGATTCCATGTATTTCAGGATTCGAATCATAACTGCCTTTAACAAGACTTCCACGTATCCAGTAAAACATTTCGCCAAATCTTTGATGGGAAATAAAATCTATTGGCCCGATCAGTTCTAAATGGCCTTGTGTAATCATTCCTTCGGACTCATCAAGATAATCAAGCAATGCCCAATCGGTTGTATTTTCATAATTCCAATCCATCTTGGGTTTTGTCTCATCATTGAATGGGAGCTCTTTTGCATCAAAGAATATCCTGATTGGACCGTCTATCAACGGCTTATCAAAGCCCAAATAGAAATTTAGATTTGTATCTTCCATGGGAATGAAAGGAATAATAAATTCTTCCTCTTTTGAAGAGTTCGATGTTTCATCTTGAAAATCAAGATTATTATAACTCAGGCAGTATTGAAGTTTTTCTTTTATATTAAAACGATAATCAATTTTAAGATCCCGGATAATAGGTATGTTATATTTGCTATCTATCTTTATTTTTTGTTCATTACTTTTGTCGATGGAATATTCATCTCTTCCATAATCACCTCCCACAATCCTTGCTCGAATCCAATAATTTTTTTGTCCGTTCACTTCTAACTCATAAATATCAGCCGGGCAATTGAATTCAATTGCCATTTCGTCTCCATCTTTCAAAAGCCTGTTAGTATCATCCTTTAAAATTGTAATTGCCTGCCAACCATTACCATTCCAAAATTCCCATGAGAGTTTTGGATTAAGAGAGGCAGAATCGGATTTATTAGCAAAGGTATCAAGGTGTGTTAAAGAAAATTTAAGAGTAATAGTTGCATCCTTTTTTGATAAACTTTCCTGGCTGCCGATATAAAATGAATCATACAACCTGGGTTTACTGCCGAAAGGATTTATTTTATATGTCCTTTGTATTTTGTTCTTACTAATATCATTTTCTAAAACATCAATATTTGATTCAAGAGTAGCTTGAATGCTTATTTGATCAAAATCTATATTTGTTATTATTCCCTGACTTTTGAAATTTTCACCGGTAAAAATATCTATTATGTCTCCTATGCTAAACCCATCAACAGAGTCGAGGCAAATATGTTTGGGAGGATTTGTAATTATGGCGGCTGCGGATAATGGAATTTCTATTTCTCCCTGACATTCAACTACATTTGCTTCAATAGAAACTTGTTTCCAGTCTATAGGTACATCATTAAAAAAACCTGCATCGGGAGGTATCGAATCACCTGGTTCTGCTTTTAAGAAAATTGTATCTATTGTTGGAAGAATTATTGATGAACCGATTGAGAGTGGATCTTTCAATCTGCATCTTACCCATCTAGTTTTTATTTCGCCTATGCTTTTGTCTTTGATCTCTATTCGATTTGTTTTTGTAAAAATATCCGCAAGCTTCTCTTCTTTCACTTTCCCTTCAAGAGTTTTTAAAAGCATAAGTTCACCATTTTGACTAAAACCATTTGTACCATCACTTTCAATCTCCAGCGGAACCCATTCATCTATTTCTTTCTCTTTATTTTCTCCCCAATACGACCATTCCAAATTCAAGCTTGAATTTCCTGTTCCGGCATCTGCTAAAGTTACATCAATAATTATTTTGCCGGCACTTTCCATATTAAATATATCGGTATGCCCAAAATAAAGGCTGTGTTCTTGTTGATTTGCCCCTGAAAAGAGAGTGAATGCAATTTGCTCATCAAGAATTTTTCCGTCTTTTGATGTAACGTTTGCAGTATGAACAAAAATATTATCGTTGAAAGGATCGGTGCTGATTACTTCTTTAAGATTACTTGTAGTAGCCCAGAGATTTTTTTCCGTTTCAAATGGAAGCTCGTCATGCTTATCTGTTTTATCGGCAGAAGCCTGAGTTTTTGCGGGAATTAAGAAATCATTATCGGTACCATCGACAAGCTTAAATGTAAGAGGAACTCTTGCAGTCTGTGCCGGAAGCAGCTTTATTCCAAGCATATCCAGGAATGCAACAAAATTTTTACGCGGCATCTGGTTGAGATGATTTACGACGGATTCGGATATATGAGAAAAAATTTTTAAGAGTGCAACCCCACTATCTTTATCTTCGTCCGAAGCTTTCCATTCAGGTGTATAATGGGGAACCAATCCTTTTAAGATGTTTAATAAATCACTAAACTTTCTAGAATCTATTTTAGGAGCTTCGATTTTCATAATCTAATATTTTTTTACTATCAAAAAATCAGAGGGCTTGCTGCTTAAAGAATTAAAAAATAAATGGAAAGTTTTAGCTTGCGATTTTATGTGAATAAAAATTTTAAACTTCCTTTAGATAAAATGGGTAAACCAGGTTAAACCTATTATTTGTAACTCGAACCTTGTAGTCAATGCTTACAAGCAATTTCCCTTCATAGTCCAATTCAGAAGATACTGCGACATTATTTAACTCAATCCTGGGTTCCCACTGAGTAAGTGCTTCACGAACACTATTTTCTACAAGGTTTATAGTAGTAGTATTAATTGGAGAGAAAACAAGATCATGTATCCCGCATCCAAAATCGGGGCGCATAACCCGTTCTCCTTTAGAGGTTGAAAGAATTATCCATATAGATTCTTTAATGTCCTGTTCATACTCGGACATAGCTATTCTTCCGGTATTTGTATCAACTGTAACCGGAAATTTCCAGCCTCTGCCTAAAAATTCTTTAGCCATTAGAGTTGTTCAAGTTTTAATCTTATAAATTAATTTAAATTTATTATTAAGCTTTATCCGATTATTACAGTAGGGCAGCCCATAGCTATTGAATTGGGAGGGCCTGCTTCTATTATAAGATCACCTTGCCTGGCTGCCGGTAAATTATTAATTAAAACGGTTAAGCTGCCAATACTGATAACACCGCCAACATGAGGGACTGTTCCTGAAACCAACGGGCAAGTGTGAAAATCTGATGTGGCTCTCCAGGCAGGCATTCCGCCGATAAGAACATTAAAGCTGCCAGGCCCCGGGCCAAGTGGTGTGCCATGGCTTGTCAAATCTCCTACTCTTGCTGCTAAAGGCATATATATTTATAAAGAAATATGTTAGTGGATTTAAATATTAAAAAATAATCATCTAATAAAATCTTAATTTTCTTTTAATTGATTTTAACCGGCAGTCCCTGTATTGTCAAAAGAGAATTCGATTTTAGAGACAGAGAAGCTGTGCCTTCTATTTCTACAACTGCAGATTTAATATTAAGCTGCATGGCACTTTCTATGTCTATAGAATTTTGAACAGAATCAATTAGTGATTTGATTGTTCCCTGTCTTATCTTTAATTTCAATCTTTTCCTGGGCGGCAGAGTCATCCAGAATAATTTGGTGCCCAGCATTTGTATGAATTTCTATTTTTTCTTTTTTAGTCGTATCATCATCATTAAATATAATTTCGTGGCCGCTGCGGGATCTTATTTTACGAATATTATTTTTACCATCACTATTATTTTCAGGCGGCTTATCCACACCATTCCACAAAGCTCCAATTATATACGGATGATTTATATCTCCATGCTCAAATGCAACAAGCACCTCATCTCCAACCTCAGGAAGAAAAAAGCTTCCACGATTTCCACCGCTCATCATAGTTGCAATTCTAATCCAGTCGGTTTCGTTGTCATCCGAAAGCCAGGGGAATTTTATTTTTATCCTGTAGAGACCTTCAGGGTCTTTATTGTTTGTTACTATACCGGCAGCGACTCCATTAACAAGCCTAACATTATTTTTTTCTTCATTCTCCAATACATCAATTATACTCCTCATATTGCATTCCTCTTTACCTTAAATCTTGTTCTGTAACCATTATCATCTATGGTGTGAGTCGTTTCTTCAACATAATATTTTCCGCTAAATCGTTTGCCCATTCCACCAAGTCCAATATTAACTCCAGGCCTTATATCGGGTAGTCCTATGCTTTCCACTTCTCCTTCAACTAAACTATTGCTTGCTTTATTTAATTCAGATTTTGCAATGGCATTTGCTTGCTCTACCGAGCTAACCGCCACGTTTGTGATGACCATTTTACCATCTTTAATATTTTTCTCTGCTATCTGGCTTGCCGTTTTCCTTCCCGGTTCCTGTATTCTTTCACTTCCTGCTATGGCCCTGCCTATAATTGGGGAGCTGGGATCGCGGGGATTATGCCCTCTGACTTCTACCTCTGTAACTATTTTTGTAGTGTTTATAGTAGGACGAAAACTTATAATATCTTTTCCAAGCATAAGAGTAATTATTTCCTTTGAATCATCTTTAGGCTTTATAAAGTAGATCGTTTTGCGGTTAACGGAAAATTCCCTGTCAGATTTTTTTTGCAGATCCAAAAGAAAATCGAAATAAGTTTTGTTACTGTCTTTATGAATAACTGTTTCAAATTTAGGTGTATCATCTACAACAGCATCTAACGAAGCTTCATTGGCAACTAATTTTGCTATTTCACTATAACTTTTATTTAAGAAAGTTCTTTCTTTAGATTTTCTTTTAAGGTAATCAAAAGAAAGATCCTGCCCCCTAATATCAAGGGTGGTTGGCCCCCCGGAAAAAAAGCTTGAATCCAATGCATTGATCTTACCCTCTATCATCGAGATAAGATTATTTCCATAACCAATCTTTATTGTAACGGTATTTCCTTCAACAAAAAGCGGATCATCCAGCCACTTAAACTGCTGCTTTGAAACATCGAACTCATCATTCATTGTGAAATTGAAGCTGGCGCCTTCATCCAACTTTTCTGTAATCGAGACATTCATTACTTCTTTGCTGATATTTATCGGCAAGGTTTTACCGTTAATATCCACCTCGAAATTGGGTGCATAAAAATTTAGATTTTTTTTTGCTATTGCTTCTAAAGCCATATAATATACTGCTGCGGCATCCTTATATCATTAAAGATTAAAACTTAAAATTATTTTTATATTTATTTATTCCTTAAGTGGAATTATTAAATCTTCTCCCGGTATTAATTTACGCGGGTTATCAATATTATTTGCATCGGCGATTAATCTCCAATCCGCCGGGTCTCCATATTGCTTGCTTGCTATAGACCAAAGGCTGTCGCCCAGGGTTACTGTCCACCGCTTTGTTAAATCTGCCGATTGCAATGATAGCTCTTTAACCTGAACATCAACTTCTCTGTATTCTTTTAGAGTAACATTTAAAGTTGCTCTTACCGGAATTCCTTCCGGCAGAAACATTGTAAACCTTTTAGAGACCCTTTCAATTATACATTGAAAAATAAAAGCACCCCATATAAAGATACATACAGGTGGAGCATGAAGATCAGAATCAATATCCATTAAGCCCTTCGCTGCATCAGGAAGCTTACTTAACATACTCCCTGCATCCCAGCCGGTTATCCTATCCGTAAAAACGCGAACATCAGTTCCTGCTTCATAAGTATCAAAAAAAAGATCCATACTGACTGACCTGGCGTTTCCCCTAACAAATTGAAAGATAGGAGAGGGAAGACCGGGGATATTCACTTCGGAAAACTGATTACTCTTTTCAACACTCAGCTCTTTTGGATTAAATAAGCAAGGAACAATCAATAAAGGATTATCTTTCCTTGTTAAAAAAGCTTTTACCAGCATTTATAATCCTCTTCTTTCTTTTTCGATCCTTATCCTTCGCTCAATGTTTTGATAAACTTTGTCAGAGATACGGTTTATATCAATATGTTTTTTTATTTCGTTCTCCAATGGAAAAACGGTTGAGCTTGATTTATTTGCAATGGTTTCTTTCGTTTCGTTTACCATCTTTTTAATATTTTCTACTTCCTCTTTTATTTTTTGGGGATTAAAGAGAAATAAATTTTCATCTTTCCCTTTAAAGTTGATTCTTTTGCTTGAAGCTCTTTTACTTAAATTTTCAGAGTTCAAATCATTATTATAGCTACTCATTAAGGAATTTTTTCCCCCGGCAAATGATGTTTGCAAAATGTTTTGGCTCACGCTTATTCTATTTAAATTCAAATACGATTTATACTTAGAATTTAAAAATGTAGAATGAATTGTCTCCTGAGGCAGTCTGTTTGAACTCAATGATAATGCCTGTGGTATTTTATTAGCTCCAAGTTTTTTGTTTTTTATTTTTGAAAATGCAGATTGCATATATGAAATCAAGTTAGCATTGCTTATAGGTATTTGAGAAAATGAAAAAAGTTTAGCTGCAGAGTTATCTTGTTCATCGTCAAATAATTTTTTCAATCCTGGTAGGTTTTTTAATACGATTGGTTTAAATATAAATTGAGGGAAGAATTTTTCAACTGCAAACCAAGAAAACTGCTGCTTCATTTCTTGAATAACATTAGCTAAAAAAGAATATGTTGAACTGAGGCCGCTAACATTAAAATTCAATTGAAAAAGGATTCCGAGATTAATTTTATTAGAAAGAGCAGCCGCATTATGCTTATAAAACAACAAGGCAGGGTACTTAATAAAATTCGATTTCTTATACCTGTATTTGTCTGTAACTTTTTTGTAAAAATTTGAATCCGATACCGTCATTAAATTTAACTTTTATTAAATCACTTAATATTTTACTTTCACACTTTTTTTATTCCATGATGAGCAAGTTCAACAGTTTCAAAAGCCACGGTACCTTGATCTGATTTAAAATCCGGGCCTGTCCATTTAACAGGAAAGGCTTGCTCAAAATCCCATCTCCATTTATCATTACCGGCAGCATCTTTTAAAATAATAGCGCCGCTTTTTCTTTGGAATTTTCCGCTAACCACATCCTGGTACCATTGCCATAAATCATCCAGATCTGTAATTCCGCGTTTGAGAATAATATGCTGATACTTTGTTCTTTTTGGAAGTTGATAAACAAAATCATTAACGCCGCCCTCTTCATAAGGTTCAGTCTCGGTCTCTATTTGAAGTCCTGACACATCTGAAACTTGTGCAACAATAATTCCTCCGATTTCAATACTGAATCTAAAGGATGTATATGGATATGGTTTTTTTCCTGTTGCCATCTAATATTACTTTACAAAATTAATTCAGGATAGTGCTTGGTTTTAAAAATAATTTCAAAATCTTTAATTAATATTTTATTCCATTTCAAGAATACTCTTTTCTTTTTCACCACTAAGCTGCCGATTAATTTTAGAAATTTCCTCAACCCATTTTTGCCTTTCAGCATGTTCCAGGTTCATAATCTCATCATGAGTCCAGTGGAAATGATATGCAATGAAAGCTACCTCCTCGTAAATTCTACCAAGGGGGTAGCTAATTATTCCCCCAATGATTCCAATTCTATCTCAAACTCATTTTCACATTTTGGGCATGTTCCTTTTAGCTTGCCATTTCCGTTTTCATTAATTCTTTTATAGAATTCCTGTAGATATGATAAATCGGAAGCGAAAAGATTTTCAATAACTTTAGGATTTATGGTTTGTACATCACCAAGCTTGGAAACTACTCTCGAAAGTAAAATTACAGTTAGATAAGCGGGATTTGTTTGTACTCTCGGGTCTTTCATAGGTAGAATCTCATCTGCTGCTGTTGCAAGCCGCATAGTACCTTTCTTATGAAGATTTCCATCTTCATCCACATAACCTTTTGGCAAAGTAAATTCATATTCCGTTTGAAATCCCATCTTGATTTTTTTTCCTCTCTGATCAAATTTTTATAAATAAAAAATTACAGGTTGAATATGTTATTATACTAATCTTATTTGATTATTTATTTTATTTAATGGTTTTCCTAAAATTTGCTAATCTTATTTTTCCAGTTATTGGAATTGATCTCGGTTATTTGACTTAATTGTTGTTGTGCTAAAATAGAAGAAAATTGTCTTTTGGTTAATTTAAATTTTGGAGATTTCAATTTATTATCAGGGTTTATTATTAAGATAGTTTTACTTGTTAGTTCTTTTAACAGTTTATATTCTGGTGATTCTCTTTGCCAATCCATATTATTTTTCTCACGGATAGATTCCCTTAATTGCTGAAATGCTTGTCGAAATAAACCTAGAGTCTCCATTTCTTCACTATTAAGTTTTCTTTCGCTGGATAATTTAACTAATATGGCCTCAATTCCTCCCTCTGCCGCAGAAGCTCTTTTTAACAATTCCCAGTATAGATCTGATAACTTTTCGGATGATTCATTTTTATTTACATAATTCTTCCAATAAATTTTCCAAAGTCTCCATACTGTAGTAAACTCTCCATACAATTTGTGAAATTCTGTGGAGTTAACAAGATCTAGTTCCTTCCTTTTCTTTTTTATTTCCCAGAAAGTCAAAATTCGCATGCCTACAACCCATGTAATTAATAGTACTATGATACTTAATAGAGTTTTAAATAATTCAAGAATAATATCACTCGTGGGAGGCATAATATCCATCAAAAAAATTTCAGAATAAAGGAGTAGTTCTGTAATAAAGATTATTCAGATTATTTGATTAAATTTAATATCTTAGTTTCTTATGAAACACGTTTAAAACCTTCATGAACAATTTCTAAACTTTCAATCGCAACTTCATTTCCTTTACCGCTGAAATCCGTTGGGTCATACTTGGTGGGCCATGCTTGTACAATATCCCAGCGTGACTTATCCGAACCGGCTTCATCAATTAGGATAATTGACATATTTTTTCTGGCTCCTTCAGCCCCGGTATCAATAACTTGCTGCCTCCAATTATATAGCTCCATCGAATCTGTAATACCCCACTTGAGTGTTATATTTCCGTATTTAGTTAGTCCTGAAAGTTTACGAAAAACCGGGGATTCATTTCCTTCTCTATATTCAACAGAATCTGTTGTCGTGTCAGCAAAGCTGCATTCGCTGAATCCAGCTTGAGTGATACCATCAATCTCAATCCGGAAACGAAATTGTCTTAATGGATCTTTTCTTGCCATTTCTTTAATCTCCTTATTCTTTTTAACAATTACTTATTAGAAGAAAAATTAAAATATGCCCAGTGCTTATTCTGTCACTGATGAACCGCCGGCCCATTGAGCAATTCTGAAAATTACAAACTCTGCCGGTTTTACAGGTGCAATCCCGATTAAGCAAATAAGCCTGCCGTTATCAATATCGTCCTGGGTCATTGTAGTTCTATCACATTTGACAAAGAAAGCTTCCTCTGGTTTTATTCCCATAAGTGCTCCATCTCTCCAAACTGTTGTTAGGAATTGAGTAATAGTTGCTTTTACCCGTCCCCAAAGTTTTTCATTATTGGGTTCAAAGACTACCCATTGAGTCCCTTCATCAATGGATTCTTCAATATAAATAAAGAGCCTCCGAACATTAATATATTTCCATAGAGTATTGCTCGAAAGTGTACGGGCACCCCAAACACGAATTCCTCTTCCGGGAAATGCTCTTATAACATTAACACCTCTCGGGTTAAGAATATCCTGTTCAGTGGTAATATTGAATTCCAAATCTGTTGCTCCTCTAACAACTTCATTTGCCGGAGCTTTATGCACGCCGCGTTCAATATCGCTTCTTGCATAAATGCCTGCTACATAACCACCGGGAGGTATTAATTTGACTAATTGTGTTACCGGGTCAATTATTTTAAGCCATGGATAATAAAATGCAGCATATTGAGTTTCAAATGTATTTCTTGGATTCAAAGTAGCCTACATCACTGGAAGATTCATCTGCATCGATTATAGCAAAACGGTCTTTTAAATTCTCGCAATGGCTAATTATTGCGGAAACCAATCCGCCAATTGAATTGGCATTCGGTACATGCACAATTGAAATTTCATCAATTTCTTTAAAAGCTGTTAGACCTTTTCTCTTTCCGGGAACATCATCTGTGATTGTATCTCTTTTATAGTCGACTGCAGTTAATGGAGTTGTCCCTGCTGTTCCACTTGCAAGAGCAGTAACAGTATTTGGTGTAGAGGGTAGAGCGCCTGTGTCTCCAGTTTTCTTGGTAATTGTTATAAGATTCGAAATACCGTTTACTTTGTTTTCATAATAATCCGGAGATTCTGCATCCACCGAGAGATCATCAAAGAGCTCTCGTAGTGTTGGGGCAGGAATAGTAGAATCTGCATCCGGATCACCTAAAGTAGTAGGAAGCTCTTTTTTCCAATAAAAAACTCTTAGCTTAAATAGAGGATTTGTTGTTGTTGAAAAAGTTCCAGCCTCTACAATTAATGCGACATTATTGCCCCACTCTCCTTCTCCAACAGTATCAACAGTAAGTGCCCCTCCCAGGCTTAGAGTAGCTAATGCTGAATCACTAGGAACAATACGGCCTACAAAACAACGTTTGCCGCCATTAGAAAAAAAACCTTCAACGGCATAGGGTAAATACGGTGTACTGCCATTAACATTAAAATAGGATCCAAACCATCTTTGAAAATCAAGCCAGCTGGAAATAAATTTCGGCTTTGTTGGGCCTCTCTCAGTTTCTCCCAAAAAACCTGCAGTACTTGTACTTACCCCTTCAATCGGCCTTGCACCGATTTCAAATTCCTCAACATAAACACCCGGCGATAAATATTCTGGCATTTTAATTACCTCCTTAAATTAGTTCTAAATATTTTTTTCATGAAACTTATTTCAATTCTTAACGGCTGGATTCTTTTATGATTACAAATTTTTAAGTGTATTTATAAAAAAAGTTTGAACCTGGCACTACAATTACGGAAATGATATTATTCCTAAAGAAACTGTTTTCCCTTCTTTAATTGTTGCATTCACGCTTTTAGTATCGCTATTTTTTTTAATTTCGATCGTAATATTTTCTTGTGCTATACCCTTAAAAAAAAGTACAAACTCTCCTCTATCGTTAGTCCTAGTTTTGATTGATTTACTAATAACAGTTATGTCTGCGCCTGCAACAGGATCACCGTTTGTAACAATGCCTCTTATAAGTGTAGCATTCGCCGCAAATGGGTAGGAAGGTTTTTGTGTTAATGAAATTTCAACTAAAGGATTTTTAGGATCCGGGAGAGGTAAATTCACTAATTTTTCTTCGGTAAAATAAAACTCCGACTCAATTAAAATATTATAGCTGCCGGGAGGAATATCATTAAATATGTAAAAGCCGGTTAGATTCTTATTTGCTTTTATTTCTCCTTCATTGATAATTACTTTTATATTGCCGGCAGGTGCTGCATTTGTATAATCATCTTTTAAAGAAATAGCCAGCGAAAGATTATTTGTAATCTTATCACCCTCATAAGCAAGAGAATCATTGATAATATAAGGAAAAGTAATTGCCATTTGTTTTTTATTTTTTGGGGATTAAATATGAATGATCCATTTCTTTAGATACAACTCTTTGTGTATTTATATCACGAATTGAATCAATATTTACCGGGGTAACAAGATAGCCTACTGATAGTCTGTAATGCACATCCTGAAAAGTTGTCCATATTTTATTAATATCATCAGGAGATAATGGATTGAGCAAAATCCTAAGCTCTTCATCAGTGCCGGCAAAACTTCCTTTAAGAGTGGTTCCGCTTAAGATTGCATAATCATAAAAAATACGCATTGCCCTTCCCAATATCCGGCATTCTTCAAGTGTCCTATCAGTAATGTTTGTTATCTGTGTTGATGCATAAGCTGTTAATAGATAATATAGATCTAAAGTCAATGGAGGATAACCAAGCTGCGACGAACTTATTTCTCTCATCTCCTGATTCTTCATATGGGGGTTCTCAATAATATTATATAGAAAGAGAGTTAAACGTATGTTTTGATCCTTAACTTCGCCTGGTGAAAGAAGGACAATAGAGTCACTGCTAATTAGATCACTCATATTATCTCGTAAGAGTGTTATTAATGTTTCTCCGACATCAGCAACTGCAGTATAATTTGCCACTTTTAATTTCTTTGATTTGTAAGTTAAAGATTAAACTTTTAAAGATATAAAATTATTCTCTAATTCAGGATTTATAATCCTTTTTTCAAAATCATTCCAAATCCTCTTATCATTACTGCAGTCATATCCACGGCAGGGCAACGGGCGGTTTTTATAAACTGTACAAGTGCAAGTATGATTTTCATTATGCACGCAATAGCCATCCGATTTGTGAGCAATCATATAAGGGTTTTCAAAATCCCATTTTACAATTCCTTCTTCAACATCCTGCTGTGAAAGTGCGAATGGCAAACGGCAGCAAGCTGCTTTGCAAAGATGAATTCTATTTTCGCAATCTATATTAACTTCCTTTTGAAAAGTGTATTTATCCGATTCATGTTCCTGGCGCAAAATACCCATACCGGATTCTCTGAAATTTTCAACCAATTTTTTAGCTATTTTTCTTTTCCTTTCATTCAAATCGTCTTCAGTTATTATCCCTTGTTCCATCAATAATTCAATTAAAGCATACGAAAATGCGGTCACTTCCAGTGTCTTACTTGTTGCTTCACTTTCGCGGGAATGGCAGAATAATAATCCTCCGGCTATTTCTTTTCGAAGCTGATCAATATATTCTCCATTATTATTTTTATGTATAGATATCTTGTCCATTTAATCGATTCTACCTAACTCTTATTTGTACAATATTAATTATTCACTTTAGATTTATGATTATTACTTTAATTCCACCCTGCTTCATTCCATATTCGCCCCATCTTCTGATACTCGCGTCGTACAGCGTGTTTCAAGTGTCCCATTCCTATTGCTTCATTTTTTTTTGCCGCATAAAATGCTGCATTTAATGCAATATTTTTTATATTTCCCCCGGGCAGCTTAACTTCATGAGCAAGAAGATCAAAATTCACCTCTTTATCAAGCAGCTCTTTACCGATTAAATCCTTGCCTGGAAAAACTATTTGCCAAATTCGTTTTCGATATTCCTCATCTGGGAAAGGAAATTCGACAACTATTTTTATACGACGCGCAAAAGCTTCATCCATATTTTGACGTAAGTTTGTTGTTAAAATTGCGATCCCATCATACTCTTCCATTTTCTGAAGTAAATATCCAATCTCTATATTTGCATATCGGTCATGCGCATCTTTAACTTCGGAACGTTTTCCAAAAAGTGCATCGGCTTCATCAAAAAAGAGGATAGCATTGCTATAACGAGCCTCGGTAAAAATTTTATCCAGATTTTTTTCTGTCTCCCCAATATATTTGCTAACAACTTGGGAGAGATCAATTTTATAAAGATCCAGCATAAGCTCATTTGCAATTATTTCAGCAGCCATAGTTTTGCCTGTTCCTGATGGCCCGCTAAATAAAGCATGCAATCCTTTACCTAATGAGAGTTTTTTATCAAACCCCCATTCGCTATAAACTATCTTGCGGTATTTTGCCTGATTACATAACTCTTGAAGCTGAACTTTCTGATCAGAAGGCAGCACAATATCATCCCAGGTATATTTTGTTTCAATTTTTTGTGCTAATGTCCTCAATTTTTTATTTGACTGATTTTTACATGCAGCATGGAGATCTTCCAAGCAGACTATGCTATTTTCATCTGGTTTAAGTAAAGTCAGATTATAAGCCGCTTCAAGAGTATTTATTATTTGTCCTTCTGTAAACTTGAATTTACCAGATAGTTCGTTTAGATCAATATCAGGTGCCAAACTAAGATGTCCATTTAAATGCTTTTCCCAAAGTTTTTTTCTTTCGATGTCATTAGGAACAGGAAATTCAACATCAATAAAAACACTTTTATTTAAAGATACTTGTGGATTCCATGATTTTTTTCCAAGTAAAAATGTTAATTGGGTAAATGTTTGGATTGCTTCAATTAGAAATTCCAGGTGATATTTAAATCTATTTTCATCGTTGATTAAAAAATCAAAATTTTCCAGGCAAAGTGCCGAAGATTGTAAAACTACTTCACGGCCTATACACCAAATTGTTTCTTCAAAATTCATCTCACGGCTAATTATTTTTTCAAGATCAACCTTGATTAAAGGTATTCCCAAATCATTACAAATTATTTTTGCAAATTGATGCCTGCCTGATCCGTAAGTTCCGAATAAATTCAGAATTATATTATGCCCAAAACTATTATCACTTTTAAAATGATTGACTATAAAATTTTTAATTTCTTTGTGGGCCTCTTTTATCTCTAAAGCTTGATCATTTATATCTTTTGGAAAATAAATTTTTGCAACCGGCTCAATTTTATGATCAATATCCGGCAGATCTAAAAGAAAGTTTGTAATTCTATTATCAAGCTTTAAATGATGCATTAATAAAGACGAAGAATAATCAATAGGATTTTCCGTTACCTGAATGAGGTGATACTTTTGGATTGGAGACTGTTGTTCAAATGAAATTCTTGCATTTAATTTTTCTTCTCCGGATTTACAAAATAAGCTCAATGCCAAATCTATGCATGGTTTTTTAAGGGTTAAATCATCCTGTAAATAAGCATACAGCTTATTGTATTTACTATTGATTTCAGGAGCCAGGCATAATATGATGCATTGCTCTTCAAACCGGGCTAGATGAAAAATACGGGAGAGCTGCGGTAATGATAAATATATTTGTTGTTGAAGGCTTAAATTCCGTCTTTCATCAATCTCTTCTCTCAGCTTATTCAATGTATCTAATAATTTTTGAATGCTTTTTTTGTTATGATTTAAAAGATTTTCATCGTCAAACGAATTAGCATTTTCCAATAAATCATTAATTTCTTCATCGGACAGTGCAAGCCCTTTAAAACTTTCTAAATTTTTTCCCAGGTAATGATTTTGATGTAAAGTTACCTTCAGGCTAATTAATAAATCAAGGAATTTTAATTCGTCTGTTATATACTCCCAATTTGATTTGTAGGTTTCCGCCATCTTTGCTTTAGCTAATTCGTTAAACATCAATCATAAATAAAATATTTGGAGGGATGAAACATTCAAATAGACTTCGTCCACTTCAGTTACAACTGATTTTTTTAAAATAATTATTACTATATTTTTATTTAGCTATGAGAATTCGAAAGTTGGTATTTCTTCTGGCCTACAGAATTTTCAGACACTTTTAATAATCCTTTTGCAACTAAGTCTCCAATAGTAGACATAATTTCGCCGGATAAATTTTCTAATTCCTTTTCGTAAACAAATATGGAAATGCCCTCAAGATCGTCTTTGTGATCTTTCTTTTTCAACAAATGTTGAATAATAATATCACCTAAAGTGTCTCTTATCTCTTTCGTAATAAAAGTTCCATTTATATAGTACCATTCAAATTCAGTTCCTATTTTGGAAGAGTATCGTAGCACTTTGATTAGTAACAAGTTATAGGTCTTTTGGTTTTTCAGGTAAAATGAAATGTGGGACTAAAAGTTCACAGTCTTATTTAAATTATTTATAAATTAATTGTCAAGGGGTTTGCTTATTAATCTATTTAAAGATAAATAAAAGGAATTTTTCTTTAAGAAAAATGGGCGGGTAAAAAAAGTCACACGTTTTTTATTTGATTTCTGAAATCAAACGGGTTAATACCATTCTTCTTTAATAATCTTCCCAAAGCTCTTCTATCTTTTTTTGCAAAACGTGCTGCTTTTGATAAATTACCTTCAAATATTATCAAAAGATTTTTTAAATAAGATTTTTCAAATTTAGATATAATACTTTTCTTTGCATCGTTGAATGATGAATTTATATTAACATTATCGGGACTTTTTTTACAGATGCACAAATTTTCATCTTCAATCCAACCGGTTGTATTTAAAATAACGGCTTCCTGAATTACATTCTGCAGCTCACGTATGTTACCCTCCCAATTATGATGGAGCATTTTCATCATTACCAATGGGCCAATGCCTTTTATATTTTTATTATACAACTTGGAAAAGCGGTTTATAAAAAATGACGTGAGAGTAGGAATATCTTCTGTCCTTTCACGAAGCGGGGGGAGGTCTATTGATAAAATATTTAACCTATAAAACAGATCTTCTCTAAACTGATTTTTTTTAATCTTTTCTTTTAAATCTTCTTTTGACGCTGCAATTATTCTTACATTCGAAGAAACGTAGTTTGATTGCCCGAGCGGTTTATATTTTTTTTCTTCCAAAAATCTTAAAAGTTTTACTTGCATGCTAAGAGGAAGTGATTCAATTTCATCTAAGAATAAGGTTCCGTTATTTGCTTCACAAATTAACCCGGTTTCGCTTGATTCCGCATTTGTATAAGCACCTTTTTTATGCCCAAACAATTCATTTTCAAAAAGTTCGGAAGGAACTGCACCGCAATTGATAGGAACAAAATTATTGTTTGACCGGTTGCTTAAGAAATGGATCATCTTGGCACATAATTCTTTCCCGGTTCCAGTTTCCCCATTTATTAAAACTGAAACATCATAACGGGATATATTTAAAATTTTTTCTTTTATTTTTGATGATTTTTCGGATTCACCTTTAAACATATCAAACATAGCATGTTTCTTAAGCGGGAAAACAAATTCTGATTTTTCGGTTTTATTTTCACATAACAAATCAATTGTTCGATTAATATCCTCTTCATTAAATGGGTAAGATAAAAAGCTCCATATATATTTACGGAGAAATTTCCGGCTGCAAAAAGTATTATTCTTAATAATACCCACAATAGGGACTAAAGAAAAATTCAAATAAAGGTTATCAAGTTTTGAAAAGTCGTAATTTTCATTTAATTCATCCATTATAAAAAATATTAAATCAGGGTTTAATTGCTGCAACTTGCTAGCCTCTAAATCATTTAAGCAAAAATAATTAACAGAAGCTTTGTTGCTAAGAAATTGCTCGACCTCTTTTTCAATTTTTGATTTTAAAGGATTAAAAATTAAAACTAATGACTCCATTAATAATGCCCTATTTATTCAAACTGTTATGAAAAATACAAACATGAATATTTCATTTAGAGAGTAATAATCATAGAAGCTTAAATCGCTTCTTTAAATGAAATTAGATGTTTGATAAATTAATGGTCGACTGGGGTAAGTAAGGATATTTTATTCACATCTATTCAAAGTAATACAAAAAACGCCAAATCTTGTTGAATATTTGAAACTAATAATATTTGTGATTCGAAGTTTACACTATTCAAATTCTTAATATAATTCTAGCTGAAATTCTTTATGCAGATAATCAAAAAATTATAAAGAATATTATCTCATTAAGAACAATTACCTTTTTGAAATACAAGTGAAACGATTGTAATTGATGTTTAGCAGTGATGAAATAACTTACATAAATCGATTTTGATAATCAAGCAAATAAAATAAATTATGATCTACCACACATTTAATATTCTAAATTTATAAATAAACAGACACTATAAATTATACGAAACAAACGAAGGATTTAGTTCTACTTCGTTAAGACAAAAAATAGTTCAATTGAACAATTGACATAGGAAAAATAAAGTATATATTATGTGTTGAATTCATTTTAAAAGCTGTCTAAAGTAACAGCTAAAATAAACTATCGCTTTCTCAATTCCTCAACTTCCGGTATTGTGCTAAATAATCTTCTTCTGTTTCTGATGAAATTGATTAGAAATAAATTGACGTTTTGAAATTAAAAATAGTCTGAATTCAATTATAAATTTAATCTCAAAATCCTTCATCATGATCCTATTTAATGTTGGGATTTTAATTTATATCAAATAATCACTGCTAAACTAAACTAATTGCACAAATAAATTTTATTGTTTTGTTTGTAACAAAAAGGTGAATAATGAAACCCTCTTTTGCGACTTCCAGACAAAGCTTGTTTTTACTTTTTTCATTTCTCCTGGTTGCATCTATCTTCATAGTCTTTTATTTAAGGCATGTAAGCGATAAAGAAGATCAATTAATTCAGAGGGATTTTAAACAGCTTAATACTATATCAACTACAATTCAGAATACAGTTGATGCAATAACTACTGCTGTTAAAAACAGCATGGTGAAAAAAGAAAATTTAAGCGCCGATTCTTTGCGCAAGAAATTGAAACCTTTAATTACCAAAGCAGATAGTATTCAGGTAGAAAAAGCCGGTGATGACAGAGTATCCCCAATGAAAGACCCTTTGTTTGTTCAAATAAAAACAAACGCTCCTTATAAGATTTTTATTAGGCTGAATACGTTAAATGAGTTGATTGAAAAAAGGAAGGCCGAAGATCTATTTGATGATATTTTTATTGCTACAAAAGATGGAGAAGTAATACTTTCTTCTACTTCAATGAGTATCTCTAAGATTCAAAATGTTATTTCCGATAAAAAAGATACTATTAATTTCCCTTCCATTTCAAGCAATGATACTTTTGCCAAATATATTCTTGGAGGAGAAGAGAAATTTATTTTCATTCATCCCACAAAAGTTTTCACTTCATTAACACCAAAGGAAGGAAAGCAATGGATAATTTGCGGACTTATTAAAACAGATAAATTTCTGTCGGAATCAAAAGCTATATCTGCTAATATTATTATCGCCTTTTTTACTATAATCCTATTGATAATTCTTTCATGGCCATTATTGAAATTAAGATTTGTCAGCAAATACGGGCACATTCGTACCGCAGATATAATGCTTGCTATACTATCTATTTTGTTTGCGGCTGCTATTATTACCTTTGCTATAATGGATATATTTGTAACGATTCAAAGAAATGCAAATTTAAAAATAGAGCTTGATTCACTTGCCTCTACAATGAATCAAAATTTTTTAACGGAAATACAGAATGCAGAGGATGAGTTAGTCAATATCTCAGATAGCTTAAAAGTCGATGGCCCAAAAACAATTAAAGGAGAAGATAAAAAAGATTTAGTGCTTAATTCAGGTTATCCATATTTCGAGTTGATTGCCTGGATTGATACTACAGGGATGCAGCAGAAGAAATTCTTCCTTAAAAGAAGGGAAACTCCCTTCATTCCAGTGGCTAATCGGCCTTATTTCAATTATATAATTAATAGAAGAGTTTGGAATGAAGTAAATATGCCTGATAGTATTTTTATTCAACCCCAGCTTTCATTTACAACAGGCGACTACACCACAACTCTTTCTAAATATGTTTACTTGAACGAGAGAGTCAATAAAGATAGTGTGAAACGAGTGAAATATGTGGGTGCAATAGATTTTTTACCATACTCAATTTATGCCCCTATTCTTCCAAACGGGTTTACATATTGCATAATTGATAAAAATGGTGAGGTGCTTTTGCATTCTAATCCCGATTTAAATCTTATGGAGAATTTTTTCCAGGATTGTGAAAATGCAAATATCATTCAAGCTGCCGTAAGTAATAGGACAAAGGAATATTTTAATACAGTTTATTGGGGAAAAGAAATCAAAGGAATTGTTTATCCCATAAAAGATATTTCCTGGTACATAATAGTTATGTCGAATAACAGGGTTCAAACCGGGGATAATGTTATCATTATAGTATTATCATCATTCCAGTTTATGCTTTATTTAATTCCGTTTTTTGTTTTCCTATTGGCTTTTATGATCATCAAGCCGGCTAAAAGAAATTCAATTTGGCCCCAAGAAGATAAATTGTATTCCTATTTCAGCTTATTGGTATTGTATCTAATATTCTGTGTGGTGCTGATTGTTCATTATTATTTTACTTATAATTTGAATAACATTTTTATTGTTACCTGGCTTTACCCGCATTCAGCCATAATTTTAAGTATTGTCTTTCTTCAAACAAAATTAAGCAAACAAAAATATCTTACAGAAAAATATTTATGGGGATTAATTACGATTGTTTTAGCTATAGATATAATCATTATCTTTTTGATCTTAAATGAAAACGATTTTCCGTTAAAGAGCTTTACATTTATTTTCATAACCTGGATTGTGGTTACATTTCTTGCAATATACTTAGCATTAAATATTGACGCCGTATTTAAATCAATTCCAGTACTTAAGAAATTTACAGATTATTTACATGAAGAAAAGTCTATACGATCAACTGCTAAATTATACGGCAGGGTTTTTATATTGTTGCTTCTACTGGGTGCTATCATACCCGCTATGGGATATTTTAAAATTGCTTATTATACACAGGTAAAATCCGGGATTAAAGCTACTCAATTAGATTTTCATAAAAAGAAGATTCAAAGAAATAGTAATATATCAAAACAATTTTCAGAGGCTAATTATAAATTCTCCGATGATTTAATAGCTAACCGTAAAAAAGAGAAAGGTGATATTTATCCTCCTAATAGTTTTTTGAAAAACAGTAGTTTTAAATTAGATAGTGCATATGCAGATTCAATTACTTACTCCTGGCTTGATTCTAAAGTCTTAAGCGATTTAATGCCGAAATTTAATCAGTCGACTTTAAATTCCAGGTCGTTGTTACATGATACTTCATACTATAATTTTAGATGGTATACCAATAAAGCTAATAGCGAAATTGTTTTTATTGATACGACAAAAGAAGCTGGAGATACAATAATCACAAGTATGCCTCACCTGGAAGAAGCCTTTTTTAATTCTTCACATAACGGAAGATTTTTGCTCAGGTCTTTTTTAATAGTTTCTTTATTAATTGTTGGTTTGTATTTATTTTATTTGCTCATTTTGTATGTAATGAAATGCGCCTTTTTAATAAATGCCAGTGATGTAAAAAGTTTACTCAAAGGAAACAGCTTTATTAAAGATTCTTCAAGTAACATCCTACTGCTGTCAAATGATAATTTTATTATGAATAATATTGAAGCCCTGTTTGGCTCAAGTAAAAATTTAAATGTAAAAAGTGTTAAGGATCTTATTAAAAAGAATGACACTCGTTTGAATTATCTGCCGCAAGAGACTAAACCAAAAGATACAACAGATACAGATTCAATAACAGTAGTTAAAGATTTTGAATATGGTTTTTCCGATCCGAAAATAAATTTAAAAAAGCTTTTATTTTTGGAACAGGAAATCTATACCGGCAAAAACAAAGTTGTAATTATTTCTTCGGTTAATCCATTGGGAAGCTTTATATTATCAAAACCAGACGAAGAAAATAAAAACCATCATGAAATAGATGAGAGGTGGCAAAATATATTTAACAGCTTTGTTGCAGTAGCCTGGAATTACAATTTAAAAAGTAAATCTTATGACGAAACAAAACCAGACGCAAAACATTCATTCCCGGCATTTCTTAAATCTTTGTTCCAGGATAAAATCGAGCTTAAACAGGAATTGGGGAATGATATTATTTTAAAATTTCATAAACCTTTAACAGAAATTGCAAGCGCAAATAAAGACTTAGGCTCAGCAAATAAATCTTCCAGTGCTAATGATGTAACTCTTGTTATGGAAAAAGCTCGCACTTATTTTCGTTATCTCTGGGATTCATGTTCCAATGATGAAAAATGTGTATTAGCCAGGCTGGCAAAAGATAGGTTTGTGCCGGTATCAAATCTTACAATAATTGAAAACTTACTGAGAAGAGGTTTAATCAAAAGAGATCCGAATTTAAAGCCATTTAATATATTATTTACACATTATATCCTTGAGACAAATTCATTAGAAGGAAATGTCTGGTATGAAAAAGAAGTTCGTAGCGGCTGGGCTTTATTCCGTGCACCGATTTTGTTAGTATTTGTAGGAATACTGGTATTTCTTTTTGCTACTCAATCCGAATTATATAATGCAACGTTAACAATAATTCCGACTATTACTATTATCATTCCTATCTTGTTAAAACTGTTAGGATTATTCCAATCAAAACAATCATTTCATAAGGAAGGAGTGTAATTAAGTCGGAAACGATATCTAAATAAAATAAGATTGTATAATTGCAGAACAGAAAGAAAGATACGTTTTAGGATTGCCGATAAAGTTTATGCGTTTAAATTGGGAAACATTGCATTTAAAGGAACACCTGAAGAACTTCAAACTGGTAATAAACGTTTAAAAATTTTTTGTTACTGTGTTATTACATTTATAGATAAATCCCAACCATATCATTTCCTACCTCTTATTGTTATTATTGTACTTAGATTTTTAACACTTGTCAAAAAATCAAACCCAAATATAAAATGAAAAATGAAAATGATATTTTATCAGCCAGATTATATAATCAAGGGTTAATTAATAATTCCTTTAAAACTTCTGAAGAAGTTGTAAAATACTTTGGTGCAATTCAAGCCCAGGATTATGCAGCAGCAAAATGGGCAGTTGGGCAAAGATTAAAAAATTCTTCGGATGATTTAATTGAAAAAGCATTTAATGAAAGTAAAATACTTCGTACTCATGCAATGCGTCCTACCTGGCATTTTATTTTACCTGAAGATATTCGCTGGATTTTAAAACTAACATCTCCCCGTGTTAAATCAGGAATGGCTTCAAGCGAAAAGAAGCTGGGATTAGATGAATCTATATTTAAGAAAAGCAATTCAATCATTTCAAAAATATTAAAAGGAAATAAACAGTTAACACGCCAGGAAATTGCTGTTTACCTTAACGAAGCAAATTTAATTTATGAGAAATTTCAAAGACTTACACATATCATGATGCATGCTGAGTTGGACCAAGTTATATGCAGCGGTGCAAAAAAAGGAAAACAATTTACTTATGCTTTGCTTGATGAAAGAGTTCCTCAAACTAAATCCTTAAAACATGATGAAGCGTTATTCGAACTTGCAAAGAGATTTTTTACAAGTCATGGCCCGGCAACATTAAAAGATTTTTCATGGTGGTCTGGTTTTACATTAGCCGATGTTAATAAGGGAGTTGAATTGAATAAATCTTCTTTAGAAAGTGAAACTATAAATAACAAAACTTATTTCTTCAAAAATGATGTGAAGACTATTAAAAAATTATCTTTAGAAATTTACTTGCTTCCAAATTATGATGAATATATTATCGGCTACACTGACAGGAGTGAAATAATAAATTCGTCACTTGTTAAGAATCTAGATCAGCGCAACAATGTTTTATTTAATAATACAATTATCATTGACGGAAAAGTTAAAGGTACCTGGCGACGTACAATAAAAAAAGATAAAGTAACTGTTGAAATAAATTCATTTGTTAACTTGAATTCTAAACAAAATAAAAAATTAATTAATGCTGTAAATACGTTTAGCAAGTTCTTAGGTTTGCCGTTAGAAATCATTAAAATGTAAAACTCAAATTATCTATTCATTTATTAAAATTTCAACATATATAAAATTAAAATTCATTTTAAACTAACTATAAATCCCTTTATTTAATGGCTATATAGACACTTAAAATTAATTCTGGTTGATCATTTATATTCTTGCATATTCAAATAATAAGTGCTAAGTTTGTCTAACTTTTTCGCCCTTTTAAGGGCGATTTTTATTTGTATGAATTTACCCGAAAAAAATATTGAGGAAATCTCAAAAAAAATCATAGAAGAAAACGGATTTTTTTTAATTGATTTTGTTGTAAGGGGAAATACGAATAACAGAGTTTTTGAAATATTTATTGACGGTGAAAAAAATATTTCTGCCGACGACTGCGCTAAAGTAAGCAGGGAAGTAAATAAAGCTATTGAAGATAACCAATTAATCAGTTCTTCATATAGGTTGGATGTTTCCTCTCCCGGTGTTGACAGGCCATTGATTTATTTGAAGCAATATCCAAAGCATATCGGTAGAAAACTTGAAGTGTCATATATTCAAAATGATTCAGCAAAAAAAAATATAGGCATTCTAAAAAACATTGAAGCCGATAATTTATTTTTTGAAGTTAATAAACATGATTTAATAATCAATTTTAATAACATAAAAAAAGCTAAAGTAATATTAAGTTTTTCCCTGAAGGGGTGAAGTTTACTTAACGGAGGTATTTAGAAATGAACTTTGACATAGTTGAATCCTTTGCCCAGATGGTAAGGGAAAAAGGTATTGATAAGGATGTGCTCGGCGGAATAATCGAAGAGATATTTGGCTTGCTTGTAAGAAAAAAATACGGCGAGGAAGCAAAGTACGATGTAGTAGTTAACATGGACAAAGGTGATATCGAAATATTTTTAGAGCGTGAAATTGTTGATACAGTAGAAGACCCGAACCTTCAGGTAAGTCTTGAAGAAGTTAACAAAAAAGGAAACGATGAAGAGCTTGATGTGGGCGATGATTTTGTTGAAAAGCTTCCGTTAGTCTCTTTCGGAAGAAGATTAATTACTTTAGCGAAACAGAGTTTAAATCAGAAAATTAGAGAAATAGAAAAAGACATTGTTTATAATGAGTATAAAGAATTGCTGGGTGAAATAGTTGTAGGCGATATTTACCAGATAAGGAAAAGCGATATACTTGTTAATCATAATAAGAATGAATTGCTTCTTCCAAGGAATGAACAAATTCCTTACGAGCGGTATAAAAAAGGAGAAACAATTCGTGCTATAGTGAAAGAAGTAAAAAAAGGTAATACAGGCCCGCTGATAATTATATCAAGGGCTGATAATACTTTCCTTAGAAGATTATTTGAAATTGAAATCCCGGAAATATATGACGGCATTATTGAAATAAAAGCAATCGCCCGCGAACCCGGTGAACGTGCAAAAGTTGCCGTCGAATCTCAGGATAAAAGAATAGATGCTGTTGGCGCTTGCGTGGGAATGAAAGGTGTTCGTATTCATGCTATAGTAAGAGAATTGAATAACGAAAATATTGATGTTATTAATTATTCTGAAGAGCCGAATGTATTCATTCAAAAAGCTCTTGCCCCGGCAAAGCTGAAAAGAATTGAACTTGATGAAGTAAATAGAAAAGCAGTTGTTACTGCCGACAGCGACCAGGTTTCTTTGATTGTTGGTAGAAATGGCGTTAACATCAGGCTTGCAATGAAATTAACAGGTTATGAAATTGAGATATTGAGAGAAGAAAAACCATTTGAAGAATATGAAGAAGATATCGAGCTTATCGATTTGAAAGATGAATTAGGACAGGAAACTTATGAGTTATTAATAAACTCTAGATATGATACTGCAATTGAAGTATTGGCAGCCGGGCCGAAGCAGTTAAAAGAAATTGAAGGGCTTGATGACGAGAAGATTAATGAGATACTTGAGATAATTAAAGGACAATTTGAAGAAGAGGATTAGAATTTTAGTATTAAGCAAAAAAGCATAAAGGCATTATGGCAGAAACGAAATCCAAAAAATTAAGAGTCTATAAGTTAGCTTCGGAAATTAATTTATCCGCAGAAAACCTAATAGAATTCCTGCGCAAAAAAGGACACGAAGTAAAATCTCATATGTCTGTGCTGACCGATGAAATGATTACCGATATAAATGACCATTTCAAAAAAGATATTGAGAAAGCCGATAAGCATTATAAAAAAATTGCAGAGTTCCAGAAGAAACGTGAAGAGAAGACCGATAAAGATGAAAAATTTGCTAAGGTTGAAGAAGTAATAGAAGCACCTGTGGAAGAAGTTGAAGAACAGAATGCAGAAGTTGTTGAAGCTTCAAAAGAACAAACTGTGGAAGCCGAAGAAAAAGAGGCTGCTGCCGAACAGGCTGAAACTGTTGAGAATAAAACTGAAGTAATAGAAGAAACGGCTGAACAGCCAGAAGCTGTAGAAGAAAAGGTAGAAGAAAAAACTTTCAAAACTCCCAAAGAGACTGAAGCTGCTAAAAGAAAAGGCTTGACTGTAGTTGGGAAAATGGACCTCGGCGAAGATAAAAAGCAGGGAACTACTGAAGAAAAAACCAGGATTGTCCCAGCTACTGAAGCACCTAAAAAGAAGAAAAAACCAAAAGCTAGAAAAAAAGCTGAAGACTCAACAGAAGAATTACCGGCAGCTAAAAAGAAGAAAAGAGTTAAAAAATTTGAGATTGACGAAAAAGATGTTAAAGCTGCAATTCGTAAAACTCTTTTAAGCATGGATGATACGGTAGCTTCGGGAAGAGCAAGTGTTAGGAAAAGAAAACGAAGAGAACGTGAAGCCGAAGAAGAAAAACGGCTCGAAGAAAAATCGCGTGAGCAAAATAAAATTGTAGTTACAGAATTTATTGCTGTTAATGAGCTTGCCAACTTAATGAGCGTTCCGGTTGGCGATGTAATTTCGAAATGTATTGAGCTTGGCTTGATGGTTTCAATTAATCAACGTCTTGATGTTGAAACTATTACGTTGGTTGCAGATGAGTTTGGCTACGAAGTTGAATTCCAAAAAGAATATACTTCAGAAGTTCTGGAAGATAAATCTGATGATCCTGAAACTTTACTGCCGCGTTCGCCAGTTGTAACTATAATGGGCCATGTCGACCACGGTAAAACTTCTCTGCTGGATTATATTAGAAGTACAAATGTTGTTGCTGGTGAGTCCGGTGGAATTACACAGCATATAGGTGCTTATAAAGTTGATGTTGGAAATGGCAAGTATATTACTTTTCTTGATACACCTGGCCACGAAGCATTTACTGCAATGAGAGCCCGCGGCGCTCAACTAACAGATATTGTAGTATTGATTATTGCAGCGGATGACGCCGTGATGCCCCAAACAGTTGAAGCAATAAATCATGCTCAAGCTGCAGGCGTTCCGATAGTTATTGCCATAAATAAAGTTGATAAACCCGGAGCAAACACTGAAAAAATTAAGAAACAGCTTGCCGATCGAAATATTTTGGTTGAAGATTGGGGAGGCAAATATCAATGCGTTGAAGTATCTGCTAAAACAGGTTTGAATGTAGAAAATCTTCTTGAAGTTATTTTACTTGAAGCAGAGATACTAGATTTAAAAGCCAATCCTGATAGAGAAGCACGCGGTGTAGTTGTGGAATCAGAACTTGATAAGGGAAGAGGAATTACCGGTACCATATTAGTTCAAAAAGGGACTTTAAAAATTGGTGATCCTTTTGTTGCCGGAATATATCAAGGCAAAGTTCGCGCAATGTTTGATGAAAGAGGAAATAAAATTTTAGAAGCTCCGCCTTCCTCACCAGCTTTGGTTATAGGCTTTGAAGGTTCTCCGCAGGCTGGTGATACTTTCGTTGTGGTTGAATCAGATAGGCAAGCGAGAGAAGTTGGACTCAAGAGACAGCAGTTAAAACGCGAACAAGATCAAAAACAAGTACATCATATTACTCTTGATGAAATAGCAAAACAAATCAGTATTGGCGGAGTCAAAGAGCTTCCGTTAATTGTTAAAGGCGATGTGGACGGTTCCGTTGAAGCACTTTCCGATTCTTTAATGAAATTATCTAATGATGAAGTGATTGTTAGAGTTATTCACAAAGGAGTAGGCGGAATATCCGAAAGCGACGTGCTTTTAGCCGCTGCTTCTGATGCGATAATTATTGGATTCCATGTAAGGCCAAATGTTAATGCCAGGAAATTAGCCGAGACTCAAAAAGTTGATATAAGATTGTATGCTGTAATTTACGATGCTATCAATGAAGTTAAATCTGCTTTAGAAGGATTGCTTTCACCTGTTCTTTCCGAAGAAGTTACTGCTACAGTTGAAATTCGCGAAACATTTAAAGTTCCAAAAGTTGGTACAATTGCCGGCTGCTATGTTCAGGATGGAAAAATTTCGCGTAACAGCAAAATAAGATTAGTACGTGAAGGAATTGTTGTTCATGAAGGTGAAATTGCTTCGCTAAAAAGATTTAAAGACGATGTTAGGGAGGTTGATGCCGGCTATGAATGCGGTTTAAATATTGCGAACTATAACGACTTAAAAGTAGGCGACATTATTGAAGCATATAAGATCATAGAAACAAAGAAAAAGTTAGCATAAAAGAATTAATCAAATTGCGGTAAAGGTTGGTTTTTATGAATCACAGAATTGATAAAGTTGAAAATTTGTTAAAGGAAGAAATCAGTTTAATATTCTTGTATAAACTGCATGACCCCTCTTTTGGATTTATTACAATAACTAATGTTAAAGTTTCTCCGGATTTAAAGCTTGCCAAAGTTTATTTGTCGGTTTTCGAAAAGGAAAAACGAGAAGAAGTATTAGAAAAAGTAAATTCAAAAATGGGATTCATCCGCTCTGAACTTGCCTCAAGGATAAGAATAAAATTTACTCCTGAATTGAAATTCTTTTTAGATGATACTCTTGACTACGTTGAAAAAATTGAAGATTTAATTAAGAAGATACACGAGAATGATAACAAAGGAAACGAGTAGTTCTCAGGAAATTGATTTTAGTTCCGGCGAAGTTATTCTTATCGACAAACCTTTAAAATGGACATCCTTTCAGGCTGTTTATCAAATTAGAAAACATGCTGGGGTAAAAAAAGTTGGGCATGCCGGAACTCTGGATCCGCTGGCAACCGGACTATTAATTATTTGTACTGGAAAAAAGACTAAAGAGATAACGAAGTACCAGGAATTATTTAAAACTTATAAAGGTTCAATTACTCTTGGCAAAAAATCTTCTTCGATGGATGGAGAAACTGAATTAGTTGAATCCGGGAAAACAGAGCATCTTACAGAAGAACAAATTCTTAATGCTAGGGATAGATTTTTAGGAAAGATAGAACAAATACCACCGATGTATTCAGCTATTAAAATGGACGGGAAAACTCTTTATAAATTAGCGCGGAAAGGAAAGTCGGTTAAAAGAGAACCGAGAGGAATTGAAATAAAAAGATTCGATATTAAAATGAATTTACCGGACATTCTGTTTGAGATTGAATGCTCCAAAGGCACTTATGTCCGGGTTATTGCGAATGACTTTGGAGAAATGCTGGGATGCGGCGGTTATTTAAGTAGTTTGAGAAGAACCGCAATTGGAGATTACGATGTAGAATCCGCCTTAAAAATTGAAGAATTTATATTAAGGTTCTCTGTAACTAATAGTATTATAAATAATTAAGTTAACTTTAATTTGAGGAAATAGCCTTAAAATGCAATTTCATTTTAAGGTTGTAAAATCTTATATTTACAAGCTATTGTAAATAGATAATTAAAATATGCATGTATTTGACAGTATAAACGACGTTAAAAAAGATACGAAAACAACTTTAACGTTAGGCACTTTTGACGGTGTTCATATTGGACACAGAAAAATTATTGAAAAGCTTAATGAAAAAGCACAAGCTCATAACGGCAGAAATTTTTTAATTACTTTTTCACCTCATCCAAGAAGTGTAATCGGAAAAAACTTCGGAAATAGCCTGTTGAGCACCAGGGATGAAAAAATTGTTCTTTTAGAAGAATTAGGGATTCAAAATTTTCTGGTTATTAATTTTACCAAAGAATTTTCCCAGCTTACACCGGAGACATTTATCAAAGAATATATTATTGATAAAATCGGCTTAAAGGAAATTGTAATAGGGCATGACCATCATTTTGGAAAAGGAAGAGGCGGCGACGAATCAACCTTAAAAGAGCTTGGCAAAGAATATGGTTTTGATGTTTCTTCTGTTGGAGCAGTGGATGTTAATGGTGAAACAGTCAGCAGCTCAAAAATTAGAAGTGCTTTAACTGAAGGAAATGTTCTTAAAGCAAAAGATTTTTTGGATAGATACTATTCATTTAACGGAAAAGTTATTGAAGGTGATAAACGAGGACGTGAATTAGGGTTTCCGACAGCTAATATTGAACTTGATGATAAGCTGAAAATGCTTCCGTCACTTGGGATATATTTCGTTGAAACAACTGTTGGAAATGAAAAGCATTTTGGATTATTAAGTATTGGAAAACGCCCGACGTTTTATAACTCCGGCTCAATAATCCCGGAAGTTTATATTTACGATTTTTCACATGATATTTATGGTAAAAATGTTACCGTAAAAGTTATAGAAAGATTAAGAGAAGAAATAAAATATAATTCGGCAGATGAACTTATAGTTCAAATGAACAAAGATAAATTTGCCGGGGTAGAATTAATAAAAAGATATAAAGAAGTTTTAGCAAATAATTAGTTCCGGTTTCCTGCAAAAGCAGAAAAATTCTGGAACTACATTTTATAATAAATACAAAAGGGTCAATGAAAATGACTAAAGAAGAAAAGCTGGAGATAGTTAAAAAGCACGGAGTAAATGAAAAAGATTCAGGTAAAGCTGAAGTTCAGATAGCTTTATTAACACAAAGAATTAATGAACTTACATCTCATTTTGATGTTCATAAAAAAGATCATCATTCCCGCCGCGGCTTATTGACAATGGTTGGAAAAAGGAGAAGGCTATTAAACTATCTTATGAAAAAAGATATTTCCAGGTACAGAGCTATAATTAAAGAATTGAATATTAGAAAGTAAAAGGTTTTTAAATGTTAGTAAAAAAAGAAGTAGAAATAAACGGTAAAGTTTTATCAATTGAAACTGGAAGATTTGCCAAACAGGCAAATGGGGCAGTAATGGTTACTTATGGCGAAACAATGGTTTTAGTATCTGCTGTCGCAGCGGAAGAGCCAAAAGAAGATTTGGATTATTTTCCCTTACAGGTTGAGTATAGGGAAAAAACTTCTGCGGCTGGGAAATTCCCTGGCGGCTATATAAAACGCGAAGGCCGTCCTTCAGAAAAAGAAATTTTAAGCGCACGCTTAGTTGACCGTCCTATACGGCCGTTATTTCCCGAACAATATAAAAATGAAACTCAAGTAATTGCATTGGTATTTTCTTTCGATGGAGAGAATGATGCAGATGTTCTAGCCGCAGTTGGTGCCTCTGCTGCTTTGACTATTTCAGATATTCCTTTCGAAGGGCCTATGGCTGAAGTTAGAGTTGGTAGAATAAATGGGCAGTTAATTGTAAATCCAACTCACCAGCAATTAAAAGAAAGCGCTATTGAATTAGTTGTTGGCGGAACTGCTGATTCAATTATGATGGTTGAAGGTGAATCAAAAGAAATCAGTGAATCGGAATTACTTGAGGCTTTAAAATTTGCACAACAAGAAATTGCTAAAATTGTTCAACTTCAAAATGAATTACGTGAAGCTGTAGGAAAAACCAAAAAGGAAGTTCCTGAAAAAGTAATTGATGAAGCATTAAAAAATGATGTTTATCAATTAGCAGAAACAAAATTTAAAGAGATTGTTTATTCCGTTCTTGCAAAAGAAGAACGAAGCAGCCAGAATAAAACATTAGTTGCCTCTGTTAAAGAATCACTTGCTGAAAAGTATCCCGAACAAGAAAAAGTAATCGGTGAAATTCTTCATGATCTCGAAAAAGATCTGATGAGAGAAAGAATTCTTAAAGAAGGAATTCGATTGGACGGAAGAAATACAAAACAAATTCGTCCTATTACAGTTGAGCTTGGGGTTCTTCCACGAACACACGGATCAGCATTATTTACAAGAGGGGAAACACAAAGTTTAACTACTCTTACTCTTGGAACCAAAAACGATGAGCAAACAATTGACGGATTGTTAGAAGAGTATTCTAAAAAGTTTATGCTTCATTATAACTTCCCTCCATTCAGCGTTGGTGAAGTTGGAAGAATGACAGGTGTTGGAAGACGAGAAATTGGCCACGGCAATCTTGCTGAAAGAGCACTTAAAATGGTTGCTCCTTCAGAAGACAGCTTCCCTTACACAATGAGAGTTATTTCGGATATTCTCGAATCGAATGGTTCTTCATCAATGGCTACAGTATGCGCCGGATCGTTAGCATTAATGGATGGCGGGGTTCCGGTTAAATCTTCTGTTGCCGGTATTGCTATGGGCTTGGTTAAAGAAGGAGAAAATTTTGCTGTATTATCTGATATATTAGGAAACGAAGATCATCTTGGAGATATGGATTTTAAAGTTGCCGGAACTGAAAATGGAATAACTGCCTTCCAGATGGATATTAAAATTAAAGGTATCTCATTCGAAATTATGGAAACTGCTTTAAACCAGGCTAAAGAAGGAAGATCACATATTCTTGGAATAATGAATGAAGCTATTAAAACACCTCGCGAAAATTTATCGCCTTTCGCTCCACGATTATTGACAATTAAAGTTGATGTTGACCAAATAGGTTTAATAATTGGCCCTGGTGGAAAAACTATACAGGGAATGCAGCGTAAATTCGGTGTTGATATAAATATTGAAGAAGACGGCACAGTTAGTATTGCTTCTCCAGATAGAGAAAGCGCAGTTAATTGTAAAGAATATATTAAAAAAATGACCGCTTTACCTGAAGTCGGTGAAATTTATGATGGTGTAATTACAAAAATAATGGACTTTGGAGCTTTCGTTGAAATACTGCCTGGCAAAGAAGGATTGTTACATATTTCCCAGATAGACAACAAGCGAGTAAATAAAGTTACTGATTACTTTAAAGAAGGTGATAAAGTAACTGTTAAGCTTTTAAAAATTGAAAACGGGAAATTTTCTTTAAGCAGGAAAGAGCTTTTAAACGAAGAGAAAAAGCAGCCTGTTAAAGAAGCATAAAAAATATTTTGAATGAACTTTAGTTTACAGCGTCAGCTATTAGTAGAATAAATTAAATTCTGACTTAGTTTTTTGTAAGTAAAAAAGGTGTGTGTTAATTTGAATTCTATAGAAACAAGATTAGAAATATTAATCTTATTTAGTTATTTCTTTTATTTTTTACAATTAGAATATCACCATTCTAACATTGAAAGTAGCACACGGCTTTTTAAAAAATTTTATATGAAATATTTAATTTCATCAAAAGAGTTTTTCCCATATGTCAAAAGAAATAATAATCAATTCCTCTTCCACGCAAACACGCGTAGCAATTACGGAAGATGGAAATTTAGTCGACTTTTTTGTTGACTATCCTGAAAACCGCCGCATGGTGGGCGATATTTATTTGGGGAGAGTAGCCAGGGTTTTGCCCGGTATAAAAGCTGCGTTTATTGATATCGGGATGAAGCACGATGCCTTCCTTCATTTTTCCGATATCGGGGAAGCTACAAAACAAATCCAGGAAATGATAGGTGAAGATGATTCCGATGTAGACGATGATGAAGATATTGAAACCACTTCGAAATCTCCGATTACGCCTGCCGTAAAAAAACAAAGTGGTGAAAAACCTGTTGTCCCCAGATTAAGAAAAGGCGAAGATATTATTGTTCAAATAACCAAAGAGCCTGTGAATAATAAAGGTGTTCGCGTAAGTTCGTCGGTTTCTTTGCCAGGTAGATTTTGTGTTTTACTTCCTTTTGACGGCAAAATAGGAGTATCAAAAAAAATTCAGGATTATAGGGAACGAAGAAGATTAAGAGCAATTGCCAGGGGTATCCTTCCTCCAAGCTACGGACTAATAATTCGAACTGTAGCAAGAAATCAAACTGAAGATGCTTTACGTGATGATTTAAATAATTTAGTTAAAACCTGGGAAGGTGTTGAAGAAACAATAAAATCAGAAACGCCGCCATCATTGGTTTACCAGGATTTGAATACAACTTCAAGTGTTATTAGAGATTTGTTTAGTGCCGATGTAACCAAGGTATTTATTGATTCGAAAAAACAGTACAAGCAAATTAAAAGTTATGTTCAATTAGTACAGCCTGCCCTTGCAGATAAAATTGAAGCTTATAAATCCACCAACCCTATTTTTGATTCTTTTAAAATAGAAGAGCAAATTAAAACTTTGATGGGAAGAAAAGTCCCATTGCCAAGTGGAGGCTACTTAATTATCGAACACACCGAAGCAATGGTTGTAATAGATGTTAACAGCGGAAGATATGCTAAAAATAAGGAACAGGAATTAAATTCGCTTAAAACTGACCTTGAAGCTTCAAGAGAAATTGCACGGCAATTAAGATTGCGTGATATAGGCGGAATTATTGTTATTGATTTTATTGATCTTGAAGAAGATAAAAACCGCAAGAAAATTTTTGACGAATTGAAAAAAGAATTTAGAAAGGATAGGGCAAAAGTTTCATTGCTGCCAATGTCCGACTTTGGCCTTGTTCAAATTACAAGGCAGCGGATTCGTCAAAACATAATGCAGGCCATGAAAGAAGTTTGCCCTTATTGCCTTGGGACCGGATTACTTACAAAGCACTCACATCTTGTTTATGATTTGGAGGAATGGCTTGTTAAATTTAAAAGAAGTTACAAGCTACGGTCAATTACTGTGAAATGCCATCCAAGCGTTGCTGAAAAATTGAGAGAAGGGAAAATAAAATCTTTAACCAAAATTCAATTTAAATATTTGCTTAAGATTGCATTGGTTGAAGATGAAAGTATTCCTTTAGGCCGATTTAAATTTTATGCTACAAAAACGGGGAAAGATATTACTGATGAAGTATCTTAACCTATTAACTAAACTAAGAACTTCAAAAATGATTTTGATAAATTTCCAAAAGAGATTTCAAAATTAAAGGGACGAAGGAAAATCAAATGCTAAAAACTAAATTCTATAATATTCATGAAAAACTTGGAGCAAAGATAGTTGAGTTTGCCGGTTATTTAATGCCGATTCAAT
Organism: uncultured Bacteroidota bacterium; assembly: GCA_963775245.1. Classification (GTDB taxonomy): domain Bacteria; phylum Bacteroidota; class Ignavibacteria; order Ignavibacteriales; family Ignavibacteriaceae; genus CAVSWT01. The sequence continues at coordinate 187,212 of CAVZID010000026.1, forward strand.
ATTCGTCAATCATTAGTGAACATAAAGCAGTTAGAAATTCAGTTGGCGTTTTCGATGTATCACACATGGGTGAAATTTTTGTTGAGGGAGAGAAAGCTTTAGACTTTGTTCAATATATTACAATAAATGATGCTTCAAAATTATTTACAGGCAAGGTTCAATATTCGGCAATATGCTATCCTGATGGAGGAATTATTGACGATCTGCTGGTTTATAAAATTTCAGATACAAAATATATGCTGGTTGTTAACGCTTCTAACATCGAAAAAGATTTTAATTGGATGGTTGAGAATAATAAGTTTGGAGTTGAGCTAAAAAATTTAAGTGATGAATATTCTTTACTTGCCGTTCAGGGGCCATATTCAAAAGATGTTGTTCAAAAATTGTTAGATGATAACTTAGAACTTGAGTATTATACTTTTAAGGAAGGTAAAATTTCCGGTATAGAAATGATTATTTCCAGAACCGGTTATACAGGTGAACTTGGTTATGAGCTTTATTTTAAAGCATCGGAAAATATCGCTGAAAAAATTTGGAATGATTTATTTACGGCAGGAAAAGAATTTGGTATACAACCCATTGGTTTAGGTGCAAGAGATACATTAAGACTGGAAATGGGTTTTTGTTTGTATGGGAATGATATTGATAAAACCACGAATCCTTTGGAAGCTGGTCTGGGATGGATAACAAAATTAAATAAAGAAAATTTTATTAGTAAAGATGTATTAGTAAAAATTAAATCTGAAGGATTAAAAAGAAAGTTGGCCGCATTTACTACCGATGAAAAAGCATTCCCAAGACACGGATATGATATTACTGTTAATGGTGGAAAAGTAGGAACAATAACCAGCGGAACTGTGAGTCCTATACTGGAAAAACCGGTTGCATTGGGTTACATTAGTATTGAAAATTCTAAAGAAGGAAGTGATGTAAACTTTTTAATCCGCGGCAAAGAAATACCGGCAAAAGTTGTTAAGCTTCCGTTTGTTAAAAAATAAGGTGATTACGATAGGCAGCTAATATGAAAGTTAATGTGTTTTTTACGCCTCTTAGTGTTGATGAATTATTTTTTGCCGGTAAAACAACCGTAGTAATTGACGTATTGCGTGCCTCTTCAACAATAGTAGCTGCATTACAAAATGGTGCTAGGGAAATAATCCCCGTTGCAAGTGTTGAGTTTGCAGTAAAAGTTTCAGGGGGAATGTTTGGCGGTCAGACTTTGTTAGGCGGAGAAAGAAATACAAAAAAAATTGAAGGCTTTGCTTTAGGAAACTCACCACTTGAATATGCCAAAGAGATTATTGATGGAAAGACAATTGTTCTCTATACGACCAATGGAACCAGGGCTGTAGTTAAAGCAAAATTTTCAGAAAATTTATTTATTTGCTCATTCCTAAATTTATCTGCAGTTGCTTCTCATCTTATAAATTTAAATAATAATATTGAAATTCTTTGTTCCGGCAAAGCAAATAATTTTTCCATGGAAGATACCGTTTGTGCAGGTAAATTAATTTCCGAACTTCAAAAATTAACAGAAGATATTGATATAACAGATTCGGCAAGAGCTAGTTTAGCTTTAAATAAATCCTTTGGAAAAAGTATTGTTAAAATGCTTGCTGAATCAGAACATGGGAAAATCTTAATTGAAAATAATTTTGAAGAAGATATTAAATATTGCAGTAAGTTGAATGCAACAGATATAATTCCTTATTATACTTCTAATGTTATTAAAGTTATGCCCGTCGCATAGCGCTCAATTTTGGTAAGCAACTTGGTAAATAATCCGGACGAATAATTAGTAAATGGCAGTTAAGAAGAAAAGAAATAATACAACCAAATCATCCAGCGGGGAAAATTACTTTACAGTCTCGGTTGAAAAGAAAAAGAAGATACTTGGATTTTTTTTGATTGTAGTATCAGTACTTATTCTTATCAGTATTTTGTCTTATTCGAGGAAAGATGAAGCTCTATTAAATTTTCAAATCTCCAATCTAATTGATAATGGTGGGAAGGTTCATAATTGGCTGGGTATTGCTGGAGCTTACATTTCTATATTTTTTATCAAATCGACGGTTGGAATATTTTCTGCATTAATCCCGATAATAATTTTTGCCTGGGGGCTAAAATTTTTTCAGAAAATAAAATACCGTACTTTAATCCACACTTCTAATTTCTTATTAATATTAGCAATAATATTTTCATCTTTCTTCGGGTTGTTGTATGCAAGATATGATTTGTTCTCAACTACTTATGAACTATATGGTTCAATTGGTGACTATTTAGGAGACTTAATTGGAAAACTGATTGGAGGAGTAGGTGGAATAATATTTTTATTCGCTAGCTTGATTGTGCTTTTAATTATAGCTTTCGATATTAAAATTGAAAAGATTTTTGAATTTCTGAAAAATGCTTTTTCAACATCTGTTGGATCAATTAAAGAGGAGCTTGATAAAAGCAAAGCAGAAGGTGGAGCTGATTCTAATTTAAATAAAATTAAAGAACTAGGTAAAGAAAAAAAGAAGAAAAGAAAATTAGATAAGAAAAAAGAAGAAGTTTCTGCTGAAGAATTAATGAAGGATGAGGCTGAAGAACAAACTAAAATAAGAATCATAAGAAAAGATGATGGGACAACCAGCAAAAAAGAAGAAGAGAATTTAGTCTTAAATGAAGAAGTAAAAAAAGTTGATCTTGAAAAAACAGGAGAGATTCATACTAAAGATATTGATAGGAATAAAGAATTAACTCTTCCGGATAACTGGGAAGAAAAAATTGAATATAAAATACCAAGCCTTGAACTTCTCGATTTAGCTCCCGAAGAAAATATTAAAGTAGCAGAAGAAGAGCTTACCCGGAATGCAGAGCTTCTTAAAGAAAAATTAAAGTTGTTTGATATTGCAATCCAGGACATTTCCGTTACACCCGGGCCTGTTGTTACTTTATATGAAATTGTTCCGGAACCAGGGGTTAAGATTAGTAAAATTGTCGGATTGGAAAATGATATTGCATTAGCTCTTGCAGCAAGAGGTATTAGAATAATTGCACCAATCCCGGGTAAAAGTGCTATAGGTGTTGAGATACCGAATGCAGAAGCATCGTTGGTAAATGCCCGCTCTGTATTAACAAAAATTTCAGAATCAAAATTTGAGCTGCCCTTAGCTTTGGGAAAAACAATTAGTGGAGATGTGTACCTTACAGATTTAACTAAGATGCCGCATATGCTAATTGCGGGTTCAACTGGCTCAGGCAAAAGTGTTGGGATTAATATGATAATCGCCAGCTTGCTTTATACAAAACATCCTTCCGAAGTTAAGTTGATAATGATTGACCCTAAAAAAATCGAACTTTCATTTTATAACAAGCTGCGCAGACATTATTTAGCTGTATCACCTGACTTAGACGAAGAGATTATTACTAATCCACAAAATGCAGTTCTCCTCTTGAAGTCGGTTGAATATGAAATGGAAAAAAGATACGATAAGCTGGCAAAAGCCGGGGTTAGAAATTTAGTTGATTACAATAAAAAAGTAACCGACCCCAAAAGAAAACCAGCAGACTCTGAAACAATGAAACATCATTTTCTACCTTATATGGTTATCATAATTGATGAGTTAGCTGATTTAATGATAACTGCAGGAAAAGAAGTTGAGGAACCAATTGCACGTCTTGCACAATTAGCACGTGCTGTAGGAATTCATTTAATACTCGCCACACAGCGTCCATCAGTAAATGTTATTACAGGAGTTATAAAAGCAAACTTCAGTGCCCGTGTTGCATATCAAGTTGCTACAAAAATTGATTCACGTACAATCCTGGATATGAATGGGGCAGAGCAGCTATTGGGCAAAGGAGATATGCTTTTTCTTCCAACAGGGCAGCCAAAACCGATTCGCATTCAAAATGCATTTATCACTACCGATGAAGTTGAAAAAATAACAAACTTTATTTATTCCCAGCAGGCTTATTCAAAGCCTTACTTTTTGCCTTCGCTTTATGATAAGAAGAAAGAAGCAGCGGCAGGTTTTCTTACAGACTTAGATCCTATGTTTGAAGATGCAGCAAGAGTAATAGTTCGTCATCAGCAAGGCTCGGTATCTCTTCTTCAAAGGAGATTAAAGCTTGGTTATTCACGCGCTGCAAGAATAGTTGATCAATTAGAAGAAGCAGGTATTGTTGGGCCAAATGACGGAAGCAAAGCCCGCACTGTTTTAGTTGAGAACGAAGAGCAGCTTGAAACAATTTTGCGTTCGCTTTAAACACCAATCATTTTAAACAGAATTAATTGATAAAAAATTGTAACGAGTATCTTAATTTTAAATGTGGATTATTTTAAATGATTAAAATGGGGAGGGGTATTATTATTAAAAACAATATAGTACTACTGTTGAATAAGAATATTTATTCAATAGGTACTGAAATCTTTTTTTTAATTCTTCAATTCAGTTATTCTTCAAAATCTTCGTAACATCCGGATGCTGATTCTGGAACAGGGATATAAATAGCATCTTCTTCTATTAAAAGATTCCAAATTTTATTTGAGATTTCTTTCGGATTCAATAAGCCTTTATTTATAGCTTTTTTGTATTCGATCTCAATTATCTTCCCTATTTGCTGCCTTAGTTCTTCCATTGTTTCTCCTTTATTTCTATTTAATAGTTTAGTAAGAGTATGTAAAGACTAACTTTTATAATTCAAAATTACATAAAGTATGCCACCGGAATATTATCTAAATATTATCTTTTCTTGCATAAAAAGAATAAATAAAAGAGATGAAAATGGAGAATATTAGATATGTGGTTCAGTATGAGAACTGTTTTAAAAGTGCCAAATTTTTGAGACAAAAAAATTTTTTAACAAGTAGTTAATCATTCTTAACTAAAAATAAATTTTTTCGATAATAAATTTTGATTTAAAAATTCTGCTTCAATAAAGTACTTATTTTTACTTCCATCCTAAAAGTAATTCAATAATTCTATGGTTTATTTTTCAATCACCACCCAAATCTTATTTGACCGTAAAAAGCATACGATTGAACATATTCATCATAAGCATAAGCTGCATCTATTTGACAAACCCGGAAAATATTAAATCCTAATCCTCCGGTTAATCTGCTGTCAGCCAAGCCGGCACGGAATGCAACTCCAAATTTACTTGAGGTTTCCATACGGTATTCTGAACCAAGCCTAATTCTGTTCTCATAAAAATTATACCTTGTATCTTGATCAGCAGCATCTGCCAATTCAAAAGATACATCCCAGTTTCTATTTATTGCATAATTTGCTCCAAGATTAATAAGAATCGGCAGCTTCAGATCAAACGGTAAAAATAAGTTTGCATTCCTGGTAACAACCTGTATAACAGTATCTCGGTTGTTATCTAAAATAATATTTCCGTTTTGGTCCCTTTTGTAATCATAACCAGATTGAGTAACTCTGGCATTCATAGTGGAAGTTATTGTTTGGAGCGGAATAAGGTTTTGAATAGAAAGTCCAGCCCGCAGGCCAAAATTAAAATCATATAAAGCCCCAATGTCCATTGTAAAGCCTGTTTTATTAGCATCAAAATCTTTTTTGAGCACATTTAAAATTTCATTAAAATCTTGAGTGACTATTCTTTTAGCAGAAAATCTTCTATTTATTACTTTCAAATTTGCACCTAAGCTTAAACCTGGTGCAAGCTTAATCCCATACCCGGCAGCCGCAACAATATCTATATACGAGATAGAGTAGGTAACAGGAAAGGCGTCAAGACTTACATTCCCCGAAGCATCAACAAGTGTTTGAAGCAAATTAGCAATGCTATTGACAGCATTTGCTACTTCCTGGGCATTGTTCAAATCATTTGGTATATAAACATCTAATAATAAATCTACAACCGGGTTTTGCTGAACAATAAATCCTGATTGCCCAACAGCATATATTGAAAACCCAAAGTTTTGAGTTTGTAGTGAAATACCGGGGATAACTTTTAATCCGTGAGTTATTGGAGAATCACTGCTGCCGATAACTTCGTTTAATAAATCCTGGGGGAATTTTAAACCGTTTTGAATTCTTTGTAAAGCACCAAGCTGCTGTTGGACTGTGTTTGCATTATTAAAATCATTAACACCATTCCAAACTTCTTTTAAAGACAAAGCCTGCTTAAATTCATCGATGTTATCGTTTAAAAAATTTGCAGCAGTAAAAGTTTTAGGTGGAAGGCTTGCCTGGATACTTAAAGCTTCGAGTGAGAATTTTTTAGTTCCAAGAAAGGCAGGATTTCTCATCATCGCATTATATCTTTTACCGTTTGCAACTTGAGTCTTTCCCATTCCGATAGATTTTACATCTTCTTTTTCATCCGGAATATAAAGTTTTGTTGTTTCCAAAGTTAAGTCAACATCATTCAATTTTTTAACTTCCGGGTCAAGAACATATCCTCCTTGAGCTTTCAAGGGAATTAAGTATAGAGTGCAAAAAAGAAAACAGATAAAAATTTTAGTCATAATTATTTTTCTAAACTATGATGAAAAAATTCAACTTAATTTTTAATGTAGAAAGCTTGTTGATATGATGTATAATACTATCAAGCATCCCTTGCACGAAATGAAAGTAAGTTTCATTCCGGGAGAACCAATTTTGTTAGAAGTTAAATAGAAACATTTCTATTATAAATGTGAAATTTAAAAATAAACACAAAAGGTCCTTTAACAGATTTTTTGAAGCCCAATTAAAAAACCGGGAATAAAACCCGGTTTCAATAATTAAACATTCTTTTGATAAAGTCCTATAGTATTTCCGTCGATATCTTTTATTAAAGCATAATAACCCATTGCAGGAATTGTAGTTTTCTCTCTAAATACTTTTCCTCCTAATTCAACGGTAGTTTTTAACATTGATGAAATATCATCTACCTTTATATGAAAAATGGTAGATTCACCTGATGCAATTTCTTTAACGTTTTTTAAACCGACAGTAAATCCTTTATGAGTATTGAATAAAAGATAACCGTTACCAAATGACTTAAATTCCCAACTGAATAATTTATGAAAAAATTCTTTAGACTTGTCTAAATCTTTTGTAGGAATTTCAACATGTGCAATTAAATCTGATGCCATACTAAACCTCGTTTAATGAATAATTTGCTAAAGAAGATATAATAATTATAAACCTCTCACAAATTTTAAAATAAATAACAATTAAGTAAATAGATGAATAATAAATTGAAGAAATTTAAATTTCAATTAATTAAGAGGTGATGTTCGTTTTCTTTAAAATAAAAAACCCGTCATTAAAAAATGACGGGTTAATAAAAGTTAAATAAAATTATTCGGTTGTCCCTTTAAATGTAAGCCTAGCCAGGCCATTTGGACCGCTAGTATTCACAAATATAGTCACAGGGCGTGGTTTGATTGTAGAATCTTGCTCTGCTGCAGTGAAAGAAAACTGTGTCCAAATTTTGCTTTGAGTATCCGGCATATTTATACCTACATCTCCGGATAATTTCATCTTGCTATCATCAACAGAAACAGTAATGTTTGTTCCAGGGGCCAATGGATTACCATTTTGATCCATAAGTGTATAAGTAAAATCCTGACTTCCTAAATTTGGAATACTAAATGTTTTAGGGCCGCCATCAAGAATAGGTATCCCCGAAAACAAAACGATTGTTGATCTGTAAATCATATTTTTATTTTCATCCGCGGTAGAAGCAGTAATTGTAGCAAAACCAGCTCCTAAAAATGTGTGAAATGGTTGAGGTGCTGCAGAAATAAGTTCAACTGAACCAATTCCCTGAGCATCTGTTTGAGTATTACCTTCAATAAAACCACCAGTAGATGTAAAATACACTGCTGTATTTGCTCTAACCGGGTTTGCATATTTATCTCCGACGTAAGCAGAAATAACGTCTTTTAAACCATAAATATTATAACCTGCAAAATTTAAATATTGAGGTGCTATGCTGAAATGAACGCTATCCGGCAGGCCACCATGAATTGAAATTCCAACAGGTAAAGATGTTATGATTTTATTGTTAGATAGATGTATTTCTGCAATAATTTGAACAGCTCCGGCTTTTGTTCCGGCAGTTAAATTAACTACTGCTTCACCATTATTATTTGTTTTTACTGTAGTTGGTGTTATTTCTTCACCACCATTAGGCTGTGCTCCAAACGTAAAATTAACATTAACTGTATGATCGAGGTCAATTGGTATTCCGGCAGAGTCTTCAACTACAAAAGTTATACGAGCAGTTTCTTCAGAGCCGCTTGCTCTAACGCCAATATATTCAGATGATTGATCTTTTAAAAATATACTAACTGGATCGCCGGATGGAACTGTTCCTGTATTATTTGGAACAAGTTCTACTCTATCAATTGATTTATCTTTTCCAACAATTACAAATGCGCTTACCGAGTCAGTTATAAAACCACTTTTAGCAACGACCACTTCAATGTTTATATTGGACGAAAGTTCAAGATCGGTTGAGAACTTCCCTTGAGTATCTGTGGCCAACTCTTGTGCATCTGTGCCTGCAAATATAAGAACATCAGCACCTTCAAGTGGAGAGCCGGTTAGATTATTAATAACCTGGCCTGAAATTGTTGAAGTATAAGTTTGATTAGAATTATCATTGTTGTCTGTAGTTACTTCATCGCCAATAACCTGGGATGATGAGTTATCTTTACAAGAAAAGAAGAGAAATGAGGATAAAAGTATAACTATTATTAATGTAAAAAATTTTGTAGCAGTGGTCCTCTCCATAATATTTTCTCTATTTATTTTAAAATGTGTATGTTTTTGCCAAATGTGAATATCAGAAAATTGGTTTTGAGGAAGGTTTAAGCAACTATTGTACCGTTATTAATAATCCTTAAAATTTATTGATTTTATAATGATCTATAAGTTTTTGTAATTTCTACCAAAAATTAAATATGGATTAGTAAAAACTACACAACAAAGCCAACTTCAAATTATAGGAAATAAACAGAGGCGGGGTATTCTAGTAAGAAATAGTATAATAGATTAAATTGAAAGTTAAATTCCTTTTGTATCTCTTTTAATCATCTGCCAGATAGTAAGAAGTACTATTTGAATGTCCAACCAAAAAGACCAGTTTTCTATATACCAAAGATCAAAGTCAATTCGCTTTTGGGTTCTTCTTTTATTTTCTTCCTCATCAGCTACATCTCCGCGGTAACCATGAATTTGAGCCCATCCGGTAATGCCAGGTTTAACCCAGCTTCTTAGCCTTAACTCATTAACCATTTCCTTATAAAGATTATTAAAAACTATAGTATGGGGCCTTGGGCCGACAATTGACATTTCACCTTTTAACACATTTATAAACTGAGGAAGCTCATCAAAATTTGATTTTCTTAAAAACTTGCCGAACTTAGTTATTCTTGGGTCATCTTCTAGTACGGGTTGAAATTTTTCTTCAGTGTTTTCTTGTTTCATGGTTCTAAACTTATAGCAATTAAACATTTCGTCATTAGCACCAACTCTTTCCTGTATAAAAAAAACAGAACCGGAAGAAGTTAATTTTATTATGACGGCGAGAATGGGGAATAACCAGGAAAGAATGAGTAAACTAATAATTACCGAGACAATAACGTCAAAGGATCTTTTAATAAATCGCCAATGAGCTTCTGCTAAAGGTTCATCTCTTACTGAAATTATAGGTAGATTTCCGAGCATATTAATTCTGAATTTTTTTGATAAGAAGCGTATATAATCCGGAATAATATTTACTCTTACTGCATGCTTATTACAATTTTTGAAAATATCATCAAGCAGGTTTGAAGCATAGAAAGGAAGGGCAATTACTACTTCGTCAATAGGATTGTTTTGTAAAATAGAATCCAGTTCATTTATTCTTCCTAACAATTTTTGATCACTTTTATTTTCATCGTCAACGAAACCAAGAAAATTATAGCCTAATCCGATATTACTTTTTATCATATCCGAAAAAGTTTGGCCAATTTCACCAGAGCCAACAATGATTAAGTTTTTATTGTTCTGTTCTCTTCCTCTTCTTTTGTAAATAATAATTTTAAGAATTTCGATGCGAAGACTCACCACTATAATCAGCAAAAAGGTATAATAAAGAATGAAGTTTCTTGTAAATAAATCTTCTTTGATAATAAAAATGAAAAATACGGAAGCAATTGCTTGAACTATAACTACCTTAAGAATATTTGTGAATTGAAAAGAATATAACCGTGCGCCAAAGTCTTCATAAAAGCTGACTACATTTGATGTAAAATACCATAAGAAATTTAAAGCCATTAAAAGAACTAACATGTAAGTTCTTGATAATAGAATTTCAAATGGCTGTGCTAATGCAGCGGCAATTACAAAACTTATGTTCAGAAGAGCTAAGTCTAAAAATAATCTTAAATAATAAATAGATTTTCGGTTAGCTATCATCGAAAAGGTTATCCGTAAAATTCTTTTACTTTTTTATCAATGAAGTTTTGAATTTTTTGTTCAAATGATTTTCTATCATATTTTTTAGCACTACTGCTAATTGAGATTGAATCAAGTTTATCTTCATTATTTTCAAATTTCTTTACAGCTTCAATAATATCTTCAACCGTTTGATTATTAAAATGAATTCCGTTCTGCAAATCAATTATTGTTTCAGCGGTGCCGCCTTTATTCAATGCAATTACCGGCGTACCGCAAGATAAAGCTTCAATTACCATAATACCAAAATCTTCTTCGGCAGCAAATACAAATGCCTTTGCTTTTTGCAAATAGCTCTCAAGTGTTTTTCCTGTTTGGTATCCAAGAAATTCAATATTTTTTCCCGCCCTGCTTTTTATCTTCTGCGAATCGGGACCGTCTCCTATAACAATTAATTTTTTATCGGGCATTTTTGTAAATGATTCAACTATCAAATCAATTTTTTTATATGGCACAAAGCGTGAGGCTGTTAAATAATAATTTTCTTTATTTGATTCGCATTTGAATTTTTCTGTATCAACGGGAGGATAAATAACTTCGGCATCACGATTATAAATTTTCTTTATTCTCCTTGCTATGTAATTTGAATTAGCAATAAAATGATCAACTCTGCTTACAGAAGAAATATCCCAAAGCCTTATATAATGAAGAATTGATTTAACAATTAATCCTTTAATTCCTTTGGTGAGTTTAGATTCTCTTAAATATTGATGCGTTAAATCCCATGCATATCTAATTGGTGTATGGCAATAACAAATATGAAGCTGGTTCGCATTTGTTAAAACACCTTTAGCTACAGCATGTGAACTTGAAAGAATTAAATCATAATTTGAAAGGTCAAATTGTTCAATTGCATAAGGAAATAACGGAAGATAATTTCTGTGGTTACTTTTTGCTCGGGGTAATTTTTGAATAAATGAAGTATTGGTTTCTTTATTGTTTATTATAATTTTTTTTTCTTCGGCATTAAGAAAATTAATTAAAGTGAAAATATCTGAGTCGGGATAAAGATTAACAAAAGATTCCAGGCATCTTTCAGAACCTGCATAAGTAACCAACCAATCGTGGATTAAAGCTGTTTTCATATTTTAATGATAATTATTTCGGAATCTCAGGGTATTTGTTTGTTATTTAAAATTTCTAATGCCTTATCAAAAACTATTGAAACAGAAATATTTTTCATACATATATTGTCTTTACAATCAGCAAAAGCTTTACCATCATAACAAGGAGAACACGGGAGAGTATTTCCAATCCAAAAACAAAAAATGTCTTCATTCATTCCAATTCTTTCAGATGGATTAACAGGGCCAAATAAAGCAATGGTTTTGATTGTAGTTAACTTAGCCAGATGCATAATCCCAGTATCATGAGTAATTAACACACTACTATTGTTATATAAATAAATTAACTCATGCAGAGTAGTTTTTCCAAGAAGATTTATTACAGGTAAATGTTCAAAATATTTTTCAGCCCAAATATCATCTTTAGAACCAGCCAATAGAACGGAAAAATCTAAATTTGTTTTTAATAATTTTTCAGCAAGGTTAACATACGATTCAATTGGCCATCTTCTTTGCCATCCGTCATTTATTAAATTTTGAGCACCGCCGGGAGTTAAAATAATTTTCATTCCAGCTATGCTCTTAATAAAATTTTGAAACTCAATATTTGGAAGAAGATTTAATTTGGGAATTACAGGATTCGTAATTTGAAAATCATCAACATTATTGATAAGCCTTGCATATTCAACTGCATGATATCTTCCCGGGATAATCATATTGGCTCTGTGTGTCCCGAAAAAATTTCGATATGATTTTTTTATAACCGGTAGCGTTAACAAGCTGTATCTTTTATCCTTATAAGCTACAATAACAAGATTAAATTTTTTAAGAAATAATTGGCTCCAAACATCGAAAATCACATTAACCTGGTCTAACAAATTTCCTTTTAGAAGTTTTGAATCATCAATAATTATTTTATGATTTATTCTTTCGATACTTTTAATGATAGGTGAAGCAGTTTGTCCGCATATCCATGTAATTTCAGCTTCCGGGTATTTCAAATCAATTTCGTGGAGCATAGATAAAGCCATCACAACGTCACCAATGGCTCCAAGCTTAACAATTAATATTTTGGCTTTATCTTTTCGCGGCATTCTGAATAAATATCTGAAAATATTATCTTTGCTTACAAATTTATAACATTTTGCGTTGAATATGTTATATTTTATTTAACTTTATTTCCTTATTAAATCTGATATTAAAGTAACTGTTTTATTTAAATGATTTCAATAATTACTCCCACATTTAATTCATCTCAAACAATTAAGCGGAACGCATTATCAATAGTATCACAATCCTATAAAAATTTTGAGCATATAATAATAGATAATAAAAGCAGCGATGATACAATTAAAATTATTAAATCTGTATATGATGAAAATGGATTGCCATCATTATTGAGAATTATCTCTGAAAAAGATGAAGGCATTTCAGATGCATTTAATAAGGGTATTCAAAATGCTAAAGGAGAAATTATAGGCATACTAAATAGCGACGACGCATATTTTAATAATACAGTTTTTGAAAAAGTAATTGGAGCATTCAAGGATGAGGAAATTATTTTTGTTCACGGAGATATTTATTTTGATGATCCGATTTATGGTTCAAACATCCGGAGGCCATTGCTTTGTCCAATAAACAGAACAATGCCATACAATCATCCTTCTATGTTTTTTAGAAAAGAAGTTTATGAAAAATACGGCATGTTTGATAAATCCTATAGATACTCAATGGATTATGTATTAATCATGAATTACGAAAAGAATATTCCGGATTTCAGAAAAAAAGGAAAGTATTTAAAAGACGAGCCTATTGCAGTTATGCATTCGGGAGGTGCATCATGGAATCATGAACTGAAATCAATTAAGGAATATAAACAAGCGTTAAAACAAAATGGCTTCTGGGGCTTAAATGCAAAGAAAGAATATTTCTTGAGAATTTTACGTACACGGTTAAAAAAAGTTTTTGATGATTTACATTTAAGTTTTTTAGTTAAATTATGGCGAAATAAAAAGTGGAGTTAATATAAATTCCCATGAAAAATTTTATAATGAATTTGATTAGAAAATCTAGAGCATATTTTACTAAGCAAACAATGCGCTCTATTGAAATAAATTCAATTCTGCTTGGTAAATTGTATATTCAAAAAATTAAAGAATTAAAAACAGTAGATTCATTGGAAGAAGTGGAGTTTAAAGTTTTTTCCGAATGGGGTGAAGATGGGATAATTCAGTATTTAATTAATAACATAGAAATTGAAAATAAAATTTTTATAGAATTTGGAGTTTCTGATTACAAAGAATCTAATACAAGGTTCCTCTTAATGAATGATTTATGGAAAGGACTAATAATCGATACAGAGAAAGACTGCATTGCTTCCATCAAAAAAGATGAGATTTACTGGAGATATGATCTCATCGCTGTTCATTCATTTATAACCAGAGAAAATATAAATGATATAATTGTGAATCATGGATTTAAAGGGAAAATTGGAATTTTAAGTATCGACATCGACGGCAATGATTTTTGGGTTTGGGAAAAGATTAAGGCAGTCGATCCGGCAATTGTTATTTGCGAATATAATAGCCTTTTGGGAAATCTTGTTCCGGTATCAATTCCATATGATGCAAACTTTTTTAGGACTAAAGCTCATTTCTCAAATCTATATTTCGGGGCTTCGCTTCCGGCTTTAGTTCAACTAGCCGAAAAAAAAGGTTACGATTTTGCCGGATCAAATAGTGCCGGCTCAAATGCTTTCTTTGTTAAAAAAGAATTCTCCGGGAAGTTAAAAAAATATTCTGTAAAAGAAGGATATCGTAAAAATTGTTTCCGTCAATCAGTAAATAAAGAAAGCGTTCTTACCTTTCTTAATTGGGAAGACAGTAGAAATATTATTAAAGATATGGTTGTTATTAATACCGAGTCCGGGCAAATAATAAAATTAAAAGAAGTATTTGGTGCTGAAGAAGTTTAATTATTAAATCAATTTACTTTTCATTCAATTGCAAAAAATAACTACAAAAATATTTCAATATTTTAATTTTAAGGGCTCATTACGTACCGCAACAGCAAAAAAAAATATAGTTCTATTATTCTTCTTCAATGGATTTAATTTTATTTTTAATCTACTTATTGTAAGATTAACTTTAGACTATTTAGGCTCTACAAGATATGGTGTTTGGCTCACTCTATCCTCGGTATTAACCTGGTTTAATTATCTTGATTTTGGATTAGGGAATGGTTTAAGAAATAAATTAGCTGAAGCATTGGCAAAAGATGATCTTCATTCTGCTAAAATTTATGTGAGTACAACTTATGCAATATTTTCATTAATAATTTTATCGCTAATTGCAATTTTCCTTTTTGTATATAGGTTTATAGATTGGCTGGAAATATTTAAAGCTCCCTCCTATTTACAAAGTGATTTGAATACCCTTATTCTTTTATCAGTAATATTTTTTTTAGTTCAATTTGTCTTAAGGCTTTTAACTTTTATTATCAATGCAGATCAAAAAACTGCATTAAACGGATTTTTTAGTTTTAGCATAAATTTATTGACAGTTATTTTAGTTTATCTCCTTTTAAAAATTTCTTCTCCATCTATTTTACTTTTAGGTGCAGGTTCTACATTTATCCCGGTAATTGTATTTGTGTTCGCTACCTTTATTATTTTTAAGATTAAATACAAATCCATTGCGCCATCTTTCAGATCAATTAAATTTTCCAATTTAAAAGATCTTCTTGGATTAGGATCGCAATTTTTTATAATTCAAATAGCGGGACTAATAATTTTTTCAACTGATAATATGATAATTACACAATTGTTTAATCCTGCGGATGTAACTGTCTATAATATTGCATATAAATATTTTAATTATGTACCGATAGTATTTTTTGTTATTCTAACCCCGATGTGGTCGGCTTATACTGAAGCTTATATAAAAGATGATATACAGTGGATAAAAAATGCGGTAAATAAAATTTTGAAAATATGGGTTCTGCTTACTATGGTTGTTGTTGCAATGATATTAGCTGCAAATTGGGCATATAACATTTGGATTGGTGCAAATATAAAAATTCCATTTCTTTTAACTTTACTAATGGGAGTGTTTGTAATTGTTTTCAACTGGAACAATGTATTTATGTATTTTATTAATGGAGTAGGAAAAATAAAACTACAGCTTTACAGTTCTATTTTTGCAGCAATAATTAATATTCCTTTGTCTATTTATTTTGCAAGAAATTTAAATATGGGAATATCGGGAGTTATAGCTGCTTCATGTTTGTGCATCGGTATCAGCGCTGTTTGGGCACCAATACAGTATTTCAAGTTAGTTAATAAAAAAGCAAAGGGTATTTGGTTTCGATAAACTATATTGAGATTCTGAATTGGTAAAAATAAACCCGGGATACTTTTCTATATAAGTCATCATTACAATTAATTATAAAGTCTTTTATGATATTGATCAAAATAAAAAACTTATTTAATTACCTGGTGTTTTTAATAATTCATCCTTTAATAAAGATGAAAAAGATAAAGCAAATGCCACAAACATTACTGATTATCCGGTTAGATGCCATAGGTGATTATGTGTTGTTTAGAAACTTCCTTAAAATTCTTAGAGAAAGCGAGAAGTATAAAAAATATAAAATTACACTTTGCGGAAATATTTTGTGGAAAGAACTTTCCGAAAATCTAGATGAAGATGTAATTGATAATTTTATCTGGATAGATCGAAAGAGATTTTATGGAAATTTATTTTATAAATATAGGTTGTTAAAAGAAATTCATGAATATGGATTTGAAGTTGCAATTGAAGCAACATATTCACGTGAAATATTATACGGCGATGAAATTGTTAAAGTATCCATGGCTAAAGAAAGAATTGGGAGTATCGGGGCTAAAGATAAACATGCTAAATGGAAAAGAAATCTACTGACTGATAAATGGTATACAAATTTAATTTCTTCTGTAGAAGATAATTTATTTGAGTTTGACTTCAATAAACAATTTTTTAAGTCATTACTTGGAAAAGAAATTGATATTAAAAAACCCTTTATAGATGTAACAAATATAAAATTTGAAAATCCAGCTAACAAAGATTATGTAGTTCTTTTCCCTGGAGTCAGCACCACCAAAAGGAGATGGGATATAGATAATTTTTTGGAGGTGGCTGGGTATATTATAAATAATACAAATCTTGATATAGTAATTGATGGGTCAAAAAAGGAAATCCATCTTGCGCAATATATTTTAAACCACTTAAAATCCAGTAGAATTGTAGTTACTGCCGGTACAACTTCACTTTCAGACATGGCAAAATTAATATCGGGAGCGAAATTATTAATTTCTAATGATACTAGTGCAATACATTTTTCAGCTGCAGTTAATACCAAATTTATTTGCATTTCAAATGGAGCTTACTATAGCAGGTTTCATCCCTACCCGGAAAAAATATTTGATAAAGGTTATTATGTATATCCTGATGAAATTAAGAACAGCAATAAATCTTTTGAAGAGCTTTCAGAATTATATCGTTTCGATTCCAATCTTGATATAAATTCAATTTCTTCTAAAGTAGTTATTACTTTGTGTGAGAAACTTTTACTTGTCAATTAATCGTTCAGGTTGGCAATGAGGGAGAATCTTTGATAAATTTACTGTTGCATTTATTATTTCTTGAAAGATTTAATTAAAAACCGATGAAACTCTCCTCGATAGTAATAGCAAAGAATGAAGAGAAGAATATTGAACGCTGCATCAAAAGCCAGTTAAACTGTGTTGATGAAATAGTAGTCCTTGTTGATAAAGATTCGAACGACAAAACTTTGGAAATTGTTAAGCGTTTTGAAAATGTAAAATATGAAGCTGCTGAATGGATGGGTTATGCTAAAACAAAGCAGTATGCTGTTGGACTAACTTCAAATGATTGGATACTGTGGATTGATGCAGATGAAGCAGTAACAAATAATTTATCTGAGGAATTAAATCAATTTAGAAACAGTAATCCAAATCATGCTGCATATTCAATCCCGCGTAAAGCGTTTTTCCTTGGTAAATGGATTAAGCACAGCGGATGGTATCCCGGTAGAGTTGTTCGTCTTTTTAATAAAAACAAAGTAAAATTTGATGATAGTGATGTACACGAACAATTAATTTTTGAAGGTGAAAGCGGCCAATTAAAAAATGACCTTGAACATTACACAGACCCAAACATTTTCCATTACTTCGAAAAATTTAACAAGTATACTTCGTTAGCAGCAAGGGAATTATCCGAAAGCAATTACTCTTTTTCTTTTGCCGATTTATTATTACGGCCTTTATCTATTTTTATTAAAATGTTTTTTATAAAAAGGGGATTTCTTGATGGTGTTCACGGTTTTATCTTAGCAGTATTTTCATCTTTATATGTATTTACAAAATATGCAAAGCTTTGGGAGCTTAAATTAACAAAGGATGGGTGATATGGAAACGACGGATAATAATTCCATGTTGTTTATTCAGCTGATTAATCAGAACCAGCATATTGCTTTAATGTCAATGGGCAAGATTGAAAACCCGGTTTCAAAAAAATCTGAGAAGAATATTGAATATGCAAAGTTTGCAATTGATACATTGGGTATGCTTCATGTCAAAACCAAAGGTAATCTAAGTGAATATGAAGAGAAGTACATACAGGAAACAATTAATGAATTAAAATTAATGTATGTTGAAGCATTTAAAAAGTAATATCAATTCAAAAAATGCGACAACACTTAATAAGAGGCTGTCTCAAAAGTAATTTTTACTGTCACACTGGTTTATCGAAGTGTGAATTTATTCAAAAAAATTCGTCTTCGACAAGTTCAGACAGACAAACCTAATCTTTTAAGACAGCCTCCTATAGAAAAGACTTTGTCAGACGATTTATTATTTATGTGATAAAAATTATTACAAAAATATATTATTTGTGGAATTGGAAATATTGAATTAAAGAGGTAGTCAAAATGATAATTGGAATAATTGCCAACATTAATAAAAAGAATGCTGTACAGGTAGTTTCCACTCTTGTTAAAAAGTTGGAAAAGTCCGGCTTTGATTTCCTACTGGGCAATTCGTTAAAAGAGTTTAAAAATGATATTTCAAATGAAGTCAGGGCGGCTGTGTTTACTTCAAATGAAATGCTTGCAGAAAAAAGTGATATGATAATATCTATCGGCGGAGACGGAACTATGCTGGCGTCGGCTAATCTTGCACAATTAAATGATAAGCCGATACTTGGTGTTAATCTCGGTAAGCTTGGCTTTCTCGCAGAAGTAAATATTAATCAAATGGATTTTTTGATTGATGATATTAAAAACAATAATTACTCAATTGAAGAAAGAATGCTGATTGAAGCTGAATGCGTTGCTCATAGAGTTGAAACACTTTACGCAATAAACGATATTGTTATTGATAAAGACGGCTGGCCCAAGATGATAGAAATAACTATAAAAGTTGATGGTGAATTAGTTACAACTTTATCGGCTGATGGTATTATTGCCGCCACTCCAACAGGCTCAACAGGTTATTCAATTTCATGTGGGGGTCCGATTGTCAGTCCAAAGGCAAATGTGATTACACTTTCGCCGATTTCTCCTCATAGCTTAACAATGCGCCCGCTGGTGCTGCCCGGTGACCAGGAAATAATTATTCGAGCTGATTCACTTCACAATCAAGTTCAGATTAATTGTGACGGACAAAGAGTATTTGGTTTTGCACCGCCGCTTGAACTAAAAATCAAAAAATGTAAACGCTCATTAAAAACTATTCATACTTCCAATTCAAGCTACTTTGAAACATTAAGAAACAAACTGCTTTGGGGTATTGATCTTAGAAAACATTCGCTTAGTAAATAGGAAAATTTATGAAAATAAAATATGTCCTCGCTATAGTATTTTTAAGTGCGATCAATTTATTTGCTCAAACCGAAACTGATACTCTAAATGTAAATAGAAAAATAATTGATGAAGAATCTGGCAAGCCAATGTTAATTGGCTACACAACCCGCGAAGCTTTTACAGATACCACATTCTCCTGGTGGTTTAATTCAGAATATAAAAATTATGATGTGGATGTTGATACATTAAAATCTTTGTTTGAAGACAGCACTTTGCTAAAAAACGTAAATATTACTGTAGTTATGGGAAGCTGGTGCAGCGACAGCAGAAGAGAAGTGCCTCGTTTCCTAAAAATTGTTGATGGATTAAATATTCCGGAAGAAGACATATCTATTTATTGTGTAGATAGAAATTTAAGCACTGAAGATAATGAAATTGACGACTTAAAAATAAAGGCTGTCCCTACTTTTATTTTTTACAAGAATGATACTGAACTTGGAAAAATAGTAGAAGCACCGACTGAAAGCCTGGAAATAGATATGGTTAAAATTCTAACAGGGGATGCAAAAACACAAATTGAAAAAGATTTGGAGAAGTAGCAGTAATAAAAAATGCCGGAACAATATCCGGCATTTTTATTATCTTAACAAAAGAAATATTTAATTCTCAACTTCTTCCAATTCATGTACGACAGGTTTTTTACTAACCTTTGTAACTCTTGGTTTAGAAGTTTTTTCTACTTTCGAAATTTTCTTTAGTTTGTCATTAGTCTTCGGCGGATTTAATTTATCTTTATAATTTTTATAGGAATAAATTTTCTTCTGATAATTTCTAAGTATAATCTTATCTTCATCTTGATGTAAAACATAATTAGGTAGCAAAGGAATTTTACCGCCGCCGCCGGGTGCATCAATAACAAAATGAGGAATTGCTAATCCGCTTGTATGTCCACGAAGATTTTCTACTATATTTAAACCGGTTTCAATTGAAGTGCGGAAATGGTTAGCGCCTTTTGTTTCATCAGCCATATACATATAATAAGGACGAACTCTTATCCTAAGCAGCTTCTGCATTAATTCTTTTACGATAGCCGGATCGTCATTTACACCTTTCATTAGTACCATCTGGTTTCCAACAGGGACGCCTGCATTTGCAAGCATTTCGCAAGCTTTACTGCTTTCAGGTGTAATTTCCCATGGATGGTTGAAATGAGTGTTTAAATAAATTGGATGATACTTCTTAAGCATATTGACAAGGTTCTCTGTAATTCTATGCGGAAGTACGCAGGGCATTTTTGATCCGATCCTAATAATTTCTATATGAGGAATTTCTCTTAACCTTGCTAAGATTTTTTCCAGCATAATATCCGTTAGCATTAAAGGGTCGCCGCCGGATAATATTACATCTCTTATTTCAGAGTGCTGTTCAAGGTAATTGAATGCACTTTCTAACCCTTTCATAGAAATTTTTTCGTAGTTGCCAACTTTTCTTTTTCTTGTACAGAAACGGCAGTACAAACCGCATTGACTGGTAACTAAGAATAATGCACGATCGGGATAGCGATGAGTAATATTTGGAACAGGGCTCATTGCATCTTCCATCAAAGGATCTTCTTCAGAATCAAAATCTTCTAATTCAGCTTTATCCGGTACACATTGCCGCCAAATGGGATCGCCCGGATGGCGAATAAGGCTCATGTAATATGGGTTGATTCGTGCTTGAAAAAATTCATCGAGATCTTCAGCTACCTGTCTGTCAATCCCGAATTTTTCGACAAGCTCATCAACCGAATGAACACTGTCTCTTACCATTTGCTGCCACAGTTCCATTTTAACCCTCTGTTTGTTTTTTATTATCAAGATATTTACCGAAAGTTATTAGGCTGTCGCCTAATGAGTAAAAATCATTAATCTGGGTTACTATTGAGTATTTATTTCTCAAGTAAAAATTTCTTGTTTTAGTGTAACTTTCTTTGGAAGATGTCTCTGCCAAAATCCATCTTCCTTTTTTTTCTTCAACAAACTTTTCTGCATGATCAAGAAGACTTTTGCCGATACCTTTTGCTTGTACATTTGGATCAACAACAATCCAGTATAAATCATAAACTCCATCGGTCAATGGCCGCCTGCCTGTGCAATGGTATCCGAATATTTTATTGTCTTCTTCAAAAATAAAAATATGATAATCATTCTGCGCTTGGTTAAACGCTGCAATCTCTATTAGCTCCATCGCTACATTAACTTCTTCATCAGAAAAGTTAGGAACTCTATTTAAAATATTTTTAAGCTCCGGAACGTCAGCTTGCTTTATTTTTCGTATCATTCAATTTTCTTGCCAAAGCAAAATTTGCAATTGTAAAAAGTAAATCACTGTATGTCATTCCAGCGGCTGCGGCTGCACGCGCAAACCCGGAGTCAGTTGAAATGTCAGGATTAGGATTAACCTCAATGACATAAGGAACATTATTTTTGCTCAACCTAATATCAACACGGGCATAGTCTCTGCAGTTCATCGCTTGAAAAGCTGAGAGAGCAATTTGTTCAACCTTGGTTTTAACAGCCGGAGATATTTTTGCCGGGCAGCTTGGCTTTGTGTATTGATAATAGATGCTGCCTTCAGTCCACTTTCCATCATAAGTAACAATCTTAGGCAATCCTTTTGGCAATCCCGTGAATTTAATTTCAGAGATAGGCAGTGTATTGCCTCCTAATACTGCTACATTAAGCTCACGGCCGGAAATATATTCTTCAACAATTACATCTTGCTTATAAGTATTAAATAAAAATTTCAATCTCTCTTTAACGGAATTGAAATCATTAATGACTGAAAATTCTGAGATGCCTATGCTTGCATCTTCATTTAATGGTTTAAGTATAACAGGATACTTTAAGCCGAAGTTTTTTTCTTCAACTTTATCTTCAATATGTACAATTAATGATTTAGGAGTGTTTATCCCGAAAGAACGTAATATGTTTTTTGTTCTCTCTTTATTCAGGCAGTTACCAAGGCAGGAAGGTATGTTTCCTGTGTAATCATATCCTAAAAGTTCATAAACACCGGCAATGCAGTATTCGTAAAAAGCAACACCTTCAATTGATTCGACAAAGTTAAAGATAACATCAGGATTAAATTCGGTAATTTTTGCAATAGATTTTTCTATATTACCGAAAATTGGAAGTGATTCGACATCTAAAAATTTTTCTTCTAAACTACGGGTAACTATTTCCAACTCTTTCGTAAAACCACTTTCAGAAAGATCTTTAGAACTCAAGCTGCTTTTCTCCGGCTTCCCATTGTAAACAGAAAAGATGCTTACCGGAGAATTGTAGCAAACTAAAATTTTTGAGTTTGTCTTCATATTAGTTTATGTCTTTTAGCCGCTGCTAAAAGAACTGTATTTATCATATCATTGTAATTTAAACCGGCCGTACGTGCTGCTTTAGGGAAACAAGAATTTTCTTCCGGGTTAGGAAGAATACCAGGTAACGGGTTTACTTCAATTATGTTCGGCACATTGTCGGCATCCAATCGAACATCAATCCTGCTCCAATCTTTACAGCGAAGAACATTATAAGCTCTTAGAACTGTTTCTTTTATTTTTGATTCAAGATCTGAATCAATTTTTGCAGGGCAGGTAAAAACATCCAGCGGATTTTCCTCTGTATCTAAAATCCATTTTGCTTCATAAGAGTATATCGGAATAAAATCTTCCGGGAAATCTTTATAGTTTATCTCAACTATTGGAAGAACTTGTGTCTCATTCCCATTTCCGATAACTGCAACTGTAAATTCTTTTCCCGGCAGAAACTCTTCTATCAAAGCAGGCTGACTGTACTCATTTAATATTCTCTCCACTTCACTTGTAAGTTCTTTTTCATCTTTAACAAATGAAGAAGAGAAAATCCCTTTGCTTGAACCTTCGGATACTGGTTTAACAATCAACGGGAATTTTAAATTTAAATTTGTAGTTTGGTTTAAACTTTCTGCAATAAAAAATTTTGCGTTGGGAACTTTATGATAAGATAAAATTTCTTTGGTGCGAGCTTTATCAAGACAAATAGCCAAAGTAAGTGGATCAGAACCGGTGTAAGGTATTTGAAGCATATCTAAGATAGCAGGTATTTGTGCTTCTCGACTTACACCACTGTAACCTTCAGCTATGTTGAAAACAATATCGGGTTTTAATTCTAATAATTTTTGATAAGCTGAATGGTCTGCTTCAACTAATGTGACGTTATGAAAACATTCAATTGCTTCTTTAACTGCATTAATAGTTTTCCATGTATCCCATTCGGCATACGTATCGACCTGTGTTTGTGATTGTCCTTTGGGATTGTTTGGGAAAGAGGGTACTTCTTCAGGGAAAGTTTCACTTTCAGGTTTTACATTGAAGGTTAATGCAACGTTCAGTCTTAAACTAAACAAAGAAGATAAAATATTTTTTCCTTAAAAAAATTTTTTTACAAATATAATGATTATAAATTCTAAGTCAACAACTTTTAATGAACAAACAAAATTTTTTTTTAAAACTTTTTTTAAATATTAATAAAATAAAATATTTTTTTGCACACGAAATTAAAATTAAAAAAAATTATTAATCAACATTATTTAAAAATAATATTTTGTTTAAAATATTTTAAATCATAAAATATTTTTCACAATAAATTTTTTAAGCGATGTTTGCAAACTTTAAATTGTCTTTATAGTACTCGGTAAGATTTTTTCTTATTACAAAATTATTTTGATTGGTTAGATGTGGATCGTCGTGAATAATTTTAAAAGCAGTTTCTTTAGCATCGATGATTATATCTGTATCATTAATAACGTCAGCATACTTCAATTCAGGAAAGCCGCTCTGCTTTGTGCCGAAAATATCGCCAGGCCCGCGAAGCTTTAAATCTACTTCGGCAACTTTGAATCCATCGAGGTGTTTTACCATTGTCTGCATGCGTATTAATGCTTTGTGCTTGAATAATTGTGCTGAAGACAAATATTCAAAATCGAAGTTTAATCTATTGTTTATCGCGGCAAACTCATCTTTTGTAACAAGAATGCAATATGCCTGCTTATCTCCACGCCCAACTCTACCTCTTAACTGATGAAGCTGAGATAAGCCGAATCTTTCTGCGTTATTGATTAAAATTATATTTGCATCCGGTATATCTATTCCAACTTCAATTACAGTTGTAGAAATTAAAACATCAAATTTTTTATTAAGAAATTGAAACATAACTGTTTCTTTTTCCTGCCAGGACATTCTCCCGTGAATTAATCCAACTTTAATATCTTTTAAAAAAGTTTTTGACAAATCTTCATAATAGGTTTGTGCGGCTTTCAACTCAAGCTTTTCAGATTCTTCAACAAGAGGATAAACGATAAATGTTTGAAAACCTTCTTTTGATTTATCAATTATAAATTTATAAATGTCCGGAAGTTTTGTTTCACCTCGTAAAATTGTTTTGATAGGAATTCTGTTTAACGGCATTTCATCAATTACTGAAACATCAAGGTCACCGTAAATTGTAAGTGAAAGAGTTCGCGGGATTGGTGTAGCACTCATCACAATTACATCAGGTGTTATTCCTTTACTCAATAACTTTGCTCTTTGTGCAACTCCAAACCTATGCTGCTCATCAACTATAACCAAACCAAGTTTTTCAAATTTCACTTTCTCTTCGAACAAAGCATGAGTCCCAATCACAATATCTGCTTCATGAAGTGCTATGTTTTCAAGATTTATTTCTTTAACAGATTTTTTTTGTCCTCCAAGTAACAAACTGATTTTAATCTCTTTGTCAGAAATATTTTTTAAAAGCTTAGAAATATTTTTTGCATGCTGGTCTGCCAAAATTTCTGTTGGAGCCATGAGAACAGCTTGGTACCCATTATCAACTGCAATTAACATTGCAATCAATGCAACAATAGTCTTTCCGCTGCCAACATCCCCTTGAAGCAGTCGATTCATCGGGAAATGAGATTCCATATCCATTCTTATTTCATGAAGAACCTTTAATTGTGCTTTTGTTAGTTCGAAGGGAAGAGTTTTTAAGAAATCATTAACCAAAGTTGATTTAACCTTTAAGATTAATCCTTTTTGTTTTGTCTTATAATTATTTTTTCTAAGTGCGACTAATATTTCAAGATAAAACAATTCTTCAAATTTAAACCTGTACTTAGAATCATGAAATTTATTTTTATCATCCGGGAAATGATAGTTTTTAACAGCGTCAACAAGCCCAATCAGTTTTTTTTCTTTTAAAATAAATTCAGGCAAAGTTTCTTCTAAACACTCGGCATATTGCTCAACCGCGATATTTATTATTCTTCTTAAGCTGAGGTCGCCGATATTTTTTGCTTTTAATTCTTTTGGAATGCTATAGAACGGAATTATTTTTCCTGTATTTAAATAGCTTTGTGATTCATCTTCTGTAATTCTATCAAAATCAGGGTGGGTGAATTGCAGATTATTATATTTTGATAGCTGGGGCTTACCTGAAATTGCAAAAATATTTTCTTCATTAAAAACCGTATAAAAATATTTTACAGCATGGAACCAGATACACTCAAAGAACCCGGTTTGGTCTCTGAATTGAACTTTAAGTAATTCTTTTCTGCCATAATTAATTTTTTCTTTGTCATATACTTTTGCGACTATAGTTATTTCACCTTCGTAGCCATTCATTAAGTAGCCGTATGCTTTTGCAGCAGTTAAAGTTGTGGTTCTATCTAAATGCCTGTATGGAAAATAAAAAAGCAAATCGCGAATAGTTTCAATCCCGACTTTTTTAAAAGACAAAGCTCGCTTTGGTCCGACTGATTTTAAATATTGAATAGACGAATTTAATTTTTTATCATTTGAAGATTTCATTGACTGTTAAATTAATTCAAGCGGATTGCTTTTACAACTGCCGGTTATTTTAAATTCAAGCATTTTTAAAATTCTTATTATCTTTGAACAAGGAAAATCAAGATGTTTGAACTAATTACAAATAGATTAAAAATAGTCCCATTGAATATTCATCAGCTTGAGCTGCTTAAAGAAGATAGTGAAGCCTTTGAAAAAAGTTTGGGTTTAAATTTGAGTGACCACGAAAAGTTTGACGAAAGAACTGAAAAAGATATAACCAATGCCTGGAAGTTCTGGATTGAAGGAGTTAAAAAGAATCCTTTCAACTATACATGGTTCACCCGCTGGGAAATAATTTTAAAAAGTGAAAATAAAATCATAGGCTCCTGCGGTTTTAAAGGATTACCGAAGGATAAAGGCGAAGTTGAAATCGGTTACATGATTAAACCGAGCTATCAAAATAATGGATACATGACTGAAGCGGTTAAGGAAATGGTAAGGTTTTCATTCATGCATCAAAGAGTGAAGCATGTTTTGGCAGAAACACCTCAAGATAACTTTCCTTCACACAAAGTATTAATTAAAAACGATTTTGTAATCTTCAAGGAAAAAGAAAACAACTTCTGGTGGAAGAAAAGCAAATAAAATATATTGTGAATTATATTTAAAAATATTGGAGACTACTTTTGGATTGGATGCAACTTCTATCAAGACGTTTATTAGGAGAACCAAAAAATAAAATTTCTGAAAAACAAGAGGGGAGAAGTCAATTCCAGCGTGACTTTGACAGAATTGTTTTTTCTTCAGCATTTAGAAGACTGCAAGATAAAACTCAAGTTTTCCCTTTACCAGAAAGTGACTTTGTTCATACAAGATTAACTCATAGCTTGGAAGTATCATGTGTAGGACGTTCTCTAGGGAATTTTGTTGGTGCCCAGGTAATTAAACGTAAACCAAAGTTGAAGAAAAATTTTTCGGCATTTCATTTTGGGGAAATTGTTTCTGCCGCCTGCCTGGCGCATGATATTGGTAACCCTCCATTCGGGCATTCGGGAGAAGATGCTATATCCGAATATTTTAAAAATGGTAACGGGAAAGTATTTGAACCAATAATTAATAATCCCAAAAAATGGAATGACTTAATACATTTTGAAGGCAACGCTCAAGGGTTCAGAATAATTACAAAACTTCAAAACCCAAATTTAACGGGCGGCTTAAGATTAACTCATGCAACATTGGGTGCTTTCACAAAATATCCAAAGGAGTCAATCGTTGAAGAAAATTTAAAGGAACAACAAATAAAGAAAAATCAATATTCTAAATTCGGATTCTTTCAGTCTGAAAAAAATATTTTTAATGATGTTGCTGATGAAACAGGATTAATATATAAGGGAGATAAAAATAATTTATATTGGTGCAGGCATCCTCTTGCATATCTTGTTGAAGCAGCAGATGATATTTGTTATAGAATAATGGATTTGGAAGATGGTTTTAGGCTTGGGTTATTAACTTTTAATGAAACAGAAAAACTTTTAATGCCGCTTCTTAACAGCAAAAAATTAAATGCATACAAATCCAGAGATGAAAATGATAAAATCGGTTACCTTCGTGCAAAAGTAATAAACGATATTGTTAATGAAACTGCAAAAGTTTTCTTGGATGAAGAAGAAAATATATTATCCGGCAAATTAGAAAAGGATTTAATTTCAATTATCAACAAACAAAAAGAGCTTAATGAGATTAAAAAAATCTCAATCGAAAAAATATATTCTTATAAAAGTGTCGTGGAAAGAGAAGCCGCGGGTTATGAAGTGCTTGGCGGACTTCTTGATATTTTCATTTCTGCTGTTAATGAAGCTTCAAACGGTAACTCAGGGAAGATTACACCTAAGAACAAAACTATTTTAAAGCTGCTTCCGGGAAAAGTATTATCCGAAACGCCTTCCAATAAGGATTTGTATTCACGTCTTTTAAAAATTACCGACTATATATCAGGAATGACAGATTCCTACGCTGTTTCATTATTTAGAAAAATAAAGGGAATTAGTCTACCTGAAAGGTGAGAAATTTATTCCATCTTCATATCGCGGGTCATCAAATCTGTAGTAGCTTTAACCGGGTCTTTGCCTTCAAATAAAATTTTATAGACTTCAGAAGTGATAGGTGTTTCAACTTTATGCTTTTTAGCAAGCTGTGAAGCTGAGCGCGAAGTTTCAACTCCTTCGGCAATCATTTCCATTGATTTTAAAACTTGCTTTAAAGTTTTTCCCTTTCCAATTTCTTCTCCGACATATCTGTTTCTGCTATGACGGCTCATGCAGGTTACAATTAAATCACCCATTCCCGATAAACCCGAAAAAGTATCTGCCTCAGCGCCTAGTGCCTGGCCAAGTCTGGAAATCTCTGCTATACCTCGTGTCATTATTGCTGCTTTAGTGTTGTCACCGAATTTGGCTCCGTCAATTATTCCGGCTCCAATTGCAATTACATTTTTAAAAGCCCCGCCAAGCTCAACACCTAAAATATCCGTTGAACCATAAACTCTAAAATAAGAAGTAATAAATGAAGCTTGAATTGTTTTTGATGTTTCTTTACTTGTTGATGCTGCAACTACTGCAGTTGGAATTCTTCGGCTAACTTCTTCGGCGTGGCTTGGCCCGGATATTACTCCAATCTGGTCTCTATCAATTGAATTATATTCATCTCTTAAAACTTGAGACATAGTCATTAAAGAATTTATTTCAATTCCTTTTGCCACACTTACTAAAATTGAATTTTTAATATTTGAAAACTTTACATCTTTAATAACACTTCTTAAATATTGAGAAGGCACTGCTAACACAATTAGATTCTGATTTATTGTTGCATCTTCAAGGTCGTGTGTAACATTTATTTCATGGGGAATTTTAATCCCGGGCAGATAAATTTTATTGTATCGTGTTTTTCGAATTGTTCGGGCGTAAAGAGATTTGTATTCCCAGAGAGTAACTGCGTGTCCGTTATAGTGAAGCAGAATAGCTAAGGTTGTTCCCCAGCCGCCTGCACCTAATACAGATATTTTCATTATTTAAGAGGATTTCTTTTTCGAGAAACTTAATTTGTTTTCGCTGCCGTTTATTAATCGAACCACATTTTTTCTGTGGGTGAAAACAACTAGCAATGCAACTGCTATTACAAAAGGCAGAAGCGTATGATAGCCTGGTATGTCAACATTAAAAATATTTTCTCTTACAATCAAAGTAAGAGGAACAGCGATAGCAGCTAAAATTGAACCTAATGAAACGTACCGGGAAATTGTTACTGTTAAAACAAAAACTCCTACGGCAATGAGCATGTCGGTAGTAATAATCATTAGCAGCATTCCCAAAGCAGTTGCAATTCCTTTACCGCCTCTGAAGCCTGCAAATACAGTCCAGATGTGCCCAATCACGGCAGAGATACCGGCAATAATTTGAACTAAAGTAAAATCATCAAAAGGAGTTAGGTTTTGGAAAGGCATTGAGCCGTAATGTAAACGGGCAACAACAACAACTGCTAATACACCTTTAAGAGCGTCAAGAATTATAACAAAAACTCCATGTTTCCAACCCAAAACACGCATTACATTTGTGCCGCCTGCATTGCCACTACCATGCTCTCTTATATCAATTCCTCTTGCAAGTTTGCTTACAATAATGCTGGTTGGAATTGAACCAATAAGATAAGATAGAACTATTATTGTTGTTAAAAGAAACATACCTTCCATTTTTTAAATCAACGAGTACTTAAACTAAGCATATAACTTGAAATTTGCAATCAAAAAAATAATTGCTATGCAGACTCATTACACAGGAAATATACCATAAAATATTATAGTAAGGGTATTTCTTTTATTTAGCAGGTTGAAAATTATTTTATCAATTTTTTGAAGATTTGTAAATCTTCTTTTGTTGTTATTTTGAAATTTAATGGTGAGCCTTCTACAATATGAATTTTCTTCCCTATGTTTCTAATCAAAATTGACTCATCAGTCCCGTAAAATTTACTTTTATAGGCAAAAACCATAGCCTTCATCAAATCGGAATATCGAAAAATTTGAGGAGTTTGAACGTTGTAAATTTCATTTCTATCTAAATAGCTTTTAACGAATTTGTTACCATTAATTAATGTATCCCTTGCCTTTAAGCAGACTAATGCATTTCCTTTGTTTTTTGCGGTTTTAATAGCTTCTGTTAAAATATCTTCGGGTAATAGTGGACGAGCTGCATCATGAACTAAAACTAAATCATTTTTATTTGCAGAAATAGAATTTAATCCGTTGAAAACAGAATCCTGCCTTTCTTTTCCACCTTCAACAATTCCGGTGAGTTTTGTTAGCCTGTATTTTTTTTTGAGCTTATGGATTAATGAAATATAGGAAGAAGATACTGTGGTAATTATTTCGTCAACTAATTTATTTTTTTGGAAGACTTCAAAAGTGTATACTATTAATTCTTTACCGTAAAATTTTAAGTATTGTTTAGGAGTGGCATTGCCACTCCTAACACCTTTCCCTCCTGCAGGAATAATAGCATAAGTCTTCATTATAAAATCAGCATTGCGTCGCCGTAGCTGAAAAATCTGTAACTTTCTTTTAAAGCTTTCTTGTATGCTTTCGTTACAAAATCAACATCGGCAAAAGCGGCAACAAGCATTAACAAAGTAGATTCGGGCATGTGGAAGTTAGTAATTAATTTATCCGTAATTTTAAAATCGTAAGGGGGATAAATAAACTTATCTGTCCAGCCTCTTCCCGGCTTTACTAATCCATCGGCAGTAACACTTGTTTCCAGTGCACGGCAGGTGCTTGTTCCAACCACAAAAACATTATGCTTACCATGAATTGTTTTATTAATAGTATCAGAAGATTTAGCTGTAATCTCAAAAAATTCCGAATCCATTTTATGCTTTGTTAAGTCCTCAACTTCAACCGGCCGGAATGTTCCTAAGCCTATATGTAGAATTACAGGAACAATATGAATTCCCTTCTTTTCAATTTTGGCTAAAAGCTTATCCGTAAAATGAAGGCCTGCCGTTGGTGCTGCAACTGCTCCATCAATTTTTGCATACACGGTTTGATAATCTTCTTTATCTCTTGCTTCTGCATCTCTTTTTATATAAGGCGGAAGTGGAGTCTGTCCGATTTTTTCCACGGCTTTAAAAACGTTGCCAGGCTGATTAAATCTTACGGTTCTGCCTCGTGAAGTGGTGTTGTCAATTACTTCACACCACAGCTTGTCATTAAAATAAATTTTATTTCCTATTCTTACTTTTCTTGCAGGGTCAACAATGACATCCCAGATACATTCGTCAGCATTTAGTTCTCTAAGTAAAAAGACTTCAATTTTAGCATTGGTTTTTTCCTTCTTACCATACAACCTTGCCTGGAAAACTCTTGTTTCATTAACAACAAGTGAATCACCCTTTTCCATATAGTCAATAACATCGGCGAAAGCTTTATTTTCTATTTCCTGAGTTTCTCTTTTTAGAACCATTAATTTTGCCTTATCCCTCGGCGACACCGGATGTTTCGCAATTACAGTTTTGGGATAATTGTATTTGAAGTCTGACAATTTCATTCTTCGTTACCTCGTTTAATTAAACTAAATATTAGCACAGGGAGTTAATTAAAACTCCCCGGTAATCGTTATTTATTTTTTCTTTTTTAAAACAGCTTTTTTCTTTTTTACACTTTTAGATTTTTTTTGTTTCCCGGTTGCCATTTCTTTAACAACTGCTCTTGCTGCTGCTAATCTAGCAATGGAAACTCTAAAAGGAGAACAGCTAACATAGTTCAATCCTGTTCTATGGCAGAATTCAACTGAAGAAGGTTCACCGCCATGTTCGCCGCAGATTCCAACTTTTAAATCCGGGCGTGTCGATCTTCCTCTTTCAGTTCCGAGTTTTACTAATTGGCCTACACCATTTTGATCGAGTACTTCAAAAGGATCGCTTGGTAATATTTCATCCTGAACATATAGAGGAAGGAATTTACCAGCATCATCTCTTGATAAACCAAAAGTAGTTTGAGTAAGGTCGTTTGTACCAAAGCTGAAGAACTCAGCATTCTTTGCTATTTCATTTGCAGTAACACAAGCACGCGGCAATTCAATCATAGTTCCAACCATGTAAGCAACTTTTTTACCTTTTTCTTTGAATACATCGGCAGCTACACGCCTAACAATACTTTCTTGCATTTTGAATTCGTTCAAATCACTTACAAGAGGAATCATAATTTCAGGTTTAACTTTTATTCCATCTTTTGCTGCGTCGCAAGCTGCTTCAATAATTGCTCTTGCCTGCATTTCAGTAATTTCAGGATAAAGAGTACCTAAACGGCAGCCTCTAAATCCAAGCATAGGATTGAATTCATGCAAGCTATTAATTTTTTCAACTACCTTTACTGCACTAACATTTAAAGCTTCTGCCATTTCATTTATATCTTTCTCAGAACTTGGTAAGAATTCATGAAGTGGGGGATCCAAAGTTCTTATTGTTACAGGCCTGCCTTTCATAGCTTTAAATATTCCGTAGAAGTCACTTCTTTGTAGCGGAAGTAATTCATTTAATGCTGCTTTTCTATCCTCAACAGTATCTGCTAATATCATTTTACGTACTGACATAATTCTATCGCCGCCAAAGAACATGTGTTCTGTACGGCAAAGTCCGATACCTTCAGCACCAAAAGCAATTGCATTCTCTGCTTGATCCGGCTGGTCTGCATTTGTTCTTACATTTAATCTTCTAAAGCTGTCTGCCCATTTCATCAAACTGTTATAAGTCTGGAATACAGGTGAATCTTTAGGATCCAATGTTTTGGAAATTAAAACCTGAATAACTTCGGAAGGTTTGGTTTCTATTTTTCCGGCAATCACTTCGCCAGTGGTTCCATCTATTGAAATGTATTCACCTTCTTTAACAACAATATCATCTTTACCTTCAACGCGAATTTCACCGCTCTTGTAATTAATTTTTAAAGTACCGCAGCCGGCAACACAAACTTTTCCCATTTGCCTTGCAACCAAAGCTGCATGGGATGTCATTCCACCTCTTGCGGTTAAGATACCTTCGGAAGCATTCATTCCTTTAATATCTTCAGGTGAAGTTTCAATTCTAACCAGAATAACAGGTTCACCGCCTTTAGCCATTTCTTCAGCATCCTGAGCACTTAAAGCAACTTTGCCTGAAGCGGCGCCAGGGCCGGCATTCAATCCTTTTGCTAATAATCTTCCTTCGTCAATAGCCTTCTTCTTCTGTGTTAGGTCAAAGATTGGCCTTAATAATTGGTTAAGTTGATTTGGTTCTATACGTAGAATTGCATCTTCTTTTGCAATTAATTTTTCTTTTACCATATCGACTGCCATTTTAACTGCTGCGAAACCTGTACGTTTTCCAACACGACATTGAAGCATCCACAATTTTCCCTGCTGAATTGTGAATTCAATATCCATCATATCTTTATAATGTTTTTCAAGAATTTTTCTGATGTTGCTAAGCTGTTTATAAATAACCGGGTTGTCTTCATCCAAATCTGCAATTGGATGCGGAGTTCTAATACCGGCAACAACATCTTCACCTTGAGCGTTAAATAAATACTCGCCATAAAATACATTCTCACCTGAAGCAGGGTCACGGGTGAATGCAACACCGGTTCCTGAATCATCACCCATGTTTCCAAACACCATTGATTGAACGTTAACGGCAGTTCCCCAGCTTGCGGGAATGTTATTTAATTTTCTGTAAACAATTGCACGGTCATTCATCCATGAACCAAATACAGCACCAATTGCACCCCATAATTGGTCAATTGGGTTTTCAGGGAAATCAAATCCGGTTTTATCTTTTATAGCTAATTTGAATTCCTGAACTAATTCTTTTAAATCATCTGCACTTAATTCAGTATCTTGTTTGTATCCGTGTGCTTCTTTTTTCGCACTTAGAATTTGTTCAAAAGGGTCCTCGTCATGCTTATCAACCGGACGTAAACCAAGAACTACATCACCATACATTTGAACAAACCTGCGATAAGAATCGTAAGCAAATCTTGGATTATTTGTTTTTTCAATTAATCCAAGAACAGTTAAATCATTTAAGCCAAGATTTAAAACCGTATCCATCATTCCAGGCATAGATGCTCTTGCACCGCTTCTTACTGAAACCAACAAAGGATTAGTTGGGTCACCAAATTTAGCACCCATTTCAACTTCAACTTTTTTCAAGGCACTAAGAACACTTTCCTTTAAATCCTTTGGATATTTGTTTTTATTTTCATAATAGTAAGTGCACACTTCTGTGGTTATTGAAAACCCGGCAGGCACGGGCAATCCGATATTAACCATCTCTGCAAGGTTAGCTCCTTTTCCTCCGAGCAAGTTCTTCATCTCTGCTTTGCCTTCAGCTTTTTTTCCTCCGAAGAAGTAAACATATTTCTTCTGCTTTGCCATATTTATATTTCCTCCTGATTATTAATTAGCATAGCTTTTTATTTTTCTTATTTTTTCAGCTACACTGTTTTTTGTTATTAATTTAGTTTACTTAAAATGAATTCTTTGAATTCTTCTTTTTCTTCAACATCCAATTCGATTCTTAAATAAAAGATATCAATGTCATCAAGCTCTTTTGAATACCTTGACAATTTAACAGCATCTTTATGTGTTGTTAAAACCGAATATGAATTTGTTGAATAAAACTTTTTTCTTATTTCCTCGACTTCTTTTATTGTATAATCTTTATGGTCTCTAAAAATCATCTTGTTTTGGGTATCAACTTTTGATTGGCTCAAAACATTTACAAACGAATACGGATTTGCAATACCTGAAACCAGTAAACTTTTCTGGCCGACGAATTCCTCAACGGCATACTCAGTGTTTTTAATTACGTCCACAAAATTAATCGTTTTATACTTAGCATGAAAAATCTTTTTGTTCTCAAAGTATTTTTTTAGTTCGCCGGGAATTTCCTCTGCTTCCGAAAATTTCCTATTAATTATTACTGCATCAGCACGGTTTAACGATTTAAACGGTTCTCGCATATTTCCAGCCGGCAGTAAAGTTCTCATTAAATTATTTTTATCAGTTAAAAATTTTTGTTCGCAAATCACAAGGTCAATATCTCTTTTTATCCATCTGTGTTGAAAAGCATCATCAAGAACAATAGTATTTATTTTTGTATCGTCAATAAATTTGTTTGCTCCTTCAAAACGATTTTCGGAAACCGCCCCGGGAACAATACACTCGCTTACTGTTAAATAGATTTCATCTCCGCAATCATCAACAGATGTTAAAATTTTTTTGCCATCTGAAACTAACAGATAACCTTTTGTTTTTCTTCCATAGCCGCGGCTTAAAACTCCGACATTCCTTCCTTCTTTTTTTAGAAAATTAAGAAGATATATAACTGCAGGGGTTTTGCCAGAACCGCCTACGGTAAGGTTGCCAATCGAAATTACTCCGGCAGAAACTTCATTAGCTTTGAAAATATTTTTATCAAACAGCCAGTTCCTAATGTTTATTGCAAGGGCATAAACAGGAATTAATGGATATAATATTTTTCTAAATAAATTCATCTTAAAATGTTTCTGCCTCATTCTGAAGCTGGGTCAGAATTAATTCGCATTCATCAATTTTTTTTGAAGTATCTTCAAAGCTTAAATTGCCGTCTATATAAATTGCATTCGAGTAAACAACTTTCACCTTTGAAAATAGTTTCGGTATTTCAAACTTATCCCAGCTTTTTAATATCTTTTTCTTATCAACGCCAATTCCCATAAGAACCAATGGTATATTACTTTTCTTAGCTGTAATAACTGCTCCTGGTTTCAACTTGTGAATCGGGCCTTTAGGCCCATCAGGCGTAATTGCAATGCTGCATTTATTTTTAGCATAGTCAACCATAATTCCAAGCGCAACATTTCCGCCTTTACTGCTTGAACCTCTTACTACAGTATAATTCCAATGCTTTAATAAATTCGCAAGCATATCACCATCTTTACTTTTACTTGTTAAAGCAACGAAATTTTTATTGCGGTGAATATACCAGGGAATAATCATTGTCCCATGCCAAAAAGCCAGAACAAAATTTTTCTTTTCTTTATCAAGTCTTTTAATTGTTTCGCTATTGACGAAATTAAATTTCAAAGTTTTACAAAGAACACCAACAAAAACGACAAGCAGATGATTTCCAAAAAATCTTAATACTTCTCTTCTTACTTCTTTAGCCTTCCACATATTGGTCTATTCCGACATTCATCATTGCAATAATTGAATCGGCTGCTCTTCCTGAAGCTCCGATTGTTCCAAGTTTCGTTTTTATGTTTTTTAATTTTTCTTTTATCGAGCTGTAAAGATTTTCATTTGAAAGTATTGTTTTACATTCTGAATAGATCAAATCATTTGTAACATCATTTTGAATCAATTCCGGTAAAACTCTTTCGCCGGAAATAATATTTGCCATGGCAATATCTTTAATCTTAATTAAATTTTTACCGATAAGATAACTCAAATAGCTTGTTCTATAAACTATGACAGATGGTAATTCAAACAAGCCGGCTTCAAGAGTTGACGTACCGGATTTTATAATTCCGATTTTTGCTTGTCTCATCAAATCGTAAGTGAATCCTTTTATTATTTTGTAGCTGCCGGATAAATTTAATTTTCTAAAAATCTCATCATCAATATTTGTTGAGCCAGCAATTACAATTTGAAGATTAAACTCCTTGGCTAATTTTTTTGCAGCAGCAAATGCTTCGGGTAAAATTTTTACTACTTCATTATTTCTGCTGCCGGGAAGAATCAATAAAATTTCTTTTGTTTCATCTAAGCCAAATTTGTTGTAGAAATCTTCCTTGCTTAAAAAATTATATTCGCTTATTCTTTCAAGCAGTGGATGGCCTACAAACTCAACATTAATATTTTCTTTTTTGTACATTTCTTCTTCAAAAGGGAAGAGGACAATCATTTTGTCAACAAGCTTTTTTATTTTCTTTATTCTGCCTGCACCCCACGCCCAAATTTGAGGTGAGATGTAGTAAATTACTTTAACATTTAACGCTTTTAATTTTTTAGCAAAATTTAAATTGAAACCGGGATAATCAATAAGAACGACGTCCTTAATATTTTTCTCTTTAATAATTTCAATCAAATCTTTTTGCACTTGTTTAACAAATGGTATATGCTTAACAACTTCAACAAAACCAAGGAACGCCATTTTATTAATGTGATAAACAACTTCCATTCCGGCATCTTTCATTTTGTCGCCGCCGATTCCATAAATAGAAATATTTTTATTTCTCTTTCTCAGCTCGCAAATTAAAGAAGCGCCATGCAAATCACCTGAAACTTCACCAGCTATAATCATAAGTTTATCATTCATCTTTTTTCAAAATCTTCTTACTGCCCACAATAAAATTATAATCACGGTTATTATGCTGAACGCCTGCAAGCTTCTTCTTTCTGATTTTAATCCGGCTTTAATATTAAAAGGCGGCTGCTGAATATTATTTGCTGGTTTGTATTTAGTTAAACGCGGAATAAATCTCGGCACATTTTTAAGGTATTCCGAATACTCGCTGCTAAAAGCCTTCTTCAAATATTCTTCTTCTTCGCTTACTATGAAATTATACTGAACATAAAAAAATATTAATGCCACAATTTGCAAATAAGGAAATATAGCGAACGACATAACACCAACGCCAAGGTAAAGCAAAATATTTCCCACATATAAAGGGTTGCGCACATGCCCAAATGGGCCGCTTACAATTAAATAAGTTCCGCCAACACCTCCGGTTGTCCGGGTTTCGCTGCCCGCCCAGCTCACACCCCATAGCCGAATCAATTCGCCGGAAAGTGCAATTAAAAATCCAACAATTAAGCTCCAGATATTCGGATTGTTAAATAAAATCATTACTGCCAAAAATGGTATTGGAGTATAACTTCTATATTGAAAAAATTTTGAGGCAATGTTCGACATTTATTACTCCTGCATGTAAGCTTCTTTTCTTTTGAGTTCGGCTTGATGCCTTTTTTTCAAACGCTTCTTTAATTTCAAGCTTTCTAATCTTTCTACGATGTCATCAAAATCTTTAAATGGGAAAAATGAAATCCTTTCCAGCTCACAAAATTTTAGCAGGCCGTCTTTAGCAAAAATGAAATCACAGAACTGTGCAGCAAATCTATCTGAATTACCATCGCCGACATAAACGGTATAATCATCATCAGAGCTTAAATTAATTATATGATTTCTTTTGCAGTTTGCTGAAGTCCGGCAATTTTCATGTTCATAAGGAAACGAAGGTTTAAGCTTTTTATCTTCCGTTACAATTAATCTATTTGCAAAATATTTTAAATGATTTAAATTTTCTCTTTCGAAAATGTGTTTGATGTAATAATCAAAACCATCACTTAAGACGAACAGTTCAAAATTATTTTCATCACAAAAATTTACAAGCCGGTGAAATGATTCTTCAATTTTTAATGTATCAATAAATGTATCCAGCTTTTC
The DNA here is from genome assembly GCA_963775245.1 of uncultured Bacteroidota bacterium. Lineage (GTDB taxonomy): Bacteria > Bacteroidota > Ignavibacteria > Ignavibacteriales > Ignavibacteriaceae > CAVSWT01. The sequence goes on from CAVZID010000026.1 coordinate 225,947, forward strand.
CTTTTCTATTTTTTCAATTGAATTACAAAGGTCAACCCAGCATTGCTTTGCTGAAATTTCATCACTTAAAAGAGCATCAATTATTTTATTTACTTTTTTATGTTCGCCAAATTCTAAAAACACACTTTCGCCAATATCCTGGCTGCTTATTGTTCCATCGAAGTCGACAAATATTTTAAAATTTTTATTCATTAATTTGTAATAACCATTTTTTTCACTTCTACAAAATCTCCTGATTTAAACCTGTAAAAATAAATTCCCGGTTCTAAATTTTTAGCTCTAAATACAATTTGATTTTGCCCTGTGTGATAAATTTTATTTTCAATTTCGCTAATGGTTTCTATTTTGCTGTTAAAGAACTCAACAGACACTTTTGCTTTTTCAGGAAGATAAAAGCTGATGGAAGTTGAATCGCTAAACGGGTTTGGGAAATTCTGAGCAACTATAATATCCTGCGAACCAACAAAGTAATTTATGTTTGATGCTTTAACAGCAGAGACATAGCCGTTCTTATCTTTTTGAACCACCCTTAATAAAAGCGTTCCTTTTTCATCAGGTTTAAATAGATATTTATAAGTATTATTAGTCTTTGAAGTATCCGTATAAAAAGTTTTAACTGTTTCCCAGTTTGGGTCAGGATTGTCTGTTTGAACTGCAAACTCAATATCGTATGTTGTTCCGGTTTTTTCGTTGAACGCATTCCAGCTTACTAAAACAGAATCATTTTTTAATGCGGATTTAAAATTTAATATTTGCGAAATGTAGGTTCCACTACTGAAAATCTTTTGAGCATAAATTCCGGGTTTGTTATCTCGTCTGCCTTTGAAAAAAACTACTACGCCGCCATTGTAATCAGTAATTGTGGATAAATAACTTTTCTCAGAATTATCATAAATTCCTGTTGGAATACCGCTGACGTTCCACATCAACTCTCCCGAAGCAGAGACTTTTTGTGAATAAATATTTCCGCGTTTGCCTTCAATTCTTCTATCAAGCCAGGAGACTATCGCTCCGCCTTTATTATCGCCGATAATTTTTTGTCCAAATTGGTCTTCTGTTTCACCCGCAATTAAAAGTCCTTTTTCTTTCCAGAGCTGCTTTCCGTTAACATTAAATTTTTGAGCGAAAATATTTTCATCTTTATTTATTTCATTTGTCCAGCAAAGAAATAAAGAAGAATCAACAACACTAACTTGCGGGTAATATTGATTACCTTTTAATGTTGTAGCAAGTACACCGCCGCTCCTCCATAAAGGTTTTTCCTGTGGGGAAATTAATTGATGATAAATATCCTTATCAGGTTTTTGTATTTGCCAGGCGATATAAGCTTTTGAATTTGAAGTTACATCGGCGGAATATGATATAACACTTTGAGTGGTATTTGAAATTGTTACCGGCAGATTGCTTCCAATTGAGGCACATGCAGAATCAACATGTAATGAATAAATAATGCTTTTAAAATTTTTATCTTCCACCCAAAAAATAAAAACTCCTCCTTTTTTATCACTTAGTATTAAAGGAAGATTTTTTCTGTTTATTGAAGAATATAATAAGCTGTCGCTAATATTGTTTATTAAATTTCCATTAGAAGAAATTTTTTGAATTCTAAGATTAAAACTATTTATCTCAACTTTCTGTAAAAGATACAGAACAAACACATTTCCTTTTTTATCTGAAGCAACATCATAGTTTAAAATAATATTGTCGCCTTTAGTAATTTGAATACTTGAATCTTTCCATCCATAGCTGCCATTAGCTAAAACTTTTTGAGCATACAAATTTGAATGAATGCTGTCCTTCATCTGTTTCCATAAGACAATTGCTGTCCCCGGCAGACTTGAAGTCGAAACAGGGTTGAATTTAGTCGCATTGTTATTCGCGACTAACTTTCCATCCGCTCTAAAGCTTTTATTTCCATCCGCATCTACATGCATAAAATAGATATCGTTTTTGTTAAATCCTTTTTTATTATCTTCCCAAAAAATAAATGCGCCTCCGTTTTGGTCTACAACACTTGAAATATTTATCGGGTCTTTTGTATCAATTGCTATTTTTGTATTTACAGCCGGGTCATTTACCCATTGCGCTTTGGTTAAATGAAAGAAAGCTGTAAAGATTAAAATAAGATTAATTTTTAGCAGTGAACTTTGAACAAAATTTTTATTCATGAACTTTGTTTGGCAATTGCCTGATTGAATCCTATGAAACAAAGTCCAGGTCCTCATTAAAACGCACACTCACAAGCTTCGAAATACCTTCGTCCTGCATTGTAACACCGTACAGAGTACTTGCTGCTTCCATGGTTCTTTTGTTATGCGTAACTACGATAAATTGAGTCTCATTACTAAAGTCGCTTATAATTTTTGTAAACCGGTCAATGTTTGCATCATCAAGCGGTGCATCAATTTCATCAAGGATGCAAAACGGGCTTGGCTTCACAAGATAAATTGCAAACAACAATGCAATTGCAGTTAAAGTTTTTTCACCACCGGAAAGCAATTCAATTGAAGTCGGGCGTTTGCCTTTCGGCTTTGCAACAATTTCAATTTTTGCTTCAAGCGGGTCCACATTTTCTTCCAATCGTAAATCAGCTTCATCACCTGGATTAAATAACCCGCGAAAGATTTCTATAAAATGTCCTCTTATTTTTTCGAAAGTTTCGGTAAATAAAATTTGTGCTGTTGTATTAATTTCTTCAATTGTTTTTACGACATCTTTTTCTGATTCAAGCAAATCATTTCTCTGTTTTACTAAAAAATCGAAACGCTGTTTTTCTTCTTCAAATTCGGAATAGGCAAGAAGATTTATTGGGCCAAGATTTCTAACCTGCTGTTTTAATGTATGAACCTCTTCAGTCCTTTGCTTAAAATCAAATTCATTTCCAAAGGATCCTTCGGATAAATCATCAAAAGATTTTAGCTCCAGCGTTAGACTATAATTTTCATTGATTGCCTCAATAAGATTATTGGTTTTTATTCCAAGCTCATTCAAAGTCATTTCTGCATGATGAATTTCATCCGATACAGTATCTCTTTCGTTTCTAAAATTCTTTTGATTTGTCTCCAGCTCATTTATATGAGACCGGATAGCTTTATATTCTTCATCAAGCTGATTTTCTTCCTTTAATAAAACTTCTTTCTGATCTTCTAATTCCCTTTGTTGATTTTTATCTCCATCAATTAATTTTTTAAGTGATTCAGTTTCTTCGCCGGAAGTTGAAATATCAATTTCTCTTTTTGAAATAGATCTTTTTATGCTTTCAATTGAATCTTCGGCATGCTGAATCGAACTTTCAATGTTTTTCTTTTCACCTATGAAAGCGGTTAAATCAACATTTATTTTGTTCAAGCTGGCTACTACTGAATTATAATTTTCTTCAAAATTTTTAAATTCATTTTCAAGAACTAACTTTTCAGCATCAGCTTTTTCTTTCTCACTTATCTCTTTTGAAAGAATAGATTCAAGCTTTGCTCTTTCTGTATCAATTTTATTTGACTGCGAAGCTAAATCTTGAATTTCAGTTCTTGCTTTTTCAATTTCATCTACTGCTTTTTTCTTTTCAAATTCAAATTGGGCTATTTGCTTTTCAATATTCGCCAGGTCATTAACTAAAAGCCTTCCTTTCTCGGATAAAACTTTTAAATCAATGCCATTTATTTTTTCTTCAACAGATTCAATTTTTTCTTTGAGCTTGCTTAGCTGTTGTTCACGCTGCGGGTATTCATCTTTTAAATTTTCAAGGAGTTTTTTTCTTCCGAATAAAGAATCATCCAGCTTAGGTGCCGAACCGCTTTCGATTATTCCGTCTTTATCAAGATAATCACCTGACAAAGCTGCAAAATTAAACTCCTTATATTTTTCAGATAAGCTTAAAGCAGTTTCAAGTGTATCAACAATTATAGTTCGATTTAATATTTTGTCAAAGAATAATTTCCACTTGTCATCTGTTTGAACAGCATCTTTAGCGAAGATTACAAATCCTTTTTCGTCCGGAATCTTTTTTAATTTTCTATTGATAGAAAAGTCATAAATCTTTTCGGCTAATTTTTTCCGATTTGCACCATTTAAATTTGGGACTAGGAATGAAGCTCTCCCCAGCTCATTTGATTTTAGATATTCAATTCCGTTCTTTAAATCATTAAGCGTTTCAACTAGAATATTATTTAAATTGTTTTTCAATGCTGCTTCAACAGCAAGCCTTTGCTCATCAGAAGAATTGCCGATATGTGCGAGAAGAGTTTTATCTCCATTAGACCAATCATCATTTTCAAGCAAAGCTTTTGCACCTTTTGAAACACCTTCAAGATTATCAATCAGGCTTTGAATAAAATTAATTTTATCTTTTATTCCGTTAATGACGCCGCGCTCTTCAAGCTCTTGTGTGCGAAGCGAATTTAATTTCTGTTCTAAATCATCTTTTTCTTTTTGCTTATCAACGTAAAGCTTTTCAGCTTCTTCAATATTTTTTTCAGCTTCAACTTTTTCTTCTTCAAGCTGTTCGATAAAGCCAACTGTCTTTGCGATATTCCCGGTTAATGATTGTATCTTATCGTTCAGCTTGTTTATAGCAGAATTTTTTTCGTTTAAAGCTTTTTCAAGATTTGAATAATCGTTTTCATGGTTTGTAATTTCTTTAAACTTATTAATAAGGTTGTCCGATTGAACCTTCAAGAATTCTCTTTTATCTTCAAGTTCAATTTTCAAATTATTAACTGATATTTCTGTTGAGCTTTTTTCATTTTCCTTTAAGGAAATTTTTTCAGTAATATCATTTACATTATTTCCGCCTTCAGCAATTAATCTTTCGGCTTCCGTTAGTTGAACATTTAATTCTTCAAGTTCCTGCTTGTAGCGTTCGATATTTTTAGCAAGAGAGCTTTTCCTTTCTTCGTTAACAGAAATATTTTTTTGAGTGTTATAAATCTTCTCTGTTTGAAGTGTAACTTCTGCGCGTTTCTCTTTTAATAAAGTTTCTTTTTCAGAAAGCTCTTCCTTTATTTTTTTAATTTCTTCATCAAGTTTGCCAAGTTCAGATTCTATAGAAATTTTTCTTTTAAAATTCTCTTCTTTCTTTTGCTTAGCTTCATCTTTTTGAAAATTAAAAAGTGCATATTCTCTTTCAGATAAATCAAGCTCAAGCTCTCTTAAAGTAGTTGAAAGCTTGTTGTACTTATCGGCTTTTTTCGCCTGGCGTTCAAGCGAGTTTACTTTCTTTTCGACTTCGGTTACAATATCATTAACCCTATTTAAATCCGATTTAACTTCATCAAGCTTTCTTAATGCAAGCCTCCTGCGAAGCTTGTATTTATTAACTCCGGCAGCTTCTTCAAACATAGTGCGGCGTTCTTCTGCTTTGCTGCTGAGAATTGTCTCAACCATTTTTAGTTCTATTACCGAATAAGCATTTGCGCCGATTCCGGTGTCCATAAAAAGATTTGTAATATCTTTTAGCCGGCACAAGTTTTTGTTAAGAAGATATTCACTTTCACCCGAACGGAAAATTCTTCTTGTGATAGTTACTTCGGAATACTCAGTTGGAAGAATGCCCTTATTATTTTCAATGGTCAATGAAACTTCTGCCATTCCCATCGGCTTTTTGTTGGAGGTTCCATTGAAAATAACATTTTCCATTTTATCGCTTCGTAAAGCACCGCTCTTTTGTTCGCCAAGGCACCAGCGAATTGCATCTACAATGTTTGTCTTCCCGCATCCGTTCGGGCCGACAATGGAGGTTACGCCTTCGTTAAAAGAAATGTTTGTCTTTTGAGCAAAAGATTTAAAGCCGAGTATTTCGAGTTTTGATAAATACAAATCTTATTCTATCCGAACAAATTATATTGATTGAAAGTTAATTGAAGATATTCAAAAACAGAGTTTTTTAATTCGTAGTAAATGAAGATACCGGAAATAAAAACCAGGATGAAAAGAATGCTATAGAGATAAACACTTCCCGGGTTAACATCAAAAATAACATAAATACCTTTCATCAGGCGGTAGAAAATCCAAATGGTAAACAAGATAAGAATGATAAAAATATATAAGTTTCCAACATGCGCATCCAGGATTCTGTAAAGAATAATTCCAACAGGAATTAAAAGTACTATCGGAAGGAATGACCACACAACAGTAAAATACGAACTTGATAAATAAACTTTATTGCGGACGAAGAATGAACTAGTCTGCACGATTAATATGAAAGCTATTAATACAACCGCAGTAGCGGCAGAGAGCCATAACATTGCGGAGAAAGGATTCCATGCCAAATAGCTGACTGTCTGCATTAATTTTTCGCTTCCGAATGAAAGAAGCACTCTTTCAAAACTAACATGATCTTTGAAATAATAAAATAAGTTACTTAGCAATAATCCGCTAACAAGCGAGATAATAATTAAAAGTAATGTTGAATGATAACCTGATATTATTCTTTGGTCTCTTACATCAGCATAAAAATTATAAGGACGTAAAAGTGCTCGCGATGCATCTTCTCTGAATTTTCTTCCTGAGTTAACGAGTATACCGATTAATATAGCCAGCACAATTCCAAATACTATAAATATCATTGGCGCATCGGTTTTTTTACTGCCGATTGGAATAGTAACATTTTCAGAGTTGTGCAGCATAGCAGAAATTACTTTATAGCTAAGCCTATCGGTTTCCCTGTCTTCACCAAGAATTCCAACTTTGTATAGATTTTCTTTATTGTAGCCGCCGATAATAGAAGTGAAATCCCCGCGGTAATCAAACATCGAATTAAGAAAGTAACCGGCTAAATCATTTTTGCCTGAATATTCAATTACATCTTGAAAAAACTTTGCCTGCGCTTCATAAGAATGCGGGTTAACATATCCATCCGAGTTGCCGGCACTTGCAATGTAAGTAGCACTACTGATAAAAATTCTGCCGTTGCCCAATTCCTGCTGGTCTTTTTTTATTTCTTTTGTTTCAATTGGAGTTGGCAGATTATTTAACAACTCAACTCCATAAAAATCTAATCCGGGAATCTTTTTTAAATTAGCATTTTGAAATGAAGCATATGTTAGCCCGTTAAAATTTTCATTGGTAACATTTACTAAAGATTGAATAAACGAACTATGAGCATCAACCCCCGGAAGATATGAACCGCCTAAACCAATTGCCGCAACTGAAGAATAATGTTTAAATCCTTTAATAAAATTTTTAAGATAGTTTTTACTTCTTGCTATAAAATTTTGATTTTGAGTTAAAGATTTTGGAATTGAATTAAGCGGTATTTCAATAAAAGCCAATAAACCATAACGCTCGCACAATTCTAAATAATAAGGATGTGGAACAAAATCAGCAAAGCGGACAACATTAAATCCGGTTCCTTTTATAATTTTTATGTCGCGTTCCATTTGATTATATGAAACAAGATTTCCGTAATCATAAAAAGAAGGAACGAAAGTTACCCCGTTAAGTTTAAAAGGGTCTTTATTAAGAGTTAGTGTGTTTTTATCAAAGCTTAAATCAAATATATGAACTTTTTTATTGGTAACATCTAATAACTGTTCGCCTTGCCACAATTCAAATTTTGCTGTATAAGATTTAGGATCATCAGGGCTCCAGAATGTTGGAGAGTTTGATTCCAAATTTAATGAAGATACTTTTTCCTGGTTTCTATCTATACGAAATTTTTCTTCAGGAGTTTGATGATATTCGGAACCATCAGGCGCAAACATTGTTATTTTAATTTTATACGGGTCTTTGCTGACAAGAGAATCCGGGAACTTTCTAAATTCTTTATTTTCAACCTTGGTATTAAACTTAAATGTTACGCGGTTCCTTTTCGAATCAAAATCGTATGTAACATTTGCATCGGCAATTGAAATGTTTGGAATTAAATGAATGTAAACATCTCTAAATATTCCGCCGAAATTCCTGGGGAATAAAAATCTCTGCTTTACAGGAATTGTATTCTCGGAATCCAAAGCATAATAAAGCTTAACCGAAAGCAGGTTTCCCGAACCTACTTTTAAAATATCTCTTGGTAAAACAAGACTGAAAGGAAACTCACCGCCGGAATGCCTATATATAATTTGATTATTTATTGAAATGTCTGCAGTATAATTCAATCCAAGGAAGAATAACTTCATTTTGAAATTGTTGATTTCATCCTTTGTAAGTGAAAAGTTCCTTTCAAAAATTAGTACGCCGTCACCTTCAAATTCAGATGGGACATTGATTTGAACTTTGTTAACTTCTTTGTCTTTAGATGAATAAACTTGCCATTCGCCGTTTAGTGGAATAATTTTTCTTGTTGGTGTTATGTCAAAGAAAAGGCTGTCGGTGGTTCTAATTTTATAATTAGGAAGCTCTTTGAAAACAATTTGACCGTAACTATTTGAAAAACTTGAAAGGATTATTAAAGCGATCGCAAAACATAAATAATTACGGAAACCCATCCGGTATCAGCGTTCCTAAATTGTTGAAAATAAACCTACAAATATAGTAAAGAAAGGAGGGGAAATCAATCTGCGAATTGGAATTGAATGGCGGATTTGAGAGAAATCAAATCCACCGTAATCAGTTATAATTTAAGCATTTATGCAGCCTTGATAATTCCCATGAAAGAATCAGCTTTCAAGCAAGCACCACCAACCAAAGCACCGTCAATATCCTTTTGATTTAATAGCTCTTTTGCATTGTCCGGTTTTACGCTGCCGCCATATTGGATAATTAATTTTTCAGCGGAATCATTTCCGTACTCAACTTCAATTAAATCTCGAATGAACTCATGAACTTCTTGTGCTTGATCCGGGGATGCGGTTTTACCCGTACCTATTGCCCAAACCGGTTCATAAGCAATAATTATTTTTAAGAGTTCATCTTTGGAAACATGTTCGAGTCCTTTTACTATCTGCCTTTTAATAACATCTTTTGTTACATCTTTTTCTCTTTCTTCAAGTGATTCTCCTACACAAAATATTGGTTTTAACTCTTTTTCCAAAGCCTTCTTAATTTTTTTGTTAATCAGTTCATCGGATTCTTTGTAAATTGCTCTTCTTTCGCTGTGGCCAAGAATTACAAATTCGCATCCAACACTTTTTAACATTTGTGCTGAAATTTCTCCTGTAAAAGCCCCGCTGTCATTTTCATTCATATTTTGTGCCCCAAGCTTAACAGCAGTTCCTTTTAATAATGAATTCGCTTCACTAAGAGAAGTGAAGGGTGGGCAAATGATAATATCGCAATTTATTTTTTCGCTCGATAATGCTGAAGTTAATTTAGAAATTAAATTTTGAGTTTCAGTAAGATCATTATTCATCTTCCAATTCCCGGCAATTACTTTTTTACGCATGTCTTTCCCTCTGTTTAAGAATTAATAAATAAGTCAAAGTTGAATCCAAAAATAACAAAGGTGTGCTATTACATCAAATTTAATTTTGTTTAATAATGTGATTTTAATACTTAGTGTTTCTTGGTGCTCTAAGTGCCTTAGTGGTTAAGATTCATTTTTTACCACTTAGACACTTAGGGCACAAAGTGTTACTTAGATTTTAAATACAATTAATAAATTAATAATTCGCATTTAATTATTTCTCTCCTATTTTTAACATCTAATTTCCCAAACGGTTTTATGAAACTCAAACAAATCCCAAAGCAGGTAATATTCCTGGGCTTAATAAGCCTGTTTACAGATATGGCAAGTGAGATGCTTTATCCAATCACGCCATTATTTTTAACTACAGTGCTTGGTGCCTCAATGGCTGTGGTAGGGATGATTGAAGGTCTTGCCGAATTTACTGCCGGGATTTTAAAAGGATATTTCGGAAGAGTTTCGGATAAAAAAGGTAAACGCTCAATCTTTGTTACTTTAGGATACAGCTTATCTGCTTTATCAAAACCACTGCCTGGAATTTTTCCTTTTATTTCAACTGTTGTTTTTTCAAGAGTGACAGACAGGATTGGAAAAGGAATTAGAACTGCTCCGCGTGATGCTTTATTAGCTTCTTATTCAAACGAAAATAACACAGGTGCAATTTTCGGTTTTCATAGAGGAATGGATACGCTAGGTGCAGCGCTTGGCCCTTTTGCTGCGTTAATCCTTCTTCATTTTTACCCAAATGATTTTACCTTAATATTTCTAGTCGCTTTCATTCCGTCAATTGCTGCAGTTACGTTTACATTTTTAATAAAAGATAAGCCAACTCAAAAGAAAGAAAAAGTAAAAGGCAGCTATAAAGATTTTTGGATTACGGCCCCGGCGCAATATAAATCGATGATAGTTTTAATAACAATATTTTCACTCGTAAATAGCAGTGATGTATTTTTAATTTTAAAATCACAAAATATTTCCAATTCAAATTTCCTTGCCATCCTCGGATATATTTTTTATAACCTTGTTTATGCTTTCTCTTCTTACCCTATGGGGAAACTGTCAGATAATTTCGGGAAACGAAATATTTTTATTATTGGTTTATTCGTTTTCTCTTTGGTGTACATTGGTTTTGCATTTTCTTCAAGCTTTTATCTTGTGTGGATTTTATTTGCGTTGTATGGAATTTATGCCTCAGCAACAGAAGGAGTTGCAAAAGCCTGGGTATCGGATTTGATTCCCGATAAAGTCAGAGGAACCGGGATTGGTCTTTTAACCATGCTGTCAAGCGTAGCAATGATGATTGGTTCTTTCATTGCTGGCTTTTTATGGGATAAATTTGGTGCGCAAGTTCCATTTCTTATTTCTTCGGTAGTGAGTGGTTTGATTGCAATAATTTTTTTGGTTAAGAAAAATTAGTTACTTGTTCTAAATTTGATAAAAATTAATGAAAGTAATTTTAGCACATATGGATTAATAACTTACTGAAGTTACGCAGAAATGCATTTTGATGTCTTTTAATGTCACTCATGCGAAAGTGAAAATCTATTTTTTGCTTGTTTTCGCATAATGGATACTCGCTTTTCGTCATCTTGCGTAACTTCAGTAACTTATATAAAAGCAAATGTCATTTCGACCGAAGGGAGAAATCTAATTCGCAAAAAATGTTAAAGATTTCTCACTGGAGGACTCGTTCGAAATGACAATCCTAAAGAATTCCGAAAAAAGTTTAATACCTAAAATGCTTTATCTGCTCTCCTTTTTTCCCGATGTCCGTCATTGCTTCAATTCCAATATCAAGATGAATTTGTGAATATTTTTCTGTTACAACCAAATCAGATTCTTCTGTTTTAATTCCTTCAGGAACCATAGGCATATCGGATACAAGTAGCAACGCACCGCGTGGGATTTCGTTTACGAGTCCCACAATAAAAATTGTAGCAGTTTCCATGTCAATACCGATTGCAGAAAGTTTCTGTAGATATTTTTTAAATGCGTTATCCCATTCCCAGACTCTTCTATTTGTAGTGTAAACAACACCAGTTCTGTATTCCAAGTTTCTAGCAAGAATTTTTTCGGAAACAAATTTGTGAAGTTTGAACGAAGGCATTGCCGGAACTTCTGCAGGCATGTAATCAAGACTTGTTCCTTCACCTCTAATTGCGGCAGTAGGTAAAATAAAATATCCAAGCTCTGTTGATTTTTTAAGCCCGCCGCATTTACCAAGAAATAAAACTCCTTTTGGTTTTTTTGCTACAAGCAAATCCATAATGGTTGCAGCATTTGCAGAACCCATTCCGAAATTAATAATTGTTAAGCCATTGGAATTAGTTGCAGTTTGCATTGGCCTGCCGATTCCGTTAATGTTGCATTTAAATTTCTCAGCGAAATTGGTGACATAATTATGGAAGTTTGTTAAAAGTAGATATTCCCCAAACTCATCCAGGTTAGTTGCCGTATATCTTGGGAGCCAGTTTTTTGCAATATCAAGTTTTGTTTTAAGCATATTATTTTTAGGAATTTGTTTTAAATCAATTCGAAAAAAATAATTAAATATGTGATGATTAAAAAATTATTTAGTAGATATTAAGTTCAGTGCTTTTAATTTAAAATTGTAAAAATTATGAGTTAAATTAGAAGTAAGTAATAATAATCCATTAACAAAATTTATTTAATTCTGAAATGAGTTCATCAGAAAAAATGTCAAACACAAAAACTTCAAAAAAATTATTCAATAAAATTGATGTACAAGTTTTCATTTCATTGATAATAATTATAATAGGCACAACGATTATTTATAATTATAGCAAACAATGTTTCTGCCGGAAACACTAAAAATTTAGATAATTGGGCATTAGAACTTTTCCGCCAAACGAATAATCCGGTTCAGTCAATTGGCAATGATTTAGTTACAAGTGCTGTTAGAGATATAACTGCGCTGGGAAGTGGAACAGTTATAATTTTATTTACACTTTCCGTTTTAGGATTTCTTCTTTTTCAAAAAAAATATATAATGGTTTATTTAATATTAGGAGCGACTATCGGCGGCGGTGTATTGGGGCTTCTGCTTAAAGAAATTTTTGGAAGGCCGCGGCCGGATGTAATTTATCATTTAACATCCGCAACATCACTAAGCTTTCCTAGCGGACATTCAATGATGTCTATGGTTTTGTATCTTTCGTTTGCTGCATTGATGATTCGAATTCCTTACAAAAGAGCAGTTAAAATTTATATCATTTCAATTGCACTTTTTTTATCAACAATTATTGGTATAAGTAGAATCTATCTCGGTGTTCATTACGCAACAGATGTTTTAGGAGGCTGGTCAATTGGAATTGCATGGGCTTCTTTCTGCTGGCTGTTTGCTCATTATCTGGAACAAAGAAAAAACAAAAAATCTTATTGAGTTAAGAATTATTTAAATATGACAGAATTAAAAAATGTAAAGACGACATTTCAAATAAGTCTCTTCCTTCGCAAGGGAGAGATTAGAGAGGGTTCAACGAATTCATCAAGTCAAAGAACCCATCCCAACCCTTCCCTTAAAAATGGAAGGGCTTATTAATAGAATTAACTTAAACATTATCATTCTGGCAACTAATTGATATATAAGACAATGGTTAAATTAACAGTTATAGGTATTTGCTGAATTGAAATATTATTGAATGAATCGTGACTGAAGAAAAACAAAAAATATTTAACGCATTTATATTACCCGGTACATTTGTACTTTTAATGTGGATTGTAAAATTAGTTGAAGTAATATTCAATTTGAATTTTACAACTTATGGAATCCTTCCCCGCAGTTTTGCTAATCTTCCGGGAATAATATTTTCACCATTAATTCATGCGGGGTTTTCACATTTATTCTCAAATACAATCCCTATGATTTTTTTAGGATGGGGAGTGGTATTTTTCTATAAGAATGCTTCCATAAAAGTTTTTCTTTCAATTTATTTTTTTACTGGGATATTAGTCTGGTTATTTGCAAGAGAAGCATATCATATTGGCGCAAGCGGAATAATATATGGACTTGTTACTTTTCTTTTCTTCAGCGGAATAATTCGCCGTGATAACAGATCTATTGCTTTGGCTTTGGTGGTTACATTTTTATACGGAAGCTTAATTTGGGGAGTGCTGCCTGTTGACAATGGTATTTCATGGGAGTCGCATCTTTTCGGTGCTTTGGTTGGAATTGTTTTAGCATTCATACTTAGAAAAAGTGATCCGTATAAAAGATATGATTGGGAGGATGAAGATTACGAGGAAGATAAAAGAAATCTTGAAATATCTTACGACAATAAAAATCCTTTTGATTAAATATTAGATGTATGTTACAAACCCAGTTTCTTAAAGAAACTGGGTTTGTTAATTTAAAAGCTGGCTCATAAAAACCTTGGAGGTTTGTCTAAATACTTTTTTGACTTTTGATTATTTGACTTAACTCTTTAGTGTTTAGTTGCAGCATACCATATAGCAGCCAAAAAACCAATACCAAAAATTGCATAGAGATAAATGGGAGAGCTGCTTTCAAATGGAATTTTATTAACCGAAGTAATGTTTGAAACAGGTATCTTCACATAAGAACTATCTACCAATATACCTTTTAAAAAATCCCCTTCAACATGCAGCAATCTCTCTTGATAAATGAAATTATATTTATTGCCCTGGTTAGTAGTTACAGTTGTTACTTTAAATTTATCTCTGTCAATCTGCCTTTGAATTAAATCGTTTTTTGTATAGCAGCCCGAGAATATTAAAGTTAAGAATATAATTATGGATTGTTGACAAATTTTCATTAATAGAAATTTAAAGAAAAATACATTTTTAAAGAAGAATTTGATTTCGGGAATTTAAAAAGATTTGTACTTCAGAATTTTAGGATTGGCGATAAAAACACCTAAATAATCTAGGAATTGTGTTAACAGAAATAGTCTCATTTTATAACTATTTCAAATTAATATGATATTGGATAGTTATGAAATAATTCTAAAAAGTGGATTTAATACTATTTTTGATTTGAAAAACTCTTGGCAGAAAAATTGTTAATTTATAATTTTTAGGCAATTATAGGTTGATTCAAAATAGGCAATAGCCTAATGATTTAGAAAGATTTAAGTAATTACTTATTAAAAACTTTATATTTATTAAAACAAAAAATATTATTAGATAATATATGTCTGATTTTGTTATATATTTAAAAAAAGAAAATAGACGAAAGCAAAAGCTTGAGAAGATGACTTTTCTCCTAGCGGGCTTTAGTTTTTTAATTGCGGTATTGGATAACTATAATTCTGATGGTAGAATATTCAACGGATTGGACTATATATACAATGCTGTAATGCTAGTTACCGGAATTGTTAATATAATTTACGGTTCTTTTTTTAATCAGATAAAAGACAATTCACAAAAAGAATTAATAACCAGACTGCTGCTTTTCTTAACCGGAATCATTTTAATTATTGATGGGCTTCATAAAATTTTACTTGGGCATTATTTAATTCAATATTTATTAATTGCTGCCGGATTTCTTTATGTTTTTTTGAGCCTTTATTATAAGCAAATTCAAAAATTAAAGTCTGTCAAATTAAATAAACAAGGAATCTCCTGGCGGGCCTCTCCATTCTTAAAACATACATTTCTTTGGAATGACATTTCATCTCTGTATCTCGAAGAAAAGAGAATGACCATTACTCTTCTGAATAAAAAAAATTATAAAATTAATCTTTCTTCTGTAAACGATGATGAGCATGACGAACTTGTAAAGAAGGTACAGGAATTTTCCAACCTCGGTAATAGCGAGCTTACAGCAAGCAGAATATTCATGAATTAATGTGATAAGAATAATCCCAATTCCTTAGAGGAATTGAGTTTGTTAACAAGAACTTTATCCGGCATTAATTGATTGACATAACTCCAAAAGCAAATTGTTATAATTTCGTGATGAATTATCTTTTTGCTTTTCGTAATTAGCCATAAACTTATTAAAATCTTCATTTTAGGAATACTTAATGAAAAAAATATTTGCAAGTACTGTTATATTTTTTGTTTTAACAATTACTCTGACAGCGCAGGAAACAAATATTAAGATTAAAACTATCGATAATTCACGAGTTGAATTAAAGGACCTATATTCCAAAGGTGCCGTGCTGGTAAATTTTTGGGCTTTGTGGTGCGAACCATGCCGTGCAGAAATGAAATACCTAAATGCGATTTATAAAAAATATAAAGACAAAGGATTCACAATATTAGGAATAAATCAAGATTCACCTAAAAGTGTTTCAAAAGTTAGATCATATATTTCTTCGCAAAAGATAAGCTACCCGGTTGCTTTAGATCCAAATGCACAGTATTTGCAAAAGTTAAATGGGCAGTCGGTTCCGTATTCGCTTTTATATGATTCAAATGGGAAATTAGTTTACAAACATAGCGGTTTTTTACCGGGAGATGAAGCTGATATCGAAAAACATATTGAAGAAACTCTCTCGGGGAAAAATTGATTAAATATAAAATAGCAGCAATATTTTTAATTATGCTAATGATAGTTGATAATTTATCTGCGCAGGATATTGTTCCATCCGTGTCAAATGTTTTGAGATACGGAAGCGGAAAAAGAATTTATGGAATGGTTGGCGAGTCGTTTAATTATTTTGAAAACTTGACCGACCTAAGAATCTCATTGCCGGAAAATTTTGTAGTGGGCGCTAGATTTCTTTATGATAACCCGCCGGAAGTTGGTTCTGTTTTTAAAGGAATAAAAAGAAGATTTGTGGAATACAATTCAGATAATTTTTATTTGCGTGCTGGTAACTCCTCAACTTTATTCGGCAGAGGATTGGCTTTAAATTTATTTGAGAACCGCGGGCTTGCATATGATACCTGGATGGATGGAATTAAAGCTTCTTACACAAACGATTATGTTAAAGCAACTATTATCGGCGGCACAATTGACTTTCGTGATTCAATCACTTTTGTGAGAAATGAAACTTATAATATTAAAGGAGGAAACCTGGAAGTTACACCAATAAGTCAAATTACTTTCGGTACAACTTTTATCTCAGCAGATGGAAATATTCCAACCGGGGTAGACCCAACAATTACGCCTCCTAAAAATATTATTGCAGAAATTCCTGAATTATATCTTTCGTTAAATTTTAGCGCATTTCAGTTTTATTTTGATTGGTCGCATAAATGGACAAATGTTTTAACCGATGAATCATCATCAAACGGTTCTGGAGTTTATTCGGCATTTTCATTTTTGGGTACCGGTTACGGAATTACAATCGATTATAAAAATTATATGTTTGATGAACGTAATCCTTTTGAGAGAAATGATTTTACCCGTGCAACCCGGATGCTGCCGTTTCAAAATCCTCCTATTGTTATGAAAGAGCATAGTTCAATTCTTTTATCACGTGCTATACATCAAGTTGATTTTAATGATGAAGTCGGATTTCAAATAGAAGGATATTATTCTTTTGATGATAATACAACCTTAAATGTAAATACAAGTCTGGCAAGCAGGCATGACTTATATATTTTTGATCCGATGAACTTCACATTTTCACTTCAGAAGAGAAACAATAATTTCCTTCCTTCGTCTAAACATCAGTATTCACCTTATTGGGAGTTTTTAACGGAAGTAGAACATTACTTTGATTATACAACTATGTTACGAATTGGCTTTGCAAGAAGAACTAAAACTATTTATGAAGATTTTTCGGGAATAAGCGGAAGCAATATAATTTTATCTACAGTTATTCCTTCATTATTTCAATATACTTTTAATCAGGATTATTCAATTGTTTTTCAGTATGAATATGAATCGGTGAATAACAATTATAATTCTGATCAGCCGAAATATTACAACCAGTTTATATCACTGACAAATTCATTGTATTCTAAATATTCTGCCGCAATTAGATACGAATTTACAGATAATAATTATGATTTATCCGGCAAAAAAAGTTGGGTAACATTTGAGGCAGGATACAGAATAGATCAATCAAATACAGTAACATTGTCTTATGGAAGTGAAAGAGGCGGAGAAACTTGTTCAAATGGGGTGTGCAGATACATACTTCCATTTAAAGGGTTTAGACTTTCTATATTAAGTACAATTTGAGGAGGAAAGAAATGAAAAGAATATTAACGAATACGATACTTATTTTATTATTTTTTACATTGGTTAGTTTTGCCGCAGATAAAAATGTTTTAGTGGAGGTTTTTACAAATTCACATTGTCCACTTTGTCCACCTGCACACGCAGCTATAAATTCTTATTTAACAAACAGCCCAAATGCTTCAAAAGTAAATTATATTTTTTATCACATGGTTTTTCCATATCCGACAGATCAATTAAATATTGATAATCCTGCTGATCCCGCAGCAAGAAATAATTATTATGGCCCTTATTCATCAACACCCGATGGTTTTTTTAATGGTGTTGCGCAATCACATAGCTATACAAGCTGGGGCTCTACATTGAACTCATTAGCATCAGAACAAAGTCCGCTTGAAATTATGCTAAGTGGCTCTAAAGATTCCAATCAGCAACTTACTGTTAAGGCAAATATTTCTCGATCAGGTGATATAGCTGATAATGATCTTGTAATTCATTTTGTGGTTGTAGAAAATGTAAAATACCAGGGTCAGAATGGAATATCACATCATATACATGTAATGAGAAAAATGGTTGGATCTCCTGTTGGCGATAATTTTTCTGTAAATGACAATGATTCAAAAGAGGTGGACAAACAAATTACAATAGATTCAAAATGGAATCCCGACAGCCTTGCAGTGGTTGTATTTATTCAAAGCAAAAGCACAAAAAAAGTCTATCAGTCAGAAACAATTAATTATAATCAATTAACTGTAACAGATGTAAAAGATAATTCATCATCACCTAAATCTTTTAAGCTTGAACAAAACTATCCCAATCCGTTTAATCCAAGCACAAAAATAGAATGGCAAACTCCAACAGCAGGATTTCAAAGTTTGAAAGTATATGATATTTTAGGAAATGAAATTGCGACTTTAGTCAATGAATATAGGCCCGCAGGAGAATATCAAGTAACTTTTAATGCTAATAATCTAAACCATGGATCATTGCCCAGTGGATTTTATATCTACCAATTGAAAGTTGGAAATTATATCCAAACCAGAAAGATGATTCTTTTAAAGTAGTAATTGAGTTTCTCATGTGAGGCTCACCTTAAAGGTGAACCTCACTTTTTATTTAACTTCCAGCATTATTTTCTAATAACACTCTCAAAAATCCAATCTAAAAACATTATAGATATATTAGCTAAATTTAATTTTTCAATCATTCAGTTTACTTGACAAAAAAGTTAAGCTTACTTAAATTTATATCCGCAATTAACTTAATAATATTATTTATCATGCAAAACATTTCAAAAGAAGATTATCTAGGTGTAATCTATAAGTACAAAGATGAAAACGGTGAGACAAAAGCAAATGTTATTGCTGAAAAGCTTAATGTATCAAATTCAGCAGTTACAGATATGCTTAGAAAATTATCCAAAGATAAATACATAAAATACCAGCCATATAAAGGTATAAAACTAACAGCCACTGGTGAAGAATATGCAAGGAATATTGTCAGAAGGCATAGAATCTGGGAAGTTTTTCTTAACCAAATTGTTGGTATTCCGTGGGATAAAGTTCATGATGAAGCACATAACCTTGAGCATTCAGCTTCGGATGAATTAATAAATAGGATGGAAGAGATGCTAAATTTCCCGGAATTTGATCCGCATGGCGATCCTATTCCTGCAAAAGATGGTACTTTCCCTATTCTAAAAAAAACAGTTCCACTCTCCAAATTAAAAAAAGGAGATACCGGAATTGTAATTCGTGTAAATGATTTTGACAACGATTTTTTAAATTATCTATCTAAGATAGGTGTGGATTTAAAGAAGGAAATACTAATTAAAGATGTACTTGAATTCGACCATTCAATGCTTGTAAAAATTGAGGGGAAGAATATCAATATTAGTAATACTATTGCTACTAACATTTTTGTAGAAGTAAAAAAAAATAAGAGCGGCAAACTGTTTTAACAATTCAATGCTGGAGTTGGAATAAAGTGAAATGCAGTGCGTTTCAATTTTAGTATTAATTATAATTTGTGAGTTTTAAACTTGTATAGGGATTGTGAATGAATAAAGATAAATCAGAAAAGGGGTCGAAAGAAAATACACCTAAGCTTGAAAAAGGTGACAATAATAAAGACTCCGAAAATCATGTTTCTTTAGAAGGAGTTCATGGCACAATAAAAGTTCCTCATCATACAGCTGGATTTTGGAAAAATTGGAAAGCCTTTGTAGGCCCGGCATTGCTCGTAAGCGTGGGATATATGGATCCCGGAAACTGGGGGACTGATCTAATGGGGGGCGCACAATTTAAATATGATTTGCTCTGGGTAGTTGCTCTCGCAAGTTTGATGGCAATATTTATGCAGGTGATTGCCGCTCGACTCGGAGTAGTTACCGGTAAAGACCTTGCGCAATGCTGCCGTGATTGGTACCCAAAGTGGACACGGTACCCAAACTGGATATTTACGGAAATAGCTATTGCTGCTTGTGATTTGGCAGAAGTATTAGGAAGTGCTGTTGCCCTTAACTTGTTATTTCATATCCCAATCTTGTGGGCGGTAATCATAACAGGTTTTGATGTATTAATACTTTTAGGTTTGCAGCGTTTTGGAATGCGTACTATTGAAGCAATAGTTCTCATACTTGTAGCTACAATCGGAGTGTGCTACTTTATTGAGATATTTGTACTTCCTCAAACGCAACCTAGTTTTGTAGAGATGGGTAAAGCTCTCATATCACCTGGCTTTCGTCAAGTTGGGATGATGTACATTGCAATTGGTATTGTCGGGGCAACGGTTATGCCTCATAATTTATATCTGCATTCCGGGTTGGTTCAAAGCAGAAAATTTCAGAAGGATAAATCATCCATTAAAAAAGCGATTCGGTTTAACACCATAGATTCGGTTGTTGCTTTAACCATTGCTTTTTTTGTTAATGCAGCAATTCTTGTTCTTGCGGCAATGGTATTTTTCGGTAAAACAAGTGTAACTATTCCAGGAGGAGAGATAGTAAAGTTCTCCGCTGACAGCGATTGGATTCAGGTAGCTTATTTGACCCTTGCTCCTTTGTTAGGAGTAACTATTGCAAGCACCTTATTTGCAGTTGCGCTATTAGCAAGCGGTCAAAGCAGCACCATAACGGGTACACTTGCCGGCCAGATTGTTATGGAAGGGTTTATGCATTGGCGAATTAAGCCATGGGTACGCCGTCTAATTACCCGCGCTTTAGCAATTATTCCTGCAGTTTTGATTATTGGTATTCGGGGTGACAGCAGCGTTACAGATCTCCTAACCCTAAGTCAAGTTGTGCTGGCAATTCAGCTTCCTTTCGCAATGTTTCCGATGCTGCAATTCACAAGTTCTCATAAAAGAATGGGCGAATGGAAAATAGGTTGGTTTCTAAAGATTGCAGCCTGGACTAGCGCAATTCTCATAACCGTGATGGATATTTATGGTTTGCCGGACTCGCTTTCTGTCGCCTGGAGAGTTATCTTTGGTGGGTAAACTTTTATCAAAAGAGGAATAGCCATGTACAAGACGATACTTGTAACACTTGATGGTACACCAACCGATAGAGGGATTATAGATCATGTAAAGCAGCTCGCCAAATTAGCAAACAGTAAAATTGTATTATTACATGTTGCTGATGGATGGGCAGCAAGGACTTTTGGACCGGATGCTGTGGGTCCGGAAATTGAAGAAGACACAAAATATCTTAATAATGTTAGAGCGGAATTTCTTTCGGATAATATACCAGCCGAAGCTCAAATTTCGTTTGGTGAGCCTGCAGATGAAATAATAAAATGGGCTCAAAGTGAAAATTGTGATCTTATTGCAATGAGTACTCATGGACATCGATTTCTATCTGATTTATTTCTTGGGTCAACTGCAACTCGTGTAAGGCATAGTATTAATATTCCCATCTTGTTACTAAAAGCAAAGTAGCTTATATCTTTAATACATATTTTTGTTTGGAATTAACTTACAATTGTGGTCAATTGAATGGATACAAAAAACACAATAGATAAAAAAACAATTCAAATCTGGCAACTTCATTTACAGGATGAAATAGATGCCGCTTTTCTTTATAGAACACTTGCCGGATTAGTTCCTGATCCAAAGCGTAATAAAGTCTATTTACAGCTTGCCGAAGTAGAAGACAAGCACGTAGCAATCTGGAAAGAGCAGCTTGAAAAACATAATCAGAAGGTAGGCCATTCTGTTCCTTCATCAAAAGCAAAATTTACTTCATGGTTTTCAAATAAGTTTGGGCCGGCTTTATTAACACGAATGATGCTGAAGGAAGAAGCAACAGAAGTAAAATCATATCTCGGATTATATAATTCAACTCAAGTTGATTCAACAAAATCAATCGCTTTAAAATTAGCGAGGGATTCTGCTCAGCATGCAAACAAACTTATGAAAACTGATGGAGTTTCTGAGGAACCATGGCATAGTTCCGAATCAGGCGGTATGCTTAGAAATGTAGTATATGGATTTAATGACGGCTTAACTGCAAACTTCGGTTTGATAGCAGGAATGATTGGAGCTACTGCTGCACCGCACATTATTTTAATGACCGGCCTTGCCGGAATGATAGCAGACTCACTATCAATGGGATCGTCCGGATATTTGGCAGCAATAAGTGAAAAAGAAGTTTTTGATCATGAAAAAAGAATGGAAGCTGAAGAAATTAAATTAATGCCGGAACTTGAAACAGAAGAACTGGCATTAATTTATGAATCAAAAGGAATGGAAACCGGTGAAGCAAGAAGATTAGCGGTTGAGGCAATGAAAAATCCTGAACAAGTTTTGGAAGATAAAGTTAGAGAAGAGCTTGGTATTTCAGAAAGTTTGCAAAGCCCATTAAAAGAAGGCTGGATAACGGGGACGGCAACTGCTGTTGGAGCGTTGATTCCGATTTTCCCATTTTTCTTTTTAAGCGGAAGCTATGCGATATGGACTTCATTTGTTATTTCAATGCTCGCACACTTTGGTGTTGGTGCTGCAAGAAGCTTCTTTACCGGCAGAGGAATTTTCAGAAGCGGCTTTGATATGTTTGTGGTTGGTTTTGGTGTTGCTGCTGTGGGTTATTTAATCGGTGAATTAATTTTAAAGTTTTTGTAAGTTAAATGCAAAAGTGAGGCTCACCTCGGGGGTGAACCTCACATTAAAAAATTTATTTTATATAAGTCATCTTTTTTGTTTGAATAAAATTCCCAACCTGAAGCTTATATAAATAAATTCCTGAACTTAATTGAAGATTACCTGGATTAAATTCAGCTTGATAATTACCTGCCGCTCTATATTCATTTACGAGAGTAGCAACTTCATTTCCTAAAATATCATAAACTTTTAATGACTGCCATCCGGCAATGGGCGATTGCCAGTTAATTATTGTTGATGGATTGAATGGATTTGGAAAATTCTGTTCAAGTTTAAATGATGTTATTGCATTAGCTGGTTCTTTTACAGATGTGGCATTGTCGCTTAATGATATATCATCAATATAAAAAACGGAACCGGCATGAGGAATCCCGGAAGTATCATTACCCATAGTTATTGTTATTAAGCAAGAATCGGCTGTTGCTTCCTGGTTTGTGTATATTATTGGAAGGTTAAAATTGGTGTAACTTGTCGCTGCATATAATTTTTGATACCAGCCTGCAATACCATTAGTTTTACTATAAAGAGCTACTGTTACAACCATATAGTCTCCGGGTACTGATGAACTAAATTTATAAAAACCACTTAACGTAACATAATTTTGAGAAATAGGGAAACCATGTTTATTTAATTTACCTGCAATTACAAGGGGGGGGAAGATCGCGCCACTACTATTGATGGCTTCTCCTTTTAATGCAGAAGCTCCACTGTGAACATCAGAAGATTGTGTTACTGTTATTATATTAATCTCGGGAATATTATTTACGTACCATCCATCCGGTTCACCGTTAGTCCATTGTTCAAAACCGCTGTTGGGTACTTGTGCAAATGCTTGTGTGAAAAGAAATAAAAAAGCAAAAATTGAAAACGACAAACGTAAATTCATGTATATTCCCTCCAGAATATTATTATCGAATTTCGGAAACATTAAATAAATATTTCGCGCTTATTTAATTATTAGATTTTTTACTAATTAAATGGCTAGGATGTAAATTCAGCATATTCAATTGATCGAATGCAAAGCTATTTGATTAATTATTTATTTAGGTTTTATACTTGTAGGTACCATAACAACCTACAATCAATATTATTTTGTCAAAATCATTTTTCTTGTTTGTATATATGAGCCGATTCTAAGTTGATAAAAGTAAACTCCCGAAGACAAATTATTTCCTTCTGCTGCGGAATTAAATTCTATTGAGTAGTTTCCGGCTGGTCTGTATTCATTTACAAGAGTTGCCACTTCATTTCCTAAAATGTCATAAACTTTTAATGACTGCCATCCAGCAACAGGAGACTGCCAGCTAATTTTTGTGGATGGATTAAAAGGATTAGGGTAATTTTGGTCAAGCTTAAAAGATGTTATTGCATTTGCTGGTTCTTTTACAGATGTAGCATTACCGCTTAATGAAAGATCATCAATGTAGAAAACAGAACCGGCGTGTACGGCCCGGGCAGTATCATTTGCAAAAGTTATAGTTATTAAACATGTATCAGCTGTACCGCTCGCTAAATAATTTATTGGAATACTGAAATTGGTATAGCCTGATGCTGCAGGTAATTCTTCTGTCCCGATTGCAATTCCATCACCGTTACTCAAGATAACTAATACTATAGCCAATTTGTCTCCCTGCACTGAATTCAATTTATAATAACCACTGATTGAAGCATAATTTTGTGAGATAGGGAATCCGCTTGCCCCTCCAAATTTACCCGCAGTAAGAATAGAAGCATAAACTCCATTGTTATAATTTACTACTTCGCCTCTTAGCGATGAAGATCCGCTGTGAGCATCGGATGATTGTGTTACAGTTACCAGGTTAACCAGGTTACCAATGACAAGATTGTTGGTGAACCATCCTTCCGGTTCGCCGTTAGTCCATTGTTCAAAGCTGTTGTTTGGAACTTGTGAAAATGCTTGTGTATAAAGAAAGAAAAATGCAAAAATCGAAAACTGTAAAAATGACTTCATTAAAAATTCCCTCCAGAATAATAATACACAAAGTCAGGCAACATTAATAAAAATATTCCCGCTTATTTAATTATTTGATTTTTAACTGAATAAAAGGTTAGCGTACAAAAACAAATTATAACATTAGCTGAAGGAATTCAAGAAGAGTACTTAAATTTTATATTATTATTAGATTAATTTTTTTTAATGATTGTCACAATGTAAAAGTTAAGTTGGCCGCCTTAGATTAAAAACTGTTAAAACAGTTAAATATTAAGTATTTAGTTCTCATTAACACCGGGATTAATCCCGGTGTTAATGATAAAAGATGAATATTTATAACCGTTTAAACGGTTTACCCAAAGAGGCGGTCAACTTGAGTTAATTATAAAATTTTCACAATAATAGCTGTATAGAAAATACATATTCAAACCTATTTTAATAATTATTTTGTCCATAATCCTTTCATCTTCAGTAAATATTTATTATCATAACACACACAAAAAATAGGGAGAAATATGGCTCGTCTATTAATTCTTGGGGCAGGGATTTCAGGACAAACCGCTGCACTTCATGCAAATAAAAAACTTGGCAGTAAACATGAAGTTGTGGTAGTCTCACCAAATAGCAAATGGAATTGGATACCTTCAAATATTTGGGTTGGAACCGGCTACATGAAGCCCGAACAGGTCACTTTTCCTTTAGCACCGGTTTATAAAAAATCAGGAATTACATTTCATCAGGCAAAAGCATTAAGCATACATCCCGATGGAGATTCCGATACTTCTAATCCTTATGTGTTGATTGAGTATACTTCTTCCGATAAAGCGGGCAAACAAGAAAAAGTTTTTTATGATTATCTTATAAATGCCACAGGCCCAAAATTAAATTTTGGGGCAACCAAAGGATTAGGCCCGGAGAAAAACAGTCTTTCAGTTTGTACATATTCGCACGCTGATGAAACATCCAAAGCACTTTCCGAAGTAATTGAAAAAATGAAGCATGGTGAAAATCAAACAATATTAATAGGAACTGGACATGGAAATTGTACCTGTCAAGGCGCGGCATTTGAATATTTGTTTAATGTTGAATTTACATTACGCAGGCAAAAAGTAAGAGACAAAGCAAAGATAATTTGGATATCAAATGAAAAAGAACTTGGTGATTTTGGTATTGGGGGAATGTTCATCCGTCGCGGCGGGTATGTAACTCAAAGCAGAATTTTTACAGAATCTCTTTACACTGAAAGAGGAATTGAATGGATAACCCGTGCACACGTAAAAGAAGTTATGAAAGGTGAAACTGTTTATGAAAATCTTGATGGAGAAGAAAAATCTGTTACACATGATTTTGCAATGCTTCTTCCACCATTCAGCGGAGTCGGTTTAAAAGCATTTGATAAAAATAATGTTGATATAACTTCGCAGTTATTTGCCGCAAACGGATTTATGTTTGTAGATGCGGATTATACAAAAAAACCATTTGAAGAATGGAAGCCATCGGATTGGCCGGAAATTTACCGATCACCAAAATATAAAAATATTTTTTCTGTGGGAATTGCATTTGCGCCGCCGCATTCAATTTCAAAACCGATGACGAATCCAAATGGTATTCCTATTTTCCCAACTCCACCAAGAACCGGTATGCCTTCGGGAGTAATGTCTAGGCAAGTTGCATTAAATATTGCAGACATGATGGAAGGAAGAGAAACGGAGCCGAAGCGAAAAGCATCTTTAGCAAAAATGGGTGCAGCATGTATCGCATCGGCAGGGGCAAATTTTTTCAATGGCACTGCAGTATCAATGACTATGTATCCAATCATTCCTGATTTTGAAAAATATCCCGATACGGGAAGAGAATTGAGATATACAACGGGTGAAATCGGTTTAGCGGGTCATTGGGTTAAACACTTTTTACATTTTGCCTTTCTATACAAGGCAAAGGCAAATCCATTTTGGCGCATAGTGCCGGAATAAAAAATTGGAGAAAAATATGTCAATTAGAAAACCTTACGAACAAAGCTATTATCCGCCGGTTCCGACAAAGTTTACAAAATTTTTCAGAACAAATTTTATTTACCAATTTTTTCGGTTTCTAATTATTAATATAAAAATGTTGAGAATGGTTAGGAAGCACTAAAAAATTTTTAAACTTTTTTTTATATATTGAAATCAAAAAAATAATATAGGAATGTTATGCGAATTCTTTCATGGAATGTTAACGGTATAAGGGCAGTTTATAAAAAAGGATTTGTTGAATGGCTTAAAAAAGAGAATCCTGATATTCTATGTATCCAGGAAACTAAAGCACATGAAGAGCAGCTTTCAGATGATTTGAAAAATGTTGCCGGGTATCATTCATATTTTTGTTCGGGGGAAAGAAAAGGCTACAGCGGAACGGCTCTTTATACTAAAGAAAAGCCTTTAAGTATAAAGAAAGGTTTTGGGATTGAACAATTTGATAATGAAGGAAGAATTATCATTGCAGAATATCCTGGTTTTGTTCTATTCAATATTTATTATCCAAATGGGAAAGCACGTGCTGAAAGACTTCAGTACAAAATGGAATTCTATGATGCCTTTTTAGATTATGCCAACAAGCTTAAAAAGAAAGGCAAAAAAATTATTGTCTGCGGCGATGTAAATACTGCACATAAAGAAATTGATTTAGCTCGTCCCAAAGAAAATTCAAAAGTATCCGGCTTTCTTCCTGAAGAAAGAGAATGGATTGATAAACTTATCGAAAGCGGTTATGTCGATACTTTCAGAATGTTTAATCAAGAACCAAATAATTATACCTGGTGGGACCAAGTAACAAGGGCACGTGAAAGAAATGTCGGCTGGCGTATCGATTATTTCTTTGTTTCTGAAAATGCAAAAGCAGATATAAAAGATGCTTTTATTTTAAGTGATGTAATGGGTTCTGATCATTGCCCGATTGGTATAGAAAAGAAAGTTTAAATTAGTTTTAGAATAAATATTTCCTCTCAAAAAATCATTACAAATATTTAAGAAAATATTCTTCTTAAAGAATAATGGTAAACCCCAAGCGGATTAGACTTCTTCAAAAAGGTGAATTTAAAAAAGGCCCAATAGTATACTGGATGAGCCGCGACCAAAGGCTTCATGATAACTGGGCTGTTTATTTTGCGCAGCAGCTTGCCAATGAAAAAAAGGAAAACTTTTGTATTGTTTTTTGCCTCGTCCCAAATTTCCTTGAAGCAACAATCCGGCAATATGGATTTATGTTAAAAGGCCTGCAAGAATTAGAAGAAGAAGCTGGAAAATATAATATCCCTTTTTTCTTATTAACCGGAAATCCGGAAAATGAAATCCCGAAATTCATAAAAGAAAAAAATATCAGTAATCTTATTTCAGATTTTGATCCGTTAAAAATTAAAAGAATTTGGAAAAGAAACGTTGCAAGAAAAATTGATATTCCATTTTATGAGGTGGATGCACATAATATTGTTCCGTGTTTGCATGTATCCAGCAAATTAGAATTTGCAGCATATACCATCAGG
Source organism: uncultured Bacteroidota bacterium (assembly GCA_963775245.1). Classification (GTDB taxonomy): domain Bacteria; phylum Bacteroidota; class Ignavibacteria; order Ignavibacteriales; family Ignavibacteriaceae; genus CAVSWT01. The sequence goes on from CAVZID010000026.1 coordinate 254,037, forward strand.
CCGAAGATTAATAAAAATCTTTTAGAATTTTTAGACGATTATCCTGAATTAAAAAAGCAGAAGAAATCAGAGAGTCTTGCTTCATCAAGAATTGATTTGGAAATAATTAAGAGCAATCTTAAAATTAATTTTGATGTTAAGGAAGTAGATTGGATTAAACCAGGTTCAAACCAGGCTTTAAAAATGCTAGAGGATTTTTTGAATAATAAATTTGAAAATTATTCTGAAGAAAGAAACGATCCTAATAAAAATGCTCAATCAAATCTTTCCCCTTATCTTCACTTCGGACAAATTTCTTCTCAGAGAGTTGCTATTGAAATAAAATTACTAAATGGCAATCCTGAATCCGAAAAATCTTTTCTTGAAGAATTAATAATTAGAAAAGAATTATCCGACAATTTTTGTTACTATAATCCTGACTATGATAACTTCAATGGTATTCATCAATGGGCACAAAAAACATTAAACGAACATCGTAATGATAAAAGAGAATATGTTTACTCGCTTAAAGAATTTGAAGAAGCTAAAACTCATGAATCATTATGGAATGCTGCTCAAAAGGAATTAGTCTTCAAGGGGAAGATGCATGGTTACATGAGAATGTATTGGGCAAAGAAAATTCTTGAATGGAGCAGCTCTCCGGAAGTAGCTTTGAAAATAGCAATTTATCTTAATGATAAATATGAACTTGACGGCAGGGATCCAAATGGATATGTAGGTTGTGCCTGGGCAATTGGGGGAGTTCATGACAGAGCATGGGTAGAAAGGAAAATTTTCGGTAAAATTCGCTTTATGAACTTAAATGGGGCTAAACGCAAGTTTGATGTTGATACTTATATAAATAGTATAATCAAATCTTTTTAATCCAATTTTCTTCCAAAATAAACATTTTTCAAATTATATATTCCCTGACAGCAAGAATTTTGATTTTTTAAAAATAATTATACTTGGAATAATTATTGTTATGAAGAATCCGTTCTGGAATAATTTTAATATATTGAATTATAATACAAATCGAATGCTTAAATCCAGCAAATGGTCCTATAAATTACCATTTAAGTTAACCCTTATTTTTTCGGTGTTTGGGTTAGTGGTATTAATTTTTATTTATCTTACGTTAACAGGAAATTTTCAAGAGAATTATTATACAGAGTTCTACAATAAGAAGGATATTATTTCCAGGCACCTGGCAGCAAATGCACGTTATGAATTGTTGTTGAATAAAAGAAAAAGTTCATATAGTACACTTGCAGATTCTTCAATTCTTAATGAATTAAATTATTTAGTTCTGACAAATGACACCGGGAAAGTTCTCTTCAGTTATAACCTTCCGGTTGCAGACTCAAATTATTATAATTCAATATCAAAACCATCAAGTCTGCCAATTGATACTACATATTACGCATTTATAAATCCCTTAAAAAACTTTAAGATATTAAAAGATTATATGCCGGTATCAAAAAGTGACAGCTTGCTTGGTAAATTGTATTTTGGAATTCCAATCGAACAATTGGGTAAAAAAATATATGTTCAAAATTTAAATATTGCAATTGGCGGATTGATTATATTTTTTCTCAGCATACTTATTGTTTTGTTTGTTTCGAAAATCTTTACCTATCCGCTTGATAATATATTAAAAGTTACACAAGATATATCCGGCGGTCATTATTCGGTGCGTTCAAATTATTCTGGAGAAAATCAAATTGGCGATCTGGCTCATTACGTCAATAGGATCGCACATAATATTGAGACTTTTTCTAATCAGAATGAAAGCTTAAATAGGCAGCTTAAAGTTATTATGAAAGATAAGCTGGGCGAACTTAATTTTGAAATTAACCAGCGCAGAATGGCTGAATTTTCATTGAAGAAAAGTGAAGAGCAGTTCCGCTTAATGTTTGAGTTAGCTCCTATCGGGATGTTTATCAGCTCTACAGATAGGGTGATTAAAAAAGTGAACCAGGCCTTTTGCAATACGGTTGGTTATACTGAAGAAGAATTAACTAAGACAAACTACGCAGAAATTACTTACCCCGATGATAAGATGGAAGACCTGGCCTTACATAATGAGCTACTAAATAACAAAGTAGAAAATTTAACTTTTGAAAAAAGATTTATAACAAAAAATAATAAAGTTATTTATGCAATATTGAAATCTGTTTTGCTGAGAGATGAAAAAAACAAGCCGCTTCACTTTATTGAACAGATACTTGATATTACGGAGAGAAAAAGAACCGAGCAGGAATTGATTGCTGCAAAAGAAAAGGCTGAAGAATCTGATAGATTGAAAACGGCTTTCCTTGCACAAATGTCGCATGAAATTCGAACCCCGCTCAATATAATTTTAAATGCAACTCCGCTTATTGCTGATGAATTTGTAGATGGTGTTGATGAAGACACGGAAGTGTTGTTAGATTCAGTTAACAGTGCGGGCAAGCGGCTTCAGCGCACTATCGATATGATTTTAAATATGTCATCAATTCAGTCAGGTAATTATAAACCTGATTATGAAATGATTGATATTGATGTTGAATTAAGAAAGTTAGTGGAAGAATTTAAACCGCTTTGCATTGAAAGAAATCTCGGATTGTTCTTCTTTAATGAAACTAAAGAGGCTAAAGTTTACGCCGACCGTTATACAATACTTCAAAGCTTCCAAAATCTGATTCACAACTCAATCAAATATACAATCCGCGGTAAAATAGATGTTGTCATTTTCAAAGATGAAGAAAATCATGTAAACGTTAATATATCAGATACCGGAATTGGAATGTCTGAAGAATATTTAACAAGAATATTTCATCCGTTCTCCCAGGAAGATACAGGGCATAAAAGAGAGTTTGAAGGTAATGGCCTTGGATTGGCTTTAGTTAAAAAATATCTTGATTTAAATAAAGCAGAAATCTTAGTAAAAAGTAAAAAAGAAGTTGGGTCAACATTTACTATTACTTTTGATAATCAAAATGGAAGAATAGCTTAACTTCAAAGTATTTCAGGCAATTAGTATTTCTTATCGAGCATTCTTTTCTTAAATTAACGCTTCCCAAAACACAAAAAATTAATTCTTGAAAATGAATAACTATAGAGTATTACTATTTTATAAATATGTTAAAGTTGATAATCCTGAAGAATTCATGAATGAGCATTTGGGATTCTGCAATAAAAATGAAATAAAAGGCAGAGTGTTTATTGCAAGTGAAGGAATAAACGGAACTGTTTCCGGTACAGTTGAAAATATTGAAAGGTACAAAAACAATTTAAGAAGCTATCCGATTTTTGAAGATATAATTTTTAAAGAAGATGAAGCAGACGAGCATGCATTTCTTTAAAATACATGTTCGAGTAAAGAATGAAATTGTAAATTCAAATCTAGAAGACATTAATTTTAATAATGGCGGTAAAAGATTAACGCCGGAAAAACTGTTAAAATTTTATGAAGAAGGAAAAGACTTTATAATTATTGATGCTCGAAATAATTATGAAAGTAATATCGGTAAATTTAAAAATGCTATTACTCCTGATATAAAAAATTTCCGTCAATGGCCGGATGTGGTCAATTCATTAAAAGATCAAAAAGATAAAACCATTGTTACCTATTGCACAGGCGGAATAAGATGCGAGAAGGCTTCTGCATACATGGTTCAACAAGGCTTTAAAAATGTTTACCAGCTTGAAGGCGGGATTGTATCTTACACCAAAAAATTTCCCGACACTTACTGGGAAGGCGGAATTTTTGTATTTGACGAAAGAAGAGTTGTTGAACCAAATTCAATAAATGAATTAAAGTATGTTGCTAATTGTTATTTCTGCGGCAAACCGACATCATATTATATAAATTGTCATAACCAGGATTGTGATAAAATTATAATTAGCTGTCACGAATGTAAAGTGGCAAATGATTACTGCTGTTCAGATGAATGCAGAAATTCTTCAAATAAAAGAGACAGATATTACGGCTGAAATGAAAATTACAAAGGCAAACGGGGACAGCTTATATCATTTTAAAAAATGGCTTCCATCAATTATAATTTTTCCTATAATAATTTACTTGGTTATCAATAGAGGCAATTATTTGTTTATTGATAATGCGGACCTGGTAATTCATGAAGCCGGCCATTTTTTCTTTAGATTTTTTGGGAGATTTATTTACACTGCGGGGGGCACCTTAATGCAAATTATTCTTCCTTCATTAATAGCCTGGTATTTTTTTAGAAACTCATATCGAACCGGCGTACAATTTTCTTTATTGTGGCTTGGCCAGAATTTTATCAATATAAGCGTTTACGCTGCCGATGCGCAAGCAAGAAGATTACATCTGCTTGGCGGAAATAAAGTATATCATGATTGGCATTTTATGCTTAGCGAATTGCATATTTTGAATTATGATTATGCGGTAGGTTATCTTTTATTTAGCATAGCAATAATAATTTTTATTGTTGCATTATTAATGCCTCTTGTAATTAAAGATTAAATATTATTTTTACCGGACAATTTTTTTAAAATGATGATGAAGTTACAATTCATATTAATAATAGTGCTAACTGCAAGTATATTTGGGCAGGATAGCCTGGTTACAAATTATTTCGATAATGGGAACAAAAAAGAAGTATATAACCTTAAAAAAAATATTCGTGTTGGAGCTGATACATTGTTTTTTGAAAATGGAAATATAAAAGAAGAACGGTTTTATGTTAACGGAAGAATTGATGGACTAATAAAAGTATATTCTGAAAAAGGAAAGCTTCAAAAGACAATTTACGTAGAAGACGGTAGAAGAAACGGCCCCACTTCGTTGTTTTCCAAAGAAGGTATTTATGAAAAAGATGTAAATTATGATAATGGGAAAAAAGTGCCGGATGTTGATCCTTATGAAGAATTGGAAAAACAATTAGCTTCAAAACCAAAAGAAAATAAATCAAATCTTGTTTCCACAAAGCTTGAAAATAAAGTAGATCATTCTTTACCGCCCAAAATAACAGAAGAAGTCGCTGAAGATGATCCGGCATATTTTTTAAGTGTAGAGGTTATGCCTGTGCCTGTAGGAGGCATTGAAGCAATACAAAAAAGAATTGTATATCCAAGCAGAGCAATTAAAAACCATATTGAGGGTACAGTAAAAATTCGCGCATTTGTGGATGAATATGGAGAAGTAACCGAAGCGACAGTTGTTGATAGTCTTGGTTATGGCTGCGATGAAGCGGCGCGTACTGCGGTTTACTATTCAAGGTTTAAACCTGGTTTACAAAAAGGGAAAAGAGTTAGAGTGCAGACTATAGTGCCAATCGAATTTAAGCTGCCTAAAAAAGAAGAATGAGAAAATAAATCAAAGGTCAAAAGTCAAATTTCAAAAGACAAATGGCTTTCAATTTTCAAATCATCAATCCAAAATCAAGTATTTTATAATTATTAACTCATGTTACGCAAAATAAATAGTTATAAGAGGCTGTCTCAAAAGATTAGATTTGTCAGTCTGAGCTTGTCGAAGACGAATTTTTTAGAATAAATTCACACTTCGATAAACTCAGTGTGACAGTAAAAATTACTTTTGAGACAGCCTCTTATATAGGCACCATGTGTAAGGTGAATTATTAATTCTATTTGACTTAATAGAATTGTACAATATGCTGTATAACTTCATAATTAAATTTTTAAAATTGTTCAATTGTTTTTTCAAATATTAAAGTTTATTTTTGGGCACTTTTCAATTAAAATTACTAAAAAAAATATGTAGTAAAAAAATAAATTATTAAATCACTTAAATTAGGGAGTAAACATGCTAAGCCAATTGCTGCAACCCGAAATAAAAGCCTTAATTGATGAGCGTAAACTTAGCACATTAAAAGAGATATTAAGTGATTGGTCTCCTGCCGATATTGCCGAGTTACTAACAGAAATTTCAGAAAACGAACAAGCCATAATTTTTCGCCTGCTTCCCAACGAATTAGCTGCAGATACATTTGAGTACATGGAATTTGACAACCAGGTTAATTTGCTTAAAGCTATGGGCAAAGAAGATGTAGCTAAAATATTAAATGAAATGTCTCCGGATGACCGTACAGCTTTACTTGAAGATTTACCCAGCTCTGCTGCTAAACAATTAATAATGCATCTTTCCACAAAAGAAAGAGTGATTGCACAAACATTGCTTGGCTATCCTGAAAACAGTGTAGGGCGTTTGATGACTCCCGATTATATTGCTGTCAAGCCGGATTGGGATATGAATCAGACTTTGAGCCATATAAGAAAATATGGAAAAGACAGCGAGACTTTAAGCGTTATTTATATTATCGATGCGAAAGGTAAACTTATTGATGATATAAAAATAAGAGACATAATTCTTTCTTCACCCGAAAAAACTATTAATGATTTAATGGATGAAAACTTTGTTGATTTAGTTGTAACAGATGATCAGGAAAAAGCGGTAGAAATTTTTAAAAAATATGACAGGGTTGCATTACCTGTAGTAGATCATTTTGGTGTGCTTATTGGAATTGTGACAGTGGATGATGTACTTGATGTTGCAGAAGAAGAAGCAACTGAAGATATTCAGAAAATAGGCGGTGTTGAAGCTTTGGATGAACCATATTCAACTATGCCGATATTTTTAATGATAAAGAAAAGAGTAACGGTGCTTACTTTGCTCTTTGTCGGAGAGATGTTAACTGCAACAGCAATGGGATTTTTTGAAAACCAAATTGCTAAGGCAGTAGTTTTAGCATTATTTGTTCCCCTAATTATATCGTCAGGCGGTAATTCAGGTTCTCAGGCTTCAACTTTAGTAATAAGAGCAATGGCATTGGGGGAAATTACTTTGATGGATTGGTGGCGAATAATGAAAAGAGAAATTTTTACAGGGCTAATGCTCGGCGCAATTTTAGGTGCTATTGGATTTTTAAGAATTTCTCTCTGGGAATATTTTTCAAATATTTATGGCGAACATTGGGCATTAATTGGATTAACGGTTTCATTTTCTTTGGTTGGTGTGGTTCTATGGGGAACTCTATCGGGGTCCATGCTTCCCTTCGTTTTAAGAAAATTTGGGCTTGACCCGGCTACTTCATCTGCTCCATTCGTTGCTACTTTAGTTGATGTAACTGGTTTAGTAATATATTTTTCATTGGCGATGTTTATTCTTAGCGGCACATTGCTGTAAAAATTATTGTATAGTTTAATCAAATTAAGAAATAATTTGTTATAATTTAAGATATTACAAGTTTACCCATCAAAAAAGAAGGGTTTTTGAATAAATAAATCCGGCATAAAATTTTCAGAGGAAAAGAATTTTCTCTAAATTGCATATTCAATTTTTCCATATTAAAACAAAGGGACAAATAGCTTATCGGTTATTATATTTAATATATGTAACTAACTAAGCGAAGCTGTATTCTCTTTGTATAAAAATGCAATTTCCGAGGTTAACCAAAAGTTTTTTGAATTTTTAAAATTATAGAAGGGAAAATATGAAGTTACTCGATGCTGTACAAAATCATAGCGTTATAATTGGTGTTATAGGCCTGGGTTATGTTGGACTTCCGCTTGCAGTTGAATTCGGTAAAAAATATAAAGTTGTTGGTTTTGATATAAACCAGGACAGAATAAAAGAACTAAAGAGTGGAAAGGATAAAACACTAGAGTGTTCAAGTGAAGAACTTGCTGAAGCTGTGAAATTATCTTATACCAGTACTCTTGAAGATTTAAATCAAGTTAATGTATTTATTGTTACAGTTCCAACTCCCGTTGATGATTTCAAGCGTCCGGATCTTACTCCATTGATTAAAGCAAGTGAAACAGTTGGTAAAGTTCTCAAGCCTGGCGACACTGTAATCTATGAATCTACTGTATACCCAGGATGCACGGAAGAAGATTGTGTTCCTGTTTTAGAAAGACAAAGCGGCCTAACATTCAACAGAGATTTTTACTGCGGTTACAGCCCTGAAAGAATTAATCCAGGCGACAAAGAGCATAGAGTTAGTTCAATTAAAAAAATTGTAAGCGGAAGTACGGCTGAAGTTGGTGAAGCTTTAAATGAATTGTATAAAAGTATAATTAAAGCCGGAACTCATTTGGCACCTTCAATAAAAGTTGCCGAAGCAGCTAAAGTAATTGAAAATTCACAGCGCGATATTAATATTGCTTTCGTGAACGAGCTTTCAAAATTATTTGATCTGATGAACATAGATACCCTTGATGTTCTTGAAGCTGCCGGTACAAAATGGAATTTCCTTCCATTCCGTCCGGGTTTAGTTGGCGGGCATTGTATCGGCGTTGATCCTTACTACCTTACTCATAAAGCTGTAAATTTGGGATACAACCCTGAAATAATACTAGCCGGGAGAAGAATTAATGATGGCATGGGTGCTTTTATTGCAAATCAATTAGTAAAATTGATGATTAAGAAAGAACATAAAATTCATAATTCAAAAGTATTGGTTCTTGGAATTACTTTTAAGGAAAATTGTCCTGATATAAGAAATTCAAAAGTAATTGATATAATTAAAGAGCTGAAAGATTTTGGATGCAATATTGATGTTTATGATCCCTGGGCTGATGCTAAAGAAGTTAAGCATGAATATGATTTGGATATAATCAACGATTATTCCAAGTTAGAAATTAAAACATATCAAGGTATAGTTTTAGCAGTTGCTCACGATAAATTTAAAGCAATTAATTTCGATGAGGTGCGGAACAACGGGGCCGTTATTTATGATGTAAAAGGAATTGTTAAGCGTGAACTTGTAGATAACCGTTTATAATATTTTATAATTTAACACTATTTAAATATGAAGAAAATTGTAGTTACAGGTGCTGCCGGATTTATAGGATTTCATCTTAGTAAAAAACTTTTAGAAAACGGGTGGCATGTATCAGGTATCGATAATTTAAATAATTACTATGATGTTAACCTAAAACAAAGCCGTTTAGATCAGCTTTTACCAAATGATAATTTTAGCTTTCATAAAATAGATTTGCAGAACAAAGAAGAAATTTTAAATCTATTTGAAAAAGAAAAATTTGAATACGTTGTAAACCTGGCTGCTCAAGCTGGAGTAAGATATTCATTAATTAATCCTTATGCATATATTGAAAGCAATATTAATGGATTCATAAATATTTTGGAAGGATGCAGAGCCGTTAAAGTCAAGCATTTCATTTACGCCTCTTCAAGCTCTGTTTACGGTGCAAATACTAAAATGCCGTTTTCGGTTCATCATAACGTTGATCACCCTGTATCTCTTTATGCTGCTACTAAAAAGTCTAATGAGCTGATAGCTCATACTTATTCTAATCTTTATAAAATTCCAACTACCGGCCTTAGATTTTTTACTGTTTATGGGCCATGGGGACGCCCTGATATGGCATTGTTTCTTTTCACTAAAGCAATATTAAACGATGAACCAATAGATGTTTTTAATAATGGTAAAATGAAAAGAGATTTTACATACGTTGCTGATATAGTTGAAGGCGTTTTTAAAGTAATCTCTAAAATTCCCGAACCTAATCCCAATTGGGATTCTGACAGTCCTGACAGTGCAACAAGCTTTGCTCCATATCAGCTTTTTAATATCGGGAACAACAAGCCTGTTGAGTTAATGAGATATATAGAAGTTCTAGAAGATAAATTAAATAAAAAAGCTGTTAAGAATTTTCTCCCTTTGCAGCCTGGAGATGTTCCCGCTACTTATGCCGATGTTGACGATCTAGTTAAAGCAGTAGATTTTAAACCTAATACAAATCTTGTGGATGGAATATCCAATTTTGTTGATTGGTATAGAAACTACTATAAAGTATAATCATTTTACAGTTAATTTATAAATGAAAAATTTTGCAATTACAGGGGTAGCCGGTTACATTGCACCCAGACATTTACAAGCTATTAAAGAAACTAATAATAATTTAATTGCCGCAGTTGATCCGCATGATTCTGTAGGAATATTAGATCGGTATTTTCCTAATGTCAGCTTCTTTACAGAGTTTGAAAGATTTGACAGGCATCTTGAAAAGCTTAGACGTAAATCGGAAGATAAGCATGTGCATTATCTTACTATATGTTCGCCTAATAACTTACATGATGCACATATAAGATTAGCATTAAGAATTGGAGCCGATGCCATTTGTGAAAAACCGCTTGTATTAAATCCATGGAATTTGGATGCATTGCAGGAATTGGAAAATGAAACGGGGAAAAGAGTCTACACCATCTTACAGCTTCGCGTACATCCCAGCTTAATTGAGTTAAAGAAAAAAATTTCTTCAATGAAAAATGAAAAGAAGCATGAAGTTGATTTAACATATATTACGTCTCGCGGTGTATGGTATGACTTTTCCTGGAAAGGCATAGTAGAAAAATCCGGCGGTATAGCAACAAATATTGGTGTTCATTTTTTCGATATGCTGATCTGGCTTTTTGGTGATGTTCAATCCAATGAAGTTTATTTGTTGGATAAAAAACGTGCATCAGGGTTTATTGAATTACAAAACGCAAATGTTAAATGGTTCCTTTCTATAGATAAAAATGATCTGCCAAAAGATGAAAATAATAATGGCAAGCCAACATACCGTTCAATTACCGTTGACGGAGAAGAGATAAAGTTTAGCGAAGGATTTACTGATCTTCATACCAGGGTATACGAGGAAACTCTTGATGGTAATGGTTTCGGAATTGAAGACGCTCGTCCTTCGATTAAATTAGTGCATGAAATTAGGCAAAAAAAAATAACCGAAAATAAAGATAATTTCCATCCGTATTTATTAAAATAATTATTAAATTCCATTCCACAGATTAATTAAGAGAAACTTATTCAATGAAATATTTTTTTGTGCTATTTATTTTAGTAGGTTTACAAACTACTTTTGCCCAAGATAAAAATGTTCAAATAGGCAGCAGCCTTAACCCGCATATGCAAAGCCAGGGCGGCTTTTTTGATTACTCTGATCCTGAAGCTGTAAACATAAAAGTTTCTGTTTGGGGGTTTGTTAGATATCCAGGAAAATATGTAATTCCTGATTACAGCAATTTAAGCGACCTTTTATCTTATGCCGGCGGGCCTACTGATGAGGCACATCTAGATGATTTGAGATTATTTCGAACAAAACCGGATTCAACACAGGAATTAATGAAATTCAATTATAATGATTTATTATGGGAAGATAATTTAACAATGGAAATTAAAAACCCGAAACTTCAAGCAGGTGATATGGTTTTGGTAGCTGGTGCTCAAAGATTATATACCAGAGATTATGTAAGTCTTACTGTCTCAGTTTTATCTGCATTAATTTCCTTATCAATTTTAATTTTGAATATAGCTAAGAAATAGGACCTGAAAAATATGAATAATCAGAATTTAAATTCAAACGAGTATGAATCAAATACTTTTAAGGATTACTTAAACCTTATAAGAAATAATCTGCTGCCTGTGGCTATTATTACTTGTGCTTGTTTGGCAACAGCAATTTTTTATGCTATCCATTCTAAAAATGTTTATACTGCTGTTACAATGCTGAAAATATCTCAGCCGCAAGGGAATATTCTCGATTCACCCATTATGCCTGAATTTCAGGATTTTGGAAGTGATAGGTTCGTAGGAAATGAGATCGAGATTTTAAAGAGTTATAATTTACGTTCAAGAGTTGCTGAAGCTTTAATTGACAGTTTTCGAGTAAGTGCAATTCCGGATAGTTTTGATTTAATTTTTAATAATAATTCTGCCCTAGGAGATAAAAAAAGAGAATTACAATCGGTTTATGATCTAGTTAAGCTATTCGAAAAGAAAATCTCTATAGATCAAAAGAGAGGTTTGGATATAATAGAAATTTCTGCTGAATCACATTCCCCTTATGAAGCAGCTTTAATAGCAAATATATATGCTAAACAATATAAGAATTTTAACCTGGAAGTAAACAGAGATCAATTAACCAGTGTTAAAGATTTTTTAGCTAAACAAAAGGAAGAAAAACAAGTTCAATTGAATAAAGCAGAGGAAACGTTACAAACATTCCAGGAAAAAGGCGGCATTATTGCTCTTGATGCGCAGGCAACTTCTCTTATTGATCAGTTGGCACAATTTGATGCTCAAAAAAGTGCTGCACAGATTGATCTTGAAACGTCAAATAAAGTATTAAGTCAATATAATTCTGTTTTAGAGAAACAAAATCCAAAACTTGCTGATTACCTGGAAGGCCTTAAGTCTGAAGCTTATTTTAAATCTTTACAGGATCAATTAGCCAGACTGCAAACAAATAAGGATTTAGCTTTTTCAACCGATAATGCAAAAGTTAATAAGACCGAAGCTTTAAAAGAATATGATAAAAAAATTGCGGATATAAAAGCAAAGCTGAATGAAAAAATTGAAGTAATTAAATCAAGTATATTTGCAAGCAGCCCGGATGAAATTAAAGATCTCACTCAAAAAATAATCGATGAACAGATAAAGAATCAGTCCTTAAAAACTTCGGTTGCTGAGCTTGATAAAATTGTAAAGAAATATGAAGCAAAGTTTGATCAATTACCCAAAACATCCCTTGAGCTTGCCCGGTTTCAAAGAAAAAGAGAATCAATTGAAAAGCTTTATACATTGCTGGAAGAAAAATATCAAGAAGCATTAATTAATGAACAATCGCAGCCTGGAAATGTTATAATAATTGATAACGCTAGCCCGCCGGTCGATCCTTCTAAACCAAATAGAATTTTGATAGTATTAATTGGTTTAGTTATGGGCTTTGGCCTGGCTTTCGGTTATGTTTTTCTAAGAAATTATTTTGACAATACTGTTAAGACACCTGAAGATATACTACATAGAAATATTAATGTATTAACCTGGATACCTCCAATTGAATGGCTGAATAAGAATAACGGCCATAAGGAGAGTGAGCTTATTGTTGCAGACCGCCCCGATTCTATTCCTAGTGAAGCCTTCCGTGCTTTAAGAACGAGGGTTCAGTTTTCTCGCTTAGGAGAGAATGCTATGAGAATGATTTTAGTTACCTCTTCAGCTCCTCAAGAAGGAAAGACATTAGTCAGTGTGAACCTTGCCGGCAGCTTTGCCCAATCAAATAAAAACGTGTTGTTAGTTGATTGTGATTTAAGAAAACCAAGAGTGCATACTGTATTTGATGCTAAAAGATATCCGGGATTAATTGACTATTTCTTCGGGCATGCTACTTTAAAAGAAATAATTAAAAGCACTAAGATTCCAAATCTTCATTTTATCACTGCCGGAACAATTCCTCCTAATCCGTCTGAAATGCTTGGTTCTAAAGAAATGAGTAATTTTTTAGCTGAAATGACAAACTTGTATGATATGGTCATACTTGATTCGCCTCCAATTATAGCTGTTACCGATTCAGAAATTCTTTCTCAGTATGTAGATGCTTCAATCCTTGTGGTAAGCTCAGAGTCAACTGAAACCGATTTAATGCAAAAATCTGTTGACCTGTTAAGAAATAACAATAATTCATTTATCGGGACAGTTCTAAATAACTTTACGTATAAATACGGATACGGCTCATATTATAAATATTATTATGCTTATTCTCACGGTGGTGAAATAAAACAAAAGCATCGAGTTAAGGCAAGAGCAAATACTTAATATTAATTTCAATTCTTATGGATAAAAAAATTTTTTATGTTGATGAACATGCCGTTGTAGATGATAATGTTACAATTGGGGAAGGGTCAAAAATATGGCATTTTACTCATGTTCAATCAGGAGCTGAAATTGGTAGAAATTGTATAATCGGGCAAAACGTAAATATTGGAAACAATGTAACGGTTGGAAATTTTGTTAAGATCCAAAATAATGTTTCTGTTTATGAGGGTGTGACCTTAGAAGATTATGTTTTCTGCGGGCCTTCAATGGTATTTACAAATATTTTAAATCCGCGTTCAAAGTATCCTCAGGTTGGAGCCAAATACTATATTAAAACTTTAGTTAAAGAAGGTGCTTCACTTGGAGCTAATTGTACTATCGTGTGCGGACATACAATTGGACGTTTCGCAATGGTTGGTGCAGGTGCAGTAGTAACAAAGGATATTCCCGATTTTGCATTGGTCGTTGGTAATCCTGCAAAAATTATTGGGTGGTATTCTGAAGCAGGAGTTAAATTAGTATTTAATGAAAACCATGAAGCATTTTGTGAAAAGTCCGGGAAAAAATACAAGCTTGAAAACGAAAAAGTAAAAGAGATTTAATAAATGGTTTGTAGAGACGCCTCGCTGAAGAGTATAGTGATGAGTTACCTATAAGTAAATAAGAAGCTGTCTCAAAAGCCAGATTTTGTCAACCTGAACTTGTATCAGGTTCTAATTTCATTTCAAAATCGAAATAATAGATTCCGAAATAAATTCGGAATGACAGTTTTGAGACAGCCTCTTATAGACAAGAGATTATCCGCTATTTTTTGATTAACACGATACTTGTTTAGTACTGTTATTTCATTTGATATCTTTTAATAAGAAGAAATTTCAAACAAGACGCTCCACCGGAGCGTCTCTACATTTTATAGTGTACATAAAATTTAAAAAGTTAGTTGTAAAAGATTGGTGTTCAACTTTCTCAATTATGTTCCTTCTTCATCATCCTTCAAATTTAAACCATCAATAAATAGATTTTAATGAAAATAGTATCAATCGTCGGGGCACGCCCGCAGTTTATTAAATACGGCCCGCTCGGGAAAAAACTTAAAGAAAATTTTGATGAAATATTAATTCATACCGGCCAGCATTACGATGAAAAGATGTCCGATTTGTTGTTTAAAGATCTGGAAATACCGAAGCCTGAAATCAACCTTGAGATTGGTTCGCATTCACACGGCAGGCAAACCGCATTAATGCTTGAAGGTATCGAAAAAGTTTTATTGGATAAAAAACCTGATCTTGTGTTTGTTTTAGGAGATACTAATTCAACTATTGCCGGATCGCTGGCTGCTTCAAAGCTGCATATTAAAGTTGCGCATGTGGAAGCCGGGCTTCGAAGCTTTAATAAATTAATGCCTGAAGAAATAAATAGAATTCTAACTGACCACTGTTCCGATTATTTGTTATGCCCCACTGAAAATGCCATCAAAAATTTAAAAGATGAAAATGTAACTAAGGGAGTTTATTTTACAGGTGATATTATGCTTGAGGCATACAATCAAAATTTAAACATAGCAAAACAGAAAGCCGGCATCTTAAAAGAAATGAATCTAGGAGATGAGGAATTTTTCCTGGCAACGATTCACCGCGCTGAAAATACAGACGAATTAAATAACCTTAAAAATATTCTTGATGCATTTAAAGAAATAAATAAAAAAATAATTCTTCCGCTTCACCCCAGGACAAAAAAAATCATTTCACAAAATAATATTAGTGTTAATTCAAATGTTCATATAATTGAGCCGGTCGGTTATCTTGATATGATTATGCTTTTAAATAATTGCAGTAAAGTTTTAACTGACAGCGGTGGACTGCAGAAAGAAGCTTTCTTTGCACGTAAGAGATGCGTCACTATGCGTACTGAAACAGAGTGGATTGAAACAGTTAAAGCTAAAGCAAATGTTGTGGTCGGAGCTGATAAAGATAGAATTATATCTGAAGCACTAAAAGATAGTGAGATAAATTTTGATGAAATTAGTTCTCCCTTTGGTAATGGCAACACAAGCCAGATTATAGTTGATATACTTAAAAATTCTCTGTGAAAATCTGTGTTATCTGTGGTGAAGGAAAAGACATTTACCACGGAGAAAAGGCAAGATTAAGCACAGATTAAAAACTCTGTGAGAATCTGTGTTATCTGTGGTGAAGAAGAAGTTTTTACCACGGAGAAAGACAAGATTAAGCACAGATTAAAAAACTCTGTGAGAATCTGTGTTAATCAGTGTTGAGGAATGGTCTTTACCACAGAGGGAAACAAGAGTAACACAGATAAAAAATTCTTTTAAAATTCTAAAGATAAATAATGAAAAAAATAATTTCCGTTGTTGGTGCACGTCCGAATTTTATGAAAGTTGCGCCTATTCATAAAGCATTTGAAAAATACAATATCCATCATCCCCCAAAGGGGCAGGCATCATCCATCATCCATCATCTTGTCTGTCATACAGGCCAGCACTATGATGAAAAAATGTCAAAGATATTTTTCACCGATCTTGGGCTGCCTCAGCCCGATTTTTATTTAGGCGTAGGTTCCGGTTCGCATGCAGAGCAGACAGCGAATGTAATGCTCGAGTTTGAAAAAATACTTTTAAAAGAAAAACCCGATTTGGTAATTGTAGTGGGAGATGTAAATTCAACTATTGCCTGCAGCCTGGTTGCATCAAAACTAAATATAAAAGTTGCGCATGTGGAAGCAGGCTTGCGCAGCCGCGACAGAACCATGCCTGAAGAAATTAATAGAATATTAACCGACTGCATTTCCGACTATCTTTTTGTTACTGAAAAAAGCGGGCTTGAAAATCTTAAACATGAAGGTGTGGATGAAAGTAAAATATTCTTTACCGGCAATGTAATGATCGACAGCCTGGTTCATCATCTAAAAAAAGCAGAAGCATCAAATATTTTAAGTGAGTTGAAAATTAATAATTCTCCTTATATACTTTTAACATTTCACCGTCCTGCAAATGTTGACTCGCTTGATTTTTTAAATGAGCTGGTTGATACTTTGAATGCTCTTGCCGAAAAAAGAAAATTAGTATTCCCAATTCATCCCCGGACAAGAAAAAATTTTGATCTTCATAGCTTGAATGAAAAGCTGTCTGAAAATATAATATTAACAGATCCTATTGGCTATATTGATTTTCTGTGCTTAACTAAAAATGCTGAGTTAATTATAACAGACAGCGGCGGTATACAGGAAGAAAGCACTTATCTTGGCGTGCAGTGTTTAACAGTAAGAGATAATACGGAAAGGCCGGTTACTGTTGAAGTTGGGACCAACCAGCTAATAGGGACCGACTTAAAGAAAGTTAAAGAAGCTGCATTTAAAGTTTTGAACGGTGAAAAGAAGAAAGGAAGCATACCGGAAAAGTGGGACGGTAATGCTGCGGAACGTATTGTGGAGATATTGACTGGGAAGTAAGATATAAGAAATAAGATATAAGAAAAAAGATACAAGAAATAAGAGATAAGAAATGTGCTATTTTTTTCTCCGTGAAGCTCGGTGAGTCCTCTGCGGTTCTCTGTGTTCCAAATTCGTTTTAAGAAGTTACACAGAGTTCCACTGAGAATGCAGAGAGAATCACAGAGGAAGAATGTAAGAATTTGAACCGTCAAAGCAAGAATTTGATAAATCAAATTCCTACGGTTAAAAACTCCGAAAGAATTAGTGGCGAGAGAATTCTTTTTTAGATCAGTGTTGATCAGTTTTATCCTGGTGCAATTTTTTTTAATCGCAATAGGCCACGGATTGGACGGATTGTCACGGATTATTTCAGATCGGTTTTAATCCGCTGTATCAGTGTTTTTCCTTGTTCTATTTTTTTTATTGATGAATTAAGCAGTCGCTTTTTGATAAGTTAATCTTTTACTATATTATATTAAAATAAAGAAATTGTAAATACAATTTATAAGAAAGAAAAACTTATGGATAAGGAACTATTTGATAAAACTTTAAAGATGGCGCCTAATGAGAGATTGGCATTTGCTGAGCTAATACTTGCGAGTTTGGAACACGAAGATAACGAAATACGTAATTTATGGATAAATGAAGTTAAAGAAAGAATGATAGCAGTGAATGAAGGCAAATCAAATTTGTTAGATTTTGAAGCTTTGTATAATGCAGATTAAAATACATGAATTAGCAGACAAAGAATTTAACGAGGCGATTGAATGGTATGAGCTTCAATCGAAAGGGCAAGGGAAACGATTTAAAAATTTGGTTATTGAGCAAATAAATAAAATTAAAAAGAATCCGGAATGGTTTTTAATTGAAGCAGAAAAAATTTACAAAGCATATATCCCTAAATTTCCATATAAAATTCTATATACAATAGGAAATAATGAATATATAGTTATTTGGGCAATAGCCCATTTGCATCGAAAACCATGGTATTGGCAGTCGAGAGTTAGTTAAATATTTTAGGATAATTTGATGTAAGTGGTGATGGAATTTTTTCCCATATCAGTGTTAATCCGCTGCATCAGTGTTTTTCCGTGAGCTATTTTCCTTAATCGCAATAGGCCACGGATTGGACGGATTAGGCGGATTGTCACGGATAATTTCAGATCAGTTTTAATCCGTTGTATCAGTGTTTTTCCGTGTTCTATTTTTTTCTCTCTGTGAAACTCAGTGAATCCTCTGAGGCTCTCTGTGTTACAAAAGTTTTTGGAATTACACAGAGTTCCACTGAGAAGGCAGAGAGAACCACAGAGTTGAGAATACAAGAATTTGATTAATCAAATTCCTACAAATTGCAGTTGTGGAGCAGTTGAAAGAATTTTGCGGAGTCCTGTTTTTTGCGGTGATAAATACTACTGGCGTAAATTCTATCCAATAGAAATATTATGTAATGAATTAGTATTTTGGATAATAAAATCTTGTGCTTCCGTTAAGCTTTTGAAATTTATGATTACAATTCTTTTGAATAAACCCAATATATATTGCTTCTTAACAACAAAAAATTCATCATCATTTTTCTTAAAAAGCTTGTATGATTTATTTCCCTCCCTTATACCATAAACCATTTTGTACTTTTGCAAATTTCTGCTTTTCATTTTCCCTCAGACTACAAAATATAAGTTAGATTGAACTTATTAATAACAGCTTGAAATCTGTTATTCCCTCCCGGAAGCAGAATTTTTTATTAAGCATGCACGTTTTATGTAATACCCTCAAAAAGACGGCATCACAAATATTAGTCTAAATTAACGATTGTCTTGAAATAGTAGAGAGGGCTTTCTCTTATTCATAACTTGTAAATCTTTGCTTAACAATATAATAAATTAATTTATTATCGTCATCAAATGCGCATAAAAAATTAGTAATTGAAGATTCTGTTTAGAGGATTTATAGACGGCAAAAGTGAAGGAAAAATCTTATCAATAATATTTTAATCGAATTGGACGGCAAAAAGTATAAAGTGAACACCGGAATTCATCCCGTATAAACCGGGAAAAATTAAAACATTTCTAAAAATGCTATGCTTACAAGAATGAGAAAATATGATTAAATTTGACCCTATTAATCCAATTTATATAGCATATGCCAATACAGCCAATTAACATGTGATTGATGCTGCGAAGCTGTGTTTAATTCTCTGTAAGAACCTGCCTGCCGGTACTTGTTTGCCGAAAGGCAGAGGCAGGTCTGTGATGAAAAAAAAATTGACCACTCGCAAAGTGATGGCTTTGCCATGAGAGAAGACAGGATTAAACACAGATCGTTAGAAATTAAAAGCGGCACAGACTAAAATTGTTCCATGCCGCATATGGTTTGTTAAGCTGAGAAAGTATTCGAGTAGCTGCCGATATTACCATCAGCATCCAGTGTTACAATTATAAAGAATCCTTTATGATCCTGGTAACTGCTTAACAACTGGGCTTCCACATCAGATAACGGAAGCGTAAAAGCATAAGGCTGATCAAGTACGGTAGGCTGAATTACTGAAGAATGCTTAATGAAGCTGTATTTTGCTGAATTATTATCTATGGGATTATTCATGTAAACAACGGATAATAATTTGATTGATGTTTCAGCTCCTGCATCAATACCGGTTCCTGTTCCAAGCGCATCAAAGTTTACATTTATTTGTGCAGACTCAAAATTAATTACCGGGTTGTTAACGTTAAAGCTGAGCCCGGGAGCTAATTTGATAGAGCCCGGTATATTACCGGCACCAATCATCTGGTAGTTAACCTGGCAAAGGTAATTGAAAACAGCCTTATCCTGGGGTGTTTCTATTGTCCAGATTGATTTAAGCTCTTCATGGGAATAAATTGCTTTACACAGCTTGATGTTCAAAGCGAATTTTTCTCTTCTAGCTATGGACGCAGGATCTTTGCCAGGCATAAAAGATGCCGGGCGGGTTGCTAAGTAGCTTATGCCGTTTCTCTGGCGGAAAGTTATATCGCCTAGAGAACCCCGGACCTTGCCTAGGATTTGTTTATTTATTTTAGCCATTGTATTTGCCTTAATTAAAATTTGTTAAAATGTGTCTTATTATTAAGCTTTAGTTTTTAATGGCTGAAATCAGGCGCTCTTATCTTTACTGTTTTATTAATTATAAACCGCTGTCGCCCTCGGCTTTCACGGTTTTTGAAATGTTTTATAGGGTGCTTCTTTTTTATTGCTTCCATCCAGGCAAAGTAAAGAGGCCTGGACAAAAGGAATAGAAGTATAATAGATGTATAAGATAACATAAATACATAAGTTTGTTACATTGTAAAAATTTAGCTCTACTTATTAATACTATTTAAGCGGAGGTTTTTCGAAATTAAATTTTTTCGTAAAATCGAAAAAATAAGAGTACCTATTAATAAATAATTAGATATTTATCTTTATGTACTTCTTAAAAACATAAAGGGTGAGAATGAAAAGCGAAAATACAGATACAGGCGGGGACGCTGTTGATATTCCAGGCATCTCCATTTCTGAAGCAGAATTAACTTATGCTTCAAAAGATGAAATCATTAAAGCTTTAGAGGATGCTTATAAAAACATACCCAACTTTCATAAACGGCTTATTTATTTTTCTTTAAAATATATCCGTATTTATTTTAACAGCAGCAGCTTTAGAGGATTAGCGGCGGATGATGTTGTTAATATTGTTATTGAAAAAGTTATAAATCTTAAGAGGAAATGGTACAGAAATAAAATTGCAGACCTTTCTCAATTTCTTAGGTTTTCAATTTTAAGCTTCATTAGAAATGAGAAAAAAAGAAAGGATGCAAATGAGCCGATTGATAATTCAGAAGAAGTGTATGGAACAGACGGCGATTTAAGAGAAGAGAAATTTATTGACCTGGTTCGCGAAACTTTAAGGCAGGACCTTATTGATAAAAATTTCGCCGTAAATTTCGAGTCTCTCATTGATAAATGCTATACTGCTTTCGAAAAAGATTACGAAGCTTTTTTTGTTTTTGATGCCAGGCTCGATGGCGAAACCTCAAATATTAAAATAGCGGGGGATCTCAAAATTGAAGTTAAAGAGGTTGAAAATGCTCTTAAAAGAATAAAATATAAACTAAATAAAATAATTAAAGGAATTAACTGATTCTTTTTTGATTCAGTTGAGGGAGGTTACAATGGCAGATGAGGAGAAGCTTCTCAATTTAGCCCAGCTGTTTTTCGAGATCGATGCTGAAGATATTTCGGAATCGACCAATGTGTGGGAAGATATTGACAAGGAATTTGAAGAAGCAGGAATTGTTCCCGAAAATTCGGAACAGAATATTTTTGAGTTAATTAAAAAATCAAAAGCAGAAGTAAAAATTGAAAACGGGAAAAAGCTTAAAGAAAATTTTTACACTCTCCTGGCAGATATTAAATCGAAGCTGAATGCAGGCGGGTTAAATGAACCGGAGCTGGCAACTGCTTTTAGAAAGCTTGAAGAGAACGGCTCAGCTGATCTTCTTGACGATAAGGAGAAAATGCTGCTTTTAGAGTTTATTAAAAGTAAGGAGGAAGGCACCAATTAAATTTCTCTTTCTTGTGATTTCAATAAGCTGTTCTTCCTCTAAATGTATTGAAAATGATTTTTGTTCAAAATAAATAAGGAAAGGCTGGAACCCGGAAGCCTGATTTGTATTATATGCTACTTAGGGATTAACATGAAGCGGGATTTCTGGTTTGTTCGTTTATTTATAATCACGTGGTGATTGAGGCTGCGTGAAAAGTAATAGTTGATTAATAAAAATGAAAAAAATAATATTGATAGAAGTTATAAACCTCAACCCACAAAGTGGCAGGCCTGCCCTTCTCCCCCTAGGAATCCTATGGACTTGTCAAGGAGAAGGGATTGTTAACGGTTATGACTTAATACAAATGTTTCTGTCAAGAAATAATCAGGGTTTGTTCTAACGTCAACAAGTCTCTCTCCTTACTAAGGAGAGAGATGAGAGTGAGGTTAACTTCATGAATATTTCCTTATGCAATTAATTAATTTACACAACAAATTAAACCACTAAATGAACATTACACCTGCACTTAGAGCCGAAAAATTAATTGAAGAATATTCCATCAGCAATCCAGGCCAGCTTCAGCTTGAAACGTTGTCCAATGCCGAAGGCTTAATAATAGAAGAAGACAACCTGGAAGGGCATATCGGCAGAATCAGCTTTTCGGCAACATGCGGCTTGATAAAAGTGGATAAAAAGATAACGGATGGAGGAAGAAAAAATTTTACTATTGCCCATGAAATGGGGCACTATTTTAACGAGAGGGAAATTAGGAACAACGCTTTTTACAAGTGCAGCAGCAGAGATATTTTTTCTTTCAAGTCACCTAAGCTTTATGAAAACGATGCAAACGAATTTGCCGCATCGCTGCTGATGTATAAGCCCTGGTTCTCGGAATTTATTAAAAAGAAAAAAATAAATTTTGATTTAATAAAAGAAGCTGCATCCGAATTCAATGTCTCTTTAACTGCAGCGGCTATCCGATATGTCGAAATAGGCAAGTACCCTGCTGCATTAAATTTTAAGTACAGGCGGTAAAGTAAGCTGGAGCTGCTTTAACGATTATTTTCCTTTTAAGTGGATACCGAGAGGATATAAAGTAAGAGAAGAATCTGCCGCCTATGATTTTTTTAACGGCAAAGAAGCTCAGGAATGTGAAGATTTAATGCCCGCATTTACCTGGTTTGCAGATGATTATAAATGCCGGGAAGATGTTTATCTATACGAACAGAATGTAACTATGAAAAATTACAACTCGGTATTGACCTTATTGTGGGAAAGTGAATTTAAATAATGTAAGAATTGGTTTATCAAATTCCTCAAGTTCTAAGAAACAAGAAATAAAAAACAAGAATTAAAAATATAAAAAACAATAGGCCACGGACCTGCCTTCCGAAGACTAACATTTTGCACTGGCGAGATCAAATTCCTACGACTAACACCTTGCCGCTGCTACTTGTCTGCCGAAGGTAGAAATAAAATTATAAAATTAAATTCTCTCAGTGAGCATCTGTGATATCTGTGGTGAAGAAAAAAATTAACCACTCACAAAGTGATGGCTTTGCCAAGAGAAAAGACAGGATTAAACACAGATTAAAAAAAATAATCTGAGAGAATCTATGCTATCTGTGGTGAAATTTTTTTTCTACCTATAAAGTGAACAAAAATTATAAAACATTTATATTTAATTTTTGATATTTGTAAAATAAATAACTGGATTGATTATAAAATACTTTCATATATTCTCATATTTAATTTCAGTTATTACTACTCATTTATAGTTATTTATCAAAATAATTTATTTAAATATCTAAACGGATAATATTAAATAAAAAAAATTAGTTTGGATGAAATTTTTTACATTATTATTTTTTTAATCATTAAATGAAATAAGTTTTTTTATTATTTGTTTTTCAATTTTCTAAATTAATTATGCTAAAAAAATTAATTAAAAATAATTATATCGTGGGTAGTTGGATAAATTCTGCAAGCCCAATTATTGCTGAGATTATGAGTCAATGTGGAATGGACTTCTTAGTTGTAGATCTTGAACATTCAGTTGCAGATTACCAAACAACGCAAAATGTCTTTCAAGCTATTAAAGCGGGAAACCCAAATTGCATTCCGCTAGTTAGACTTCCCGGAAATGATTATGCAGTAACAAAAAAATATTTAGACTTAGGTTCTATGGGGGTGATCGCACCTTTAATTTGTAATGCGAAAGATGCAAAGGAAATAGTAAAAGCCGTAAAATATCCTCCAATAGGTGAAAGAGGAGTTGGATTCGGAAGGAGCCATGGTTATGGATTTAACTTTGATGAATATATGAGTATTGCAAATGAAGAGACATTTATATGTGTTCAAATTGAGCATAAATCAGCACTAGAAAATTTGGATGAAATATTTAACGTCCTGGGATTGATGCAATGATGATTGGCCCATATAATCTTTCGGCTTCGATGGGTATTACTGCACAATTTGATAATTCTAAATTTATTAAAGCTACTAAATTAATTTTAGATAAAGCTAAGGAGCATGGAATACTTCCTGGGATTCATGTTGTAAATCCAAACCCGGATGAAGTAATTGAAAGAGTAAAAGAAGGTTATAAATTTATTGCATATTCATTGGATATCACAATTTTAGGAACATATTATAGACAAGGAATTAAAAAAATTAGAGAGGAATTAAAATGATTCAAAATCGTAAAGTTATTGCTTTAGTACCTATTAAAGAACATAGTGAAAGAGTTGTAAATAAAAATTTTAGACCTTTCGGTGATAAACCATTATATCATCACATACTACAAACATTAGAATATACTTATGCAGTTGATGAAATAATTATTAATACCGATAGTATCGTTGTTTCAAGTGAAGCTGAAAAACTTTTTCCAAAAGTAAAAATACATGAGAGACCGAAAGAATTAATAGGTGATTTTGTATCCGTAAACAAATTAATTGAATATGATTTGTCTAAAACGGAAGCCGATATTTATATTCAAACACACGCAACTAATCCTTTAATAAAAGCTGAAACAATAGCTAAAGCTTTAAAAGATTTTGTTGAAAATGAAGATGGGTATGATTCTCTTTTTTCAGTAAATAAATTTCAAAGTCGTTTTTACTTAGATGATGGTAAACCAGTTAATCACAATCCTGAAGAATTATTGAGAACTCAGGATCTTCATCCAGTATTTGAAGAAAATTCTTGTATATATGTTTTTACTAAAGAATCTTTTAACAAAAAGAAAAGAAGAATTGGATTGAATCCTATGATGTACCCTATTCCCAAAATTGAATCTGCAGATATTGATGATGAATTTAGTTTTAAATTAGCAGAAATATTATCATTGTATGCTACAGAAGGGGCTAGATAAATGCCTAATAAATTCAGAATATTTGTTGCAACACATCCATTTGGGAAATGTGGAAAAAAACCTATTGAGTTGCTTGAAAAAACGGGTTGGGAAGTTGTTTACAATCCTTATAATAGGAGATTAAAAAGTGATGAAATTAAGGATTTAATAAATAACTTTGATGCTGTTATTGCCGGAACAGAAAAATATCCGGCAAGTGTTTTAAATAACGGTAGGTTAAAAGTTTTGAGTAGGGTTGGTATTGGTTTGGACAATGTTCCATTAAAAGAGTGTAATGAATATGGTATTAAAGTTACCTATACTCCGGATGCCCCTTCACAAGGCGTAGCTGAATTAACTGTAGGCAATATTATTAATTTAATCAGAATTGTATTGCCTTCCGATAAATCTGTAAGAGAAGGTGCTTGGAATAGATATTTAGGTTTTCTAATTAGTGATCTAACAATTGGAATTGTAGGTATGGGTAGGATAGGAAAGCTTGTAACTAAGTTTTTACAACCTTTTAAACCAAATATTTTGGCTTGTGACATAAAACCTGATATTGAATTCGGAAAAACTTTTAACATAAGTTGGGTTGATAAAGATGAAATTTTTAGCACTTCGGATTTAGTTACATTACATATTCCTTATAATTCACAAAACCATCACTATGTTAATCGACAAGCAATTGCTCTAATGAAAACAGGAAGTTTTCTGATAAATACTTCTCGAGGACCTATTGTAGAAGAAAAGGCAATTTATGATGCAATACTTCAGAAACATTTAAATGGTGTAGCATTAGATGTTTTTGAGAAAGAACCTTATGAAGGACCTTTAACACAATTTGACAATGTTATATTTACCGCCCACATGGGTGCATCCGCAAAAACCTCTAGGTATTTGATGGAATTAGGTGCAACTGAAGATTGCATTAGAGCTTTAAATGGTGAAAAACTATTACACGATGCTTATGAAGAAAACAAAAATGAACTTTAGGACTTTGAAATGCAAAATCAGAATGTGTTAGTAATTGGAGGAGCTGGATTTCTAGGCAGTCATATTGCCGATTCTTTGACTGAACACAGTTATAAGGTGACTATTTTTGATAGAAAAGAATCACAATATTTGCAGCATAACCAATCTCAGATCATTGGCGATATCCTTGATGAATCAGCATTAGACAAAGCAGTAAAAGGGAAGCAAATAGTTTACAATATTGCAGGTATTGCTGATATTGGTGAATGTGATAACAAGCCCCTGGAAACAGTGAAATATAATATTCTAGGTAATGCAAAGATACTTAATGCTTGTGTTGAAAATAAAATTAATAAATTTCTTTTTGCTAGTTCAGCATACGTGTATAGTGATTCGGGATCTTTTTATAGAATAAGCAAGCAATCTTCCGAACTACTAACAGAAGGATTTCATGATAAATATGGATTAAATTATTGTATACTTAGATATGGTACTTTATATGGGGAGAGATCAGATAGAAGAAATAATATTTACAGGATAATTGAGGATGCACTTATAGAGCATAAAATTATTTATAGCGGTACAGGTAAAGAAAAAAGAGAATTTATACATG
Organism: uncultured Bacteroidota bacterium; assembly: GCA_963775245.1. Classification (GTDB taxonomy): domain Bacteria; phylum Bacteroidota; class Ignavibacteria; order Ignavibacteriales; family Ignavibacteriaceae; genus CAVSWT01. The sequence goes on from CAVZID010000026.1 coordinate 280,569, forward strand.
TAAAAGACGCTGCTGAATTAAGTGTTAACGCTTTAGACGATATTTACACAAACCAGAATTTACTTTTAACAGGAGAATCTGCCATAATCTATTCAGATTTCTTAAATATGTTGAAAGAAATTTTTCACAATAAAATGAAAATAGAATATAAAGAGAATAAATCAAAAGCCCATTACAAATTATCCCCATATTCCTTTAATCCTAAACTAGGTAAAAAATTAGTAAACAATCCTCATATAGATTTGGGACAAGGAATTCTTAACCTTATAAGTGAGATTCATAAAAACCTTTATCCGGAATTAAAAGAGAAATTCGGGATATTAATTAGTGAAAAGAATACAGGTAAGTTAAATTAAAAATGTAATATCGAGCGTTAATGAAAAGTCCTAAGTTTTTGAATAAATACAAACCATTTATTAAACATTATAAATTGAAATTATTTACACGGAAAAATTTTAAAGATGAAACAGATATAATATTTAAATATTTCATAAAGGTAAAAAAGCAGCATTCAGGAATTATGTTTGATGTGGGAGCGCATTTAGGCGAGGTTAGCTATAATTTTTTAAAAGCTGGTTTTGAGGTGTATGCTTTTGAACCGGATTTAAATAAAAATAAAATCGAATCACTAAACAAATTGAAGAAATTTAATAAATTTCATTTTTCACAATTAGCTGTATCAGATACGAGCGGTAAAGAATTGGATTTTTATACAAGTAATCAGTCTACAGGTATATCATCAGCAATGAAATTTCATAAATCACACGTTCTATCGGGAAAAGTTAAGACAATTGCTTTGAAAGATTTCATTAATGATAAAAGAATTAAGGCCATAGATTTTCTTAAAATAGATACAGAAGGTTATGACCTTTTTGTTATTAAAGGACTTGGACTTGAGGATATTAAACCGGCATTAATTGTCTGCGAATTTGAAAATGAAAAAAGTAAAAAATTAGGTTATCAAATTGAAGATATGATTAATTATCTTGAAAAATTTAACTATAAAATTATTATTTCTGAATGGTATCCAATAAAACAATATGGGAAAAGACATGAATGGAAACAATTTTTATTTCCCCTGATCTCCCGGATGAAAAATCGTGGGGGAATATAATTGCTTTACGGCCTGAATATCATGAAGGCTTTATAAAATATGTACAAAACATTAGTATTAAATAAAAGATTAATTAAAACAGGAAATAAAACTAAGAAGATAAAATCTATTTTATTTAAAAGAGAATGTTTTTTGAAGATTAAATGAGAACTAAAGCTTTAAAATTAATTTATGATTTAGTTAATAATATATTCTGGATTATAAATTTTAATAAACCCAAAATTCTCATTTATACAGATTCCAGAGGATTTAATGTTATAAGTAAATTCGGGAAAAATTATTTTGATTCATATATTTTTAATTTATCAAAAAGATATAGGGTTAGGGCCTTCATTTGCTTACATAAATTTACAACTATTCCAGATTTTATTGATTTCTATTTTAAACTCCAATAAAAAGAGAAAATTTGATATTGTTATTTGCCAATGTGGAGTCGTTGACTTTTCTCCCCAGGCCTTTGTCTAGCCTTGAAATATTAAAACAAACAAAAAACAGCAAGCTATTTTTAAATCTTTTTGAGACTCAAAAAGAACATTATTCCAATCCATTCGAAGTTAAATATTATGATGAATTCACAATTAATTTATATTCAAAGTCTTTTTTATTATATAATTTAATTCCTGAATTAAACAAAATTGAAAATTTTATATGGATAGACTCTAATCATATTTTAAAGTCCTGGAATGGGAACTATTCTAAAGGAAGGCCAGATAATATTGATTCAATTGTATCGGAATATGATAAAGTTATGGAAAGTGCATTGAAAAATATAATTACATTAAAAGGTTGGTCCGAAAATGAAATTAAGCAGTTTACAATTGATAATATTCATTTTAATCATCGGGGATTCCTTGAATTAAATAAACGAATTGAAGAAAAGATTGCGCAAATTTTATTTAATTATCAATCTGAAAAAGTTAACACATAGAATCTGGCATTCCGCTACATTAATGACCTGGGGGAATATGGTTACTAATAGTATCAAGCTTTTAGTATTAACCCCATTAATATTGATTAGATATGATATTAATGAAATAGCTTTTTGGTACTTATTACTTACGATTAATTCTTTCGTAATAGTTATAGACTTCGGATTCTATCCAACTTTTTCTAGAATCATATCTTATGCTTATCATGGATTAAGTGATATAAAAGAAATTGATCAAAATTATAAATATGAAGGCGATAATAGGCCTGATTGGAATTTCATATCCCGAATTTTCGGAACTGTAAATTCAACTTATTTGGCTTTGGGAATTATTGTATTTTTCGTAGTCCTATTTTTTACCTCATATTCTGTACATGATTTAATTAGTAAAGCAAAGACAAATTATAGTCTTACATTAACTTATGTAGTTTATTCAATTAACATTTTTGTTTACTTTTTTACAAAAAAGTATGATGCTGTAATAATAGGTACTAATCATGTTGCTTTAATTAATCGTTGGAATATAATATTTAATTTGGTTTCTACTTTAGCATCTATTCTTGTTGTTTATTTTAGATTATGGCTATTATGGTTAGCAGTAACATTATTAATCTTTAATATTTTGCTGCTTTTTAGAGGAATCATTATCTTGAAAGAAAAATATGCGATAAAAAGTTCAGAGATTTTAAATACTTTTCATTTGACAAAGAAATTTTCAGGTGGTGTTGGTCTCCTACATGGAAGTCAGGTGTATTAATCTTTTTGTTCAACTGGTGTAACTCAAGCAACAGGGATTATATATTCAAAAATGTCTCAATGCCAACCGCGTTGACTGCTTACTTAATATCCTTAAAATTCGCTTTACCAACAAGAACCGCAATTTTCACAAGCTCCATTCTATTCAAAATTACCCGTGTTTTCCGGATTGAGAGTTAAGAACCGAATAAAAGAATTAACTAATGAAACCGCAAAAGCAATGCAAAAATCATTGTGGGTTTTCGTTTTAGGAATTACTAGCCTTTTTTATTTTGGAAATCGCCTGTTAAAGTTAATAGGTTCAAATTCAAAATTAATATCTTTTGATATTTTAATATTGATGTCTTTTGTTTGGTTCTTTGAAAGAAATCACGCAATGCACGCTCAAGTTTATGTGACGACTAATAAATTCCATTTTATAAAACTGCTATTCCTACTGCGATAGCAAACATTTTGTTTAATGATTTTTCTTTTTGCCCAAAATAGGAATTTGGGCTTTTCCTATAGCTCAGGGGATTTCAAATTTGATGATTAATATACATTTGGTGGAATATGAAAATTTCTTTCAAATTCAATAAAACGCAATTTTTGGGGGTATTTTCGAGCCAGCGCTTTGTATCCATTAATTGCTCTAATTTTATTAGTAATTATTAGGTTTTTGTTGAGCTCAGAAATTTCTTTGAAATTGTTTACTTTTCGTCAAATCCCAAAATTTTTTTAAAAACTTTTATAAATTAGAATTTTATTAATCATCTTATATAAATTCAATGGAGTTAAAAAAAGGCGAAAGAGATAGTGTTTGGGGAAAAATTCCAGGGGGAACTTTTGGAGCATAAAAGCTAAGAACACCGGACCTAACTATGAATTTTCTGCACTGAACATATACCTAACTGATAATATTAAAAAACTGAAATCATTTTCCAATAAACATTTGCAGAAAAGGTGTTTTATAATAGGTAATGGTCCTAGTTTGAAATCAACTTGACCTTACTAAGTTAAAAAATAGATTTACCTTTGGTGTAAATGCTATTTATTTGAATTATAATCAGTGGGATTTTATCCAACATATTATGTCGTAGAAGATACATTTGTTGCAGAAGATCGGGCAGCAGAAATAAATAATTTTAAGGAAAGCATTAAGTTTTTTGGAAACTACCTTAAATATTGTTTAAACCCGATAGCAAATCTGTTATACTTAATGTCATAAAAACTTAAAAGAATAAAAGACTTTCCTCATTTTTCAATTGACGCAACTAGAAAAGTATATGTTGGTGGGTCAGTAACTTATATTGCTCTTCAATTAGCTTACCATATGGGTTTTAGTGAAGTTTACATGATAGGATTCGATCACAATTATATAATACCGAAAGATGCAGAAATAACAAACAACGATGTATCAATATTATCAACCTCAGATGATCCAAATCGTTTTCATCCGGATTATTTCGGGAAAGGAAGCGGTGGCACGATCCAAAAGTAGACAGAATGGGAAAAGGGCTTTCGAACAAAAAATATTTCGAAATGGATAGGCGCAAGATATATAATGCTACGTTCGGTGGGCACCTTGAAGTATTTGAACGAAAGGATTTTAATTCACTATTTTAATTAATAATGCTAGTTCTATTTAAATTAATAATTATAACTATGGCAGATATTTGGATGAATGCATTCAATCAGCATTAAATCAGACCTATCCTCAAATAGAAGTAATATTGTACGATGATTCGTCCAAAGACAATTCAGTACAAGTTGCAAAAAAATATAGAGAGCAAATCAAATTAATTAATGGAAAAGAAAAGTTTGAATTCCCAGCCTTTAATCAAGCTAATGGAATTAATAAATCTTTTGAAGTTTGTAAGGGTGAAATAATTTGTTTACTAGACAGCGATGATTATTTCACATTAGATAAGGTTGAAAAAGTGGTGAATGTTTTTAAAAGATCCAAATGTTGTCTTGGTTCAGCATGCATTAGATGAAGTTTATAACTGTGAAATAATAAACAAATTTGATAATGCAATTCATAAAATGGACTATTTCGATTTATACAAAAGAAAACACTATCAGCTTTTTTTAATCCTACTAGTGCACTATCCTTTAGACGAAACTATTTAGAAAAGATTCTTCCTTTAAAAAATGATAAGTTTTGGAGAGTTTGGCCTGATGTAGTTTCTCAAGAGTTGCACCTTTTTTCGGTGTTGTTTATTCAATTAAAGATAGCTTAGGATATTATAGAAGGCATGATTCAAATGATTCATCTGCAATGAATAAATCACAATTAAATACCTTGAAAAATCAAATTGCTCACCATCAATATTTAAATAATTTCCTTATACAAAATAATATTAAAAAAGTTAATTATTATATAAGCAATAACTTTTTGAAAAATATAATAAAATGTTTGATTCCTATAAAATTCCTCAAATAAATTTTATAAAATTCACGATTAGTTAATTATATTTTCAACATTTAATTAAATAAAAAGTATTGCATTTAAAATTCTATAATCTTGGAACTACTGACATTACCATATTTCAGAGGAATAACAGTAGCAGTTAAAATGCCAATTTAAACTTTTAAGTGGGTTGTAAATTGGCTAAATCCCATGAATATTAAAAATAAGCTTGAAATAAAAATTATCGTAAAAAAGTAATATGTCTCGCACTTTCTTATCTAAATACTCCTCTATAAAAATTACTACATTTTTTTATTTATCAATTTTTTTAGGCTTTTATATTTCTGATAAACTATCTGTTTATAGTCTAAGATTATTAAGTTTTTTACCTTTTGTGTTATATTTTGCTTTTGATTTAACGAAGTATCATGAAAAGGTTTTTAAAAATAAAATTTTCTGGTTACTGCTTTTTATATATTTTATTTTGCATGCAAGGGGCTTTTATGTTTATAATCATAAGTATTTATTTGCTATAGGGATCTTCGCCCAATTATTTATTGTTGCTATTTTAATTGCTTATAAAACCAGAAAAGAATTATTGTTAGGAATAGATTATTTAGCAAAACAATTATACCTGGGATTATGTATTACTTTTTTTATTGTAACTCTTATACCTAATAATATATATGGGGAGTTTGCTCTTGGAGGGCATTATAATCTTGGTGACCAGTTTAGTAATGTAGTAATGCCTTTCATTTCATCAACACTTGATTCTCCTATCTTATGTTCATTAACTTTTATTTTTTCGGCGATTATTCTTTTGAATAGAAATAAACATAAAGAAAGTTGGAAGAAACCAAAATATATTTATGTAGTTATTGTATTTTTAATTTTATCTGCACTGGAATTGCTGTTAATGAACAGAAAGGGCCAATTATTGCTTCTATTTTAACTATTTCTGTTACATTAATTTCAGGGAAACTAAAAAAATTAAAGTCGCATTACCTTATACCGTTATTTGTCATAATTCCATTATTTTGGCAATTTATAGGGTTGTGGCTTTATAATATATTAAGTTCCGGGTTCTTTGGTTCGATCTTCGCAAGAACTGATCCTACCAGCATTGAGACTGCAACTGGGCGAATTTCAAATTGGCTTATCGCTCTTAATTACATAATAGGGTTTTCATGGAATAAAGATTACCTATTAGGCGTTGGTAATTTAAGACAATTAGAAATATTAGGCCCTTATGGACATGCTCATAATACTATAATGGAATTAATTATTCAAGCTGGACTAATTGGGACAGTAATTATATATTTTTTAACTTATAGAAGCATAAAACAATACTATAAATTGATAAGTACAAATAATAAAATTAGTTATCATCTATTATTTTCTATTATATTGTTTTTTATTTTCCTTTCGCCTACTGAATCACTATTTATGGAGGCTTATTTTTCACATTTACTTTTTATTTCTGCTTTAGTGATATTTGAAGTGGTATATTATACCAATTCCAAATTGGAGTATGACTAACAAATTTATAATCGCATATTTTCAATCAAACAATATTGAAAATTTTGAACATTCAATCTAAACCTAAATATTATTATTAATAATATGCATAATACCAATTCACAAAATTATCAAAAATCGTTAAGGACAATATTATTTACTTTAATGATATTAGCTTTCTTATTATTGGATGCATCGGTATTTAAATGCAAAGAATTAATACCAATTGATGCAAGTATTTTTCGAAAAATGTTTTTTGAGAATGAAGTTGTTGAGTTTTCGGATGTTTCTCATAAATTGTTTTCAAATAATTTTAATTTCAAAATTCAAGATTCAAATGGTAATCAGATAATAACTAATGCCAAAATCAATGATTCTTTAATTGTGCTTGGAAAAATGAAGGTGGGATGGTATAAAGCAACTTTAATTAATAATGCTGAGAATAAAGATAATATTGAATTTTCATTTGTAGTTGTTCCAACAAGAGATAAAATAAACTATAAGGATAGTAAGTTCGGTATTCATGTCGAGATTAATTCAATTGGATTAGAAAAGTTAAAATACCTTGGTGTCGGCTGGATAAGATTGCATGGACATGGGGCCGATTTATTAAAATGGAGTCTAGTTGAAAAAAAGCAAGGCGAATTCAATTGGAATTATTATTTGATTAAGCCCTTCATAGATAATGGTTATGGAATTTTAGCAAATGTTGGACTTAGTCCGCTCTGGGCTTCTTCAAACCCTACAGCTACTCCTTACCCATATAAAAGCACTTATTTTGGGCCATTTGCTTATATGCCTTCTGACCTAAACTTGTGGGGAAACTTTTTAGAAAAAGCTTATGACCAATATAAGGCTGGGATAGATTATTGGGAAATCTGGAATGAACCGGATATTCAATTTTTAGTATCAGATAATAAAGAAAAGGATTATTCCAAATTATTAAGTTCAGCCATATCATTAAAAGAAAAATATTCACCTAATTATAAAATTGCTGCACCAGCAATAGCGTATTTTATTGAAGCTGATAACTCACGAAATAGTCGATTTTTCCCTCTCAATGAAGTTAAGAAATATAGAAACCAGAATTTTTTAGATGATTTTTTAAAAGATAATTTAATAAATAAAGTTGATGTTTTTACGTTTCATTTTTATAAACATATAAATAGAGATCAATTTAATTATTCTGAAACTGAGTTTGATAATTATAAGGAAAAGGTACAAAGGCTGAAAGCTGTAATTGGCAATAAACCAATATTCGTGACTGAATTTAATGTGTTAAGTAATAATAAAGATTATGATGCAGGAATTGATAATATGCTTTCAAATATTTTAGTATTTGAACACCTTCAATTATATTCCGCGGGTGTTGACAAAATATTTACATATACTGCGGTAAAGCAAAACCCTTTGGCAGCATGGAATAATTTTTTTTATAACGGAGATAACCCTTCGCAGGTCTTCCAGGCATATTCAGTAATGACTACATATCTAACCGAATATAAATTTATGTTACGGGACTACAATGCTGATAATGGAGTGGTTACTTTTGAATTTTCTAGCAATAAAAACAATATTACTGTTTATTTTGCTTCGAGGGAAGTAATTCTAAAAACGAATGAAGATTGTATCATTTCAAATAATTTAGGACAAAACTATAAGTACCAAAAAGGTGATAATATAAGTTTAAAGAAGGACAAGATATATTATAAAATGAAGTATTAAAAAGATTCAATTAAATCTAATATTTATCAAATACAAATTATAAATAATCTCTAAATATGAGGCTAAAATTTAATGAAATAAATCCAGCCAGAATTATATCAGGTATTAATAGGCGAATTATAGATATCCCCGATATGATTTCATGGCATTCAAAATCTAATATCAGTATTGAAAACAAGGATGGATTATTAAAATTTTCTAAAATACATAATGGACAGAGATGTTTCTTAATTGCGAATGGGCCTAGCTTAAAAAAAATGGATCTAAGTCCCTTAAAAAATGAAATAGTAATTGGAATGAATAGGATCTATTTACTTACTAATAAAATTGATCTCCATTTAGATTATTACATATGTATGAATGAATTGGTTTTGGAACAGTTTAGAGATGAAATTATTAAATTAAACACTATTAAATTTTTAAACTGGAATAGACGCCAATTATTTGATGAAAACAACATTAATTACCTTAGAACTATTTATAATTTTAATATAAAATTTAGCAATGACATAACGAAAGGAATTTACGGGGGAGGAACTGTTACATACGCTGCGCTTCAATTATGTTATTTCCTTGGTTTTTCGACAGTTATAATTATTGGCTTGGATCACAATTATTCAGAAAAAGGTATCCCTAATAAAACCGAAGTTAGAAGAGAGGAGATTGATCAAAGTCATTTCGACAAAAATTATTTTCCCAAGGGTGTTAAGTGGCAAGTCCCAGATATTACCACCTCTGAATTTGCATATAAAAAAGCAAATGAATTTTATACTGAAAATGATAAAATAATTTATGACGCAACCATTGGTGGTAAGTGTCAAAATTTTAAGAAAGTGAATTATGACTCATTATTTTAATGGTCTTTATAAATAAGCAATGAATATTTTTAAAAATTTTGCCGATAATCAAAATCCACAATCAGTTTCATCTGAGCTAAGAAATAAACGGTTTAAATTATTTTTAGAAACTTTGAATATAAACTCATTGAATAGTATTCTGGATGTGGGTGGAACTGAAGCAATTTGGCACAATACGGGCCTTGAAGAAAATGTTACTTTGTTAAACATTAAATTTAGGAATGAAAAGCAAGATACTTTTACATATGTAGAGGGGGATGCATGTAATATGCAAATGTTTAAAAATAAAGAATTCGATATTATTTTTTCAAATAGTGTAATTGAGCACGTAGGAAATTTTGAAAGACAAAAATCATTCGCACAGGAAATTAAACGTGTAGGGAAAAAATATTGGGTTCAGACCCCTTTAAACACTTTCCAATTGAACCGCATTTCGTATTCCCATTTTTTCAATATCTCCCATACAGCTTACAAATAAAAATTGGTTTAAAATGGAAACTCTCTCATTTTAAAATGTCCAATTCAACAAATGCTCATATAATAGATGAATTAAATCGTCTTAGGTTACTTAATAAAAAAGAAATGAATAAAATTTTTAACGATGCAAATATTATTGAAGAAAAATATTTGGGTATGGTAAAAAGTCTGATTGCCATAAAAAAATGATTTAGTTTATTTTTAAGACTAAAGTTGTCTATATAGGATTTTATGATAAATCTATTCCTCTTTATATAATAAAAATTTAATTGTTCTATTTAAGAGGTTTGATTCATACGACCGGGAAGGCTTAATAAGAAATTATATTTCAAAGCATGATTACAGCAAGGAGCTAGACACACAGGATTTTACAATTTATGAGCAAAAAGACTGAATTGCCCATGTTGAACATTAATTTTTATAAACCGTCCGCAAAGACGCTTCGCGCAGGCAGGCTCATACTTCGAAAAGTTCATACTTCAACAGGCTCGGTATTACAATGAGAGTGTCAGTCAGAGCTTGTCGAAGACTGAAAGACATGATTGAAAGTAAAACTTCACACTTCGATAAACATGTTATGACATTTGTAAGGGTTTAACAAGTTGTTGTAGAGCCTGTGTGAAAATTAAAAACCAATAAATAAATATTCAAATATTTATTGAACCCCTATGGGGTTCGGGTATTTTCGGGTAATATTTGTCCTACAATTATTTTGGCAAAGCCATCGAGGCTGTGTAAAAAGTAGGACAGACATTCCTGTCTGTCCACAAATATTAGAAATACTGCTCATTTTGAAATAGCAGACAAGAATGTCTGCTTTACAAATATAGTTTTTACACAGTCTCCATCATTTGTGAAACTCCTATGGAGTTAATACACAATCTGTTTTCGCTCAGTAGGAGCGATATATTTGTAGAAAAAGAAATACAAAAACAACCCCGAACTCCGTAGGAGTTCTAATGATTAATTCTGTTATTATATAGAAATTTTAATAGCGTTACTTTTAACTGTGAAAACAATCTAAAAAAATATGTATTATTTAAAAATAATATTTTATTCCGCGGCGTTGTTTTCCACAATTTTTATTTCATTCATCATACTTAGTCAATATGAAAAAATTAATGCGGTAAAAAAATCTTACATAAAGGGATTCATTTATTTCGTATGTTTTATTTCTATAGCATATACTCTGAGGACAATAATCTCGAATATTTTACATCCGGGCGAATGGGATTTTTTAGTTTTTTATATGAATGGGAAAGTTGCTGTAAATGGGGGGAACTTTTATCAAAATTCTGAATACCTGAAAATATTAAAGGACATTCAATTACCTTTTATTCCGGACAATGAAATAAAGAACGATCTATTTTTACATTATTTCCCGGCAAATATTTTCTATTTTATTCCTTTTGGATTTTTTAATTATAATACTGCAAATATACTCTGGTCTATTTTCAATTTAGCCTTTGTTTCTTTTGATATAATATTGATCTATAAGCTATTTTTTAAAAATGAGAAGCCGGTAGTTTTCATTTTAGTTATTAGTACATTTTTATTATTTCCGGGGACTCATATTGCTCTTTCTTATGAACAAACAACATTCATTTTTTTATTGTTCATTTTACTTATGTGGAAAGATCTGGATAAACCTATTTCCGGGCTATGGTTAACTCTGGGAATATTTGCTAAACCAATCTTAGCTATCTTTTTAATTTATCCTGTTTTAAGGCGTAAATGGAAAATGCTTTTGACTGCAGCATTAGCATTTATTTTTATAAGCGTGATTACACTTATAATATTCGGCCCTTCGGTTTTTATAACTTTCTTTTTTCATAATCCCAATATTAATATTCCAAGAGTAAATTATACAGAATGGCAAAACCAATCTCTCTTATCAACAATTCTTAGAATAACAAATTATGATTTTTCTTATTCAACTCCATTGATACATCCATTGTTTGTAATATCAGCGCTATTGGTTTGCGGATTTAGTTTTTGGTTTGTTTATAAGCTTGACGACAGTAAAAATGAATGGGCATTTGCAATAATTATTATAGCATCAGTTATGTTATATCCTGGCTCTATAAATTCGTACGGGCCTATGATATTGCCGGTATTATTATTTTTATTTACCCAGCAAAATAATTTTGCAGTCAAGATAAGCCGGTTTCCAATAATTATTGCCCTGGTTTATTTAATTCATTATTGGGATCCTTTTTTGTCATATCTGCTTATCTGGTCTGTGCTCATGTTTATTGTTACGGCAAAGAAAAATATTGGAATAAATTTCAATTTACCTGATAAAGAATTATTACAGACAAATTAAAGACTACTCTGTCCAAAATAAATTATAACCGGCTGTTGTAATTAAACTATAATAATATTTTAATGTCATCGCTTCCCCAAAAGGACGTAGGCGGTGTAAAAAGTAGGACAGACATTCCTGTGTGTCCACAAATGTTAGAAATACTACTCATTTTGAAGTAGCAGACAAGAATGTCTGCTCTACAAATATAGTTTTTACACAGTCTCCATCACTTTGTGAAACTCCTATGGAGTTAATACACAATCTGTTTTCGCTCTGTAGGAGCGATATATTTGTAGAAAAAGAAATACAAAAACAACCTCGAACTCCGTAGGAGTTCAATATTAATTGCTGGTTTATTTAATATATGAGCAAAACAATTAAGTCATATAAAGCAGATTTTTTAATTGTTGGTGCGGGATTTTCAGGCGTAACGTTTGCCCGCTGCGCTGCTGATGCAGGTTATTCGGTTCACATAATTGACAAAAGAGATCACATTGGTGGAAATTGTTATACATATAAAGATGAAGAATCAGGAGTGGAAGTACATAAATACGGCCCTCATATTTTTCATACAAATTCAAAAGAGGTGTGGGATTTCATAAACCGCTTCACAGGCTTTTTGCCTTATGTTCATCACGTTAAAGCAAATTACAAAGGCAGCATTTATTCTTTACCGATAAACCTTCATACTATAAATCAATTCTTTAATAAATCGTTTACTCCAAAAGAAGCTGAAAATTTTATTGATTCACTTAAGGTGCATAAAAAAGAAATCAAAAACTTTGAAGATTTTTTGCTGTCGTCAATCGGCACTGATTTATACGAAGCATTTTTTAAAGGATATACAATTAAACAATGGGGTAAAGATCCTATTCAGATACCTGTCTCTACTGCAAAGAGGCTTCCTGTACGATTTCATTATGATGATAATTATTTTAATGATATTTACCAGGGCATCCCTGTCGACGGCTATACAAAAATTTTTGAAAGGCTGCTGGAACATAGCAGCATAAGCGTAAGAACATCAACCGGCTTTGACGAATATAAAAAAAATTGGAGAGAGCAATATAAAATATTAGTCTATACCGGTTCCATTGATGAGTATTTTGATTATAAATTTGGTTACTTGCCTTATAGAACGGTAACCTTCAAAGAAATAAGAGATACAGATATTATCGGGACATCCCAGATGAATTATACCGGGCTTGAATATGATTTCACCAGGATCTGTGAACATAAATGGTTCACGCCATCTAAAAAATTTAATTCTTCCATAGCTTTTGAAGAATACTCTGAAGCAACTGACAGCAGGAAAAATCCGTTTTACCCGGTTCGGGATACAGCTTCCGATGCAATGTTTAACAGCTACAATAAATTAACTAATGAAGATCCCAATGTTTTGTTTGTCGGCAGGCTGGCTGAATTTAAATATTACGATATGCATCAAGTTATAGCTTCAGCGCTTAGTAAGTTTAAAGGGATTGAGGTTAAGTAAGTTTACAGAAAATTGAGTGAAGTTTACCTTATGATAATTTCAGTTTTAATATTTATTCCTTGCAATTTAATTTGATAACAATCTCTTAAAGAGAGATTATCCCAAAGGATGCCGATATAAATACATCTGTCATGGTGAGCGGAGTCGAACCATGGCTTTGATATATAGAGTAAATACTAAGTAATAAATTAACATAAAAGATTGCAGACGGATTATTTGTCCAAAAACATTTTATCCCTTCATCTTCAATTCAAATATATAATCAGCAAATAAATTATCATAAGGTAAATAATATGAAAATAGCTGTTGTAATGCCTGTTTATAACGAAGAAGCAGTTGTTGAAGGAGTGATAAGAGAGTGGATGGATGAGCTTGATAAACATGAAATCAATTATAATTTAATTGCAGTAAACGATGGGTCAAAAGACAAAACTAAAGATTTAATAAACAGTTTAATTCCCCGGTATAAAAATAAATTAATATTGCTGGATAAAGAAAATACCGGGCATGGCCAATCCTGTATTTACGCTTACAAATATGCTTTGTCAAAAGATTATGATTGGATTTTCCAGATAGATTCCGACGGGCAATGCGATCCTGCCTACTTTAAAGATTTTATTAACCTGTCGCAGAAATATAAATGCATATACGGCTACCGTAAAAAAAGAGAAGATGGTTTCCAAAGATTTATAATATCAAGATTTGTTTCCATATTTGCTTATGTTGCAACAGGAATTTGGGTTAGGGATGCTAATGTGCCTTATCGTTTAATGCATAGATCAGCATTTGCCGGCATACTGGAAAAAGTTCCTTCAGATTTTTATTTGGCAAATATATTAATAAGCTTGCTTCAGCAAAAAGCCGCCGGGATTCATTGGACAAACATCAGCTTCAGGCAAAGAGTCGGAGGGGTAGCTTCAGTAAAATCTTTTACTTTTGTAAAGCATGGGAAAAAATTATTTCAGCAGTTGAAAGAATTAACTATTTAATTTTAAGTTGATTGTCACTAAGGATAAACTGTTGAACCTGTCTACCGGTAGTGTTGCGAAACCATGGGTATGTCATTTCGAAGGACGCTTCGACTGAGAAATCTTGTTATTCTATGAGAACAAGATTTCTCCCTTCGGTCGAAATGACAGTTGCTCAATATTCTCTACTGGTAAGTAGAACGTGTATATATTCTACTTTTTAAGTTTACACCATGATTAAGAAACTGTTTTAGTGCTATATTTTACTGTCACATTGAGCCAGCCTGTCGGCAGACAGGCTTGTCGAAATGTGAATTTAACTTAAAATCTCAGTCTTCGACATTCTCAGCCTGACAAATTCAGATCTATACAAAAGTCCCTTAATCCTAATGTTAATGAGAACCAAGAATTTACAAGTTAACTGTTTTAACAGTTTTTAATCTTAAGTTAACTACTTGACTATTTTTAATAATTGAAGAGCTTCACTAACCGGGTGTAAATAAAATATGAAAAAAATTATAGCTAATATTATAAATATAAATTTGCCTACCGCACATTATGTTCAGCTTGTTAGATACTTAATCGTTGGTATATTTACTGCTTCACTGGACTTTCTTACTCTTTACGTTCTTGTTCATAATAATATTATCGGTTATTTCATTTCTGCAGCTATCGGCTTTTTGCTAGGCAGCTCATTGAATTATTTTATCAGCATTAAATGGGTTTTTTACAGCGGTAAATTTAAATCGCGCGCTGGAGAATTTGCATTGTTTATTATTTTAACTTCTATAGGTTTGTTAATAAACCAGTTGGTTATGTACATGTCGGTATCAATATTTGAAATGTATTATATGCTCGCCAAAGTTTTATCTTTAGTTGTTGTTACCGTATATAATTATTCTTTTAAAAAATATATGGTGTTTGTAAAATGAATCCGGGCCAGAGGATTTTTCGGCGGCAAGAGAATAATTCATAAAATTAAAAAAATGTGTTAAGAATAAATGGATATAAATGGATTAACTTCTTTTATTATTTGAATCTATTATAATTGTAAGCGTAACTATAATAGCATAGAGGAAGTAAAATAAATAGGAAACCCTCTCCAACCTCTCCCTTGCAAAGAGAGAGGCTTATTATCAATAAAACAAATGAATTGATAATACTGTCAGAAAGAAAAATATAAAGTTAACAACCGAAATAAACCCGTTTCTTTTCAAGATTGTGTTAAAATTGGATATCGATTCATAAATATTCAAAAAATTAAATATGACAATTTTTAGTTGTCAGTAAGAAATATTGAACTCCTACGGAGTTCCTGCTTTCCGGACATTTGATTTTCTACAAATATATTGCTCCTACAGAGCAAAAACAGACGGTATTAACTCCATTAGGAGTTTAATATTTGTAAAATTAAGCAAGCACCAAACAAACGAAATCCGTGGGAGTTCAATTGATTATTGAATGTTTATTCTTTGAATATGAATTTTCACACAGGCTCTTTCAAGGGAAGGGTATGGCTTGCCACTATGTTTATACAAATCCGCCAGATCGAATGCCCGGTGTTTGAGTTGGGTTAAGCATTATTTATAATTACTCTCGCTTCAATTTATAACGATAACCTATTGCAAAATTTTATTGCTTATTTGAAAATATTATAATAACATTAAGCCGGTCAGTGAAAATAAATTAAAAATTATATGTATATCTTAAAATTAATATTTATTTGCGCAGCGTTATTTTTCACAATTTATATTTCACTTATTATACTTAATCAATTTGAAAAAAATACTGGATTAAAAAAAACTTACTTAAAAGGTTTTATTTATTTAGTATGTTTTATCGCTTTAGCTTATACTCTGAAGACAATAGTATCAAATATCCTGCATCCTCATCAATGGGACTTTTTTGTTTTTTATATGAATGGAAAAGTCGCCGTAAACGGAGCTAACTTTTATCAAAATTCAGAATACCTGAAATTATTAAAAGATATTAAGCTGCCTTTTATTCCCAGCGAGGAAATACAGAATGATCTTTTCTTCCATTATTTTCCGGCAAATATTTTCTATTTCCTTCCATTTGGATTTTTCAGCTTTAAAATCGCAAATATTTTATGGTCAATTTTTAATTTAGCATTTATTTCTTTTGATATAATATTGATCTATAAGTTATTTTTTAAAAATGAAAAGTCGATATATTTCTTTTTCGTTATACTAGCATTTTTATTATTACCTACAACACATAATGCGGTTTATTATGAACAAACAACATTCATTTTTTTATTGTTCATTTTACTTATGTGGAAAGATTTGGACAAACCTATTTCCGGGTTATGGTTAACACTGGGAATATTTGCTAAACCAATCTTAGCTATCTTTTTAATTTATCCTGTTTTAAGGCGTAAATGGAAAATGTTATTGACTGCAGCATTAGCATTTATTTTTATAAGCGGGATTACACTTATAATATTCGGCCCTTCGGTTTTTATAACATTCTTTTTTCATAACCCTAATGTTAATATTCCAAGGATAAATTATACCGAATGGACAAACCAATCACTCTTATCAACAATTATAAGAATAACAAATTATGATTTTTCTTATTCAACTCCATTGATTCATCCATTGTTTGTAATATCAGCACTATTGGTTTGCGGATTTAGTTTTTGGTTTATTTATAAGCTTGATGACAGCAGAAATGAATGGGCGTTTGCAATAATAATTTTAACATCAATAATGTTATACCCCGGCTCAATTAATTCTTACGGCCCCATGATAATACCCGTATTATTATTTTTATTTATGCAACGAAATAATTTTTCTGCAAAGGGAAGCTGGCTCATTGTAATTATTGCCTTTGGCTTACTCAATCAATTATTTGGATCCTTTCCTGTCATATCTTTTTATTTGGTCTGTACTTTTGTTTATTGTTACTGCGAAAAAAAACATGGGAATAAATTTCAATTTACCGGCTAAAGAATTAATAGGAACAAATTAATGATGGATTATACTGTGATAGTTCGAAAAGCCAAGATGCATAGCAGGTAGCCTAAAAGTTTCTTCTTCAGGTGAGATTCTCAAAGACATAAATATATAAATAATTATAAAAGAAATGCTGCAATCTAAAGTAGTACATAATTTTTTACATGATATAACTCATAATTCTAAGAAATTAGGATATATCTATTTTATAAAATATTGCTTTATAGGTTTAAGCGGTGGAATTATTGATTTTATTGTTTTTTACTTACTTGTAAATTTTGCGGGGATCAATTTTATTATAGCCAATATTATTAGCTCGGCATTAGGCATAACAAATAATTTTTTACTGAATGCTCATTTCAACTTCAGGGTAAAAGATAAATTAAAAGGAAGATTTGTAAAATTTACAATTGTTGCACTAATAGGTATTACATTTAATACATATATAGTATCATTCTTTTTTATAAATATGAAAATTAATTTAATGTTCTCAAAGGTAATAGCATTATTTACTGTAGCTTTATTCCAATTTGTGTTAAATAAAAAATATACATTCAAATCAGCTCAACATTAAATTAAATCTCTTTTGTATTCTTTAAGAAAATAATTTTTCAAAAATTAAAGAAAATTGTTTATGAATACACTAAATATATTAATACCTGTTTATAATGACTGGGACTCATTGGAATTACTTATCTCTAAAATTGAAAGTTTAGACTTTTCAGATAAAATAAATTTGATTAAATATACAATAGTAAATGATGACTCTTCCGAATTTCTGCCTGAAAATAAATTTAAAGGAAAAAATATTGAAATAATAAATTTGAATAGGAATTTGGGCCATCAAAAAGCACTTGCCATAGGCCTTTCATATATTTCAGTAAATAGTGATTGTAAGTATGTATTAGTAATGGACTCAGACGGTGAAGATAAGCCTGATCATATTATAAAACTTTTTGATATGGCTGAAGCTAATCCGGATCATGTGATATTTGCAAAAAGAGGGAAAAGGACGGATGGTTTTTTTATAACTGTATTATATAAATTATATAAGTTGTTCTTCGGATTAATTACCGGCAGCAGCATTTCATTTGGGAATTATTCGATTATTCCTATTCAAATACTTAAAAAATTAGTTTATTACGAGGAAATATGGACCCATTATTCTGCCGGAGTAATGAAATCAAAATTTAAATATCTTTCAATTATTTTAGAAAAAGGGAAAAGATATAAGGGTAAATCTAAAATGAATGTATATTCTTTGGTTTTACATGGTTTAAGTTCATTTGCAGTTTATCTAAACCTGGCAGCTGTACGAATATTAATTTTTGCCACGGTTCTAATATTATTTGCTGTTACCGCTATTATTATAATATTATCAATAAAATTATTTACCAGTTATGCTACACCTGGTTGGGCAACAAGCAGTATATTGGGAATTTTAATTATAATTATACAATCATTTTTAACTGCACTTTTATTAGTCTTTCTCTTCTTCCTGGAAAATTCGCAAAAGAGAATAATACCTATCCATGATTATGAACGTTATATACTAAATGTATATGCTCTTTAAATAAGGTTACAGTGTAAATGGATATAAGAATATCTATCGCGAAATCATAAATATTAACTAACGACGGTGATGGGAAAGAAATTTAATTATTGAGCTGGAAATTAACAGCATGCCCTTTATAATAATTAATTGAAGTTAGATAATGATGGGAAATATTAGAATAAGTCATTCCGAACCTGCTTGCAGCAGGCAAGCTTGTTTCGGAATATTTGTTTTTTACGATTTTGAGATGCTGAAACAAGTTCAGCATGACATCTGCGTAACATTAGTAATTAATAAAGTTTAAAAGGGTTCAGGAAATTTTGGTAAAGGTCTTATCAACAAATTTGTTCCCTTATGATATTAATACTTTTTTTAAAGAAGTAAAGTCTGAGGTTGAAAAAAAAGTAAAGAATAATTATTGTATTTCTGCAACCGGCGCACACGGAATAATTACTGCAAAAAAAGACAAAAGCTTTAAAGAGATATTAAATAGTTTCTACATAAATCTTCCAGACGGAATGCCAGGTGTCTGGGTTGGAAGAATGAAGGGGGCCAAAGAAATGGATAGATGCTACGGGCCCGATGTTTTTAAATATTTAATTACTGAAACAGCATCTCTTAAAATTAATCATTATTTTTGTGGAGGCAAACCGGGCGTTGCGGAAGAATTGAAAGGTTTTTGTGAACGGGATTTCAAAAATGCTAACATAGTAGGTTTCTATTCCCCCCCTTTTAGAGAAATGAGAGATGAAGAGTTAAAGGATTTGGCAGACAATATCAATAATAAGCAAACTGATATTGTTTGGATTGGGCTGAGTACCCCTAAACAGGAGTTATTTGCATACAAGCTTTCAAAATACACAAATGTTCATTTTATAATTACGGTTGGTGCAGCATTCGATTTTTACACCGGGAAAGTAAAACAAGCCCCGAGATATATACAAAAAGCCGGGTTGGAATGGTTGTTCCGTTTATTAATGGAACCCAGGCGGCTATGGAAAAGATATTTTGAAATTGTGCCGCTATTTATCCTTTACAACTTAGCGGAAATTATAAAAGGAAATTTTTTTAAATCAGAAAACAATAAGGAGAATATAAATGGCTAATCAAAAAACAGCATTAGTACTTGGCGCAGGCGGTTTCATTGGCGGGCACCTGGCAAACAGACTTAAAAGAGAAGGCTTCTGGGTTAGAGGCGTCGATTTAAAGCATAATGAACATCAAGGGCTTTTGGTTGATGATTTTGTAATTGGTGATTTAAGAGATCAGCAAACTGTTAAGCAAGTTTTGGATATGCCCTTTGATGAAGTATATCAATTAGCTGCCGATATGGGAGGAGCTGGTTATATTTTTACAGGCAGCCATGATGCGGATGTAATGCACAATTCTGCAACTATAAATTTAAATGTAGCACACTATGGCCAGATAGCCGGTGTCAAAAAGATTTTTTATTCTTCATCAGCTTGCATGTATCCCGAGTATAATCAAATGGATCCTGACAATCCGAAATTATCTGAAGAATCTGCTTACCCTGCAGCCCCGGATAGTGAATACGGATGGGAAAAATTATTTAGTGAAAGGCTTTATTTTGCTTATCAAAGAAACTATAAATTAAATGTCCGTGTTGCTAGGTTCCATAATATATTCGGGCCATTAGGGACATGGACCGGCGGCAAAGAGAAAGCGCCCGCAGCAATGTGCCGTAAGGTAGCGGAAGCTATTAGAGATGGAAAAAATGAAATAGAAATTTGGGGAGACGGAAAGCAAACCCGCTCATTTCTTTATGTAGATGAATGCCTTGATGGTGTAAGGCGATTAATGGATTCAAAAACATTTTTCGGCCCTGTAAATATAGGCTCAGAAGAAATGGTTACAATCAACCGTTTAGCTGAAATTGTAATGGAAGTTGCGGGAAAAAAATTGAAGATAAAGCATATCAAAGGCCCGCTTGGTGTTAGAGGCAGAAACTCTGATAATAAATTAATTAAGAAAAAATTAAAATGGGCACCTTCCGAGTCGCTTAAAGAAGGTATTTCTAAAACTTATGCCTGGGTTAATGCACAGGTGAAGAAGGGATAGCGGAAGTCGGAGGTCGGAAGTCGGAGGTCGGAAGTCGGAGGTCAGAAGTCGGAGGCCAGAGGTCGGAGGTCTGAAGTCAGAGGTCGGAAGTCGAGGGAACAGGAACAGAGGTCGGAGTTAAAGTAAAAAATATTCTGATAACAAAAGTCAATTAAAGGGAGAAGGAAATGCAAATAAATTCTGCTAAAGATTTGGAAGTTTACAAGAAAGCATATTTGTTAGCGATGCAAATTTTTGAGATTTCTAAGACTTTTCCTAAAGAAGAACGTTTTGCATTAACCGATCAAATTAGAAGATCATCGCGGTCTGTATGCCTTAATCTGCGGGAAGCTTGGGCTAAAAGAAGATACGAAGCTTATTTTATTAGTAAGTTGACAGATTGCGACGGAGAAAATAGTGAAACGGATTCATCCTTAGATTTTGCAAAAGACTGCGGTTATATAAGTATTGATGAACATAAGAAACTAGTGAATGAAAATAGAGAAATTGGTAAAATGTTAGGCGCAATGATAAATAATCCTAAATCTTTCTTAATAAAATCTATTCTTTGATTTATAATATAACTTTCTGAACTATGATCTCTGAACTCTGAACTCTGATTTCTGAACTCTGATTTCTGATATCTGAAACTAACTTCTGGACACTTAAAAAAGTATCGCTAATGGTCGAGTAACTATTCATAATTTTTAACACATGATTAAATTTATTAAAACCGGTGATGTAGTTAAAAAACCTGTAAGCCATTTAAAAGATAAAGTTAAAGAAGTAATATTACAGGATGGTGAAATACCGGGGCTGCTTCAATTTGCCAGGGCAAAGTTTAACAAAGGTGATGAAATTGAAAGCCATTCTCATGAAAGTATGTACGAGGTATTTTATGTTATAAGGGGAGAAGTAAATGTTTCCGGTAATGGGAAATCGGAAGTTGCCCGAGAAGGAGACACGTTTGTTGTTCCTCCATTACAAAATCATTCATTAGCATTTAATCAGGAAACGGAAATGATATATTTTAACATTTCTCAAGATTAATTTAATGAGTGCATTTTAAACATTTAAAAAAAATAGTTGAATTAATAAGCATTCTTTTAGCAAAAGATATAGACATAAATCACAAATGGATTAATTCATATTATTGTTTTTGTGATAGTAAACATATTGCTTTAAGTGTTTTCAGAATAGTTTAGACATGCTAAATTAAGTTATCTTAATAAATATAAATTAGCATGCAATAAGCTTGTTAATTAAACATTGAGTGTGTAAGTTTCATAAATTTTTTATTTATTTAATTTACAATCAAGTTTTTATTAAATAACTTATCCTGATTGAATTCAGAGGTAATCATTTTTACAACTATAATATATTGAAACGCAGACATTTTTAATTGATAAGTTGTACAAAGATTAATGCGTGATTTGGAAGTAAAATATTATTATTGTAGTAAGAATTATAGAGAGGCACGGACTGTGCCTTTTTGATTTTATAATCTTCAATTCCACTCTCATTCCTATGAATTAATAATTATCTTAGAAATGATTTAAGAATTGATAGATTTGCTTGACAATTCATTAAGAAAGTATGTCAATAAAAGCTAGTTTGCTGGAAAATAAATTCGATTTTAACTTTATGTAACTCTTGGGTTATCAAAATAAAATTAAAAAATAAATGCAAGGATACGGTAGATTACTTTATACAGTTAGGATTCTTGCCGACATAATAGTTATAATAGTTGCTTACTATTTAACGGTGGAATTCTTAATTACATTTACAAAATATGCTTTTGATACAAACGCATTCTTCCTATTATTTTTTCTGCTCTCGGTTTGGATGTATTCAACAAAAGTAACCAGCCTTTATGATGAATTTAGAGGCCGCTACTTTTCCGAAGAAATTATTGCTATTGTAAAAAACGTTTTCATTTTGGCTATTAGTACAATAGTAATGTTGTTTGTTTTGAAAGACCAAACTCTCTCCAGGCAGTTTGTTGTTATATTTGTTGGCGTTACACTTGTGATGCTGACTGTTGAAAAACTTATTATACGATTAAACCTTGGAATAATAAGAAAGAATGGGAGAAACTTAAGGCATCTTTTAATTATTGGTGCAGGTAATGTGGGCAAGAATTTTTACGAATCAATAAAAGATAATCCGCATTTCGGTTTTAACATAATCGGCTTTGTTGATGATGAAAAGAAAACTTTTCTTAACGGAAAGTATTTAGGAAAAATAGAAGACCTGGATACTGTTTTGGACCGGCGAAAAGTAGATGATGTAATTGTAGCTCTACCAAACTATGCCTCCGATACAATAGAATCTGTAGTTAGAACTTGTGAAAGATATACCATAAGAGTTAGAATAATTCCCGACTACTTTAAATTTGTTTCTACAAAATATAACATTTCTTTATTTGGCAACTTCCCGGTTGTAACAGTAAGGGAAGATAGAATAAATGATATACATTGGAGGTTGCTAAAACGCGGCTTCGATACAGGGATATCATTCTTGCTTTTTATTTTTGTATTCTCTTGGTTGTGGCCGGTAATAATGATATTAATTAAAATATCATCACCAGGCAAAATATTTTACAAGCAGGAAAGATGGGGGAGAGATAACCGGATGTTTACTACATATAAATTCCGTTCAATGGTTCCCGATACTATTGAAATAGATGAAAACGGTAATTTCCGGCAGGTTACAAAAAATGATCCGCGGGTAACTAAAATCGGAAAGTTTTTGCGCAGGACAAATTTAGATGAGCTGCCCCAATTTTGGAATGTATTGAAAGGTGAAATGAGCCTAGTAGGGCCGCGCCCGCATCCAACCCCATTGAATATACAATCACGTGATAAAATAAGATTGTACATGCTTCGCCATTTGGTAAAACCGGGAATAACAGGTTGGGCACAGGTGAATGGATTCCGTGGTGAGACAAACACTCCCGAATTAATGCAGAAAAGAATTGATCACGATATATGGTATATTGAAAATTGGTCGGTGTGGCTTGACATTCAGATTTTGTTTTTAACTTTGTGGAATATGGTTCAGGGAGATCCGAAGGCGTACTAAATTATAAGATGAAAGATGTAAGATGGAAGATTGCAAAATTACAAGATTAAATGATCGCAAGGATGTATTGAAATACCTTAGCAGCACCTTTTAGCAATTGTTTAATCTATTCTCATATGAAGTCTATGTTCAATCTTTAAATATTTAAATCTTTTAATTATACATCGGATAATTATTAACTTTTTATTTATTGCATGCCTAATTTAATTTCACTTTTTTATTCAATGATAATGAAATATAAATTAATACTTCTATTTTTTATTTTATTAATCTCTAACTTTACTTTCGGTCAAACAGTATATGAGCCGCTGTATAACGATGTTTATTCTTTCTTAGATAGAATGGCACAGAAAGGAATTATTGAATTTGATGATCAGGTTAAACCTGTTACGAGAAAGTATATTACCCAAAAATTATTAGAAGTGCAGAGTAAGCAGTCTTCAGCCGGCAGTAGTTTAACTGAAATTGAAAAAGAAGAACTGGAATTTTATTTAATGGATTTTGGAATTGAAAGAGAGATTATAAGTCAAAAGTCTCCAAATGGATCCTCATGGGAAAAAGTCAAAATTCAAAAACCAAAGGTAGAGAATATTAATGATGAAGGAGTTGAAGTAAAAACATCTTCTCCGAATGGATCCCTTCGGGAAATGACTATTTTGAAAAAAGACCCTTATGAAAGATTTAGACTTTTTTCATATAGCGATTCATTATTTAAAATTAACTTAAACCCGATATTAGGGCTTAAATTCGGCAGCAATGACGGTAAATCAAATACTCACTTTTGGAGCGGCGTTTATTTTTACGGATACCTTGGTAATTCAATCGGCTTTAGTTTTGATTACCGCGACAATGCAGAAAATGGTGATAACATAGACAAGCAAAAAATATTTACCCCGGTAACGGGAATTACCCCTTTAAGTAAAAGTCCAAACTCGGTTCAATACAGCGAGGTTCATACAACTCTTGCGTTTGATTGGGACTGGGGTGCTTTTACTATTGGAAAAGATTTTCTGCAATGGGGCTACGGTGAAAGCGGGCAATTAGTCTTGTCACAAAAAGCTCCTTCGTTTCCTTTTTTCAGGCTGGATGTTAAACCTGTTAAATGGCTGCAATTTAATTATTTTCATGGTTGGCTTTCTTCAGATGTAATTGATTCGAATTATGTTTATGCTTCAAGCCGTGAAGGAATAAACAGGGTTCTTTTCCGTCAGAAATTTATTGCTTCGCACACATTAACTATAACTCCATATAGAGGTTTGGATATTTCATTTGGTGAATCAATTATTTACAGTGACCGTTTAGAAATTTCTTATTTAATGCCGCTTATGTTTTTCCGTCTTGCAGATCATTATCTAAGCAGGCAGAATAATAACGCAGGCAGCAACTCACAGTTCTTTTTGCAGGTGAGTTCACGTAATCATTTGAAGAATACACATCTTTACGGTTCAATGATTATTGATGAGATAAGAACATCAGGAATTTTTAATCCCAAAACCCAAAGATATCAATTAGGTTATATGCTTGGAGGATCAGTAGCAGATTTGCCGGTTGATAATTTAACTATGACATTAGAGTACACAAAAATTTATCCTTTCGTTTATGAACATTATATACCAACGCAGACTTATGAAAATGCTTCATATAATATGGGAGATTGGATCGGAAGCAATGCCGATTTATTTTATGGTTCAATTAAATACAAGTTTGCTAGAGGTTTGCAATTAAAGTTATGGGGACAATATGCGCGCAAAGGCAGCAGGGGCACTGCAGATCAGCAGCAGGGATTGCCGCAGCCGCCGTTCTTATTTGGAATGAGAAATAATTATTCGTATTACGGTGCTCAACTTAAATATGAAATTACTCACGAACTTTTTGCTAAAGCTGAATTCCAGCATACTAAAATTTCCATGCAGCAAGTTGATAAAAATTACCTGGATAATTCATTGAATGAGTTTTATATTTCTGTTTATTATGGTCTTTAAAAAAATTACAATATTACAAAAATTAAAGATTGAAAAATTGTATGATTGATTTGAGTAGCTGCATGAACTTGAACATACTCTTGAACTTTGTTAGTGATTACTTAGCGTTAAAGACGAATGATTGAATGGAGAAAATCGTAATACATATTCTATTTTTATAACAATTTGAGAAGTAAGTAATGAAGGGAATAATTCTCGCCGGGGGTTCAGGTTCCAGGCTTTATCCGATCACAAAAGTTTACAGCAAACAGCTTGCATTAATTTATGACAAGCCGTTAATCTATTACCCACTTTCGATGCTTATGCTTGG
The DNA here is from genome assembly GCA_963775245.1 of uncultured Bacteroidota bacterium. GTDB lineage: Bacteria > Bacteroidota > Ignavibacteria > Ignavibacteriales > Ignavibacteriaceae > CAVSWT01. The sequence goes on from CAVZID010000026.1 coordinate 307,074, forward strand.
CGGTATAAAAGACATATTGATTATTTCCAACGAAGAAACGATCCCATTGTACAAGCAGCTTTTTGATGACGGTTCACAGATAGGATTAAAGATAGATTACGCTGTTCAGCCTGCACCTAATGGTATTGCTGAAGCTTTTATCATTGGTGAAAATTTCATAAATGGGGAAAGTGTTTCTTTGGTTTTGGGCGATAATATTTTCTATGGCTCATTAAAGTTTTTCTATAATGCAATTCAAAATAATGACGGGGCAACCATTTTTGGTTACCAGGTTAATGATCCGCAAAGATACGGTATAGTTGAATTTGATAAAGAGGGAAAAGCCATATCAATTGAAGAGAAGCCGAAATCTCCCAAATCAAATTATGCAGTGCCTGGCATTTATATCTATGATAATGAAGTTGTTAATATTTCAAAACACCTAAAACCATCGGCACGAGGCGAACTGGAAATTACTGATGTAAATAGAGAATATTTAAAACGTGGAAAACTGTACGTAGAAAAAATTGGAAGAGGAATCGCATGGCTTGACACCGGTACCCCGGAAGCCTTGTTACAAGCATCAAACTTTTTTGGAGTTATTGAAGAACGGCAGGGATTAAAGGTTGGATGTATAGAAGAGATTGCTTATACTATGAAATTTATAAATCATAACCAGTTAGCGCGGTTAATTAATATCATGCCTAAGTCGCTTTACCGGGATTACCTGGAAAGATTTTTAAAGCAGGAGAGCTGATAAAAAAAAGTCAAAGTTCTCCGAATGGATCCCTTTGGGAAAAAATCAAAAGTCAAAATAAATATAACCTGGTGTTCTCTGCGTATGAGCATCTCTGTGGTGAAAAACTTAAGCACACTTAAAGTAAAAGCAATATCATTAATTCATTAAGAGAAACTGTAAAACAATAAAACAATTGAACAATTAGAACAATAGTATGTTGATAAAAGAAACCCCAATTAAAGATTTATTAATTATTGAATCCAAAGTATTCAAAGATGAGCGCGGATACTTCTTTGAATCATTTAAGAAAAATATTTTTGATGAACATGGTATAAAATTAAATTTTGTACAGGATAATATTTCAAAATCAAAAAAAGGAACTATCCGGGGGCTTCATTACCAGGTTGGAAAAAATACTCAAGGTAAGCTTTGCCAGGTAATCTCGGGGAGTGTTATTGATGTCGCAGTAGATATAAGATTTAACTCTCCTACTTTCGGAAAACATCTTTCAGTTGAGCTTTCAGAAGAAAATCATTTGCAGCTTTGGATTCCTCCAGGCTTTGCTCACGGCTTTTCTGTTTTATCTGAGGAAGCTATCTTTTCATATAAATGTACCGCTTACTACAGCAAGGAAGATGAACGTTCTATACTTTATAATGATCCGGAATTAAAAATTGATTGGCAAATAGAAAATCCTGTTGTATCTGAAAAAGATTTGAAAGCTAAATTGTTTAAAGATATTGATAGGGAATTTGCTTAAGATTTATTCGCTGGTTATTAAGATGAGATTCTTTATAATTAAGCAAGTAATGTGGAATAAAAATTGAAATCGTTCCAAGAATAGAGTTAATGAAATAATCTTTTTTGTAAAGCTGTGATAAAAAATATCAGAGTATCAGCCGACTTAGTTCTTGGCAAGTTTGCAAATGGAATATCTTTTGAGGATGTTATGAAGGAATTTGAAATTAGCCGGAGGATATATTGGTAGTGAATGCTTAAGCATCAAAAATGTTATCAACGGAAGAATAAAGTTATAAACATATTTTTTTAATCATTTTATAAGTTATTTTATCTTGCTTTTAATTCATATTTTTTACTCCTTATCTTTTATTGCTGGTCTTAAAATTTTTAACTCTTTTTTGTTTGAAAATAAATCTTTAATATTGTAAAAATGGATTCGGAAGTAATCAGGGTAATTTATGAGTACACAAAACAAGGCAGGGTACGGTTTAAAAAACATGCCTTAATACGGATTGTAGAAAGAAATATTAAAATAAATGAGATTGAAGGAGTTTTACAAAATTTAAAAATTATAGCAACATATGCTGAAGATAAACCACTGACAAGTTATCTTACTTTGGGATTTACAAAAAACAAAAGGCCATTACATATTGTTGTTGCTTTAGATAAAGTTGAAAAATATATTTGGATTATCAGTGTGTATGAACCTGATAAGACAAAGTGGAATGAAACATTCACAAAGAGGTTAGAAAGATGAAATGTCATATTTGTGCAGCAGAGTTGAAAGAAGATAAAACTACATTAACATTTCAGATGGCAAAAGATAAAATTATTGTTGTTAAGGATGTTCCCGCATTAGTTTGTGAGCAATGTGGTGAAGAGTCAATAGATATCAAGCATTCTAAAATTGTAGAAGAACTAGTTCAAAAAGCTATTGCAGATGGTATTAGTATGGGGTTTATTGAATATAATAACGCCGCTTAATTTTTAATAATTCAGGGGAAATATTTCAGCAATTGATTATCTAATAAAATCATCTGCTTTCCATCTTTTAATTTATCAACTAATCTTTAAGCACTTATTCTTAATATAAAGTTTTGTATTATGCCAGTGATATAGATTATCTTAGCTTTAAAAATAATTATTATTTTATAATTTTCGGATGCTTTTTAAAAATTAAAAGGAAAATAATAAATGCAAGTACCACTCTTAGATTTAAAAGCACAATATCATTCCTTAAAAAAAGAATTGGATGAAGCTGTTATTAAAGTAGCTGAATCACAGTACTTTATACTTGGCCCTGAAGTAGAAAAAATGGAAACAGCTTTAGTCGAATATTTAGGATGCAAGCATGCCATTGGAGTTTCATCCGGTACAGATGCACTTTTGCTTGCCATGATGGGATTAGATATACAGCCTGGTGATGAAGTAATCGTTCCGACCTATTCATTCTTTGCAACTGCAGGAACTGTTTCAAGATTAAATGCTATTCCGGTTTTTGTTGATAGCGATCCGGTTACTTTTAATATTGATCCAAAAAAGATCGAAGAAAAAATTACTTCAAAAACAAAAGCTATAATTCCTGTACATTTATATGGGCAAAGTGCTGAAATGGATGAGGTGGCTGCAATTGCTAAAAATCATAATTTAAAAATTGTAGAGGATGCTGCACAAGCAATAGGTGTTCAATACAAAGACGGAAGACAAGTGGGAACAATAGGAGATATAGGCTGTTTCTCATTTTTCCCAAGTAAAAATTTAGGATGCTATGGTGACGGCGGTTTAATTACGGCTAATAATGATGAATTAGCAGAAAAACTTTTCATTCAGCGTGTGCATGGTGCAAAGCCGAAATATTATCATAAAATAATCGGCGGAAATTTTAGATTGGATGCACTACAGGCGGCTGTTATCAGTGTTAAGCTGCCGCATCTTGATAGATGGTCTGAAAAAAGAAGAAAGAATGCAGAGACCTATATAAAATTATTTAAACAAGCAGGATTAGCTGAAGAAGAAGGGAAAACTTCTTTTGAACAGAAAAATAAAGTGCTGCTGCCAAAAGCTGTTTATAAAAAAGACGAATTGAAAAATTATCATATTTATAATCAATTTATAATACGAGTAGAAAAAAGAGATGAGCTTCGTGATTATTTAACTAAGAATAAAATTGGAACTGAAATTTACTATCCCGTTCCATTTCACTTGCAGGAATGTTTTTCAAATCTTGGTTATAAGCAAGGTGATTTTCCTGTAGCCGAGATGGCTGCAAATACATCAATTGCGTTGCCAATCTACCCGGAATTAACCGAAGAACAGTTGACTTACGTAGTTGATAAAATTCAAGAATTTGTAAATAATTAAAAAATTAAAAGATTTCAAAATTTAAAGATTGAAAAAATAATTGGGTAATTTAATTAATAATACAATGGGCTTGAACATAAACATGAACTTGAACTCTGTAATATTTTTTGGGCATTATGAATAAAATAAGTAAAGACTCTAAAATCTACATCGCCGGCCACAGCGGAATGGTGGGCTCTGCGGTTAAAAGAAAATTAGAAAAAGAAAATTATAAAAATCTGATTTATAAATCGTCTTCTGAATTGAATTTGATTAGGCAGGAAGAGGTTGAAAATTTTTTTGAAACAGAGAAACCAGAGGTAGTGATAATTGCTGCTGCAAAAGTTGGAGGAATCTTAGCAAACAATACTTACCGTGCAGAATTTATTTATGACAATTTAATGATTGAAGCCAATATTATAAATGCAGCTTATAGATACAATGTTGATAAATTAATCTTTCTCGGCAGTTCATGTATCTATCCCAAATTAGCTCTCCAGCCAATGAAGGAAGAATACTTATTATCTGATTATCTTGAAACTACTAACGAACCTTATGCAATTGCAAAAATAACAGGAATAAAATTATGTGAGAATTATTATTTGCAATACGGGTGTAATTTTTATTCGGCAATGCCGACTAACCTTTACGGCTTCTAATGATAATTTTGATTTAAAAACTTCCCATGTGCTTCCTGCTTTAATCCGGAAATTTCATGAAGCAAAAATTAATAACCATGAAACAGTAACTCTATGGGGAAGCGGTCAGCCGTTAAGAGAATTTTTATTTGTCGATGATCTTGCAGAAGCAATTTATTTTTTGCTAACTAATATTGAAGCAGAAGATGTGTACAAGCAAGGGATATCTCATTTGAATATTGGCTCCGGTAGAGATTTAAAAATTATTGAGTTGGCAAATATAATTTCAAATATTATTGGGTATAAAGGTAAAATAACCTATGATTCAACAAAACCGAATGGTACTCCAAGAAAATTAATGGATGTAACACGGATGACAAAACTGGGCTGGAAATATAAAACTGAACTGGAAGAGGGAATAAAAATTACCTATAAATGGTTCTTAGAAAATATAGATATAAAGAATATTTGATTGAATGGATGTGTGAACGAAGGTGATTGAAAGATTACAAGATTAAAGATTGAAAAATTAATTTTATAATTTGTCCACATATTTAATAACTCTGAACTTGAACCTACACTTGAACATGATAGTAAATATGAATTAAAACAGTTGCACGTTTAATTAAACTTTCAATCAATCAATTTCATATAAAATGAATTTACTAATTAAATTGGAGAGACAGTGAAGAAAGCTTTAATAACCGGTATCACCGGGCAAGATGGAAGTTACCTCGTAGAAATTTTACTTGAAAAAGGATACGAAGTTCATGGTATAATTAGAAAGAGCAGCTCTTTTAATACCGGTAGAATCGAACATCTATATAAAGATCATGAAATATTAAATAAGAAATTATTTCTACATTATGGTGATATGGTTGATACCAGCAACTTAAATCGTCTTTTGGAAAGAATTGCACCTGACGAAATTTACAATCTCGCTGCTCAAAGCCACGTTAAAGTTTCATTTGAACTCCCAGATTACACAGCGCAGGTGGACGGATTAGGAACATTAAGATTTTTAGATGCTATCCGCGAAGTCGGTTTAAAGAAAGTAAAGTTTTACCAGGCTTCTACAAGTGAACTTTTTGGTAAAGTACAGGAAGTGCCGCAAACTGAAAAGACGCCTTTTTACCCTCGTTCACCTTATGGGGTTGCAAAACTGTATGGCTACTGGATAATAGTTAATTTCCGGGAAGCTTATGATTTGTTTGCATGCAATGGTATTTTATTTAATCATGAATCACCAAGAAGAGGCGAAACTTTTGTTACTCGAAAAATTACCCGTGCTGCTGCTCGTATTGCAACGGGAATTCAGGATAAATTACTATTGGGAAATTTAAATGCAAAACGCGACTGGGGCTTTGCTCCGGAATATTGCGAGGGTATGTGGCAAATTCTGCAATATAAAAATGCTCAAGATTTTGTTTTGGCAACAGGGGAAACAAATACTGTTAGAAGGTTCACAGAGTTAGCTTTTAAAGAGTTAGGAATTGAAATTGAATGGCGTGGTAAAGATGACAAAGAAAAAGGATATATAAAGAATATCGATTTAGATACGGCAAAATCTTTAATAAACTTTGACGCTAATAATAAATACGTTTTGGATTTTTCTAGCAAATTAAAAAAGGGAAATAAAGTCGTCGACATTGACCCAAATTACTACCGGCCAACTGAAGTAGATTTATTAATCGGCAATCCGGCAAAAGCTAAAAAGCTGCTCGGATGGAAAGCAAAGACTAAATTTGAACATCTTGTGAAGGTGATGGTTAAATCTGATATGGAGAAAGTTTTAATTAGAGGTTATTAGTTTTAGCTGACGCTTTCTTTTTATAAAAAGAACTAGTGCAATACTCAAAAGAATTATTGCCAGTATAACAAAAATATATTTTGCGGAATAGGCACTCTTAACAATATTTAGTTTTCCAATATTTCCCGATAAAACAAATGCACCCCAAAAGTAAGGATTAGCAGAATACTTTTTTATAAAATCAATTTTTGCCAACCTTAACGCTTTTGATTTATTAAATCCTTCATCAAGCCTTTCATAAAATAGCTGCATAAATTTAGAAGTATATTTATCATTTACTTCCCACAAAGAAACCACCACACTTTTTGAACCTGCTTCAAAAAATGCTTTTGTCATTCCAAGAATTCCTTCAGATTCATCAACAGAGCCCAGGCCCGAATTACATGAGCTAAGCACAACCAGATCGCTGTTTAACTTTAGCTGTGAAATTTCCGAAGCTTCCAGGAAGCCGTCATTATCAGGGTCATACGAATTTGAAAAGAATATCAGCGGCTGCTTGTTAAACAAAAATGAATGTGTAGAAAGATGAATTACCCTGCTTAATTGAGCATTCTCTTTAAAGTTAGTTTCTGTTGCTTCTTTTTCAGTAAGCACTTTATTTGTGTTAAGAATCTGACTTACTTCATTTATTTCTTCTCCGGAATATTTTAAAGGCAGCAAAGCGATATTTCTCGGCAGTCCGCCGCTTTCTTCAAGCAAGCCTCTTCTTTCTGCATAGCCTTCTTCATTGCTGTTTATGGAAGGATTGCCCATCACTAAAGAACTTCCATTATTTTTTAACATATTTAATTGCTCGTCAATAAAAACAGTAGCTGAAGTAGAATATGAAATATTGTAATCATAAATTAAAAACTGCTTATTCGAATAGTTATATGGACTTTCACTTTTATCATAGCTGGTTACTAAAAATTCAAAAGGGATCGAAACTAATTCGACTGAAGGAATAATTATTACATCCTGATCTTCGGTTAAATATTTTTTAGCCGGCACAAATAATATTTTATACAAATCGTTGGCAGCTTCTGCATTAAATGAAAACAAATCTTGATTGTAAAAATCTTTCTGAACATCAGCGTTATTGCTGAAGTAAGAAGAGATTTGAGATATTATTCTTTTTAAGTGATTTAATTTTATATCTATTTTTATTGTGTTAAAACTGTTTTTAGAAAGCACAAACAGATAAGTATTTTCATTTGTGGAGTAATACGAAAGAATCTGCTCTTTGTCCGTCAATTGTTTCCTAATATCATTTTCCCTAAGTGTATAATTAAAATTGAAATATTTTTTTAATTGAGGTTTTTTAGTAATGAGTGCAGCTTCAATGCTGTTTAAATTACTTTTAACAGAATCTATTTCGTGTTTTGTGTAAATACTGGAATTAATTATCCAGTCGTATTGATAAATTTTATTTAATGTTTTTTCATCATTAATTAAAGAGCTGAATTTCAAGCTGTTAAGATTTTGAACCGTATTGCGGGACCGTGATTTTTCAATTTCATTAAATGCACTTTCATATTTTTTTTGACTTAGTAAAAAATTGATATAATCATCATACACATTTCTGTTGCCTGCAAAGTATGAAATTTGAATGTCATCCTTCTTAAACATAGGGCGGGAAACATCTTCAATTATTTTTGTGGCCGAAGTATAGTAAGATTTTGCGGCTTCGTTAAAGTTATGTTCTTGGAACAACAAAGCCAGGTAATGATAAGCTTGTATTTCAATGCTAAATTCATTTACCTTATCTGCGAACTTTAAAGCCTGTTCAAAATTATTTTTTGCATTATTAAAATTACCTTCTGATTTATTTATTTCGCCTTCAAGAAGGTTTTTTACTGATGATAAATAATCCCAGTTATTCTGACGGGAAATTTGATTGAGCCGGGCAACATAATTTTTCGCGTCTCCAAGCCTATTGCTGTTGATTAAAAGCTGTGTCAGCCCTTCTATATTTGACGACTCAGTAATATAATCATTGGCAGCCTTTGCAGTTTTCATTCCGTTTATAAAGGAACTTTCTGCTAAAGAAAGACTGTCAAGCTGTAGATAAGATAATCCAATCTTATAATCTAGATCTGCAGAAAGATAAGGATTTTTATCGTTGGCACTTAAAACTTTTGCTTCCTTAAAAATTTTTAATGCATCATTGAAATGGTTAAGATTATAATTCAATGCTCCTAATCCTGAATTGATGCTCGATTGTAATGATAAGTCTTTAATTTTAGAAGAAATTTTAAAAGCTTCTTTATAATATTCTAATGCCTTTGAATAATCGGAAACATTTGTGTAAACATCGGCTAAGCCACGCAGACTAATTGCATGGGCTCTTTTATTTTCACCGGCAAATTCAATTCCTTGTTCATAATATTTAATTGCCGAATTATAATCAAACATGGTTTGATAAATTTTAGCAATGTTACTTGAAAGAAAAGAAAGTCGAAGTATATTGCCAACTTTTTTATATAGTTTATAGCTTAATAAATAATTTTCTTTTGATTCAATTAGTTCATTTGTATAAGAATAAGAAACCCCAAGTTCACTATGCGCGTAAGCAGTCAATTCTATATCATTAATATTATCAGTAATCTCTATCCCTTTTCTATAATTTCTTCTTGCTGAGTATACATCTCCATTAACGTCATCAATCAATCCCAAATTTATTTCAGCATTTGCTTCATTCTGTTTATCATTTACTGCAAGTGCTTTTTGCAATGCAGTTTTGTATAATCTTTTTGCCTTAGTATAATCACCTGATAAAAAGTTTAACGAGCCTTTTGCAAGCAGGCATGGAATATAAAATATATCATCTTCACTAATGCTTGCCGACAACAAATTCAATTGTTTCATTGCTTTATCATAATCACCAAGATTCCGGTAAGCGTAATACAAATTATAAAAAAGAAATTTATTCCCAGGATATCGTTTTAAACCTGTTTCGAAATAAATCGCAGCATCTTCATATTTCCCCTGAGTAGCGGCAGTTAAACCCAGCAGAAAATTATATTGCCTCTTGCTTGACTTTATTTTATCATTAACCAGGCTTTCCAGTAGAGTCAACTGGTTTGTTGCTCTTGCAGAAAAAACAAGCTCTTCATAATAAGAAAAATACTTTGGGTGTGAATCTATCATTGATACTAAAGTGTCATACATTTCCTTAAACTTTTCTTCCTTCTTTAAGAATAAGGCAGTTATAAAACTTTTGTATGAATTGTTGGGAAGGGAGGAAAATATTTTTTCTAAATCAGCAGTAGATTTTGTATCGGCATTTGTAATTTGAAAGCGGCATTCAGATATGTATTCATCTTTCCAGCCGTTGGATTTAATATTTAAGATTAAAGAATCAATATTGGGATGATGTAATCCGGCGGATGTTCTAGTTCCTTTTTCGCTGCTACTTGTCGATACTACTAAAACTAAAATTATAATAACAATTGATATGGAAATTTTTGTAAAAGGCATGTAACACTTCTTACTCCAATTCATTCAGTAGAGACTTTGACTCACTCATTTTGCTGCCGTGTTTTTCAACCACTATATTAAAATACTTTTTTGCAGATTCTTTATCATTCTTCATTAAGCTCGCCTTACCGAGATAAAAATACGAATCTAAATTTATATTCTCGTACCTGCCCGAATCATTAAGCTTAATTGATTTTTCAAGATTACTTATTCCGTCTTCAACTTTATCTTGATTGAATGAAGGGAATAAACCTATAAAACTTTTAGGGGCAGTTTCCAGGTAGGTTAATCCTAGAATGTAATATGAATAAAAGATTGTTTCATCTTTTGGGTTAGCTTTGATATCGTCATTTAAATATTCAATTGTTTGATTATAATTCTTATCATCAAGGGCATTTAAGCCTTTTTGAAAATATTCGGTTCCTCTTCCTCGAGTAATATTAAACTCATCATTATTTTTTAAAGCTGCGATAGAATAATTTGATGAAGTAAATATTTGTGAAAAGATAAACATTCCGCCATAAGCAAAAGCTGCCAACAAAAGACTAACAAAAATATATTTTGAAAATACCGGACGTTTATAAATAATTTTTTCTTCAATTTGTCTTTCAGGTGCTTTATCTTCCGAAGCAGGAAGTTCTGATTTAACAGCGTTATCTATATCTGTGTACTCTTCATTAAAAGCCTGGAATTCTTTGCGGCATTTTGAACACTCTCTAATATGTCTTTCTATGAAAGGAATCTTTGTATAAATATTTTTGTCTTCCGGGACATTGTGATTTTGAACTAAAATATAATCTGCAAGGTCATCATAGTTGACATGATTTTCCGGTGAGCCAAGAGAATTCTTAATTTTCTGATGTGCTAAATAAAACTCTTTTGCCTCTTCATCTGCTCCAATTATTTGTTGAATAGCTTTTTCTTCTTCTCTTGAAGGGTTTTCTTTTTGAAGCAGCTCAAATAATTTATCTTTATTTTCCATAACACTTGTAATGTTTATAATTATAGTAATTCAAATTATTAGAAAGTGACAGCCTACAACATATTTTTTATTTCTTCCACAGAACGGTAAAAAATCTTTTTAACAGCATCTTCTGATTTTCCCATCTGCTCTGCAATCTCTGAGAATTTTAAATCCTCCCAGAATCTCATTTTAAGCACCTTCTGTTTATCCTCACTTAAAGTATCAATTAGTTTCATTATTTTTTGTGCGTCAACTTTGTCGCCTGGATTCGGGTCTTTACTTGAAATATAACGTGCTTCATTAAGTTCGGTCGATTTTTGTGATGCATTTTTTTTGTACCAATTAACAAAGGTTAAAAAAAGTACTCGTCTTAGCCAAAATTCTAAATTTTCAATTTTATGATATTGTTCGGCGAAAGAGATATAAACGTTATTAGATAAATCATCAACATCTTCCTTGTTTTTTATCTTTCCTTTTTTAAGCTTTGAGAGGAAATAACTATAAGATATGTGTCGTACATAACCGGAGAGTTCCGAAAAAGCGTTTGAATCTCCCTGCTTTGCAGAGGTAAAAAGTTCTTGCAGCTCGTTTTGAGAAAAATTTACGTAATTTAAATTTTTAAAGCTCAATTTTTCTTGTCACTTTTTTAAATTTAATAACACTGATATAATAATTATTATAAAGTACTTTAACAATATGCGGAATTATAAGAAAATAATCTTTCCAATACTATTATCTTTTTTTATAGCAGGCATATCTTTAGCCCAGCCAAAATTAAGCTTTTCTAAAAGTAAATTAACCTATAATAGTATTTTTAACCGTTTACAAAATGTTTACATGAAAAACGTTGGAGATAAGCAATTAAGAATAGACACGGTTTATTACAACTCCGGCTTATATTATTTAAGGTTTGACAAATATTACCAATTCCCGTTTTATCTACAAAAAGGTGATTCAGTATTAATGGATTGTATAATCGAAGGTTATCCATGGATAACTGCTGCTGATACAGTAGATACTATGTATATAATTAATAATAGTGTAAATGTCTCTGAAAAAATGCCGATAAAGATTGATTTTTATAAAGATACTTTAAAAGAAGGGACAATTACAGGACAGATTACTGATGGTGTAAATCCGATTGCTAATGCGGAAGTTTATTTTTTTCTTGAAGGGAATTATATAATTAGAAATGTTTTTACCGATGCTAATGGGAATTATACAAAGTATTTACCAACAGGGCGTTATACAGTTGGCGCAATAGCAGATTCATATTATGTTTCATTTTATGATAGCAAAACAAACCCGTTTAGATCAAATTTAATTACTTTGAAATCAGGACAAACAAGAAATGTTAATTTTACTTTAAATAAAATAGATTACAGCGGCAGCGGAATAAGCGGACATGTTTTGGATTCGTTATCGCATGCCCTTTTGAAAAGAGCTATTATAATTGTAAGGAAAGGCGACCACACTCCCAATAAGATTGTAAACGGAAGCATTCCCGAAATCTCCAAAAGTAATATCGCTGCAGATACAAGCAGAATTTATACCGGAATACTTAATAAGGATGGAACTTATTCAATAGAAGGAATCAAAGAACCGGGTTATTATTATATTCAATCATTTTCTGATTATTATGTCCCAACTTATTATAGTAAGAAGAAAACTTCTGTATTTTGGCAAAGAGCAGATTCAATCTATATTAATTCGGACGTAAATAATGTGGATATTTATATGCCTCGTGATTCATCAATCGGCGGTGGGACAATCAGCGGAAATATTTTAACTTCACCTAGTTCGTCAACTGTTTTAAATGACGTTGTGGTTTATGCAAAATCAACTACAAACAACTTACTTTATAATTACGGGCTTTCAAAAGATGATGGTACTTACCGGGTTACTAATCTTCCATATGGAAATTATGATTTAGTTGCACAGAAAATAGGGCTGCCGGATGCATTGGCAAAAAATATTAATATTAATCCTAATAGCTTTGATACAATCGGGGTGGATATTTCGTTTATTATAACGTCTATTGTTGATAATACAAAAACTCCCAATACATTTGAACTTTCTCAAAATTATCCTAATCCATTTAATCCGTCAACAAAAATTAAATATTCGATTCCATCTGTAGGAACTTCTTTAATGAAATTCGTTCAATTAAAGATTTATGATATTCTCGGAAGGGAAGTAGCAACATTAGTAAATCAAAATCAATCTCCTGGAAATTATGAAGTTACTTTTAATGCATCAAAATTATCGCATGGAAATAATGGACTTGCAAGTGGAGTTTATATTTATCAATTAAGAGTTAGTGATCAATCAAGCCGGTCACCACTTTTTAATTCATCTAAAAAGCTTGTACTACTAAAATAAAAGTTATAAAAAATAAAAATTCTACTACCTGGGAATTGATTTGCTTTAAAATTATTATTCAAACCAATCTTGTTGTTTTTTCAAACAAAATTATTAAAATTAGCTTAAAACAAAGTTCTTACCTTGCGAGTCTTACCCAATTTCAATAGTTTGAGTATCAAAAATCACTAAAAATAGAGGAAAAAAATGTTTGATAATAATTATAAATTCACCTGTGTTGACAGGTTCTTAAAATATGTAAAATACGATACACAATCAGATGAAGAATCTACTTCATTTCCAAGTACAGAAAAACAAAAGATCCTTTCAAATGATTTGGCAAAGGAATTAAAAGAATTAGGTTTAAAGGATGCACATGTTGATGAATGGGGGTATGTGATTGCAACTCTTCCTTCAAATACTAATAAAAATGTTCCTGTTATTGGATTTATTTCACACGTTGATACTTCACCCGCTGTAAGTGGAGCCAATGTTAATCCGGTAATCCGTAAAAATTATCAGGGCGGTGATATCAAGCTGGAAAATGATAACCAGGTAATTAAAGCATACGAAAATCCTGACCTGGCAAATATGATTGGTCATGATATTATAACAACCGATGGAAACACACTACTTGGAGCTGACAATAAAGCAGGTGTAGCTGAAATAGTTGATGCAGTTAATTATTTACTTACTCATCCTGAATTTAAACATGGTACTGTGAAAATCTGTTTTACTCCTGATGAAGAAGTAGGAAGAGGCACAGAAAAATTTGATGTTAAAAAGTTTGGAGCCCAGTATGCTTATACAGTGGATGGGCAAAGCAGGGGTGAAGTCGAAACTGAAACATTCAGCGCTGACGGAGTAACAATTAAATTTATTGGTAAAAACATTCATCCCGGGTACGCAAAAGGGCAAATGATAAATTCACTTAAAGTAGCTGCTGATTTTATTGAGAGGCTGCCTAAAGATTCTTTATCACCTGAAACTACAGAGAAAAGAGAAGGATATGTTCATTGCACAAATATAAATGGTAATGAAGAAGCAACCGTTCTGAAATTTATCATTAGAGATTTTGAATCATCAAAACTGAAAGAATATGAAGACTTCTTAAAAAAGTTAGCTGAAGAAAGTGTGAAGCAATTCCCTGGTGCTAAAATAGAATTTGAAGTCATGGAGCAATATAGAAACATGAAAGAGATATTGGATAAACATCCAAAGGTTTCCGAAAACGCTATTCAAGCCATGAAGAATCTGGATATCCAACCAATAATGAGCCCAATCCGTGGCGGTACAGACGGGTCAAGACTTTCATTCATGGGATTACCAACCCCTAATATTTTTGCCGGCGAACATGCTTATCATTCAAAAATAGAATGGGTTTCTGTTCAAGATATGGAAATGGCGGTAAGAGTTATTATCGAGATATGTAAAGTTTGGGAAGAGAAAAGTTAAATTTATTTGAAATGAATGAAACAATGATGCTTAATAAAATAAGAGCGGATAAATATGAAAAGAAGGCACTGCTTCATGCTTTAGAAGATGTTGAAGGAGAAGTTTATTTTTTTGGTTCGCGAACGGATTTTTCTAAAAAAGGCGGAGATATAGATTTATTGGTTTTTTCAAAAAAAGATAGCTTTGATTTATCAAGAAAAATTTCACGTCGCTTTTTTATGGAATGTGAAGAAAAAATTGATGTTATAGTTTTTGATAAAGATAATTTAACGGAGGAACAGGCAGCGTTTATAAGTAATTTGAAACTTGCAAGGATAATATGAATAAAGACTATAAAGTGCTGCTGGTTCAATCTAAATTAAAATTGATTGATTCTGTAAATCTTGTTCAAGCTTCTTTAACTAATCTGAAAAAATATAATCTTAAAAAGAAATATACACCAAAAGAACTTGAGCCTTATGATGCATTAAGTGACAGGTACATTCGTGCAGTGGAAACTTGTATTAAATTCTTTAAATCATATGAATATTATCTTTATACAATTTCTTCAGAAACATACCGGGATTTATTGCTGAAGATGGAAAAGCTTAATTTAATTTCTTCAGTAGAGATTTGGGTGGATATGAGAGATATTAGAAACCGTGTCGTTCATGATTACCTGCCAAACCAGGTAAAGAATATTTTTGATTTAGTTATGGGAGAGTTTGCAAATGAACTGTTTGAGCTTAAAAAAAGAGTTGAAGTAAAGGTATAGCTATTTTTCGCGGTAATCTTCAAAAGTTACCCTAATTGAATTTAATATTTTAATTTGCATGAAAGTTACTTGATAAAAGCGTATGGAAGAAACTGTCGATAAATATACATCACAACAAAATCCAAAAAAACGTCCTGAACTAATGGCTCCTGCCGGTGATATGACCATGCTTACAACCGCAATTAATGCAGGTGCTGATGCAGTTTACTTTGGGGTCGGCAAACTTAACATGCGGGCAAAGGCAAGAAATTTTTCTTTAAATGAATTAAAAGATATCTCTGAGTTCTGCCATTCAAAAAAAGTTAAAACATATTTAACGCTAAACACTATTATTTATGAAGATGAAATTGATGAAATAGAAAAGATAATTTTAGCTTCTATAGAAAATAAAGTTGATAGAATTATCTGCTGGGATTTAGGAGTAATTGAGCTTTGTAATAAATATGGCATACCTTTCGCAATTTCCACTCAAGCTTCAATTTCAAATTCAATATCTCTTGAAACATATAAAAAGCTTGGAGCAAAAAGAATTGTGCTTGCCCGCGAATGTTCCCTTGAAGAAATAAAAAAAATCAGAGCTAAAACTGATTTAGAAATTGAAGCATTTGTTCATGGAGCAATGTGTGTTGCAGTCAGCGGAAGATGTTTTATGAGTCATCATCTATTTGATAAAAGTGCGAACCGGGGTGAATGTGTTCAGCCTTGCCGGAGAGAATTTAAAGTAATTGATGAAACAACAGATAAAGAATTAATAATAGGCGATGATTACATTCTTTCTCCAAAAGATTTATGTACTATAGAATTTATTGATAAATTAATTGAAGCTGGAATTGATTCATTTAAAATTGAAGGAAGAAAAAGAAGTCCTGAATATGTTCACACTGTGGTTTCTATTTATCGAAAAGCAATTGATTTATATTTTGAAAATCAATTAACACCACAAGTAAAAAGAAGTTTTCTTAAAAAACTTGGAGAGGTTTATAACCGGGGATTTTCATCAGGCTTTTATTTTGATATGCCGAGTTCAAATGATTACAGTGACATTCACGGAAGTAAAGCTGCTACAAGAAAAGAATTTGTTGGTAAGGTTGTTAATTATTTTAAAAAGACTCAAATAGCTCATGTAACACTTGAAACCGGAAAATTAACTTCGGGGGATAAGATATATATTATAGGACCGACAACCGGAGTGGTTGAAATGATAGTGAGTGAAATGATGATAGATAATAATTTTATTCAGCAGGCAGTTAAAGGAGATTCAATAACTTTCAAATGCGAACAACTCATCCGTCCGCGCGATGCTGTTTATTTGGTAAAGAGGGAAATGCCAATAATTGAATTGAAATAACCTAATCTACTTAGACTTTTCTATCATAAATCCAGCTAAACTTTTCTCCTTCACCAGCAAACGAAAGTCTGCTGGCAACCGTCATATATTTTTCAGAAAGTTTGCATAAATAATCTTGTGCTTTAGCCGCTACATCCGACAAACCTTTAATAGTTGAAATCTCCCATTCATTAACAAGATTCTTAATAATGCTTGCGTAATCTGTAACAGTATAGACTTCAATTCTTTGTGCAACATTAGAAAATTTTGTGAATAGATTTTGGTCGATTCCATCGGTCATCAAGCTTGCAGGCATTGTGACTTTCAATTTCATCATCTTTGCAAATGATAATACTGCTTGAACAGGATCAACTTCAAAAATTTTAGTCATAAATAATTTATATGCTTTTTCATGCCTGGCTTCATCACCGGCAATTAAGCCGCAGATTTTTTGAAGGTGAGCTTCGCCGAACTTTTTTGCAAGCTTTCCCACATTTGTATGCGAAATCTTTGTTGCCCTTTCCTGAAATGAAGTATAGATAAAACCAAGATAAGGATCATTTTCAGTATGCGGGTTAAATCCGTTATTAATTAAATGATGAATAGTTGATTCTACTGATCTCATATCAACTCTGCCGGTAAGGTATAAGTATTTATTCAAGAGATCGCCATGACGGTTTTCTTCGGAAGTCCAGCCCCGGCTCCATTTGGCCCATGCAGAACCACTCGCACCGGTAGTATCCGTAACTCCTTCCAATCTATTTAGCCAGGTTTGATAAGTAGGCAGGGCTTCTTCTGTAACCATATCTCCAACAAGAACTACAAGAAGATCATCGGGCATTTCTTTGGCTCTTTCCCTGAACTCATGAACCTCTTCTTTCCAATTTTCTTTTGTCATATCAGGTAAAAAATCAGATGGCTGCCAGCTTTCTTCAACCGGCTTTAATAAGGTTGGAAGATTTTCACTAACGAATCCTTCTATAGAATTTATTACTTCAAGCCTTGAATTAGTTTTGTTGTCTAACATTTATATCCTTGTAATTTTTATTTAGTAGAAGTTCTTTAGATTATTTTTTTGATGACTTGAAGCAATTAAACTCTAGCAGAATTACGGTTGGTAAAATGCAGAATTTATATAAATAATTTTTTTAGAATTGATTTATTAGAATGAAAGTGCATCAATGATAGCATAAATTAAATAATATTTTTTATTATAACAATGCTAAAGGATGTTATTTAAAAATTAAATTATGATATGGGTTTATTTTGAATACAATATTACTCTGATACAATGAGTTACATAAGTTTGTGTAATTGAAAACTTCCTTTATTTATCCTCTACGAGGATATGATGTTCTCGCTGTGGTTTTATTGTTACAATAATTAAACATCTACGACGTTTCATTTAAATTATTTGTATTGATTAAAATAATAATCGAAAAGTAAAATCATAGTTAAACTAAAAATTTTAATAAAATTTTTTTTCAGATAATTAGTTCAATTTCAATAATTTTAATATGACCTAGTAAAGGTCATATTATTGTAACAAAAAAAATAACAAACGTAATACAATCCTCGTAGAGGATTTATAAATTTACTTCACCAAATATTCTTTTAGATAAACAATAATTGAACAAGAATAAAAATCGGCAGAAGAACAATTAAAGAGAATTTGAATATATAGCTGAAGAAATCCGGCATCTTAATATTATTTTCCTCAGCAACAGCTTTAACCATAAAGTTTGGCCCGTTTCCAATATAAGTCATACTTCCAAAGAAGACCGCACCAATACTAATAGCCCGTAATAATACTTCCGGGATTCCCGCTGCCATAGCTCCCACATGCTCTCCAAGCCCAAGGGCAAGTGAATGGAAAGTAACAGCTGTTGGTGTGTTATCAAGGAAACTGCTAAGCAATCCGGTGTAATAGTAGAATTGAGTTGGAGTTGAAACCCCAAGCTGTTTTGCGTTTGATTCCAAATATAAAATGCACGGAACCATTGTAATAAATATTCCAAGAAATAAATAAGCTACTTCTTTAATTGGTTCCCATGTAAAATTATTTGAAACTCTTGTCATGTGAGGTGTGAATAAAATAGAAAGGTAAGCTAATAGAACAATTACAATTTCTCGGATGAATTTGAAATATTCACTTTGTTTAATGAAAGATAAATAGTGATCATTTAAAAATGCAACTGCTAACACGACACCTGCCAAGAAAATTAAATTTTGCGTGCCCTGAATCTTAATAGGCCTGATGTCTGTTTTATCTTTAATAATTGCAGAGAGTGGTTCTTTTTTGTGATAATATGAATCAACAAAATAATAAATTAAAAGCAAAGCACCGTTGGTAAAAAACCATTCAACACCCAGCTTAAAGAACCAGGAAAAACTGGCGCCGCGTAAGTACATCATAAATAAGGGAGGATCTCCTAACGGAGTTAATAATCCGCCGCAGTTTGCAATTATACCAATAAAGAAAAGAATTGTATGAACTTTAAATTTCCTTTCTTTATTTGTATAAATAACAGGACGTATTAAAAGCATCGCTGCCCCGGTAGTTCCCATGAAAGAAGCCAATATAGCTCCAATGGCTAAGAATAAGGTATTTATTGAAGGCTTTGCTTCTATGTCGCCGCTTAAAAATATTCCGCCGGTAATTGTGAATAAAGCACCAAGCAAAACTATGAACGGAACATAGTCAAACAACATAGTTTCTAAAAGCTTATCTGTTAAATTTGATGCGACTAAAAACACAATAATTGGCAAGCTTAAAATTATTGCAATGATTAATTTGTTTTTATTATGTTCCCAAAAATGTTCCCAGAATAATGGGAATACAGCTATTGAACCAAGCATCAAAACAAATGGTAATAAAGATAAAAGAGGGATACTATAGTGACTTTCCATGTAATGAATCCTAAATGAAATTAATGTTTTTTAATAACAGGTAAGGAGCTAAAATTTGTAAGTTGAAAATTCAATGGTGAACCGATCATTTTTCTCCAAAAAATTAAACCGAAACATAGAGAAAAATTGAATAAAAATAATCATCTGCAATGAAATTTTTTAGTTAATCTATAAGTTATTCAATACTGCAACAGGTAGTTTATCTTTGACGATTGGGCAGTTGTTCATAAGTGAGTATGGTATGTTTAATTTTATTGTCTTCATGATGGAAACATGAATTTATTTTTGAAATCAAAAACAAATTCCGATGCACCATTTTTTTGAAGATAATCTAATTTATAAACAGCTTCCTGTATCGTCGGAAATTGTCCTTCCGGTACCCACCACATAGCAAAATATGCTTCCCCAAATTTATGAAACCATTCTTTTCTGCGTTTCAAAAAATCCGAGTGGAGAGTTTTGTACATGAAAATTTCAAGAGATTCAATGCTCTCCCAAACTGAAATGTTGATAATTACCTTTTCATCATCATAAGGGTTAAAGTTTGTAGCGTTGTTATTTTCATCTTTTAGCCTCCAAACAAAACCTTCACTGTTTTCTGCTATAGCATTTACTTTATCCAGGTTATCCACAAACTCTTTCATAACCGGATCATTGATATTCACTCCCTTCATTCGTGCAATATTAATTTCAGCTAATTGATATTTGCTCATAGTTTTATATTTACGTCGCTAATTATTAAATTCCTTTTACTTTCATTTTCAAAATATAGACAGATTTTGAAGCAGCGATAAATAATATATTTCTTTCTTTACCACCAAACGTAATATTAGCAGTCCATTTTTCAGGCACGTCAATATGCTCTATTAATTTTCCTGAAGAATTATAAACTGTAACACCATTCCCGGTAAGATAAATATTCCCTAAATCATCTATCGTCATTCCATCTGAACCCATCGGCGCAAAAAGAGTTTGATTTGTTAATTTGCCATTTGTATTAATAACAAACCGGTAAGTCTTATCAGCTTTAATATCCGCTACATATAAATATTTATTGTCCGGTGTTCCAATAATTCCATTAGGCTGAACAAGACTGTCGGCAACGATAAAAGGAGATTTGCCTTTAGGCATGTAATATACTTTTTGTCCGTCTAATTCCGATTTTTTACGAGTCCAGTAATCTCGCTGGTAATATGGATCGGTAAAATAAATTCCGTCTTTTTGATCTATCCATAAATCATTAGGCCCGTTAAAATGAAGGCCATTGAAATCCTTTAGCAATACTGTAACTTTTCCATCAGGAGAGATACTCCACATTTGATTATGTTCATCTGCACATGTAATTAAGTTTCCTTTTTTGTCAAAGTACGTTCCATTTGATCTTCCTGCATTTTCCATAAAAACAGAAAGCTTCCCATCAGTGCTGTATTCCCAAATTCTATTATTAGGCTGATCAGTGAAAAAAACATTGCCGGCTTTATCTGCCGCAGGCCCTTCTGTAAAACTAAATTGGTTTGAAACTAAATGCAGTGCTGCGCCTTCTGCAATAATATCGCTAGACTTTTTTGTACTCATAGTATCTGAGTTTGTAATATTTTTTGATTGACAAACGGTAATAGAAAATCCGGAAAGAAAAAGAAAAATCAAAATCGATTTCAATAATTGTTTATAAGCAATATTAAAATAATTTGTCTTTGTGAAAGTTGTATAAATAATATTTAACATTATAACCTCAAATATTTTTCAAAACAAACGCTATTATCCATATTAACATATTGTCCATAATTTGGAATTTGTTTGTATCCGTTCTTTTGGTAAAGCCGGACTGCTTCGGGCTGTCTTTTGCCGGTTTCTAAAATACATTTTTCATAGCCCAATTCCGAAGCCCAATTTTCCAATTCAATTAAAACTTTTGTAGCAATACCTTTGCCCCTGCTTTCAGGCAAAGTGAACATGCGCTTTACTTCCATTGTGCCAGGTTCATATCCTTTTATAGCACCGCAGGCTATAGGAATATCATTTTCATAGGCTACAACAGTATATTTTATTTTATCAATTTTATTGTACTGAGCATAGAAAGAATGTTCGCTTCCGTCTTTTTCTGCCAAGTATGCATCAAGCTGTTTTACGAGTTCAACAAAATCTTTATTGTCTGAATTGGTTCTTAATATTCTTATCATTTATAATTTTTAAGATAGTTTACAATTTATTATTTGAAGCAATAATAATAAATTAAGACATGATTTACTTGTTTGCCAGGCAGGTGCATATAAAAATTTTGTTTCTTTGATCTTAAATTGAAAAGATAGAAAAGACTTTCAAAATCAAGAGTCAATAAAGATTACTATTAAAATGAAATAATCTATAAATCAAAATTCGAACTCATATACATTAATGTTTGTAATATTTTCAGGCTTGGCGAAGTGGTGACATTTTAGCACTAAAGTTCATTAAAATTCCTCATATTGAATTTAGCATAATAGTTTCAAAGAAGCACGTTACCAGCCATTTCGCCAAACCTATGTTTAGCGGTTCGTTGTTTTAAATTTGTAATGACGAAAGCTAATCGTTCCTATATTGTTATTGACGAAGCCATAGATCGTATATACTTCTCAATTTCTCTTTGTTTACCTGCGCAATATTCTCGTTTTTAACTTTGTGTCTCTTTTGTAAATATTTTTCCTGAATGGATATAACTTCCGAATCTATCAATGTATTTAATTTATTTGCTGAAAGCTTTAAACATATTCTGATAACGGATGATAATTTAAGACTAAAGTCAAAAGGATATTTAATTTTAAACTGTTACAATTTCACAATCAAAATTTAGAATATCCTCTATCGAAATATTATCATACTGTATATCATATTCGACACTATCAAAATCTAATTCAATATTATTTTTTCGACTTGTTTCTAGAGAGAATGCATACCTCCATGCTATCTCTGAATTATTTTCAGAAAATTTTTTGAACAAATCTTTATCTATCAATTCTGTTTTAGTCCTGGTAAAGATGGCCATATTATATGTATTATCGCATTTTGTGCATCTGTAAATTAACCATATATCAACGTATTTTTTTTGCGCGTTCATTCTGAATTTCTCGCTGCAATAAAACCTGTCGCTATCACAATGACTGCATTTCTTTTTTAACAGAGGGGTATTTTTAGCGTTAATCACCCATATATATTCACTACTCATTATTTATATTCCTGCTTAATATTCTTTTTTAATTTTTTCGGTATCATTCGAGGCATGACAGCTATTGGTTAGTTGGGTTGTAAAAAACCGTAATAGCAAATGCAGTTGCTCTTAAAAGCAGCGCACGAATGATTTGATTAAATGGAAATTCGTTCGGGTAGAGTTATCCGAACTAAAGAATAATTAGCCTGTGGTATGTGAGGCTAATATTAAGCTAATATAAATTTAAGAGTAGTTCTCAAAACGTAATTTATTAATTTTATGGGGAAAATTTTTGTGTAATTAAGTTAGCAAAGTTTAGGTAAAATGCCAAAAAGCATATAATCATTTTTTACTATCATCATCCATTGTTTCTTTTCTTAATTAACTGTTGTAAAATAACAATTGATGAAACAATAAATATTTGAAGACTAATTATCTCTATTCAATTTATTGGTCTTTGCAGTAATGAAAAAGCCAAGAGCAAGTAAAGAAAATATAACGACCCACAGCCAAAGAGAATTGTCGTGACCTGGTATCGAGCTAAACTCTCCCATAGTACCAATAACATCCACAATAGCCCAAAGAGTAAAAAGTGATGCGTATCCATAAGCAAGCGTGGTACGTGTTTTCGATGCCGGGTCTTTCCGAACCGACCAGGCAACAACACCAAATACCAGTTGGGCTGTACCAACAATCAAAAAGACGTAATACGTTGAGATATCAGTGACACCTTCTGCGGATTTAATGGAAGGAACGAAATAAGACAACAAAGCCGTAATACCTGCTAAGATCAACAATACTGCGGCAATAGTAAACATAACATTAAGGTTTAGTTTTTTCATATTTGATATTTTAATAGTGAAAAATATTTAATTGTTTCAAATGAAAAGATTAAATCAGTGCGCTGGGATTTTCAGTTATTAATTTATGATTATAAAAATAATTGTTTTATTGTGAAATAGAAATATCGGGTTTGTAAGTCAAGCAGTTTATTTATAATCAGTCTTTCCCAAGATGAACCACAACGGTTAGTATAAGATTAGTTGCGTGGTACAAGCAATTAATTTTATACGATGTTGTACGCTGCCTTTTTATATATTTTTGATTTCAACACTTATAATATGAAGATCATTTTCACCTACATTTTACAATCTATGAGGTGTCAGTGGTTCGGTCCAAAAAGCAGTGGAAGGGAAAGGTGATTTGTCAAAATTTCTTGAATCAACTACAATATTATTTTTGTCATCATATCTGACGAAATCTGACCAGCTCAAAATATAAAGTGTTGCCGGCCATTTATGAGTATGAAGTGCTGTTATTTCATTTGGGCGAATAAGAGTGTCAAGAACTCTGACAGCATCATTTTCTAATAACAGTTTGTGATGTTCTGGTGCAGCGGTTAAAGCATCTAATTCGTCAGGCCAGGTCCAAGTTGAGTTTTTATTATTCATTCATAATTATTCTATTAAAGGTTTCCTTTGGTTGCGTACAACGTTTTTCGGTTTAGCCATGTGGCAGATTTTTAGCACTAAAGTTCATTAGAATTCTCCCGATATCTATCAGAATTTGGAACAAAAGTTTCAAAGAAGCATATCAGCCGCCATATTGCTGAAACCGATGTTAGCAGTTCGTTGGTTTTATTATTAGTCTGAAAGTTTATAAATATATTCTTCAATTTCTGCCTGCCGGGCATTAGCAAATCCTTTATCCTTTCCGATTTTTACAAAACCGCATTTCTCTAAAACTTTTTGAGAGCCATAATTGTCAAATGCAACACGTCCATAAATTGGCCTGACTTGTTCAATTTTCAAAAGCTCTTTAAGTGCAGTTGTGGCAATTCCCTGTCCCCAAAATTTTTTGTCGATCCAATACGTAATCTCTGCTTCGTTTTCTCGCTTGCCTGTAAAGATGTTGCACATAGATCAGTGAACTTTGTCAGTCTGGGTGTCTTTCCCCTCTTTGTCAATTTCGCTCTCAATAGATTTCAGAAAATTGGCGACAGCTAAATGCCGCTCGTTACTTTCAGCTTCAGGCCATGCACTATTTATCGCAATCACCAGTCGCCTTGCAGGGTCGATATGGATCATCTGGCCATAAATCCCCAATGCCTCGAAACTACTGCCATTAAAAATCCACCATCCGAATCCATAGCCGCCACCGGGCCAAAGCGGCACCTGTATACTGGTTGCTGTTTTAAACCAATCCTTGGGAACAATAGATTCCCCATTTATGCGTCCATCTTCGAGCACAAATTGTCCGAACCTTGCAAAATCACGGAGCCGCATTTGAAGACAGCAGCCTGCCAATTCCTGGCCGGTTCTATCCAGGCCCCAGGTGGCATTTTGTTCCATACCGTAAGGAATCCAGATTTTCGAGGAAAGGTAGTGAGATAAGGTTTGATGAGTAGCTGCACTGACAAGGGCTCCCAATAGGTGTGTTTCACCTGTACTATACTTAAATTTTTTGCCAGGCTCTGCTTCGGCTGGCAAACTCCGCATATAACTTATTGTTGCATTCATGCCCGGTTCAATCGAATCTTTATCAAACCTGGCAATGTCAGAATTCGGATCAGTATAGTTTTCGTTCCATCGTACGCCGGCGGTCATAGTCAATAAATGTCGGATAGTCACTTTTTCGTAAGCGCTTCCTTTTAAATCTGGGATGTAGTCCGTTACGTAATCGTCCACACTTTTTATATAACCATCCTTGATGGCGACCCCCACGAGGGTACTCGTTACTGACTTTGCAACAGACAGTGACGACCATAGGTTCGATTCGCTGTGCCCAAGAGCGTAGCGTTCCAAACGGATCTTTCCATTCTGTAAAATGAGGAAGCCGGCTACTTTCTGTTCCTTCATAAAATCTTCCAACGCTTTTTCTTTTTCTCCGCCTTGGCTAAATGCGGCAATGGGCAATCCCTGTAAAAGCTTGTGCACTTCGTTCCCCTTCGGCACTTCACGCTCTTTCTGGATCAAATGGGATGAGTTTTTTGAAAGTGAATCCGGATCAGAGATGTCCTGCGCTAGAGAAGTCGAAGCTGAGATAAGAATAATGACGAGTACGATAATGCTTAGGAATGATGAGGTAACAGGTTTGTGCATGATTTGATATCGCTTTTAAGTTGTTAAAAAAACATTCACGCCTTAAAGCGGTATAAATTCAAATATAATGGTAATTGGTATTGAAAACAAATTGAAGGCTTTTATTTGCAATGACCGCTAACGGTTAGGGTATGAAGCGATGGGCATTTCAAAGCACTTCACTTTCAAACCGCTGATATGTTTATTAATTTTACTCATATTCAATTTAACTACTTTTGCCCAATAATTTACACACATTGTTGGCAGTAGTTTTTAACTAATATTTCTTTTATCAGCTTCCAATTCGGTTTGAATAATTTTAATTTTTTCTAAAATTGGTTTCACATCTTTAGTGGCGGCTCTTTTATTAATCCAAATAATAAACGCATAAAAGATAGCCAATCCTATTATTGTTACTACTTTTAAATTGACAGTTAGAGGTAAGATACTTCCTGCCAGGCTATTGGTCCAATTGTAATCTGCAGGATTTCCTAAGCCTAATAGGAATACGCAATTAATGATAAAAGGAGGTATCGCATACCAATATGCGATAGAATCTAATAAGTTCGCTTGATGTTGCAGCGCAGCTTTTTGGTCTGCAAGTTGGCCTTTCACCGATAAATCCAAATGGCTTGTTAAGTGTTGTGTTTTAGATTTCCTTAATTTGAAAATAACATAGGCAAACCAAACAATTGACAAAGAGCACGCTAACTTGGTAATTGGAAAAGGAATTTCATAAAGCAAGTATATAAAAATTAGCATCCCAATCGCAGAGGCAGAAATCTCTCTTATATCTCTAATTCTAATTACCTTTTGAATGCTACTCATTTTAGCATTCAACTCCGTTATTAACTGTGACGTCTCAATAGAAATATGCTCTGTTTGAGACGAATTATTCCAGATATTTTTTAATTCTTGTTCTAACATTTTATTTTATTTTTAATGAAATACATTCTAATAGTTTTTTTCTAATTCTTTTCATTTTTACTGCTATATGATTTTCCGTTAATCCTGTGATTATGGAAATATCTTTATAAGATAATTCATCTAAGTACAGTACAATAAGTGAGGTGTCACTTTCATTTAAGGTAGCAATACATTCTTTTAAATAGTTGAATTTTTCTTGTTCAAAAGCATCAATTTCTTTTTCTACTGGTGTAAAATGAATAGATTCAAATCTGTCTGTTTTATTATTAATCTTGTCTAATTTCATTTTAGAACGTAAACAAACGTTAATCGTAATTTTATACACCCAAGTATCGATAGATGATTGGCCTCTGAAGCTATCAAGAGATTTCCATATTTGAAAAATGACTTCTTGAAAGAGGTCTTGAGGCTCTAAAGGAGGAGAAGCATATATTCTGCAAATCCTGAATATTTTATTCTTATTTTCCTTAAGCATCTGCTCAAAGTTTATTTCCAATTTATGCGGCATCTCATAGTATTTGTATCTGTTCTTTAAATCTGTCAAAAAATAAAGTTATTTAATTCCCATTTGTCAACAGGTTTAAGCAGGGTTTTAAACATTTTTTGTCAGTCTGATATTTATAAAAAATCAAACGTGAATTTATTCTTCTCAATTTCCCTCTTGTCTGTTGGCTTTTTTTAATGCCTTGTTTGATG
The DNA here is from genome assembly GCA_963775245.1 of uncultured Bacteroidota bacterium. Taxonomy (GTDB): domain Bacteria; phylum Bacteroidota; class Ignavibacteria; order Ignavibacteriales; family Ignavibacteriaceae; genus CAVSWT01. The sequence continues at coordinate 334,438 of CAVZID010000026.1, forward strand.
AAGTTATTCGGAGGAATTCAACAAAAAATCCTGCTATAAGAATATAAATTATTCCCTTATTTGAACTTCCCAAACTATAAGAGCATGCGAGTATAACAATAGCCCATATTATGCTGCTGATGATTTGATTTCTTGAGAGAATTTGATTTACTTTCTTTTCCATTTGATTTACTTCCATTTTCTTAAAATTTAAATTATTATTTATTTATTGTCTCTATTTAGTTAGTTACAGACTTTAAGAAAATATGACAGAAAATAATTTTTTTTTTTGAGCGTGTGTTCAAATTACTGCTAACGTTTTTCGGTTTGGCGATGCGGCAAATTTTTAGCGCTAAAGTTCATTAGAATTCCCCAGATATCTATCAGGATTGAAAAAGTTTCAAAGAAGCACTATCATCCGCCATATTGCTAAACCAATGTTAGCGAGTTCGTTGTTGTTTTATTATTAGTCTGAAAGTTTATAAATATATTCTTCAATTTCTGCCTGCCGGGCATTAGCAAATCCTTTATCCTTTCCGATTTTTACAAAACCGCATTTCTCCAAAACTTTTTGAGAGCCATAATTGTCAAATGCAACACGTCCATAAATTGGCCTGACTTGTTCAATTTTCAAAAGCTCTTTAAGTGCAGTTGTGGCAATTCCCTGTCCCCAAAATTTTTTGTCGATCCAATACGTAATTTCAGCGTCATTTTCAATTACAAATTTTGCTATGCTGCCTGCGATTACATCATTTACTTTTATTGTCAGCATATTTATTGTCGGGTCAGCTAAATGCTTTGTATACTTTTCAATGTAAGCAGTTTTATCGTTTGGGTTTTTAGGATGTGAACGCTGCTAAATAGTTTGCTTCTTTGTCAAGCTGAAATTCAAAGAATGTGTTTAAATCATCTTCTTCTGTTTTGGTAAGTGTGATATTGTTGTTTGTCATAATTTTGAAATCTTGTATAATTTTGTTGGATTGATGGTTGTTTTACAATGACTGCCAACGTCAGGGATATACGAAGTTTTTCTGGAACGAAGTGGAAGAAAAGGTTGGGTGAGGGGCGAGCCGAGCCCCAAACCGTAGCGGAGTGAGTTCAAAAAATGTTTTTCGTTCTTAGAAGTCAGATAGGCTTTCATCGTTAATAATAAATTTGATTTTTTCCTATTTGAAAAATGAAAGAGGGGTTAGGAGTAAATTTCATTTTTCGAAACCTTTCTATTTCTCAATTTTCCATGCTGGATTTCTTGAATCGACCGATAGCTTTTGATGTTAATTTATTTTGGCTTGTAAATTAGTATCATTACGCCGTCAGGTCCCACTGGCTTTGATTCAATAAGCTTCAATGTGACTCGTTTTGCGAGTTCGTTGAACAAGCGACGCCCACTTCCGAGTACTACAGGAAAAACCATCAGGTTGTATTGGTCTATGAGATCGTTCTCCATAAGAGCTTTTACCACGCTACCGCTGCCCGCAACCAATATATTCTTGCTAAATTGTTTTTTGAGTTTTTCTACTTCATCTTTCAGGTTTTCTGCAAGAATTATATGCGAGTTGTTCCATTCAAGCGTGGTGGGCTTGTCTGACACCACATACTTGGGCTGATTGTTTAAAATATCTGCGAATGCTCCGGTACGGCCTGGCCAAGCCGCTGCAAACCCTTGGTATGTCTTAAAGCCCAATAGAGAAGCATCGCTGTTTTTGAGCTCGTCCATTTTGAATGCATCGCCC
>CAVZID010000027.1:0-32241 GCA_963775245.1 uncultured Bacteroidota bacterium
GTATAATTTTGTTGGGTTGAAGGTTGTTTTACAATGACTGCCAACGTCAGGGATATACGAAGTTTTTCTGGAACGAAGTGGAAGAAAAGGTTGGGTGAGGGGCGAGCCGAGCCCCAAACCGTAGCGGAGTGAGTTCAAAAAATGTTTTTCGTTCTTAGAAGTCAGATAGGCTTTCATCGTTAATAATAAATTTGATTTTTTCCTATTTGAAAAATGAAAGAGGGGTTAGGAGTAAATTTCATTTTTCGAAACCTTTCTATTTCTCAATTTTCCATGCTGGATTTCTTGAATCGACCGATAGCTTTTGATGTTAATTTATTTTGGCTTGTAAATTAGTATCATTACGCCGTCAGGTCCCACTGGCTTTGATTCAATAAGCTTCAATGTGACTCGTTTTGCGAGTTCGTTGAACAAGCGACGCCCACTTCCGAGTACTACAGGAAAAACCATCAGGTTGTATTGGTCTATGAGATCGTTCTCCATAAGAGCTTTTACCACGCTACCGCTGCCCGCAACCAATATATTCTTGCTAAATTGTTTTTTGAGTTTTTCTACTTCATCTTTCAGGTTTTCTGCAAGAATTATATGCGAGTTGTTCCATTCAAGCGTGGTGGGCTTGTCTGACACCACATACTTGGGCTGATTGTTTAAAATATCTGCGAATGCTCCGGTACGGCCTGGCCAAGCCGCTGCAAACCCTTGGTATGTCTTAAAGCCCAATAGAGAAGCATCGCTGTTTTTGAGCTCGTCCATTTTGAATGCATCGCCCTCGGAGCCGCGGTTAAACCCAAATGTCCAAGGACCAAGCTTAGTGCCTTCACTGCCGCCCGGGTCCTCAAAAACCCCATCTAAGCTAATAAATTCAGTTACGATTAGTTTTCCCATAATATTATTCCTTAATAATTAAAAGTTTATAAATAATTCGTTTTCTGAGCGTGGTGGAAGTAAACACAATCTTATTCCCCTCTATAAATAAAGAAAAAATCAAATTTATTCCTTTTAGAAAGCCTATCTTCATTTTACTTCAAGAAAAATACTTTTTGAATTGCGTATAACTTATTATTTAACGCAATAATAATAAATTAAAAATTAATTTACTTGTTTACTAACCGAAGCATAACCACAATTTATAAATTTAATTTAGAAGAGAAATGCTGTTGGCGTTAAATATTTTTTTCATCTTTTTCAGCCAAGGAAATATCAAACTGTTTTAAGAGGTTTATAAAATCTGGGTTATCAGAGTTGGTTCTTAATATTATAATATTCATCGTTATATATTTTTATTTTATATTTTCATCTCAATTAACCACACATGGCCAAATGGATCTTTAATTTCTCCTTGCCTATATCCGTAGTCATAACTTTGAGCGGGTGATACAACAGTTGCACCAGATTGAACCGCTTTTGTAATAGTGAAGTATAATTACAATTTATGAATTTAAATTAGAATTGAATGGTAGTATTAAATGTTATTAACATCTTTTACTGCTCAGTAAGCGACTGCTTTTTTTTAGATTAATAAAATCAAAGTTATTGGAGATGATTCTTAATAGTCTTATCATTACAGTAATAAATAACTATTTGGCAAAACTAAAAATTTATTTTAAAATGTAACAATTTATATTTGACAATTCGATATTGTAGATAGGAGTTTCTTGATTTCAATTAAGGTTCAATCCCTAAAATTAATAGGGGAACCGGCGGACTGTTTCTACCTTGTCTCATTACATTGTAAACTTCACCTTCATAATATGCAACACCACTACTCATTTGGGATTGCATTTTTTTAGTTGGCAAAATTTCAATACCTAAGTTTATTACGCCACCCGAATAAAACAACATATGTTTTACAAATAGATCAAACGCAACAAAAGCATATTTGCCAAACTGAACTTCAACTGCAATTTTATCCTTTACGAAATCAGTTTGGTTATAACTATATATTGGTTCTTTTTCTCCATTAGCAATTAAAAATTCTTTTTGTTCTTTTGCTGACATTAATAAACTCTTTTCCATCAGCTCTCTTTTAAGTGTAATATAGTAGTTATATCTGCTCTCTGCCCAATTCTTTTTGGAAAACTCTTGATTAAATGCTTCGTTAAGATCAATTGGAGAAAGTAGGTTATTGCCTATTTTTCTTTTCTCCTTACTTATTTTAGTTCTAAATTGATTTGCATTAATATTTGAAATAACCTGCTTAATTTCTTTATAAAGAATTTTATGATGAACAATAAGGTATTCTTCCCCATTTAGGTGTGAATATTTTTGTGCTATTTTCATTTTTGTTTCCCATTTGAACCATTTGAATTTCCATTAATATTTACAAGTTCAAGTTCCAACCATTCTTTAGGGAATTGCGCGACTTTGTCGTTTGCAGATGGCTTATGAATAGGTTTATTTATAGGTCTGAATTTTAATTTTCCTTCATTATAATCTTTTATTCTTTGCTTTGCAATCTTACAATATTCTTCTTCTTTTTCAATTCCTAAAGCATTTCTATTATTTTTAATTGCTCCAAGAACTGTCGAGCCAACACCAGAAAATGGATCAAGTACCCAACTTTTTTCATTTGTTAGAGCAAGTATGCATCTTTCTACAAGTTCAATAGGAAATTGACATGGATGCACAGTCTTTTCTGGATGATTTGATTTTACATTTGGAATATCCCACATCCCATTCTCCCAATCTTGCTGAATTATTTCCCAAATGTCGCTTGGATTTTTACCCAATGGATTTCCAGAAGGTAAACCTTTTTTAGGACCTTTAAAATGGCGTTTGCCAGGGTACTTTGAAGGAATTCTTACTTTATCAAGATTAAAAATATATTTATCAGTCTTACTGAACCAAAGTACTGTTTCATAACGTCCACTGAATCGGTTGCTTGCGTGGAGTCCGTGCCCGAAATGCCAAATAATGCGATTTCGAAGTTTTAACCCATACTTTTTAAATATTTGGTAATAATAAATATCAAGAGGGAAGATTTCCCCTTTGTCAACATAGTTTCCCACTTGCCAACATAGATTACCTTTGTTAGATAGAATCCGAATAAGTTCAGAAATAATCTCTTCTTGTGTTTCCAAATATTTTTCAATACTAGTTTTTGTCTCGTAAGTTTTCCCAACGTTATAAGGTGGTGAAGTTAAAATCAGATCGAATTTACCGCTTTCAACTTTTCGAAGAACGGTTAGACAATCACCTTTTTTGATTTGATATTCAAGTTCTGGATTAATATAATCAAATAATGGTTCTTTTATTTTCATTGTTCTATATAACCTTGTAAATCCATAAAAAATGGGCCTATTAAATACTCAAGTTGAATATTTTTAATTTTATTTCTGTTAAAGATTGCTGATATAATCTGCATTGTCATTCTTAAAGTAATATTGCGTATAATCTTTTTAAAATGCAATTTTTAATGAATTATATATTCAAAAATACAAGTCTATTAAATTAATTAAAACTTTTTAATAATAAATTATACAACATAATACTTCCAATTAAAACCAAGTCTATACTTAAGTGCTCTTTATTGCAAAAGAAATTTTAAGTCATATTCTGCCTTCCCTTTCATCAATAATTCTTCTAAAGATTGTACCATCCATTTTTGATCAGTTCTAATTATTTCTGTTCAAAATTCTCTCTCAACCATCCGCCAAAAGTTTTTAATTGAACACGGTTATATGAAAGTGGAATTTTTAATTCAGGTTTTTCAAAATAAAAGAGTTTACATATAAACTCTGTCATCCAAACCCTATTTTGAATAGCCTCCTCAAATCCATATTTTTGTAATTCATTTTGCTATAAAATTCAGTCAATTTATTATTATCGAAACGATCCTTTGGAAAGGCAGTCATGAAATTTAGTAAATCATTTATTCCTACATTAAAAGAAGTTCCGAATGACGCTGTAGTAACAAGCCATATACTTATGCTGCGAGCCGGTTTAATTAGAATGCTTTCCGCCGGAATTTATTCTTTTCTACCTGTTGGTTACATTGTTGTCAGAAAAATAAGTGAAATAATCCGTGAAGAAATGAACGCAATTGGCGGACAGGAATTTCATTTGCCTGCTTTGAATCCAAAAGAAATCTGGGAAGAAACCGGAAGAGTGGAAGCATTTGGTGATATTTTATTTCATGTAAAAAACCGTGATTATGTTTTAGCTCCGACTCATGAAGAGATAATGACTTATCACGCAAGAAATGTTTTAAAATCTTATAAAGACCTTCCGCAGATTTGGTATCAAATTCAAACTAAATTCAGAAATGAAGCACGTCCAAGAAGCGGTGTTATAAGAGGCAGGCAATTTATAATGAAAGATGCTTACACATTTGATAAATCGTGGGAAGGTTTGGATGTAGCTTACGGGCTTCACGATAAAGCATACAGAAATATTTTCAATCGCTGCGGATTAAAATATTTTGTGGTTGGTGCATCAAGCGGTGCAATGGGGGGAACAGGCTCTGAAGAATTTATGGTTAAATCTGAAGCCGGAGAAGACACGGTTGCCTATTGTGAAAGCTGCGGCTATGCAGCAAACGTTGAAGTTGCTACTTCAAAAGTTGAAGCAAAGCAAAGAGATGCTAAAAGTGAAGAGATAAAAAAAATTCATACACCAAATGTTCATTCTATTGACGAACTTTGTGAATTCCTAAAAACCCGCCTGCCGGACGGGCAGGTTGATGAAACGCAATGCGCAAAATCCAGAGTTTACATTCAAAATGGTGAAGCAATTTTAATTTTGATGCTTGGCAATGATGAAGTAAATGAAACAAAGCTTGATAAAGTTTTAGGCGGGAATATTCGTCCAGGGCATCCGGAGGAATTAAAAGAAATAACCGGTGCAGATGCAGGTTCAATTGGCCCGATTGGTTTCAAAGGAAGAATAATTGCAGATCTAAAATTAAAAGATGCGAACAACTTATTCAGTGGAGCGAATGAAAATGATTATCATATCGGCGGAATAGATTTAAAGCGTGACGTTCCTAATATTGAGTATGCAGACTTACGAATTGTGAAATCCGGTGAAGGCTGTCCAAAGTGCAATAAAAAATTAGATGTGTTTACTGCAATTGAACTTGGGCATATTTTTAAGCTTGGAACAAAGTATTCTGTTTCAATGGGTGCAAATTTTCTTGATGAAAACGGGAAAGAAAATCCATTAATCATGGGAAGTTATGGTATCGGCGTTGAGCGTGTAATGGCGTGCTATCTTGAACAGCATCATGATGAAAACGGAATTGTTTGGGACAAAACATTGGCGCCATTTCTAATTCATATTCTTGGGTTGAATATGAAAAATGAAAAAGTTATTGCTGCAACAGAAAAACTGTATAGCGAATTGAAAAAAGAAGGATTCGAAGTTTTATTTGATGACAGGCAAGATGCACAAGCGGGAGTTAAATTTAATGATGCCGATTTGCTTGGAATGCCGGTGCAGATTATTGTCGGCGACAGAAAGTTGAAAGAGAATAAAGTTGAATTAAAAGTTCGTGCTACCGGTGAAAGAATGGATATTGGACTGGACGATTTGATAATCAAGATTAAGGAATTTTTTAATTAGTAATTTAGTTGTTGATATAAATTAGAAATTAATAGAACGCAGATCATTATGATTAATTAAGATGTGTTAAGATCATGAAATTTAATCATAGCTATCATAAAAATCAGCGTTCTATTTTTGTTTATGAAAATTATATGATCAAGCATATAATATTTGATTTATCAGAAGTACTTATTTCCGGAATTTACGGAATAGAAAAACGTCTCGCTCCAATTCTTAACATTGAAGAAAAAATAATATCGAGACAATTGTATGATGGTTCATTCTCTGAATTGATGCTTGGCAATATAACTGAAGATGATTTTTTAGATAGTGTTATTTCAACTTATGATTGGAGGATTGAAAAGGAAATTGTCAAAAAAGAAATCAGGCAAAATCTTCTTAATGAAGTCGACGGCACAAAAGAAATACTTCTAAAACTTAGTGGAAAATATGATTTGATTTTGCTTTCTGATCATTGTGCTGAATGGGTTGAGCATGTAATTAAATCTCATGGATTTCTTTCTGTGTTCGATAAAATTTATTTTTCATTTCAAATTAAGTCTACCAAAAAAAGTAAAAATGCACTTGAGTTTGTGTTGAAGGAAAATTCTTTAATCCCTTATGAATGCTTATTTATTGATGACAGCACAACAAACATTTCTTTCGCAAAAGAGCTGGGAATAAATGCAATTCATTTTAAAGATGCAGAAGATTTGACAGAAGAACTGGAAAAGTTCAATATCAAATAGATTTTAATGCAAAAAAATAGAACACGGATGACACGGATTGAACTGATTTTCACTGATCGGAAGTGTTTATAATCCTATCTTTTATCAATTTCATTTCAATAATTTTAATAATAAATTCACTTATCTTTTCACTGACCCAATCGGGTATATTATTTTTAATTATACTTGATATTATACCCGTAAAGGTATAAATTAGCCAAAAACATTTTAAACTATACCCGTAAAGGTATAAAATGAGCTTAATATCAAAATTTGTAAAAGAGAAGAGAAAGAAGCTTGGTTTAACTCAAACTGAATTAGCCGAGAGAGCAGGCGTTGGAATCAGATTCATTAGAGAGCTCGAACAAGGCAAAAAGACTTTACAGATGGATAAAGTAAACCAGGTACTTAATTTATTCGGCCAGCAATTAGGCCCGGTTAAAAAATCGCTGGAAGAAGAAAATGAATAAAAAAGGAAAAGTATTTTATAAAAATTTATTCGCCGGAATACTTGAAGAAAATGACGAAGGATATTTTTTTACTTATGATCCTGAATATTTAAATCTCTCATATAGTAAACCAATAAGTTTAACAATGCCATTAAAAAAAGAATCATATATAAGCAAAACTATGTTTCCATTTTTTGATGGTTTAATTCCTGAAGGCTGGCTGCTTGATATTGCAGAAGCAAATTGGAAGATTAATCAACGCGACAGAATGGGTTTGTTATTAATATTTTGCAAAGATTGCATTGGTGCAGTAAGTGTTATTCCATTAGAAGAAGATAAAGTTTAAAATGAAAAGAAAGTGCTTATACTGTTATAAAGAAATTTCTGATAGTGAATTTGAATTTCATCCTGTATGTAGTAAAAAATTTTTCGGTACAGAGATACCACCAATGATTGATTTTGATTTGAATGATATTGAAGAATTAGCTGTTAAAACTTTAGGCAGAAATATTTCATTAACAGGCGTGCAGCCAAAGTTATCATTAGAAATAAAATCCAGCAAAGAAGAGGGAAGAAGATTGACAATCGTTGGTTTTTGGGGGAATTATATTTTCAAACCCCCATTTGCTAAGTATCCTGAAATGCCTGAGAATGAAGATTTAACAATGCACTTAGCTGAACAATTAAAAATAAAAACAGCAGAACATTCTTTGATTCGATTAAAATCTGGTGAGTTAGGGTATATAAGTAAAAGATTTGATAGAACAAAAATTGAAAAACTTCATCAGGAAGATATGGCTCAGTTAATTGGGAATTTAACTGAAAGGAAATACAGCGGTTCGATGGAAAAGATTGGAAAAATAATTTTGAAGCATTCTACTTTTTCAGGCAATGATGTTTTAAGATTATTCGAGCTTATTTTATTTTGCTTTATAACAGGTAACGCAGATATGCATTTGAAAAATTTTTCATTGCTTTATTCTGAAGATGACGAAATATTATTTTCGCCTGCATATGATTTGTTAGCTACAAAATTATTATTACCTGAAGATAAAGAAGAACTTGCTTTAACACTAAATGGAAAGAAAAGTAATTTGAGAAAAAGCGACTTTGACAAATTTGCTTCATCACTCGGAATTAATGAAGTAGCTTTAAGTAATGTTTATAAGAAATTTACATCAAGCTTAAATAGTCTTTATAGTTTTATTGACAAAAGCTTTTTAGCAGATGATACAAAAGAAAAGTATAAAGATTTAATCAACAAAAGAATGAAAGTATTATCTTAATATTAAAGGAATTATGAATACAACTTTATTTCTTGTCTCCACTCCAATAGGAAATTATGATGATATAACTATTCGAGGATTGAACATTTTAAAAGAATGCGATTTCATCATTTGCGAAGAATATAAAGAAGCAAGAAGGCTGCTTTCGCATTTTCAAATTGAAAAAGAATTAATTGCGTTAAATGAGCATAATGAAAAGGAAATTGTAAATGATCTTCTGCTTAAAATTCTGGAATCAAATTCCGTGGCTTTAATTTCAGACTGCGGGACTCCTTTATTTTCTGATCCTGGACATCTTCTTGTTGAAGTTTGCATTTCACAAAACATTCAAATTGTTCCGGTGCCGGGTGCTAATTCACTTTTGTCAGCTTTAATCGGTTCGGGTTTGGACTTCGAAAAATTTTATTACTACGGTTGGCTTTCTCCCAAAAAAGATGAAAGAAGATCACAGCTTTACAGCTTAAAAAATATTAATGAAGTGATTGTAATACTTGATACACCGTACAGATTAAAAGCTCTCTTGGAATGATGTAGTAAAAGTTTTTGGAAAGAATAAAAGAATTGTGGTTGCTTTTGAATTAACAATGAAAGACGAAAGATTTTTTAGGGGAACCGCGGAAGAGATTTTAAAAATAGCCGAGCAAAGAAATTTGAAAGGGGAGTTTGTGTTGATGGTGGATAATAAATCTTAAACACAAAGGCTTATTTACTTTCATTCAATTTTGAATCATCAATGAGCTTTTCGATTGCAGCTTTCAGAAGGATATATTCTTCACTTAATCTTGACGCAAAAGTTAAATCAACATTTTTTAATACATTTCTTGAAAAAGTAAAACCGAAATTTTGCATGACTGTCGGCCAGTCTTTATTTTCTCTTAAAATTTGTGCATACATATCTAATTTTAATTTCATAATTCTAAATTGTGCATCACTATAATATGTATACCATTTAGAATAGAATGATTCTAATATCAAATCCTTTAATTTTGTGTCTTTAATTTTTGATTTAACGCAGTAGTCAACAATGAATATGCTGAAGGTTTCATATTCGAAAGTTAAACTAAAATTTGGAAGATATAGAATTTCGTTACTTAATCTTTCTTCAGCTTCTTTCGTATTAATATGAATAAAAACTTTAAGAGATCCAGTAAGTTTTTCTACGGGTGAATCGGATTTTGTTTTTTTAAAAAACATTAGGTTTTTAATTTTTATCCCTTATTATTATCCGGTAATTCATTAATTTAATTCAAGCTTAATGTATAACCATCAATTATAAAAAACAAATGTTTATTAACAAAATAGGGAAGACTTCTTTTTTATTTATTTGGTTGAGCTTATTTATATCTACTTTCTTGTTCGTCTTAATTCTCTAAAAACATCATATCACTTTTGAGTTATTTTAATTAATCAATTATTTGTATCTCAAATAAAAATAAAAGAAGATAAATTTTTTAGAAGAACCGTAAAAGAGATTTTGAAAAAAATTGAAGAAAGTAATTTTATAAGTGAATTTGTGTTTATGGTGGATAATGAAAAGTAGAATCAACCGTGTTAAACAAAGTTAAACACTAATATATGATGTAAAATGTCAAAATTATTGCTGCAATTATAGGCTGATTTTAACTCAAATTTAAAATTTTAAGAATAGGATTATAGGTGTAGTGGTTAAAGAATTTTGCTTTTTTGGAATTTTTCAGTATTTCGCTTAATTGATTTTGCAGCTTTATTTTCTGTAGGCTGGAATTGTATTTATATCTCTAAAGTGTTAAGTTTAATTCTAAATAATACATTAACATAAAGGTTAATGTATTTTTTCAGTTATCCCGGCTTAATTGGGGCCAACATTAAAGTTCTGCAAAATTTTTTTTTAGGAGGGGAATATGCCAACCCAAAATTTATTATCCAGTAAGATTTTATATCTAAGTATATTATTAGCTTTATTGTCAATGCTAATTTTCCAAAACTGTTCTAAAAATGATAACCCTGTTACGCCGCCTGATGATTCAGGAACAGTTTCAAAATTAGATACAATTATAAATGTAGATGTTACGGATGCCTATATCCCATATCAGAATAGCATAAAATTGCATATTCCCCAGGGTGCTGTATCCGGTGATACAAAATTAATCATTAAGCAATTATCAGAAAGTTCTGTCCCCTCAGATTCTGAAATGGATTTCCCAAATACTTATGAAATAACTTTAGGTTCACAGCACATCTTTCAAAAGCCATTGGATATTACATTGAATTATGATCCGGCAAAATTAATTCCGGGAATATTTAAATATAAAATTGGCGCCGCATATTATAACGACACTACAAGTACATGGTCTCTTTTCCAGGATGTAAAAATTGACAGTGTAAATAATACAATAAAATTTTCAACAACCCATCTTACAAAACTTTCCTGGTGGCATTTCAAAAGTATAATCGGTTATACAGATTATCTTACCAGTCCTCATTTTATCGCTTACTGGATTGATGGAAAGGTTACATCTAATGCGGACCTTAAATCAACCCTAACAAATCATAAAGGCAGTGCACCTTATTATATTCAGGATATGTTATATTTTCTTGAAGAAGCCTGGAGTGCATATAAAAAAGCAAATTTGCAAGTTCCGACAGATACTACTAATAAAGTTGAGGTAAGAGTACAGGATATTCCTGGGGGTGTCGATGGCGAGACAAAATATTTAGGCTATATTAACATTAACCAAAAAATACAGTCAAATAAATATTTCTCTTCTCCTGATGATTTGTTAAAAGTTATCTGTGCACATGAGTTTTTGCATTATGTTCAGGATTACTACTTTTTGCAAACATTTGCAGGTAAATATACTCAATGGTGGTGGGAAGCTACTGCCGTTAATGCTGATAGAATTGTATGGCCTAATAAATCAATATTTGAAGCAATAAATTATGCAAATGGACATCTTGAAGATCAATTAGATAGACCCTGGGATGATTGCAATGTGGATCCTGATTATTATATAGCAGGAGGATTTTTAACATACTTAACAACATACAAAGATGGAGCAAAATTAAGCATTCCTGAAATAATTAAGGAAACAGGCAAAGCAACTAATGTTTCATATATTAGAACAATAATTGATAAATATTTAAAAAACAATCTTTCTTCTAAAGGAATTTACATTGAGTATGCAAAGTATATTAAATGGGCTTATGAACATAAAGGTCCAATTTATATAGATTATACACGTCCCTCCCCTACAAGTCCTTACAAATATATTGTACCTGTATTATTAAGTAAATCGCTTTCCACATGGAATGGTAATGTTGCGGTCTCAGATTTAGCTATAAAAATGGTAAAAATTAAACCAACTGATTTCCCATTTCCAACAACTATTAAAATAGTACTTAATAAACAGGATACTCAGATTGAACAATATGTTTATGTGTCAGATAATAATAAAACTGTTTATAAAAAATATCTTGTCACCAACGATACATTAAAAATTACTTTAGATTCAAAAGATCAATGGATAGATATTCTTTCTACAAATACCGGGGATAAAGGAAGTTTTGACCTGAGCGTTGCAGTGGCAGAATCTCCAACAATAACAAGTATAACCCCAAATAGTGCGGCTGTTGGTGAAACAGTAAAAATTATTGGTAATAGTTTTGGCACTGCAGGCGAGGTTTGGTTTGGTACTGTTAAAGCTTTAGCATCTGATATCGTTTCCTGGATTGATACCCAAATAGATGTGAAAGTACCGGTAGGAGCAACTTCCTGCAATGTTCATATTGTAGTTAACGGTTCTAAAAGTAATGATGTTGGTTTTACTGTAATAGGAACACCAACAATTACAAATATAACACCAAATAGCGCTGCTGTTGGGGCAACAGTAAAAATTATAGGTAATAGTCTTGGCACTACTGGTGAAGTATGGTTTGGAGCGGTAAAAGCTTTAGCTTCCGATATAGTTTCCTGGATTGATTCCCAAATAGAAGTGAAAGTACCGGTAGGTGCCCAAACGGGAAGCGTTCATATAGAAGTAAATGGTTTAAAAAGTAATTATGTTAGTTTTACTGTGGGTGGTCCTGTAATAACTAATGTTACACCAAATAGTGGGGCAATAGGGGAAAAAGTAACAATTAGCGGTAATAGTTTTGGAACTACAGGTGAAGTTTGGTTTGGTACAGTTAAAGCATTAGCTTCTGATATAGTTTCCTGGATTGATACAAAGATAGAAGTAAAGGTACCGGCAGGTGCCCAGTCAGGAGATGTATATATTGTCTCTAATGGTGTAAAAAGTAATGGTTATAGCTTTACTGTGGGAAGCCCTGTAATAAATAATATTTCTCCTCAAAGTGAGGCTGTAGGGCATAAGGTTATAATTATAGGAAGTAATTTTGGAACTACAGGTGGTGAAGTATGGTTTGGCGCGGTTAAATCCTTGCCAGTTAATATCCTCTCTTGGAGTGATACCGAAATAGAAGTTTTTGTACCGGTAGGGGCACAGACTGGCAATGTAAATGTTGTAGTTGGCGGTTCAGAAAGTAACGACTTTAATTTTACGGTTTTACATCAATTAGAAATTATCAGCCCTTATTTTGAAACTTATTTTAACTGTGTATTACATCGAACATTTTCAAATAGCCCTGCGGATGATTATAATACCTCATTTTCACCGCATTTCAATTTTATCGATTCATTGTGGACGATTAATAATAATACTCTTAGTATAAAAATAACTTACGCTAACAGTTCCACAATCAATTCTAAAAGTTTAACAATAACAGTAGATAATATATTAAATCCCATTTTAGTTACTCATTTTGAGTATTCAGAAACAGTAAACTTACCTGAAGATCAATATGGGAATTCGTTGAATAGGGAAACAATAATTACTGGAGGAAATATACCCGTATCTCAAGATTCCGGGCCAACTATAATTAAATTTAATTTAACGGGAGATGTTTCAACAAATATTCTCAGCATTAAATATACTTTTGATGATAATAATAGTATAAGCGGTTATTCGAGACATGACGAATTAACAAGTTATAGCGTTACCAATAGTAAAATTAAGATAGGATATACAATAAAGTAAAAGTTATGGTTTTACAGCCTCTTTACTGGAAAGAGGCTGTCTTAGAACTGTCATTCCGAATTTATTTCTGAATCTATTATTTCGATTTTGAAATGATTTTAGAATCCGAAATAAGTTCAGGTTGACAATAATTGGTTTTTGAGTTTATAATAATGTGGATATGAAATTCTGTCTTTGCTTGTTTATTGCTGGCAGGAATGTATTTATGTGTTTTTTATTAACTGTGCTACATTTTCAATATGATAAGTATGTGGAAACATATCAACGGGTTTCATCTTAATTAATTTAAAGCCATTCTCTGTCAATAATTTTATATCTCTTACTTGCGTAGTTGGATTACAGCTTACATAAACAATCTTTTTTGGGTTTAGCTTAATTACATCTTCAACTGTGTTTTTATGCATTCCGCTTCTTGGAGGATCTAGTATAACAATGTCCGGCTTTGGTAAATTTAATTCTTCTACTTTAGGATAAAAGGGTTTATACAAATCTGCAGGAATAAATTTTACGTTATTAATTTCATTCAGCTTTAAATTTTCTTCTGCATCTTTAATTGATGATTCAACTGTTTCAATTGCATAAACTTCTTTTGCTTTGCTGGAAATAAAAATTGAAATTGTTCCGGCACCGGCATAAAAATCATAAACTATTTCATTGCCATTTAAGTTCAGCAAAATCAAATGCTGTTTGATAGAGCTTTTCTGCCTGTAAAGTGTTTGTCTGAAAAAATGAGTTGGCGCTTATTCTAAATTTACATGCGCCGATAGAATCATTAATGTAACCCGGACCGTAATATACTTTTTCATAATCACCTGTAGCGACCGAAGCTTTCTTTCAAATTAACATTATTTATAATAGTTGTTATCTGCGGGACTTTATATTAGTAATTTTTCAGAATATTCTTTCATCAATTCTTCATCATCTTCGCCGGACACAAGATTAACCATTAAATCATCAGAATGCTGCGAATGTTTAACTACTAAGTTTCTTAAATAGCCGCGATGAATTTTGGTAGAATAAATTGTTGCTTCTTTTTTCTTAAAAAAATCTCGTGTGAAGTTCACAATTTTATTTGATAATTCGGATTGAAGGAAGCATTCATCGATATCTAAAACTTTATCAAAAATTCTTGGAATGTGTAAGCCAAGAGCAAAGTCTCTATCAATTATATTTTCATTATTTATCTCATCTTTTGTCAGCCACCTTTTGTCGGCAAAAGAGAATTCCATTTTATTGCGGTAATAAAAAACATTTTCAGATGGGACAATTTCTTCGATATTTAAATCTTTAAATCCGCCAAGCTTTTCAAAAATTTCTTTTACCTGCTGCTGCTTAAATTTTAATTGGTCATCATAATTCAAGTCCTGCTGCTTGCAGCCTCCGCATGTTCCGAAATATTTGCACTTTGCTTCTATTCGCAAATTTGATGGTGAAATTATTTTTTCAACTTTAGCTTCGGCAAAGGATTTTTTTATCTTTAATAATCGTGCTGAAACTCTATCCCCTGGATAAGAGCCATTAACAAAAACCACATAATTTTTTTCATCGTTTTGATTTGATGAAGGCTGAATTAATTGTTTGCTGATTTTTGAAATTCCTTTTCCTTCAAAAGCATATTTTTCTATTTCTAATTCTATTAAATCTCCTTTTTTCATTATCCTTCTTTTTTTAGTATTAACATTTCAAACCCTATGTGCTTATCGCCTCCGAGCTTTAAATATGTATTTGCTTCATGGCTGATTTTATTCAACACTTTTTTATAATAACTTTTTTCATTATCGGATAGAGAATGTATTTTATCCTTTAATTGGGTTATTCCATATAGATAAAATTCTTTTAAAGTATAAGAAAGGTCTTGTTCAGAAATTAAAGAGAAATTTTTATCCAAATAATATTTTTCTAATTCTTCTCTGTTCATTGGGGAGAGGGAAGATGCTTCCCAGATATCTGAAATAAATTTAGGCTGCGTTACAGATAATTTTATTATTTCTCCCACACAAAAAATTCCATTCGACTTCAATAATTTCTTTATCTCCTTTATAATTTTATTTCGGTTAAAGCTTGAAACAGAAGCTTGAGCATATATTAAATCAAACTTTTCCTTTTGGAAATCTGTGTTTTCAAAATCCATCATTCTAACAGAAATTCTTTCCATATTTGAAAGCAGCAAACGGGATTTTAAAAGTGATTCATTATCATCAACAATTACAAAAACATCCGCATTATAAAACTGCTGCAAAGCGATTGCTATCTCTTCGCTGTTAGCGCCTATAATTAATATCTGGTCACATTTTTCTTTAACATTTTTAATTAGAGTTTCAACTTGTTTTTCAAGTCCCGGCAAGAAAATAAGATTTTTATGTTTCAAAATGTTTTTTTTAATGAATTAAATAGTGAATAGATTTTTAATTACATTTTAAAAATACTTAAAGCACGAGTAACAAAAAACAAAAACACTACCTTCCTCTTTTCATTGCCTTTCTAAACAAGTTGAGGTATTTTTGAATGACTGACTAAATCTTAAAACGAGGAAATAATGAATAAAATGTTCCTAATCCTTGCAGCTTTTCTCAATCTCACTTTTCGCACAAACTAAACATCCTTTAACCGTTGAAGACCTTTGGGCGATGAAACGCGTACAAAATTTTGATGTTTCTCCTGATGGTCAAAAAATAGTGTTTGAAGTACAAACGTACAGTATGGAAGCAAACAAAGGCAACTCTGATATTTATATTAATAATTCTGATGGAACAAATCTTCATCCATTTAAGAATTCTTCTAAAAATGAAACCGGCCCAAAGTTTTCTCCTGATGGAAAGAGAATCGCTTATCTATTATCAAATCAAATATGGACAGCAAATATTAACGGGAAAGATGAAAAACAATTAACAAATCTTTCAACAGATGTTTCGGGAATTAGATGGTCGAGTGATGGGAATAAAATTTTATTTGTTTCGTCTGTTTATCCTGATTGTCCTGATGATGCCTGCAACAAACAGCGTGATAAAGAAAAAGATACCAGCAAGGTTAAAGCAAAAATCATTACAGAGCTAATGTTCAGCCATTGGAATGAATGGAGAGATGATAAAAGAAGTCATTTGTTTCTGCTTGATGTAAATACAAAAGACTATTTTGACCTTACATTTGGTAGTGATTTTGACGTTCCCCCAATCGCTTTAGGAAGCGACAATGATTATAACTTTTCGCCGGATGGAGATGAAGCAGTATTTACAATGAATGAATCAAATCACTTAGCGACATCAACTAATAATGATATATTTACAGTGTCACTTAATGATTTAAATAAAGAAAGCGGCACACCTACTGAAAAAATTTCAGAGAGCGAAGGAGATGATTGTGAGCCTATTTATTCCCCGGATGGTAAATACATTGCATTCACTTCAATGCTGGTTGCCGGGCATGAATCTGCTCAGGCATTTTTATTTTTATATGATAGGGAAAGTAAATCTTTAACAAACTTGACCAAAAGCTTAGATCGTTCAATCGGAGAATTTACCTGGTCGCCGGATTCAAAGACAATTTATTTTACTGCTAATAATGAAATTTATAATTCAATTTATAAACTTGATGTAAACTCAAAGGAAGTTTCGGTAATATTAAAAGACGGAAGTAATAAAAACTTAATTGCTTCTTCAGATGGAAATACAATTTTCTTTATGCGGCAGAGATCAACTTTACCTTATGAAATATTTTCCATGAATACAGATGGGAAAAATTTAAAACAGATAACTCATCTGAATCAAAAGCTTCTATCACAAATTGAAATGATACCGATTGACACTATTTGGAGCAAAGGTGCCGGCGATTACAAAGTTCAATCTATTTTAGTTAAGCCGCCGTTTTTTGATTCGACAAAAACATATCCATTTATCTTTCTAATTCACGGCGGGCCGCAAGGCCATTGGGAAGATGATTTCCATTATAGGTGGAACACAGAATTATTTGCATCGAAAGGTTACGTTGTAGTTGCGCCAAATCCTACCGGAAGCACTGGCTACGGACAGCAATATACAAATGATATTTCACGCGATTGGGGCGGAAGGCCGTATGTAGATTTAATGAATGCCTATGATTATGCAGTTAAAAATTTAAAGTATATTGATCCTAACAATACATTTGCTGCCGGCGCTTCCTATGGCGGATATATGATAAATTGGATTGAAGGTCACACTGATAGATTTAATGCTTTGGTTTCACATGATGGAGTTTTTAATACAATAAGTGAGTGGGGAACTACTGAAGAGCTTTGGTTCCCTGAATGGGAGTTTAATGGAACTCCTTGGAGAAACAGGGAGCTTTATGAAAAATGGAATCCTCAGAGGTTTATTCAGAATGCAAAAACCCCTATGCTTATATTCCAGGGAGAAAATGATTTTAGAGTTCCCGAAGAACAGGCATTTCAATTATTTACTTCATTACAAAGGTTAGGAGTTGAAAGTAAATTAATATTGTTCCCGAACGAATATCACTTTGTAGTAAAACCACAGGATGCCCGTTTATGGTGGAATTCTATTTTTGATTGGTTTGATAAATACAAAAAATAAAGGAGACAAAATGAACACAACAGAAAACGAAGACGAAATAACTTTTGACGAGTTGGACTTTGGTGGAAAAAGCGAAGAAGAAACAGCAGAGCAAATTCATTTTGTTGAAGAAAATTTATGGACGAAACTCGAGCGTGTTGGTAAAAAAATTTCATTCGCAAAAGATATTTTAGCTTTGTACAACTATATGAAAGACCCTTATGTTTCATGGCATAGAAAAGCCATAGTCGTTGCTGCATTGGTTTATTTTATATCTCCTATAGATGCTATTCCCGATATTACTCCTTTAGTTGGTTATCTTGATGATCTTGGAGTAATTACGGCTTTGCTAAAATTTCTCGGCAGTGAACTAATTCCATATTATGATCCGAATTATAGAGCATAAACCTGAATTCTAAATAACTCACGTTACTCAAAACACGTGGTTATAAACCCGGTTTCTTTAAGAAACCGGGTTTATTTGTACTCTTTGGCGTTACTTAACAAATAAATTTTTTTTCAATATTTATCCCGAGATAATTTTTCGGGATATTTTTTGTAATAAATTACAATTGGATAAACAATGAATTTTAAGCTTAAGAAAAGTGAAATATTATTTAGAGGAAAAGTTTTTGATTTACAAGTTGATCAAATAATTTATGACAGCGGGAATGAAGGAATTCGTGAAGTTGCGGTGCATCCGGGAGGTGCAGTAATAGCTGCTGTAAATGATGAAGGTAAATTAATTTTTGTCAAACAATTCAGGTATCCGCTTCAAAAATTTTTAATAGAATTGCCTGCAGGCAAATTAGAAGTAAATGAAGATCCTATGGTTTGTGCCGTTCGTGAACTTCAAGAAGAAACAGGATACAAATCAAATGATGTTGTAAAGCTTGGGGCGATTGCTACAACTCCCGGCTTTTGTACAGAAATACTGCATATTTATTTAGCTAAGAATTTAAAACCTGGAAATCATGATAGGGAAGAAGGCGAATATGGAATGGAAGTTATGGAATTACTTTTAAAGAAGCTGAAGCAATGATTGAAAGTGGAGAGATAATCGACTCAAAAACTATTTGCGGGATTTATATGGCTAAGAATTATTATAATCGTAAATAATTTCTTATGATAGCACATTTATATAATTCCATAATTACCATCTTTGAAATTACTTTTAAAATCATCTAATTTAGCCCAACTAAATATGCTTCTAATATGTTAAAATCATTACAAGTTAAAGACTATGCATTAATAGAAGAAATTAATGTAGAGTTTGGAAAAGGTTTAAATATAATAACCGGCGAAACCGGCGCAGGCAAATCTATTTTAATTGATGCCATGAGTCTTTTACTTGGTGAAAGAGCTTCAACAGAAGTGGTACGAAAAGGAGCAAATAAATCTATTGTCGAAGGAATTTTTGAAGTTGAATCAAATAAAAAAGTAAAAAAGATTTTAGAAGAAAATGATATTGAATTTCTGCCTGAGCTAATAATGCGCCGGGAAATTTCTTTAAAAGGAGCAAATCGCTGTTTCTTAAATGATACTCCTGTTGCTTTAACATTAATTAAAGATGTAGGAAATTTATTAGTTGATCTTCATGGCCAGCATGAGCATCAAACTTTACTTAGGACAGAAACACATATCGAGTTTTTAGATGAGTTTGGAAATTTTGATAAAGAGTTGAATGTATATACAAAAAATTATGGCGAACTTATTTCTGCTTTGAATGAATTAAAATCCCTAAAGGATAAAGAAGCATCTTTAAAAGAGAAAAAAGATCTATACGCATTCCAGATTAAAGAAATTGATGCAGTTTCTCCCGAAGAAGGTGAGGAAGAAAAATTAGCTGATGAATTAAATATACTTGAGAACTCAGAAAAACTTTTAGAGCTTACTTCAGATACATATTCTAAATTATATGAAAATGAAAGTTCAGTTATTGATTTATTGGGGCAAATAAAAAACAACCTGGAAGAACTTGTTAATATTGATAAATCTTTTTCGGATTCATTAAACGAAAGCGAAAGCGCAATTGCTTTAATTAAAGATATTTCAGAATTCATAAGAAATTATAATTCAAGAATTGACCTTGAACCGCAAAGGCTTGAAGAAATTAGGGATAGACTTGGGGCGATTAATCTTTTAAAGAAAAAATTCGGCGGATCGATTAACTCTATAATCCAGCATAGAAAAAAAATTGGTGATGAGTTTGAATTAGCCGAAAACTTTTCCGAAAAAATATCTGCTCTTGAAAAACAAATAAATGTAATCAGAATTAATTGCGGTGAAGCTAGCATCAATCCTATCTAAAAAGAGAATTGATATAAGTAAAAAAATATCAAAACAAGTAAAAGAAGTTCTTAGCAATTTAGGAATTGTCTAATTCTGAATTTGAAATTAAAATATCACAATCAAAGGCTGATAAATCGGAAAAAGAATTTGTTATCATAAAAAATGAGCATTATAAATTTAATTCAAACGGAATTGATGAAGTTGAATTTTATATTTCAACAAATGTCGGAGAAGATTTAAAACCTTTGGCTAAAGTTGCATCCGGTGGGGAAATCTCAAGAATTATGCTTGCCCTTAAAACGATATTAGCTAATAATGATAAACTGCCGCTTCTTATTTTTGATGAAATCGACACGGGAGTAAGCGGGCGAGTTGCACAAAAAGTCGGACATGCTTTAAAATCTTTGGCAAAATATCATCAAATAATTTCTATTACTCACCTTCCGCAAATTGCCGGGCTTGGAGATTTTCATTACACTGTTGAAAAAGTTGAAATGAAAAATCGTGTGGTAAGTTCAATCAAAATGTTGAGTGAAAACGACAGAATAAAGGAAGTAGCAAAGTTAATGAGCGGGGAAAATATTACCGAAGCAAGCTTAAAAGGAGCAAAAGAATTAATGGGAATGAAAAATTAATTTTGTTTTTATCGAAAAATTGTTTTTATTTATAAAAAAGGGAGTATAAAATATCCACTTCAATTTATTGTGAACTTATATCATGGCATTCTATTTGTCATCGTCCATCATTTACCTCTATAATACAGAATTGTAAATTTAAATAGATTTTTTCGTCATACTTTAACTTGTTCCTGAATTTGAGTTATTAAAATATTTAGGTATAAATTTTAGAATACTAATGTATCATATCAAACAACAAAACATAAAATAGGAGGGCTTAAATGAAAAGAGTATTACTCCTTTTAGTTTTCTCACTTATCTTTACCGGTTCTTTAATGGCTCAGTTTGAAGATAGATTTGGCTTATTAACCGAGACCAATCTTAAAGAGTATGCAAAACCATTTGCAACTTCATTAGGAACTGCGATGAACTCAGGAGGCTATTACACTGCTGATATTCCGGCATTCTGGGGATTTTCATTCAGTATTAGAGGCATGTTAATATTAGTTCCGGATGATCAAAAAACTTTTACTCCGGTATTGCCCGGTGGATATACAGCGGATGTTTCAGCGGCAACAATATATGGTGAAAAAGGCGGATATTACGCTGGGCCGGATGGATATATTGTTACTCCTCCCGGGGCTAATCTTTCATCTATTCCTGTTGGTCTTCCGCAAATTTCAGTTAGTTTTATGGGAACACAGGTTATGTTAAGATACCTGCCGGAAATTGATCTTAAGACTGATGAAGGAAACAAGATAAGTATGTTTGGAATTGGAATAGCTCATAGCGTAAGTCAATATATTCCATTAATTCCGATTGATGCTGCTGTACAATTGATGTATAATAAGTTTGAAATAACTAATCTTTTTAACGTTAAAAATATTGCCTTCAATGCTCATGTTAGTAAAACACTCGGACTTTTTACACCATATTTTGGTTTGCAATATGAAAGTTCAACTGTAAATATAGATTATACAATTAAAGGGGATCCTAATAGCGGCGATCCGGAATTAAGGCAAGATAAAAAAACCAATGTGGAAATTGATGGAGATAATTCATTCAGAGCAACAATTGGTGCATCATTAAAATTAGCAATTATTGTATTGAATGCGGATTTTAGTTTAGCATCACAGCCGGTTGCTACCGCCGGTTTAACCTTTGCATTTTAATTTAAGGAGAAAAAATGAAAAAATATTTATTAATAATAACCGGTATTATAGCTCTATCTTTTGCTTTTATAAATATTGGGTGTGATTCGTTCAATAATTTTCCGGTTAACATACCCATTTCAAAACAAATTATAGCTACGGGAAATGGCAACTATATTTCGGGTACCGGCAATTATTGTATTGACCAAGAATCCGATACTTTTATAGAATTTAGAGATAAGACTAAAAGTTTAACTTTTATTCAAGCAGCATACAGAACAAAATCTGTTACTGCCAGTGGCGTAGCAGCCCCTAATTTAAAAGGTGATATAGTTGTTACTGTTGAAACTCAATTGGGTACTACTTTATTTTCAATTACGATACCAAATGCAAATCCATCTGATTACATCAATAAAGCATTTGTCCTTTCTTTAAATCAAACTGAGATACAGGCAATGAATGATTATTTCGGTAATTTACAAAATACTTGCTTTAACGGTATTATTGAAGTGAAAAACATTACAGGAGGCACTGCACCCTTTGAAGTTACTGGTGTTATAGATATGGTTTTTGAAGCAGATACTGAATTGTAATTAACTATTAAAAAATTATTTTATCAAAGGCTGCCTTATTTTAACTTAAGGCAGTTTTTATTTTAAATTTTTAAAATTTCATCATTTTATATTTAATTCTGTATATATCTGATTTGCCTCTGGAATCTGGGCCGATTCGTGTTGAATAATAAATATAATTACTGTCTGCCGGGTTGATAGAAGTCCCAAAATTAAATTTCCCCGGTATATTCATTGTCTCTTCAATTTTGGAAGGAAATGAATAAGAACCGTTTTGTAAAAAACTTACATACAGTTCACCAACGTATTGATCTACACGCCTGGTAAATATAATAGTTGAATTATCCTGTAAAAAAATCGGGTATAACTCATCATTATCGGAATTGAGTAAATCTAGGCTTTGAGGTGGATCCCAGTTGCTGCCATTCGCTTTACTTAAAAAGATATCATGCTTTCCACGACCACCTAAACCGTCAGAACAGAATAACAAATTTTTACCGTCAGGAGAAATTGACGGGCAGTCTTCATTTCCCGAAGTATTAAATTTGGTTCCCATATTAACCGGGTTACCGAATAATTTTCTAGTTGAATCATATTCTACATAATAAATATCATCACCACCATAGCCGCCTCCACGGTTTGAGAGAAAATAAACTCTTTTATCATCCGGGGCAAAATATGGATCAAACTCATCAGCAGTAGTATTAAATGAAACCGGTTTTGGCTTGCTCCATTCTTTACCGGTTTTGATAGACATCCAGATATCGCATCCGCCAATTCCGTTATCATAACCGATTGCGCCCCAGAGCGCAGTTCGTCCGTCTTTTGTAAATGTGATTCTAACTTCTGATTTGTCTGTACTTATTGTATCAGGGGCAAAAAGCTCAGGTTTGCCTTCAAAACTAATTGTCTGTGAAAATGTTGTTGAGAGTAATACAACTAAAAAAATTATTACCTTCTTCATAAGGAATTAACTCATTAAAATGTTTCAGAAAAAGATGCAATAACATAGTAATAATTTTTTTTATTAAACATGTATTTTTTAGCTCCAAATATTAGGGTTACAAACCCAATTTCTTTAAGAAATTGGGTCTGTCAGGTTATTAAATATTTAAAAGTTTACTAAAGGTTTAAATTATAAAACAGAAGTAATCCACCATGTATTTCCAGTAGGATCGACAACGCCGCAGCTTCTTCCGTAGCTTTGATCGGCGGGTTCAGAGATAGATGTTGCTCCTTCAGCTAAAGCAATTTTATACGAATCGTCTGCGTTATCAACATGTATAAAAAATCCTGCAGTTCTAGGCTCGTAAATTTCCGTGCTGTCAGCAAACATAATTATGCTGCCATCAATGTCAATCTCTGCATGCCTGATAATTTTTTCATCTCTCATTTCTTTGAATTTTTCTTTAGCTCCAAAAACTTTTTTAGCGAAATCTAAAAAACTCTGTGCATTTTTTAATATTAAATACGGCATTACAGCCTGATACCCTTCGGGAATTTTTTGTTTATTCATTCTTCATCCTTTTAATTTTTAAAAGTTATTGCTCCAATATATTGAGAGTAGATAAAATTTAATTGTAAAAAATCGTCATTATGAATTTCTCCATTCTATCCCCTCTGTCTTACCTAAAAAGTATTTCTTAGGATGATAACCGGAAAACTTCTTAAACTCATGAATAAAATGGGACTGATCATAATAACCGTATTGATAAGCTATTTCCGAAAGAGATTTAGACAGGCTGCCGTAATTATTCATTGCTTTGTGAAACCTGATTATTCGAGAATAAAGTTTTGGATTGAACCCGGAATATTCCTTAAACTTTCTTTCAAACTGGCGCAATGAATAATTGTACTTATCTGATAGATTATTGACGGATAATATTTTATTAGAAAATAAAACTTCTTTAATGGAATGCTGAATTGCCGAATCTTTTAATGGACTTTTCGGTAATCTCTTTTCTAAAAATAATGATAAAATTTTAACTCTCTCCTGGTTGGTAGATGCTGAAATTATTTTTTCTTCAAGCTCGCTGCCTTCAATTCCAAATGATGACCTTAAATCTGGCGTTTGACTAGAGATATGATAAGCTGACATTCTTAATAAATGTGCAATTGCAAAAGGATAAAGGTAAACACCAAAGATTCCAAAATTTTCATTAGTTAAAAATCTTTTGAATTTATCGGATTGCGCATGAACCACAGCTAATGGTTGATTAATCAAATCGTTTTCATTTATTAACTTAAAACTACCCTTATAGTGAAAGATAATTTCAGGGCATCCATCAGCCATAGATCTATAAACATATGGAGTACCTTTAATAACATTTATTTCGAACACCCAGAAAAATCTAACAAATTCTTTTAGACTGTCAGG
The DNA here is from genome assembly GCA_963775245.1 of uncultured Bacteroidota bacterium. Classification (GTDB taxonomy): domain Bacteria; phylum Bacteroidota; class Ignavibacteria; order Ignavibacteriales; family Ignavibacteriaceae; genus CAVSWT01. The sequence continues at coordinate 24,636 of CAVZID010000027.1, forward strand.
TGGCTTAATTGTAAAATATTGTACTCGATTCATTTTATCAGAAGAAAAAGATCTTTTTAATTAGATTATAAAACATTTATTAATTTAAGTTAATGCTGAAGAATACATTAGGTAATTTTGATTTCAATAAAAATGCTTTTGAAATTTTTTAGTGTTTTAAAAAACCAATGACTGTAGATTTCACAGTATCCAATAAACCTTTTAGAAATGTGTTCAGTTTTTTTTTAGCCATACCTTTTTGCTTTAGTGCTTCCATTTCAGCTAAATCTTTTCTACCAAGCAGCAGCCATTCAAAATCATCTTGAGTTAGTTTTCCCTGCGAGAGCAAATCCGTCCACCGCTTTAAATCCTCTTTACATCTGTCTAAAAAAACTTTACCATCACTAATTGCGTCATCTTTGAATTCATTCCAGTTATCTTCAGAATATTTAACAACATTGGCTTTTAACTCATTCCAAACTTCGTCAAATGATGCCATATTATATTCTCCTAATTATTTTTTACTTTTTTCAAAATCAATTATTTCATCAAACCCGTTTCTAACCAAATCCTTTGCTTGATTTATAAATGTTTCACTAAGCTTGGTTTGAGATTTCCACCTGGACAAGAATCCGCCTAACAAATTTCCATCTGGATTTATTAAAACTTCCCATTGCTTTGTTGTTTCGTCATTATTAGTTCTGTTTTTTGAATATTGATAGGCTTCATTTAACATTTGTTTTAAATCATCTACTTGAGGAGCAAAATCATTATAAGGGTTATCAGCATTTCCCATAAGATAGAGAGCAAGGGTTTTGATAGAGGCTGCCTGGTCAACAGTAGTTTGATCGAAAGTGCTTAATGAAGAGCAGCTTAAGCAGAGGAGTGATAAAAATAAAATGGATGAATATTTCTGAAGATATAATTTCATACAAGCCTCCTTTAGATTAGTTGAACCTGCACAGTTGAAATATTTTTAAAACCTGACAAGGTAAGCTAAATTTTATATCTTTATCAGTTTTACATAAGAATTAAAAACCAAAGAAAGATTTAATTTAAACTTCTAACCTTTTAATTACATTATAAATTAATTATGATTCTTAATTATGAATTACTCTTTCAACTCTACGGTCGGGGACAATCCACATTATTGCTACTGCTGTATAAATTCCAAATCCAATCCATGAATTAATAAACGTTAATGCTATGGCAACAATATAAATTACTACGGAAATTTTACCTTTAAAATCACTTCCAAGTGCTTTCGCCAATTTTGAATCATACCCGTTAAGCTTAATTAAGTTTTTGGCTAAAATAAAATAAGCAATGGCAGCCATCAGCAAAACAGAGCCATACAATGCCACCGGTATACATGTAAAATAATTTTCCCCCATCCAGCCTGTTACAAAGGGAAGCAGCGAAAGCCAGAAAAGAAGATGTAAATTTGCCCAAAGAATTTTTCCGTTCACTTTTGTAACTAGATGCATCATGTGATGATGATTGCTCCAATAAATACCTATATGAATAAAGCTGAGTATATAGCTTACCAGGACCGGCAGCAATGGATTTAAAACCGAAATGTTATCCCCTTTTGGGATTTTTAATTCAAGCACCATAATTGTAATAATAATTGCAATAACCCCGTCGCTGAATGCTTCAAGTCTATTTCTGCTCATATAATATTATGTAATTTTGTGAAGAGAATTATTAACAAGTAAAACTAATCGGGTAACAATTTAATACAATTCTTTTTTATTAAGCAACAAAAGCTGGATTTTATTTACTGAGTTTTAAGGTTATTTTTACTAAAAAAATAAAATACAATTGAAAGACTCAGCTTTATATATTCATATTCCATTTTGTGACCACAAGTGTATTTATTGTGATTTTTATTCTATTATAACTGAAGATAATATTCAGCCGTTCTTAAAATCTATTAAGAAGGAAATTGAATACTATTCCGATTTTTATTCACAGGATAGAATATACACCTCAATATTTTTCGGCGGGGGAACGCCTTCGTTAATGAAGCCGAAATATCTTGAAGAAATAATTAATTTCGTTAAAAAATAAATTTAAGATCAGTGAAGATGTTGAAATAACAATGGAAACAAATCCCGGAACAGTTGATAAATCCAAGCTGAAAGATTTTCTCCAAATTGGAATAAACAGAATCAGTATCGGTGTTCAGTCTTTTGATGACGATGACTTAAAATTTTTAACAAGAATTCATGATAGGCAGACAGCAATTGACACAGTTAATTATGCTTATGAAACCGGTTTCAAAAATATTAATCTTGATTTGATTTTTAATTTGCCTGGACAAACAAAAGAGAAATGGGAATATAATTTAGAAACTGCCATAACTTTGCCGGTAAATCATATTTCTGCTTACAGCTTAATTCTTGAGCGTGGAACAATTTTAAATAAAATGGTTATTGACGGTAAAGTAAAAATTCAAGATGAAGATTACGACGCTGAGCTTTATGAATTGACTATTGATTACCTTATCTCAAAGAATTTCCAGCAATATGAAGTTTCAAATTTTTGCAAACCGGGATACGAATGCCGGCATAACAATGCATATTGGAGATACAAAGATTATTTAAGCTTTGGAACTTCCGCTCATTCTTTTATGAATGGGAAGCGCTGGTGGAATTTTTCAAGTTTAAAAAAATATATTTCTGAAATTGAACTAAAAGGTAATGCAGTTGCTAATTATGAAATTCTAAATGAAGAACAGAAACTCAATGAATACATTATGCTTGCTTTAAGGAGTAAAGGTATTGATTTAAAAGAATTAAAAGATCATTTCGGGAATTTGTGGTTAGATAAGAATTATTCTTACTTCAAAAAACTTAGCAGCAAAAATTTTTTGAATATGAGCGAAGATATTATCTCTCTTACGAAAAAAGGATATGCAGTGTGCGATGAAATCGTTAAGAACTTAGTTTTGTAAAGTCAAAATTCAAAATTCAAATATCAAAATTAACTCAAAAAAATATTATCTGATTACAATGTCAAGAATATAATTGTAAGGTTTCGATTACTAATAAGCCTTTCCCTTTGCAAGGGAAAGGTTGGATAGAGTTCTCTTTTTGCAAATAAAAAATAAATTAAAATTTCATTTACCGAGATAAAAAAACAAACCCAATTTCTTTAAGAAATTGGGTTTGTAATAGCTATCAATTTAATCTAACCTTTTATTTTATCAAAGGAATTCCGTAACAAGCATCCGGCTCTGTAATTTTTAACAAATCAGCGATAGTAGGGGCAATATCAATTATTACTACAGGTTTGTTAATAGTTTGCACCGGTATATGCCAACCATAAAATAACATTGGCACATGAGTATCATATGAATAATAAGTCCCATGAGAAGTCCCTTGAGGAATTCTATCTGGAAATAATCCGGCTTGAAGTCCATATGCTATATCTCCGGAGCGGACTGGATTAAAACCATTTAAAATTAAATTTGTTGTGATACGTGTTGGAGTAAGTTTTCCCAAATCATCTCTCGTAAAAATTTCAGTAATATCCGGAAAATTCTTTCTAATATAATCAGCATAAATATTTTCGATAGTATTTAAATTTAATTTATTTGTTTTTAGAAATTCATAATTAAAAAATATCTGGTTGTGTGAGGAGTTTGCAATAATATCTTTGCTTCCAAAATTTCGCTGGGAAAATGCATTAAGAGAATCATCAAAATTTTGCATTCCTAATCCGCCGGCATTCAATTTATGTTCTTCTCGATAACCATTTTTTTCAACTACTCCATGATCGGCAGTTAGAAAAACGATATAATTTCCTTTCCCAACTTGTTTGTCAATGCGGAGAGTAATTCTGCGATCTGTTTATCAAGCTTAATATATGTGTCTTCAATTTCGACTGAGTTTGGTCCGTAAGCATGTCCGATAAAATCCGTGGAAGAAAAGCTGATAGCTAAAAAGTCTGTATATTTTCCTTCACCCATTTTTTCGTCTCTTTAAAGTTGCCTTTGCAAATTCCAAAAGAATCTGATTACCATAAGGACTAGTTTCCATTACAGCATATTTATTTTTATCTTTTACATTCTTAAATGAATGAGGGAAGGTAGTTTTGCCTTCATCAAACACATCTTTTTCATATTCGCTTTGGTCAGGCATGCCTAGTGAGTAATCTTTCATTGGCAGTGAAAGTTCCCAATCTTTCGACATGTATTTATCTGCTAATTTTCTTGAATTAAATTCATCCACCCATTTAGGCAGTTTCTTTAGATAGAAAGTTGAAGATATGAATTTACCATTTTTATTATCGTACCAATATGCGGCATCAGCCATGTGTCCTGCAGGTAAAATTGCAGCTCTATCTTTTAATGAAATTCCAATAACTTTTGATGCCCCGTTAGTTGCCATTTTAAGCTGATCTGTTATGGTTGTAACCATTAATCTTTTTGGTGACATTTTACCTTCGTCATCGTTGCTTCCCACAGTATTTTGTGTTGGATCATCTGTAACATAAATAGTCTTCTTTGCGACTTTATCATACCAGTTGTTTGAAATAATTCCATGGTAATAAGGAGTAGTTCCTGTGTATATTGAAGAATGGCCTGGGGCAGTATATGTGGGCACATAATTAAAGTGTGCAAAAGTAAAATTGCTGCCTTCATTCATTAGTCTTTTGAAACCGCCGTCAGTGTAATAAGCATAAAATTTATAGAGATAATCATAACGCATTTGATCGATGACTATTCCTACAACTAATTTTGGTTTTTGATAGTCCTTTGCATTTATTTTAGGAATGAAGAAAAGTATTACAAGCAAAGAGACGAAAAATATTTTAAGCTTCATTTTTGAACCGTCCATTTATAAAATACTGATTTAATTGTTTATTGAGGTAATTATTTTATCAAAGTTAATTTAATTAAATAGAAATTAAATTATAATGCATTTACAAAAGATTATGATTTCTTAATGATGCTGCTAAATGAATTTCAGTAATTGTTTTATTTCTGTTATCGAATAATCAGGCATTTCTTGTTTAATAAAATCTTCCGAACGATAGCCGTATAAGGCAGCACAAGTTTTTGCAAAAGCATTTTTCCCGCATTGTATATCCAATTCCGAATCACCAACCATTAACGTTTGTGAAGGCTCAACTTTTAATTCTTTACAAATAAATTGGAGCGGTTCTGCTGAAGGTTTTATTGCCATTCCGTTTCTTCTGCCCATAACATAAGAAAAATATTTTCTTAGTTTAAAGTGATTAATGATTTTATCAGCCTGATCCTGTCCCTTTGTAGTTAGCAATGAAATCTTTATCCCTAATGAATTTAAATTACTTAAGACCTCTTCAACACCTTCATATAATTTTGAATTATCAATAAAATCAAAATAGTAGCTTTTATATATATTAATGAATTCCTCAACATCCGTTACCGGGATATTTAAATCTTTGAAGATGTCTAAAAAATGGTGTCCGATTCTTTTTTGAAATTCACCTTCATGGAGCGGCTCTTTAATATTTAAGACACTAAGTGCTTTTAGAGTTGTGTTGTATATATTTAAGTATGAATCAACGAGCGTTCCGTCTAAATCAAAACAGACATGTTTAAATTTATGCACAATTTCCGATAAATTATTGAAGAAATTTTTTTATACTAAATATTAGATAAGAAAAATATATCTTGTAAAACGTGAAAAATATATTTAATAGACATTTATTAAGATTTATTGAAAAACAAAAATAATCAAAAGTGAGGGATTAATTATATGAAACTGTACAAATTATTTTCATTAATCTTTATTTTATTTTTAGCATCCGGATTGAAATCAATTACGCTTGCACAAAGTGAACCCATACTTTATTTCTGTGAAAATTTCACAAACTCCGGTGAGGTTGGAATAAGCGATATATTTACCACCGGATTTATAACAATAGTAGCAAAATGTGATCATAATTTAGGTTTAACTGATTGTCAAATTGAATACGATAAATTAGATTCTACTCAAAATAAATTTGAATTTTATAAATTATTTGATTTTACTGTTCAATCGGATTTGAATTATATATATTTTACAAAAAATGAAAATAGTGATTTAAGTTTTGACGAGCCTGGAATTTACAGAGTTATACTACTTGATAATAAAAATGAGAGAGTTGCAAGCAGCTTAATTCAAATTGTGAGTAAATAGAATTTTCAAAAACTTGCGGTGCATTTTTATGTACCGCCTTTTATCTCACCTTTATATTTAATAATTAAAATATGAATTCGTTAACTTTGTTCAAAAGTTTTTTAAGTATTGATTGGAAATAAAATGACTAAAAATAATTATGATGTAATAATTATTGGTGCAGGCCCAATTGGCCTTGCTTGCGGGATTGAAGCTGTTAAGAGAAATATTAATTATTTAATACTTGAAGAAGGCTGCCTTGTTAATTCAATTTATAATTACCCTGCTGAACATGACTTTCTTTTCAACTTCGGATAGATTGGAAATAGGGGAAGTCCCGTTTATATCGCATGGGCCTAAACCTACCCGAAGTGAAGCGCTTGAATACTACAGAAGAGTTGTGATGTCGTGGAAATTAAATGTACATCTTTATGAAAAAGTTAAAGATGTAAAAGATTCAGATAATGTTTATGAAATAGTAACTGCTAAAGAAACATATTTTTGTAAAAGAATAATTATCTCAACAGGATTTTATGGCAGGCCAAATTTGATGAATATTCCCGGGGAAGAACTTCCGAAAGTATTGCATTATTATAATCCCCCACATCCTTATTTTAATCAGAAAGTAGTTGTTGTTGGAAGTGCAAACTCTGCGGTTGATGTTGCTCTTGAAACATACCGGAAAGGGGCAGAAGTTACAATGGTTATAAGAGAAAGTGAAATAAATAAGCGAGTTAAATACTGGGTTAAGCCGGATATTGAAAACCGGATTAAAGAAGGCTCAATCAAAGCTTATTTTGATTCCTCAATAAAAGAAATTCAAGAAGATGAAGTTGATGTTCAAACACCGGAAGGATTAACTACACTTCAAAATAATTTTGTTTTAGCGATGACTGGTTACCAGCCGGATTTTTCCTTCCTTGAAAAATGCGGAATTGAAATATCTAAAAATGAAAACCGTGAACATGTCTGTAATACAAATACTTTCGAAACAAACAAACATGGATTATTTTTAGCAGGCGTTGTATGCGCTGGAATGGTAACTAACAGGCTTTTTATCGAAAATTCTCGTTCTAACGCAAAAAATATATTTGACTTCATTCAGAATAAATTGAATAACAAATGATTTCGGCTTATTTTTGTGGACATTCATTTATTGAATTTTAATTTTTTGAATAAAATATTTTAGAATGGAGTTAGCATGTCACAGAAAGTAAAAGAATTGTTGGAAGCGATGCTGAAGCGTTATTAACATATAAGGCTAAATTTCCTAAAGAACAACTTAACTTACCCGGCCGGATTTTGTCGATAGAGTATTTGCTCAAACTGACAGAAATATAAACGTACTTAAAAATTTACAATGGATCTTTTCTTCCGGAAGATTAGCAGGCACAGAGGGAGTTACATAAATTTCCCTGTTGATCAAGGAATTGAACATAGTGCAGGTGCTTCCTTTCGCACCTAATCCTCAG
>CAVZID010000028.1:0-19714 GCA_963775245.1 uncultured Bacteroidota bacterium
AAAACCGGTGCATTTGCAGGAGTAAAAAATCTTGAATTTTTACTGTCATTTAATTCCGGCGGCACAATGACTGAATCTTCCAATTATGACGGCATGCCGCCTGTACCCCCAGCATACGGAATATGGAAAAAAACCGGAGACAAACAATATGAAGCTAAATATGAATTCTACATTACTAATGTACCTGCTTCATTTGAAGCATTAGCAAAAATCGGCGGATTTAGTCCGGCAGGTTACGGAAGACTCACTGAAAAAATTACTCTTTCCGCGGATGGGAAAACATATAAATCTAAAATTAAGTTTAATGCTTTTGACATAACCGGCAAACAAATGGCCTCTGATGATGAAGCCGATGTTGCGGCAAGCCGAATGGAGTTTTGATTTCTTATAACTTGCAAATTAAATTTATACTTACCCACTCCTGCACCCCTCCATGGAGAGGAATGAAAGAGGTGGGTCATATTACCTCTCTTTAAAAAGAATTCTAACCAATTTTTAAAGGGTACAAATTCAGTATTCAGCACTACCCGCTAAAGTCTATTTAATCCTTTCATCACTTCTAATAGCCTGTGATTTAATTAATAACCTGTTACTCCTTCTTCTCAATTTATATTGCCATTTAAAAAAATATTGGAGAATTAAGTCTATGAGAAAATTTCTCCTGTTTCTTATTCTTCCTATAACAGCGTCACTAGGAAAATACCCTACTGTAGAAGAAAATTCTAAATCAAAAATCATTGCTGTAAGATCAAATGACAAAATTACAATTGACGGCAAGTTAACGGAAGAAATTTGGCAAAGGCCGGGCTTTAATAAATTAATTCAGCAAGATCCTGATCAAGGTGTAAAACCTTCACAGAATACGGAGTTCTGGGTAGCATATGACGACGAAGCTATTTATTTCGCCGCAAGATTTTATGATAACCGCCCTGATTCAATAATGGCAAGACTTGTACGAAGAGATTTTATTTGGGGTGATCCTTCGGACGGCTGTGTATTGTATCTTGATTCTTATAGAGATAAAAGGAGCGGATATTTTTTCTATGTCTCCGCCGCCGGTACACTTGCAGATGGATTGATTGAGAATGATGTAAAGCAGCCCAACGATCTTACCTGGGATGCAGTTTGGGAAGGAGTTCCGCATATTGATAATAAAGGCTGGTCGGTTGAAATGAAAATTCCTTATTCACAATTGCGATTTAATAAAGAGGATTCTCAAGTTTGGGGAATTGATGTTGAAAGATTTATAAGCAGAAGATTTGAAACCGACATGATGGTATATACACCTAGAAATGAAAGTGGATTTACTTCAAGATTTCCTGATCTAGTCGGAATGGATGGAATTACTCCGCCGGCTAGAATTGAACTTTTACCTTATGTAGTTGGAAAAGCAGAATACATCGACAGAGCCCCCAATGATCCATTTAATAACGGACACGAATACTCTCCAGGTGTTGGCCTAGATTTAAGAGCTGGGCTAGGAAGCAGCTTAACATTGAATGCGACAATCAATCCCGACTTCGGTCAGGTTGAGCTTGATCCTGCAGTTGTAAACTTAACAGATGTTGAATCTACATTTGAAGAGAAGCGTCCTTTTTTTACAGAAGGTGTAAGTATATACCGTTTCGGACGCGGCGGCACAAATAATAATGTGAATTTCAATTGGCCGACTACAAATATTTTTTACAGCAGAAGAATCGGAAGAAGTCCGCAAGGCAGCTTGCCGGATTATGATTATGTTGATAAACCAAATGGTACACATATTCTTGGTGCAGCAAAAATTTCAGGAGAAGTTAATGACTCATGGAAGATAGGAACAATCCACGCGGTTACACAGCGCGAGTTTGCAGATATCTCATTAAATGGAAACCGTTCCAGCGTTGAAATTGAACCTTTAACTTACTATGGAGTCTTTCGCGCTCAAAGGGATTTTAATTCTGGAGATCAAGGAATAGGAATTCTTTCAACTTTTACCAATCGTTTTTTTAATTCAGAAGATTTACAAAATTCCATAAATAAAAGTGCTTTTGTTGCTGCGGCAGATGGCTGGACATTTTTAGATAAAGATAACACTTATGTGCTGACCGGCTGGGGAGCAGTTTCAAGTGTTGCGGGATCAAAAGAAAAAATAACTGCTTTGCAGGAAAGCCCGACTCACTATTTCCAAAGGCCTGATGTTTCCTACATTTCTGTGGATAGCTCAGCAACTTCATTAACTGGCTACAGTGGAAGATTGATGCTGAATAAAAATCGCGGACGATGGGTCTTTAACACAGCCATTGGATTTATAAGTCCAAAATTTGAAGTGAATGATCTCGGCTTCGGTTCATACAGCGATTATATCAATGGACATTTTTTCACCAGCTATCAATGGAATGACCCAACTGATTTCTATTTAAATTGCGGCATCAATGCAGCGACGTTCTTAAGTTTTGATTATGGCGGCAACAAAATTTTACAAGGATATTGGGCAGACAGTTATTTAACACTGCATGATTATTACGGCGGTGAACTTTCTTATATTTATACTCCAACAACTTTAAATTCAAGGAGAACGCGAGGCGGCCCACTTACTCTTAATCCCCCAAGCTCTTCATTTAAATTTAATTTATTTACTGACAACCGGAAGTGGTGGGTTTTAACTCTTGTCGGGGAATCAACTTCTGGCGAAGATGAACATTCCAATTCACTCCAAACAAATTTTGAATTTAAAGTACTGCCGACTTTAACAATGTCGTTTGGCCCGCAAGTATCAAAAGATATCTTTACTGCTCAATGGATTGGTAATTTTGATGACCCCCAAGCAGCTGAAACTTTCAATAAAAGATATGTCTTTGCTCATCTTGATCAAACCATTGTTTCGGCAAATATAAGAGCAGATTGGATAATGAGTCCTACACTAAGTTTTCAAGTTTATGTGCAGCCATTTATTGCTTCAGGAAAGTACGCCGATTTTAAATATCTCTCTAAACCCAGAAGCTATGATTTTAATATTTATGGAGAAAATGGTTCAACTTTAGAAAGCGAAAAAAATAATAATGGAGACATAATTTCTTACAATCTTGACCCGGATGCCGGAGGTATTGCGCCTTCTCAGACAATCAGCAATCCGGATTTCAATTATATTTCCCTGCGTGGTAATGCAGTCCTGCGTTGGGAATATTTCGCGGGTTCAACTCTTTATCTAGTGTGGACACAAACGAGAGAAAATGTCGAATCAATCGGACAATTTAGATTCGGACGTTCAATTGACCATCTGTTCGGCGTAAAGCCGGATAATATTTTTATACTGAAAATAAGTTACTGGTTGTGATGATAAATAAATGTATTATTTCTTTGGCAATAAGTCTTTAGTTAGTTTTAATTCATATTGTAAATCGTAGCTCTCAGGATCATATTTTAAGCCCTGAATTAAGAGATTTATTGCATCTTTATAATTTCTATTTCTTATTTCCGCCATTGCCAGCTCATGGTAAACAATCCCTAACGCATTTTTTAATCTTGCATTATCAGGTACTTTCTTATAAGCAGCTATAAGAATTCCTTTTGCTTTATTGACATCTTGCTTATATAAATGAGAAAGAATTGTAAATCCTGCACGGGAGAATGCATATATATCTTGAACACTTTTAATTTCAGGAACTTTGGAATATAAGGTATCTGCAACATCCATAATTTTTTTAAAATCGCCTGAGTACTGTAAATTATAAACATAAGTTTTACCGGCATCAATAAATAAATCAATTATGTCCTCATCGTTTGGATATTTGTTATATAGTTTCCCGGCAAGTATAAATGCTTCGTTATATTCGCCTCTAACAGTTTTATGAATGATTTTATCTTTACTTATAGCAACATTCATCTTTTTAATTAAATTATTTAACAACTCTCTGTGGGGCAGCACATTGCAAAGCTTATTATAAATTGAATCAGCCAAATTAAAGTTATTTATCTCAAGATTTTTGTCTATAACAAAACCGGAAAAGTCAATCAAATTGTCATAAAACTCATCTGAGGCTGGTATTGAATCAATAGTTTCCAATAGAAAAGAAGATACCTTATCAGTATTATCTTCAATATCATTTGCATGGACAGACCAAACCAAATTGAAACTTTCAATTGTAGATGAATCCGGGAAAATTATTACTGCTTGCTTAAGGAATTTATAAGCATCGTACCATTTTTTATCTAAAATTTGGTAAGCTGCTAAATTGGTATAATAAACTGCTAAAAGCTGATCTGGAGTAATTTTTTCAGACTTAGAAATAAATTCTTTATAGATATTATTTATTCCTTTTTTATTCAATTCTTCCTGGGTAATTAATTTATAGTCAAGCAAATAAGGTATATAGTCGTCCATATCTTTTTCAAAATCAAATCCATCAACTGGATTAGTCAATTCTATGATAAATTCTTTTCCATCATTACTGTTTGCTGAAATATAAACATGATAAGGTGATTTATATACGTTCACCTTTAAATCAAGATCACAACAAATCAAATAATATAAAATCACTGCTGTAGCACAGTTATATTCTTGGTTTTTTAACAGGTTTTTTATGTACGATTTACTCGTATATTTTTTCAAAATACTATCATGAAAAAGACTAAACAATGCTTTATGTTTATCATAAATGTTATTCTCATCAGCAATCTTTTTTTTTGCTCTTTGAAAAATTTGATCATAGATTTTTAAATAGTCGTTTATATCATCTTGATTTGAAATTCCATCTGCATTAAGAAGATTACTAATAAAATTATAGGTTTCTATTTTAGGCTGGCTGAAAATGAAATTAGACAGGCAAATGAAAAAAAGAAGTGCATATATCAGATTCATTTTATGTTACTCCCCAAGGACTTTAATATTATAAATTTACTTTATAATCGAAAAAAATTTTAACAATTCAATGTATTAATCTTTAAGAAATTTTCCAACTATTTATTAAATTTTGTTTAATTATTTTGGTTTTAGAAACTGAATAAGCATCTTGTTTCCATATTACAATAATCAACCAAAACCTAACATACATCATCAAAAAAATCCTTCCATAAAAAATCAAGTGCATCGTCCTATTGCCTTCATTATGTTACCCATGTATTTAAAATAGATTAAGTAGAGGTATAAAATGAAAAAGGCTTTAATTATCGTTCAGAGTAAGAACAGCACTAATCAAAAATTCGGTGAAGCTATTGCAGAATTCTTATTGAATCGCGGACTTGCTGCAGAGCTTGTTCCAATTAACAACTTTGAACCCAATTATTTAAATGGTGCGGATTATTTATTATTAAGCGGCTGGAAAAATGATTCGTTATTTTCAGTAAAACGCCCCGACAGTGATTGGGAAAATTTCGTAAAAAGTCTTCCAACACTTAATGGAATAAGGACTGCTTTATTCACAGCAAATAAATTCTTTTCCAACGGAATGCTGAAGAAGATGAAAAAATATTTAAGTAAAAAAACAGAGAACCTTGATTACTCGTTGAAATCAAGCGATGGTTCTTTAACGATATCCGATAAATTGGTTCTGAACGAATTCATAAAATAAAAATTAGAGACGCTCCAAAAGAGCGTCTCTAAAACCATATCTTAATATCTCATTTCACTTTTCTACATTCAATATCATCGAACATATGATAGGTTAATGTTTTAGCTTTTGTTTTCTTATTGAGACCAAATTTCATATTAAAAGGTAAATTAATTGAGGCATATTCCGTATTTGAAAGCGGCAGAAGCTTTGTGGTAAATCCTTCAATATCATTTTTTACCTTAAGAGAATCGCTGTCGCGGAAAACAGTCAGGCTGTCACCTTCATTGGAAGTATAAGTGCCTGCATAAGTATCATAAACTTCAGGTTTAACATCGGCTGTTTTTGTAATCTTTGCTGCATTCTTATTTCCCAGTCCGTGCTTTTGACCACAGAGTACACAATAAGTCGGTTCGGAAATATTATTAACATAATGCCTCACCGGTTTCTGCGTTTTTAAATATTTATAAATAGCTCTCAAATCTTCATCAGTATAATTCTTTATAACAATCCACGGCATAACCGAATGGAGAGTTCCGCTCTTTCCGGTTCTAATTACATTAATAAAAGTATTTTCATCGTAAGTTAATCCGGATTCATCAGGCGTTAAATTAGCTGAGTATGCAATGCCATTTGGTTCCTGAAATTCCATTCCGCCGGCGAATAATCCTGGTTTAAGTTGAGTTTCCCACGACGTGTGACAGCCTATGCAGCCACCTACTTCCGTCATGTATTTTCCTCTTTCCATAACATTTGAAAAATCAGGCTTCGGTACCGGCATATAAATGGGCTGGGGATCATGTACAATCATCTTCTGCATCTCTAATGGCAATTTCCTTTTGGGAAGTTTGTTATTTACCGCGGGCAGTGTTCTCAGATAGACTACAATTGAGGCTATATCTTCATCGGAAAAATGTTTGAACTCCTGATAAAGCATAAGTGGATATAATGCACGTCCATCGTGTCCCACACCTTCTCTTATTGCGCGTGCAAACATATCGTCCGTCCATGTTCCTGCGCCTGTCTCTTCATCAGGTGTAATGTTAGGTGCTACTATTCTGAAATCCTTTTTGTTTTCAAGAATAGCTCCTGCTCCTTTTAATGATTCAATTGGAGGAGCGCCAGGTTTACTCCAGTCTCTTACACTATGGCATAAAAAACAATGTGAGCCCCCGTTTGTGAGATATTTTCCCCGAGCTATTCTTTCAGGGGTGCTTTCAAATTTTACATCAGTAAGCGGGCGGGCTTTTAATCCAGCAGTTAAGTAAACTTCCTCTTTTTCCCCTGCTGTTTTATCTGGCTCTTTTTCGCTGCAGCCATTGATTATTAATAATGCAGCAAGAAACAAAAGAACACGGAAGTAATTCTTCATGAAATGCCTTTCTATTAAGGGATGTAAGTAAATAGGGTTTAATGAAAATAGACATATTCTTTTATAAATAAAACAAAATAATTGAAAAATAAAGCAGGGGAGGTCAAATAAATCTGGTTGTGTTTTAATACATTATAGTAATTTATATCTGTTTAAAAATATTAGATGTGCAAAATTATTAAGGTTACTAATATTTTTAATTTCAAATTTCTTTTTTAATTTCCTTACAACAAAAGAAATCAAATCTTATCTAATTAATAATTCATTTATAATTATGGCTTACGATTTAAAATTAGCAGATAGAATCAGAGAAGCAATTTATGAACTATCTCCTCAAATTCTTCCGGGCTGCATTGTTGAAGAGAAAAAGATGATGGGCGGATTAACTTTTATGGTTAATGATAAAATGTGTGTCGGTGTTTTTAAAGATGATATGATGGTTCGAATTGATCCTGAAATTTATGAAGCATCATTGGAAAGAAAAGGATGCCGCGAAATGGATTTTGCAAAGAGGCCAATGATTGGGTTTGTTTATGTTAGTGATGAGGGTATGAAGACAAAAAAAGATCTCTCTTACTGGATTATGCTTGCGCTTGAATACAATAAAAAAGTAAAGCCCTCCATAAAACGAAAGAAAAAGAGTTGAATAAACTTGTCTACTCAACTCTTTTCAAAATATTTAATGTAAAAAATCTTCAATCGTTTTAATAAAAAGATCTGGCTGATCCACAAAAGTCATGTGCCCGCTTTGCGGAAAAATAACCAGTTTTGAACCTTCAATCTTTTCATGCATCTCTTTAGAAAGCCAGGGCGCACATTCGTCATGATCGCCGCAATTAATTAATGTTGGTACTTTAATAGTATTAAGCTTATCCACATACTCAACTGATTTAAGATTGCCGTCAATAATATATTCACCATTTGAACCCCACATTTCCCGGTAAAGAGTCCATGCAAATCCATCGGTGGTCGGATCATAAGAAGGATCGGGATTGCGCTGATAAATATAAGGGAAATATCCTTCTCCCCACGCCGCTATCTTATATTCATCTGTATAGCGGTTTTGTTCATAAGGCAATCCATGACCGAACAAACCTTCCTTTTCCATTTTATTAATTCGTTCTCTTAATTCAGGAGCCATGTTTTCTTTTATTTTTACAAAAACATCATTCATTTGTTTTGTGCTGGGGAAAGTGCTGCATAAAATTAAATGCGTTAAATTATTTTGATACTTTAAAGCATAAGCTTGTGCAAGCACTCCGCCGTATGAATGCCCGAGCAAAGAAATCTTTCCAAGTCCAAGCGCCTGTCTCACTGCCTCAACATCTTCAACCATATTCTCTACAGTATATTGTTTTACATCATCAACAATACCTGATTTCCCCGAACCCCTCTCATCAATAAATATTAAACGGTTATGTTTTGCAAGCGGCAGCAAGTAAGGAAGAAAATAATCGTGCGTAGCTCCAGGGCCGCCGTGCACAATCATCAGCGGTTTTCCCTTGCCAAATTCTTCATAATAAATCATTACTCCATTAGCATCTACAAATCCGGATTCAATCTTATATACATTTGAATTTGAAGAATTCAACTGACTATAAATTATTACAGTCGATAATAATACAAACAAAATTGTAAAGAGAAATTTTTTCATAATTTCGTTTTCCACAAATATTATCTAATAAATTTTTGAAAAGCACTTTAGTTAATTAAAAATTCTTACACAGAAGGCCACAATCCTCCGAAAATTCCTGCCGTAAACAAAGCATAAATTAAACCGTCAAACATAAATTTAAATGTGGTTGCCCAGCTTCTTTTATACCAAATGCTGTTTTGCATTAATGCCAGGCTAAAACCAGTAAATGCAATAGCACCCGACATATCTAAAAACAGAAAGGTAATTGGCAGATGGTGGAAGCGCATGGCCAGTAATATAAGCACAAAAAATTCCTACAATTAAACAATATACAAACCACATTGTAAGACTTGAGCCCATGCCAAAATCGGCCTGATGGGAAAACATTGTAAAAGCCCAACAGGCCCTTTAGCCATTTTATCTTTAAACTGTTGCGAATTCCTTTCTTCAGAATTTTTACAGTAAGGAAACATATATTCCCCTGCCGAGGACTATTATGATTTTGCAATATCACTCATTACCTGTTCTTCGTTTGGAATTTGTTTGAAGTCGGATTTGTGATACGGCATCATCATATGAATAATTGAACTTATTATAAAAACAGTTACTGCGGATAGAAGAATGGGAAGCCAAAGAGAAATGATGGAAACCATTTTTAACTCCTTGATTATGATTTGATAAATTGGTTTGAAAGCCTGAATAGAAAATACTTAAAAATATTTAAGATATGCAAAAAGAAAATTTAGTGGAGAAATTACTTTTGCACTATCCAATCAGCTGATAAATCAATCAATTGAAAAAGCATTCTTTGTAGTTCACTAAAACTTTTTCTAATTTATAAAAGCGATCCGGTTATAAATTTTCCGAATTACAAAATAACAATCACAGTCAAAGATACGCTATATATATTTCGATTAAATGATTCTTTCTTTTATAAACAATTAAATTAACTACAATGGTGTATAAAGGAGATTCATATCATGTCTTCGCAAATAATAAAGCAAGGAATGGGGTTTGCCGTTTTTCCATCAGTTAATCTTTACAGTTACAAAACAGACAGTAAAACAAAAATCAAGAAAATTAAGTTTCTTAAACAATTGATTTATGGAGATTACATTAAACCTGAAATTGTGAGATGATAATTTTGTGGAAGTAACTGAAAAAGGGAAAACTTATATAAAAGTCAGAGCAAGAAATTCTAACGGGTACATTCTTTCTTCTGATATTCAGGCGGAAAGAGTTCTCGAAGTTAATTTTGTTGATGTTGGACAGGGTGATGGCTGCCATATTGTTACTCCGGATGATAAGCATTTCATTATTGATGCAGGCGGTTCGGATAACATGTCGCGTTTTTTAGATTGGCGATTCAATTTGAAATATTCAAACACTCCTCCACCGCCTTTTACAGCTATTATTACTCATTCGGACGTTGACCATTACCGGGGCTTTGGCAAGTTATTTACAAAGAAAGCAGGCTTTAAAAATCAATTTACTTTCAAAACAGTTTATCACAATGGCCTTGGTTGAAACTTCCGGTTCCAAGCTTGATTCACTGGGGAGAGTTACAGCTGACGGCGAACATATAACCAATCTTATTAGAACAGACTCACAATTTAAAAATTTAGTTAATAGTCTTCCAAAGACAGGCACTTACATTAACACTTTGAACAAAACAACTGCACCAAAAAAGTCACTTTACTATGGCCATTCACCCATTTTCAATAAAGGTAATATGAAAATTGAAGTGATGGCTCCATACACTAAAAAGTTAGCTGGTAAAGATGCCCTTCCGGCATTTCTGAAAAATAAAAGTAAAACAAAAAACGGAAACTCGGTTGTACTAAGAATATCAATAGGAAAATTAAAAATATTGCTTGGTGGAGATTTAAATTCGCCTGCAGAAGATTATTTGTTAAGCTGTTATTCTAAAATGGATGTTGCCGGAATTAAAAATAAATTAAGTAGTCCAAATTTAAGCAAGGCCGATAGACAGACATTAGAGGAGCAACTTTCAACTGCAATAGAAAAATCCAATAAACATGTTGGTGCTGATGTTACCAAATCCTGTCACCACGGCAGCAGTGATTTTACAACTGAATTTCTTAAAGCAGTAAATGCAATTGCAACTGTTATCTCAAGCGGTGATGAAGAGCCGTACTGCCATCCACGTCCAGATACACTTGGTACAATTGGCAAATACAGCCGCGGCGAAAGATCGCTTATTTTCAGCACAGAATTAGCACGTTCAAGCAAAGAATTTATTGAGCTAAACAAATCAAATGCTAAGGATAAAAAGATTAGAACTATAACTAATTACGGAATGATTAACGTACGTACCGACGGAGAGAAAGTAATTATAGCTCAAAAGTTGGAAAGAAGAACTGCTTACCGGGATTGGGATATTCACATGATAGAATGGAATAATGCAGCTTCACAATTTGAGTTTAAACAGTAGTTTTTTCGGTAAATCAAACGACCAAACTTTATTTAGATTATCTAAGAACAAATCTATTTGTCTGCTCGTGTTGATAAATCTTAATTTTAAATAAGTTTTTAATTAAGTTTAAATCAATTCACTGAGTTAACAGCTTTGCAAATCAATATTAAACGAATACTGAAATATCTTTTCCTTACTATCCCGTGTTTGAATATTAACGCGCAAATTCTTCCGCTCCATAATTACACCATGATGGATAATTTAGTTTCAGATAATATCCAGGCGCTTTGCCAGGATTCATTGGGTAAAATCTGGATTGGAACCTGGGAAGGAATTAGTGTTTATGACAGCAGGGAGTTTCAAAATTTTTCTCAAGATAATGGATTATCGTCTGATAAGATCAGCTGCTTAATTGCAGATAAAAATAATTCCGGAGATGTCTGGATAGGAACTTTAGGGGGAGGATTAAACAAATATCATGACGGGAAATTTTTTATTTACGGCTCCAACCTATCCAAAAGATTAAAAACAATTTATACTTTGTATGAAGATAACAAAAAGCAAATATGGTGTGGAACTGACAGCGGCTTCTATTTTATTCAGAATGATTCAATTCATATAGTCCCGGTTTCATCACAGCTAGGATGGGTTGGTTCGTTTGCTCAAATTCAAAATAATGAAATATTAATCGGTTCTGAAAACGGTCTTTATAAATATTCGATAAATAAAGGACAGCTTGATAAAGTTAAACTATCAAATTCATTGAAGCTAAGCATCGCAGCTTTATTAAAAAGCAAAAATAGTTCTATTTATGCTGCAGCAACGGATGGCTGCTTGTTTAAGATTAATAATTCAGGAATCACAAGCCTTTTGCTTCATGAAGAACCTAGAGCAATGCTTGAAGATAATAACAATAATTTATGGATTGGAACTACCAGCGGATTAATAAAATTAAATGAAAATAATTTTTCTGCTGGTGGAATAACAAAATACAGTGTAGATAATGGGCTGATTCAAAATAATATTTCCTCTCTTCTTCTTGACAACGAAAATATTTTATGGATGGGTTCCAATGATAACGGTCTTTCTAAGCTCACTCATCAAAATCTTTTCAAGTTTCAAATAGCAAAAAACCTCTCGGTTAATAACTGGGCATCGGTAGTTTCTGATAGTAACAATCACTTTTGGATTGCGTTAAAAAAACAATTGTTGGAAGTATGGAAAGATAAAAGCAATACCTGGCGGGAACATTTTCATTCATTAGTAGATTATACGTCCGACAAAAACCTACCTTCTCTATTTTACAGTAAGACAAATAATCTTTTTGTTACAAATCCAGATGGTATAATTTTCATTTATAAAATTACAAATGGAAATCCTAATTCAGATTCTCCTTCTCAACTTCATTTAAAAGAAAAAATAAAAATTCCAAACAAAATAAAGTTCGCGGCATTATTTAGAATCATTGAAGATAAAGACGGCTATATATGGGGTAGTGCTTTAGACGCAGGAATGCTTGTTATAAATAAAGAGAAGCCAAGAAACATTATAAAAATTTATACAAAATCCAGCGGCCTGCCTGATAATTCTGTCCGTGAAATTTACCAGGACAATAAAGGTAACATTTGGTTTGGTGGTTATGACGGCGGGTTATCGGTATTCTCACATGGAAAAATATTAAATGATCTTAAAGGAACGCCTGCAAATGAAAAAATCTTTTCAAAACTTTTTACCACTTCCAACGGCTTGCCTAGTAATGATGTAAGAGCTATTAAAGAAAATGGGAATGGAGATTTAATTATCGGAACAAGATACGGGGGACTTGCTGTTTATAATGAAAATAAAATCTTGTCGTCTGATTCAACTATAGATAAAGATAAAAATGAATTTACAATTATAAATAGAGACAGCGGACTTGTCAGTAATGGCGTCTGGAGCATAACAAAAACTCCTTCTGGAAATTTTTGGATAGGGACACAGTCTGGCGTACAGGAATTATCAAGCAACGGTATGCCCGGCTTTGAATTATATGAAGAGATTCCTAAAGTTCCTTACTATTCTGTCTACTCGTCTACTAAAGGCAACCTATGTTTTGCGAATCAATCAAATTTTTATATTTATGAACCTGCAAAAGTAAAAGAAGATAAAATTCCTCCGCCTGTTTATATAAGTCACATTTTAATAAATGGTGAGGAACAAAAAATAATAAACAGTCTTACTTTAGCCAGCTATCAGAATACCATCACAATTGAATTCGTTGGTATAAATAATCTTGAAGAGAGAAATACAATTTATAAATATAAGCTGCTAGACAATGATAAGGGCTGGAATATTTTAAAAAACCGCAACTCTGTAACCTATGCTTCATTGCATTCCGGCAGTTATATATTCCAGGTTATTGCTGTTAACGGATCGGGTGTTGAAAGCACTGTTCCGGCAGAATTGCATTTTACTATTGAAGTGCCGCTGTATGAAGAATGGTGGTTCATTACTGTAATACTGCTTCTTCTAAGCATTAGTATTGCTTTAATATTTAAAATGCGATTTAAACGTTTGATTGAAATAGAAAAAATTAGAACACGAATTGCTGCCGACCTGCATGATGAGATCGGTTCAGGTTTAACACGAATAGCAATACTTTCCGAGAATGCTTTGCAGGCACCCAATGTTGATTTAAATACGCGAGCAGAGCAAAATCTAAATTGTGAATGAAAAATATTCTAGGAATAATTCGGTTGAACGGGTTGGCAAGATTGCACGTGACCTCGTTGATTCCATGATTGATGTAATTTGGTCAATAGATCCGAAATACGATTCGTTAAATGATTTTGTTTTCAACTTTCAAAATTATGCTTATGAAGTATGTGAAGCTAAAAAAATAGATCTGAAAATTGAATCGAAGAATATTAATAACGTTAAAATCAATTCTCAAACAAAAAGGTGCTTACAGCTAATCACGAAAGAAGCACTGAATAATTCATTGAAATATTCAAATTGTGAAATATTTAAAATGTTTTTGACTGTAAAAAATAAAAGTATAATTCTTGAACTGGAAGATGACGGTGTAGGCTTTGATCAGCACAATGCAACACCTGGGCGGGGACTATTTAATATAGCAAAACATGTAAAAGAGCTTTCAGGCAAATTTGATTTGTTTACTAGCCCGGGTAAAGGAAGTAAAATTGCAATTAAGTTTCCTATCCAGTCTTAAAGACTACTCATTTGATTAGTTGCATCTTACTATAATAAAATTTAAGATTTATGAATCAACTTGCAAAAAATTAAAATGTTAGACAGAACCATAATACATGCAGCTATACTTGATGACGACAAGGAATTTCGCGAAGTCTTTTCAATGATTTTAAATAAATCTGAAGGATTTAAGTGTGTGGCAACTTATCAAAGCTGCGATGAAGCATTGCAGAGAATTGAAGATGACCTTCCAGACATTCTACTTCTTGATCTCGAAATGCCTGTCAAAGATGGAATTGAAAGCTTAAAAGAAATTAAAAATTTATATCCAACAATTGAAGTTTTGATGTTAACTGTTTACAGCGACAGCGATAAAATATTTAAGTCATTGCAAAATGGAGCATCGGGTTATATTTTGAAAAAAAGCCCTACTAACAAATTACTTGAAGCAATAAAAGAAGCATACGAAGGCGGTGCGCCATTCTCCGGCGAAGTTGCAAGAAAAGTGCTGCAATATTTTCAAACGCCTCTAAACAAAATTGAATCTTCATCCCTTTCAGATAGAGAAAAAGAAGTTTTGAATGCACTTGTTGAAGGACATTCTACAAAAGTAATTGCAGATAGACTGTTTGTATCTTATCATACAATCCGATTTCATCTTCATAATATTTATGTGAAGCTTCATGTAAATACGCGCACTGAAGCAGTAGCAAAAGCAATAAAACATAAACTGGTTTAAGGGTTTTTGCCTCAAATAAAAACTAACCATTTGATTAGTTGTGCCCATTCCCTCTGCTAAATAAATTACAACCGCTTCATCACACAATAAAATTCGGGAATAAAATGAAATTAACAAGTACTGTTTGTGCGGTAATCTTTTTATTTCTATTTCTCATTCAATACAATTTATTCGCAAAATAAATGCGATGCTTGCCCTGACCCGGTAGTAGTTGTTTATGGAGTGCAAAGTGAATGTACCGCAGCCCCCTCCAGATGATTCTGCTGGTGAATATACCACCCAACAAAGTTTAAATGCATTTCTTGGTTGGATAGCATTGGGCGATGCTATGGTATCAATGGCACAAATACATAGCAATGATCCTGAAAAAGATTGTGTGCAGTGGCTTGAGGGCACAATGGCCCAAGAACTTCGGGACAATCCGGATACTAATGTTATTGTACATCAACAAAATTATTCTACCGGGGACATTCCTCCGAATGGCCCGGTGGGTGGAGTTGATTTTGTAATTTGGAGTACACTTGACAGCTCCGGAGGCATGTATCATTTTCATGTTTATTTAGAAGATGCTTACAGCAGAACAAGACTTGCAACTGGGGAAGCAGATTTTTCAGATCCACATAATTCAGAAACAGCAGCCAATACAGCAATCAACCAGATATTGCCTGTCTTTGATAAAATAAGAACATATCAAGATAACCAGCGAAATCTCGGCGGTAATGATATAGCAATTAATGCAAAAGTTTCTATACTTCCTTCAAAAGAAAATTTGAAAGGCGGGGAAACTATTCCAGTTGAAATTCTTGTGAATGATTGTGACGGTACACCATTAAGTAATCGATGGGTAAAATTAAGCGCAGTTAACGGAAGCTTTGATAAAGACAGTGTAAAGACCGATGGCAACGGAACATCAACTGCAAATTTTACTGCCGACAATGTAAAAGATGTCGGCAATCTTACCGCGATTTATTTCCCTTATTATACTACAACCCATAACCGTAAAGGTGCGTGGGGTGATACTACAGTAAATATTGATTATACGCCGACTAGAAACTGGGTAGAAAAAATTACAGAAAATAATTTCACTACCGATGTGTCGAGCTATAATAATCCGCCCTCATACGGATATGATAATGGATACTATAGATCAAAGGCAAATGTTACCCAATATGTTGTAGGTGATTTTCAGGACAGCAGCATTTCTGTTGATGAAGTTGTCGGAGGAAAAGGTTCAAGTACAGCTTGGGGCATTAGAAATACTATTTCAATTTCACCCGGAGATTACGAACACGACACCTTTAATTTAAATGCTGTTGTTGATCCTTCAGAAGATTTTATATACAGCATTGGCCTAGATGATAATCCCCTGCTCGGTATAAATGGTATAATGTTTACATCCTCATTAGCATTGTATGCAACACATCATGACCATGTTTACATGGCAGGTTCAGCAATTGATCCCAGTCCGTATGAATCCGATACAACATTTACAGTTGATCAAAGTCCGGATATATACCGCATCTTTACAGTGGGGCCAAACCAATTTGACGGCGGGAACAATGCTACGTGGAAAAAGGCCGACAGCGGTTTTGTTTTCAAAGGTGATTACTATGAAGACACCACAATAACAGATACATATTCCACGGAAACAAGACATTTTGAAGAGCACATAGTCGTAAATGTAATACCCTACTCAAAACTTACATCAGTAAATTCACCTTTTAAAAGTGCAGTTCCGTGCGAGTATAAATTATTTCAGAATTATCCGAATCCATTTAATCCAACTACTACTATTGAATATCAAATACCAAAGCAATCGTATGTTAAGCTGGAGATTTATGATTTGCTTGGGGACCTGGTGACTCAATTAGTTAACGAAGATAAATCAGCAGGAAAATATAAAATTAGATTTAATGCTTCAAAATATGCAAGCGGTGTTTACTTCTATAAACTAACTGCGGGCAATTTTATTCAGACAAAAAAATTAATCTTAATGAAATAAATTCAAAGGAAATGATCATGAAACAATCATCGTTTTTTATCGCAATAATTTTTTTGTTATGTAACTTTGCTTTACATGCGCAGTTTGATAACCTAATTGATAAAGTAAAGGACAAAACAGAAGACAAAGTAAATAATGCTGAAGACAGCCTTGTAGATAAGGCCACGAATCCATCAACATCAAGTAAGACAAATACCAACAACAATCAAGAAACAAATAATTCGGAAGACAACTGCAACAGCCGGAACTGAACAGCAAGCTGGTATCAAAGCTTACCAAAATTATGATTTCGTTCCAGGTGATAAAATTATTTTTGAAGATGATTTTACAGAAGATGAAAATGGAGAATTCCCTTCTCACTGGGATCTGGATGCAGGGCAGGCAGTTGTAAATAATATAGATGGCAAACCTTCATTCCTACTTACGGAGGGAAATTATTGCAGGGTATATCCTTTAATGAAAACCAAATCTTATTTAACCGATCCTTTTACAATAGAATTTGACTATTTTCCTAACGGCAATGCTGATGGTCCAATAATATTTTTAAAATACGTAAATAAAGATGGAGATGATGCAGAGGGTAATGTTCAGTTTAATGAAAGAGGTGGAGTTGAAACTGCTTATTTCCCTAAAGATTTTAGCGCGGATTATCCTAATGAAGATGATAACACTTTTTTTAACAATTGGCATCATTGCGCCCTCATATATAAAAACAAACAGTTGAAATGTTATGTAGATCAATATCGAATTTTAGTCATACCTAATTTAAAAGCTGTACCTGTTTCTTTTGGATTTGGAGGAATTGGTGATAACACAAACCCAATTGTAATCACCAATGTTAGAGCAGCTGCGGGCGGCAGCATGAATATGATTGGCAAAAAATTTACGGGCTCTAAGATAGTTACGCATGGTATAACTTTCGATGTTGACAAGTCCGTTATAAAACCGCAATCGATGGGAACTATAAATAAAATTTTTGAACTAATGAAAAGCGATGGTTCTTTAAAATTTGAAGTTGACGGTCACACAGATAATACAGGAGAGGCAAAACATAATTTACAATTATCGCAAGAACGAGCAGATGCAGTAAAAGCAGAGCTTGTGAGCCTTGGAATTGATAGTTCAAGACTTACAACAAAAGGATTTGGTGATACAAAACCAATTGATTCAAATGATACCCCGGAAGGAAGAGCAAATAACAGAAGAGTTGAGTTTGTAAAAATGTAATTAACTATATGGGAGAAGATTTCGTTAATCTTATTTAATAATCTGCTAGACATAAAGCGCATACTATTGAATATCTAATACCAAAGCAATCGCATGTTAAGCTGGAGATTTATGATTTGCTTGGGGATTTGGTAACTCAATTAGTTAATGAAGATAAATCAGCAGGAAAATATAAAATCAGATTTAATGCTTCAAAATATGCAAGCGGTGTTTACTTCTATAAACTAACTGCGGGCAATTTTATTCAGACAAAAAAATTAATGTTAATGAAATAAATCCAAAGGAAATATCATGAAACAATTATCGTTTTTTATCGTAATAATTTTTTTGTTATGTAACTTTGCTTTACATGCGCAGTTTGATAACCTAATTGATAAAGTAAAGGACAAAACAGAAGACAAAGTAAATAATGCTGAAGACAGCCTTGTAAATAAGGCCACGAATCCATCAACATCAAATAAGACAAATACCAACAACAATCAAGAAACAAATAATTCTGAAGAAACTGCAACAGCCGGAACTGAACAGCAAGCCGGTATCAAAGCTTACCAAAATTATGATTTCGTTCCAGGTGATAAAATTATTTTTGAAGATGATTTTACAGAAGATGAAAATGGAGAATTCCCTTCTCACTGGGATCTGGATGCAGGGCAGGCAGTTGTAAATAATATAGATGGCAAACCTTCATTCCTACTTACGGAGGGAAATTATTGCAGGGTATATCCTTTAATGAAAACCAAATCTTATTTAACCGATCCTTTTACAATAGAATTTGACTATTTTCCTAACGGCAATGCTGATGGTCCAATAATATTTTTAAAATACGTAAATAAAGATGGAGATGATGCAGAGGGTAATGTTCAGTTTAATGAAAGAGGTGGAGTTGAAACTGCTTATTTCCCTAAAGATTTTAGCGCGGATTATCCTAATGAAGATGATAACACTTTTTTTAACAATTGGCATCATTGCGCCCTCATATATAAAAACAAACAGTTGAAATGTTATGTAGATCAATATCGAATTTTAGTCATACCTAATTTAAAAGCTGTACCTGTTTCTTTTGGATTTTGGAGGAATTGGTGATAACACAAACCCAATTGTAATCACCAATGTTAGAGCAGCTTGCGGGCGGCAGCATGAATATGATTGGCAAAAGAGTACCAGGCTCTCGATCGTTACGCATGGTATAACTTTCGATGTTGACAAGTCCGTTATAAAACCGCAATCGATGGGAACTATAAATAAAATTTTTGAACTAATGAAAAGCGATGGTTCTTTAAAATTTGAAGTTGACGGTCACACAGATAATACAGGAGAGGCAAAACATAATTTACAATTATCGCAAGAACGAGCAGATGCAGTAAAAGCAGAGCTTGTGAGCCTTGGAATTGATAGTTCAAGACTTACAACAAAAGGATTTGGTGATACAAAACCAATTGATTCAAATGATACCCCGGAAGGAAGAGCAAATAACAGAAGAGTTGAGTTTGTAAAAATTTAAAAGTGCCTGGGAGAAGATTTCGTTAAACTTGTTTAATGACCAGCTAAACGTAAAGCGCACTTCCAAAATCTCTTCTGTGCTTT
>CAVZID010000029.1:0-17304 GCA_963775245.1 uncultured Bacteroidota bacterium
TAAAAAAGCCCATCCTAAATCCTTCCCAAAGGGAAGGACTTTTGATATACAAAAATAGACAGTGCACTGATTTAATCAAATAATTTATGCGAATTAAATTATAATAGTATGTAAAATACCGTAAATAAAAGCGTGAAATCGTAAATCCAGGCAAAATAGTATTGTTTCCAGGCATTGCAATTTATGTAAAAAGTTTGTTTACGATTTAGTAAAACGACATAATCATTTTGGCATATTTATGGATTTTGTTAGTGCAGAGAATTTGAAATAACTAAATAATAATCATTAAAATAATGTGAGGTTAAAATGAAACGTATAATTGTAATCCTAGTTTTTGCATGTCTGGCTGCATTTTCTTCTTCTTCAATATTAATGGCGCAGACCAAAACTCCAAAAGCAACGAAGACTCAAATCAAGCAGCAAGCAAGAATTCATAAAGGAGTTAAAAGCGGTGAATTAACAAAAAGTGAAACAGTTAGATTAGAAGCACAGCAGGCAAAAATTCAGAATGATAAAGTTAAAGCAAAATCAGACGGTGTTGTTACTAAACAAGAAAGAGCAAAAATTAGAGTTGAACAAAAACATGCAAGCAGAACAATCTATCGCAAAAAGCATAACGCTCGAACCAAATAAATTATAAATTAAAAGATTATTTAATAAACCCGGTTTCATAAAGAATCCGGGTTTATGTTTTTAAAGAGTTGCATAAGTTATAATCGATTAGTCAATAACATTATCTTTTTCCCCAAAGGTAGAGGACAATTTCCCTATTAATTTTTTTTGTATAACAGTATTTCATTTTTAAAAATTTAATTTAATTTTGTTTTACTTTTATATAACACATTGAATCCTCAGCTATTTCATATACAATATTGTAAGTGCATTTATTTTTCTTTTCTTCGCCTAACTTCCTTTTATTTCTTAATTTATTTGTGGTAGCAATTACGAGTCATTTAAGAATAATTTGATTGTAAGTAAAAAATTACCTTAAATTAGCGCCCTAATTTATAAATCAGTTTGTTGAAAAATTATTTATTGAGTAATAATGAGTAAAAACTTAGTTATAGTCGAGTCACCTGCAAAAGCAAAAACTATTGAAGGATTTCTCGGCAAAGATTATATAGTGATGTCAAGCTATGGCCATGTTAGAGATTTGGAAAAGAAGGAAAAAGGTATAGATATTGAAAATAACTTTAAACCTTTTTATAAAATTTCGCCTGATAAAAAAGAAGTAATTAAGCAACTAAAAAAGTTTGCTGCTGATTCGGAACTGGTTTGGCTGGCATCTGATGAAGACCGCGAAGGAGAAGCAATTTCCTGGCATCTAAAAGAAGTACTTGAGCTTGAACCGAAAAAAACGCGAAGAATTGTTTTTCATGAGATTACCAAGGGAGCTATTCTTAAGGCAATTGAAAATCCAAGAGACATTGATATAAATTTAGTCGAAGCACAGCAGGCAAGAAGAATTCTTGACAGAATAGTAGGCTTTGACCTTTCCCCGGTTTTATGGAGAAAAGTAAAACCAAAACTTTCTGCGGGAAGAGTACAGTCAGTTGCTGTAAGATTAATTGTTGAGCGTGAAAGAGAAATTGATGCATTCAAATCTGAATCCCAATTCCGTGTAACAGCAAAGTTTATTGTTGAAGATGAAAAAGGAAATAAGTACAACTTAAAAGCAGAGCTTCCTAAAAAGTTTCAAACAGAAGAAGAAGCGAATGAGTTTTTAAATAAATGCATCGATGCCGAATTCACAATAGAAAGTTTAGAAAAGAAACCGGTTAAAAAATCTCCTTCGGCTCCTTTTACAACATCAACTCTTCAACAGGAAGCAAGCAGAAAATTATATTACTCAGTTTACCGCACAATGATGATTGCTCAAAAGCTTTATGAAGCTGGTAAGATAACTTACATGCGAACTGATTCTGTTAATTTATCCGAGGATGCGATTAAAGCTTCCGAAGAACAAATTAGAAAAGAATACGGCAATAAATATTCTTATACAAGAAGATTTAAAACTAAATCTGCTACAGCTCAGGAAGCACACGAAGCTATCCGCCCAACTTATTTTGATGTAGAAAAAATAGAGGGGACAAAGGACGAACAAGCTTTATATGACTTAATCTGGAAAAGAGCAATTGCTTCTCAAATGAGTGATGCTGAAATTGAAAGAACTACGGCAAAGATTAATATTTCAGCTGCTGAAGAACATTTTGTTGCCAAAGGCGAAGTAATAATTTTTGATGGGTTTTTAAAAGTGTATATTGAGTCATCAGATGAAGATGCTGAAAATGGAGATTCGGGAATTTTACCGCCGCTTGTTATTGGGCAAAAATTAGAAACAGAAAACATTACAGCAATGGAAAGGTATACGCGTCCACCAGCAAGATATACAGAAGCAAGTCTTGTTAAAAAGCTGGAAGAACTTGGAATAGGAAGGCCGTCAACTTATGCTCCAACTATCAGCACAATTCAGAAACGCGGCTATATTGTAAAAGAAGAACGAATGGGAACAGAAAGAAATTACCGGGTTCTAATTCTCAACAGTCACAACAAAATTGATAAAGAAAATCGAACTGAAATAACTGGAGCAGAAAAAGGCAAAATGTATCCCGCAGATATTGCGATGCTTGTAAATGATTTTCTTTTAGAAAATTTTCCACGGATTATGGATTATAAATTTACTGCTCATGTTGAAGACGAATTAGACGAAATTGCAAACGGTGAAATTGACTGGCATGAAATGCTCAGAGAGTTTTATTATCCATTTAAGAAGCGTGTAGATGAAACCATTGAAACAAGTGAACGAGTTTATGGAGAAAGAATTCTGGGAACAGATCCTAAAACAGGAAAGCAAGTTTCAGTACGAATGGCAAGATTCGGCGCAGTAGCTCAGTTAACTGATCTGAATAATCCCGATGAAAAACCTGAATATGCCGGTTTAAGAAATACACAAAAATTAGAGAATATAACTTTAGAGGAAGCATTAGAATTGTTTAAGCTTCCGCGGGAAGTTGGTGAATTTGAGGGCCAAAAAGTAGTTGCTGCTATTGGAAGATTTGGGCCTTATGTTAGGCATGATGGAAAATTTTATTCGCTTGGGAAATTATATGATCCGCATACGATTGAACTTGAGACTTCCATACAAGTAATTCAAGATAAAAGGAAAAAAGATGCAGAGAAAACTATTAAAGTTTTTGAACAGGATCCTGAAATTCAAGTATTGAATGGAAGGTGGGGGCCATATATTAAAGCTGGTAAAAGGAATGTAAGAATCCCCAAAGATGTTGATGCTGCTAGTTTGACTTACGAAGAAACAGTTAAGCTTATTGAAGAAGCACCGGAGAAAAAAAACAGATTTGCTAAAACTTCAACTAAAAAGTCTGAAGATAAAGAAGAGAAAAAACCTGCTGAGAAGAAAACAACCAAAAAAGCATCAACAAAAAAGACAACTTCTAAAACGAAAAAGGGAAGTAAAAAGAAGTAGGAAAATATTATTAACCAATAGATTTATCTATTGGTTAACATGGAAAAAAATCACAAATATCTTTGGTTGAAATAATGAATAAACTAAGAATTCCATTATTCCATCCTTTAGTTTGAATTAGTTTAATAGAAAATTTATTGAGATTAGTTTCATATTGCAGATTGCCTTCCCAACTTTAAGAAATTCGATTTTTCATTCTTCAAAATTTGATAATTAAAAATATCAACATTCGCCCAATCATTTCTTTTTGAAATAAAATCAAATCATTTTCTTCAAAAAATATAATGGCATACTTTATGGCATAGCAGTCACAAGTGTATTTTATCAAAAAATATAGAGCAGTAAGATGATTAGAGAAAAAGAAATTAAGAAACTTTCTGAAGTAACAGTAAGATTTGCTGGGGATTCAGGGGACGGTATGCAGCTTACCGGGTCACAATTCAGTGAGACCACTGCAATAGCGGGTAATGACTTGAGTACCCTCCCTGATTACCCCGCTGAAATTCGTGCGCCTTCAGGTACGGTGTACGGAGTAAGCGGATTTCAATTACATTTCGGGAGCCATGATGTTCATACTCCCGGCGATCGCCCTGATGTTTTGGTAGCTATGAACCCCGCAGCTATCAAAAAGAATTTACCTGAACTAAAAAACGGTGGAACTATAATTGCGAATGTGGATGCATTCGACAAAAAGAATTTACAGTTAGCAGGATATGAAAAAAGCCCTCTTGAGAATGGTGATTTGAAGGGCTACCAGGTTTTTACAGTTCCTATTACTTCTTTAACACAAAAAGCTCTTGAAGAAACGAAACTCTCTCCAAAGGAAGTAGCAAGATGTAAAAACTTTTTTGCTTTAGGTTTAATGTACTGGTTATTTGATCGTCCAATTGAACAAACTTCTAATTGGATAAAAAAGAAATTTAAAGATAAACCGGATTTAATTGATGCTAATGAAAAAGCTTTAAATGCTGGATATCATTTCGGAGAGATGACAGAAGTTTTTACCACCCGATATGCCGTTGAACCTGCAAAGCTCCCTAAAGGTGTTTACAGAAGCATATCCGGTAATGAAGCAACAGCACTTGGATTTTTAGCTGCTT
This sequence comes from uncultured Bacteroidota bacterium, assembly GCA_963775245.1. Classification (GTDB taxonomy): domain Bacteria; phylum Bacteroidota; class Ignavibacteria; order Ignavibacteriales; family Ignavibacteriaceae; genus CAVSWT01. Next base: position 4,585 of record CAVZID010000029.1, read on the forward strand.
CAGTTAAAAGCGGGCTTCCATTATTTCTCGGTTCATACCCGATTACTCCTGCTTCCGAGATTCTTCAATACTTAAGCACTTATAAAAATTTTGGTGTAAAAACATTTCAAGCCGAAGATGAGATAGCTGGAATTACTTCTGCAATAGGCGCTGCTTTTGCCGGGAGCCTTGCTTTAACTACAACCAGCGGCCCGGGACTTGCATTAAAGGCCGAAGCTATTGGTTTAGCTTTAATGACAGAGCTTCCTTTAGTGATTGTGAATGTTCAAAGAGGCGGCCCAAGCACAGGCTTACCAACAAAAACAGAACAAGCAGATTTACTTCAAGCAATGTACGGTAGGAATGGGGAAGCACCTGTTGCCGTATTTGCAGCTTCTTCACCAAGCGATTGTTTTTATATGGCGATTGAAGCATCAAAGTATGCGTTGAAATATATGTCGCCTGTTATTCTTTTAACTGATGGTTATATAGCTAATGGCTCAGAACCATGGAAGATTCCTCATGTAAATGAATTACAAGACATCCATGTTTCATACAGAACTAAACAAGCTGATTTTTCTCCTTATGATAGAGATGCTAACCTTGCACGCCCGTGGGCAATTCCAGGAACTCCAGGTTTAGAACATCGAATCGGAGGATTGGAAAAAGCAAACATTACCGGCAACGTAAGTTATGATCCTGATAATCATGATAAGATGATTAGAATTAGAGAACAAAAAATAAAAAACATGGCAAAGGATATTCCTCTGCTTGAAGTTGATGGCGATGAAGAAGGTGATTTGTTAGTGTTAGGATGGGGAGGAACTTATGGATCAATTAAAGAAGCCGTTATAAAAGCAAGAGAAGCCGGTTATAAAGTTTCACAAGCTCATTTGAATTACATTAACCCATTTCCAAAAAACACTGAATATGTATTAAAGAATTTCAAAAAAGTGCTTATCCCGGAAATAAATCTTGGGCAGCTTGCTAAAATTATTCGAAGCGAATTTATGATACCTGTAGTTCAACTTAATATTGTAAGAGGACTTCCATTTAGGTCTTCGGATATTCAGGATAAAATAATTGAAATTTTAAGAGGTGAAAAATGAGCGATCAAATAGCAGTAAAGGATTTAAAGTTAAGTGCAAAAGATTTCTCAAGCGGACTTGATGTAAGATGGTGCCCGGGTTGTGGTGATTATTCAATTCTTGCCCAGGTGCAAAGAACATTCCCTGAAATAATAGAAGTACCGAAAGAAAATATTGTTTGGGTTTCAGGAATCGGCTGCTCATCACGTTTTCCTTATTACATGAGCACTTTCGGATTCCATGGGATTCATGGCAGAGCACCTGCGATTGCTACAGGTGTTAAAGTCAGCCATCCGGATTTAGCAGTATGGGTAGCAACCGGTGACGGTGATTTGTTAAGCATCGGAGGCAACCATTTTATTCATGCCTGCAGAAAGAATATTGATTTAAAAATTATATTATTTAACAATAGAATATATGGATTAACAAAAGGACAATACTCTCCAACTTCAGAACAAGGGAAGAAAACAAAGACTTCTCCGTTTGGAAGTGTTGATTATCCATTTAATCCTACGGCACTAGCAGTTGGCTCAAATGCAACTTTTGTTGCACGCGCAATCGACAGAGATCCAAAGCATCTTCAGGAAATGATAAGAAGAGCAGGTGCACATAAAGGAACAGCATTTATTGAAGTATATCAAAATTGCGTAATCTTTAATGACAAGGCTTTTGAAGAAATGACCAATAAAGAAACTAAAGATGATCACATTTTAGTCCTTGAACAAGGGAAGCCATTAATATTTGGAAAGAATAAAGATAAAGGGATTAAGCTGGATGGGTTCAAACCTGTTATTGTTGACTTGAATGACGGTAAAAATTCTGTAAACGATTTATTGGTACATGATGAATTAGATGAAAGCCCTGTCCGTGCTACAATTCTTGCACATTTAACTGATGATCCTGAATTCCCCCATCCAATTGGAGTCTTTAGGGCAATAAATAAACCGACTTATGATGAAGGTATAGAAAATCAAATTGAACAAGTTAAGCTGAACAAAGGAGAAGGGGATTTAGAAAAATTTTTATTCAGCGGAAATACCTGGGAAGTAAACTAAACTGAATTTCTATCTAATCACTTACCGCTAAAGGACTGGGCTGGAGAAAGGCTCAGTCCTTTTCTTTTAATAAGCAAAAATACTTTTGTGCTTTATTTTTAAACTATTCTGAATTCGAATGTTCTGATTTTCGTTATTCTGTTTTTTATTTTTCAATTCAAATTCAGATTAAAGAACATTCGAACAATAGAACATCGGATTAATAGATTATTGGAACAATAAAACAATAAGTTAAACTTTGAAGATAACAATTGAATAATAATTTCCGAATAGTGGCAGCTATGTCATATTATTCCATTATTCCCAAAAAGATTTATCTGCTATTCCATCTTAATCGTTTTATATGAACTCCTGCTTCCGAATCAGCAATCAATTCATTCAGCCTTTTTATTTTTGTGCTTTCCTGTTTTGCATTTATTATTCCCCAGATTGTCTGCTTTTGATAAGATGGCGGTTGTGATTGAAAATACTCCCAGGCTTTTTTATTTGCTTTAAATATTTTTTCAAAGTCTTTATTAAGAGCAACATCTTTTTGTTCATAAGCATAAATCTTAGACTTAGAATCTTTTCTTAAAATATAAGCATTTAAACCTTCCGGCTTCATCAATTTATTTTTAATTAATTCTTCTGCTTTTTCTATATTAATTTTGCTCCAAATACTGCCTGTTTTTCTTGGAGTAAATCGAATCATATAGCTTTCTTTATCAATAGATTTTCTTACACCATCAATCCACCCAAAGCAAATTGCTTCATAAACAGATTGCGGCCATGTAATGCTTGATTTACCTGAACTTACTTTATAAAAGCCAACAATTAATTCCGATTCTTTATTGGAATTTTTCTCAAACCATTTTCGCAAATCTTTTTGAGTTTTGAAAAATTTAGGGTCCATAAATTAAATTATTACTTTTCCAATAAATCTTTTATTGATTTAAGCATATAGCTCCAATTATCCTCGTGATGCTTTTTTGATTCTTCAGTATCATTGCCATCTTGAAGTATTTTCAAATTAGTTTGTCCATCTTTTAATGATAGTTCATAAGTAACAGTTGCATAGTTTTCAGGTATATCTTCTTTTCCTGACATTGAACTCAGATATGTATACTGAAACAATTTATCTTTTTCAGATTTTAAAATAGTTCCTTTATCATGATATTCTTTTCCTTCCCATTCACCTTTAAATTCCAAAGGGCTTCCGACTTTCCAATCAGAAATTGCATTTGTCCCAAAAAAATATTTTTTAATTTGTTCAGGATTAGTAAGAGCATCCCAAACTTTTGAAACTGGCGTATTTATTTTTATTTCTGCTGATGCAACCAATTTGATTTTCATGACTGACTCCTTATTTTTATTTTATTCAATTAATTAAAAATAAATTTATAACCTGGAGAAAATTATTTTGTCAGGTTGTTATATTAATATTTTTATAAGGGATTATAATTTCAAAACTAAATTATGAGTGAAATTAAAAAAAGTATTGTAAATAAGCGACAACGAAAATTCGATTATCCCAAAGGTGTTCTTGATCCCAAACATGGACAAAAGAAATTTGATCTGATTCGTTTGCTTCCTTCAGGTGAGCTTAATTTTTTTATTGAACATTATTGGATTGTAAAATGGAATTTGCCGGATGGAGAAACATATACAACAGAAACACTTCCTTATCCATCTATTCATATTGTATTTGAAAGAAATTATACAAGAATCATTGGAGTAATGGAAGGGAAGTATACCAGACAACTTCAAGGAAGAGATAAAGTTTTAGGAATTAAATTCAAGCCGGGAGCGTTTTATCCTTTTATAAAAAAAAATGTTTCAGAGTTTACAAATAAATTTATTGAGTTAGATAAATATTTTGATATTAATGTAAATAAACTTGAAGCTTCAATTCTTAATTCGGAAAATGAAGAGGAAATGTCAAACGCAGCAGAAAAATTCTTAATGAAGATTGTCCCTGAAAAAGATGAAAATGTAATTATAATTAATAAAGTAATTGATTTAACAAATGAGGATAGGAACATTATAAAAGTGGACGACATAGTTGAAAGAATGAATATAAAGAAAAGAACCTTGCAGAGATTATTCAAGCAATATGTTGGAGTATCACCTAAGTGGGTAATAAAAAGATTCAGATTACATGAAGCAGTAGGGGAGTTAGCAATAAACAAAAAAGTAGATTGGACCAAACTTGCTTTGGAACTTGGATATTTTGATCAAGCACATTTTATAAAAGATTTTAAATCAATTATTGGTAAAACTCCACTTGAATATGAGAAGCAGATAAACTCTAAGGGAAAATAGTTTATTAAACAAACTATTGTTGGGATTTGAATTATTGAATTGCCGTCAACTTTAGTTGACAGCAAATATTAAACACAGAATATGTCGGCTTTAGCCTCATTAAATGTGGCTGAAGCCACTTACTTGAGTTACGAATTTAATATCCGTCAGTTAAAACTGACGGGAAACCTTTATGTATTTTTAAATAATCTATTTTGAATCTTATAAACTCAAAATTGGCATATTTGCTATTTTCAATATGTCGTGCTCTGCAAATTATATACAAAATTATTTGAGCAGTATTAACTTCTTTGCTGCAGAAAAATTATCAGCTTTTATTGAGCAGATATAAACTCCACTAGCCAGCTTAGCTGCATTAAATTGAATTGAATGCTTACCAGCTTGATTAAATGAATTAACTAAAGTTGTAACTTCTTGTCCTAATAAATTATAGATAGTTAGTTTTACATTTGAAGCTTTAGGTAATGAATAACTAATAGTTGTTGTTGGGTTAAATGGATTTGGATAATTCTGCTCAAGTGAATATTCTTTTGGTTGTGTTTTAGTAATATCATTAATACCAGTTACACTTTGTGGAGTTTTAAAGACAGTACCATTACTTGTTGCAGCATATAAATATCCGTCAGGATCAATTGCTAAAGAACAGATTGAGGGATTAAAATTATCGTTATAAGATATCCAGGTTTTATTAATTTCATCTAAATAATAAACTCCATTTTCATAACCTATATAAACTTTGTCATTCCTTAAAATTAAAAGTGATTTTACAATTGGTGCACAATATTGTATAACTTCAATTTGTCCATTTGCATTTGCTGCCATATATGAAATTGACAATGGTAAATCATAATTTATATTCACCCAATTATTCCCATCATCTGTTGACTTAAAAATCCCTATATCTGAAGCAATATAAACATAACCTTTCGTATCAAATGCAATTTCATTAATATCAGTGTGTAGAGGATCATAAAAAAATACGGTATCTTTCCAAGTCTTACCATAATCTGTTGAGTGAAGAAGCCAAAAACTTTTGGAAGCAAAAAAGTCACCATCAGTATTCAATGCTATATGATCAGGATTGAATTTGATTGAGCTTCCACTATCTACTAATGACCATTTATTACCATAATCAATTGATGTAGATAAGTAACCTTCGTTATACCAACTGAATATGCTGCTATCAACATTTGAGCTAAAGATATTCCCGTAATTACCTAAGCTATCCCAGCTATTACCTTGATCAGCTGAGAACCATGTACCGGCATATGATTCATCTGCAAATATAAAACCATTGGAAGTAATTGACATGGATTGTGATGGAAAGGGGAAATGATGGAGTACATTTTGCCAATCATTTCCTGTATTGGTTGATCTATACAGGCCACTGTCTGTGCAAGCAAATAAATTACTATTCCTATCTATTTTTAATGAGTTTAATTTGATATCGGAAAAAGACGGAGCTATATAATTGAAAACAGAATCCTTGTCATTAAGTTTCGTTATACCGTATCCAATATGAGTTTCAAAATATGCATTATTTTCAGAATCGAAAACCATATTGAAAGGTAGCGCTTTATAGTTATTAACATTTCCAATCCCTGATATATTCCATAACAAATTTTTCCATGTATCACCATGATCCGTTGAACGCATTATGCTGTAAAAATTATCAATAAAAACGTCTCCAATTGAATTAACATTAATATCTGATAAGAAATAAATTTCAAAAGGCTGATCTCCAGCTGCAAAATAAATTGTTGACCAGTTATTGCCTTTATCTGTTGTACGAAAAATTAATGGTATGTTTGAAGTCGCTCCAAAATAGCCTTTGTATGAAGCATAAATATAATCATTAGAATCAAATGCAAATGATTCTGGGGGGAAATAAGCATACGGGATTTTATCATTTATATTATCCCAATTATTTCCACCATCTGTTGAACGATACACAACGGTGTCGGTGCGCATTATCATCATATTTGAAGGCCCTACAAACAATGAATTTATTGTTGATACATTTAGGTTATAATTAAAGTTACTCCAAGTATTTCCATAATCGGTTGAATATAAAATTTTAATACTATCCACTTGAATGTACGCGTTGCCATCTGGAGATAGCGTTAAATTTCTCACCTTTTTATTGCCTATTGAATTTTCAAGAGAAATCCAGGAACTCCCTTTATCTGTTGAACGATATAAAAGACTATCCCCTGTAACTACAAAAATATTTCCGTTATAAGTAATTTTAATTTCTCCGGGAATATAATTCCCAAGAATAAATTTAGGTAAATGAGATTTCCAAAATTCATCATGAATTTCATTCCACGAAGAACCATAATCACTTGATCTATATATACCAAATTGAGTTAGCGCATAAAGTAAATCATTACTATCAATGGCAATTGATATTGCACTTCCTTTAAATGGCCCACCGGTATTAATCCATTTATTTGACTGGCCAATTATACTTATGCTAAGTAATAAAAAAACTATAGTAATTTTCATTAATATTCTCCCAATGTATTTAGTAATCCCTCTTTGTTTTTCCCCAATTTTTAAGCCATAGAACTATAAGTAATAGCTAAATTCATTTCAAGTAATTTAATTTGCTTTCTAAAATATAGATAAAATAGATTAAGGACGTTTTTGAATTCCCCTTATTAAATTATTACTAAACTAAATATGTTAAAATTACTGTTGCAGATCAATATCTTTTTTGAAAATTGTTATAAAATAGCGAGACAAAAGATTATAAAAATAAATTGAACGTTTTATATCTTTAAAAGCAAAATAAATTGTAGAGACGAGAGAATTTGTTCAGACTTGTCGCGAAATCTCGTCTCTGCAGAAGTAAAATAAAGTTTATAAAAATTAAAAATTATTTTAATAGAATCAATTTTTTTGAAGATATAAAACCATCTGCCTGAATTGAATAGATGTAAACTCCACTAGCCAGATTTGCTGCATTAAATTGAACTGAATGCTTTCCGGCTTGATTAAATGAATTTACTAAAGTTGTAACTTTCTGTCCTAATAAATTATAGATAGTTAGTTTTACATTCGAGGCTCTAGGCAATGAATAACTAATAGTTGTATTTGGGTTAAATGGATTCGGATAATTTTGCTCAAGTTTATAATCCGAAGGAATTGTGTTTGAATAATTGTCTTCAACTCCCGTAACATTGTTAAATCTTAAGCCCCAGCCATATAAAAATCCCGTGTTGCCATTATATAAATCAACAATTTTTAATCTCCAAATACCTTTTGGATTTTTTCCGGAAAAAGTTGTATTTATAGAATTTATTGGTTTAATATCTGGTCCAAAATCCACATATTTATCATTTACTAATTCATTATCGGATCCATCATCAAACACAGTAATCAAATTATCTACATTATTGTTAATGCCCCCATTTTTATCCCAAACAATAACTGAGTCTCCATCAGGTGAGTATAATATAATTTGAAGTTCCGAAAGATTTTGGTGATTTAATGCGATGAACATTTTTAAATCCGAAACACTTGTTGAACTTGTTACATTTAAACTATCTACTTCCATATAACCCGCAGTATTAAATTGAGGAATTCTTCTGGAATCAGATTTAAAATAGTAACCAACAGGAAAGTTTTCGAATCCTGAACCAATTATTGGCGAAACTGGCACATCATTTTGTGCTACAGGCATTGAGTAAGCAGCGCCTCCCCTTAAATAATAATAATATCCGTTTCCGGTTGAAGGATAATTATAAAAATCAAAATTCAAACTTACTGTTGAATTAGGTGGATTAGGTTTATTATTATAATCAATCTCTCTAAACATATCTCTGTTAATTTCAGCTTCGCTTTTTTCATAATTAGATATTTTAACACCGTCTATATATCCTTTAAAATAATTCAAGCCGCCGGAAGTACCTATATATAATGAATCTGTATTTGCTGTTGAAGGTGCCCCATAATTATAGCCTACATCATATTTACCGTTAATATATAAATTACCACCACCTGAACTATTGAATGTAATTGCTATATGCGTCCATTGATTTGATGGAATTGTTGAAAGTGAAGTACCCACATGACTGTTAAAAACAAATCTTAATTTACCAGTGTTTTCCAAATACATTCCATAGTCATTGCCTTTTTGCAAAATATATTGAGTCCCTGAAGTTGAATTAACTGGATAAATCCATGCTTCGGCAGTTACTGGACCAGATAATTCTATGTCTGCATTATTTCGCATAACGGCATAGTCACCGTCATTTGAAAGTTCAAGGGAATTATTAATTGCTAATGTTTGAGAAGGAGAATCCCCTAAGTAAACAGGGGAAACATTATAAGCTTTGTAGGAATTATAATCATCGGAAAAATATAGAGAATTACTTCCGCTTGAATACGTAAAATCAAATGTTGTTGACAAAACTAACCCAGTACCAAAATTTGATTTTTGCTGATTCAGCCCACCAACATATGGATTTCTCATATTCAATCTTATTTCAGATTGCGATAATGCCCTGTTCCAAATTCTTATATCATCAATCATTCCTTTGAAAGGGCCGTATTCTGAATGTCCGATGAATAAGGAATCATGAAAACTTACTGCCCCTATTCCTGTTCCAGTTCTTGAAGTATCAAGATTCCCATTAACATATACTTTCATTGAACCGCTTCCTGATTCATCATATGTGCAAGCAACATGATACCATTTATGGAGTTCTAATGATGCAGAAGTTCTGGAATACATTTTTGTATTATTTCCCGTTTGAATTCGTAATCTGAATTTATCACCTGTCTCTTCAATCAACAGCCTCACATTTCTCTTCCCGAAAACTGTACCTGTCAAGTTTGTATCTGCTTGCAGCCAGCATTCTATAGTAAAATTACTGGTTAAATTATCTAACCCTGAATAAGGAGCAACGGCGACATAGCTACTGTCTGTTCCGCTAAATTGTGCTGCAACATTCCAATATCGCTGCGCAAAGTTTTGTGAAGCTAATATTATTACAGCAGCAAAAGAAATTTTTAAAAAAAGATATTTTGAACCAAATGCTTCCATCATTACTCCTTTCAAGAATGATAAATGAAAATATAAAGTGAACGCGAATATTAGTTTATAAGTTTTTTCTGATTTTTAATATAAGGTTAGAAACATGATTAGAATATACAATAGAACAAATTAACTAAAAAAATATTTTTAATATTATGTGAATTACATCATAACTTAAAAATGATCTTATATATACTTCACTAAAATTATTTTAAATAAAAATATAATATCAAGCTAAGATTAATACTCTATTTTCAATTGAATAAGAAAAATAATTTTTATAATATAATTTATTGTAATATACAATTTTTATTTTTAGTGCTTAAAGTTCGATTGTGAAATTTATTTTTTCACAGAAAGATGTATTTAGTATATTTAATCTAAAATAAATTGGATAAAAAAATGACAAAAGAAACAGTTGATTTAACTGATGTTATTGTTCGGTTTGCCGGAGATTCAGGCGATGGCATGCAATTAACCGGTTCTCAATTTACAAACACAACTGCATTAGTAGGCAATGATCTCAGCACCTTACCGGATTACCCTGCTGAAATCCGTGCACCCATTGGAACAACTTATGGTGTTAGCGGATTTCAATTACATTTTAGCAGCGATGATATTCACACTCCAGGCGATGCACCTGATGTTTTAGTTGCAATGAATCCGGCTGCGTTGAAAGTAAATTTAAATGCATTAAAACCTGATGCAATCATTATTATAAATGAAAATGCATTCGATTCAAAAAACTTTAGGCTCGCTCATTACGATAGCAATCCTTTAGAGGATGGAACTCTAGATGGTTTTAATGTTGTGCAAGTTCCCCTAAGCAAACTAACTGCAATAGCTTTGGAAGACAGCGGACTTGGAGCAAAAGAAATTGCTCGTTGTAAAAACTTTTTTGCACTTGGCATGATGTATTGGTTGTACAGCCGTCCTATTGAGCCAACACTTGAATGGATTAAAGTAAAATTTAAAAGTAACGAACTGATTGCAAGAGCAAATGAAAAAGCTTTAAAATCCGGTTATTATTTTGGGGAGAATACAGAATTATTCACAGTAAGATATCACGTTGAACCGGCTAAATTAGAAAAGGGAACGTATAGAAATATTTCAGGAAATGAGGCAGTGGCTTTGGGTTTTGTTGCTGCTTCAGTTAAAAGCGGACTACCTTTGTTTCTTGGTTCATACCCAATAACTCCAGCTTCTGATATACTTCATGAATTAAGCAAGCATAAAAATTTTGGCGTTAGAACATTTCAAGCAGAAGATGAAATTGCTGCAGTAACTGCAGCAATTGGGGCAGCATTTTCCGGGGCACTTGCCATTACCACTACTAGCGGACCTGGTGTTGCGTTAAAAACAGAAGCTATCGGACTAGCGGTGATGACCGAATTACCTTTAGTTATAATTGATGTTCAAAGAGGCGGGCCAAGTACAGGGTTACCAACTAAGACCGAACAATCGGATCTTCTACAAGCTTTTTACGGAAGAAACGGTGAAGCTCCTGTTGCAGTTGTTGCTCCTTCAACTCCGGCTGATTGTTTTCAAATGGCTCTGGAAGCTTCAAGAATTGCGACTAAATATATGGTGCCTGTTATGTATTTATCCGATGGTTATATTGCTAATGGTTCGGAACCATGGAAAATTCCTGAGCCTGATTCAATTCCTGAAATTGAAGTAAAATTTAGAACAGAGAAAGAAGGTTTTCAGCCATACTTGAGGGATGAGAATTTATCGCGTCCATGGGTTTTGCCTGGAACCCCTGGGCTTGAGCACAGATTAGGCGGATTGGAAAAAGCTAACATAACCGGCAACGTTAGTTATGATCCGCAAAACCACGAATTTATGGTTAGGTTAAGAGAAGAGAAAGTAAATAATATAGTTCACGATATCCCATTGCTTAAAATTATCGGTGATGAAGATGCCGACCTTTTGGTTGTTGGATGGGGTGGAACTTTTGGTTCTATCACAGAGGCGGTAAATAGAATAAGAAAGAACGGTAAAAAAGTTGCTCAAATTCATTTTAGGTATTTGAACCCATTTCCAAAAAATACTAGCGATATTTTACATCGTTATAAAAAAATATTATGCCCTGAATTAAATATGGGGCAGCTTGCAAAAGTTTTAGCAAGCCAATTCAATATTAAAGTTGAACAATACAATAAAATTCAAGGCTTGCCGTTTAAATCATCTGAAATAGTAGATAAGATAGATTCAATGTTAGGAGGGAATTTATAATGCCTGAGAATAATATCAAACCAGCAAACGGAGACATTAAATACACAGCAAAAGATTTTTCATCATCACAAGATGTAAGATGGTGTCCTGGCTGTGGTGACTATTCTATTCTTGCACAGATGCAAAGAATTTCTCCAGACCTTGGAATCAAGAAAGAAAATATTGTTTGGGTTTCTGGAATTGGCTGTGCCGCACGCTTCCCTTATTATATGGAAACTTATGGTATGCACGGAATTCACGGACGTGCAGCTGCAATTGCAACAGGTGTAAAAGTTAACCGTCCTGATCTTTCCGTTTGGGTTGCAAGCGGTGATGGTGATCTTTTAAGTATAGGAGGAAATCATTTTATACATGTATGCAGAAGAAATGTTGATATAAAAATATTACTTTTCAATAATAGAATTTATGGTTTAACAAAAGGCCAGTACTCACCAACTTCTGAGAAAGGGAAAAAGACAAAAAGCACTCCCTTTGGAAGTATCGATTTTCCGTTTAATCCAATAAGTTTGGCACTTGGTGCTGAAGCAACATTTGTTGCAAGGTCTATGGATAGGGATCCAAAACATCTTCAACAAATGATAAAAAGAGCTGCAGAACATAAGGGAACAGCTTTCATTGAAGTATTTCAGAACTGTAATATTTTCAATGACGGTGCTTTTGAAATATTGACTGATAAAGAAACAAAAGCAGATAATGTTTTAGTTCTTGAACATGAAAAGCCTATGATATTTGGAAAAAACAGTGATAAAGGAATAAGACTGAATGGATTAACTCCTGAAGTGATTGATATTTCCAATGGAAAATTTTCTATCAGCGATGTATGGGTTCATGATGAATTTGACAAAGCTTCTGCACGTTCACATATTCTTTCCAAGCTGACTGAGATGGAAGGATTCCCAACTCCAATTGGAATATTTAAGCAGGAAATAAAATCAACTTATGATGGTGATTTTCATGAGCAAATGAATAATATTAAGAAGACAAAAGGAGATGGAGACTTAAGAAAAATATTATT
>CAVZID010000030.1:0-79305 GCA_963775245.1 uncultured Bacteroidota bacterium
TTGAAAACTTCCAATTAGTAGTCCCAACTACCTGGAATGCTTCGCCAAGAGATCACAAAGATCAAGCAAGCGCTTATGAAATGAGCTTAGTTGGAACTAAATTAGCTGTGCCCGATCAGCCGCTTGAAATATTAAGAACAATTCATTCATTCGATCCTTGCATGGCTTGTGCAATTCATACAATTGATGCAACCGGTAAAGAAGTAAGTAACATTACTACCGGATTAGATGTTTGCATGAGTTAGTTAATTAATTTTTAATTCTTAGAAACGGAGATTAAAATCTAAGTGATTCTCAGTGTTCTAAGTGTCTTAGTTGTAAAATTCTTTCACCACTGAGACACTAAGGGCACAAAGTTTCACTAAGAACTCTTAAGTTAAAATATGCGAAAAGTAATTTTAGGAATCGGCAATACGTTAAATTACGATGAAGGTCTTGGTGTTCACGCACTTGATTTCATAAAAGAGAAAATTAAAGACAATTCTGAAATTGAAATAATTGATGGTGGAACTCTCGGATTAAATTTACTTCAGCTTGTTGAAAGCTGCTCTCATCTTTTAATTCTCGATACAATTGATGCAAACAAGCAGCCCGGCACATTGATAGAAATGAAAGGCGAAGAAATTCCTCTGTTCAAAGAAATCAAAATGTCAGAGCACCAAATAACTTTTCAAGAAGTTTTAGGACTGTCAAAAATTCGCGGAAAGCTTCCAAATCATTTACATCTTTTAGGCATTCAACCCTACGATGTATCTTTAGGTGTAGGACTGAGTGATAAAATTAATGAAACAATGCCAAAGCTTGTGGATAAGACTTTAAATGTAATTGAGAACTGGAATTAAATTTAAACTGACTATGCACGAATTATCAATAGCTCAGAATATAATTGAAATAGTTGAAGACAATATTAAGACTGTGGAAAACCCAAAAGTTAATTCCGTATTTTTAAAAGTAGGAAAGCTTAGTAACGTTTTAGTTGATTCATTAACTTTTGGATTTGATACTTTAATTCAAGGGACTAAATTGGAAGGCGCTAAACTTCTTGTAGAAGAAATTCAAATTAAGCTGCAGTGTAAAAATTGTGAAAAAGAATTTGAAACTAATAAGTTTGCATTCCAATGTATCTATTGCGGCAATACAAATTTGGAAATGTTAACTGGGAATGAATTAACTGTAAGCGAAATTGATGTAGAATAAAATATCGGAGAGACAATGAGTGTAATTCAAGTTGAAAGAAAAGTACTGGCAAAGAATGATATAATTGCAAACCAAAATCGAGAAACATTTACAAATAATAAAAACTTTACTATAAACCTTGTAAGCTCTCCAGGCAGCGGTAAAACCAGTCTTGTTGAAAAAACAATTCAGCATTGTAATGGCAAATTTAAAATCGCGGTTATTGAAGGCGATGTTCAAACAGATCTCGATGCCCAGAGAATTGATAAACTAAATGTTCCCGTTGCTCAGATTGTTACAAATGGCGGATGCCATCTTGAAGCAAATCTTGTTAAAGATGCAATGAATGATCTTAATGTCGAAGATATTGATTTAGTAATAATCGAAAATGTCGGTAACCTTGTTTGTCCTGCCGGATATGATCTCGGCGAAGATATGAAAGTGGTTTTTGTTAGCGTAACAGAAGGCGATGACAAGCCTTTAAAATATCCTGCTATGTTCAGAAATGCTTCAGCCTGTGTTATAAATAAAATTGACCTCGTCCCTTACTTAAACTGCAGCGTTGAAGAATTAAAGAAAAATGCTTTATCTATTAATCCTCAGTTAAAAATATTTTTAACTTCCTGCACTACTAATGAAGGAATTGACGAGTGGTGTAACTGGCTTAGATCAAATTTAAAAAAATAAATTGTTGTGCGAGTTAAAATTACAATTCACGGTGCCGTTCAAGGTGTCGGATTTCGTCCGTTTATTTTCCGTTTAGCTTCAGAATTAAATTTGAAAGGATTTGTGCTTAACTCATCTGCTGGAGTGCAAATTGAAGCTGAGGGAGAAAAGTATATCCTCGATTCATTTGTATTAAGAATTGAAAAAGAAAAACCAAAAGCGGCGATTATTAATAGTCTCGAATTTTCTTTTCTTGATGAAACCGGTTATAACAAATTTGAAATTCTCAAAAGTAAAGATGATGAAGAGAAAACAACTTTAATCGTTCCTGATATTGCCGTCTGTGATGATTGCTTAAATGAAATGTACGATCCAAATGATAGAAGATATCTTTACCCTTTTATTAATTGCACTAACTGCGGGCCAAGGTTTTCAATTATAAATTCTCTTCCTTATGATCGCCCAAATACTACTATGCATGAATTTGAAATGTGCGATGACTGCAGAAAAGAATATGAAGATCCAACAAATAGAAGATTCCATGCACAGCCCATAGCTTGTCCGAAGTGCGGGCCGCATATCGAACTTTGGGATTCATCAGGAAATTTAATTTCAAAAAATCATTCAACTATAAATAATGCAATAGAGAAAATAAAGGAAGGTAAAATTATTGCATTAAAAGGAATCGGCGGGTTTCAGTTAATTGTTGATGCGACAGATATAAAAGCTGTTGATGAATTGAGAATAAGAAAACATCGAGAGGAAAAACCATTTGCAGTGATGTTTCCCAATATCGAATCTGTGAAAGAAATCTGTGTAGTAAATGATTTTGAAGAACGGCTCCTTCTTTCTCCCGAAGCTCCAATTGTTTTACTAAAAAAACATATTAATAAAGATATTGAAAAAATAATTTCACCTTCAGTTGCTCCTGGAAATCCTTATCTTGGTGTAATGCTTGCATACTCTCCATTACATCATCTTCTTTTAAATGAATTAGGAAAACCAATAGTTGCAACAAGTGCAAATATTTCTGAAGAGCCTATTATTATTGATGAACACGAAGCATTAAATAAGCTGAAAAGTATTGCAGATTATTATTTGGTTCATAATAGGAAAATTGTGAGGCACGTTGATGATTCAATTGTTCGAGTAATTTTAGGAAGAGAAATGGTTTTACGAAGAGCAAGAGGTTATGCTCCGCTTCCAATTCAAAACAATTTCAATTCGAATGGAAATAAAATATTAGCAGTTGGCGGACATTTAAAAAATACAATTGCTTTGAGCGTCGGCAATAATATTTTTTCAAGCCAGCATATTGGCGACCTTTCAACTCAAGAAGCAGAAAAAACTTTTAAGGATGTAATCAATGATTTTGAAAAGTTATATGAAGTTAAATCAAATTATATAGCCTCGGATTTACACCCTGATTATATATCAACAAAGTTTGCTAAAACAAAAAACAAAAACTTAACTCAGGTTCAACATCATACTGCACACATTGCTGCCTGTGTTGCGGAAAACCAGATTGATGATGAAGTTCTTGGTGTCTCCTGGGATGGAACAGGTTATGGAACTGATGGTAATATTTGGGGGGGGGAATTTTTCACATATAATAAAAAAGAAATAAAACGAGTTGCTCATTTTAGATATTTCCCATTGCCAGGCGGGGAATCTTCAATTAAAGAGCCCAGGCGTTCTGCACTTGGCCTTTTATATGAAATTTATGGTAATGAATTATTTATACATGAACTTAAACTTGAACTACTCCGGTTTTTTAATCAGCAGGAAATTTCTATATTAAAGCAGGCGTTACAGAGAAAAATCAATACACCATTAACGTCAAGTGTCGGTAGAATATTCGATGCAGTGGCTTCATTGTTAAATATAAATCAAAAGATGAGCTTTGAAGGACAGGCTGCGATGATGCTTGAGTTTAACACGATTGAAAATGTTGATGAAGTTTATCCTTATGATTGTGTTGAAGATGAGTTGCTAATTATTGATTATAAAAAAACATTTATATCAATTATAGAAGACTTGAAAAATAATATTGATGTTAAAATAATTGCAACAAAATTTCATAATACCATGGCTGAAATTATTTGTGATGCTGCAAAATATTTTAAGATAGAAAAAGTAGTTCTAAGCGGCGGTGTTTTTCAAAATGCATATTTATTGGAAAGAACTGTTATTAAATTAAAGCAATATGGATTTAAGCCTTACTGGCATCAAAGAATTCCAACAAATGACGGCGGAATTTCCGTGGGGCAAATTGTGATTGCGCAAAATATATTGAATAAAAAGTAATATTTGTTTATTGTCATGCTGAACTCGTTTCAGCATCTTTATTACTAAATAAGATTCCGAAACAAGTTCGGAATGACTAAAATTAATTAAGGAGTTTTAAAATGTGTTTAGCGATACCGGGAAAAATATTAAGTATTGAAGAAAATGCAGGCGCATTAAAAATGGCAAAAGCTGATTTTGCCGGAGTAACAAAAAATGTTTGTATTGATTGGCTGCCGGATATCAAAGTTGGTGAATACGTTCTTGTGCATGTTGGTTTTGCTTTAAATAAAATTGATGAACAGCAAGCTGAAGAAACTTTGCAAGCATTACGAGAGATGGGTGAAATGATTGAGGACGAATTGAACCCTGATGAAAAATTCATGAATAAACCAAATAATATTCATGGAAGTTCTTAGTATAACTCAGTGAATTAAGTGTCTCAGTGGTAAAACCTTTTTCACCACTTAGGCACTAAGAGCACTCAGAAACACTTAGTTTTTTAATTCTTTGAGGTAAATCTTAAGATAAAAATATGAAATTCATTGATGAGTATAGAGATGCTTCGACTGCCAAAGCACTTTCTACAAAAATAAAAGAAACTATTACAAAGCCCTGGACCATAATGGAAATTTGCGGAGGACAAACTCATACTATCATGAAGTTTGGAATTGAAGAATTACTTCCCAAAGAATTAACAATTGTTCATGGCCCAGGATGCCCTGTTTGTGTAACTCCGCTTGAAACTATAGACAAAGCAATAGAGATTGCTTCGCGAAATGATGTCATCTTTACTTCCTTTGGTGATATGCTTCGTGTTCCAGGCTCTAAATATGATTTGCTTTCGGTTAAAGCAAACGGGGGAGATGTTCGAATGGTTTATTCTCCATTGGATGCTGTTAATATAGCCCAGAAAAATACTGATAAAAAGGTCGTCTTCTTTGCTGTCGGATTTGAAACTACTGCCCCGGCAAATGCTATGTCTGTAAAGCATGCAAAAAGTCTTGGATTAAAAAATTATTCTGTGCTTACTTCCCAAGTGCTTGTTCCTCCCGCAATGGAAGCAATTCTTTCTTCACCGAATTCAAAAGTGCAGGCATTTTTAGCTGCCGGGCATGTGTGTTCCGTTATGGGTTATCATGAATATTTTCCAATCGCTAAAAAATATAATGTCCCCATTGTAGTTACTGGTTTTGAACCTGTTGATATTCTTCAGGGAATTTATTTAGCCATTAAGCAGCTCGAAGAAAAAAGTTTCGAGGTTGAGAACCAGTATTCACGAGCAGTTGTTGAGCAGGGGAATGTTCCCGCACAAAATCTTTTAAAAGAAATATTTAAAATCGTAGATAAAAAATGGAGAGGAATCGGAGTTATTCCTCAAAGCGGACTACAGCTTAAAGATGAATATTCTGAGTATGATGCTGAGAAAATATTTAATGTTGAAAACATTCAGGTAAACGAATCAAGCTTGTGTATAGCTGGAGAAGTTTTGCAGGGAATTAAAAAACCTATTCATTGTGCCGCTTTCGGAAAAGAATGTACACCTGAACATCCACTTGGCGCACCGATGGTTTCAAGCGAAGGTGCTTGTGCTGCGTATTTTCATTATGGAAAGGTTTAAATCTATTACTTTAAATATGATTTAAAAACAATGATTAACAAATTATGATTCTAAGGTTATTTTTCTTTAGATATGATAAGAACGATGATGTTAAATCATAAATCGAAATTCTGTTTGATTGAAATGTAATTTCTCTGTGGCTCTCTGGGGTTCTTTGTGATCTCTGTGTTCCCTTTAAAAAAAATTACACAGAGATAACTGAGAATGCACAGAGAACCACTGAGTCTTTTATAATTGTTTTCAATGAATTAGGAGAATTTAATGAATTCAGATTTATCTGGAAATTTTTCATGTCCAATTCCAATTTCTGATTATGAAAAAGTTACACTTGCTCATGGCGGAGGTGGAACCTTATCTCAAAAATTAATTCAAAAAATGTTTCTTCCACAATTCGATAATCCTTTATTAAATCTTCAGCATGATGGTGCAATAATTAATCAGAATGGAGTTAAGTTTGCTTTCTCAACTGATTCTTATGTTATCAAACCAATATTTTTTCCAGGCGGAAATATTGGCGAACTTGCTGTTAACGGAACTGTAAATGACCTTGCTATGTGTGGTGCAAAGCCGCTTTACATTTCTTGCGGATTCATTATTGAAGAAGGTTTTTCAATGGAAGAACTCTGGCAGATAATTCAATCAATGCAAAGTGCAGCGGCAAACGCCGGAGTTCAAATAGTCACAGGTGATACGAAAGTTGTTGATAAAGGAAGCGGTGATAAGATATTTATTAATACTTCCGGCATTGGTGTAATTGATGAACAAAGAAATATTTCACCTTTGAATTGCAAACCTGGGGATAGAATAATTTTAAGCGGGAAAATTGCAGATCATGGAATCGCAATAATGGCTGTACGTGAAGGATTGGAATTTGAAACTGAAATAAAAAGCGATACGGCATCATTAAATAAAATGGTTGACGAAATGTTTTCCGTTTCAAAAAAGCTTAATGTTTTAAGAGACCCAACTCGAGGAGGAATCTCAAGCGCATTAAATGAAATTGCTCAATCATCAAATACCGGAATGCTGATAGATGAAACAACAATTCCAATCTCGGAACAAACCAAAGCGGCATGTGAAATTCTTGGATTAGACCCTTTGTATATTGCCAATGAAGGAAAGTTGATTGCAATAGTATCATCGGAAGATGCTGACAAAGTTTTGTCTGTAATAAAGCAAAATGAATTTGGAAAAGAAGCTGTAATTATTGGAGAAGTTACACAAGAAAATCCAGGCAGAGTAATAATGAAGACTTCCATTGGGAGTAAAAGAATAGTTGATATGCTGTCCGGTGAACAGCTCCCGCGTATTTGTTAAAAATAAAAACTCCAACTAAATTAATCATAATAAAACGATAACAAAGTTTATTTAACTTTAATAACTGTTTTTAATAAATTACCTCCAATCTAAAATAAAATAATTTAGCGGGGTGAATATGAAACTATTAGCTTCATTTATTGTTGTTTTTATTTTTGTTGCCTGCATCTCAAGAGATTTTTCTCCTAATGATGGCAGAGAACCAATTAAACCACATAAGTATGATCATATTGTAATTGTAATTGAGGAAAATAAAAATTACGATCAGATTATAGGGAATAGAGCTGCACCGTATATTAACAAAGTATTGAAAAAAGAGGGAGCTAACCTAACAAGAATGTATGCAAATGAACATGCAAGCGAAGGTAATTATTTCTGGTTGTTTTCTGGCGATAATCAAGGAGTCGGATTTGATGATGTAATTCCATCAAAGAACAACAATAAAAATTATCCGTTCGAAGCAAGCAATTTAGCTCAGCAGTTAATCAAGAAAGGCTACAGCTTTAAAGGTTATTCGGAAAGCTTGCCATCGATTGGTGATACTGTTTCAATGGCTGGAGAATATGCCCGCAAGCATGTACCATGGATAAGCTTTAAAAATATTCCTCAAGGAAATACTGTCGAAACTTCTACAAATCTTCAATTCGCACAATTCCCAACTGATTATAGTAAGCTTCCAACTGTTGCCATCGTAGTTCCAAATCTTATTAATGATATGCACGATCCGAAATCGCCTTCAGAGAGTGTGCCTAATGGAGATAATTGGCTTAAGGATAATATTGATGGATACTACCAATGGGCAAAAACACATAACAGTTTGCTCATTTTTACCTTTGATGAGAATGATGATATAAGTAAATATAGAGGATTAACAAATCCTGCAAGTAAAGATAGTGACATAAAAAATAGAATCCCTACAATAATTGCAGGTGCTCATATTAAACCAGGCAATTACGCAGAGGAGAAAGGAGTAACGCTTGTTAATATATTAAGAACAATTGAAGCTATGTATGGATTAGAAAAATCAGGGCATCAACAAGAAAATGCTTTGAAGTATGGGATAAAGGACGATTTTATTATTAGCGATATATTTAAATAACTGTATGATTTGATTAACAAAAAAAGGTTCGCTTAATAAGTATAACTTTCTTAGTTAATTTCAAAAGTTATGCTAAATCGCATTCAGTAAAAAAGATGACATCTATTTTTTTTAGGAGCTCCTGATAAGATAAAAACTTCTATTAAATTTAAGTAATGATTTTCTTTACAAAAAAATGTCATCTCACAGAATTGAATAACTTCAGTCAAATATTAAAAACACCTAATTTTCGCTGCCAGCTAAAGTTTTATTTTTATGTGAGACGGCATAGAACGTTCGGGTAACTTTTAATGTTATCTTATACTGTTTGTTTCCTGGTTTTCAAAAACATCCCTCCACCAAACACAGCCATTACTGCACCCCACCAAATATCCGGGTGTGTACTTGCTAATACGGTTTTCACAACCGGAGGTTCAAATAAATTGTAGATGCCGCTTAAGAAAATTATTCCTCCCATTACAAGCAAAATTAATCCCACAAAATACCAGATTGGTTTCATCTTAAGTTCAGTCATATTTTTTCCTAATATTTATTAAAATGTTTTTTGATTGATGTTAATTGTTTCTCCAGTTTACCAGAATATGATATTTAGTATTGCAAAAACAATTAAAGAAATCACAGCATAAAATGCCGGCCGTTTTGTTAATGGCAGATTGCGATCAAGTTTTTCTTCCGTTAAACCTTTCACCAATCCAACTAATTCTTCTTTAGGCCTTTTCCTTGTAAAAAGACTTATCAACACAGTAACCACAGCACATATTACCCATGCCCACCAGGCTCGCCAAAAGTTTGCTGCCATATCGCTTTGTACACTGGACATAGTTAGTATGCTCTGATTAAACCAGCTAAATTTTACTGCAAGATACATTGTGAATGAAGATGCCATCCCGGCAATCAATCCCCAGAAAGCTCCATTTGGTGTAATCCACCAAACGAACATTCCCAATAGCATAGTTGCAAACAGCGGGGCATTAACCCAGGAAAATATTGCCTGCATGTAATCCATAATGCTTGGAAAACTTTTTGCCCAATAAGCTGTTACTAATGAAAGAGCAACACCAACTATAGTTGAAATCCTTCCCATCCAAAGCAGATGTGCATCAGTTGCATTTTTATTTAAAACCGATTTGTAAATATCATAAGTCCATACAGTATTAAATGCACTTATGTTTCCGGCTTGTCCGGCCATAAATCCGGCAAGCAATGCTGTAACTCCTAATCCCACAAGTCCCGCCGGGTAATACCTCGCTATTAATAGCGGTAACGCCGAATCATAATTTATATGCCCGCCATCATGCAGAAGTTGAAAGCCGCTGTGAGGATCATGTGAAAGCACTATTGCTATTAAGCCGGCAAGTATAACAAGAAATGGAAGAGCCATTTTAAAAAAAGATGCAACAATTGGTGTCATTCGCGCAGACTTTAGATTCTTTGCCGAGAATGCTCGTTGAATAACCAGGAAGTCTGTTGTCCAATATCCAAATGAAAGCACAAAACCCAATCCCAGTACAATACCCGCCCAATTAATAAACATTCCGTTTTCAGTTGGATTACCAGCGGTTGACCAAAGAGTTGTAAATGATACACTGGAGAATTCATTTATCCTTGCAACGATTTCATGCCAGCTTCCTATTTCCACAAAGCCTAAAATGGAAACGAGGAACAAGCCGAACCATATCATAAAAAATTGAATTATCTCGGTGAATATAGCAGACATCAAACCGCTCATTCCAACATAAACAGCAACAGTAATTGCCGAAATCCACATACTGATATCCCAATGCCATCCTAAAAATGTATGAAGCACTAGTGCCATTGCGTAAAGATTAATTCCCGAAACAAGCAGGGTCATTATTGCAAAAGCAATTCCGTTAAGTACACGAGTCTTTTCGTCAAAACGAAGCTTTAAATAACCGGGAACTGATTTAATTTTACTGCTGTAATAAAACGGCATCATATAAATGCCAAGGAAGAGCATGGCGGGTATGGCCCCGATCCAATAGAAATGAGCGACAAACATTCCGTACTTAAATGTATTGCCCGTCATTCCAAGCAGTTCAAGAGCGCCTAGATTTGCAGATAGAAATGCAAGTCCGGCAACCCAGGATGAATTTTTTCTTCCGGCAAGAAAAAAATCTTCTTCACTGGTTGTAAACTTTCGAAGATACCAACCGATGCCGAGCACAAAAGCAAAGTAGACTAATATAATTATCCAGTCTATAAATGATAGTCCAATTGTCTGCATAAATCTTCCTTATGAAATTTATATGATTAATTATTTTAAAACTTACTTATTAATTTTTTAGGACGAACTTCTAATAATTAATTCAGTATCAAGCACAATTGTTTTATTTGAATTTTTACCATCATGATTTTCAATTAATTCAATTAAAATTTCTGCAGCTTTCTTTCCCATTTCAAATGACGGTTGATTAACTGTAGTCATTGATGGTTCTACAAGGCTAGTAATCTTGTTATTAGAGAAACCTACTATTGCTACATCATCAGGAATTATCAAACCTGCTTCTTTAATTTTTTGAAAAGCACCAATCGCTACAGGATCATTGACAGCAAAAATTGCATCAAGTTTTATTTTATTTTTAAGTAGACTGCTCATAGAATTATAACCATCGGTTTCATGCAATCCTTTTCCATAACAAATCAGTTTATTATTAATCGGAATAGAAGCCAGTTTCAATGCGTCTATGTAACCTTTTAATCTTTGTTTACATATTTCCAAATCTTTAGGCCCGGCAAGATGTGCTATATTTTTTCTCCCCCTCGAAATCAAATGTGTCACCGCATTAAAAGCACTTTTAGCATCATCAATTACAACTTTAATTGCTTTGACGTCATTGCTTGCTCTATCAAAAAAGACAAGTGGAATATTATGAGCAATAACATCTTTAAAATGATTTCCATTAATTGTGTTTTGAGATATTGAAGCAATTAAGCCAGCTACTCTTTGCTGTATCAAAGATTTTGTATTAACAACTTCTCTTTCATAACTCTCATTTGATTGGCAAACGATGATTGTGTAACCTGAGTGGTAAGCAACTTCTTCGATTCCACTTATTGCTGATGAAAAAAAATCATGTTTGATTTCAGGGACAATAACACCAATCACATTAGTGGTATTATTTTTTAAGCTTCTTGCAATTGGGTTAGGTGAATAGTTTAATTTTTTTGCGAGATTGTTAACTCTGTCTTTGGTGCTTTGTTTTATGTCAGGATGGTCATTTAACGCACGGGAAACGGTTGATGTAGATATTTTTAGTTTTTTTGCTATGTCCCTTATGGTTGTATTTCTCATATAAAAACGTATTTGCAAACGGTTGCAAAATACATTTTGAGAAATTAGGAATCAAGTAATCTTAAATGAAATATTAATATAAAATTATTTTATTTAAATAGACGTATTCTTCAATTGTTTAGCACATTTCACTTTTCGAAAATCCATTCGGGAGGAATTAAGTAATTTAAATTCTTTTTAAATTTTCATTAAGATAAGTTAAGCCAACTTGAAATGAAGCATTCATCCAGCCGAAACCCTCCTTGGTTAGATACTCAAATTCAGTTCCGACATTTCCATATTCAGCAAACACCTTGTGACTTCGATTGACCACATCATATTTTTCCGGGATGGTTCCGTTGTAATCGACAAAATTCCTTAAGATGGTGTAAAGCCATTTATATGCAAGCCTGGCAGCATGATTTTCGAAACCATAATTTTCCAGCCCTTTCCAGATCATTATTTGATGGGGTGCCCATCCATTTGGATAATCCCATTGCCTTGCCGGACGTTCGTCAGTAATTGGCCCTCTTGATCTTTCAGTTGATGTAGCAACTCCTCCTGATTCTTCCAATAACGGCAATGCTTTTTTAATTAACTGTTCTGCTTGTTTTTTTGTAACAAGATTTGCCCAAAGGGGATAGAACGTTGTAGCGCTTTCGTAATTAGTTTTTTTCTTTGTAACAAAATTATAATCAAAGAAGAATCCTTTGTTTTCATCCCACAGCAAATTATTGATTAATTTTTTTCTAATGTTTGCTTGATTAAACCAAAAGGAACTTTGGTTAATTTCATCTTCATAGTTAAATCTGTCATTGAATTCAGTTTTAATAAGATTTCCGATATCAATTTCATATTTGTAAAGTAGAGAATTTAAATCAACAGTATTGACGTGCGCACTTATTCCATCAAGCCGATAGCTTGTATCATGTCCTGATTCTCTAACACTTCTATCATGGAGAAAATATTCTTCAAGTTCCGGATCAGAAATTTCTCTTTTCAAATATTTATTTCTGTATTCTTCTATACTCAAATTTGATTTTTCAGCGAATGGTTTTAGAATTGAGTCGAATTGAGTTTCTTCCGTTTCAGTCGGCATTCCCGAACCTGAACCGAAGAACCGACTTAATCCGGTTGATGTTAATCTATCGGTTTCAGTCCAGACGGTTTTATATTCTTTAATGCAATAGTAAACGGCTTTTTGTAACCAGTTTTTATCTCTCTTTTTCAAATTACTCCATATCTCATATACAAGCGAAGTCAGAAAGGGAGGCTGTGAACGATTTAAATAGTAAGATCGTATTAGCGTTTAAAATTTTTCCATAATGTTCAATTTCGTAAAAGAAATTTTCAGCCATTGACATAGCAAGTTCTATCTTACCATCCTGAATTA
The DNA here is from genome assembly GCA_963775245.1 of uncultured Bacteroidota bacterium. GTDB lineage: Bacteria > Bacteroidota > Ignavibacteria > Ignavibacteriales > Ignavibacteriaceae > CAVSWT01. Next base: position 12,851 of record CAVZID010000030.1, read on the forward strand.
ATCCGAGTGATTCAAAATAGCTGTCCCATCCATACATCTCATTGAACCTGCCGCCGGGAACTACAAAAGGAATACCTTTGATTTTATTGGATTTATTTTTTTCAAGGGCTAAAACTAAAAGCCCCGGCTTGCCGCTTATTGATTGAAGATATTCATCGGTTAATTTTTTAGGCAACTTAATAATTGAAATATTTAAATCTCTTCGTTTGGATTCTAGCTTTTTATAATATTTAAATGCTTGTTCATCTTTGAAGGGAACATAAATATAATTTTTATCAGTTGAACTCTTTGTATCTTTTAGAGCGTTATCAATATTGTCTTCATCAATGCTTCGGGTTAAGCCATCCCAAAAGGAATTTTTTATTTGTGATGAAATACGTTCTACAGGCTGTTGAAAAATAGTTTGGGTAGAAAGGCGAAGTCTTTTTTTGCCTTCTAATTTTGCTAAATAAAGTTCTTGAAGAAGTACAGCTAGATTATATGTGCTGCATATTTCATAATTTTTCCCATCAACACTTTTTAAAGAAAATCTTTTTGGCCCTTTGTCATCAACAGTAATTTTTTTATCGCTGTCTGTATCTTCACTTTCAAGCAGTTGATTTAAATTTTGTTCAATATCGACTACTATTTCCATGATAAAACCTCTCATGTTTTATTAGATTTGAAAGTAAAATCATTTGCAAATCTTTTCTTATCATTAAATATTAATGAATAATTTTTTCTAATTCGTTATCCTCAATTATTATATCACATTTTTTATTATTAATAGTGAAATTTTTTAAAATTAACTTTTTTATTTTTGCCGGAAGCATCGGTTTATATTTTTCAACTATTCCTTCATCAGTTATTCTGAGCCCGGTATATCCAAAAATAACTTGCTGAATAAAGGAACCCGCACCTGTTAAAAAATTTACCGATTTATTTTGATGTGTTTCCGAAAGAACATTAAATGGAGATTTCAAATATCCATTTAAAGTTTTATTAATTGTTAGGTTAAGCAATGAATCGCTGCCTAATTCAGCAGCAATAATTGAAAGGAAATTTATTCCCATCATTGCACCGGCTCCGTTAACTTCCAGACTTTTTACGGCATGCATCAAATCATTTCGTTTTGTGTTTTCACTCATTTTCATTTGAAGAGGGTAATCCAATAAGTTTACAACGCTTGACCAAAACCTGGAAGCGCCTTCTCCTGCATTTGCATTTTCGTATAAAGGATGAAATTCTTTTTCTGCATTAAAAGGAATAAACATTTTATCATGTACTTTTTTCCACTCAGGATTTTTCGGTAGGTTGAGAAGGTTAGATACCTTGATTGCCAATTCTAAATTAATTTTAGCAATAGCATTTGTATAAGTTTCATTGTTTACATCTTTATCTGACTCACTTACAGAAATAAGCTTATGAATTTCATATCTATCTTTTTCTTTATTATAGGTAACTCTTGAAACCCAAAAATCCGCTGTTTGTTTTATAATTTCAGCGCCATACTTTCTCATATAGTTTGTATCTTTTGTAGCAGAAAAATACTGCCACTGAGCAAAAGCCACATCTCCCACTATGTGATTTTCTTTTATCGCATTTTGATAAGCAAAATATGGAGTTGTTTCATTTCCAATTTCATCAGATTCCCATGGGTACATTGCCCCCTTGTAATGATTTAATTTTGCATTTGCGATTGCACTTTTCAATGTATGATATCTAAACCTAACAAGAGATTTTGCTATATCAGGATGCATAAGTAAAAGAGGGGGGAACATATAAATATCGGAGTCCCAAAAGATATGTCCAAAATACCCTGAAGTTGATAAGCCCATTGCAGGCATGCCAAAATTAGTGTTTGCATCAGCGCTGCAAAGTAAGTAAAATATCATTGAGTGAACTATTTTTTGAAGTTCATTATCACCGTCTATTATAATATCAGTCTGCCATAATTTATTCCATTCTTCCTGATGATTTGCAAACAGTTTTTCAAATCCTAATTCTCTTGATTTATCAAGATTCTTAATTGCCTCATTAACCAAATCATTGTTACTCTCAAATTCAGGAACGATTGAGATTAATTTATAGAATACATATTTCTTCCCGGCTTGAGTTTTAAAATTGCATTCAGCAGAAACTGAATTAGAAGTTTTGAAAATATCTATTTTCGGATTTAGTTCATCGTTAGGATAAAAAATTTCTGAAGCTAAACCCAATTTAGTATTTTTGCCCGTTGATTGAGCGCTTGCCCACAGCTTTACCCCGTAATTATTTTTCTCACCATTAATTTCTGTGATTTTTACAAAACCAGGATACCAGAAGTATGGCCAATCGTTTGGGGACGGAAAATTAATTTTATTTAAAGCAGCGAGTTCAATTCTTTTTGGTTTCTGTCTTTCTTTAATAGGAAAACTTAATTTTACTTCATCGGAAAAGTTAGGTGTAAATTCAAGCTTAATTACAGCAAGATATTTATTGCTTCGAGAAACGAAAGAAACAACATCAATGTCCGATTTTCTATTTAATGAATCATTCCATGTAAAATCTTGTATGCAATATTCCATTTTCGCATATCCAGAGTTTGATTATAGTTTGAAATTTCATTTGAACTTACATTCAAATCATTTAGCCATTTATTCCCATCGAAATAATTAATTTCATTCCATTCAGGCAGCGCTGCAATTCTTGAGATATCATTTTTTCCTTCATCATACAATTTTATCATGTAGGACTCAGTTGGTGTCGTTCCTAGCTGCGAAGTTGAAATACTGAAATGGCCATTACCGATATATGCAGGGTAGTAATTTTGCATTTTGCCGGAAGATAAAATGAAACTGGAGTCCTGAGCTAAATTTGTAGATTTTAAAAAACATATCAGGAGTAAAAGCAATATAAAATTGGATAGTTTATTCATGTTAAATCTCATCAAATTAAGAAAGAGGCTTTTTGGTTAGATTACCAAACTTTAACAGCATCAAAGAATATGCATGAGTTAATAGAAACTTATTTTATAAAAATCTATGTAATATTCTATCAAGCATGATGTTCTATTCCAAATTCATCGGTGAATTTTTTATACGGGAATAACAATAGAGCAAGTAAAGTAATTGGAATCAAAGGGAAATAAAACGCTGTATGCACAGAATAATGCTGGGATAATATTCCAATAATGATTGAACCCGAAGTTCCGCCAAGCGCAGAAAAGATGACAATCAAACCTGTCATAGAGCTTTGCTTAACTTTTTCAGTTTTACTTAAGATTATGGAAATGACAGTTGGATAAACCGGACCAATAAAAAAACCGGCAAGTAAAATAACAATTGAGAAAAATGGAAAGTTTTCTGGAATATCATTGATATGCATCTGATAGTTTGCTGTACTAAACAAAACAATTAGAATCACAATTAATGCACAGGAAAGTAAAACCAGTTGACTTTTAAGCCAAAATATTTTTTTTGAATAATATCCTGCTAAGAACCTGCTAGCCGCTATTGAAGCCGGGTAAATTGCCAGTAATGCTGAAGTCCGTGCTTCACTTAACCTAAAGACTTCTTTATTAAAAGTGGGCAGCCAGGTGTTTAAGCTTTGTTCAATCATTACATATAAAAATGCTATGATTACAAATAACCAAACAGCTTTAGCTTTCATCAGTTTTAACATACTGATGATATTGGTTTTCTCGGCTTTGTTATGTACGTCTGTTTCGTCAAGTTTTGTAATAAGCATCAGTAAAAGAGCAGCAGTTGTTAGAATTGCAATTATCCAGTAAGTATCAGTCCATTTTGAAAAACTGATCATCACACTAAAGAATAATGGTCCAACCAATGAACCAACTTGGAAAAATCCTTCCAGTACATTCATTAATGCAGTGTGCTCTTTTTGCCCTTCAGCAATTAACCCCACGGTTGAGTAAACGGAAACTTTTATTAACGCAAAACCAGCACCTGTTACAATGTACAACATTGGTGCAACCCAGTAATGATGAACAATTGCAATTATAATGCAAGCTACATCAATGCCTAACAGGCCAATTACCATCGCACGTTTATATCCAAACTTTGGAATGTATGAAGCAATAGAAAAAGACAAAACCATTATTGTTAAATCTTTAAATGCTTCAAGGCTTCCGGCGGTTATTCTGCTGACTCCGTAATCATTTATCACCTGAAGAATTACTATGCCGACAGTGTTTAGCAGGATTGCAAAAACAAAATAGTTTAGGTACAAAGAAACTTTTAATCCAAAATTTTTCATAAACCTATTTATTGAATGATATGCCTGAAATGAAGAACCCTGTTATGCATAACAGGGCTCTTAAAATTATAAATTAGAAATTAACTCCAATTGCAAATCTAAATGAACGTCCTAAAAGAGGGCGGCCGTTCTTAGCTAAAGGATCACGAGGATCGCCTTCTGTCAATCCTTCAGAGTTATTTATATTATCCCCGCTAACGTTAAACGTAATTCCACTTTCAGTTTTTACATTAACACCTAAGTCTATTTTGGCATATGGATCTAATTTCGTTGTGTTTTGTCTATCATTCCACCTAGCTCCTGCGTATCTTGCTGCTCCATATACTATCGCCTCTATACTTTTACTAAGAGCAAAGTTATAACTTGGCGCAATTCTGAACTGAACTTCAGGCTGACGCCATATTTCTTTATCAACTGAAAGTGGGTCTGATGAATCAGTTATTTTTCCTTTTTGTAAAGTTCCTGTTAGTTGAAGCATAAAGTCATTTATACTCAAGCCGCCGTCTATTTCGGTTCCAAATGTTCTAGTTTTCAGAAGTGCGGCTGCAAAACTTGACCCAACACCTCCATCAAATAACTCAACAGTGTTCATGAAACCAGTTAGGAATAAGCTGAAAATAGTGTGCTGATATTTTAAGCCTACCTCATATTGATTAAACAAACTTGAAGCTAGAGTTCCATTTTGCAGGGTACCGCTTTTTAATTTAAAGTTGCTTCCTTCTCTAATATTATCAAACTGAGGGAACAATACACCTTTCGAACCTCTGACAAAAGCACCAAAATCATTAGAGAATTCATAGTTAAGTGCTGCAGTTCCAGCCCAGTCATTACCTTTTAGCGAAGCAGTCATGTCAATAACTCCATCAGGCCATGAACCGGCATCTAATGTAAAATTAATATTTGTATGATGATATCGAGCACCAAGATCTAATCTTAACTGATTTGTTATTTGCCATGAATCACCGGCATAAACTGCAAAAACTCTTGCATCGCCGGCTTCATTTAATCCGTAATTCCAACTTCCGACAACACTATCTGCTGGTACTCCTGCGATTATATCACCATTTGCTACATCATTTATAAGTACATGATTTCCAATGGTCCAAAAATCATTTGTTGTCCAATATGCTTGATATGCGCCAATAGTAAGTTTATGCTGGTCTAAAGTTTTGGTTAAGCTTATATCGTTTGTTAAAGATTCAATTTGTTTTTGAACTACCCAGCTCCCATAACTTTGAACATAACCAGATGTTAAAGTTTGTCCGCCAACAGTCATAATTGAACTAGTTCTTAGCTTAGATAGGAGTGTCCTAACACTCATTGGGTTTCCATTAGGGACAAAACCATAAGTGTCTGCATTTCCTTTTGTATAAGAAAGATTATCTCGTACTGTCCAGCCATCTCCCAATCCATAATCAAAGTTTAATCCACTTACAGAACCTTTCCAGCCACGCCCGTTTGAAAAATCAAAATTAGCACTATCACCTTGTTGATCTATTCGTAAAGTACGGTATCGGGTTGCATTTCCAAGCGGAGAAAATGTTCCAAGATCATTTCCAATTCCAATGGCCATTGGTAAAATCCATTGGCCATGGTCATCTGTAATTCTTGAAAAAACATTTAAAACACCTTTATCATAAATTTTAGTAAGCTGTAAAGTTATTTGTTGGCCATTTTCAGCATTAAATTGCGTACTTCTAATTCCGGGTGAAGTTCTAAAATATCCGCCAATCATATAGTACAATTTATCTGCAATAGGGCCGCTTAAGACCGCATCTATTCTTTGTGTATTATAATCAGATGTAGTGTATTTGACTTTTCCTTTAGTTATATCCGTCCCTTTGATTAGGTTAAAGTTTGTCGTCAAGCCGGCTTCGCCATTTGAAAATACGGAGCTAGGACCGCCTCTAACAGCCTCTGTTGATGCAATTGTTTCATCAATACGGAATATAGAACTTTGTTCAAGAAATGAAAGAGTTTCGGTACCATAAATTGGAGCTCCGTTAATGGAGAAGGTAACGAATGGAGCATCACCGCCAGACGGCAATCCTCTTACCATTATATTTGCGCCGGCAATTCCTCCAGTACTTTCCGACCAAACGCCAGGAACTAAATCCAAAGCTGCTGCTGTACTTGGAGGTGCCAACTCTTCCAGAGCACGCGGAGAAATAGTAGTAATTGCGAAGCTTGCATCTTTCTTTTGAATTCCCGAACCACCAGCAGTACCGGTGATTACTACACTTTCCATTTGAAGAACATCTTCTTTCAAAGTTGCATTTTCTTCAAGTGTTTGTCCTGAAGAAACTGTGACATCCACTAATTGTTTTTTATAACTAACGGCACTTATAATTAATGTATAATTTTTTGCAGGAACATTTTTAATTATATAATTACCGTCCAGGTCAGTTGCAGCACCTAAAGATGTATTTAGTAAAAATACGTTTGCCCCTACTATTGCATTCCCTTTCGCATCACTCACTGTTCCTTTTACCGTTCCTTGAGAATAAATCAAAGGCGATAAAAAGATAATGTTTAGGAAAAGAAAAACAATTTGAAGTTTGTTGTAACGACTTCTCATTAGATCCTCCCAAAATATTAAAGCTTATATTAATTAGTTTGTAGAAAAGAATTTCTAAATTCGTCCGGAGTAACTTTTCAAGTATTAAGCCATGAAAGAAGTTTTATTATTAATGAATTTGAAAAGAAAATTAAGCAGGTTATATTTTAAGTGTTATTTATTTAATAACAATAGATATTAAATCAATAACAAATATTTTATTAAATGTTTACATTTTAATTACAATCGATTTTTTATTTGTTTTAATAAGAGGATTAATTTTTGATTTGGAACTTTTACATAACTGGCTGATTCTTATTTATTTCTAATACTTTGAAAGTTTTTAACATGCCTGACTTTAAAAGTTTTCTTCACAAATTAAAAAGGCCTTCCGTTCTTTATTCACTGCCTGCTGTTTTAATAATTTTAGTAATTGTAATTGAGCTTTATTTAGTTATCCCGATTTATAAATCATCTAAAGTAAAAAAAGGGGAAGTTGAAATTTATTATGAAGCAAATATTTCAAATGCACATTTAAAAATAATTCATGAGTTCAATGAAATACATAAAGGAAAAATAAAAGTAATTCCTGTTGATATTTCTTTTAAAACATTTAATACAAATGAAAGAAAAGAATTGCTTACACGATCACTGCGTAACAAAAGTGACCGGATGGATATTTTTGAAGTTGATTTAATATGGGTAAAAAGGTTTGCAAAATGGTGCCTTCCGTTGAGTGATTATTTTTCCAAAGAGGAGCAAAGTAAATTCCTAAGTAACTCGATTGCTTCATGTTATTCTGATTCTACTTTGGTTGCGATTCCTTATTATTTTGACATTGGTGTTTTGTATTACCGCGATGATCTTCTAAGAAAAATTTCGTCTTATAAGGATGTAAAAAAAGAGTTAGAGAAATCAATTACCTGGAACGATTTTGTAAAACTTTCAAGTAAATTTAAAAATTCTAAAAGTCCATTTTATATTTTTTCGGCTGAAGATTATGAAGGATTAGTTTGCTTTTATTTGGAACTTGTGTTATCACAGAACAAAAATTTCTTTAATCAAAAGAAGATTGACCTTACCCGTCCGGAATGTGTGAAGGCTTTAAATTTATTAGTTGATTTAGTTTGGAAAGATAAAATTAGTCCAATTGATGTAACGGATTTTAATGAAAACAGCGGTTATGAATACTTTCTAAAAAAGAATGCTGTCTTTTTTAGGGGATGGCCAAATTTTAAAAAAGATGATAGAAACTTATACCAGGATTCTACAAAGACAAAGTATCTTGTTAAAACTGCACTGCCTCATTTTGCGGGAAATTATCCCGGATTCGTTATAGGCGGCTGGAATTTAATGGTGTCAAAGTACACTCCAAAGAAAGAGGAAATAAAAAAGTTTTTAAAATTTATCGTCTCTGAAAAAGCACAAAAAATTTTATACGAGGAAGGCGGATATTTACCAACTTTAAAAAAATTTTATACTGATGAAAATCTACTTAAAAAATATCCTGAATTAAATTATATAAAATATCTTATGAAGTACGGAGTTCACCGCCCATTTTTAGAAGACTACACCAGGATATCTGATATAATTTCACATTACGTACAAAAGGCAATAGAGAAGGAAATTACTGTAAAGCAAGCTCTATCAGAAGCTACCAAACTAATTAATTCAAATAAGATTTTAATAAAATGAATATGAACAAAGAAAAATTAAAACAAAAACCAGCTCCTTACAGGTTTGAGTTCAAGCATTTATTGTTTGTACTTGTTGTGCTTATTATTGCTCAAATATTAATATCTATTTATCAAAAATCTTCTTTAAAAAGTTTTCTGGTAAAAACTCAAAAATGGTATCAACAAGATTCCGCTGAAAGACTGGCAAACCTTACTTCAACTTCATTAGAGCTTTTAGTTGATAATATTAATTCATTTAAGTTCTTGGAAAAAGAAGATAAGCAAAAAGCAATTCAGTCATTTAATATCATTTTTAGTCAGCAGTTGCTTCAGCAAAATGTTAGAGAGGTGTGTTTAATTTTTGTAAACGACAATGATCATATAATTGCGATTGATAACGGGAAGGCATTGTTTGATTTTCTTTCTAATAGAGTTGATTCAGCAAATACAAATATTCCTCATCCGGAAGCACTGAAAATGTTCAAAAATATTGAAGCCAAATTAAAAAGCAGCGAACAAATTACGAGTAGTCTTGATAAAAATGATAACATTCATATTTTTGTCCCATTTGTCCCAAAGGGTGAATTCCTAGGCGCTTTATATATGAAAAACAAACCGGATTTTTCTTTTATCACTACGGAGTTCATATCAAGTTTTGATGTTTCTTCTATTATTTATTCATCAATAATTTTGTTAGGGCTTTTAGCTACTTATTTAATCACTTCTTATTCTTTAAGAGAAAGAGACCGGGCACAAGCGCTTTTCTTCAGCGAGAGAGAGGAGCATATTAAAGAACAAACCGCTCATGAAAAAGAATCACACTTTACAAAACGAATTTACCATGCACATCACAAAGCAGAAAAGGTGATGGGATATATTAAAGAAGATTTAAAAAAGATTGTAGGGATGGAAAATGACGGAATAAAGTTTAGAGCATTGAAATATGCCAACTTCATATCAAGAGTAATATATAATATGAAATGGTTTGAGCCGCCGGTAAAAACTTTGCGAAGCTTAACTTTTAAAACAAATTTAAATGAAGTAATAAAATTTATTGTTGAAAATATTTTTTTTCGTATTTCAAGCAAATCGGAATTGTATAATTTTGATTTGCAGTTAGATGATACAATTCCATTAATTCATATAAACGAATATGCAGTTTGGGAAGTGATAGAGCCGTTAATACAAAACAGCATAGACCATTCTGAAGATGAAAAAATTCTAATTACTATTAAAACTGAAAACTTTTTGGAAGATAATAACTGCAAAGTAAAAATCTGTGATAACGGGAAAGGAATAATACAAGAGTTTTTGGAAACGAACGAAAAAGGTATAAAGAAATTATTTTTAGAAAATGTAACATCAAAAAGCAGCATTGAAAACCGTGGTTATGGCTGTTACATTGCTTATGAATTAAGCAAAAGATGCGGCTGGTCAATTGATGCTTATAACATTCAGCCAAACGGATGCTGTTTTGAAATTATAATTTCAACAAAATAAAAAATATAATTATGAATAAAATAAATATACTTTTAATTGAAGATGAAGATTTTGATGTAATGAGAGTTAAAAACACTCTTAAATTTTATGAGCGAAATCTAAATCTAACCAATGTAGTTTCAAACGGTAATGCTGCAATTCAAATATTAAATAAAAAAGATTGCAATGTTGATGTAGTTATACTTGATTACCAGATTGCCGGGGCATTACGAGGTGAGAGTTTAATAAAAAGAATAAAGGAAATAGATCAATCGCTTCAAATAATAGTTATAACCAAAATGACCATCGAGATTACAGATTTTGAATTTGCTAATTCATTAATTCAATCCGGGGCATTTTGGTACTGCACAAAATATCCAAGCGATATTGAAGATTATATTTATCAGCCAACCGACTTTATAATGAGCATATTTAATGCTTATGAAAAACGAATGCTTGAAAAACAAAGTCACAGCACAAATAAAAAGTTCAACGAGAATATTGATTCAACCCTTGAAAGAAGAGCAATTATAGGTGAATCAATTTCAACTAAACAATTGAGAAAAGATATCGATCGATACTCTCAATCTGATTTGAACATTTTAATTTCAGGCGCATCAGGTACAGGTAAAGAGCTGGTTGCTAATAATATTCATTACAGAAGTGAAAGAAAATATGAAAAGTTTGTAGCAATCAACTGCGGCAGCATTCCACAAGAGCTTATAGAAAGTGAACTCTTCGGTTATGAAAAGGGGGCATTCACAGGCGCTTATGCAAAGAAAAAAGGCTTATTTGAAATTGCAAATAATGGAACACTCTTTCTTGACGAAGTTGGAGAGCTGCCTAAAAATGCCCAGGTAAAATTGCTGCGCGTATTGCAGGAAGGTGAAATTGAAAAGATAGGTAGGACAGAAAGTGTAAATATAAATGTTAGAGTTATTGCCGCAACAAATAAAAATCTTGAAGAAGAAATTAACAAAGGAAAGTTCAGAGAAGATCTTTTTTATAGATTAAATGTTATTCCGATTTACATTAGTCCATTAAAGGAAAGAAGAGAGGATATTGCAATTCTCATTCAGCATTTCTTAAATCAATATTCAAGAAAAATGGGAAAGAAAATCCCTACTATAGAACCTAAAGCTCTTGAACATTTAACGGAATATGAATGGCCGGGAAATGTTAGAGAATTAAAAAATTTAGTCCAAAGATTGTTATTAAATAACAGTCAAGTCATAACCAATGATGATATAGGAAATACTTTATTTAATCGTCAGCCGAGAACAGAAAAAAATGACAGCTATGAAAGCATCTGGTCAAAAAGCGGAATTGTACCTTTGAGAGAATTAGAAAGAACTGTAAGAGAAAAATATTTTACTTATGTGAGAAACATATCTAAATCAGATGCCGATGCGGCTCAAAAACTGGAATTGGCACGATCAAATTTTTACAGGATGTGTAAGGAACTAGGACTGAAATAAGTGAAGGGAAATTTTATAGATAATTTTTCGAAAAATGATTTTATTTAAAGTGCTTTAATTCTTCAGCATATTGTTGGGCCTTTAAATCATCATTCCGCATAGTGAAAAGCACATACAAATCCGAGAGTCTTTTGTAGTCACCCAGGTTTTCTTTGTACTCTCTTTCATTATTATGCTTGATATGAAGGTACTCTAATTCTTGTTCGGTAACATTATGGTCAAAAATAGTTTCCATGATAAAGAGATAATTTTTATTCAGTGATCCCCTGCCTTTAAAATATAGAATACAGAATCAGAAGAATAAAATTTTCTTCCTTTAATTTATTTAATATTGTAAAACAAAAAAGTCAACTATTATACCATTTCATTTAATTAAATTTGATAGATTATGAGATTTGTGAGAAGGACAGTGTGTATCAAACTTGGAAATGCCTATCAAAATAGCACTTAAAAAATTTTAAAATAAATTTAAAAGTTAAAACTTGGTATTAGAAATTTTAACAGGAGAAATTAATTATTTCGATGTGAAATTTTTTAAAAAGTAATAAATGAAGGAATATAAGAATCCGATTGATGACAATAATAAATCATATATACCGAGACTGAATTCATCTGCCAATCCAAAGAAGTAGGCAAAAAACTTTGTACCCGCTATAATTGCAAAGTAGATAAGAAATCCGAAAATTCCTGCTCTAAATGGTATGACTATAAAATTAATTGTTATAGATGTTAATTTAGACTGCCGTTTTGAAATATCATCAGTTTGTGTAATCAATGGAGATTTAACCGTATCCAATATAACTCCCTAAGCTTAATTAGAATAAACTAACAACTATAATGCCATTGAAATTGGGTAAAAAAACAGCCCAGGTTTAATCGTATATTCTCTCCTCTGCAAAAATAACTCCTAATTATTACCATATTATTAAATAATTATTACCGCTAATTTAATTCTTATTAGATAGTTTTTTTTTGTTAAGAATCACAGCTGATTAATTTTTAGTTATTAACTGGCACTCGAATTGTGTTCTATTAGGTGGAGTAAATAAATGGGATATGAAAGGTTAATATTAATAGCGGGGCTTATATTTTTAGTTATTTTCTATATTAGAAAAACAGACTAAGAAAAACCTGTCAAGTTTTGTTTTAAGCTAAAAATTAAACCCGAATTTTGTGTTGGTAAAATTTGGTTTAAATATTCCTATGAATTAAAAAGTTGAAATGAGATGGGATTTTTTTTCAGAAAGTTTATTGTTGAATTAACATTTAGCTGAACTAACGGTGCCTTGACTATCCTTATAATTTTATCCCTCAATTCATAAATTCACACTATGTTTATCAAATGCCAAAGTAAGCTTAGAAAGAGTATTGCCGGCTTTAAAGATGACTCATAGCGCAAATTGGTATTGGGGTATTTCAAACAAATAAAAAGACTAAAAATTTCTGCATTTAAAAAATGCTTATACCTATTTAGGCCATCAAAAAACTGATTTGATAATGAAGATAAATGTAATTATAATAATCGCAATTCTAGATGCTGATATTCAATGTGTCTTTTTAAAGGATTTGAATTCTAATACTTCAGAAGGGTAGCGTGGAACATATTTTAAAAATACCTGCAATTGATATTAGTAATGAAATTATAAAATCTATTTATATTTATAAAGAAAAATTAATCTTATTGTGGAGTATCCGTAAGTTTAAAATATGAAAGTATTCGTTACCATTATATCATTGTTTTTATTATCACTTTCAAATCTTTCCGCACAATTAAACAGAAATATTTCTGTAAATAATTTTGGAAATAATATTTTTTCAATCTCAGTTGATCCTCAGCTTCACTATGATTACGGACTTGCTTATCCAGTTACTTACAAATTTTCATTACCTCCAGTAATTAAAGAATTAAAAGCGTATAAAAAATATTCGTTTAATCAAAATTGGGTGAAGGTACCTGAGAAAACTTCAAATGATTTTTTTAATGGAATTGAGGCAGCAAGATTTGATTACACAAATAACAACGCGTTTTTATCAATATCTTTTAGCAATTTAACCGACACAATCTATTTAAAAATTACAGATAATTCTGATAATAATGTTTCACTTAATTTTTTAGGTATATCTAAATATTATGACAATCGTCAGGCCGCGGTAACTTGCTCGATTGATGACTGGCAATGGGCATTTGTTGATGATTTCAGAGAGTCAATCTGGCATTTAAGAAAAAATAATTTATGGGTAACTGCGGGAATTATTTCCGATTCTGCTTATACCGATGATTACACCTGGCAGCAGATACAAACCGAACTTGATTCAGGCTTAGTTGAAGCTGCGGCGCACAGCCGTAATCATTTGCACATTCCTTATGATGATCCATATAATGAAGTAACTGGCTGCAAAGAGGATATTATTAATAATCTGACTTTGCCCCCCTTGTTCCGAAAAGGAAATGAAGAATATGTATACGTGTGGATCGCTCCGTATGGTGAGTATGATAATGCAACCGATTCTTTAGTAAGTGTAGATAAATTTCTTGTAACCCGCTTGGTGGACTGGTATAATTATTCATTTTCTGCTTGGCAGAAAAATAAAAATAATTTTGCTCCTGTTGGTATGGCGTATGAAATGGGGGAAACCCCGTGGGGAGGAATTTATAATATTGACACTTTAAATAATACTTTTGATGAAGTTGTTAAAAACGGTGGAATATATCATTTGATGTTTCACCCTCAAGTTCTTGCAGATTCCAATTCATGGCAGAAAGGTTATCCTGAAGAGCATCTGGAATATATAAGTAATCGGAAAAATATCTGGTATACCGCTTTTGGCCATTTATATTTATACCACTTGCTAAAGTATAAAACTCCTGCAACAGGTCTCTATGCAAAAGATAAAGATATAATTCCTTCAAAATTTGTTCTCTTTCAAAACTACCCAAATCCTTTTAATTCAACAACGAAAATAAAATATAGCATTCCTAATGTAGAGACGAATAGCAATGCGTTTGTACAATTGAAAGTTTATGATTTACTTGGAAAGGAAGTAGCAACACTTGTAAATGAAAATCAGCTGCCTGGTAATTATGTAGTAACTTTTAATGGAAGTAATTTGTCAAGTGGAATATATTTTTATCGCATAGCGATCTATTCGGACAAATTACAAACAGAAGGATTTACTCAGACAAAAAAGCTTTTGCTGATGAAATAAAAATTTTTTCATTCAGAATTTTTTAGACTTCTCCAAAATTTTCATGAAGAACGCTTTTATTTAATAGCTATTAGATTTTTTAATTTTATGTGATATTTTTGTGATAATTAACTAATATCTTTTATTTCAAGAATAGGAGATTTATACATGAACAATGTACTAGTTATTGAAGATGAAAAAGATATTTCAGATCTGTTGGAAATTCATCTATCTGATTTAAACTGTAAAGTAACTAAAGCCTATGACGGTAATACTGGATTAGACCTTGCAGTTAGTAGTAATTATGATTTAATTGTGCTTGACCTAATGCTTCCGGGCCTTGATGGTTTGGAAATATGCAAAGAAATTAGAAAGAAAGAAGTTTATTCCCCCGTACTAATTCTTACTTCAAAATCTGAAGAGTTTGATAAAGTTCTTGGACTTGAAATAGGCGCTGACGATTATTTAACAAAACCATTCGGTATACGAGAATTTATTGCAAGAGTTAAAGCAATATTTAGACGGGTGCAGGCAATTCAAAAAGAAACTGATACTGAAAGCGATATTAATATTGGCAATATTTCTATTGAAGTTTCAAAAAGAAGAGTTTTACTTGACGGTGAGCGAATCGAGTTAACACCAAAGGAATTTGATTTATTATTTTTACTTTCATCGCATCCCGGCAAAACTTATTCAAGAGAACAGTTGTTAAGTTTGTTATGGGGCTATCAATATAACGGCTATGAACATACAGTTAATTCTCATATAAATAGGCTTAGAAGTAAAATAGAAGATGATGTATCTAATCCGAAATATATTTTAACAACCTGGGGAGTCGGCTATAGATTTAACGATTTGGAAAATTTAGTAAATGTTTAATAACGAAACTAAAATGCGTAAGAGAAAATTTATAGATAGTCTTTATTGGAAGATTGGGGCAACATTTTTATTTATCTTGATTATACTCTCGGCTGTTTATTTATACATTTCTGTATTCACTGCTGAGATGTATTTCCAGGAAGCAAATCAAAAGCTTAATGCTGATATTGCGCCACACATTGCTAATGAAAATAAATGCTTTATAAATGGAAAAGTAAATGAAGATGTCTTAAAAAATGTCTTTCATAATGTAATGATTATAAATCCGAGTATCGAAGTTTATTTACTGGATACTAAAGGAAAGATATTAACATACTATGCTCCTGATAAAGAAATAAAACTTAAATATCTATCATTGGAACCAATTCAAAAATACCTGGAAGGAGGAGGAAGAACTTTTGTAATGGGGCCGGACCCTAAAAACTTAAATAGAGAAAAAGCATTTTCAGCGGCAAAGGTGTACGAAGGAAAAAATCTTTGTGGTTATATCTATGTTGTACTTGAAAGTGAAGAATATGATAACGCAACTCAGATGGTTTTCGGCAGCTATATAATGCGTCTTGGTTTCCGTTCAATGATTATAACCTTATTAGCAGCGACTTTAATCTCTTTGATTGCATTAGGTTTTATAATACGAAATATGCGAAAAATTATTTCTGCTATCAGAGAATTTAAAAACGGTAATTTAAAAGCACGGGTGAAATTAAAAGGGAAAGGCGAGCTTTCTGAATTTGCAGATAGTTATAATGAAATGGCTGATACGATAGTACGCAATATTGAAGATATGAAAACCATGGATAATTTAAGGCGTGAGCTTGTAGCAAATGTATCTCATGATTTAAGAACTCCACTTGCTTCCATTCAAGGCTACATTGAAACTATTTTGATGAAATCGGAAACTCTTTCTGATGAGGATAGAACCAAATACATGCAGACAATTTTAAGCAGCACTGAAAGATTAAAAAAGCTGGTTGAAGAATTGTTTGAACTTTCAAAACTTGAAGCACGGGAAACCAAACCAAAACCCGAAGCATTTTCAATTGCAGAGCTTGCTCAGGATGTACAGCAGAAGAATTTAATAATTGCACAAAATAAAAATATTGAACTGACTACCACCTTCCCTTATGATCTACCGCTTGCTTATGCTGATATTAGAATGATGGAAAAAGTGCTTCAGAACTTGATTGAAAACTCAATAAAATTTACAGAACCCAATGGTAAAATTAATATTCAATTAAAAAATGAAAACGATGAGATTTTAGTTAGTGTTAAAGATACTGGCGTAGGCATTTCGCCAAATGATATTGAACACATTTTTGACAGGTATAAACAAAGCAAAAGAACTAAACAAAATGACGGTGTTGGTTTAGGTTTGGCAATTGTTCATAAAATATTAGAAGTTCATGGGATAAATATTTCCGTTAGCAGTAATCCTGGAGAAGGTACTACATTTTATTTTAAGGTTCCAACCTATAAAACCGGGGCTAAAGTTATTAAGAATTATGCTTAATAAAATTGTAGCATTATTCTTGATATAATTTCATCTCAAAAAGTTCATATAGACCGATATAATTTTTAAGAATATATAATGACCCTTGCACAAATAAAAAAGCATTCAGCTTTTCCATTCGTATTGTTATTTACTCTTTCAGTCATTTGGGGAAGCTCATTTATTTTAATAAAGAAGGGACTTGAATCTTTTACTCCAACACAAGTTGGAACAATTCGAATTTTCTTTGCATTTCTTGTTTTATTGCCCTTTGCTTTTTCATCTATTAATACAGTTTTTAAAAACAATTGGAAAAAAATTCTTTCACTTGGAATAATTGCAAATTTAATTCCTGCTGTTTTATTTGCAGCGGCAGAGACCGGTTTAAGCAGTTCTATGACGGGAGTTCTCAATGCTATTACTCCCATGATGACTTTGGTAATTGGTGCTCTCATTTATAAAAATGTAATTCATAAAAAACAAACTTTCGGATTGATTATAGCCTTTGCCGGTTCACTAACTCTAAGCTTTGTTGGCAATACAGGAAATTTAGACAGCTTTAATGCATACTCGCTTTATGTAATTGCAGCAACAATTTGTTATGGTTTGGGCTTGAATATGGTGAGGGCTCATTTTCTTAATATACGATCAATTACATTATCTGCATTAACCATGTTTACAATCGGGCCAATTGCTTTGATATATTTGGTTAGTACGGACTTTTTTTATAGGCTTAACAATCTCGAAAATGCCTGGGCATCACTTGGTTATATATTCTTACTTGGCGCTGTAGGTACCGGATTTGCTTTAATACTTTTCAATAGATTAATTCAAAGCACGTCAGCAGTTATGGCTTCTTCTGTTACATATTTAATTCCAATAATCGCGGTTATTTGGGGGATAGAAGATGGAGAACCATTTTTTATACTTCATGTTGCTGCTATGATTTTGATTATATCCGGTGTTTTCCTGATAAATAAATTCAGCCATTCATAAAATATCTTTTCGGGATATTAAAATAATTTAACAATTACCCATTTATTATTGTTTTTAATTTCAACAATATTTTTGTCTGCTCAGAATAAAATAAAGTCAATTCTTAAAATTTATTAATCATGTTTTAATCCCAATTAAATTGTGATTTACTGCTTCCGTTAGTATTTTTGATAACTCTAATTAAAAAATGATTTACAAACAGTTATAAGAATAGGGAGTTGTAAAATGACAACTATTATAGATATACTTGGACGAGAGATTTTGGATTCAAGAGGCAACCCTACTTTGGAAGTTGAAGTACAGCTTGAAAGTGGAGTTATTGGAAGAGCAGCGGTTCCCAGCGGCGCATCAACCGGCGAGAATGAAGCTGTTGAATTGAGAGACGGAGATAAAAATCGTTACATGGGCAAAGGCGTTTTAAAAGCAGTTGAAAATGTTAATGAAAAAATTGCAGATCAATTAATTGACTTTGACGCGGTTGATCAAGCTGAGATTGATAAAATTTTAATTGATCTTGATGGAACTCCAAATAAAAGCTCACTAGGTGCAAATGCTACTTTAGGTGTTTCGCTTGCTGTTGCGAAAGCTGCCGCAGAAACTTTAGGGCTTCCTTTATATAGATACATTGGCGGAACAAATGCAAAAACTCTTCCTGTTCCAATGATGAACATTTTGAATGGTGGAAAACACGCCGATAATAATGTGGATTTCCAGGAGTTTATGATTATGCCTGTCGGCGCTCCAAATTTTGCCGAAGCTTTAAGAATGGGTTCGGAAACTTTTCATACTTTAAAAGGTGTTTTGAAGAAAAAAGGATACAATACTTCTGTTGGTGATGAAGGTGGATTCGCACCAAACTTAAAGTCAAATGAAGAAGCAATTGAAGTTATTTTAGAAGCAATTGATAAAGCCGGATATAAAGCCGGAAGTGATATCTTTATTGCACTTGACCCGGCATCAAGTGAAATGTGGGACAATGATAAGAAATCTTATTTCTTTTTTAAGTCGGATAAATCATACATGGCTCCTGAGAAAATGGTTGATTATTATGTTAATTGGGTTAACAAATATCCAATCATTTCTTTGGAAGATGGTATGGCTGAATTTGATTGGGATGGATGGAAACTTTTAACAGATAAAATCGGCGGTAAAATTCAATTGGTTGGAGATGACTTATTTGTTACCAATACTGAATTTTTATCAAAGGGAATTAGTCTTGGAGTAGCAAATTCAATTCTTATAAAAGTAAATCAAATTGGAACTTTAACAGAAACTCTTGATGCTATTGAAATGGCAAAGAAAGCCGGCTACACAAATGTTATAAGTCACCGTTCAGGTGAAACAGAAGATGTTACAATAGCTGATATTGCCGTAGCAACAAATGCCGGACAGATTAAAACCGGTTCGCTTTGCAGAACAGATAGAATTGCAAAATATAATCAACTATTAAGAATAGAAGAAGAACTGGATAACACTGCTGTATTTCCCGGAATTAGTGCAATAAACTATTCTGCATAAATCTTATTTAAATCATTAATTAAAATAAAGGGCAGAGGTTTTCCTCTGTCCTTTTTTATATAATTATATTTTATTCAAATTAAATCTATAAGTTATAACTGATGCCATACATTGGTGAACTCAGTGCGTTATTGACAGCATTATTATGGTCAGGAACATCTTTGGCGTTTTCTTCTGCTGCTGTTAAAATAGGGCCGCTTCAGTTAAATATTAATAGAATGATACTTGCCTGTGTTTTTCTCGCTTCTACTATTTTTATTTTTAATTTTGATACTTCGATAACATTAAAACAAATAATTTATTTATCGATTAGTGGTTTTATTGGGCTCGTTTTCGGGGATAGTTTTTTATTTAAAGCTTACGAATTAATTGGCGCTCGAATCAGCATGTTATTGATGGCATTGTCGCCTGCTATGGCAGCTATTTTCGCTTTTTTCTTTTTGGGAGAAGGCCTTTCATTTTGGGGAATAACCGGAATGCTCGTTACAATTACAGGAGTAGCTTTTGTAATTCTGGAAAGAAATGAATTACCTGGCGTTAAAGTTACGATTAGTAAACCAGGAATATTCTATGGAGTACTTGGAGCATTGGGACAAGCAGCTGGATTAATATTTGCAAAGTTTGCTTTTCAAGAAGGTGAAGTTGATAAAATGGTTGCCACCTTTATTAGAATTTTTGCTTCGGTTGCTATTCTACTTCCGGCGGCAATTATTTTGAAAAAGTATTTAAATCCCATAGCACTATATAAAAATGACATTAGAGCATTTGGTGCTACTTTAATCGGAACAGTTTTAGGGCCTTATCTTGGAATTACATTCAGCCTTGTTGCAATAAGCTATACAAAAGTTGGCATTGCTTCCACTCTCATGTCTACCATGCCGATTTTAATGCTTCCTATGGTTCATTACATTTATAAAGAAAAGCTTACAATGAGAGCCATTGCAGGCGCTTTTATTGCCGTTGCCGGAGTTGCTATTTTGTTTTTAAGATGAGTAATTAATCTAAGTGAATTTGGAAGCCACTAATTTCACCAATTCCATTTTTCTAATTTATTCGGTTAATTAGTGCAATTCGTGGCTAAAAGAATTAGTGCATTTCAAAGCTTTGTTTGTCTTTTAAATCTTTTCCGAAATTTTCCTTGTACATGTCTTTGTATTTTTCTAATAGCTGGTCATCGACTTTCTTTCCGTTCACAGTCATTTCTTTTGAATTCAATTCAACATCAATCTTTTCATCAGCGGAATTAATCAATTTATCTTTAACCATTTCAGTTTTCATATCATCAATAAAAGAATCCAGCTTCTTCAAATCCTTATCAAGTGTATTAATATTAATGTTGACATCTTTAATATTATCCATGGCTTTATCAATTTCAGACTTAATCTTATCCATATCGATGTTTATATCCATATTCAAATCAAAATTCAAATCAAGATTTTCCAATTCATCATTTAGGTTTTTGATTTCATCTTCAAGATTATCTTTGTCAAAATTAAAATGAAACTTTTTTATTTTAACATTCTCCAATTCTTCTCTTGCTTTTTCCATATTTCTTTTTAATAATTCTTTATCAAGAATTTTTGAACTGATTTTTATTTTACCTTCATGTAATTCTTCTTTTCCAAAGGATCCTTCGGATAATTTCTTCATATTGTCTGAGAAGTCTTTCATATTAAAATTAAAAGTTGAATCATTGAGGTGAAATGAGAAATGTTTTTTCTTATGAAGCTTGCCGAGATTTTCATATACAAGGTCATCATAATTACTTATTTGATTATCCGGAATTTTATTACCATCAACATATAATAATTTAATTGAATCGCCGACAAATTCAGCTTCGTAATGTTTTGTAGCTCCATCATTATTGCTATTAAAAGAAAAAGTGGGGTTGCTTGATTTGTTTATCTCCTCTTTATTTGAAGTCACCTCTTCTTTAGATGAAGAGCAAGCGGATAGAAAGAAACTTCCCAAAACCAACAGAACAAAAAGTATAATTATCTTTTTCATAAGCCTCTCCTAATTTTTTTAAATTTGTTTGATTACTTAATTTTTAAGACGAATAGGAAATTTAAAAGTTAGATTAAAATGGCGAAGAATTATTAAAGAATTTTATTTAAATGATGAACGGAAATATGGAAGGATGAATAAAAAATTTTAGTTAGAATACCTCCTGTAATAAATGTTTGTATGTTTGAAAAGTTCTATCATCAAAACAGACAAAAATTACTTTCTCCATTGAAGTTTCTTTTTCAAAAAAATTCTTTACTTCATTTAAAGCAATTTTTGAAGCTCTTTCTAAAGGGAAATGATAAACACCTGTACTGATGGCCGGGAAAGCAATTGTTATTAAATTATTTTCAACAGCAAGTTTTAACGAATTGCGATAACAGTTTGCTAGCAGCTCATCTTCTTTATGATTGCCGCCGTCCCAAACAGGCCCAACAGTATGAATAATATTTTTTACCGGAAGATTAAAGCCGGGAGAAATTTTTGCTTCGCCTGTATTACACCCGCCAAGCTTTTTATTGAACTCTAATAACTCAGGCCCAGCAGCGCGGTGGATAGCTCCGTCAACTCCGCCGCCCCCCAACAAAGAAGTATTTGCTGCATTTACAATTACATCAACATTTAATTTTGTTATGTCGCCTTGCTTAATTTCAATTTCACCTTTTAACATAATTAAATCCTTTTGATTAGAATCTTAATGTCAAATATTTAATATAAAATTTCGTTGCTCGTGACTCCAGTCATGATAGAGTGCATTTAACGCTCCGTTCTGTCCGAAGGACTCCTTTGGAGGAGAACTGAGCTGCGAGTATAAAACTTCTCACATAGTGATAGCGATGCTAAAATATTTTTGCTAGAATATAAAATAAAATTAAAAATGAAAGAAGTAAAATACGTATAATAAAAACTTCCGAGATTTTCCTAACCCCCGTAGGTTTGGTTTGCTGCATAAACTGAAAACCCTCATGGTTTCTCTCGTTTAAATCGATATTCAGTATCAAAAAAGAAAGTTTATTAATCTTAACCTTGAGGGGTTTATGCTATAATAAGTGTTGTTGCTTTTAAGCCTCCCCTTCAGGGAGGTTTGGTGGGGCTTAAAAAAAACCCCCAAAGCGGTAAAGAACTTTGAGGGTTATTGAGTTATTTGTGTAGGACTAAAAATTATCTTTTAAAAAACTCGCTTACAAATATTGACCAATTTTTATCATCTAAATTTTCCAGTTGTCCGACAAATAATTCTTCATTATTTATTCCAGCATTTTCTTTTTCAATCTTGGGAATTTTCTGAATGAAGTTTTTGAAGTTATCAATATCCGAATGATAGAATGATACCGCTGCTTTACCTATTTTCAGTTGAGTCAATTCTGTATCAAGATTATCAGAATCAATTGCGCAGACCCAATTTTCTTCATATGGATTTTGATTGAGCACTTCAATATTCTCTTTTAAGAATTTATTTATCTTAGTTACTTTGCCGCTTAAAGGTGAATTGAAAGAAACAACTCTATTGCCTTGCTTTGCACTGAAAAGGTTTTGCCCTTTTGCTATAGTCATTCCTAAATTTGGAAATTCAATCGAATCAATTTTGCCGATTAATTTTTTTGCAAAATCATCAATACCGATTTTTGCAGAACCATTTTCTTCAACCCCTGCCCAGCAATGTCCTTCGGAAATAAATACGCCGCCTGGAATTGCAAACTCACCAGCTTTGGTAGCTTCAACTTCTTTTAAGTGAGTGATATGAACTTTAGGTCTAAGTGTTTTCTGAATTTTATCCTGACGTTTAATTAAAAGTTTATTAACGAAAGCTGTAAGCTCGTCATCCGTAAAAGGTTTTTGAACATAATCCATTGCACCATATTTCATGCATTCAACTGCTGTTTCTACAGTTGCGTAGCCAGTAATAATTACAACATCTATATCCGGCCGCATGTGCTTTACGGATTTCACTACATCAATACCATCCATTATAGGCATCTTAAGGTCTGTGAAAACAAAATCGTAATGATGGGTTTGAATTAAGCCAAGTGCTTCTTTTCCGTTTTCAACAGTATCAATTGAGTAGCCATCCAATACAAGTATTTTTCTAAAACTGTCAAGAATAACCGGTTCATCATCGACACATAAAATTTTTGCTTTGGGTTCTTTTATCTCTGCTCGTTTAAGTGTTTTTGCTTCACGGCTGAAATCAAGATTTAAGCTTTCTTTTAAGGCAACTTCACGTTCCTGTATTTGCTTTTTTTCATTCATCTTTTTGCCAACATACCTGATAACTATATCGGCTATGACGAATAATATTACTGCTAAAATAAAGAGTGCCATTTTCTTTCTCCCTAAATAATAAAATTTCCTAACTTAAAAATTATAACCTATCTGAACTGCATGCTGTTAAGTTTTTTAATTCATATTCAAAATCCGAAGGTATGATTCTATAGAACCATCCTTCGAAGTACGGGTCTTTTTCTATAATACTTGAGCTATTAATTAATTTTGTATTTTGTTCAATGATTCTTCCTGATATAGGGCTTAAAACCGTATGAGTTAATTTGTCTTTAGTTGAAATAAACGCCAGAGGATTTCCCTGTACAACTTCATCATCAATTTTAAATGTTTCTATTTTAGTTATTGAATCAATTGTTCTTAAAAATAAATCTGTTACTCCAACTAAAACAGAGCCGCTGCTTTCAGGAGCTATCCAGCTTGAATAACCCAGCCGGAAATATTTAGAAGGGCAGGTAACATATATTATTGTTGATGTATCATCGCCTTCTTTTTGAGCTTTTATTTTTTCCTGTATTTCCAAATACTTCATACCGCGGAAAATTGAATTTAGAATTTCATCCACGGTAAAAGGTTTTGGAATAAAATCAATTGCACCTTTGTAAAGTGATTTTACGGCATTCTCAACAGTTGAAAAGCCTGTAGTCATTATTACAGGGGTATCATTTTTCCTAACATGAAGCTGGTCGAGAAATTCAAACCCGTCCATCTCAGGCATCATTATATCACAAACTATTATCTTATAATTGTTGACATCAATTTTTTTCAAAGCTTCATTTGCATCTGAAGAAGAATCAACCGAGAAATCTTCTGAAGTACAAATTTTTTTTACAGCTTCAATTATAACTTGCTCATCATCTATAACTAATATGTCGATTTGCTTTTTCATTTTTACAATTTAAATTTATTTTTTTATCGGCAATCTTATTGTAAAAGCAGTTCCTTTTTTCAACTCACTTGTAACTTCGACAGTTCCATCATGATTGTCAACTATGCCCCAAATAACAGCTAAGCCAAGGCCGGTTCCTTTTTGTCCCTTGGTGGAAAAGAACGGTTCAAATATTTTTGATAAATCTTCTTTTGTAATGCCGCTGCCATTGTCTTCTATTTTAATTTCAGCATAATCTTTTTGGCCTTGTATATCCATTGCTTCCCATTTTTCCCAATCGCAATCTTTATTTATGCAAGATTCATACATGCCTTGAGAAGGAATTTCAAATGTGAATACTGAAGAATTACAGACAGGGCATTTTTTATTTGGAACCATTAATGAGTAGCTGCATTCAGGACACAAAAATTGTACATCATTTTTTAAATTGATAGAATTAAATTGATGCCTATGTTTTCCGTATACAGGGTCTAAATGAATATAACTCTCTTTGCCATCCGAATAAGTTTTTAATTTAATAGAAGGCATGCCGTCAATTTTTAATTCATTGTCCATCAAGTCATGCCGTTTCGGGCATACAGCTTTTTTAATGTGCGTAATTCCGTAAGGAGAAAGTTTAATAAACTTTGTTGTTACAGTTATTTTCCCATTTGAATTTTCAATTGCATCAGAAGCATTAACAATCAAGTTGATGAAAACCTGCTGCATTTGATTTGCATCCACAACAAGCTTAGGTAAACCGGCATCAAAATTTTTAACCAGCTCAACTTTTTTAATTGTTAATTGATTTTCAATTACGGTAACAGCTCTTTCAATTATTTCATTTATGTCGGCGATATTTTTTTTAGGTACCGACTGACGGGCAAAGTCGAGCAAGCTTTTAACAATTTCTCTGCTTCTTTTTGTTTCCCTTACAATTACTTTTAAATCTTCCTGAATTTCAGGATAATCATTTGTCTTTTTTAATAAGAAACTGCTGTATGTTAAGACTCCGGTTAAAGGATTATTAATTTCATGAGCAACGCCGGCAGCCAATCTTCCCAGCGATGCCATTTTATCTGATTGAAATAATTGCAGTCTTGCTTCAGATAATTTTTGAGTCATATTATTAAATGACTTTGCAAGCGAACCAATCTCATCGTCTTTATTATATTGAATTGTATAATTTAAGTTACCTGAACCTACATGCTGAGTAGCAGTTAATAATTCATTTACCGGTTTGTCAATCCATCTTTTAACAAAGAAAGCAATAATAAAACTGACTGCAAGCACAGCAATAATAGAGAAAATAACAATTTCCAATTCGCTGCTTGCAATTCGGTGGTCAATTTTATTTAGCGGAATTGTTACATCAAGAACACCAAGAATTTTTTGGCTTTTGTCATGTGCATGACAATCGGCTTGCCAGCAAGATGGTTCGTTATAGATAGGGTCTATAACTCCCATTAATCTTGTAGAATCCGGATGAAGTCTGTATATTCTTGTTCTATCTTTAATAGGTAAACTTTCCAGCGGTTTGTTTTCGGCATGACATGCGTAGCAGCTTTCGGCTTTCTTGTCAACCATTTTGCCGATGTCATTTTTATTCGACGAATAAATAATTTCGCCAAGCTTATTAATAATTCTTACACTATTTATATCAGATTGCTCCCCTATGGTATTAATAATTTTCTGAATATGCTCGCGCTGATTGTAAAGCATATCATATTTGGTGCTGTATTTAACTGTTTCACTTTGCTGGTTTACATGCAGTTCAGCTTGTTGCAAAAGGTCATTAGTGTGTGCTTGAATATTGAAATATGCAAATATTCCAATGATTATTATTGCCGTAATGCCTACAGCAAAAATTAATTTATACCCTATTTTATGAAACATGGATTTCAATTTAGCTTACTCATTTATTTTTTATCAGAGCCTGATACACTAGAGACTTTAACTCTAACTCCCGGAATCTTTGCTGGAAATTTAAACCCTTCATGACAATTATCGCAAGAAGGCTCAACCGCAAAGTTATTATCTATATGGCAATCTCCGCAATCATTTTCTGCATGAACTTCATTCAACTTAATTCCTGTAACTTCATGATTGAATTTGCCGGCAGCGAAATTTTTATGACATGAAGTACAAGTGTTATCTAACTTAACAAATTTATTTGTATTGCCATGACATTTCCGGCACTCTAAATCTTTATGAAATCTATTTAACTTCCACCCTGCTGTAACTGCGTGGTCAAATGGCTGCATCTCTTTATTCATATGGCATTTTGTACATGGGTCGTTTTCATGACATGCAAAACATTTTTGATGCTGTTCATTAAAATTAATGTTTGATTTAATTGCGCTTGGAGGAGTTTTATTTATGTCATGACATTTTAAGCAGCTCTCATTTTTATGGCAATTAATACAATCAATTGAAAATAATTTTGTATGCTCGTTATGATAAAAAGTTACAAACTTTCCTTTAGGTGAATTAGTATTAAACACAATTTTAGTAGGCTGATTAACCTTAGGATGTGTTTTTCCTGAAACTTCTTTTATCTTTTCTTCCTGGTAAGCTTCATTATTTTTATTTTTCCGTTCATGGCATGAAGTGCAATTCGTTGAGTGACTCCATTGTCTGTGGCAATCCATGCACAATCTATGATATGCGCCTTTAAGGTCGGGCTTGGAAATATCTTCTCTTTTTCTATTTGCTTCATGACAATTTTTACAAGGCTGTATTGGGCCTGAGGTATTGTAATGATGGCAAGCAGCACATCCGCCGGACATTTCAGACATCTGAGAATGAACTCTGTGAGAAAATATAACCGGCAAATAATCTTTTTGAATTTCATCCATGGTAACAACATCAGGGCCTTTTTCAGGCGATTGATGGACTGTTATCATATCATATCTTGGACACTCAACTAAACAAGGATTTTGTTTTGTCGGTACATCACAAGTATGACATGTCTGGCAGCTTACCTGCCCATTCTTCAGAATTAATTTCGGATGAACATTATTTTGAACTTTGTTACTTTGAGCAAAAACTGCTGAACATAATAATAAAGTTCCCCAGATAACCCCTTTCATATCATTAACCTTTAATAGTGTATTTTGTTTTTATAACATATCTTTTATCCGGTTGACTAATTACCGGGAAGTTAAGAACTATAACTCTGTACAATAGAACCAATATAGCAACGAAGCCTACTGTTACAGATATTTCTCCTATTGATGGGAAGTACGTTCCAAAGGAATAGGGAGGAGTATAAGCAACTACAAAATTATCAATTCTATTTAGCAGCACTCCAAATATAACCAATGCTGAAGCAGTGAATAATAAAGATGGAGAGCGTAAAACTTTTTTTGATAAGAACATTCTTAACGGAATTATTATTCCAACTACAACTTCAATAGTGAACATAACACTTGCAGTATTTAATTGTGTTAAGTAAACAAAAGTTTCTCTAACCATCATATCCCCGATTTTGAATGCAAGATAAATTCCTAGAAGAGGAGCAACCGTGTATCCTAATGGGGTTAAAACCTCCATCTCCGGTTTTTGTCCGAAAGACCTTGAAGCTAGTATTGATTCAAATATCACCATCGGAAATCCAACAGAGACAGCAGACAATAAAAATAATAATGGAAGAATTGGGGTTTGCCACAATGGATGCATTTTAGGTCCCGCTATTATCATCAATGTTCCTAAAGAAGATTGATGTAATGTTGAAAGAACAACTCCTAAAATTATGAAGATGAAAATTGTTTTTCCTAATCCTCTATCAAGAAATCTTAAAAATTTATCAAGAGGTTTATTTAGGACCGAAAGAAAGCTTACTAATTTTACATGCCCGATAAATCTTTCGGTAACAACCGGTAAAAACTCTACATAAAGAACAGTTACATACATCATTACACAAATGCCAACTTCAAAAAGAGCAGAACTTCCATTCCACATAATTAATGGATGCCAGATAAAGTACCATCTGCCTATATCAACGAAAACTCCAATTGCAACAAATGTATAGCCAAGCATTGCGGTTAATAAAGCCGGACGTACTATTGCATGAAATCTTTCGCGGTGCATAATGTGTCCAAGTGCCGCAGATGTAAAACCGCCAGCTGCAAGTGCAACACCTGCTGCAACGTCAATTCCAATCCATATTCCCCATGGGTATTGATTATTTAAGTGAGTAACTGCACCGATTCCAAATATAAATCTTCCAGCTAAAAAGATTAATCCGTTTAAGGCTAACAGAATTAATACAAAAACTCCTGGAGTAAAAAATTTCTTTTGCATAGGAGCGGGCCTGTGAAAAGTCTCCATAATTATTTACCCTCCTCACTTCCATCACGTTTCTTGCTTAGCCACATTATTCCGGCAAGTAAAGCATACAAAGATGCAGGCGGAACGAAGTAAGCAAAAATACCATGCTGAATAGATTCGGAAACGCCTGGTGCAGGTTTTGTACCGAGCTTTGGAAATTGAAGTTTTGCAAAATCTTCATTTGCTAAATACAGCCATGCGGTTCCACCGACTTCAGCTTCGCCGAAAATATGATTAACATATCTATCCGGGTCTAATTTTATTCTTTCTCTTGCAGTTTTAATTAATTCACTTCGCGGTCCATAAGTCAAAGCTTCAACCGGACAAATTTCTACACATGCTGGAAGTTTCCCGACCTTGGTTCTTTCAAAGCAAAAATCACATTTCATTATATGCGGATTTAATGCTTTATCAAATTCAAATGCCGGCACTTGGAATGGACAGGCTACCATGCAATAACGGCAACCAATACATTTATTCGTATCCCAAATTACTGACCCGTTTTTTTGTTTTGACATTGCTCCAACTATACAAGCAGAAACACATGCTGGGTGGTCACAGTGCATGCATTGAACTTTTACATCTACTGGTAAATTTGAGTTATGAATATTGTCATACTGATTTACTACTGTTAAAGCAGTTTCATCAGGGCGGCGCATATTTTTAAAAACAGATTTATCATCATAAGTTGACAAATCGGCTGTGGGTAAATCGTGTGCTGTTTTACAAGCCCACTCACAATTTCTGCAGCCTACACAAACAGTTGTATCCACCAAAACTCCCATTCTATCTTCAGATAAAATATTTTTAGGGGCCGCTTTGGCTTTCTTGGCAGAAACTCCTGTTATCGCTGTAGTTAATAATCCTGCTGTTTTAAAAAATTTCTTCTATTCTGTTTTTCCATAAATCCCCAAAAAAATTACTTGCCGTAATGAGACAAAAAGTAAGCCACCTAATTGCACAATAAACAAAGAAAATTCATTAAAAAGCAACAAAATAGTTTTCATTATAAATAATTGACTGGAGACAGATTCTTGTAAGTTGGAAATATCTATATCTATAAGTATGAACTATTTTCCAATAATTGACTGCTATCGTAAAGATATTAAGCGTTGATATGTTCAATGGTGAGCCGTTAAGATTTTCAACGTGTGTAAAATTCTATTTCGTTTATAATTTGAAATAAATGAGAAATTCACTAAATCAGCCGTTGAGCAATTCAACCTTCCTGATATTGTATCAAATTCACGAATATAAAATTCAATGATTATAAGCATTTATTATAAAACGACTTACGAGCATTTTATTCCTCGAAAAAGTTTACGGCATTTAGGTTGCCTAAAGAAGGGTGAACTTGTTCTAAATTTATATTAATGAGGAAAATAAAATGGTAGCTTTATATGTTCTATTAGGATTTATTCTTTTAATTGTAATTGACGCTTTTGTAATCAAAGCCGAAAAAAAATATCATCCTGCTTTTAAGAAACAATACGAAGTAATTGAAAATGTTCTTTTCGACAACATCAGTGTAACAATCCCAGCAGACTCATACATTTCTAAAGGCCACACCTGGGCAGAACTTCAAGGCAACGGATTAGTGAAAGTTGGAGTCGATGAATTTGCCTTAAAAACTCTTGGAAAATTTATTGTAACCAATATTGTTAGACCTGGTAAGCTAGTTAAAAAAGGCGACCCGATTATAGAAGCAAAAATTGGTGAAAAGCATATTAGCTTTCATTCTCCTTTAGATGGAACTGTCAGCTATATTAATGATGAACTCATTGGAAAAAACATTTGCGATGCTTACGGTGAAGATTGGGGAGCGATTGTTTCTCCTGTAAACTTTGATAAAAATGCAAATACTCTTAAATCAAATGAAACTGTTGTTCAATGGCTTCAAAATGAATTTGTAAGATTAAAATTCTATTTGATTGATTCTATGCAGCCTGGCTTAGCCGGAGTAACAATGCTTGACGGCGGAAGAATAGTTGAAGGAGCAGTATCTCAATTAAACCAAAACTCAATTCAAAAATTTGAAGACGAATTCTTAAAAGTTTAAGGGGAAAAAATGAACGAGAAAAATTTATCTAACAGCAATCAAATGGGACTACTCTTTGATGCTACTTTATGTGTAGGATGCGGAAGCTGTTATGAAGCATGTAAAAAAGAAAATAATTTACCGGCAACGAACAATGATTATTTAAAAGACCACTTATCAAACAATACTTACACTGTTGTTGAACAATACGGCGATAACTATGCGAGAAAAATGTGTATGCACTGTGCTGAACCTACCTGTGTATCAGTTTGCCCGGTAGGCGCATTTGAAAAAACGAAACTTGGACCCGTACTTTATGATGCTGACAAATGTATAGGCTGCAGATATTGTATGCAGGCTTGTCCGCAAAGCATCCCGCGTTATGAATGGGGAAGCACTTCACCAAGAGTTAGGAAATGTGTTATGTGCTATGATAGATTAAAAAAAGGCAAACTAACTGCATGTGCCGAAGCTTGTCCTACCGAAGCAACAACTTGCGGAAATGTTTCAGATTTAATTAAAGAAGCAAAAAGAAGAATTAAAGAGTCTCCGGATAAATATTATCCGCATATATACGGACTAGAAGAAGCAGGCGGAAGCAATGTTTTAATTCTTTCTCCAGTTCCTTTTGAGCAGCTTGGATATTCATCGAAAGTTCCTTTACAGTCTATGCCCAGCTTTACTATGCAGGCAATGGAAAAAATTCCTTCAGTAGTTTCTGTTGGTGGAATTTTCTTGACTGGCATGTACTGGCTTACAAAACGTAAAAATGAAATTGCTAAACAAGAAAAGCTTGAAGGGAAAAAATAAAATGAAAAATAATGTTTTTAAATTTACTTTTTGGAAAGTGATAAGTGTAATCATAGCTGTTATAGGAATATATTCTTTATACATCAGGTTTACTAAAGGCTTAGGTGCTTCAACTAATTTAACGGATTTAGTTCCGTGGGGATTATGGATAGGCTTTGATTTTATTGGTGTTGGATTAGCTGCTGCCGGTTTTACAATCGCAGCAACTGCACACATTTTTAATAATCATAAGTATGAACCAATCGCACGGCCTGCTATACTTACAGCTTTTATTGGCTACATGATGGTTGTAGCTTTGTTGGTGATTGATTTAGGAAAGCCGCAAAACTTCTGGCATCCATTAGTAATGTGGAATGTTCATTCGGTTATGTTTGAAATTACCTGGTGTGTTATATGTTATTCTACAGTTTTATCAATCGAATTTCTACCAGTAGTTTTAGAGAAATTCAATTTACACAAACCAATAAAACTTCTTAAAAAAATTACAATCCCAGTTGTAATCTGTGGAGTATTATTTTCAACTTTGCATCAATCATCATTTGGCTCCCTTTATCTAATCGTTCCCGGAAAAGTTTATCCATTATGGTACTCATCAATATTGCCTATACACTTTTTCGTTTCATGTATTGCTGCGGGATTAGCTATGATTATTTTCGAATCTTATTTATCCGCCCGTGCTTTTAACCAAGGATTAAATATAAGAATTATCTCAGGTTTGGGGAAAGGTGTTTTAATTGCTATAATAGGAGGACTATTCTTAAAATTCGTTGATATATCTTTAACAGGAAAACTCAATCTTCTATTCGCACAAGCAGGTGAAACTTATATGTTTTGGCTGGAAATAATTTTAGGTTCTGTTATCCCAATTTTAATTCTTACTAATCCCAAATATAATGTAAATAGAACTGGCATTTACTTCGCATCAATATTTACAATTTCTGGATTTATACTGAATCGAATGAACACATGCGTAACATCTTTAGTGAGATCATCAGGCCAATCTTATGTCCCCTCATTCGAAGAAATTGGTATTACTTTATTTCTTTTAATGGTTGCAATGATTGCATTCAAATTAGTAGTAGAGAATTTTAATGTCTTTGAAAAGGGAGTGCATATTGAAAATATAGCTTCGGATGAAAAAACAATTTTAACAACTGAAATAATATTAGATAAATAAAATGGAAAACAAAAATCGAAAAAGAAGCGAAGATTTGAACTGCATCTGGATGTCGTCGAATCATGTTGCTTACAAGTTATGTGACAAGGAATTCGATTGCGAGAATTGTGATTTCGATAAAGCAATCAGAAATTTATCCCTTCAAATTACTTTTGATGGGAATGATGAAAATAATCACAAGGATATTCTTATCGAAACTATTTCGAAAATTGAAAATGAAACATATGATGATAAAATTATATATTTAAATAATCAGCTAATAATAAAAAAGCTTTTTGGGCCTACATATTATTTAGGATTAAATCCTGTTCTGTCTCACCTGTTTGACGAAATAACAAGCATAGAAGGATTTGAAGAAGATATTGTTTCCAAAGACCAGTTCCTTTTTAAGATTAAAGGAAAGTGGGGAGAAAAGAATTTTTATTCCCCGGTTAACTTAATTCTAATTGAAAAATTTAATTCTAATATAAGGCAGCTGCCTTTAAATAATAAGCTAGCTGTAATTTTAATAAATGATTTTGAAGACAGCATTACTACAAGTACAGATAATAATGATTGGAATATTAAGAAAGATAATTCATTACATTTGTTAAAATCTCATTTGAAAAATAACCCAGACATAGGTAAAAGTTTAATGGATGGTGGTGAAAGGATTAAATATTTGCACCAATATTTAGGAACTTCAGAATATATAAAGTTGCTGGATAGCGTTTTTAAATAAATTTCCAATATAGTTTCAAAACTTTTGAGCGGAAATATCTTTCGCTCATTTTAATTATTAGCGGAATTATAATAAGTTTGAGTTGAAAAAAGTAATTATTTTGAAATTCTTATCGAATGAAGAAATTCCGAAGATAGAATTTTATTGAATCTATAAAAGGGAATGAGTAATTTTGTGCATAGGTAATAGGGGTAGATGAAATGAAGCCAAAAATACAGAACCGTTTAAGTGTAAGACTAATCGTCACCATCTCGGTTATATTAATTTTAATCCTTTCGATTTATACTTACGTTTCAATAAACAACCTCGAAGGATATTTAACCCGCAACAGCTATAACCACGCTTACAATGTTAGTGATGTTATAAAAAAATCTACCCGCTACAGTATGCTTTTAAATAGGCGCCAGGATGTGCATGAAATAATTAATACCATAAGCACTGAAAAAGATGTTAAGAGCATAAGAATTTATAACAAGCAAGGCCTCATAATTTTTTCTACCGATTCATCTGAGATATTAAAGAAAGTAAACTTAAAAGCAGAGGCATGTGTAGTTTGTCATAATTCAGCTGTACCGTTAAGCACCATTAGCAATAAAGATAAAATTAGAATTTATACGACACCTGACAAAACAAGAGTACTTGGCTTAATTAACCCAATTGAAAATGAACCTGATTGTTCGAATTCAAGCTGCCATGCACATTCTCCTAAAATTCAATTTCTAGGTGTGCTTGATGTTATGGTTTCATTATCGGAATTAGATTCTATAAAGGCAGAGACAACAAAATCTACAATTGCAAACTCCATAATAATTACTGTTGTAATAGCTACTGTAAGCGGAATTTTTATCATTCTGCTTGTTAATATTCCTTTGAGAAAATTGTTAATTGGCATTGAAGAAGTTGGGAACGGAAACCTTGATTATAGAATTTCAATTAAATCTCAAGACGAGCTTGGCAAAGCTGCAAAGCGTTTTAATGATATGTCTTCAAAACTGAAGGAGGCATATCAATCGATAAAAAATTGGTCTGAGACATTAAACGAAAAAGTAAATGAGAAAACTGAAGAGCTAAAAAACATTTACAGCCAGGTTAACCAAATTGAAAAACTGGCCTCGCTCGGAAAGCTATCTGCGACAGTCGCACACGAGCTTAATAATCCGCTGGAAGGAATTTTAACTTACAGTAAATTAATATCTAAAAAACTTCAAGCACAGCAGGGAAATGGAGAACATCAAAAGTTAATTGAATATTTAAGTTTGATTTCGGATGAATCTGCGCGCTGCGGCAAAATTGTTAAAGACCTTCTTTTATTCTCGCATAAAGAAGATTCAGAATTAGTTGAACATGATGTTAATTCATTGATGGATAAAAGCATCACATTAATTAATCATCATCTTGAAATTCATAAAGTAAAGCTTCATAAAAATTATGAAACAGAATATGCTGTTGTGTTTTGTAACCCGCAAAAGATTCAGCAAGCATTTATGGCATTGTTAATTAATGCTATCGAATCAATGCCTGATGGCGGGAATATTTATATTAAGATAAAAGAAGAAAGTGATAACATTGTAATTAAAATAATTGATGAAGGAACCGGCATACCTGAAAAAGATATTGAGCATATTTTTGAACCTTTTTATTCTACTAAAGAAGCTTCTAAAGGAACTGGCTTGGGACTGTCGGTTACTTATGGAATTATAACCTATCACAAAGGTGAATTAAAAGTTGAAAGCACTTCTGCAAAGGGGACCTGCTTTAAAATAATTCTGCCCAAATTAAAAAAAATTAGAGGAGCAAACAATGGGTCGTAAAGAAAAAATATTAATTGTTGATGATGAAAAAATAGTCAGAGAATCATTATTCCATTGGTTTGAAGAAGACGGTTATTTTGTAGATACCGCCGAAGACGGAGAAACAGCGTTAAGGAAATTTGATAAAGATAAATTTGATCTTTTGCTGGTTGACATGAAAATGCCTGGAATCAGCGGGTTAGATCTTCTTAAAAAAGTTAAAGAGATTGACAAAGAAACAATTGTAATATTAATTACTGCTTTTGCTTCGGTTCCTTCAGCTATTACAGCACTTAAAGACGGAGCCTATGATTATGTTACAAAACCTGTTGACCCGGATGAGCTTGCTCATATTGTGCAAAAAGCATTGGAACAGAAAGCGCTTAAAGTTGAAAACATTCACTTAAAAGAAAATATAGAAGAAATAATAAGACCTGATAATTTGATTGGCGAATCCAATCAAATGAAAAAAATATTCGAGCTTATTCATACCGTTGCTTCAACAGATACTACAGTAATGATTAGAGGTGAAAGTGGAACCGGAAAAGAGCTTGTTGCTAAAGCAATTCATATTAATAGTACGAGAAAATATTTCCCCATAGTTCCAGTAAACTGCGGGGCACTTGCTGAAACTCTTCTTGAAAGCGAATTATTTGGCCATGAAAAAGGGGCGTTCACTGGCGCTCAATTCAAACGTAAAGGTAAATTTGAAATGGCTGATGGAGGAACTATCTTTTTAGATGAAGTTGGATCTGTATCAACAAAAATGCAAATAGAACTTTTACGCGTAATTGAATCAAAACAATTCAGCCGGGTTGGAGGCAATCAATTAATCTCCAGCGATTTCAGAGTAATAACAGCTACAAATGAATCTTTGGAAGAACTTGTGAAGCAAGGAAAATTCAGAGAAGACCTTTATTATAGGTTAAATGTTTTTTCAATTGTAGTTCCACCATTAAGAGAACGTAGAGCAGATATTCCTATTCTTGCATATTATTTCTTAAATAAGTTTACAACAATGATGAATAAGCCAATTAAAAATATTTCCAAAGAAGCAATAGACTTTTTAGTTAATTATGATTGGCCGGGAAATGTACGCGAGCTTGAGAATGCAATTGAAAGGGCAGTCGTTGTTGGAAAGAAAAATGCAATCGAAGTACCCGATTTACCTTTTCATGTTTCATCAAACAGCTTTGTGTTGGACAATGGTGAGAAATCGCTTTCTGCTATGGAGAAAAAATATATAATCAAAATATTAGAAGAAAACAATTGGAACATAACAAGAAGTGCGCATGTTTTGGAAATTGACCGAGTGACATTATACAATAAGATTAGCAAGTATAATTTACGAAGACCATAATATTAACGATGGAAATAAATATTGTTCCAGTTCATATTTCAAATACCGAGCTTCTAAATAATATTATAAATAATTTAAGAAGGATTTTTATTTCACCGGTAAAATTACTTCCTCTTCAAATTGATGTTGATGCTGCTTACTCTATTGAAAGAGCACAATATTTTTCTACACAATTGATTTCGATTGCTTCACAATTAACTGAAGAAATTAATGGAAAGGTTTTACTGCTAACTGAATTTGATATTTACATACCGGCATTAACTTTTGTTTTTGGGGAAGCGCAATTAAAAGGAAAGCATGCTATAGTTTCAGTTTGCCGGCTTCATGAAGAATTTTATCTTGGAAAGACTGATGAAGAGCTTCTTCTTAAAAGAGCTATGAAAGAAGTGCTGCACGAACTTGGCCATAATTTTGGTTTATTGCATTGTTCCAGTTGGGATTGCGTAATGCATTCATCTTTGGGTATTGAAGAAGTTGATATTAAGGGTGACAGATATTGTAATAACTGTAAAGAGGTTATAAGCAATTATAAATTATTGTGAATTAACAATAGTTTTAAAAGCAAATATTTGTGAATCCATTTTATTTAAACTTAATCTAACTTTTGTAATTATAAGTATTTATTGCGGATTCTCATAACTGAATAAAATTAAAAATTAAATTTTCGTGAATAAGAAAATTCAATTGATAAAGCTTCCGTGTAAGTCAATTGAATAGTTTTATACCAAAGGTTATCGTAGAATAATTTTACAGTTTACATGACTCTAAATCTTGTTTGTTTAATATCTCTATAATTAAAATAAAGAAACCTTAATTTATGCGTTTTTTGCTTAAAAGGTATAATAATTGCATTAATAAGTTTGCAGTTCATTCCACTTAAAAGATTAACTATCAAATAAGGGTGCTAATGAATAAAAAATTCTTACTAGTAATTGATAATCTTGATGATGAATTGACATCAATTATTGAGTCATTAAAAAATCAAGGCCATCAGGTTGATATTAATAATAACCTTGATTCAATTTTATCTTCCTTTTCAAAAGGAATGTACAATGTTATACTTATTGAAATTTCAAACCCAGGAATAAGTGTAATTGATTTTATTAAGAATGTAAAAACCATTGACCCATTGGCACAATTAATTGTTTTTGCAGATAATCAATCAGAAGATGCCGCTAAAAATGCTCTTAAATATGGAGCATATTATTTCCTCAATAAACCAATCTGCCGCGAATCCGCTCTTTCATTATTTAAAAATGCAATTGAATACATTGAAGTTAAATCAGAAAATATAAAATTAAAAATGAATAATTCGAGCAGTAATGGACATCATTTAAATGAAAATGGGGAAATCGACTGGTCAATCGATACAATGGAAAAGTATCATATCATTGAAGTATTGAATGAACACAAGTGGAATATTTCCCGTTCCGCCCAAAAGTTGAAAATTGATAGGGTGACACTTTATAATAAAATTAAAAAATATGAGTTAAGGAACACTGTTAAATAATACTTCTAATTTTATTTTTTTTCAAAAAATTTTACTGTTTTATTTTTAATTAATGAATGGGCAATTAACCGGTTAAAATTTATTTAGTTATAAATATTAATCAGTATTTTATATTGAGCTGCTTCTGAAATAAGTATTAAGTAATAGCGCTCTTTAAATTCCTAATTCGTCTTTAACTTCTTTAAAGCATTTTACAGCAAAATCTAAATCTTCTTTTGAATGAGCAGCAGAAATTTGAACTCGAATTCTTGCTGTTCCTTTTGGAACGACAGGGTAGAAAAATCCAATAACGTACACACCTTTCTCAAGCATCTTCTCTGCAAACTTTTGTGAGAGTGCTGCTTCGCCGAGCATAATTGGTACAATCGGATGAACACCATCTTTAATGCTCAAGCCGGCACTTTTAATATTATCACGAAAATATTTTGTGTTTTCTTCAAGCATGTCTCTTAATTCAGTTGAGCTTTCTAATAAATCCAAAACTTTTATTGATGCAGACACTATACTTGGTGCAACAGTATTTGAGAATAGATATGGGCGAGAACGCTGCCTTAATAAATCAATAATAGATCTTCTTCCGCTTGTATATCCTCCGCTTGCACCACCCAATGCTTTTCCAAGAGTTCCGGTGATAATATCGATTCTTCCTAAAACATCATTATATTCATGAGTACCTTTACCGTGTTTACCCATAAATCCAACAGCGTGTGAATCGTCAACCATAATCATCGCATTGTATTTATCTGCAAGGTCACAAATATCTTTTAGTTTTGCTATAAAACCATCCATAGAAAAAACACCGTCAGTTGCAATTAATCTAAAACGAGCTGATTGAGCTTCTTTCAATTTTTCTTCAAGGTCACTCATGTCACTGTTTTTATAACGGAATCTTTGAGCTTTGCACAATCTAATTCCGTCAATTATGCTTGCATGATTTAATTCATCACTTATAATAGCATCTTCTTCGGAAAGCAAAGTTTCAAACAAACCGCCGTTTGCATCAAAGCATGATGTATAAAGTATTGTGTCTTCTGTTCCAAGGAAGTGAGTTATTTTTTCTTCAAGCTCTTTGTGAATGTCTTGGGTACCACAAATAAAACGTACAGAAGCCATCCCATAACCATGTATGTCAAAACTTTCTTTTGCAGCTTTAATTACTTCGGGATGATTGGCAAGTCCCAAATAATTATTTGCACACATGTTTAAAACTTTTTTCCCGCCACTAATTTCAATATTAGCTTTTTGAGGAGAAGTGATTATTCGTTCATTTTTATATAGGCCATCATTTTTGATCCCAGTTAATATTTCCGAGTAATGTTTTACTAATAATGTATTCATGTTTTTTCCTTTCTAAGAAATTGTGTTTCTTAGCGTCTTTATGTTTTAGCGGTATATTTTTACCGCAAAGTCGCTAAGACGCAGAGATAAAAATTATTAAATCCAGTTAAGAATTATCTTCCCAGAATTTCCTGAAGCCATTATTTCAAATCCTTCTTCAAAACTTTCGTATGGGAAATGATGAGTAATTACTGGAGAAAGATCAAGCCCGCTTTGAATCATAGTTGTCATTTTGTACCAGGTTTCAAACATTTCTCTTCCGTAAATTCCTTTTAATGTTAAACCATTGAAAACAACTTTTTCCCAATCAATGGCTGCACTTGAAGGAAGGATTCCAAGAAGTGCAATTTTACCGCCGTGACACATTGTATCAATCATTCCATTTAACGCATTTATATTTCCCGACATTTCCAAACCAACATCAAAACCTTCAGTCATTCCGAGTTCGTTCATTACATCATTTAAATTTTCTTTGGAGATATTAACTGCTTTTGTCACTCCCATTTTTTCTGCCAGCTCTAAACGATATGGATTCATATCTGTAATTACAACAAATCGAGCACCGGAATGTTTAACTATAGCTGCCGCCATTATTCCGATTGGGCCTGCGCCAGTTATTAATACATCTTCACCTAATACATTAAATGACAATGCAGTATGAGCAGCATTCCCAAATGGATCAAAAATTGAAAAAATTTCCTTTGGAATTTTAGGATCACAGTGCCATACATTGGACACTGGAATTGAAACATATTCAGCGAAACATCCGGGACGGTTAACTCCAACTCCCATTGCATTTTTGCAAAGATGCCTTCTTCCTGCACGGCAGTTACGGCAGCGTCCGCAAACAATATGTCCTTCTCCACTTACCAATTCACCAATTTTAACATCATGTACATTTGAGCCAACAGCCTCTATTGTTCCTACATACTCATGGCCGGTAACCATTGGAACCGGAATTGTTTTTTTTGCCCAGTCATCCCATTTATAAATATGAATATCAGTGCCGCATATTGAAGTCTTATGAATTTTAATTAACACATCGTTTATTCCATACTCCGGAACAGGGACTTCATCAAGCCATAATCCTGGTTTTGAATATTTTTTAACAAGAGCTTTCATAGTTGCCATATAAATCCTTTTGGGAAATTTTTTAATAGTTTTAAATTTTGTGAAATCAAAATTAAGTAATATTAAAATGAGAGAGTAGTAAGTTAAATAGAAAAAGATAAACCTCTTTAAATCCCCCAAATAAAAATTTTTTAAAACATTATAATTACAATTGTTTAAAAGTTTGGTTCTTGTTTCTTTATAAAGAATCAAGTTTTTACATGATAAGATTTATCGTCTTTGCTCTATATAATAGAGAATAAGGCAAACTCAGAAGCTAGCATTGTATGTTTTGAATTTTTGAAATTCAGCATTTGTTCTTCAATCCATTTTTTATCTATTTGATTTGCAATTGCTACTGATCTTATATAATCTATTTCAACTCCGTCTATTGAATTATCTGAATGTGCAAGAGTTAACCCATCGATTATAAATGACTCAGCAATTTTTTTGTCTGAAAATATTATTGGATCTTCTGATATGTATTTGTTAGATAATAAACTTTTTAAAGTATCTTCATAAAAGTCTTGTGCAAAACCTAGTTTCACTGCGAATTGTCTAATTATTTTCTTTTCCTGTTCTGCTAATTGGTTATCTTTTTTGGCAATTATAAGTAATCCCTTTAAATAGCTGCTTTTGTCAAGAACTGAAATTTCCATTGTACCGCCCACTTTAATAGTTAATCTTTTTTACGTTGCTAAAGTTAAAATAATTTATACTTAAATAAACCCCACAATTTTTACCTGGAACTTTATTAATTAAGGCTTGAATTCAAAATTAATTGTGATGAACGGAATAAATTCTGCCACTAAGTGGTCACTTAGTGATAATCAATATAAGGAAATATTTATTTCTTAAGTTAATCTTTATTTAAAAAAATCATTAAATTTTGATTAAGAAATAAATGTATCAATACATTATCGAATAAAATTAAAATTTTTTTATTGAGGGAGATTAAAATGGATTATAGAATTGAAACCGACAGCATGGGAGAAATAGAAGTCCCATCAAATAAATATTACGGCGCACAAACAGCACGCTCTTTAATGAATTTTAAAATTGGCGGCGAAAGATTTCCAAGAGAAATCATAAGAGCGTTAGGTATTTTGAAAAAAGCTGCTGCAATGACAAACAAAGAACTTGGAACATTAGCTGCAGAAAAAGCCGATTTAATTATAAAAGCAGCAGACGAAGTAATAGAAGGAAAACTTGACGAACATTTTCCGCTAGTAGTTTGGCAGACTGGCAGCGGCACACAAACAAATATGAATTCGAATGAAGTAATTTCAAATCGAGCTATTGAATTAGCCGGGGGTGTTTTGGGAAGTAAAAAACCAATTCACCCAAATGATGATGTAAACAAAGCTCAATCCTCAAATGATACTTTTCCAACAGCAATGCATATTGCTGCTGTTGAAGAAATTCATCGAAGACTAATTCCAATGGTTACAAAACTTCGTGATGCTCTTCAGAAAAAATCGGAAGAGTTTAAAAATATTATTAAAATTGGCCGTACTCACTTGATGGATGCAACTCCACTTACCTTGGGACAGGAATTTTCCGGGTATGTTCAACAATTAACAAACGGACTTGAAAGAATAAACGGTGCTTTACCAAGATTATATGAATTAGCACTTGGAGGAACTGCTGTAGGAACCGGCTTAAACACTCATCCGGAATTTGCTGTTAAAGCTGCAAAAAATATTTCTACATTAACCGGCAAACCTTTTATTTCCGGCAGAAATAAATTTGAAGGACTTGCAGCACATGATGCTTTGGTTGAATTTCATGGAGTATTAAAAACGTTGGGAGCATCTTTAATGAAAATTGCAAATGACGTTCGGTGGCTTGGTTCCGGTCCGCGCTGCGGAATTGGGGAATTGAATCTTCCCGCTAATGAACCCGGAAGTTCAATTATGCCTGGTAAAGTTAATCCAACTCAATCTGAAGCAATGACTATGGTTTGTACGCAAGTTTTTGGTAATGACGTTACTGTAAATTTCGCCGGTGCAAGCGGTAACTTTGAATTGAACGTTTTTAAACCAGTTATTATTTTTAACGTGCTTCAGTCACTTAGATTAATCGCGGATGCCTGCGAAAGTTTTACAAACAATTGTGTTGTTGGAATTGAGCCGAACGAAAGAAATATTAATAAACATTTGAATGATTCCTTAATGCTGGTCACTTCATTAAATCCGCATATAGGCTACGACAACGCAGCCAAGGTAGCAAAGAAAGCTCACAAAGAAAATAAGACCTTAAAGGAAGCTGCAATTGAATTGGGATTATTGACTTCAGAAAAATTTGATGAAGTTGTTCGCCCTGAAAAAATGATTGGCCCTAAAAAGTAATATCTTAGTCAGCATCTCGTCGTGAATTGAACAAAAATTGTTTAATTGCTTTATTGTTAAATTGCTAAATATAATATAACAATAAGGCAATTTAGCAATTAAACAATATCATTTTGTAAGTGCCTCTTGATTTGTGTTTATTTATATTAAGAGGAAATATTTAATCACAAAGTAACAAAACTTTTTGCAAATCTGGAACGGAATAGCTTCACTTTTTATTGCCTGCATTGAATTAATTTTATTAGTCAATCTCCTAATATTTGCAGAGAAAAATAAAGTTAATAAAATGGCAATGCTATTAATTCTATTGCTGATGATTTATCAGTCACTCGAATTTTTAATGTGCCATTTGGATCTTCAATTTTCATTTATGCCTTATTTAGCTTTTGTTGATATTTCTTTTCTTCCACCGCTTGGATTATTTTATATTTTAACTCTGCTTGGTTATAAATCAAATTATTTCAAATTGTTTTTTATCCCAGCAATTACATTTTCAATTTATTACACATTTATCATTCCTAAATTTACGGTAACAAGCTGTGCAGTATTTTATGCAACATATAATTATCCGCTTGGAGATTTGTATGGATTCTTTTATTATTCGCTTGTCATTACAGTGATAATAATTTTGACTATTAATTTAATTCGAACTACAGGAATTAAGAAAAAGTTTGCAGCTATAATTTTAACTGCACACATTATAATTTCTATCCCGGTTATTTCGGCCTTCATTTTAGCATGGATGAATAAGCCGGAAGCTTTAGATTTAATTGAGAGTGTTATGTGCAAATTTGCATTCGCTTATGCTTTGGCATTAACAGCAGTAACATTAATGAACAAACAGCATGAATGAAATAATTTTAAATATTTATTTAATAATAAATAATAACCTTGTAGTTGGGTTCAAAGCAATAGCTTATGAACGCGAAGGCGGCGATGATAATAAAATAAAATTTCTAAAAAGCAAAGCAGAGGAGGATTTTGAAATAGCTTACAAGTTCGATGCACCTTCTG
Organism: uncultured Bacteroidota bacterium; assembly: GCA_963775245.1. Lineage (GTDB taxonomy): Bacteria > Bacteroidota > Ignavibacteria > Ignavibacteriales > Ignavibacteriaceae > CAVSWT01. Next base: position 57,051 of record CAVZID010000030.1, read on the forward strand.
ACAAATTTGGTAAATATATGCCTTACCATAAATTTGCAAGGCTTGAAAAAAAAGGCCGTCAGTTTGAGTTATTTGAAGAAATTTTTCAGGAATTTAATGTTCCTCAGAATCCTTTAATTTGCGTAACTCCTGTTGTTGATGGCAAAATCTTAGCCGGAGAATAAAAATATTTTATTATTACAATAATTTTTAATGATTTATTTTTATCATAATAATACTTTTTAATTAAATACACATTTTATTTTAAAATAAAATTTAATTTTTATAATGAAACAACGATAATAAAAATGAAGAATGTTGGTTCATTTTTTGTAATAATTACTTTAATAGTTTTAATGAATAATATGAAAGGAAACAGCTTGTTCATTTCAGATAAGACTAAAACGAAGCCTATATCCAAGAAGGATCAGCACTTAGCGAAGGTTAAGGAATTAGATAAATATTATTCTGATAAAAAATTGGGTTCTTTTATTGAAGATGGTAAAACTATTTTTAGAATTTTTACACCTAACGCAGAAAAAGTTACACTTGTTACTTTCAAAAAAGTTGAAGATGAAAACGGAACTGAATATGAAATGACTCGCGATGAAAATGGAGTTTGGGAAGCTTCTATAGATGGAGAAAATTACGGCTTGTTCTATGGTTACAAAGTAACTCATAAAAACGATGAAGACAATGAAGATGTTTTATGTATCGATCCTTATGCAAAAGCAGTTGCCTCTTTGAACACTTATTTTAATCCCAGAAAATCAATAGTGATTAAGGAAGATAATTACAATTGGGAAGGTGATACCTGGATTCAGCGCGATTGGCGTGATTTAATTATTTATGAAATGCATGTCCGTGATATGACTGCAGATCCATCCAGCGGCGCAAAAAATTTCGGTTCATATCAAGGTTTGATTGAAAAAGGAAATAAAGGTGGAATTAGTTACATAAAAAATCTTGGCGTTAATACTATTGAGCTTCTTCCATCACAGGAATTTGGAAACATTGAAGCACCGTTTGATGATTCATTAAACGGAAAATATAATACATGGAATCCTTATGAAAGAAATCATTGGGGTTATATGACTGCCGCTTTTTTCGCACCCGAAGCATTTTATAGTGAAGTTACAAAAGATATTGAGTGGAATAAATGGAACGGGCAGGATGCAAAGCAGGTAACTGATTTTAAAGATATGGTGAAAGCTTTTCATAAAGAAGGTATTGGCGTAATGATGGATGTTGTTTATAATCATCTGTCCGAATATGAATTAGGAAATTTAAAAGAAATAGACAATGAATATTATTTTCGTCTTGACCAGCATGGAAATTATATCGCTCAAAGCGGAACCGGAAACGATTTGAAAACTGAAAGGCCGATGGTTCGCAGGATGATTATTGAGAGCATTCTTTATTGGATGAAAGAATATCATGTCGATGGATTCAGATTCGATCTTGGAAAATTAATTGATTGGGAAACAATCGAAGAAATAATTTATGAAGCAAAGAAAATAAATCCGCAGGTAGTATTTGTTTGTGAACCCTGGGGCGGTGGGTATGACCCGATGGGATTTTCCCTTCGCGGCTGGGGAAGCTGGAATGACCAAATTCGAAATGGTGTTAAAGGTGAAAATCCTTTTACAGGACAAGGCTGGATTTTTGGAAAATGGTTTGGAAATAATAATCCTGATAGAATAAAAAGCTATGTTAACGGAACTTTAGTTAGAGATAAATTTGGATTATTTCAGAAGAAAGAACATTCTGTAAATTATCTTGAATCACATGACGGATATACTCTCGGAGATTTTATCCGCATTGGAACTAAGGAAGTAAATCTCGAAGAACCAATAACTGATGTTGATAAAAACGCTAAACTGACTCCTCTTCAATTAAAATTAAATAAGCTTGGAGCCTTATTTTTATTGACATCACAGGGAATAACAATGATACATGCTGGGCAGGAATTTGCACGCAGCAAAGTTATTTCAGCTAACACTAAAGCTGATGATAAAAATATTGGTTTCCTTGACCATAACAGTTACGATAAAGATAACGAAACTAATTACATAAATTATAATTATGCTGATATGAATGAAGGCCTTATAGATTATTACAAAGGCTTAATTGAATTAAGAGAAAAGTACGATGCATTCCGCAGAGCTGATTATGATGATGTAATATTCTTTAATGTAACTGATAACCAATTTGCTTTAGGCTATTATTTAACCTGCAAAGGACAAAATTTTATAGTTCTGTTTAATGCCAATCCTGGAAAAGTAGAGGAATTCAATTTACCTAATGGCGAATGGGAAGTTTTGGTGAATTCAGATAAAGCAGGAATTACTTCCTTAGGAACAGTTTCAGGTAAGATTGAAGTAGTGTCATCAACTGGATTTGTGCTTAGGAAGATATAAAGGTTATTAAGTTTGCAATTTCTTTAACGAATCCCCTTTAGTATTCGAAATACCTCTACCCAATTTTGAAATTGATTCCTTAATATCATGTAATGAGTTTTGATAATTTTTTATAAGCCTTTCCTTAGGGTAGATTTTATATTTTTCATAATAATGCAAAGGAGTGAAGTTCGGCATGATAACATTTGCTCCAATCATCAATCCTTTTTCGTAGCCATTTTGTATCAATGCTGCCAATGCTGTGGTTGCCGGCATATGGACATCTTTCAATACTATTCTTGCAACAGCTATTGTTTTAAAAACTAAATTAATATTTGTACTTCGTTGATTTCTATATGGAGTTTCAGGCGAAGGAATAAACGGGCTAAAGGAAACCATATCTGCCTCCAGTTCTTTGCACAATAAAATATCATCTCCGATATCTTCAATTGTTTGTCGAGGCAGCCCGATTATATTTCCAGTTCCAATCTGAAAGCCTATGGATTTTAGGAATCTTAAATGTTCAAGCCGTTCTTCTAATCTTTGTCCAAGATGATAAATTGGATATTTTCCCGCGTTGGCAGTTTCGTGTTTTAATAAGTAACGGTCGGCTCCTGCTATTTTCCATTCGGCATAATTGTCAAATTCTCTTTCACCGAAGCTTAAAGTAATTGCCAAATCATAATTTTCTTTAATCTCTTTTATTATTCTGATTACACATTTTTTTGTTAAAAGCCTGTCTTCACCAGACTGAAGCACTACTGTTTTTATTCCGGATAAGTAAATTCTTTCTGCGGTTTTAATTACTTCATCAATATCCATCCTATATCTTTGAAGTTTGCTGTTTTCATTTCTTAATCCGCAGTAAAGGCAATCCTGTTCGCAATGATTTGAAATTTCAATAATGGCTCTAAGATGCACTTCTTTACCACAATACAAAGAACGAATTGTATTTGCTCTTTCGAATAATTTTTCCATATCACTTTCATCTTCCAATGAAAGCAGAAAAATTATTTCTTCTTTTGTTAATTCTTCTTTGTGAAGAATTGTTTCAATTTTAAACACTTAATTTATTTTTTTTGACTTTTAATATTTGACCTTTGACTTTCCTATAAATAAACATCTCTATCACCATTCCCAACTTTATCCAGCATATCTTCAACTTTTTTCCTAGTTACACCTGTTACAGAATCAATTTCTTTTTGGAAGAATGGTTCAGAAACTTTTTTTGTTTCATCAGATGCATAATCCATTAAATATTCTTTAAAAGTTGCAAGCGCATTAGGCACACAAATTTTTCCAATATTTCCTGTCTTAGCTAATTCCATAAATCTATCGCCTGTTCTTTGAGAACGGTAGCACGCAGTACAAAAGCTTGGAAAGTATCCAAGCGAAACAACATCCCGGATTACTTCATCCAAAGTACGGTGGTCGCCTAATTGAAATTGTTCAAGTTCGTGTTCATTTAAGCTTTGTTGTGATTCTTTATATCCGCCCGGTGCGGTTCTGCTGCCTGCACTAATTTGTGAAATACCAACTTCAAAAAGTTCCCGTCTTAATTCAGCTCTTTCTCTTGTGGAAAGAATCATTCCTGTATACGGAACTGACAAGCGAATTACAGCAACAAGTTTTTTAAATTGAACATCATCCACTGCATAAGGAGGATTAATCGCAGCAGGTGCATTCAAAGCAGGTTCTAATCTTGGGATAGAAATAGTATGCGGCCCGATTCCAAACTTTGAATCTAAATATTCGGCATGAGTTAGCAGCGCGAGAGTTTCAAATTTATAATCTGTTAATCCAAACAACGCCCCGATTCCAACGTCATCAATATCTGCTTGAAGTGCTCTATCCATCGCATATAGTCTATAAGCATAATCGCGTTTTGGGCCGAGCGGGTGCATTTGCAAATAAGTTTGATAATGATAAGTTTCCTGGAAGCACTGATATGTTCCTATTCCAAATCTTTTAAGTCTTTTGAATTGTTCTAAATCCAGTGGAGCTGTATTAACATTTAACCTTCTAATATTATTCCCTTCAAGATTGATAGAATAGATTCTTTCAATGGCTTCCCCAATAAAATCTAAGCTTGCCTTTTTAGGATGCTCGCCTGCAACAAGTAATAATCTTTTTTGCCCGGTGTTGATTAAATAACGTGCCTCTTCTTCAATCTCATCTACAGTTAAAGTTTTTCGTATTAGTTCTTTATTGTCTCTTCGAAAAGCACAGTAAAGACAATTATTCACACATACATTTGTAACATAAAGCGGAGCGAATAGAACCAAACGGTTTCCATATATTTTTTCTTTTACTTTTTTAGCTTCGTTATGAAGTTCATCTAATAATTCAGGTGAACTTATATTTAATAGAGCAGCACTTTCTCTTAAGGATATTCCTTTTCCTTCGCTGGCTTTTTTAATAATGTCTTTTTGTAAATATTGGTCGTGTAATTTGTCGTCTTCTAATAAGGAGTTGATATAACTTTCATTTATAAATTCCATCTTAAACGCTTGCCCTTCTTTCAAATTTTATTCGGTGTGATGATTAAATCCTCACTTTTAACGAAGACAATAAACATACCACGGAAAGCATATTTGTAATCGAATAAAAACACATGGTGTACAAAGTATTTCTTGAAAGCGAGAAATGTTTTATTTGAAATGGTATGTGATACACTCTACAAGCTTTGATTATAGTACACAAACATTTCAAATCATCAATGTTCTTTTAAAGAATGTTCAATCATACCACACTAAAGTGATGGAACGCTTTTTGAATTTTTTAATTGTTATGAGAATAGAAAAAGACTCAATAGGAATAAAAAATCTGCCTTATGAAGCTGTTTACGGCGTTCATACGCAAAGGGCTTTGGAGAATTTCCCGGTTACAGGTGAAAGGGTAAATCTATATTTAATCAAAGCATATTTGCTGGTTAAAAGTGCTGCTGCTAAAACAAATTTTGATATTGGTGCGTTAGCATTTGAAAAATATGAAGCTATTGAGAAAGCAATTGAAGTTTTATTAAATGAAACTGAAAAAGCTCTAAACAAGGAAAACTTTTCTATATACGAAAAGATAAAAGTTGACCCATACCAGGGCGGCGCAGGTACTTCGCTTAATATGAATATTAATGAAGTGATTGCTAATACTGCTTTGAAATTTATGAATAAAAATTACGGTGAATATAATTTCATTCATCCAATTGATGATGTTAATTTATCCCAATCAACGAATGACACATATCCGACATCTTTAAAGATTGCATCGATAATTTTAATAAAGGAGTTAGCACAGGCATTTGCAAAACTTCAAAGAGAGCTTCAGACTAAAGAAACAGAATTTTGTAATGTAATTAAGCTCGGTAGAACTCAATTTCAGGATGCTGTCCCAATAACACTTGGACAGGAATTCGGCGCTTACGCACAAGCCATTGCCCGTGACAGATGGCGTTTGTATAACGGTGAAGAAAGGCTCCGCTCTGTTAATTTAGGCGGAACAGCAATTGGGACATCAGTTTGCGCTAATAGAGATTTTGTTTTAAAAATAAATAATGTGTTGAATAAAATTACTTCACTGCCGATTGCTAAAGCGGAAGATTTAATCGATGCAACTCAAAATCTTGACGTATTTGTTGAGGTGCATGGTTTGATAAAAGCCGGAGCTGTTTCAATTATTAAAATATGCAATGACCTTCGTTTTTTATCAAGCGGCCCGCATGGAGGTATAGGAGAAATACAATTACCAGGTATGCAGGCTGGCTCAAGCATAATGCCCGGCAAAGTTAATCCAGTCATTCTTGAAAATGCAATTCAAGTTGCAGAGTTAGTTAAAGGAAATGATGTTGTAATTTCAAACTTAGTTGGAGCCGGCAACTTAGAGTTAAATGCCTTTACACCTTTGATTGCACATCTGTTTTTAAAATCTGCTGAAATGTTAAAGGATTCGATAAATAATCTTGCTGAGAAATGTATAAAAGGCATCAAAGCTAAACCGGAAAGGTGCAAAAGAAATCTAATCAACTCTTCAGCAATTGCAGCTTCGTTAATTAATACATTTGGATATGATATTATTTCTGAAATAGTAAAAGAATCTGAAGAAAAAAAATTAAGACTGATAGATGTATTAAAAGAAAGAAACTTATTAACAGAAGATGAGCTAATTAAAATTCTTTCAAATCAAGTAGGGGGCGAAATTGAATACAGTACCAAACTCTGAAAGAAAGCACATCGCGTTTGTCGGAAGGCGAAACGTAGGGAAATCTTCTCTTGTAAATTCTTTTATCGGGCAAGATTTATGCATTGTAAGTAATGTTCCCGGCACCACAACCGACCCGGTAAGAAAAGCTATGGAATTACTTCCATTCGGGCCTGTTCTGCTTATTGATACTGCCGGTATAGATGATATAGGTGAATTGGGAAAGAAAAGAATTGGAAAGACATTAAATGTAATTTCTTCCGCAGATTTTGTTATTGTCGTTTTAGATGCTACCCAAGAGATGGCTCATGAGGAAGAGGAACTAATTAAATATTTGAGAAAAATTTCTACTCCATTTATAGTTGCCATAAATAAAATTGAATTTGGAGTGAACCCAATTTTACTGGAAGAGCTTAAAGTTTTGGGTGTAGTTCATTTTGAAATTTCGTGTGCTGAAAATGTTGGAATAGATATACTTAAAGCTCGTGTTACACGTACGCTTCCTGAAGATAAAAGCCCATCGCTTATTGGCGACCTTGTTAAACAAGGAGACGTAATCGTTCTTGTAGTTCCAATAGATTTAGGGGCGCCAAAAGGAAGGCTTATCCTTCCGCAGGTGCAGACAATTAGGGAAGCATTAGATGAAGATACTGTAGTCATTGTTTCTAAAGATAAAGAGCTTCGTTCAGTGTTAAGTAAATTAAACGAACCACCCGCATTAGTCGTAACCGATAGTCAAGCGATAATGCGCGTTGCTGCAGATGTGCCCGATAATGTAAAGCTTACAACCTTCTCTATTTTGATGGCACGTTATAAGGGCGATTTATTTTCATTTGCAAAAGGATTAAAGCAAGTCGATAAACTTAAAGACGGCGATAAAGTTTTGATTGCAGAAGCATGTTCTCATCACGCCCAGGAAGACGATATCGGGACAGTAAAAATTCCAAGATGGCTTAGGCTTCATACAAAAAAGAAAATTATTGTCGATGTAGCACACGGGAATGATTATCCTGATAACTTATCCGACTATAAATTAATCATCCATTGCGGCGGCTGCATGATTACAAGAAATTTAATGCTTTCAAGAATAAAGCACGCAAAGCTTTTTGATATTCCTATTGTTAATTATGGAATGATTATATCCTACATGCATGGAGTAATCCCGCGTGTTCTTATGCCGTTTGGTGAAGCTGTTTATCAGTAGCTTTAATTAAACGTTTAAGCCAATATTTCTTTGGATAATTGCTAAATGTAAACTATTTCTAATCACCAAACACTTTTGTTGAAAAAGGAAAAAACTTCCCATTAACAAGAAAAATAAAAAGTTTTTTGTCTTATTCTCACCTTAAATATTTCATTAAACCTAATCAGAACATTAAACTTTACTGGCATCTAAAATGAAGATGTTAGTTGAATTATTTTGATGAGGAAATAATGAATTCAAACATATTTAATAATTATAAATCTAATGATAAAAGTAGTTTAATTCCTCTACTGCAGGATGTCCAAAATCTATACGGATACCTGCCGGAGGATGCGTTGAAAGATATATCATCTTTTGTTGAAATACCTTTAAGCCGTGTTTATGGTGTTGCAACTTTTTACAATCAATTTAGGTTGGCTCCGCTTGGAGAAAATGTAATTAGAGTCTGCCGCGGAACTGCATGTCATGTTAAAAGCTCTGCAAATATTTTATTCGCATTGGAGACAGAATTAAAAATTAAAGCAGGGGAAACTACAAGAGATAAAAAATTTACCTTAGAAGTTGTTAACTGTATTGGTGCTTGCAGCATCGCCCCGGTTATTACTGTGAATGATGATTACTACGGAAGAATAACTGTTAAAGATGTGTCTGGTATATTGAAAAAATATAAAGGTCAAAGCAAGAAAAAAGAAATTGAACCTGAACCGGAGGTAAGTTAGAATGAATAGCTTTATAGATAAATGTTGTGATGAATGCTGGCATTCCACTGAAAGGCCTTGTGAACTTTTTGTTAGGTGCTGTACCGAAGGCCCATTATGCCATCATAATCCAGAATGTGAAAGTAAAATTAAATCGCTTAATAACAGAATAAAATATATTGAGCATGATTTACCAATTATTTTTATCGGGATGGGAACATGCGGTTTGGCTGCCGGTGCAAAAAAAGTTGAAGAAGCAATTGTAAAGGAACTTGAAAATTTAAAAATCAAAGCTCACATCGAACCAACCGGTTGTATTGGTTATTGTGCAAAGGAAGTTCTTGTTGATATAAAACTGCCTGGGAAAGACCGAATTTCGTATTGTGAAATTACCCCTAAGTTTGTTCCAAAGCTGATTCAAAAAACGTTAGTTGAAAAAGAAATATTTAAAGAAAAACTTTTAGGAACTCATGGTGAGCAGAGCAATGAACTGCCTTCAATTAATTCCATTCCATTCTTTGTGCATCAGCAAAAGATTGTTTTAGAGCACTGCGGAATTATCGACCCGACTTCAATTGATGCATACATCGCGTCCGATGGTTTTAAAGCTCTTGATAAAGTTTTAAGATTAATGACACCTGAAGAAGTAGTTAAAGAAATTCTTAATAGCGGGTTGCGTGGAAGAGGCGGGGCTGGTTTCTTGACAGGCAAAAAATGGGAGATTGCACATAAGCAAAAATCATCTGTAAAATATATGATATGTAATGCTGATGAAGGCGACCCGGGTGCTTTTATGGATAGGTCCGTTTTGGAAAGCGACCCTTTTAGAGTTGTTGAAGGAATGACGATTGCTGCTTATGCTATTGGTGCCAGCGAAGGATACATTTATTGCCGTGCTGAATACCCGCTTGCAATTGAACGATTACAAAATACAATCAATCAATGTAAACAATACAGCCTGCTCGGTAAAAATATTTTAAACAGTGATTTCAGCTTTGATTTAAAAATTAAAAAAGGTGCTGGAGCTTTTGTCTGCGGTGAAGAGACTGCATTGATAGCTTCAATAGAAGGGAAGCGCGGGATGCCCAAGCCGCGGCCTCCATTCCCGGTAGTTTCCGGCCTTTGGGATAAACCTACTGTTATAAATAATGTTGAGACTTTAGCGAATGTTGCTTCAATAATTAGTAAAGGGCAAGATTGGTTTTCGTCAATTGGAACTGAAAAAAGTAAGGGGACTAAAGTTTTTGCTCTAAGCGGCAAAATACAAAACACCGGCTTAGTTGAAGTGCCAATGGGAATTAGTTTAGAAGATGTAGTTTTTGAAATTGGCGGTGGAATTCCCGATAACAAAAAATTTAAGGCAGTGCAAATTGGCGGCCCTTCAGGAGGATGTTTGCCGGACAGCGTGATGAAAACACAAGTAGACTATGAATCATTAAAAGAAGTTGGCGCAATGATGGGCTCCGGCGGATTTGTAGTTATGGATGAAGATACCTGTATGGTTGATGTAGCAAAATTCTTTTTAACATTTATACAAAATGAATCTTGCGGTAAATGTGTCCCTTGTCGTGAAGGTACAAAACGTATGCTTGAAATAATCGAAAGAATTCCAACCAGCTACAAGAATACAAAAAATAAATTAGACGAGCTTAGAAGATTTAAAGGCATCGTTCATTTAAATAGACTGGCGGATGTAATTAAAGATACTTCTCTTTGCGGACTCGGACAGTCGGCTCCAAATCCTGTGTTATCAGGATTAAGATACTTTAAAGAAGAATACGAAGAACATTTATATGAAAGAAAATGTTCATCAAAAGTCTGTAAAGAATTATTAACCTTTAACATTGATAATAGCAAATGCAACGGCTGTGGTGTATGTTCAAGAAAATGCGCTGTTGAAGCGATAGCAGGTGAAAAAGGCCATGCTCACTATATAGTTGAAGATAAATGTATTAAATGCGGAATGTGTTATGAAGCATGTCGGTTTGATGCTATCAATGTGAATTAAATTTTTACTTCGGAGAAAATGATGGTTCAGCTTACAATAAATAATATAAAAGTAAATGCGGAAGATGGAATGACGGTGCTTGAGGCTGCTAAGTCAGTGGGAATTTCAATACCCACTCTTTGTCATTTAAAAGAATTAGCCCCCACAGGTTCCTGCCGTATTTGTACCGTTGAAGTTGATGGACAAAGGGGATTAGTTCCTTCATGTGCATTCCCGGTTTTTGATGGAATGGTAGTTCAAACTAATTCAGCAAGAGTTAGAAGAGCAAGAAAAACAATTGTCGAGCTGTTAGTTGAAAACCATCCGCAAGATTGTTTAGTATGCGTTAGGAATAAAAACTGTGAACTTCAAAATCTCGCAGAAACTTACAGCGTTAGAGAGCATAGATACGTTGGTGAAACAAAATCTCATGCAATTGATGTTTCAAGCGCATCAATGGAAAGAGACCCGGCAAAGTGTATTCTTTGCGGAAGATGTGTACGAGTTTGTCATGAGATTCAAAAAATCGGAGCAATAGATGTTACACAACGCGGATTTACAAGCATTGTCACCACGCCTTATAACAAAGGATTAAACATAAGTGATTGTATTCTTTGCGGACAATGTATTCTTGTTTGTCCCACAGCAGCGTTAAGAGAAAAAAGCTCATTGAAAGAAGTTGCTGCAGCACTTAATGATAAAAATAAATACACAATTGTTCAGATAGCACCTGCTGTAAGAGCCACTCTTGGTGAAGAATATAATATTCCTCTTGGTACGGATGTAACAGGCCAGCTTGTTACAGGATTGCGAAGACTCGGATTCAAAAAAGTTTTTGATACTAACTTTGCTGCTGACTTAACAATTCTTGAAGAAGCTGCTGAGTTGATAGATAGAGTAAAGAATAAAAAACCCCTCCCCATGTTTACAAGCTGCTGTCCGGGATGGGTAAAGTATGTTGAACAAAACCGTCCTGAAGTTTTAGAACACATTTCATCTTGCAAATCTCCGCATGAAATGGAAGGTGCAGTATTAAAAACTTATTATGCTAAAAAAATGGGTATCGACCCAAAAGATATTTTTGTTGTATCAATTATGCCCTGTACTGTTAAAAAATATGAATCAAACAGAGCCGAGCTTAAAGAAGAAGCTTTCCAGGATGTAGATGCAGTTTTAACTACACGTGAGTTAGTTAGATTTTTCAAAGTTGCCGGAATTGATTTCAACGATTTGCCTGAAGATAATTTTGATAATCCATTAGGGGAATCAACTGGCGCGGCTGCAATTTTCGGAACGAGCGGAGGAGTTATGGAAGCCGCAATCAGAACTGCTTATTTCAATTTGACGGGAAAAGATCTTGAAAGCTTGGAATTAAATTCTATACGCGGTTTTGATGGAGTTAAAGAAGCTTCAATAAATATTAATGGAATTACTTTAAATGTTGCGGTAGTTAACGGAATAGGAAATATAAAACCAATACTTGATGATGTACAAAATGGTAAATCAAAGTATCACTTTGTAGAAGTAATGTCATGTCCCGGAGGCTGCATAAATGGAGGCGGGCAGCCCATTCATCAAAAATCTGAAAAGATACAGAAGAGAATGAAAGCTTTATATCAAATAGATTCTAAGATGAAGCATAGAAGGTCATACGAGAATGAATCATTAAAAGTACTGTACAAAGAATTTTTTGTGGAACCGAATTCTCACAAAGCTCACGAGATTCTTCATACAAAATATTTTAATAAGAGAGATGTGGTTAAAAATTGAAAGATTAAAAAATTACAAGATTGAATGATTGATTGAATGAAAGAATGAATGGTGTGATAAATAGGTCTTAGTTGTTTGAAAAAATTTAAGTGGTGAAATCGCTTGCAATATAACTGGTTGATGAGTTAAGATTGAATGATAAATTATATAACAAATACAGGCTAACTAAAAATTAGAATAAAAAATGAACGATGGAATTGTAACAACGATACTTGATAAATGCAAGAGGTGTTACTCCTGTGTTCGTGAATGCCCGGCGAATGCAATCAGAGTTATAAACGGCCAGGCAACAGTTATAACTGAAAGATGTATTGTATGCGGGCATTGTGTTAAAGTTTGTTCACAAAATGCAAAACAAATTTTAAGTGATAATGAAAAAGTTTTAACAGAAGTCCTCAATAATGGTAATGCTATTGCCGTTATCGCACCATCCTTCGCTGCATCTTTCCCTGACGATTATACAAAATTTCCAACTGCATTAAGAAAACTTGGATTCAATAAAGTAGTAGAAACTGCATTTGGTGCCGACCTAATCAGCGATGCTTATTTGAAAGAATTAAAAAACAGAAATGGAAAAACTGTTATCAGCTCTGCTTGTCCTGCAGTAGTTAATTACATTGAAAAATATTACGAACAGCTTGTTCCGAATATTGCAAAAGTAGTTTCGCCAATGATTGCTATTGGACGGTATTTAAGAGAAACGATTGGCAATGAAATTAAAATAGTTTTTATCGGGCCTTGTGTTGCCAAAAAAGAAGAGTATACAGAAGAACATGTTAACGGTGAGATTGATGCTGTGTTAACATTTACTGAAATCAAAAAGATGCTGAATGAAAATAATATTGTTATCAGCGAACTGGAAGAAAGTAACTTTGACCCTCCGCATGCAAATATGGGCAAAGCATTTCCATTAGCCGGCGGACTTTTAAAATCGGCAAATATTTCTGAAGATATTCTTGAAAAAGAAATTATTGTTGTCGAAGGGAAAAAGAAGGTTGTAGAAATCATTGATGAAATTGCTAACAACAATATAAATGCTAAATTTATTGATATACTTTTTTGCGAAGGCTGTATCAGCGGGCCGGCAATAGACAGCAATTTGAATTACTATTCCAGAAGAGAAAAAGTAATAAACTTTATTGAACAAAAAATTAATACAGTCGATAAGCAGGTTTGGAAAAGTGATCTATACAATTCAAGAAACATAAATTTCACAAGGGAATTTTCTTCCAAAAATCAGAGAAGGCCTTATCCTACTGAAAAAACAATAAAAGAAATTTTAGCAGAGACAAAAAAGTTTACGTCCGAAGATGAATTGAATTGTGGTGCTTGTGGTTATAATACTTGCCGTGAATACGCCGTTGCAATTGCGAAAGACCTGGCAGAAAAAGATATGTGCCTTCCTTATTTAATTGATAAGCTTGATAATGCCTATAAAGATTTAAGTTCAACTCAGGAACAATTAAGGTCTGCTGAAAAGCTGGCATCAATTGGTGAGCTTGCTGCGGGAGTTGCTCATGAAATTAATAATCCGCTTGGAACTATTCTTCTTTATTCATCAATGCTAAAAGAAGATTTAGCTAATAAAGTTTACAACTCACAGCAAGTAGATGATTTGAAATTAATGATAGAAGAAACAAAGAGATGTAAAAATATTGTTGCTAACCTTTTAAACTTTGCCCGTCAAAATAAACTTAAAATTACAAGAACAAATATTTGTCGGCTTTTGGAGGATATAATTAAATCTGTAAAAATTAATCCTAATTATAAAGATATAATTTTTGAAAAAGACGACAATTTGAATGAGTGCTTTATTGAAGCTGATGAAGACCAGATAAGGCAGGTATTCATTAACATCATAAATAACTCTTGTGAATCAATGCTTGAATCAAAATCAAAGGTTCTAAAATTAATTTTAAATAATGATTACGAGAAATTAAATATTAGTATATCAGATACAGGCTGTGGAATACCGAGAGAAAATTACGGGAAAATATTTACACCTTTTTTCACTACAAAAAAAATGGGTAAAGGGACAGGATTAGGTTTGGCAATTTCTTATGGAATTATAAAGATGCACAGGGGAGATATAACATTTCAAAGCGAAACCGGGGCGGGTACTTCCTTTAAAGTAACTCTGCCAAAAAATCTCCGGGCATAAAACATAAATCTGAATTAAAGGTAAATAAAATGGATAAGAAAAAAATATTATTAGTTGACGACGATATAGACCTGCTTGAACAAAACAAGCTTCAGCTTGAAGCCAAAGGTTACGAAGTTGTTATCGCTTCTAACGCTGACCAAGGATGGCAATTATATTTAAGAGAAAAGCCGGATGCTGCGGTAGTTGATTTAATTATGGAAGAGCATGATTCGGGATTTATTCTCAGTTACAAAATTAAAAAAGACAGTCACGGCAAAAATATACCGGTTTTTATTTTATCATCGGCGACATATCTAACTGGATACAAATTTGGCGCTTCAACTGATGAAGAAAAAGAATGGATACGATGTGATGAAATGATTAATAAACCGGTTGTAATCGAAGACCTCATTCAAAAAATTGAAAATTATTATCTGGCTCACAATACAGAAAAATAAATAATAGATGCAAGCTGTAGATACATATATCGATGTCAAGCCGAGAGTGTTAATTATTGATGACGAAAAAGGCCTTCGTTTAGGCACACAGAAATTGCTTGAACGGGAAGGCTACCAAGTTCAAACTGCGGAAAACGGAACCGAAGGAATTAGTATCGGCACAAACACCGAATTTGATTTTGCCATAATTGATTTAAAGATGCCCGATGTTGACGGGATTTCTGTATTAAAAAAAATACTCGAAAAATATCCCAATACAATCTGTTTTATTGCCACTGCTTACGCCAGCTATGATACTGCAATTGAATCAACCAAAGTTGGAGCATTCAGCTATATTCCAAAACCTTTTACACCTGAAGAACTTCTGGACAATCTTCAAAGAGGTTACGATAAACGTCAGCTTACTTTAGAAGCTGAAAGATTAAGGATGGAAAGAGAAGACAGGCTTTTAGAAATCGCATTCGAAAAAACCAGGATGAATACCATTATCAATTCGATTACAGATGGTGTGCTGGTGGTGAATAGAGAAGGCGAGACAGTTCTTTTTAATCCAGCTGCTTTAAAATATCTTGAGCTGAATGAAATAAAGATTGAAGAAAATATTATTGATAAGCTCCATCCAAAGATTGCAAGTATAATTAATAAATTTCTTTTAGGAAAAGAGCAAACTGCAAAATCTTTTTCAGTTCAAATAGAACTAAAACCAAATCGTGAATTTTTTGTTGAAGCAACGGCATCTTCAGTTGCTCACCCAAATGGTTCCTTAGCCGGGGTTGCAGTTGTATTAAAAGATATCACGGAATTAAAGAAGATTGAATTTTTGAAATCACAATTTGTGTCGATGGTGTCGCATGAACTTAAAGCTCCTATAGCTGCTGTGTACGGTTATTTAAAATTACTTAATGACGATTCGATTGAAATTCAGCAGGATAAAAAGAAAAAATTTCTTGAAAGGTCGCAGGTTAGGCTTGATGGATTATTAAAAATGGTTAATGACCTTCTGGATATTTCCAGATTAGAAATAGATACAGTTCAAAGAGAAATAAAAGATATTAATGTTGAAGAAATAATTGAAGGAATAATCGAGCTTTTCAACTTTGAAATAAAAACCAAAAATATTTCAGTTGAGATAAAGCATAATGATAAACAGCAAACTCTTAAAGCAGACCGGGAAGAAATTAACCAGGTAATTACCAACCTGATTAGTAACTCAATTAAATATAATAAGCGCGATGGAAAAATTAATATCAATTTGAATTCCAGTGATTCTTATTTGATAGTTGAAATTGAGGATACTGGAATAGGATTGAAACCGGATGAAAGAGAAAAACTTTTTCATGAATTCTTCCGTGCAAAAAATGAATTGACAAAAGATATAAGCGGGACGGGATTGGGATTAACAATAGTTAAACGAATTGTAGATTCATATTCGGGGAAAATTGAAGTTGAAAGTGAATTTAATAAAGGAACAAAAATAAAAGTTTATTTGCCTTTTCTTTATAAGAAGAAAAAGACTTAATAATAACATGAATAAATAACTTCATTTAATAATAATTAGTAAGGGCACAATATGTATAGAATAGCTATTATAGATGATGACCCCGATATAATTGATGCAAGTAAATTAGTTCTTACATCAAAAGGCTACGAAGTAATTACTGCAACAAATCCAATTGACGGATATCAAATAGTAAAAGATAAATCACCCGATTTAATTATCCTGGATGTTATGATGAACGAACCGGATGATGGATTCTTCCTTGCTCAAAAATTCAGGAAAGAAAATATAACTACTCCAATTCTGATGTACACTTCCGTTTCAAAAGCTATCGGGATGGATTTTGGAGTTAGTGAAATTGTTCCGGTTGACGACTTTGTTGAAAAACCCATTTCACCTGATGAGCTAATTCAAAAAGTTGAGAAACTATTACACGTAAAACAGGAGGGATGAAATGTTAGTATTAGAAAAAAATGCACTTTCAAATGAAATAGAAGAATTGGTAAAAACTTATGGCGGGCAGCGTTCTTCTCTCTTGCAAATACTTCAGGCAATTCAGCGAAAGCATAAATACATTTCAGATTTTGCACAGCAAGAAGTAGCAAGATTTATGAATATTCATCCTGTTGAAGTTTACAGTGTAATCTCTTTTTATACTTTTCTTCATTCAAAACCTCAAGGAAGAAATATTGTAAGGCTTTGCCAGACAATATCCTGCGATATGCAAAATAAAGAAAGTGTTAAGTCGGCAATTGAGAGAGAGCTTGGAATTAAGTTTGGAGAAACTACCAAGGATAACCGCATTACTTTAGAATTTACTAATTGTGTTGGAATGTGTGACCAGGGCCCCGCTATGATAGTAAATGAAAGAGTTTACACAAAGCTTGACCCTGAAAAAGCAGTTAAAATTTTAAGCGAAATTAAATAGGAAATTAAAATGGAATTAATAATTGATAAACCTAAAACCAGGAGCGGGCCGGTAATTTTCTCGAAGTACGCTTTCGGTGAAGGTGTTAAAAAAGCATTAAAGATTGGAAGAGAAGACATTCTTTTCGAATTAAAAAATTCCGGTCTGAAAGGAAGAGGAGGTGCAGGCTTTCCAACTTCAACGAAATGGATGTTGACTGCTGCATCAATTGCAAAAGAAAAATATTTAGTATGCAATGCAGATGAAGGTGAACCCGGAACTTTTAAAGATAGAGTTCTTTTACTTGAGTATCCTGAATTAGTTTTTGAGGGAATGATAATCGGCGGATTCACTATTGGTGCTAAAAAAGGTATGGTTTATTTGCGCGGTGAATACGAGTATATGTTAAAATCCTTAGAAGATTATTTACAGATGATGCGAGATGAAAATCTTTTAGGAAATAATATTTTAGGTAAAAAAGATTTCAATTTTGATATTGAAATTAGACTTGGTTCCGGCGCTTACGTATGCGGAGAAGAGACGGCTTTAATAGAATCTCTTGAAGGCTGTAGAGGTGAGCCAAGAAACCGTCCGCCTTATCCCGTTGATACCGGCTATATGGGCTGCCCGACTGTTGTGAACAATGTTGAAACTCTTGCTTCTGTTCCTCATATAATTACTAAAGGCGGCGATTGGTTTAAAGAGCACGGTACAAATAAATCAACCGGTTCAAAATTATTTTCTGTTTCAGGAGATTGTGAAAAACCAGGAGTGTATGAATTACCATGGGGAACAACTGTTAACGAACTCTTAAAAATTGTTGAAGCCAAAAATACAAAAGCTGTTCAAGTTGGTGGCGCTTCTGGAAATTGCTTGCCTAAATCTCAGTTCGATAGGAAATTAGCTTATGAGGATGCAGCAACCGGTGGTTCAATCATGATTTTCAACGAAAGCAGGAACATGCTGAAGGTTCTTAAAAACTTCATGAAGTTTTTTGTTGAAGAATCTTGCGGACAATGTACTCCTTGCAGAATTGGAAATACAAAATTGCTAGAAGGAGTAGAAATGATTGAAAAAGGTGAATTCACTTTTTCTTATATCAATAATTTAAAAGAGCTTGGAAGAACAATGCAGGTAGCTTCAAAATGCGGGCTTGGTCAGTCAAGCCCTAATTCATTTATTTCAATACTAGAAAATTTTAAGGATGAAATTTTCAAATCGAATGGGAAGGGAGGCGCAAATGGGAAATCGTGATCAATCAAGAGCCCCAATAAGTCAACAGCCTTTTACAGTAGAAAAACCTGCAGACACAACAATGATCGGCGGTACTGTTACTGTTCAAATAAATGAAAAGAAAGTTTCAGTTCCATTAGGAACAACCATTTTAGAAGCATGCAAGCAGAATCAAATTCATATACCAACTTTATGTCATCATCCCGATCTTTGTATTGCCGGTGTATGCCGTATTTGCGTAGTTGATGTTGAAGGAATGCGTACGCTTCAAACTGCTTGTTCATTTCCTATTACTTCACCCATAAAAATTCATACTTCAACTCCAATGGTTCGTAAAGCAAGAAGGCATATAATTGATCTTCTATTAAGCGAGCATTATGGAGAATGTTATTCGTGTTTTAGAAATGGTAATTGTGAATTACAGTCTCTGGCAAAAGAATACGGAGTTGACAGTTATACATTTGGCCATGTTGAAAAACCACGATATGAAACAGATAAATCTTCCGCATCAGTTGTTAGAGATATGAGTAAGTGTGTTTTATGTAAACGCTGCGTAAGAACCTGTATTGATCTTCAGGAAGTTGGAGTACTCGAAGCTATAGACCGTGGACATGAAACCCACATCGGGACATTTTTAGATAAATCATTAGCCGAGGTAATTTGTATTAATTGCGGACAATGTATAAACAGATGTCCAACGGGTGCTTTAAGAGCAAATGATCCTTCCGATGAAATTTGGGCTGCGATAGATGATCCTAAAAAACATGTAGTAATTCAAACCGCTCCATCGCCGCGTGCTGCAATTGGCGAAGAGTTTGGTTATGAAGCCGGCAATTCTTTTACAGGAGAGATGAACACTGCTTTAAGAAGAATTGGATTCGATAAAGTATTCGATACCAACTTCACTGCCGATTTAACAATAATGGAAGAAGGAACCGAGTTATTAAACAGGTTGAAAAAAGCTTTGGTTGATAAAGATGAATCAGTTAAACTGCCGCAGTTTACTTCATGTTCGCCCGGCTGGGTAAAATTTATTGAGCATTTTTACCCTGAATATTTAGATTACCTTTCAACGGCAAAATCACCGCAGCAGATGTTTGGTGCAGTTATAAAAACTTTCTATGCTAAAGAAGAAAATATCGATCCGGCTGATATTGTTACAGTTGCTTTGATGCCTTGTTCAGCAAAGAAGTTTGAATGCAACAGGCCTGAAATGGTTGATTCAGGATTTAAAGATGTTGATTATGGATTAACAACCCGTGAAATGGCAAAGATGATTAAAGAAGCTGGAATCTATTTACCGGAAATGCCGAAGTCGCATTTTGATGATCCATTTGGGGATGCTTCAGGTGCCGGGTTAATATTTGGTGCAACTGGCGGCGTTATGGAAGCTGCATTAAGAACAGCTTACGAGCTTGTTACCGGAAGGCAGGTTCCATTTGAAAATTTAGTTATCGAACCTTGCCGTGGGTTTGAAGGAGTAAAGCAAGCTTCTGTTAAATTAGAAAACTGTGTCCCAGAATATAAATTTCTTGAAGGTGTGGAATTAAAATTTGTAGTAGCACATGGAACGGCTAATGCTAAAAAAGTTATGGAAATGTTACGAAACGGCGAACTAAGTGATGTTCATTTTGTTGAGATAATGGCTTGTCCCGGCGGATGTCTTGGCGGCGGCGGACAGCCTATTCCAACCTCTGAAGAAATAAGAAAGAAACGTGCGCAGGCAATTTACGCTGAGGAAGAATCATTACCGATTAGAAAATCTCATGACAATCCTCATGTAAAATATATCTATGAGAAGTTTTTAACAGACGGTCCATGTAGCGAACTTTCACATAAATTATTGCATACTCATTACACAAAGCGCGGTAAATTTATTTCCTAAAAGAAGATAAATTTTATTACATTGTTGCAGTTATATTTTAATTAAATGGAGGCGATTAAAAATCATTTTAAGTGGGTCGAGTATGAATTCTGTCAGTCTGAGTTTGTCGCAGACTGACAATCCACACTTCGACAAGCTCAGTGTGACATAATGATTTATTTTTAATCGCCCCAAATATTTTCAGACTTTTTTTATTGCTATTAATTACTGAATAGAAAAATGTCTGGGGGAAAATAATGATAAATTTAATACCATCTTGGGCAACTCATTACGAAGCCTTTTGGGAAACCATCCGCCGAAGAAACTTATGGTTTATTAAGCTAAGATACGGTGCAGTTTTAATGTTGACTGTGTTTATTGTTTTAACAGAGTGGTTTTTTGAATTCGATTATTCAAGAATTCAACTTAGTGCTCTAATAATAATTACTTCTTCAATTTTAATATATAACATTATTCTAAACTGGGTAAGGAAATTTCTTAAATGCGGTCCCGAAGGATTTAATCCGCTTCACTTTTCTCTTGTGCAAATGCTGCTGGATTTGATTGCCCTTTCATTTTTAATCTACTTTACAGGCGGAATTGAAACTCCATTATATATGCTTTTCATTTTTCACATGGTAATAGGAAGCTTGATTTTACCGGGCTTTATTATTTATTCAATTGCTGGCTTTGTAATTATTCTTTTTTCCACTATAGTAATCGGCAACTATATGCAGCTAATTCCATTATATCACATTCAGGGTTTGCAGGATTACTATCTAACAAACAATTTAAAATATTTGGTTTTTGTTATATCAACTTTTTCGTTTGTAATGTTAATAAGTGTACTGCTTGTAAATAGGATAACTCAACAATTATATAAACTGGAAGAAAAACTTTATGATTCGTTAGAGCGGCTTAAAAAAGCCGAAAAGGAAAAACAAAAATATGTTATGGCAGTTATGCATGAAATTAAATCTCCGCTTGCTGCCATGCAATCTTACATTGAAATAATATTGGATAAATATGTCGGCCCTATTTCTAAAATGGTTGAAGACAAATTGTTAAGAGCAAAAATCAGAGGCAGAGATGCTATTGAGCTGACAAATAATATTTTAAAGATTTCAAGATTAAGATTACTCGATGAAATTGCAACAGAAAAGGTAGACTTGCAGCAGTTGCTCCTTTCCATCTACAAAAAGCAAAAAGTACATATTAAAGAAAAAAATATTAAGCTTGACATTATAGATCAAAGAATATCAAAAGACGATATTAATGGAGACAAATTTTTATTGGAGATTGCGTTATCCAATTTAATCGGGAATGCTTTAAAATATACAGGATGTGAAGGAAAAATTTTAGTTACACTATGCACTGATGATAAAAACACTTGCCTTAAAATTTGCGATAACGGAATCGGCATTCCTCAAAAAGATATTCAAAATATTTTTAATGATTTTTACAGAGCATCAAATATCAAAGAGAAAATGATTGAAGGAACCGGACTGGGTCTTTCGATTGTTAAACAAATTATTGAACGTCATGGGGGAAAAATATCAGTAGAGTCACCTTCAGAATTGGCATCGGAAAATAAGCCGGGCACTTGTTTTACCATAACTATTCCGCTGAATAAATAGAGGTGAATTTCGACTTAATGGTCGAAGCAATCGCCTTAATGGTCGCTGCACTAATATTATTGAAATATTTCCATCCAAATAATAAAAAAAACAAACACTTATACTGGCACTTACTTTGAAATTTAATAATCGGAGGAACAATCATGAAATATATAATAACACTTATTTTTAGTTTACTTTTTATTACGACAGCTTATTCATTTGCACCGCAAGACTCAACTTCTGCGGGGCGTAACGGGCAGCAAGTTAAAGAGCAAGTAAGAGCTCAGGAAAATGGTAATAAA
>CAVZID010000031.1:0-14066 GCA_963775245.1 uncultured Bacteroidota bacterium
AGCTTTTTATTTGTTGTGTAGTCCTAATAAAAGATTTTCTTTTTTTCAAATAATCATCAAGTTGAAATCCCTGCTTACAATAATTAATCTTCTGTAATTTATCATCTACAGTAAAACTAATGTCTTCAAGTAAACTGTCAGCCTTTCGAGAAAGTTTTTTAGCAGCGAGAGATAAAGGATGATTATAAAAACTATCTCGCCATTTGATTATTTCGTTGTGAAAATAATTTGCACCGTCTTTAATTCTTTTCTGAAATTTTTCATCTTCTCCTTTTAAAGTTTTATCATTATTAAGCCGGATTATCATTTGCTTAAATTTTTCTGAGACTTCATATAGTTCATTTTGTTTGTCAATTAATTCTTGAATCCACATAATCGCTTCAGCATTTATTTTATTTTGATTCTCAATAATAAATTCATTTAAAGCTTTAAGCTCATAATACCAGTTTTTCCAGGTGAAAATGTTTTGTAATTCTTCAAGAATAAATTCCTGTCTTGCTTCAGAAAATATTTGCACAAGATTATTGTTCCAGTTTTTCTTCTGCCATTCTTTAAAATCTTTATGAGCTCCAAGAAAATTATTTCTGATTGGAGTTTTAAGAATTAATCCCTCTAAAGAAGTGCACCGGCTTAGGGCAACATATACCTGTCCTATTGCAAATGCTCTTTCAGCATCAATTATCATTTTATCAAAAGTTAAGCCTTGACTTTTGTGAATAGTAATTGCCCAAGCTAACCGCAAAGGATATTGTATGAAACTGCCCAAAATTTCTTCAGTAATTTCTAATGTCTCCAGGTCCAATTTATACTTAATATTTTGCCACTCGCTTTTCCTAACGTCGATTTCTTCATAATCATCATTGCATTTTACTTTTATGAAATCCTCATCAAGATTTGTTATTACACCTATCTTTCCATTAAAATATTGTTTCCCTTCGGTATCATTTTTTAAAAACATAACCTGGGCACCGACTTTTAGCCTAAGTTCTTTTTCTGCTGGGTAAATATGCTCGGGAAATTCATCAATTATTTTAGCACGGAAGGTGTGAGAACGAGTTGAAATACTTTCTAATCTTCCTCTATTAATTTCATCAGCCTGATAGTTGTGTGTTGTAAGAGTAATGTATCCTTCATTTTCCCCCGGCATAAAATTTCTTATAATTCGATTATTCAATAATATAAAATTCTCTTCGGATATATCGTTGTTACGAATGCCGTTTAATATTTCAATAAATTTATCATCTTTTTGCCGGAAGATTTCTTTTAGCTCAATTATTACTGGAGTATTTTCTCTCAAAACAAAACTATCAAAGAAAAAAATGGAAGAATAAAATTCTTGTAAAATTTCCCAGTCTTCTCTTTTGACAACGGGGGGTAATTGGTACAAATCACCGATAAACAAAATCTGCACTCCGCCGAAAGATTCATTGGGCCTTCTTCTTATATAACGAAGAATCATATCTATCGCATCAACAGTATATGAAGCAACCATACTGGCTTCATCAATTATTAGTAATTCTAAACTTCGCAGCAAATTTAGTTTTTCTTTGTTGTAGTGAATTTTGGAAAGAAGCGTATGGTTTTCAATTTTATTACCGTAGTTAGGATTTAAATTTAAATCAGGTAGTATTATTCCAAATGGAAGTTGAAACAAAGAATGAAGCGTAACACCTCTAGCATTGATTGCAGCAACTCCGGTTGGTGCAGCAACAATGCTTTTCTTTTAAAGAATTTTCGCGAAGATATTTTAGAAAAGTTGTTTTCCCGGTTCCCGCTTTACCGGTTAAAAAAATATTTAAGTTTGTTTCATTAACAAAACGAAAAGCAAGTTCAAAATCTTCGGTAAATTTAATTTTCATTACAAATTTCTTTGTGCTAAAATATTAAAATAAATAGGTAAGCAAAAAGAATTTATTTGAGCAGCACAAATTTCTTTGTTGATACAAAACCATTAACTTTTCCAAAGGATCCTATGGATAATTGATAAAAATAAACACCACTTGATAATTTGCTGCCATCAAATGTTACTTCATAATTACCGGGCTGTTGTTCTTCATTAACAAGAGTTTCAATTTCTCTTCCGAGTAAATCATATACTTTAAGTTGCACAAAAGCCTCCCCTTTGGGGAGGTTAGGAGGGGCTTGAATTCCATATTTTATGACTGTGTTCGGATTGAATGGATTAGGATAATTTTGATATAATAAAAATTTTGATGGTAACTCATTTTCTTTTTTATCATTTACACCGGTAACATAACCAGATGCTTCATCCCAGAAATTACATTTGTCAGTTCGGACTCCGGATTTAGAACCATCTGGAGTTGCATTTATTTCCAGGTAACTATCGGTGCTATTATTATATTGCGGCCAATTAGGTAAACTATTTCCGTTTGGATTTCCTGTATTAGCAAAATTCACCCAATACTTGAGAATGTTATTTTGCATAGAATCATCTTGAGAAGTAAAAAGTTTTCCAGTTCCCAGGAGCGCATTCTTCCAATTATTAAAGACATAGAATAATTCAATCCCATGAAATGAACCAAATGAGTTTAGTATTCCTGATTGCTTGAAAGTTAAAAAGTACCTCCAAACAGGTTCATTCTGATTTTTACTAATTAATTGAGCTGTGCGCCGGACAGTTGAAGTAAATTGTTTGTCGGTTAGAATTTGAACATACGAATTTCTTGCTTCCTTATTATTACTTCCGGGAGGATAAAAATTTAAACCTTCGGAAACATATTTAGCCGGGACCAGTAAATTCATCAAACTTGTAACCATAGCCGGATAAACAATGGGGGGAGAAGACAAAGCCATTTCATCAGCATTTGTTCCAATTATTAGAGGCACATGATTGAATTTGCCTAAGCTTAAATCAATAATTGGTGAGCCTGAGATAATATAGTTATCCAAAACTGGCGACCATTGAGTTTGTACTATTCCACCGGCTAATCCATTTGTTAGATATTTAATTAAAGAGTCTTCCGGTAATTTACGCATGTAGTCAATTTTTTCTGAATCGGTTCCGGTTTGAATGTATTGATTGACAAATTGTATTCCTTTATTTTCTGCTGTCTTATAATCAATTGCCACCGGAACTGCGCTTTCAATACAAGCGCGTTGAAATAAACCTTTGGCAAGAGGAGAAAAAAGTAAATCTCCAATATCCAAACCCCCAGCACTTTCACCAAAAACCATAACCTTCGATGTGTCACCACCAAAAGCCGTAATGTTGCTTCGAACCCATTGCAATGCTTTTATCTGGTCCATAAGGCCGTAATTTCCTGAAACATGATTACTATTTTCCTGATCAAGTCCAGGATGAACAAGAAAGCCCAAAGAGCCGAGCCTATATTCTATTGTTACAACAACAACATGGCCGCGTTGAGATAAATTTTTTCCATAATAAATTTGAGTGCCTCCACTAACTTCATCCGCAGCTCCCTGCTGGTTGGCTCCTCCATGAATGAATACCATAACCGGGAGTGTTTTAGAAATTGTATCCGGTGTCCAGATATTTAAATAAAGGCAATCTTCACTTCCAAGAATTGTATATGTTGTATCTCCTTGAGTAAAATCTTTTTGAATACAGCCTGGCTTAAATTGTTGAGTTGTTAAAACAGAATCCCATTTAGTTGGATCTTGCGGTGGTCTCCATCTTAATGAATCTATTGGAGGTTTTGCGAATGGGACTCCGAGAAATTCAAATATTCCGTCATTATTATTTCCCATGATTGGGCCGAAATTAGTGTTTATAGTAGGCTGGGCTAATAATAACACTTGAAATAAAAAAAAGGATGAAAAAATTAAGTAGATTTTAATTACAACACTTTTCATTTATTAACCATTGAATAAACAACTTTAAATTTTGTTATTTCAGCTTTTCTTTTAAATATTAATTTGTTAAAATACATTTTTAATTATTGTTTTTTATCTCCTCCCATTTTTTCTCCAACTCTTCAAATTGTTTTTTGTACTCGTTGTACAAATTATTTTGCCCTTGAGTTGGTGCAGCATCTGCTGTTTGAATCGAAGAAGCTAAACCCGAAATTATTCTACTTACGTTTGCAATTTTTGTTTTAAGCTGCTTAATATTTTCCAGTGTTTCATGCGGAAGATTACCACTGTCATTTTTTATTTCATTATTAACATTATCATATAAATCAACAGTACTGTTTGAAGTTTTTTGAATTTGCTGGGCAAGAACAAGCTGCTTAAGCAAGTCACTGGTGCTTATTTTTATCCTTGGATCCAGTTTAACGGTTAGCTCTTTTGTATAATCTTTTCCGTTTACAGTTAAAACGATTTTATAATTGCCCGGCATGACCATTGGCCCTAAAGGAACTATTGGTGTTCCAACAGTCCAAACTGCAGCTATTGAATATTCATATTGCAAAGCCTTCGGACGGGGGAATCTTAAGTCCCAAACAAATCTATGCATTCCTGCTTTAGTTGATAATGACTCTTTTTCTCCAATCCATCTTTTATCGAAATAGGTGGTTACGGGAAGTTTCTCTTGCTTCTCATTACTTGAATAACTATGAATTAAATTTCCGTAGGAATCATAAATTGATAATTTAATTGGAGTATCAACATTTTCATTTAAATAGTAATCAATGATTGCACCATCAGGCGGATTTTGTCCAAGCGGAGTTGAAGGCGGCCAGGGCGTATCATTATTTGTATTGCCTCGCATCCTCCACGCATCTTTTGGCTGAAAAAGAAAAACAGATTGTGAAGTTAAACCTTCTGAAATTTGTCTAAGCGGGGAAAGGTCATCTAAAATCCAAATTCCTCTTCCTTGCGTTGCTGCAATTAAATCACCATGATGAACAAGTAAATCTCTAATTGAGGTAGTTGGGAAATTTAATTTCAACGGCTGCCAATTTTCTCCGTTATTAAATGAAACATAAATGCTTTGATTTGTTCCGGCAAATAGTAGTCCTTCTTTTTCATTATCTGCACAGACTGCATTTACATATTCATCATTTGGTAAACCATTAATAATTTTCGCCCAGGTTTTCCCATCATCTGTAGTTCTTAAAATTAAAGGAGAAAATTCATCAAGCCTTCTTGTATTAACAGCGGCATAAGCAGTGTGAATATCAAAAGGTGAGGGAGAAATTCTATCTATTCTTGACCACAATGGAACAGAAGTCGGCGTTACATTTTTCCAGGTTTTACAGTAATCAGTTGTCAGTTGAATTAATCCATCATCAGTTCCAATCCAAATTACATTTTCAGAAATAGGAGATGGAGCTATACTCCAAATAACTCCGAAGCCGCATTTTGCAGCTTGTTCTAAATCAGGATATTTATTGCTTGTTGTATCTCCTGTGCTGCGGCTTAAATCAGGACTAACAATATCCCAGTTATTTCCATCGTCAGTTGTTCTGAATAAATATTGCGCACCAAAATATAAAGCTTGACTTCCAACATGAGAAAATTCTATTGGAGTTATCCATGAATAGCGGTACTTAGCTATCGGTGGAAATTCAGCATAGCTTGAATGAGGCCAGGGAGATACATCAATTGACTGCCTGGTTATTTCATCGAAGCGATGCAGACTTCCACCCAATCCACTTCCAAAAACTATGTCAGGGTTTCCTGGCTTTGGTATATCATAATCTCGTTCGTCAGAGCCAACCGGATGCCAGTCGCGTAATTCAATTACACCGTAAGGCCCTTGACTAAGAATTTCAACTGTGCCGTTGTCCTGCTGCCCGCTGTAAATTCTATAAGGAAATCTGTCATCAGCAGCAAGATGATAAAATTGTCCTGTAGGCTGATTATACCAGCTTGACCAGCTATCACCATTATTAACTGTAACTACTGTGCCTTGGTCGGAAGCCGTTATCATATGATCAGGCTGTTTAGGATTAATCCATAAGTAATGATAATCATCTCCGCCTGGAGAGCCTTTAAAAACTTCAAATGTTTTTCCGCCGTTTATTGATTTATGAATTGATCTTCCCATTACATAAACAGTTGACGAATTTGTTGGGTCAACAGTTACTCTTGAAAAGTAAGAGCTTACAAGTTCGGAATCAGTATTTACCAATTTCCATTCATTGCCGCCATCATGTGAAGAATAGAATCCGCTTTTTCCATTCGCTGCATCAATGGTAGCATAAATTATTTTCCCTTCTGTCTTTTGTCCTACTGCAAGTCCTATTCTTCCCATTGGTTCATTTGGTAAACCTGTCCCATTTATTTTTGTCCAATGCAATCCTCCATCTATACTTTTATAAATGCCTGAAGAATTTCCTCTTTGAGGAAGAAAATAATCAAGCCAAGGATGTGACCTTAATTGCCATAAGGCAGCATAAATTATTTCGGGTTTACTCATGTCGTAAGCCATATCAACTGCTCCGGTGGAGTCATTGATGAATAAAGTATGATTCCAATTCTTTCCTTCATCTGTGGAAAGATAAATTCCTCTCTCTTTGCTGTCGCCGTAAATATGTCCTAGAGCAGCGACTAAAACTTTATTTGGATCATGAGGGTCAACTAAAATTTTCCCGATATATTTTGTGTCTTTTAATCCAATGTTAGTCCAGGTCTTCCCACCGTCAATTGTTTTAAAAACACCATCACCATCGAGATTATCATAGCGCAGTGCAACCTGTCCGGTTCCAACATAAATTATATTCGGATTAGAAGGAGCAATTGCAAGTGCACCAACTGCAGATGCTGATTCATTTTGCATTAGCGGCTGCCAGGTTCTTCCAGCATCGATCGTTTTCCAAACTCCGCCGCCAGCGCCGCCAAAATAAAATGTGTTTGGCTCATTTGGAATTCCTTCTGCCATCGTACCCCACCCGGCACGGTAGGGGCCAACCAACCGCCACTTCATACCGGAATAAGTATTTTCTGGAATTGACTGTGCAAAAGTTAGATTGATGGTTGAAAAAAATAATATGAGTATATAGAAATAAGAATTCTTCATTTTTATTGTCTTTATGTTTAAATTTAATTTTACTTTATTTAGTGCGAAAGTGGATTTTAATATACAAAGGTTGGGTGAAAAGTAAAAAAATAATCTGCCTAAATAGATGAGTATTTAATTATAGATTGTCAAATTCTATTACAATTTCCCAAATCCATTCATCTTTGCTTTCTTCATTAAGTTTGCAACTCGTTCTGCCTGCAAAGTAAAAGTTTCAAGGCGGGCTTCGATTACCTGCGGATAGACATTTCCGTCAGTTTCAATTGTTAAAAAAGGAATGTTCATTTTGCCGTTAAATATTTCCGGCAGCTTGTAATTTTTATTTATTAATTGTTCAACGGATATTTTATTTTCAACTTTCATTTCTGATGCCGCTAATGATTCGGTAAATCTTGTCGGCATGCACCCAAATGGCCCAAGATTAATTACTCCGCTGTATTTATCAATTGTTTCGTGTAAAGCAACTCCAAGAGTGAGCCCGGGTTCGCCCTTATATTCTGCTGGAATAATGTGGCTGCTTCTTTTTAATAACGCATCTATTTTTGTAAGATTGAATTTATAATAGCCGGTTCGTGCAAGAGCTTTTTTAATTTTATATTCTGCCATCCGCATATAAATAACTCTGATTAATCTTTCAAGCTTTTTTTTGTACGAAGTATCTGGTTCTATAAGTTTCTGCTTTAGAAGATAATCAATGTAATAAACCCATTCGCTTATGTATGCATCTTTAAGTATGAATCCTTTTTGAGCAAAATGTTTGTTAAGCCATTTATGTGAAAAATGATCCCGGCGGACATAAATTTCACCGCAAAGAGCAATGTATTTAGCATGGTGAATTGGTATTCTTGAAGGAATATTATTTCTAATTATATCAGCAAACTTCTTTAACGCTTTGTATATTTTATCAGGTGTTTCTTCAACAACTTTATTTAACTTGTCATATTCTTCATAAAATATTTTTAATCCTTCTTGAGGATTAACGGCATGAGCCATAATTCCTGAGCGCACATCATCAAGCACATCACTTACCATTATGGTCTGCACACCTCTTAATGCGAAGTTGGGGCCTAGACCAGCAAAACCGTCATCATTCATTAAAGATAAAGTTGCAACATTCTTTAATCTTTTTCTTTTAATAACATCGCGAATGAAAACCGGGTACTGGCCGATTCTGCAATTACCTCCTCCTTGAACAACAAAGAAAGCAATATATTGTTTCCCATCCCATTTATTTTCAATATAATCAAGTAGAGAACCTACCAAAAGTAAAAGAGGGAGACATTCCTTTCCGCTTGAAACAGCTCTTCCATGTTTTAATATTTCAGGGTTTCCTTCAGGCATTGCAATAGCGTTAAAGCCTTGGCTTCTTAATCCTGCAGCGAAAAGTGGAGCCGCAAGATCACCCATTGATGGGATTAAAATATCTACACGCGGATCTGATAAAGGAATTTTTTCACCGCTTGAGGAAATGAAATATCCTTGATCGGATCCGAATTCTATTTTTGCCAGATTGAAGTCACTATAATCAGGATCGCTAATTTTATGTTGAACACGAATGTAATTTTTAATTATATCTAATGCAGCATCTATTCTTGTGTTAATACCGGCGTCAGCCGTATGCCCGTCAAGTTCAAGAGTTAAAGATGGTTTCGTTCCCATCATTGATCGAAATGTTGTTATTAAAATTGAATCAGGCCCGCAGGAAAAATTAGAAATATAAGTTGCGTAAAGCTGCTTATTATTTTTGATGATTCGTGCAGCTTTTAAAATTTTCTTGCCGCCTTCCCAGTATTGATCATCATCTATAACTTCATCGCGGTAATCAAACATATCATAAGGAACAACATAGACTCCTCTTGATGCAAACTTTTTAGGAATACCCTTATTAGTCAATTCAGTGAATGCGTTATAAGGCCTGCCTATAAGTACAATCGCCATTTCATCCGGATGTTTGCTTAAAAATTCTGTAAATGATTTTCCCAAATCATAAAGTTCAGTTTGAAAATCTTCCTGCATTTTCAAAGCAAATTGAAATGCATTTTTTATTTTTGTTTCGTCCTTAATTCCTAACTGCTTTGCTACTTCTATAAATTTGGATTCTTCTCTTTCAAAACCGTTTGCGAAATTAAAATTTGGAGTGATTAGCCTTTCTTTTGGAATTAAATCTTTAAAGCCCTGCTTCAGATAAAACGGTTCGCCGCTAACAAAAACACAAGTACAATTGGAATCAATTCTGTGATGGCCCGTTCCATTTGATGGCGGATCTTCAACATACATTTCAAAAATTTCGGGGATGAAATAATAGTCGGGATTTTTTTCTATCAAATCTGCAAACAATCCTAATGATACCTGCGCCGGATAACAGAATGAAGTATTTTCTCTTTCCAAACCTTCTTCATTTACTTTATCCGAAAGTATAACTTTAAAGCCTAGCCGTGTGAAAAAATTATAATACAATGGATAAATAGTATGCGTATGAAAAGATTGATTTATCCCAATAGTCGGAATGTCTCGTTCTCCCCCTTCCTTGGGAAGGGGATTGGGGGGTAGGCTCGCATATTTTTCAAACATCAACCTCTGGCGCTTCTTTACAAAATCATATTTATCAACATCAACTTTGGTTTTACTGATTACATTATAGTATTTGTTGCAAGCCCCACCGAACGGATAAGTCTTTCCTTCAACTTCGATTAAATTTATTGAGCAGGCCAAATCGCATTTCTCTGCTCCACCGGCACAAGTAAAAGGTTTTCTATAACTTACTTCTCTTTCAGCAAGGTCATTTAATGAATATTCACCAGGCTGCATCAAACCTAATTCGATTTTTTCTTTTACTTCCAGAGCAACTCCAAACGCTCCCATCAATCCGGGATCGGGTGGAACGATAATATCTTTATCAGTTAATGCTGCCATAGCAATTGGAACGGCTTTATTATAACACACTCCGCCTTGCATAAAAATCTTTTTGCCAACTGTTCTATTTCCTTTAACCCGGTTCACATAGTTCATACAAACTGAATAGACGAGTCCGGCAACAATATTATCTTTGCTTATATTTTCCTGCTGTGCAGTCTTTATATCTGAACTGATAAATGCAGAACATTGATCGCTGAAATTAGGAGGCATGCTAGCTTTCATGGCAATATGTTCAATGTCAGTTACTTTGATTCCCAAAGATTCATAAGCAGATTCTTCTAGAAAAGAGCCGGTACCTGCTGAACAAGCTTCATTCATTGCGTAGTCGGCAGGAACTTTATTAACAATGTAAGTGAACTTTGCATCCTGCCCGCCAATTTCAAAAATTGTATCAACTTCAGGATCGAAATAAACTGCGGCTGCTGCATGAGCAACAATTTCATTTATTATTCCTTCGGTTAATGCGTGCAGTCCGGCAATCTGTCTGCCTGAACCTGTTGTTCCGATTCCTATAATTTTTATTTTCTCAGGAATTTGCCTCAATAATTCTGCATAACATTTTCGTGAAGCTTCGATTGGATTTCCATGAGTATAAAGATAAACAGAGCCCAAAATCCGGCTGTCATATTTTCTAATTACAACTGCTTTAGTAGTTGTTGAGCCGACATCAAGGCCAAGTATACAGACATCACCATCTTTTGCTTTATGATGTTCCATTGTTTTAAACTGAACTTTATCTTTGTAATTTTTAAGCGGATGATGAAATACAAAAGAGCTGCTTCTGGGAATAAAAATATCTTCATAATCTTCAATCGAGTTAACTTTATGTTCAAGTCCGTAAAGTGCAGCGCCCAACGCTTCAAAGTAAGGCGCTTCTTTAGGAATATAAATAATTGTCTTTTCATCTTGAGTATTATTAGCAACTGTTTGTGAAATAATTCCCTTGTCATTTCGACCGGAGGGAGAAATCTTGTCTCTAGAATTTTTTGAAGATTTCTCAGTCGAAGACTCCTTCGAAATGACGATTGGAAGTGCTGCAATATTTTTGACAGGCAGACCTGAGATATTTTCTCTCAGGAAATTCATGACAACGGTATTTTTTGTCACGCCGCCGACAACCATCACTTTTCCGGGTTTAACTTTCTTAAGAAGGTCTTCAACTTTCTCCGCCATCATTAAAGATAAACCGGAAGCAACTTCTGACTTTCTGATTCCTTTATTTAGTGCGTGAGTGCAATCTGATTTACAAAATACAGAGCATCTTCCTGAGACTTTAAATGGATCTGCATCCTTTGCTATATCAACAACCTCTTCTATTCCGAGATTCATCCTTTTAATTTGTTGAAGAAAAAATTCGCCTGTTCCGGAAGCACATTGATTCCTGGTAATTACATTTGAAATTTTTCCTTCTTCATCAAGAGGATATACCATGAAAGTTTCGCCGCCTAATGATGCGACAGCGGTAAATTCTTCATTATTTTTATTAAGGAAAGTAAAAGCATATTCAGTTGCTTCAGGTTCGGAAATGTTTGTGAATTTAACAAGCTTTCTGAATTTTCTTCCGGTTACCACGATTGGAATATTTGATATAGAATTTTCGCTGCTGTCATTTTGAGTGAATGGAGAAATCTTATACTCATCTATTCCAATAACACTCTCTCTTAAAAATTCTCTTGTATTAATTTCCGACAAAGCCGGTTCTTTAACTTTTGTAAATTCTATTAATTTATCTTTAAAAACATTTCTTGGGTCACCGTTATGCGGAAGTGTTAAAACGTCTTCAATAGTAATTTGATCATTTTCCTTTTTAATCCTAACAAAAGAAATTGAAGAAGCACCTAAACAAGAGCCAATTGCGTATTTATTATAATTCATGCTTTTATATATAAGATAATTTTAACCAAAAATTTCACCTGCATAATATAGAAATCTGTAGCTTCAAAATCTCATTTTATATTTTGTATATTTTCACAAATCTGAAAGCGAAATAATGTCCTGAGTTAAAATTGAAATTAAAGAACTATATAACAATCTAACAATCGAATTAAATTAATTCTTTATTTGAAAATGCTGGTCTTTATTTAAATACATCTCTAATTGCATCAATCAATCCATCGATAGGAATTTGCATTCCCGGACCACCGTATGGACTCATTGCATGTTCCGAACCCTCAGGGAAATTCTTTTGAATGTATTCGTGAAGTTCAACATTAATTTTCCTTTCTATTTCATATCTAGTAACTATCTTACGGTTTTCAGCAAGTCTTTTTGCCTGTTGTTGCAATATAAATTTGCATATTCAGGATGATGAACTAAAAATGTATCCAACAAAGTTGCTGCAAATTTTAAATTCTTCTTCAGTTGAATCGGCTTTTTCTCTCTTAACAATTTTTTCTTTTTGTTTAATAACTGGTAGAATCAATTACTGCGATCCTTTTCTTCCTTAGTTTAGTAATTTCCTTTTGTTTAGTTTTTCGTGTGGGTGAATTATTCTTTTTACCAGCAGGTTGTTTAACTGTTTCAACTTTTTCAGGCTGCGGCGGTATTATTTTTATATCGAGCTGTATTGGTTTATTTTTTTCAACTGAAGTATAATTTATTTTAATTAACAATAGAACTATTACAATAATTCCATGAATTAAAATTGATAGAGAGAAAGAGATAAGTTTCTCTTTGATTATTTCATTTTTTAGTAGAGCCAAAATATTAATTTTTTAGTTGAGCAACCTTATTTAAAATTAAGTAGAATCAAAAACGAAGATTTAATTCAAATGAAATGTAATTCTAATGGGTTAATAATAGAAATAAAAAAGGAATTATTATATGGGGAATTCGGTATCTAAATTTAATGTTTTCAATAAGAGGAAATGTTTGTCCTTAAATTTCCTGGTTGTTAATATATTTATTTAACTCCCATTTAAGCGGGTTTTGAAGTATGTATTTTCGAATATGAAATAATTCTTTTTCATTGCGAATTATTCTATCATAAAATGAACGCTGCCATTTGAAATCATTATGGTTGTACGTTTTGCACCATTTAGTTACCCCAATTTTAAACCTTTTAATTACATTCGATAAATTTGTCTTTTGTAGGGGACGAAAATTTTCGTACCCTACTATTAAACATAACGGTTCAAATATTTGTGGTGACAACTCGCGACTTGTCATTACGTTAAACTTTAAAATCCACACTCTTCAAAAACTTTGGCGGTTTGTGGCTTTTGTTATCTGTTCAAATGCATAAGCAATTTTTAAAAGCACAGGTTCACTCCATTTTATTATATTACCCTTATTATTACCTCTATGAAAGGGTATTACCCTTTTTATACCAGCGAGAAAATCAAACTACTTCATTCAACAATAGATTTTGGTGATATTAAGCTTTATCTACATTATCTAACTTTAGTCAGAAAAGTGTTAATATTCAATCAAGATTAAATATTTCCTTTATATAAATCCCAAACTGGAAAAACCATATCATAATCATTCCAATTTAAATTACCATCAATAATTTTGAAATTAGAAAATAATTTTTCGTTAAGATATTTTTTAAGAGATGGATGTTGAGCCCTAGTTAAAAACGGTTTAAAATCAACTAGTCTTTCTGTACCATCAATAAATTTAATTCTTATTGCAAAATCACCTAGATATTTTGCATCTTCGATTAATATAGTCTGCGAAGCACTTTGATTATAATCCACTAAAATTTTCATGTTATTTTCTTAGCTATTTTTTCAAATTCAACATCTTTATGATACACAAAATAGTTAATCCATTTCTCAACTATTTTTTCGGCATAGTTGTCAAGAAACACTTGAAAGTTTTTTAGTTCTTTTCCGGTTAAAGGTTTTGCTTCTTTTATAGTAGTTATTTTTATTTCAGTAATAATTCCATTTGTAATATAAAATTAAGCTTTACTTTCAAATCCACCTTTCTTTGCATGAATATGTATGGGTTCATGTTCATTAGAATAAAAAAATATTATTATTCCTAAATATTCAAAAATTTTAGGCATTGTTACTTTTCAAACAGAAATTATAGATAAAAAATCTAATCTCAAATGTTAAGTTAAATAAATAGTTAAGGAAAATTCAAATTCTTATATCTTCAAATCCACACTCGCCAAAAACTTTGGCGGTTTACGGGCCTTTGTTACTTGTTCAAATGCATATGCAATTTTTAATAGTACGGGTTCGCTCCATGC
>CAVZID010000032.1:0-84611 GCA_963775245.1 uncultured Bacteroidota bacterium
CATTTGAATCAACTTTGTCTGTTAAAAATAAAAAATCAGTCGGGTAATAATTGAAATATAATGAATCTTCAAAATAAATAGTTTTGGAAATTATATTATTCAACTCCTTTTCATCATTAACCGGAAACCTTCCTATTTCAATATCCGGAGTAGTGTTGTTTTCATATAAATTTACCGAGTACCATTCATCTATAGAAACAGAATCCTCATTATATTCCCGAAGATATGAAAACATAGATGGGACTTTGTAAGAAGGAATAAACTTTGCTCCTCCAGCTAACAATAAATATCTTGGCTTTGGATTTTTCCAATACGTTAAAGCGTAGCTTATAAAATCTCTTATTGAATTTGAGTTTGTTGTATCGGGAAATTCAGAATATATACTTTGAAGTTCAGCTATTTTAACATTCAATCCTTTTTGTTGACGCCATTCAACAAACGGTTTAAGAGTTGTGGAAAATTGTGAAGGTGATATAATTATATAATCAGCTTGATTATTTTCACTTTTCAATTGTGCATTTAAGAAGGAACTAAGAAATATGAAAATAACTATTGATAGAAGAATAATTTTAATTTTCCTAAAATCATTGTAATAAACATTTATTTGCTTTAGGATATTTCAAAAACAAATTAATTGTATTTAGATTTTATGTTAAATACATATATTCATAATCAAATTCTTTAAGGGACTCTATTAGCTTGCAATCATCGAACACAAAATTGTTATTGTTAGAATTAACAATCACTACCTTCCCTACTCCTGAATTTAGTGCTGCATTAATTCCGGATATTGAATCTTCAAAAATTATTATATCATCTTTATCAAGCTGCATTTTATTAATCGCAGCTAAATAGATTTCAGGATTGGGCTTGCTTTTTAATTTACCGTCGTCATATATAATATATTCTTTATTAAACCAATTTAAGAGATTATATTTTTCAATATAATATTCTACATTGGATTTACCTGAAGAAGTTGCAATTGCAATTTTAATATTGTTGATATTGCAGTATTCAAATAACGCTATAGCTCCTTCTGCTAATTTTAGGTTTGAATCATTTAATAATTCCCGATAAATAGATTCTTTCTCCTCCGACAAATCTGATATTTCTTTTGTGCCTAAACTGTTATTAAATATTATTTTCAAAATTACTTCATTTGTTTTACCATGAATTACATTATTCTTCTCATCATCAGATAGTATAATATTATGCTTGTCTAAAAAAATATCCCAGGCGTGATTATGTAATTTTGTATCCCATAATAAAGTGCCGTTAAAATCAAAAATAATTCCTTTGTATTTTTTGCTGTTAGGATTATTCATAAATTATTTTATCAATTTCTTTTCAAGATAATTATTTATTTCTTCTTGCCAATCCTCTAGGTTATTTTTATACAACCTTTGCAGGTGATGTTCATTTAATTCATTACCTAATTCATTCAACCCAATAAACGTATAAGTAACTTCCGCTGAAGTTTTGTTCCCAAATTTTGGGGTACATTTGACCGTAATTGTCCAGTACCTATTTTCAGTTGAAACTAAATATTGAATAAGAAATTTTTCAGGTTCATATTTTGAAACTCTCCAAAGAAATTCACTTCATTTCCATGTCCTTCTGTTTTAAATGTTGTTCCTTCTTCAATAATTTCTGAATCAGGATAAATTAAAACCGGGTTCCAGCCTTCTGCCCATTTTCTTTCTTCAAAAGCACCGAAAATGGGAAAATACTTTTTCTATTTTTTCATTTAAAATAATTGAAGCGGTTTTTGAAATTTTTTGAGATTTAATATTTATTTCATCCACTGTTTTAAATCAAATTTTAATGATGAAAAAATCTTTAAAATAATAAGAAATGAAATAAATTCAAACAGGTTGCTACCATTCAATCAGCGTTTAACAACCCATGCATATCAATTACATTCCAATGCTCTGCATATTTTCCATTCGAAATGAACAATATCAATTACATTTATTTCAAAATTTTTAGATGTTGCCGGAAGATTCATAGATATTCAGATGGGAGTTATGAGAATAGATAGGAAACGAACATTGTTGCGTATTTATAGCTTTTTAGTTTAGGGGAATAATTTTTTTAGATTTAATAATTAAAAGTAAGTGTAAATAAATTTAAAACTTTTAATATATTTATTCTTGCCAACGTATTTATTTAGGTTATCCCGCGATAATAAAAATAATTAAAGAAGGATTTACAAAATACTGCATGAAGAATTATATTAGCGACAACCAATAGCTTTTAATATTAAGACTTAGATTATTCTTGTTTCTTAGTTGTTTTATAACTGACAAAAATATCCGTCATTTAATAAAATTAAATATGAATCTTAAGAGAAAACATTTTTTTATTTTAATCATGCTAATGTTTTGCGTACCCTTAAAATCGGGTATATATTTACAGACAAATCATAGGGATTCAGCAATAACAGCAGATGTTAAGGAAGCTTTCTTGCTCAGCAACAATTACCCTGACTCAGCTTTGAAAATAGCCAATAGAGGAATTGTACAAGCTCAAGTTTCAGACAATAAAAGATTAGCTGCCTTTTCATATAAAACCAGAGGATGGGCATATTTCCGGTTAGGCAATTATGATTCATGCCAACAGAATCTTTATCGGTCTATTGACATTTTTGCACAAATACATGATAGCCTTAATGTACTGTACAATTATACCAATCTCGGAATAATATTCACCAAACAAACTGAATTTGATAAAGCTATAGCAGTTCTATCAAAAGCTGATTCAATTAACAATCTTATGTGTGATTTAAAAATAAGTTCGGAAATAAACAGGCAACTGGGAATTATTCATAGAGAACGCAAAGATTATCCAAAAGCTCTATCATACCTTAAGCAGGCATTTAACTATTCAATACAATTGAAAGACACTTCCCATATTCTTGATGCTATATCCAGCTTATGCATTATTTATACAAATATGTCACATGCTGACAGCAGCTTGCTTCTTCTTAAACATTTCTCACCCTTTTATAAATCTTTACCAGCTAACGATTTTCATAGAGCTTCAATGCACGAACTTGCAGGAGATGCAAACCTTCAATTAAAAAATTTCGGAAGAGCTTATACTTCATACCTAGCTGCATACAGAATTTTTGTAAATACAGATGACTTTCCCGATCAGGCATATGAATCCATAAATATTGGCAGAGCATTATTAGGTTTGGAGAAATATGATGATGCTGAAAAATACTTATTGAAAGCTTTTAAGATTTGTGATGGTTTAAATATCCTGGTTTATAAATATGACGCCGCGACTCAACTTACTTTAGTAAATAAAAAGAAAAGAAACTGGCCGTCAGCATATAACTGGCTTGAAACCGAAAAAATATTGTACGATAGCATTCAATATAATGATCGCACCGAGAAAGCTGCAGCACTGGAAGCGAAATACCAATCAGAAAAAAAAGAAAAGGAAATACAATTATTAAAAAAAGATCGTGAGCTTGATAAAGCAATTTTGGCACGGAAAGAAATAATTCAATATGGATTGATCATATTTGCTGGGCTCATTCTCTTCATTGGATTCCTGACAGTTCATCGTTACAGGTATCTGCAGCAGGAAAAAAGAAGGCTGGCTATTGAACAACTACGTAACGACATTGCTCGCGATCTTCACGACGACATGGGCTCGGTAGTTTCAGGCATTAACATCATCAGTAAGGCAGCTCTCAATAATAAGCATACAACTAATATAGCATTTGATACCTTTAGGAAAATAGAACAGTATTCAGGATATATCCAGGAAAAAATGAGCGACATAGTGTGGGCAATTACTCCTGGCAATGATACATTCGATAAACTGATTGTGAAAATGAAAGAATTCAGCGCAGACTTACTGGAACCACTTAACATTAATTTCATATTTGCTATAAATGCTGATTTCAAAAATTTACATGCAGCAAACTTGAATGAACTTAAAGACTTTTACCTATTTTTCAAAGAAGTAATTAATAATGCAGCTAAGTACAGCGAATGCTCTGAAATTGAAATAAAAATATTTAAGGATGATAACAAAACAATTAATCTGGAAATAAATGATAACGGGAAAGGATTTGATATTGATGGTGTTCAATCGGGGAATGGTTTGAAAAACATGAAAGTCAGGGCAAATCGTCTTAATGGACAAATGACAATAGAAAGTAAAAAAGGTAGAGGAACGAAAGTAACCTTAAACATAAAATCACATGATTAGGGTATGAATGATAATGTTCAAATACATAACTTTGATGTAATATGAAAACGGGTATTCTAATATATGAAGATAGTAACCAGTTGCGGGAAAGTATTGTCCACCTGCTAAGTTATTCGACTGAATTTGTTTTGCTTGGCGATTATGCTGAGGCGTCGAATGTTGAACAAGAATTAATTAAATTAAAACCCGATATCATTTTAATGGATATTGAAATGCCTGGAAGTTTCAATGGCATTGAAGCTGTTAGAAGGATTCGAAAACTTAATATTCCGGTATACATTATTATGCTTACAGTATTCGATGACAATATAAATGTATTAGATGCTATATATGCAGGAGCTAACGGCTATATTCTCAAAAAGCATCTTGCTTCCCGTTTAATTGAATCAATGCACGATGTACTTAATGGAGGAGCTCCAATGAGCCCTAGCATCGCAAGAATGGTTGTTTCAAGTCTTCATCAAAAGGAGAATCCGAAAATAAATAATGACTATAATCTTACTGAAAGAGAACAAGAAATTTTAAAGTCCCTTTCAAATGGCAACAGTTATAAAATGATTGCAGTAGAATTTTTTATAACTATCGATACTGTGCGAACTCATATAAAAAATATATATCAGAAAATGCAGGTTCATTCTCAGCTAGAAGCGATACATCATGCCCGAATCAAAGGAATGTTATAAGTAGTCCTAAAAACAAACCAGTTTAATAATAATATTTCTTTAAGAATTCACAGAACTAAAATCACATCAATTAGGTATGGCAGGTAATAATATTTTAGAATAACTTTGTTTAAGTCCAACAAATAACAAACGAATATGAAAAAAATTATAACAGCTTTGCTTGCTGTCCTGCTTTTATCAGCTTGCCAGCAAAAAAATGGTAGTAACCCGGTAGACAATAACAACAATACAAATAATAATAATAACAACACCACCACGGATACTTTGAAAGTTACAAGTTATTCTCCTTTAAATCCCTACTTTGAAGATGAATTTACAATTAATGGAACAGGTTTCGACTCAGATAAATCGAAAGACACTGTTTATTTTTATAGTTCATTTGCTCTTGGTAATTTACCTGCTACAATTATCACTGCTTCATCAACACAATTAAAAGTGAATATTCCTACAGATTTAAATCAATATCTTTCAGCACTTCAATATTATGCAAATTTCCGGGTATTAACACACGGTAAAAACTTCGATGTTACAAAAATTCCCTTGAAACGTTCACTTGAACTTTTAAGCCTCAATGATATATTACTCTATAGAACTGCAAACTTACCGCCGCGAGCCGGCGATTCAACACACATTCGTGGGTCCGGTTTCACTTTGTCTGGAATGACAATTACAATTCAAGGCAAGCAATTGAGTATTCTTGCCGTCGACAGCAGTTACTGGTGTGACGGATATTTTAATCTGCCGAACAATATTTTTGGAGAAGAGCTTGATGAATCTGTTTTAGATAGTTTCCAGGTAAAAATAACCAATAAGGATGGAAGAACATACACAAAAAATATCAGCTTCTATACTTCACCAACCATGTCTGTAACAGGGGTTTCGACCCCAGAACAAAGATATTCTCTAAGCGAGCTAAATTCACTTGGAGGTGTTGTTAATGTTACTGTGACAGGGAAAAATCTTAAAGCCGATACGAAGATAGAAGTAGCCTACGGTGGAAATATTATTTCAGAAAGCAATCTTGCCGCAGAACACTTTCCTGACAAGGTTGTTTTCGAGGTTGTACCATCGGAAGTTGGTCAATACGGAGTTACACTACACCGTACAACTAAAGATATTCCCGATGGAATTTATGGTGGTTGTTCTTTTACTATTACAAATTGATGGTAGTAATATTGTTAATCAAATAATTTAAAAAGTTTACTTTTGTATTTGAGCTAATAACCCCTGCATATTAATTACATTCCAATGCTCCATAATTTTCCCCTTCCGAATTATAATAATCACCCATCTTCAAAAATTTCTCCGCGAATATGTTTAAATGAAGGCCTTCCATTTACAAGCGGCAATAACTGTTGCCCGATCATCTGGATAATTTCCGACTTACGATAAAGTAAAAAATTTTCTTTCGTATCGAATTCACCGTATATAATAAAATTGTTTTCATTATCCGGGTTTACAAACCATTGATATTTTAAACAGCCTTTTTCTTGTTTTGCTAATGAAACAATATTACTGTAGATTTTAAAAATAGTTTTTATTTTCCCGTAAAACAATACAATCAACAAAAAGGATAACCATTTTTATACTCCAAAATTCATAAAATAATTTTTTTTAGTTCTCATATACTATTGTGTCTACACTATGAGGGCGGCCTTGAATCAGTGGCATTGCTTTAGTAACCGTTTCAGCAACGCTGGGATCATTCATCGATGCAACTTTATCTGATCTGGTGGACCAAACACTATAGATTATGACAGAGTTCTTATTATTAATATCCATACCAACATTATAAATAAGTGCACCATTTTTTTTCATTTGTGCGGAATTTAATAATAGAACTTTTACCAATTCTTCTGCTTTACCGTCGACAGGGGTAAAGATTGCATATCTGCCATACAAAATTTTCATTTCTTTTTTCCTAAAGATTATAATTAGCTACAATATTTTTAATTACTCTTTAAATTCTTCTGTTATTTAATTTGTATCAACAGTTCAAAATAAAAATAAGAAACACTCAACATAATTACACATATAATTGGGAAAGAGGCTATGGATATTGGATCACCGTTAGATTCATGAGCAATGAAAGCCGAAATAAAAGTAATGAAAAAGCCATGGTATGCAAATTCTTTTATCTTATTTGGAATTAAAGGTATTAATAAAGCAATTACACCTAAGATTTTTGCAATTGCTAACTCTATTCTAAAACTACCGGGAAAACCAAGATGTGTAAATGCAGTTTTCATTTTGTCATTAAATAAATAATTGAACCCCGCAAATAACATCATTAAAGAAACAATCGAAGTAGTTAGCCAATAAATTACTTTATTTTTTTTCATATTTGCTCCATTTTTTTATAAATATTTTATTGGTAACTTAATTATATATGATATAATAAATATATTAGTTACCTAAAGTATACCAGTATACATTAGTATAGCTGTTACAAGGAGTTATATAATATGAAGAAGATTGAACAGTACAAATCACAAGCTATCTGTAAAAAAAATCTACTTCCCATAAATGATGCGTTAGATATTTTGCGTGGTAAATGGAAAATTAGAATACTAAAATCACTTATTTTCGGA
Source organism: uncultured Bacteroidota bacterium (assembly GCA_963775245.1). GTDB lineage: Bacteria > Bacteroidota > Ignavibacteria > Ignavibacteriales > Ignavibacteriaceae > CAVSWT01. The sequence continues at coordinate 7,505 of CAVZID010000032.1, forward strand.
GATAAGCGTTTTAAAGAACTTCAAAGAGATATAGGTAAAATAACACCTAAAATGCTTTCAAAGGAACTAAGAGATTTGGAAATAAATAAACTTGTTATAAGAACAGTTTACGATACTTCCCCTCCTAAAGTAGAATATTCAATTACGCCTCACGGTAAATCCCTAGGAAATGTTATTGTAGAATTAGCAAACTGGGGACTTGAAGCACCGTAAATTAATTATTGGGAAATAAGAGTAAGCAGCGGATTGCCGCACCTCGTTCCCTTCAGATAAATGCCAAACTGTATTTCCAAACATTTTTTTATACCAATCTGTCGTCATTTTGATGAAACTTTTGCCGAGCATTCTCTGTAGTTATTATGTTTGATTTGTTTTCTGCAAAACTGTAACTTAACATTATTATTTACCCTTAGGCCATTGCCTAAATACGACGCAGACAGTAGTTTTATCAAGAACAGCAAATTCAAGAGCACCCCATGGCCTCTTTGTTACATTGGGTAAATTTGGATGAAGCATCTTCGGTTGTTTTGATGAAATCTCCTTGTACAAATCATAAATAGTATCGGTTTCAATTGCAATCTCCGGCCGGTCCTTTGCAGCATATTCCGGACTTTCAACGATGTATGCTTTTGCACCGTCTCTTTCAACAACTGCTAAAGTGTCATCTTTATAAGGAACTTTAAAACCCAAACAATTAACAAATAGATCAAGCCCATCATCCATTTTATCATAAAAGATCTTTGGAATTAAATTGTTCATCATTTTATTTTTCCTTTTGCTAGTTAAAATATTTTCCAAAACTGTTTCTAAACTAATGCATTGCTATGAATATCGGAAATTACTGCAATTCTCAAAAAAACTCTTAATAATTAAATACTTAATAATTTTTATTTAATTCATAGATCACACAAATAAGGATAATAACTTTAAAAATAATAAACTAACCTTCCCAAATATATAATTATCGTTCCCGCCAAGTTGTATAGAGCGGTTATCCCAACTCGCCAATTAAATTTTTCATCCAATAATTTGATTTAACAATCCTTGCAAATCAATTACATTCCAATGCTCGGCATACTTCCCATCTTCGATTCGGACAATATCAATTACATTCATTTCAATTTTTTTATTTGTCGCAGGGATATTCATAAATGTTCCGGTATGAGTTCCGTGAATTGTTTTTCTTGATGTTACTTTATCTCCTTCTCCAACCTGGTCATGTATTTCAACTTTTATATCGCTGAATGCTTCCCAAAATATTTTTAAGAAACCAACCATTCCATCAGCACCGGCAGAGAAACCTGGCTTAATAGATCTGTTTATAAAAGTTGGAAGAAAAAGTTCATCCATTAATTCAATTTTTTTATTTTCAATTACTTCTTTATTAAAACGCCTTACTACAGCTTTGTTTTGTTCGATTGACATAAATATCCTTCAATTTAATTTTCCTTATTTGTAAAATAAATCTTAGTGCGTCTAAGTGGCCTAGGTGACTTAGTGGTAGAAAAAACTTAACCACTTAGACACGAAGTACACTTAGTTTCACTAAGAAAAATTTATACATTATTTTAAGTTTGTTAGCTCAACACTCAAATCCCACAATCTTTTTCTAGCATTATTATCATAAGCTTGAGAATCAGCTCTTGCCTCGGATTTAACATTAAAATATTTGCAGGTAACATTATTTAATTTGGAGGAAGTTGCAAGATATACTTCCGCATCTGCACCCGTTTCCGGTTTTCCCCAGGGATTTATGTTAGAGCGGCGAACCATATTTGTATCTAGATAAGTTCCCGGATGCAAGCTATTCACAGTAATGTTTTCATCTTTCAGTTTTTCAGCAAGATCAATTGTAAACATTATTAATGCAAGCTTACTTTGGCAGTAAGCTTGTGTTGCGTTAAAATTTTTCTCACACATAATATCGTCAAAATTAACCGGGCTTTGTCCTGCTGAACTTACATTTACAATTCGTGAGGGTGAAGCTTTTTTAAGTTCCGGCAGCAGCAAATGTGTTAACAAAAATGGAGCAAGATAATTCACTGCAAAACGAAGTTCATAGCCATCTTTACTGTATCGTTCATCCGCAAAACCAACGCCGGCATTATTGATTAAAACATCAATTGCCTGATATTCCTTTTTTAAATCTTCTGCAAATTTTCTTACTTCATTTAAAGATGAAAAGTCCGCTGTTAGTCCGTTAATTTTTTCGTTGCCAGATTTTGATTTTATCTCATCTACAACTTGATCAACTTTGCTTTTATTACGACCATGCAATAAAACTTTCGCTTCTTTCTTTGCTAGTTCTAAAGCTGTTAATTTTCCGATTCCATCTGTTGAGCCGGTAATTAGAATTGTTTGATCTTTTATTTCCTTCATTGTTATTCCAATAATTAATTTCTAAAAATAATTTTACCCTTTTTATTCTTTTGAGAATCTGCCTTCAATGCTTCTTTAAATTGATCCAAACCAAAGGTATGTTCCACCGGTAAGTTAAAAGAATCTTTACCTATTTCTTTTATAAGATTTTGAACCATTTCTTTTTTTTGTTCTTTTGCTTGCCTTTCTAAAAACTGCCTTACACCAAATCCTTTAATTGTAATATTCTTATAAACTATTTGTTGATTATGGTATTGTACTTGTTCTTGGCTTAGTACACCATAAATAATAACTGTTCCAAATTGATTTATACAGTGCAGCACCATTGAACCAGTTTTACCTCCAACCGCATCCAATGCAGCATTTACTCCCCTTCCATTTGTTATAGCATTTATTTTATCAATAAAAGATTCGCCATCATAAGTTAGAACTTCATTCACTCCCAATAATTTTAATTCATCTATTTGATGGATATTTCTGATAACTGCTATCGTCTTTATCTCTCTTAATTTTGCAAGCTGCAAAACTATTTTGGATACAGTGGAATTGCCGGCAGTTAATAAAAGCCAATTTCCTTTTTTTACTTTTGATTCTTTAAGCAAACCCCAGGCAGTAAATGGATTAAGGCAAAACTGAGATGCCTTTTCAATTGGAAAATTTTTTGGTAAAACAAAAACATCTTCTTCCGGAACAACTATATATTCTGCCCAAGATTTCCTTGATGTAAATGCAGCTAATGACCTGGTTTTTAATTTTACATTTTCTCCTATTGCTTCAATAATTCCGGCGCCTTCCAGTCCTGCAGTTTGAGGGAACTCTGGTTTATATCTATATTTTCCTTGAATAAACATATAATCTGCCGGATGAATTGGGCTGCCTAAAACTTTTATTAATACTTCATTTGGGCCAGGAATTGGTTTACTAATTTCTTTTAGTTCTAAAACATCTTTAGGTTCACCTATTTTATTAAAGATTAGCGCTTTCATAATTTACACTTATTATAAATAGTAATTTTAATTGTTGATTATTAGTTCTTTCTTAAAAAATTTTATTGTTTTATTCCATGCATCTTTAGCAGCAACAGGATTGTAAGTTTCCTTACGGGCAGCAATAAGAAATCCGTGTTTTGTTTTGGGGTAAGTGATAAACTGGTTTGGCACCTTACAATTTGTTAGTGCATTTTTAATTTGAGATACAATTAATGGAGTGACTAAATGATCATCTTCACCAGCAATTATCAGCAATTTTCCTTTTATATCTTTTGTAAAATTAATAGGCGGCTCCGAATTGCTTAAAGGAATGTCAGTGTTTGTAAGCCAACCCGGGTAAAAAATTGCAGTTGCAGATATATCTTTTATAGTTGCTGCCAAATATCCAATATGACCACCGCTGCTAAATCCAAGGAAACCAAAACTGCCGGGTATACTTTTATCTTTAAAATAGTTTATCGTCGATTTCACATCATCAATTACTTCATTCTTTTTCAACTTATGTAAAAGCTCTAAACCTTTTGTTCTGTCTTCAGCCGTGTAGGAAAGTTCAATTCCAGGAGATGTACGATGATAAAAATCTGGAATGGCAGCAACATAATCATGTTTTGCAATATATTTTGCAGCATCTTTCATATCCTGATTAACTCCAAAAATTTCCATACCAATAATAATCATTGGAAATCTTCCTAGTTTACTGGGCCTTGCAATATATACTTGCATATTACCACTCATGGCTACGGAAATGTTTATTGTTTCGGTCATTATATTTTTGCTCATTCTCAATCCATTTCAGATTATTTATTTCGTTTTAGATTAGAATAATTATTTAAGAATTCACTAGCTAGTTGGATACATTCCTCCATTAAATATTAATTGTTTGATTATTTATATATCCATTTTTCACAAGCATAATTACCACATCTGCAATTTCTTCAACTGTTCCAAATCTTCCAACGGGAATTAAATTTGGATTAATATTTCCCAGTTTATTCAACATATCAGTTTCTATTAACGCAGGAGCAATCGCATTAACAGTAATTCCCTCTTTAGCAAGGTTAGCAGCATAAAAATGCATCATTCCTATTTGCCCCGCTTTGGTTGCAGCATAATGTAATCCAACAGCTCCGCCAATTTGAGCAGCGGTTGAAGAGATCATAATTATTCTTCCCCATCTTTTTTTTCGCATAGCAGGCAAAACTGCTTGAGTTACCAGAAAATTTGATTTTAAGTTTATTCTAATTGCTTCATCAAAATCGTCTTCAGTTGTTTCTTCGATTTTTTTGCGTGTAGCAATACCCGCATTATTTATAAGTACATCAATGCTGCCTAATTCTTTTTCAATTGTGGAAATCATTTTATTTACAGATTCAGCATTAGAAACATCTGCTTTAACAGCAATTGCTTTTTGATTTTTTCCGGTAATTACCTTGCAAACTTCTTCAGCGCTTTCTTTATTTTGATGATAGTTTACTGCAACTTGAATTCTTTCATCTGCTAGAGCAAAAGAAATTGCTTTTCCAATTCCTCTGCTTCCACCAGTAACTAATGCAACTTTATTTTTAATATGTATGTTATCCATGGTCTAATTATTTTTTATAAAACAACAACAATCTTACCCAAAGTCTTCCCAGTTTCAATTTGCTGATGAGCCTTGGGAAGATCTTCAAATTTATATTTTCCTGAAACATGCGAATATATTTTCCCATCTTCCAAAAGTTTTGCAATTTGTTTCATATCGTTTCCATTTGAACTAACTAAAATTCTATATGTATTTAGATTTTTAGCTTTTGCTTTTTCTGCCAGTTCTCCTTCAAAATTAGATTTAATTGAAATTACAGAACCTCCGTTTTTTGCAGCAGCTACTGAACGAAGAAGATGCTCACTTCCGGGAATCGAATCTAAAACTATATCGGCATCTTTAATTCTTTCTTCAAATTTTATCGACGTGTAATCAATAAATTCATCTGTGCCCAATTTTAGAACAAAATCTTTTTTAGAAGATGAGCCGGTACCAATAACATAAGCTCCAAAACTTTTTGCAATTTGAACGGCATAATGGCCAACTCCCCCGCCAGCAGCATGAATAAGAACCTTATCTCCTTCTTTTATTTTTGCATAAGTAACTAAACCCTGCCATGCTGTTAGTGCAGCAAGTGTAGCAGCCGCGGCTTCTTCATGAGAAATATTTTTTGGCTTTAAAGCTATTTGATTTGCAGGTGCTGCGATGTATTCTGCATAAGCTTTTCCATTTCCCGGAAAATTAATCATTCCAAAAACTTCATCGCCATTTTTAAATTCCTTTACATCACTGCCAACTTCTTCAATAATGCCGGAAACATCCCAGCCTAAAATAAATGTATCTTCATCTTTTTCAGGTTTTAATATTCCTATTAAAGAGGATTCATTTTTTCTTACAAAAGCATCAACCGGATTTATTGAAATCGCTTTTGTTTTAATTAAAACTTCATCAGTTTTAATTTTTGGCTTATCTACTTCATTTAATTTTAGTTTATCTAAACCCCCGTTCTCTTTAAGAATGTATGCTTTCATTTCTATTCCTTTTTTACTTATTCACCAGCTTCATTGCACCATCGCTGTAACGCTGACCAACATTAGGATATTTTGCAACAAGATTTTCAAGTGCATCTAATTCATCATTAGTTAAATCTATATCCACTGCGGCAGCATTTTCTTCAAGATATTTTATTCTTTTTGTTCCCGGAATAGGAATTATATCTTCACCTTGAGCTAGAACCCAGGCTAATGCTAATTGAGCAGGTGTGCAATTTTTTGAAACGGCCAACTTTGTGAATTCATCTACAAGCTTTTTATTATTTTCCCAATTTTCACCCTTGAACCTTGGCAATGTTCTTCTGAAATCATCATCTGGTAAAGATTCAGCATTGCTCACAGTAGCTGTTATCAGTCCTCTTGCAAGCGGACTGTAAGGGATAAATGTAATTCCGAGTTCTCGGCATGTATTTAAAATTTCTCCTTCTGGATCTCTTGAAAGCAATGAGTATTCAGTTTGTAAGGCAGTTATCGGATGTACTCTATGAGCTTTACGAATTGATTCCGCAGAAGCTTCAGATAATCCAAGATATTTTACTTTTCCTTCTTTTACTAAATCAGCCATAGCGCCGACAGTCTCTTCAATAGGAACATTTTGATCAACACGATGAGAATAATATAAATCGATTGTATCTATCTTTAATCTCTTCAAACTTTTTTCAACAGCCTGCTTTACATATTCCGGTGAACCGTCAAAATAAGTTCCTGGCCTTCCGCTAGCCCCCTGTCCTCCATCTTTTGTACGAAAACCAAATTTAGTTGCAATAAATATTTTATTTTTGTTTGGAACTAAAACCTTAGAAATCAATTCTTCATTATGCCCGGCACCGTACATATCGGCAGTATCCCAGAAATTAATTCCAAGCTCCAAAGCACGGTTTAAAGTTTTAATTGATTCTTCATCATTGATGGGTCCGTAAGCAAAGCTCATTCCCATGCAGCCCAAACCAACTGCGGATAAATTTATTCCAGTGTTACCTAATTTTCGGTATTTCATAATAATTACCTTTCTAAAATTTTTATTTATCAACTAATTTCTGTGTCGAAGTATTATAACGGTTTCCAATATTTGGATACTTGATTAGCAAAGATTCTATTTGCTTCATATCTGCATCTGTTAAATCAATATCTACTGATTTTGAATTTTCTTCAAGATATTTAAGTTTTTTAGTTCCGGGTATTGGAATTATATCATCTCCCTGAGCAAGAACCCATGCTAAAGCCAATTGAGCGGGCGTACAACTTTTCTTTTTTGCAAGCGAATCAAATTCTTCAACCAATTTTTGATTATTCTGCCAATGTTCATCATCAAACCGAGGAATACTTTTACGGAAATCATTTTCCGGAAATTCTTCTTTTTTAACAGTACTGGTCATCAGTCCTCGTGCAAGCGGACTGAATGGGATAATAGAAATTTTTAATTCACGACAGGTAGGAATAATTTCATTTTCGATATCTCTTGTCAGTAAAGAATACTCACTTTGTAAAGCGGAAATAGGATGTACTTTATTTGCCCTTTTAATTGAATCAACAGAAGCTTCTGACAAACCTAGATATCGAACTTTCCCTTGTTTAACAAGTTCTGCCATTGCACCAATCATTTCTTCTACCGGAACTTTAGGATCAATTCTGTGAGCATAGTATAAATCTATTGTTTCAATTTTCAATCTTTTTAAACTGGCTTCAACTGCAGTTTTAATATATTCGGGACGGCAGTCCAAATAAACACTATCCATGCCTTTGAATTCAGCTTTTTCATCTTTATATCTGAATCCGAACTTTGTGGCAATAAAAACCTTATCACGATTTGATGATAAAACTTTAGATACAAGTTCTTCATTTTTTCCTTGAGCATACATATCCGCAGTATCCCAAAAATTTATTCCAAGCTCCAAAGCTTTATAAAGTACTTTCACTCCTTCGATTTCATCAGGTATACCGTATGCATGATTTATCCCCATACAGCCTAATCCAATTGCTGATAAATTTTCATCAGTGTTTCCGAGTTTTCTAAACTTCATTATTCCCTCGATTATTAATTATTTTTTTTGAAATGTTACGTAAACTTAATTTGAAGTGAAATTATATGGTAATAAAAATCAAACAGAAAGTTATAATATTCAAACAATTAATTTCTGAGTGATTTAGGAGACAATTCTGTGTGCTTCTTAAAAAAGTTGTTGAAATAAGTTGGATATTCAAACCCAAGGCTGTAAGCAATTTCAGATACATTCCAGTCAGTATGAACAAGCAGAGCCTTTGCTTCTTTTACAATTCTATCAGCTATATGATTTGTTGTTGTTTTACCGGTCACTTCTTTAACGGCACGGTTTAAATGATTTACATGTACAGAAAGATTCTGGGCAAAATCAGCTGGTGATTTTAATGTAAGAATATTTTCCGGTGAATCAATTGGAAATTGTCTTTCCAATAATTCAATAAATAAAGAAGTAATTCTTGAAGAAGCATTTGTATGTTTAAAAAAAGTATCTGCCGGTTTAAGCTTTAAAGCTTGATGAATAATAATGTCAAGATAATTCCGAAGAAGTCGTATTTGTAAATGTAATCAGAACTAATCTCTTCAAGCATTTTTTCAAAGATATCAGCTTAGACGATTTAGTTTGTTCTTCATCAACAAAATAAACCGGGTCACCTCCCACTTTGAATAATGGATGTTCAATTAAATTGATGCTTCGGTTATTGGTAATGAATTCAGTTGTGAAAAGACAGAAATAACCTTCCTGTTTTTTTGAAACCGGCTCCCATGAATACGGCATATTAGGATTTGAAAAAATAAGGCATTTCCATCAATTTCAATTGCTTTATCAGCATAGTTAAGAATTCCGGTTCCAATAATTAAAGAAACTTTATAGAAGTCTCTTCTATTATATGGTATTATTGTCTGCTGCAAAGATTGGAACGGGAATAATACATTAAAATGCCCAATCTCATTTCCATTAATATTTCTAATTGAATCGTTTGGATTAAATTTTAATTCCGGCTTGGATTTATAAAATTCTTCCAGTGTTACACTTTTACTCATCTTCATATTCTTATGATATTCAAACAATAAGCAAAACTATAAATTAAAATTTATAAACGCAAACGGAATATTTATAACACGTTATTATTTTTCTTTATTTTGAAAATATCCCAAACAGCTTTAGAAATATCTGCTATAGCTTTATCACTGCAAGTTCTCTTCTTCAGGCGAATCCGAAACAAAAACAACTATCGCATATTGTTTTCCATCCGAAAGGGTTACAATTCCAATATCATTTGTTGCTGCTGCAATTCCATCTTTTACTCCAGAAGAACCGGTTTTGTGAGCAACTTTTGTTTCTGCAGGCAATTGTCCTTTTATTCTATTTGCTCCAGTTACGGTTGATTCCATAATGTTGTAGAGATAATCTTTACTATTTTTTGAAAGGATACTATCTCGTTTAAATTTATAAAGCAGCTTTGCCATAGCAATCGGAGTTGAACAATTTTTATATTGTACATTCCAATCTTTATGCATTTCCTCTTCATTTGCTACAATGGAAATATCTTTAATTCCCAGCTTATGGATATATGCATTAACCTTAGCAGTTCCGCCTACCAGTTTAAAAAGAATATCGCAGCCGTTGTTATCACTTTCTGTTACTGTATATTTTAATATTTCCTCAAGAGTAGCATCAACATCACCGTTATGATATTTTTCATACAAAGGGCTCCAGGTGTTTGGATGTAAATTACTTTTACTTAAATGAATTTTTTGATCAAGCTTTAAAATTCCTTTGTCTACATCATCAAGAACTTTTAAAGCTAAAGGGAATTTAAATACACTCTGCATTGGGTAGCAGTAGTCATTGTTAATCGTCAGCATCTGATGGTTTTCCAAATTCATTACAGCAACACCAATTTTACCATTAAAATGTTTAGTGATTTCTTCAATTTTTGATCTTGCGGACTCAAGTTGAGCAAATGCTAATTGAGAACTAAGAAAGATAAAAACGACACAAAAGAAAAACTTCCTAAAATTGGATTTCATGTTTTTGTCCTTAAAAAGTTTTTTATAATCCATCAAATAATGAATTACTAAAATTTACCGGGCAACTCTTCGGCTGACTCACTAAATTTGTAGTAGATAACAGAAATATTTTCTTTTATCTTATAGAAAACAATATTAAGTGCTATTGGATAAGTTTTATAATTCAGCAAATAATATTGTTCTGTAACACTTCCTAAAGTTTTACTCCAAACTAAATCGTAATTGATTAATTCCCCATAAACATTTGAAAAGTTTGCTATTTGAGAAATCTGACTATTTTTTTTAGTCTCAACGTCAAAAATATTTTTATAAAGTATTGTCCCTTCACCCAATAAATGTTTTAAACTTTCTTCATATTTATTAACTTTTAATAAATCAACTGTTTCAGATACTTTTTTTTCATAATCAGAATCTTGAGCAAATACACTTGCAGTAAGCAATATAAAAAGTAAGTATGTAAACCCAATTTTCATATCATTATTCCTCTTGTTTTTTTTTATAAATTAATTTTTAATTGACTTAAAATATTTAACTAAAAAAATGCTACTGCTAACAGCTAATAAGCTAAATATAACTGAGATCGATATATCATCACTCAATCCCTTAATCTTTAACATTATTACCATACCGATTAGTGCTATTGCTAAAATTATAATGAATACTAAAGAAATTGGAGTTAAGATAAAACCTAATTTATGTTTTTTAATTAATAATATTGCAGTTATTATAAATCCCGGCAGTGCAATTGAAATATCTAAAACATGAACCGGGTTAACCAACAGTTTATCATCTTTAACTACTTTAGGTACTGTATTACTTAAAATTGCGGGGACAACATCTTTAAGCCAAAGCAAGTAAAACATAGCTGCAATAATAATAAGATATATAGCTATTGATTTTATTGGAGTTTTATCCGAAAATAAATTTTGAATGTCGAGGTTTGTTAATTGAACTACCATAATTATAAAAGTATAAAGGGATGTTCCAAGGATTAAGCAATAAAGTAAAAATAAATTATTAAAATGAACTCCCAAACTATAGATAACGTATGAATACAAGATGTAAAATAGTATTCCGCTGAAAATGAAATAAGAATATTTATTTCCCTTTCGAACAAATATAATATAAAATCAATAATGGAACAACAATAAATAAATCAACAATATCCTGTCCCATTCCCTGAACTGCCATTGATAAAGTATCACGCTCATACGTACTTGCTTGAAATGCACCAAAATAAGAAGCTATCGCAAGTGAAATGGAGAGAATGATTGTTAAAATTGTTATGAGTCTAATTTGTTTTAGTTCCATAATTCCCCCAGCATTTTGAAATGTTTAATCTTTTTATTTACAATCAAAAATTAGAAATAATATTTTATAAATGCATTAAAACAATTTCAATTTATACACACAACATTTGATTTTATTATTTTCATTTTTATCTTCTTATTATATTCTAACTCATTCATACGTATTTATTTAATGAAGACAAAGATAATACTATTCTTAGCAGCATTTTTAATTTCATTCTCAGGAATTCGCTGCAGCAATAATGAAAAAGAATTTACAATCTGGATTGGCGGCTCACCTGAAGAAGTTGACTTTTGGGCAAAACTTGTAAAAGAATATAATGAGAAGACAAATGAAAATTTACAACTTGTCAGACAGCCAACTTACACCGACCAAAGAAGACAGGAATTAATAATTTCTCTTGAAGCAAAGCAGCCTAACCCGGATATGTTTTTAATGGATGTTGTTTGGATAAATCAATTTATAAAGTCTCATTGGCTGGAACCTTTAGATAATTATATAACTAAAAATAATTTTGATACAAACATATTCTTTCCAAAAGTATTAAACTCTGTCGATAGATATAAAAATGAATTATATGCACTCCCGGTTTTCCTTGATGTGGGGCTTTTATATTACCGCAAAGATTTGTTAAACAGATATGGGTTTGATTCCCCGCCGCAAACCTGGAACGAATTGATTAACCAATCTTTGAAAATTCAAAAGGCAGAAAGAAAGCACAATCAAAATTTCTACGGCTTTGTTTGGCAAGGCGCTCAGTATGAAGGATTGGTTTGCGACTTCCTTGAATTTATTGCTTCAAACGGTGGAAGTATTTTAAAAGATGGGAAGTTAAATTTGGATACTCCGAAAAATGAGAGAGCTCTTCAAATGATGGTGGACTTAATTCATAGATATAAAATTTCTCCGGTCAACACTTATACAGAAATGAAAGAAGAAGAAGTAAGAAGAGCTTTCCAGAGAGGCGACGCACTGTTCGAAAGAAACTGGACATACGCATGGAAGCTTTCTCAAGGAAATGATTCTCCTGTAAAAGGCAAAACCGGATTAATAGTATTACCTCATTCCGATGGAAACAATTCTGTTTCAACTTTAGGAGGATGGCATATTGGAATTTCGCGTTTCTCGGATGAAAAAGAAAAAGCATGGAAGTTTATACAATTTGTCTCTTCGTATGAAGTACAAAAAAATCTTTTATTAAAAGTAGGCTGGAATCCTGCAAGAAAAGATGTTTATGATGATAAAGTTGCTAAAACAAAATTGCCTACAGTGAAAATATTATATGATGCTTTACAGAATACAGTTGCAAGACCGACTCTGCCATATTACAGCCAGGTTTCGGATATTATACAAAGATATGTGAACAACTGTCTTGCTGGAAAAATCAAACCAGGAGAAGCATTAAAAAAAATGCAAAAAGAATCAGATGAATTGGAAAAGGTCTATGGGAGTAAGTAGAAAAAAATATTCTGGTAATCAAACATGGCAGGCGTATATTTTTAATTCGCCTTTAATACTTATAACATTAACTTTTGTTTTCCTTCCTGTTGCCGGAACTTTAATTACGGCATTCATGCGTAATGTAACTTTCATGCCTAATAAATTTATTTTGTTTGAAAACTTCAGCCGGCTTTTTTCGGATATTCATTTTTGGCAGTCAGTAAAGTTCACTTTGCTTTTTGTTTTTGTTTCTGTCGGATTAGAACTTGTCCTCGGAATGATGTTTGCGTTAATATTAAATGAAACTTTCCCGGGACGCGGTTTGATGAGAGTAGCTATACTTATTCCCTGGGCAATTCCAGTTGCAATATCTGCACGTATCTGGCAGTTAATCTATAACTTCGATTTTGGAATTATAAATTATATCGTAATTCATCTCGGCATTTCAAATACTCCCGTAAATTGGCTGGGTTCATCAACCGGAGCATTCCTTTCAATTGTAATAAGTGATGTATGGAAAACAACCCCATTTATTGCTATCATTTTGCTTGCCGGTTTATCGCTCATTCCTGAAGAGCTTTACAAGCAGTCAATGATTGATGGAACAAATTTCCTTCAACGCTTTTATTATATAACATTTCCGTTACTCAAGCCGGTAATTGTTGTAGCTTTACTGTTCCGTACAATTGATGCAATAAGAATATTCGATTTAATTTATGTGCTAACCGGCGGCGGGCCAGGAGGAAGCACTTCATCTATTTCTTTATATGCATTCAAATATTATATCTCAGGAGATTACGGTTATGGTTCAGCGATTTCCATTGTGGTATTTTTAATTGCTTCCGGATTAGCAGTGCTTTATATAAAGTTTGGAAACTTCGCTTCGGGATTGAAATGAAAGAAGAAAAAATTAGAAAAATATTAACATATGCAGGAGCTGCTTTCCTTTTTATTTTCTGTATAGCTCCATTTGTATGGATGATTATTATTTCCCTTAATGAGCATCCGGATTTTTTATCTAGATAATGTTCCTTTTATTCCATCGATTAATAATTACATTCAAGTACTTACTTCCAAATCAGTGCATCTCCTTGATTACTTGAGAAACAGCGTAATTATATCTTTAGCTGCTGCTTTTTTTGCAACTTTTTTTGCAAGCCTTTCTGCATATTCCATTACAAGGTTAAAATTTCCGGGGAAGATTTTTATTCCCATTGCATTGCTTGGATTCTCAATGTTCCCTCAGATTAGTATTGTAGGTTATCTATTTAAAATGATGACAAGCTTTAACTGGATAAATACTTATTATGCTTTAATATTTCCTTACATAACTATTGGACTTCCATTAGCGTTATGGATAATGTTAAGTCATTTTTCACAGTTATCAAAAGAGCTTGATGAGGCCGCACTTGTTGACGGTGCTACACGATTTCAAATTTTAAGAAGAATAATTTTTCCGCTTGCATTACCGGGAGCTTTCTCTACTTTCATGCTAATCTTCATTTATTCTTTTAATGAATTTCTTTTTGCTTTAATGTTTACAATTGATTATAAAGCAAGAACCGTCCCGGTTGGTATTGCTTTGTTTGAAGGGCTTCACGGCCAAATACCCTGGGGATATATTATGGCTGCGGCAGTAATTGCAATTATCCCGGTGATTTTATTAATAGCATTATTCCAGAAATATATAATTCAAGGATTAACGGAAGGAGCGGTAAAGGGGTAAGAAAGAGTTTTTTAGACTCATGATGCCAAAGAGTAGTTATCAAATTTTGCAATAAAAATCTCTTGATTTTGTTTTTTTGAAATGGAAACAATCTCTTCAAGTTTTGACGCAATATCATCTGCAATCCACTCTTCACCACATTGCATACATACTTTTGCAGGAACATCTCTAACAACAACTACACCTGTGTTATAATCAACAGTAAAACTTGTAGTCGACTCAATTTTTTCTCCACCGCAAATAGGACAGATTTCTTTTTTCATTTCTTTTTCCTTGTTCTATAGTCACTTTCAAATATCTCTAAACTCGGTTCATATGATGTTATAATATAGGCTTTATTTTGATTTTCATCAAATGCAACTAAAGCATGTAATGGCTTATTATTTATAAATTTTAAAAATAAAGCACTTGGAAAAGGTTTGTCATCTTCATAACTATTTATCATTTCACCTTCCAAAATAACTTTTTTTATATATTCTCTTTTAATATTTCTTTCTAACATTTTTTGTAAAACGTGCTTGCGCCATTCAATATTACCATTCTTAATTGCAACTTTTAATTTTTCTATATCCATATTAAAAAATAAAGAAAATATTTTTTATTATAAATTAATAATCCGTTTTATAATATTTTTGCCTGTATAACTTTAAATAATCCTGAGGTTCTAATTTTTCGTCAGCTTTAGACCCGTCACTGACAGTTGCTAAATATTTTTCTGCTTCAAGTTTTTCTTCCGGTGTACCAACCCATAAAATCCCAACTGCATTTAGATATTTTATTTGAGGCAAATAATGTTTCCAAATGCTTTCCCATTCTTCTTTAGCAATGTAATTGTCATTTAGTATCTCGGGCCCAAATCCAAATTTAAATAACATATATTGTATTTTTTTGTCATAAGGATTTGCAAAGTAATTGTCGTATAATTGGTTTTCAAATTCTTTAGTATCTAATCTTGAAAATCCGGGAAAATGATTTTTACAAATCCATTTTTGCCATTTGTTTAAGTCATTAAAATTTTGTCCTGTCAATAATTTTAACGACCCTTCTGCTTTATCATAATATCCAGCTGCCAAATAACCAGGCAAATATTTTTTAATCTTCTCCATTATTTTAATATCGGCTGCTATCACATTCTTACTAAAAATATAAGATAAATTATGGCTTGGGGCTGGAATTTCATTCCTTAAAATAAATCCATCATAATCTTTTGGCTTAAGATTTTTCCAGGGAATTTCATTGCTAGATACAAAAATGTTGGAACCATTTGCAGATGAAAAAGGAGAATTCTCTATTGTTTGTTCATTAACTGTTCTTTGTTGAATTGATAAAACAGAATCTTCTCCAAATTCTTTTTTAAGATAATGAGCCAGGTAATATCCATAAGATTCAGAATCCGGTAATGCCTTTGCAATATTCTTATTTACATAATTTTTAATCAGATGCAGATTACCATAAAATATTATAGCTTTTTTGTTATCATCTTTTCTTAAATAATCGATGATGTTTTTTGCAGTTAGACTATCACGTATATTTACAAAATATTTTGAACCCTCTTCTCTGGTCATTTTAAGAAATTCTGGGTGATTAAAATTATTATTATTCTCTCCTCCAAATAAAGTTAAACTAATATTAGGTATAAATTTTTGTTTAACATTCAAACTGTCAATTTTCAATTTTAATTTTCGAAGGTCAGTATAAAATTCCACCCACTCCAAAGATCTATAAGGCAGCCAGTATTGAATTAATGGTTCCAAATTTCCTGTTGATAAAAATTCATTAATGTTTTTAATTCCTTCCGAATCTGTTTCTAAAATTAGAATAATATTATTATTGCTTGATTTACCATTCTCAACTTTTTCCAACCATTTATTGAGTAGAAATATTAAACTTTTATATGGCAAAGGATAGAGATGGCCCCAATCTGCAAGCATTATAATTTTTTTATGGTTTAACTGATCAACTATATAAGAGTTAGGATGTGTGTAATATTTTTGCTCTAGCTTGCTGCAATTTATTGAAGAGAAGATAATAACTATTGTAATTAAAAAACTAATTGTAATGCTGCGAGTAGAGTTTAGGATTCTCATTTTATAATATTAGAATATCTAATTTTTGAATTATCACAGAATTAATATTTAATAAAAATTTTGTGTTAAAACCGACAAATGTTAAAATCTAATGCGCAACAACTCAATATCAAAAACTTTAGAATAATTAATTAAATCTTTATGTGAAAGCATTTTATTGTTAAAAGATAAATCTTGATTTTGATACGGCCAGTCAGCTACAAATGAAGTATAAAACATTGCCCCAATTACAGGACTAAAAGCTATAAAAATTGCACCAGCATTTGGAATAGATGAATACTGAGATGCAAGTACTGCTGCTGTTATTGCACCAACAGCACCACCAAAAACAGAATATTCAACTGTTTTCCAAAAAGTTAAATTTTTATTCTCTATGTGAGCAACTAAATAAACTCCAGTTCCGGCACCCAGGCAATAAGCTGATATTGTTAAAATACCCCAGACTGTATGTGAAATGGCTGATTCACTGTTCCATGCATCATTTAATAAGCCGACAAACGGAGGTATAGTAAAAATAAATGCGAAGCCAGAACCAACAACCGGTTGAAAGACTAAATTTGTTAATGAATAATTATCATATACTTTATTACCCAGCTTAAAAGGACTGCTAAATTTATTATACAATGCATCGCTGTAAACAATTTTATTCTCAATATTCCCAAATGAATGTAAACTATTTTGAGAAAAAATATTTTCAGAGAACAAAACAACAGTTAAAATTATTAATAATTTCATATAAAATTTATATCTAATTTTATTCTTTGATTATAGAAATTTCTAATAATGTGACTACCCTATTCATATATGCTAAAAGAAAAGTTATAACTTCTGAAATCAAGTTAAGTTTTTCGAAGATTATCCGCAATAAATTAATTGCTGCTGTCAATCTTTGGAATCAATCTATCTTTATAATTTTATTGTTTATATAGTAACAAAAACTCTTCTAATAAATAACGCTTTGAATTGAATGCGGAAGAATTTCTACTATTGTTTCCTTGTCATCTACAATTAATTTATACTTAATTTTATTTTCACTTTGATTCATCACCACAGTAACCATTTTACCATCTTCATTCAAAAAAGATGTTGATAGAAGCTGACTTCTGCTTGCAGCAGTGCTAACTCGAATTGCACCCGGGTGAATAAATTTTGAGAACTGTCCAATGTAATAATACGACGGCGTATAAATTAATTCACCGGATTCTAAATTTGCATGTACTGGAGCCATACAAAAATTTTTGACATGGTTAGGCCCCCCATGCTGATCTAAAAGAATATTCCAATCCGTCCATGCAATAGTTCCGCAGTTAAAATCATTAATCATCTGGCTGCCGTATCTTTCTGCATTTACAATTGAATTATAACTGCTGTCATTAAAATTTTCTGCACAGCCTTCTGTAAAAATTAAATTTTTATCCGGGAAGGCTTCTTTTACAGCCCGTTCATTTCTATACATTGGAACACTTCCCTGCCATGTTTCATACCAGTGAAATCCAATTCCCCAGGCATATTTTGCAGCATCGGGGTCACTGAAAATTACATTTGCTCTATAATTCATTAAATCCCTATTATGATCCCACACAATAATTTTCTTATCTACCAACCCGGCATTTTTCCATAGTCGGCCCAAGATAGTTTTTAAGAAAATCTCTTTCTTCTTCCGCCGTGAAAATGCAGGATTCCCATCTTTGAATTGCCATCGGTTCGTTCTGAACTGTAATTCCCCAAATTGGAATGCCTTCATCTTGATAAGCATTTATAAATTTAACATAATAGTTTGCCCATGATTGATAAAATTCTGGAAGCAGCTTTCCGCCATGAAGCATATCATCATTGCTCTTCATAAACGCCGGGGGGCTCCATGGACTTGCAAATATATTTAACTTTCCTCCTGCAGTTTCAATTGCTTTTTTAATTAACGGAATTCGAAATTGATTATCATGTTCAATGCTAAAAGTTTTTAAATCCTTATCACCTTCTTTGACATAAGTGAAGCTTTCACTGCTGAAGTCGCAGCTATGAATTGAAATACGTGCCAAATCGTATATCCAATTCCTTTTTCATCACTATAGTAAGCATCTAATAATTCTTGTTGTTTTTCTTTACTTAGTTTCGCAAAAACTTCTGCCGATGCATCTGTAAGCGCGCCTCCGATTCCGATTAATGTTTGAAATCGTTGATCTGCTATTCACGAAAACAGCGGTCTCTGTTTCAAGAGGCTGTTCAGCATCTTTAAATTTAAGAGTGTCTGTTGGAGTTATTTTTAAATCTAAATTAAAAGCTGTAGTGTATACAATTGCACTCTTACCATCTAAAGATAATTTTAATGTTAAAGATTGTGCCTCGACCCTTCGGCTAAAAGAAATTAAAATAATTAGAAATGCCGGTACGAGAATTATTTTTTTCATGAGGCCCTCTTTACTTCAGATAGATTTGTAACTGTTACAACGAATATAATAAATCTTATATTTTAAATTCATTGTCTAAACTATTTTAATTCTATTACCCGCCAAACCCTCTTCCACCTAAAGATAACGCAAATGCGGCTAAAAATAATAAATAAGTCCGCAAGCCCAATTCCTCCGATCAAAAACAAAGTTGCTACAGAATTAAATTTTTCAGTATAAATTTTCTTTACCTGTGAAACTTGATATACTTTTTGTTCTCCGTTTTTTTCTGTACTTATAATTTCATCATTGGACATTAAAGCGTATCCTAATTGTGTATCTCTAAAATCAATAATTTCTCCATCATTGGTTTCAATTATATATATCTTCACATTTTCATCATTCTTATTAGTAACCTCTCGCAAAGAAGAACAGCTTTCAAATAAAATACTTAGATTTAGAAATATTGCGAATCCAGCAATATAAGGGTTATAAAATATTTTATATTTTCTCATAAGTCCCCACGGTATAATGATTATTTCAATGAATTAGATTTTTGTTTTGAAAAGAAATTCTTTTTCATGTGTCCCACTTTTTTGTAACAGATTTGATATTGTTATAACAAATATATTAAATCTGAAGTATTTAAGGACCATTATGTAAGCATGAATTGTTTAGTAATATAGTTTTAAGAAAATATAATTTAGAAGTTTCAAACCATCTGCCAACTACTTTTGCTTTTTCAATTCCAATGAAACTGTATTTCTTCATTCCTCTTTTAATTTTATCTTTGCTGCCCAATCTCTTGAGGATAAATTTTCTTCTTTAGGGAATTTTGGAATTTTTAGTTTTCCTTTATAATCAGTTTTTAATATTTGTTTATTACTCCACTTGCCGGTAATTGTATCAAACCATTCAAAGTAATATTCTTTGTTTGGAATAAAATTATTGAGTGCAGGCAACACAGATTGATTTTCAAAATAAAGTAATGCGAAATCTTTTGCCGAGGTTCTCATCATATAAGCCCAGCCATCTAACCCGTCAGTTGGGCTTCCGGGAGCTTTGTTAGGAATAACATCCTCCCTTGCAAGTAAAAGATCTTGATATTTTTTACCTTCAAATAAAATAAAAGTATTCAGGTGTTTCATATAATTTGCGGATTCATACTTAAACGCATCCCAAATATGCGGCCGTGCACCTTCAGGCTCTCCGATTGTTGTAAAATCATAAGCGGCAGTACCATGAACATGCCCAGATAATCCGCCGGATAAAACAGAACCATACATTTGAGCTCTTGAAAAATAATTATCCCGCGCCGAGTTTACCGGAGGGCGTTCTCCATGAGGTTTATTTATTTCATGATTCCAACCTGTGTAATATGGTTCAAAATTAATTGCAGGATAAGGCGGGTTAAGTTTGAAAATTATTTCCAATGAATCGGCAACTCTATGATCTCTGGGTTTATTGCCTACACTATGCATCGTTAACCATGGGCAATCTTTATCATGGCCAAACACTGTATAAGTTGAACTGCTTATCAATGCTGTTACCGGCTGCCCGAAAGGCGGCGGTCCGTATTTTTCCAAATGATACTTCAACGCTTCGTTAAATTCTTCAGCGGTCAAACTAAAATCTTTTGGAATCCAATCCAGATGAATACCGCTAAAAATAATATTGAAAGCACCATAACGTGAAATTAGATATTGAAAAAACCGTGAAAAAGTTTCGTTAAAATCAAAATAGGCTTTCCATGAAGGGCCGACATCCCGTCTAACTGTTTCAAGCAGAGCAACAAATCCTTGTTTCTGTAAAAATTCCATTTTCTTATCAAGACTTTTAAAATACTCCGGATTTATTCGCGTGAAGTTCGAAACTCCTTCATGATCATTTGACATTTCAAAAGGTAAATTTCCATATTCATCACGCATATTCTTTGCAGTAAATGAGCCCCAATAGTTGGAACCGCCGGAAGCATCCACACCCATTGCATCTTTTACATCATAACCAAATTTTTCCCACGCATTTCTTATATAAATATTATTTGAATCCGCATACGTGCTTGGATGAATATCAGAATCCCAATTCGGAAAGCATGAAATCATACTAAAAGAATTGAATCCTTGTTTTTTTCTGTACATCACTGCATCTTCAAATCCCATTCCCGGACCCGGTACATAATCATTTGATGTCTCAGCATTTCTAAAAGGTAATCGCCAGGTACTTGCCGCCAGCCAGGTATCGCCAAT
This sequence comes from uncultured Bacteroidota bacterium, assembly GCA_963775245.1. GTDB lineage: Bacteria > Bacteroidota > Ignavibacteria > Ignavibacteriales > Ignavibacteriaceae > CAVSWT01. The sequence continues at coordinate 28,677 of CAVZID010000032.1, forward strand.
CATAAAAAAAGGTTTCCCGTCTGCATATTGAAGCGCATGGCCATTAGGTGTTGCTCTTAGAAAACCATTCCTATTTGGATTTTCTTGCTTTTCTTTATCCGTCCAATCAACTGCATTAAAAGAGCCTGATTTATTATTCAATCCTTCATCATTAGGTTGATTTGAATAGCTTTTCCATTCCCATTTGCCTGGCTTTGTTGCAACTACACGAACAATAAAATTATTTCCTCCATTCCAGAATCCGTAAACACGTTTGGAAAAATCCGGGCCTTTTAATTCAACCCAGCATGTTACATCCATATAATAATTATTATAAACTTTTTCAGCATTGAGTTTAATTTCCTTCATTTCCCAAACATGAATGGTATTTTTACCTTTTGCAAAAATGTAATTTGAAGAATTAGCTATAGTTAATAGAAGCAAACAAGTAACAAAAATTTTTCCTGAAAATGTTTTCATTATTCTACCAATTATCTACTAATCATTTTTGAGTGTGAAATGTAATTTAGCCGTGTTGCTTTTGTTTTGATTTTCCGAAGCATAAAAAGAAGCATCTATTGCTCCGAGTGGACGGAGCAACAATCCTTTAGTTGTTCCATCTAACAAGCGCTGCATAACCGGTTGAGAAATAGTGATATAATTTTTTCCGCCTGGCTTTTCAGTTACATCAAAGTCGTAAATCATTTGAGTATTAAAGACTTCTGAATATTTTTTATTTTCAGTAAATGAATTGTAACTAACTGTATTTTGATCCCAAAGCGGATCGCCGCCAAGAATTTCTATTACTCTTACTTTCCCAAATTCAATTCCAAAGTCTTCGCCGAATGCTTGAATATAATTGCCGCCACTATGCACCGATTGAGTGGTTAATTCCAGCAAACCGGCTTTTGCAATCTTTGCATTTTTAAATTTAGAAAAATCCCATCTAAGAATTCCCCATTGTTCACCATTAATAGTTAATACACGAATATCTTCGATCTTTTCTTTAACATGAAGATCGTTAAAATTAACTTCAGGGAATTCTGAATTTATAACACAATCATGACTAACATCTGTGTGATTTGAAAAGGTATTTAAATTAGGGATTGGAGGATGATAAGGAGTAAGATTTCCCTTATCAGGGCCAGCCTTTTCGGTATTCACAATATCTGCGCGGTAATAATCAATATCAACAGAATATTTTTCTAAGCCAAAATCTGTAACACATAATTGAACATAAACTGTATCTCCGGGTTTTGCATCAAATCTTTTTGTTGTCATACTTATGATATGCCAATTTGTGGTGTCAGGAATATCATATTCCATTAAATCAATATGAAAATCGGTGGTGCGGTTTGTATTTACCATGAAGTTTAACCTATGCGGTGCGGTGTGAACACGGACTTTTGCTTCAACACGCAATTGATATTTGGTATCTTGCAGCTTTGTTAAATCAAGCCACTTTGTAACATCACGTTTAATTAATGTCCAGTAAACATTGTACTTGTCTTTCGATCCATCAACAATAATTGTTGCATATCCATTATGAGGTATAAAACTCATTCCAGGAGTTCCGTCACCAACCATTGTAAACCATCCGTCAATTTTTGCTTTATCAAATTCATCCATGAATTGCGCCTTACATGTTGAAATAAATATAAACAACAATACAATAGTTTTTAAACGAAATGATTTTGAATGCATATTTAGTTCTCCCTTTTCCATTTTGGTTCCTAGATTGATAAACATTGAATGTACTGATAAAAGAACATCCTTAAAATATTAATTTTTTGACGAGGAAAATTCTTTAAAGAATTGCTGCGCATTTTTAAGATGATTAAAACCAAAAATCCAGCAGGTTTCTGATACATCAGAAAAATCCATTCCGCCTTTGGCTATTGCCGGATTCTTGTACCGTCCATCTTTACCATTGTATTTATTTGCAATCTCAATAGCTTTTTCCCAAACATTTTTGAGCTTTGAATTTGTAATATAATTTTCCCAATTTACTTTTTCTTCTGTTTGAAATCCGGGAGATCCATTACCAACAATGTTACCGTCAGGAATTTTTATGTAGTCCGTATTTTCTTTAACATAGGTTAAATCATTTGCGGCAGTGTTGTTTTCATTCCAATCACTATGCTGAACAATATGAATTCGAGATTTAGTATCAATTGAAGGTAAAGTATTTTTGATATTCCTAATGAGTGAAGCTGAAAAATCTGATTGACCGGCTTCTGCAATCCAAATATTACCACTATCTTTTAAAGTATTGGTGACAAGGGTTGTAACTTCACTTAAAGCTTGCTTAAAGTTTGTGTGGGCGTCGGACCAGTTGTTATCGAATGCAATTTTAAATAGATCATTAGGCGGTACATATAATCCTTCTTGTATTCCATAGGCACCGGCAACAGCATGAAATTTTACATTAGCTAAAGCGAGGATCAGCCAACATGGTTGCTACACCAGCTATCGAGTATATATCGTCAACATCGGTCTTACAATCAAATTGTGCTAAAAATAAATCCTTTCCAACATTAAATTTACCGAATTGTTGAGCTATGGAAACACCAGTTAAACAAAGTACAAATATGGCTAAGAATATTTTTTTCATTACTCGCTCTTTGCTTCAGACTAATTTGTGATTTTATAATTTAATCAACTTTCTTCTGCAGTTCTGCTGTCTCCGGGTTCAAAGGAACAACTGCTTTAAATAAATCTTTTTCAGATTTTATTTTATCTTCATTGCCGTAAACACAATATGCTTTTTTTGCAATTACATCTTCCACAAGCTTGCTCATTGATTGAATGTCACTTGAGGTAGTTGCTAAAACTTCATCACGTATGTTTTGTACATACTGCTTAGTTTCGTTTTGCAGATATCGCCTAACTGCTAAGTCACCTTTCCCGGATGGAGTAAGCGGCTGGTCAAGACCAGAAACTGTTCCGATTATATATCTTGTCATTGCTTTATCATCAGCATTAAAGTTTTGTAAATAGCTGACTGTGCTGTCATAATTGGCTAAAGTTTGTTTTAAGTGCGGATCACGGTAAGAAGCAAAATATGCAAGCCCTGTTGGCGAAAACCTTGCCCATCCTCCATATGCACCGCCTAATACACGCACGTGGTTCTGCAGATAATCTGTTGAGAGAATTTGATTAAGCACATAATATTTACCGCTCCAACTAAAACCAAGTTTTTTATAATTATAACCTTCAATAACATACTGTACTTTTGAAGCAGTGATAAATCCTTCATTCTTTTTCTCTAAGTCAAACTTCCATTCATTATAATTGGATTTACCTTCAGCAAGCTTATCAGCATAATTCCAAATTCTTTTAAGTACCGGGGCATATCTTCTTCTGCACATGTTACTGCTGCAATGCAATTATCCTTTGTAAAAAGCAGCTTTGCAGTTTTAACCAAGCTGCTGATTATCTCATCTGATTTTGTATCATAGTTTTTTGCAAGACCGGATATAAACCGGTAATAAGATACACCATCGGTTAATTCATTAAACATTCCCTGGTTGCTGATATAAGATGTTAGTCTTGTTTGCGCATAATGATAGCCATTTGATTTTGCGTTAGCTTCTATTCTTGATTCGTCTCTTGTTAAAACTTCTTTCAATCTGTCTTTATCCGCATACTTTGTTTTATTTACTATCTCACTCATTAAATCAAACATCTTTCCGATTTTATCATTCATTGCTTTTGAAGAAACTACAAACTTAGGAATCAAACTTGAATCGCTCATATTTTTAGCATAGCAGTTCAAGTATGTATTAAATCCGCCAGTATTAATATTTAGTTGCTTTTCAAGGTCGGAATAAGAATAATTTTCTGTATTCATGCTGCCCATTACTTCTGAAAGAAGCGCAGCATAAGGGATCAAGTTTTCGGGGAGAACCCTCATATCAAAATTGAGCTTTGCATATACTACCCCGTTTGTAAATTCGTTGTGAGCTAACACCGGTATATTATCAACAGTTTGTTTATCGAGTGAATACCATTGTGCTTCCGGGTTAATATCCTTAAGACTTAATAATGGAATTTTAGCAAGCGCTTCAGGAGAGTCTTCTTTTTTCTGATATGCTTTCAAGTCTTTTGTATTTTGTACAACTTCTTTTACCTGCTGTTTGGATAGCGATGCTTTATAATCCGATAATTCTTTATCAATCTTTTCGTCATTTATTTTTTCAAGTCCCGGCTTGGGAACACATGTTAACAATAACGAATGAGGATTATCAATCATATCTGTCTTAATAATGTCCTCGAGTGAGTTTTTATTTATACCGGATTTTAATTTTGCAAGTGACTTTTCATACTCAAGTCCAGGGAAAGGATCGTTCTCAAAAAACCAGGTAGGAATAGCTTTGAAATTATATGACAAACCTTTTTGTGCATCATTGCCTTCACGTAGATTGAATTCCGCCCTATTAAGTGCACCTTGCACTGCAAGAGAATCCAAACCATTTTTTGCAACGTCTTTAAGAGTGTTAAAAACTATCTCTTTAAATTTTTCCTTCTCTGCCGGGTTGGCATTCTGTACAGTTATATTAAATACATTCTGTTCAATATCATCCACCCAGGCATTAACATCCTTCCCGATACCGGCTTTTTGAAGTGCAAGCCTGATAGGCGCAGATTCCTGGTTTACAAGTAAATCGGATAACATGTTTAAGGACATTACTAAAGCACGATTAGTATTTAAACCGATAACAAAGCTTAAGCTTAAATAAGTTTGATTTGTTGTATCGCTGCCCCCGGTTGCTGAATAATAAGTTGTAACATCCTTCATCACTTTAAATGGTTTTTGCAGAGGTATATCAGAATTAACATCTATCTTATTGTAGTTTGATAAATAATTTGAGTCGATAAATTTTAGTTCTTTATCTAAATCAGCATTGCCGTAAAGAAAGATGTAGCTGTTGGATGGATGATAAAATCTCTTATAGAATTTTATAAAATTTTCATAAGTTAAATGAGGGATTGTCATCGGGTATCCGCCGGATGAAAAACCGTAGCAGTTATCCGGGAAAAGGTTTTTATACATATCATAATTAAGCTCGCGTTCAGGATTTGAAAAGGCGCCTTTCATCTCGCTATAAACAACCCCGTTATATTGCACCGGACTGTTAACACTATCCTCTTCATAATGCCAGCCTTCCTGTTCGAAAATTCTTTTGTCATGCAGCACAAGCGGATTAAAAACCGCATCAAGATAAACATGCATTAAGTTGAAATAATCTTTATCGTTCATGCTGGCAACAGGGTAAATTGTCATATCGCTGCCGGTCATTGCATTGAGAAAAGTGTGAAGCGATCCTTTTGCAAGCACATCAAACGGACTTTTTACCGGGAAATTTTTTGAACCGTTAAGAACAGAGTGTTCTATTATATGCGGCGTACCACAGTCTGATTGAGGTACAGTTTTAAAAGCAATGCTGAAAGTTTTGTTTGGATCGTCTGCGGCAATTTTTAAAAGCCTTGCACCGCTTTTAACGTGAATAAAGTAATAGCATTCCGCATTAACTTCTTTTACAAATTCTTTTTTTAATAATTTAAATCCGTGGTAATCTTGCCCCACTTCATATTGTGCGAAAGAATTAATAGTAAGCAGCATAAAAAATATTCCTATAAAGCTTAATAAAGTTTTGCGGTTTAACATGACACATTTCCTCCCGCCTGGTTAGTTATTTTATTTCAATATTGGTTTTTACTTATGTAAAAATAATGAGAACGAATTAGAATTGCGATTGGAAAATTAAAATAGAAAAAGATAAACAGTTAAGACAGTTAGTGTATTTCATCTTTATTCTTATATCACCACAATGAATTGCGGGGTTAGCTTTTACCTTTGTTATCTCAAAGGTTAACACCCAGATTCATCGGGGTGAACAAATATGAAAATCCATATATCAATAACCGTTTTAAAGGTTTATAACCACTTCAATAACATCCTCCTAAATCCTCCTTCAAAGGAGGACTTTTATAGTAATGTTAAAACGTAAAGTAATTACTTTTATCAAACCTTTACAATAATTTAACTTATACAATGTTTAATTTTCATCGACCTCGTAGAGGTCAGATTATTGTAAAACAAAAACCAAATAAAGATTCCAATCCTCGTAGAGGATTTATAAGTTCTGTTGCCATTGAATTCAGCCTAAATGAATTGCGGCGTTAACCTTTGCACATATTACCTTAAAAGTTAATAACTTGTGTTTACTTTCTTGAAATAACGACACAGATATTATTAACACAGTGTCCATAACAAAATCGGTAAGGATTCAGCAAATCATGTTCATTTTTCTTAATTAAGAAAGATTTTCTTTATTTCATTAAAATTAACTTTTTTGTTTTTGTGAAATCTTCGGTTGATAATCTATAGAAGTAAACTCCGCTGGAAAGATTACTTGCATCCAATTCTATTTTATGATCTCCCGAATTTTGATATTCATTAACTAATGTTTTTACTTTCCTGCCAAGGGCATCATAAATAATTAACTTAACAAAAATATTTTTTGTTAATTTATAGTTTATTGTAGTAGTTGGGTTAAATGGATTCGGATAATTTTGAAATAACTCATAATTATCTGGCTGCTTATTGGTTGGATTTTGAATCGAGACCAGGTTTTCAATAGGATATTTCCAAACACCTTTACCTTTAGTGCCGATAAAAAGGTAACTATTGTTAACGACCATAGCATTTATTTCAGGAGCATATACGCCTTGTGTATTACGTTCATTTAGAGAATCTTCTAAAATGCTCCATGATATACCATTATCTTTTGAAAAATTTACACCAAATGATATAATCCCACCGTAAGTATTGGGTCTAGAATTGTAAGCAAAAATATAATTATTACTGCTTGTAAACGAAGTAATATACATAAATTTGTTATTATTAATATGAGACCAGGTTACTCCCATATTTGTTGAAACATAAATTCCATTATAAGTTCCAGCAAAAAGCTTATTCCCATTTACAGAAAATGCATAAGGAGCCATAGGAATAGTAAAGCCATAATAATCTTTACCAGTAAGACCCGAATCACTTAAACTCCAAGTTGTGCCATTATTCATAGACTTTAGAAGCCTAAACCATGTTGTTGTAAAAATGTTGTTATCAATGGTGTATATAAAAGGTACGCGATATGCACCTGTGTCCAATACTACAGACCAGTTATTTCCGTCATCAGATGAACGGTATATTAGGACACTGTCAGGCCAAGGGTATGGATAATAAATTGTTCCTCGAGTAGGGTTTGGATAATTAGGCGGTATATTAGTCCCTGCAAAAATATTATTATCATTAGCTGCTAAACTGTAAATATACTTTTGGAAAATTCCCGAATTAACTGATTGCCACGTTGTGCCGCCATTTTCAGACCGATAAATTCCACCACCATTTGTTCCTGCAAAGATATCATTTCCTTTAACTGTTAGTGCTTGAACATCTAAATTTGATAGTCCGGAATTTTTATCAATCCAGCTATTCCCATCATCTGATGAAATAAAAACCCCTCCGCCTTTTATTGCCGCATAAAGGTTATTGTCCTTCTTTGTAAAAGTAGTAATTTCTGTAGCTGATAACCCGTTATTAATAGGAGCCCAGGAAGTATTATATATAAAGACCCCGCTTCCATCCGTTCCAACTAATACCTGCTCTCCGTCAAAAGCTATAGAATTAATATTTAAGTTAGTTAAACCAGTATTCATTGGTTTCCAAGTTTCACCATTATCGGTTGAAATAAAAACTCCGCCGCCTTTTGTTCCGGCATATACATTATTCCCTTTTACTGCAAATGTTTTAATGTAAAGTGTTGTTAATCCGGAATTCATCTGGGTCCAGGTTTCGCCATTGTCGTCAGAGCGGAAAACACCAGCGCTATCTGTACCTCCAAAAATATAATTATCATTTGCTTTTAAAGTAGTAACATTTTTATATGTTAACCCCGAATCGATATTTTTCCATGTTTTTCCCGAATCAGAGGTGATAAGTATTCCTTCACTTGTTCCAAAAATGATATTCCCTCCACTAAAAGTCAGACATTGTAAAACTGTATCATTAGGCTGATTATTTACAAAGAAAAAACCACGTGATCCAATCTGATTAGTAGAAAAATTATTTCCATTAATATTAAAACTATCTATAACTATATAGGATTGGTAATCTATATGAACTAAGATATTATTCTTTATTTCATAAATGGGTGGTGCTTCTATATTCACACCCGTTACATCACTAGGGTACCAGGTTGTACCAAAATCAGTGGAAAAATGCCACCAACCATGATTTGTACTTACAATAACAATACTATCATTGACATGGAGATTGTAAAATTCTTTTAAATAAAAATCATCAGGGTTTCCAACAGTATCAATTTGCCAACTCTCTCCATGATTGATTGAATAATACAAACCGGAATTTGTACATGCTAAGAGTCTTTTACCTGTAGAAGCTACACAATTTATTTCTCCTCCGTAAGGCCCATTTGTAGGATTCCATTGTGCCATACTTTCAAATGAAATGAAAAAAGCAACAAAAAATATTATAACTAAAGAATTAATTATTTTCATCTTGACTCCCTTTAATATTAAGTCTATTAAAAACTCATTAATTATGCCGTAAACAGGCGTTTTTAAACTATCAAGTAATCATACAGATTTAGAAAATTTTTTTTAGTTGATTTACAATAATATTATTATCATAAATCAACTCACTTAATTTAATTCATTCACTGCTAGTTATCTTATATTAAAATCTCAAGGATTTTCCCTTATTCATAAAGTCTTCCCCTTCAAATGTGATGACAGATTTCTATTTAATAAAAACAGTTGAAAAGTACAAAAAAGCATTTTAAAAAACATCGGTATAAGTACGATTATTTTTTTTGTGGAGAGCTTCTTGCCATAATTTATTCATCCTCTACAAGGATGTTTAGATAGAGACGGATAATTCAGTCTTTACAATAATTAAACATCTACAATGTTTAATTTTCATCGACCTCGTAGAGGTCAGATTATTGTAAAACAAAAACCAAATAAAGATCCCAATCCTCGTAGAGAATTTATAGGTAATTTTTAAATTAAAGTACGGTCAAAACTATCCCTGACAAAGAAGAAATGTTCTCCTCCCATCTTCAATTGTTGTCCCTTAATAAATATCGTTACTTATTTAATAAGGAACTCTTTTCTGTCAACCAGACTATAACATCAATTTAGTTTTTCTGCTTCATTATTTTTTTCATTTCACTGGATCATAATCTCGTCAGCAAACAACCAGGCTTTCCCGCCGGCACCTGCATGCCATTCCGGGCAAGTTTTAATATTCTTTGCATGAACCCGAATAAAGCGTGTATCAACTTTATCAAAATTAATAGTAATATTTTTAATTTGTTTTAACTTTGAAGGTTCTTTAGCATCTAAAAATATTTTCTTAAGCAGTATAAAATCTTTATCGTTTTTAGAATAGAAAACCTCAACCTCTTCAGGCAAAAATATCCAGGAGTTTTGGTCTTGCAGAAAACCTATGGTTACCTGTTTTACATCTACTGATTTGCCAAGATCAATATCCGCTTGCAAATCCCTTCCTTCAAATCCCTGCCATGTGCCATCCTTATAATTATCAGTACCGAGCTTATTATCAATAAGTGCATTCACTCTCCCGCCGCTGTATCTGGGATCAGCTCCACCTTCTACTTGAATTGTTTTTCTTGGAAGTGTAAAAAATATAGTTTGTTCAGCAATCGAACTTGGCGCCCAGCCATTTTTTATTGCAACAGCTTTAACTGTGGCCTGTTTATTAATCAAAATCGGATTTTTATAAAAGGTTGATTTTTCTGTAGGATTAGATCCATCAAGTGTAAAATAAACTTCGGCCCCAGATGTTTGAGATGTGATATTTATTTTTGCTTGGCCTGGTTCCTCGACAAGTACTAGATCCGGAAATATATTAGGTGGAGAAACCGACAGTTGATTTAAATCTGCTTTAGTCTCCACGCTCTCAAGTCCGTCAGCAGAAAAAGTTTTAGCTCTAATTATAGCAGCAGCTATTTGATAAAAGGCTTTATCATATTTAGGTGAATTAATATTTGGTTGGCTGCCATTTGTTGTATAATGTATTTCACAACCGGAATCTGCACATGTAATTTCTGTTTGCCCGGTAATTTTATTCCTATATATAATAGGTGCGGAAACTATTTTAATTGGATTTGATATTTCAAAAGAATAAGAGCCTGAACCCACCGTTACGAGAATCCGGTCATTTTCCTTTCCTATAATTTTCACTCCTTCGGAACTATTTAAAGCAGTTCCGCTTTCAGAAACATCTTCTGTATCAGTACACGGTAGATAAATGTCAGCAGTTGAATTCACAGGAATATTAACTTTCCAGATCAGTTGGTGTTTCTGTTGCTTCCAGTAGCTGCCTATCTGCCCGAATGGTGATTCGTGGGTGGCATTTACAAATTTAAGATCAGAAAGTATTTGAGGCCTCATTATAATTTTTTTAAACCCCGGTGAATTCTCGTCCGACTTTATTCCCGCCAGGTCTTCATACATCCAGGTAATTATATCGCCGGTAAGCATTACATGATTTTGAGAGTTCATACTTGGATCACCGGTATCACCATTCCACAGTTCCCAGATTGTTGTTGCACCTTTTTTTATCATGTAGCCGAAACTTGGGTAAGTACTCCTGGTTAGAATTGTATATGCCAGATCGGGCCTTCCGTTTTGATTCAAAGTCCGCATAAGCCATTGACAACCAATAAGCCCGGTACAGGAATGGCCTGAATCTACTGCTGAAATTTGATTGTCCAAGTTTTCAAAAAGCTTATTCACATTTGATTGTTCTGCTAGCCCAAGTGCAAGAGCAAGTACTGTAGAAGTTTCAGATCCATTTTCATATCGATTTTTTTTCTCATTAAAAAACTTATCATTAAAAGCTTTTCTTAAACCGGCTGCTTTAGCAGCATAATAATGACTATCATCCGTCTTATCAAGAATATTTGCATACTTTGACATCAACTTTGAGATATAATAATAATAAGCAGTTCCTATAAGCTTGCCATTAGTTATGCGGTTTGTATCTTCTGTAATAATAAGATTCCGATTTATGGGAGGAACACACCAGTCTCCATAAGTATCCCGCGGCATGATGCCATTTTCAATATAACTATCCATGTGTGTGATCCATTTTTTCATTGATGAATAATTCCGGGAAAGGATTTTTTTATCATCATATTGATTATATAACATATCCGGAATAATATGATAAGTACCACCCCAGGTAATATTATCATTATAAAAAGACCAATAATTAGGTGCAAGATCAGGCAGACCACCGTTGTCAAGCTGGGCATCTTGTATATCCTGAAGCCACTTGGAGTACAGCTTTGAAATATCAAAAACAAAACTTTCTCCTCGAGATTCAATAGCGCGATCACCCAGCCAGCCATGCCTCTCATCTCTTTGAGGACAATCAGTAGGAATACTTCTATAATTTCCACGTATTCCCCAAACCGTATTTTTATAGATTTGATTAATCAAATCATTTGAGGTTTGAAATGTACCGGTCTGTTCTAGGTCATCACTTACAACTTGGCCGGTGATTGATTCAATATCAGGTTTGCCGGGACAACCGGTTACTTCAACATACCTAAACCCATGATAAGTAAATCGCGGTTGATAATATTCAATTCCCTGTCCCTTTAAAATATAAGTATCAGTTTGTTTTGCACTTCGTAAATTGTCAGTGTATAATCCGCCATCTGATTTTAATGATTCTGCAAAGCGAAGTTTAACAATAGTTCCTGCCTGCCCTGCAACTTTCAAACGGACCCAGCCAACCATATTTTGCCCCATATCAAAAATAAAAATACCCGGTTTCCATTCAGTCACACTAATTGGTGTGATTTCTTGCGTCACTCGCATTGGTTCATTCATCTGTGCTGAAATTTGAGGAGCAGCGGGTTTCACAAGTTCGGCTGACATCCAGTTGTGGTCATCGAATCCCGGTTTGTTCCAGCCATCCATTTCTAAACGCGCGTCATATTCTTCACCGTCATATTCATTATTCGCACGAATAGGGCCGTTCACGGTTATTTTCCAATCTTGTCCGGAGGTTATATAATCAACAGTGCCGTCGTTATATAAGATGCGCATTTGAAATAACAATTTTGGATAACCGAATGTCATTGTTTGCACAGGCAGGGTTAGTCGCGGTGCAAAAAAACGGCCGTTACCCAGTATCACACCTATAGCGTTTTCATTTTCATTAAGATACTTTGAAACATCAAAAGTCATATAATAAGCTCTCTTATTATATTGGGAAAGTGCCGGGGCAAGCACCTGGTCCCCGACCTTTTTACCGTTGATGTAACATTCGAATAAACCCATCCCGCAAATGAAAGCCTGTGCACTTTGAACTGACTTTTTGATTTTGAATTCCTTACGAAGCATCCGTGCAGAAAGCCGGCGAAACTCATCAGAAGAATTATCATCACCAACATCTTTATCCAGGCCGATCCATTTCCCTTTCCAGTCGGAAGGATTTAATAGTCCCATACTCCAATGCTGTGTTTCGCTCCAACCAGATGCAATGCTATCTTTGTCCCAAACTTGAACCTTCCAAAAAATAAATTCTTCCGAATGTAATTCACTTCCCGAATAAGTCACCTGAATGGATTGATCGGAGTTTATTTTTCCTGTATCCCAAAGATTGCCAATTTCTTTTTCTAAGTCTTCCGGATTATCCGAAACTAAAATTCGATAAGCAGTTTGTTTTTGTCCGCGAACTGATGTATTAATTTTCCAGCTTAACCTGGGATTTTCAACATCAATTCCAAGTGGATTTTTCAATCCCTCACAACGCAAATCATAAATTTCAATATTTTGGTTTTTATTCATGTTCGCTTGGGCAGGCGTACTTCGATATAATAATAGGATAGAAATTAATGAAACGATGAATGTGAATATGATATTTGATTTAAAAGATGATTTCATTTTAACAACCTGTATTAAAAAATAACGATCTGTATTTAAGCTATGCCCAAAATAAGGAATTTATATTTATGACTCCTGGCGAATATTTAGCAAACCATGATTAACTTGCTTTCACAAGCAAAGTCTGCAAGATAATTAATTCGTAAGTCTAAATTAAACAATATACTTTATGCTGATCATCTACTTAAAAATCTCAAAAAAGCAAAGTATATACAACGCTGCCAGTTTATAAGGTTTGGTTATATCGCTTTGTACTATAATTATTTGATGTAAATAATATTTGTCATCATGAATAATATTTTTTACATTTTGTATGGTATTATTAACATTTTTATAAGGAATCTTTAAAATGAATCTTAAAAAAGGAAATCTCAATAAAGAAACTTTCACGTATTCAGAAGTTATAGTAACATTTTTCTTCTTCGCTTACTTTTTATTTTTAACATTTAGATCGACTAACTTTGTTTCAGCTTACATTACTATTGTTATTGGTTTTGCTGTGGCAAATGTAACTACAAAACTAGTTTTATTTCTAATTACAAAATCAAAGGAAATTAAATTTGATGAAAGAGATAAAGTTATTGAATCAAAATCATATCGCAACGCATATATATGCGTTATGATACTCACAAATTCTATAATAATTCTTTCAATTTCATTCTATAAAATTTTTCAACCTATTCTTGTTCTTAATTTAATTATTTCTATACTTTTCATTGCACATATTGTCCTTAACCTAACAAAGATTTTCTACTACAAAAGAGGCATCTAAATGAAAAATATTTATTTAACTAATAATATTCGAAAATTAAGATTTAATGCTTCTGAAATGACTCAACAAGAATTAGCTGATAGGTTAAATGTATCACGACAAACAATCAACGCTATCGAGGCCGGTAAATATTCTCCTACATTAGAACTCGCTTTTCGAATAGCCGAAATATTTGATGTTCCACTTGAAGAAGTGTTCCAATATAAACCCACTAATTAAATTTTGTTATCAGATGATTGCAATCAGGTGAAAATATTATAACGTGTTGCCCATAATCCGAATCCCAAAACAAGAATGCCGCTTAAAAAACAACTGCCGAAGATTTAGTCCCGACTTATCGGGATGCTTAACTTTTCTCGTATGTGCATTTTGCAAGTTTATATATTAGAACGACTACTTTGAACAAGAACCTTGAAACGAACGTCTAACATAAAAATTTGTAAATTGCCGAATGCTTAATCGCTGTCGTCTTGAGCCATGGGTTATGTGCAGTACTTATCTAATATTTCTGATTAATATTTAAGATGCATTTTTTGTAGTTAATAATAAATGTTTTATTTTCATTTATTATCTCTGCATTAAATTCAGAAGGAAAAGCTTCGTCATATATTGGGAACCATTTCTTTTTTATTTGGTCTATACAAATAATTAGTCCATCTTCATTTCCAATTGCACAAAACTCATCAAAGCTACCGATATATATTGTAAGCCCCATCTGGTTTTTTAATTTTCTATAAGTTTCTTCTATATTAACTGTTGGAAGTCCTATTTCCGATATTTCAAGCAAAGATTCTGGGCTAAAGGCTTTGTTGCTATTTCGACTCAAATTTTTTCTTGCGATAAATTCGACTATATTTTTATCTTCATCATAAAAATAGACTGCTTTAGCATTCCACGATTCAAAATTTTGGATTTCTTCTTCCCCATTTTTCAAAATCGATACTCTTTCCTTCAACCAAAATAATGCTTCTTGTTCCTGATTTGAACATATATTTATGGCAAAATGATAAGGAGTTGCTTGATTCCTTTTGATAAACTTCAAAACAGAATCGCCTATTCTGAATGATATTTCATTATTTGAAAAAGATTTAATTTCCTCTAACTCTAAAATCTTAGAGTAAAAATCTTTTTGTTTATTAATATTATCCGTAAAAAGTATAAGTTCATTTATTTTCATTAATCAATTTATTTCAATTTTAATTTTGTTGATATTTTTTTGCACAAACGGACTTGTGGCTAAGCCGCAACCCAAAGCAAGAATGCCGATTTAATTAGTAAATTTTATAATCAAAAAAATCCTTCAAAGCATAACAAAGTTGAAAAAAAACTAAACACGGAACGACAAACTTAAAAATATTAAAATTGCCAAGAGCGAAATCGCTGTTGCCTTGAGCCGCGGGTTATACGTTTTTTACTTTAACAAAATAAATTTCTTTGTATCAGTAAAACTGCCCGATTGTATTTTATAGAAATAAGTTCCACTGGAAAGGTAGCTACCATCAAACACAACTTTGTAATTTCCGGCGGCTTTTTCTTCATTTACAAGAGTAGCTACTTCATTCCCAAGAATATTGTAAACTTTTAATGTTACCAAACTTCTCCGTGGAATAGAATAATTTATTTTTGTAGTTGGATTAAATGGATTTGGATAATTTTGATATAATTTATTAATTATTGGAATTTGGTTTTGCTCAATATTTGTTGCCAATGTAACAGTTAAAATCCCAAAATGCATAAAACCATCATTGAATGCTCCCCCACCAGCCCATTTTAATTCATTATTCAAATAATAACCGTAACAAAACCAATAATTACCAGGAGGTATGTTGGTGATAGTTGCTTTATACTGTTTAGCATTATCAAAATACCGGTCATAAACTGCATCAAAACTAAATAACTGACTAAAGCGTGCATCTTGCCCTTTTACATTTATGAGTATTTTTCCAGTATAATTTGTATCAGTGCCATATTGTGCTGGAATTTCACTAATCTTTATTCTTCCATAAATCGTAAGTTCTTCATTAGAGGTAATAGTAGTGTCAAAAGGGCTTAGATAATCAGCCCAGGATTGAGAAAATAATTTGGGACTTGATACACATAATAAAAGAAATAATAAAAAGACTTTCATTTTTAACACCTTTTATTTATGAACGTATAACTCATGATTACACTGAATTAGATTTCTTGTTCAAGATTGATATACAATAATTATTATTATCAAATATCAACTTACCCAATTTAAATTTTTCAAGTTTAATTATCTATTAAAAAATATCTTACGATAGTTTTCAGTGTAAGTAACAGCTAATATCCCTTACATTTTAGTAATGCCTATCCCCGGCAAAGTTGAAATCTTCACTTTACCATTTTCAATTATTGTCCCTTTAAAAATATCATTGCTAATTAATAATGCACCGTCAAGGTCTGCCCAATCAACCATTGGAGAAAGATGAGAAGCTGCGGAAATTGCGCATGAAGTTTCTGTCATGCAGCCAAGCATGACTTTTAATCCTAAAGCTCGGGCAAGTGTTATCATTTTGTTTGCCTCACGCATACCTGTGCATTTCATTAATTTTATATTGATACCCGAAAACACATCTTTTAATTTATATATGTCGGAAATCCTTTGTACGGATTCATCAGCAATTGTGTGCAATGGACTTTTTTCTGTCAGCCATGCCATATCATCAATTTGTTCCTTCGGCATAGGCTGTTCAACGAAAAGAATATTTCTTTCATTTAGCCATTCAATCATTTCCAGAGCATAATTTTTATCGCTCCAACCTTGATTAGCATCCACAGAAATCGGCTGGTCGGAAACGGAACGGATTACTTCAATCATTTCCTTATCGTTGTCCCGTCCAAGCTTTACTTTTAGAATTTTAAATTCTTTTGCTTCTTCTACTTTTTTCCTTACAACATCCGGCTTATCAATTCCTATTGTGAAAGAGGTGTAAGGCGCTTTTTCTTTATCATAACCCCAGATGTTGTACCATGGCTGGTTCATCATTTTACCAACAAGGTCGTGAAGTGCAATATCAACTGAAGCTTTGGCGGCACCATTGCCGGGAGCAATTTTATCTATTTCATCTAAAATAGTTTCAAGCTCAAAAGGATTTTTATATTTGTTTAAATTAACCTGTGATAAAAATTTTGTTACACTTTCTTGTGATTCTCCAAGATACGGTGGCATTGAAGCTTCGCCGTAACCAACTATTCCTTCATGTTCAATTTGTGTTAAAATAATTGGAGTGGTTGTACGTGAATTTTTAGAGACAGTAAAGACATGCTTTAGTTCAAGTGTGTAAGGAGTGAAAGTAAGTTTCATAAATAAATTTATTTTAAAATATTTTATAAGATAAATTAACCTTTAAATTAATTAGCACTGTAAACATTCAATTAAGAATTATAACTACTGAATATTAACTTCAATTTTCAAATGTTCTTTTCTTAGCGTAAGAAAAGAACCAAAAGAAACATGCACTTAAAAATAAATTCTGAAATTATACTTTATCTAGGAAGTTCTATCTTATCATGTAAAGAAAAATAACTCAGTCGCCCTCCTCCTTCAAACAGATTTTTCTTTTTGTGTTAACTTTGCATTAGGAAAAAGTCTTTCAGTATAATTTCGGGCGAATTTCTTTTTAGGTGCAGATTTGCAACCATGTCAATACATTATAAATTACATCACTTTATTTATCTAAAGAAATATAAATTAATTTAAGAAATAAAGATTCTTTTTATAAAAACTCTATTTGTTCGATTCGACGCATAAATTTTATTTTGAATAATAATTTATTGATTGAAGTTTTTCAACGCCGTTTTTATCCAGAGAAGTTAAAATTCTTTTTGCACGAACAAATTGATTGAATCTATATTCACTGTAATTAGGCCTGGATTTATCAAGACTATTAATTCTAACTCTTCCGGACGCATGAATAAATTCAGTGTCACCAATATACAAAGCAACATGAGTTATTTTTTCCGCAGTTGAGTCAGTTGCTTTTTTTCCAAAGAATAATAAATCACCCGGTTTTAAATTTTGAAATCCGTTTTTAGTATCAACGGGCTCACCGGTATAGACCTGCTGTGAGGCATCGCGGGGAAGCATAACTCCATTTAAAAAATAAACTGTTTTGGTGAAACCGCTGCAGTCAAATGCTTTGGTAGAAGTTCCTCCCCACATATAAGGAATGCCCATAAATGTTTTTGCAGTTTCTATAATATCCTTTGCGTCTAATTTCCTGCTCTTTAACCAGTTGGTATAATTTTCAACTTCATTGTAGGAAATAAAGGCAATTCTTTTATCCGGATACTCTACTTTAACTGACTTACCTTCTATTTCAAGAAATTTAAAAATATCTCCTGCTATAATATCTGATACCGGTGTTGATTCTAAATCACTCTTCGAATAGCTGAATCCATATATAGAAGTTACAATAACTTTTTTAGAATTTTCCCATTCATTAAATTCTTCTTGATTCATTAATTCAATTGCATCAAAATCTGTCCAGCCGATATACTTATCCGGGGTTTGAATAAGGAACCATCCTTTTTCTTTTTTAAAACTTTTACCGGAGTTCCGAGCAAAGCCTGCGTTGCCATCTCTGCCGAGTTCGCTGGTTTTGTCCTAACGTTTGCAACAGATAGAACAACCACTCCAAAAACTTTATCGCCTAAATACTTTTCAGGAAGAGTTTTAATTTCGTCAACAACATTTTTGTCATTTATTTCTGAAATAAGCTTTTCTTTTGCAGAGGGAAGATTTGTTTCTCCCGTTAATAATATTTTATTGCCGGATTCTTTTACTTCAACATCAAAGATTGTAGTACGTTTATCCGGCGCAAATTCTTTCTTTACTTTGCTGATAATTTCCTGGTATTTTTTAATTGAACTCATTTGTTGTGCGGTTAAATTGGTTAATAAAAATAACAACGTAACAAAAATTAGTTTGACTTTTAACATTGTATTATTTGGTTTATTTAATCAATTAGTTAATTGATACAAACTTAAAAATTTTTTTAATGAATATATAATATTAAAAATGCAACCCCCTTGCCCCCTTTTTTAAGGAGGATTTTTATTTTCTATTTCAACTATTCATTGGTTTCTGCAACATTAAACATTATTATCGAACTAATAAAATACTCCATCTTGAACTGTAAGGGTTTAACATGTTAAACCCAATATGAAAATATGTAGATAAATAAATTTACATTTTAATCCTTCCTGAAACAGGATATATAATAAAGATATATCTTAATTATTGAAAGAATATTTATTAAAAAACTTCAAAATAAAATTGCTTTAGTAGTTGATATTAAAAAATTAAGTTATGATATTTTAAACCCAATACACAAAATCCTTTTAATAACATTCTTATTACGGAGGGCCAATGCCGGAAACCGCTGAAAGAGAACAATGGGGAAGTAAAATCGGATTAATATTAGCAGTCGCAGGAAATGCGGTAGGACTAGGAAACTTTTTAAGATTTCCTGTTCAAGCTGCACAAAATGGCGGCGGGGCTTTTATGATACCATATTTTATTTTCTTTTTAATACTCGGAATTCCTTTGATGTGGATTGAATGGGGCATCGGAAGAAACGGAGGAAGATACAGGCATGGCAGCGCCCCAGGAATGTTTGATGTAATTTGGAAAAATAAATTAGCAAAATATTTTGGCGCTATCGGACTTTTCATTTCACTTACCATCATGATATATTACACATACATTGAATCATGGACACTTGGGTTCAGTCTTTTCTCACTCAATAAATTATATTTTGATGAAACCACTTTCAGTGCAATGAAAAGTTTTTTATACAGCTATCAAGGAAGAGAAGCTGGAATTCATTTCTCAAGTTATTGGACTGCCTATATTTTAATGCTTGTTACTTTCATTTTAAATTTTTGGGTTTTATATAAAGGGATTTCAAAAGGAATTGAGAAGCTTGCTAAAATTGCTTTACCAATGTTATTAGTTTTTGCTGCTATACTTGCAGTTAGAGTATTAACTCTTGGAACACCAGATCCATCAATGCCTCAAAATTCAGTTTGGACGGGTTTAGGTTTTATCTGGAATCCGGATTTTAGTCAGCTTGGCGATCCTAAAATTTGGCTGGCGGCGGCGGGACAAATATTTTTTACTCTTTCTGTGGGCATGGGAACCATACATGCTTATGCAAGCTACTTAACTCCAAAAGATGATATTGCATTATCCGGTTTAACAACAGCAGCAACAAATGAATTCACAGAAGTAATATTAGGAGGAACAATTGCTATACCTGTAGCGGTTGCTTTTTTTGGATTGACTACTACTCAAGAGTTTGCTAAGGGCGGCGCATTTGATTTAGGTTTTGTTTCAATGCCATTAATTTTTCAAAGAATTCCTTTTGGCGAGTTTTTTGGATTCCTCTGGTTTTTACTTTTGTTTATTGCAGGTATTACTTCTTCGGTAGCAATGGGTCAGCCGGTAATTGCTTTTATGGAAGACGAATTTGGAATGAGCAGGAAAAAAGCTGTTGGCACTCTCGCTATTGTCGTTTTGATTGCAGTGCAATTTGTAATTTTCTTTTTGAAATTCGGCTTTTTAGATGAAATGGATTATTGGGCTGGAACATTTGGGCTTGTAGTCTTCGCATTGGTAGAAACGATATTATTCATGTGGGTATTCGGTGCAGATAAAGCATGGGCCGAAATGAACGCAGGTGGTGATTTTACAATACCGAAAATATTTTATTATATAATGAAGTATATTACTCCACTTGTTCTTTTTGTTATAATGATATGGTGGTTTGTAAATGATGCATTGCCGATTTTATTACTGTCAAAAGCAGATCCGGCAGATGTTCCTTATATATGGGCTTCTAGAGCAATAATGGTTATATTATTCTTAGGTTTAGCGTACCTTGTTAATAAAGCATGGAAAAATCACTCATTGGATGCAGCACAGTAATTTCAATATAATTAAAATATTTTCAAGGAAATAAAAATGGGATTAACTACCGGTGGAATTATTTTTCTTTCAATAGCATGGGGCGCAATAACTATTTTAACTGTTTTTTGCTTCTACAAAGTAATTAAATCCGAAAGAAAGAAAGGCTAAAAATATTTATTAGTTCTCAAAATATTGTATTGATATTCATTCATTGAAAAAAGTTTTAGCATATTTTAATTTTTATGTTGACTTAACAAAATTCTAGTATTATCTTTGCCCAACAATAATGAAAAACACTAAACAAAATAATAGTAAAAGAAATTTGAAAACTGCAATGTGCATCTGTTGTATGTGTATCACTACTTAACGGAAGGCCATTGCTAAAATAGAAATTAAACTGAAGCCCTTCCGAAATCGAGAAGGGTTTTTTAATAGAAAATATGACATAAAAAAAAATTAAATATTAAAGCTCTTATCGAGAAAGGTTGAGGGATCAGGCCCGTTGAAACCTTAGCAACCTCTCCAACAAAGTTGGTGGTAAAGGTGCTAACTCCTGCCCGTTCCAGTGTAAGCTGGAAGCAAAGGGAAAGATGAGAGAAGAAGTTTTACAAAAAACCTCTTCAGGCAATCTTTCTGAAGAGGTTTTTTGGTTTTAAAGATTGACTTGTATAACAGACATTCTTGTCTGTTCCTTTGAAAAAGTAAAAAGATTTAATGGACAGACAAGAATGTCTGCCCACAAAAAAGTAAAAATTGCTAAACCATAATTAATTAAAAACAGAAAGGAAATAATTATGAGCACAAACGGAAAAGAAAGACAGTACAAGTTCGAAACTTTACAGTTGCATGCCGGGCAGCAACCGGATCCGACAACACATGCGCGCGCTGTTCCGATTTATCAAACAACTTCATATAATTTTACTGATGCTAAGGATGCTGCAGATTTATTCGGGCTTCAGAAATTCGGAAATATTTATACAAGAATAATGAATCCTACTTCCGATGTATTTGAACAAAGAATTGCTGCATTGGAAGGTGGCGCTGCTGCTTTGGCAACTGCATCAGGGCAAGCTGCTCAATTAATTGCTGTAACTACAATAGCACAGGCTGGAGAAAATATTGTTTCAACCAGTTTGCTTTACGGCGGTACATATAATCAATTCAAAGTTACTTTGCCACGCTTAGGAATAAATGTAAAATTTGTTGAGGGAGATGATCCATCTGAATTTGAAAAATTAATCGATCCAAAGACAAAAGCACTATATATAGAAACAATCGGAAACCCCAGATTAAATGTTCCGGATATTAAAGCAATTGCAGAAGTTGCACATAGACATGGAATACCATTAATTGTTGATAATACTTTTGGCGCCGCAGGATATCTTGTAAGGCCAATTGATCACGGAGCTGATATTATTACAGCTTCTGCTACAAAATGGATTGGCGGGCATGGAACTTCCATTGGTGGAGTTGTGGTTGATTCAGGTAAATTTGATTGGGGAAATGGTAACTTCCCTATCTTTACAGAACCTGCACCAGGTTATCACGGTATAAATTTCAATGAGATTTTTGGCAAGGGTTCACAGTTTGGAAATATTGCTTTCATAATCAGAGCAAGAGTTGAACAGCTAAGAGATCTTGGTCCGGCATTAAGTCCGTTTAATTCATTTTTATTTTTACAAGGATTGGAAACACTGTCATTACGAATCGACAGGCATGATGAAAACGCACTCAAGCTTGCAAAATGGCTTGAAGCAAATCCTGCAGTAGATTGGGTCTGGTATCCCGGATTAGAAAGCCATCCTTATCATGAAAATGCTAAAAAATATTTAAGGCCAGGCTTGTTCGGTTCAATTTTATCCTTTGGAATCAAAGGCGGAATTGAAGCTGGTAAATCATTCGTTAATAATGTAAAGCTGTCAAGTCTTTTGGCAAATGTAGGTGATGCTAAAACATTAGTTATTCATCCTGCATCAACTACTCATCAGCAGCTTTCTGATAAAGAACAAAAAGAAGCTGGTGTTTTACCGGAACAAATTCGTGTGTCCGTAGGATTGGAACACATTGACGACATAATCGAAGATTTTGATGAAGCAATAAATGCAGCAGTAAAAACAGAAGCTCATGTATAAATAAAAAAAAATCATTTGAGCAGGATGAATCAAAAATTTATCCTGCTTATATTTCTTTAACAATATGAAGAATTTTTATGGAGATAAATATTAAAGAACAAACTGAGATAGCGGCGCTGACTAAATTTTCAAAGCTGTTCACAGAAGAAAAACCACTTGAATTAGATCTAGGTGGAAAGTTAATAGATATAGATGCAGCTTATCAAACATACGGCAGCCTAAATGACGAAGGAACTAATGCTGTATTAATTTGCCATGCCCTCACAGGTAATTCGCATGCAGCAGGAATTATAACTGAAGAAGAAATTAATAATTCTAAAGACTATCCATTTCTTTATAAATATAATAAAATGTTTTTAGGAAAAGCAGGATGGTGGGATTCATTAATAGGGCCAGGGAAAGTTTTTGATACTGAAAAATATTTCGTTATCTGTTCAAACTTTTTGTCGGGGTGTTATGGAACCTTTGGGCCAACAAGTATAAATCCAAAAACAAATGAAGAATTCAGATTGGACTTCCCAACTATTACTGTTAGAGATATGGTTAAAGTTCAATATGAATTATTAAAAAGTTTAGGAGTAAATAAGCTTGTCACAATAGCAGGCGGTTCTTTAGGAGGAATGCAAGTTTTGGAATGGGCTATTATGTATCCAGATTTTGTTAAAAGTATAATTCCAATTGCAACTGCTTCAAGTCATTCGCCCTGGGCTATATCTTTAAATCAAGCCGCTCGTGAAGCAATTAAAAATGATAGACTTTGGAACAATGGAAATTATAATGAACAACCTTTTGCTGGTTTAAGCCTGGCAAGAAAAATAGCAATGATAAGTTATAGAAGCGACATTGCATTCAATGCTAAATTCGGCAGAGATAGAATTGACAATAAAAATTTTCATTCCAATGATGAGTCAAATTTCCAGATTGAAAGCTATCTTGATTACCAGGGTAAAAAACTTGTAAAAAGATTCGATGCAAATACATATTTATATATAACTCAAGCTATGGATCTTCATGATGTATCATACAATAGAGGTACACTCAAAGATGTTTTGGGCAGTATCAAACCATCAACATTAATAATTGGTATTTCTTCTGATGTGCTTTATCCGCCATCAGAGCAAATTGAAATTGCTGCTTCCATTCCGGATGCTAAATATTCTGAAATAAAATCAATATATGGCCACGATGCATTCTTGATTGAATTTAATCAAATTGAAAAAATGATTAAAGATTTTTTGGGGTGAATTTAAAATAAAAAAGCACGAATTAAGTTCGATTTTAATTCGTGCTTTGGTAGGTTTGTAGAAAGGCTATAAGTTTTAAAGTTTACTTACTGTAGTAGTAGTTTGAATAGAACTTCCTTATAATCAGATTATAAGTTATTTTTTAGCTATCAATCATTATTCCACTTCGAATTTTATCCGAATTATTTCAAAATAAGTTAAATATCTTCATTTTTCATTTTTTTTATTGTTAAAAATTTCTCATTTTTAAGAGAATGGTTTTAGTATTATAGCTATTGAGAAGCATTAGATTTATAATTACAAAATTCCCATCGGCTAGAATTAAATTTTCTACTAATTTTACTTGAAAAAATAACGGTTTTCCCAGCTTGTATCATTATAGTGTTCGCTATACTAAGTTTCGCAAATCGATATTTTGTATTTTAGATAAATTACTTTAATAATATTTTCGACATAAGATATTTTAGAATATGGCCAGTTCAAATGTTTTTAGTTTTGATTTGTTTGACAGCTTTCCGGATTTGTGTTTTTTAATTACTGATGAAGGCAGGATTATTGAAGCCAATTTAGTCGCTGTAAATTTAATTTGTGAAGATAAAAATCAAATTATAAATAATAAATTTTTTGATTTTGTTCCTGAAACAGAAAAGCTTCATGTAAAAGTAAAATTTGAAGCTGCAAAGAACAATCAGGACTCAGAAAAATTTTATACAAAATTAAAATTCAATAAAAAAATAATTGATGCCAGCCTTTTCTTTGCAAATTTCGAATCTAATACAACAGAAAATTCAGCAAAAAAATATTTTGTATTTGTCAGGGATATTTCCGAGCAAATGGCTAAAGCCCGCGAATTGAATATCTATTACACTGTTGCTGAAAATACTGTTAATCCTTTGCAAATTACCAACACTGAAGGTAAAATGATTTATATGAATAAAGCTTTTCTGCAAGCTAGCGGATATTCAAGAGAAGAGCTAATTGGTAAGAACCCTAATGTTTTCAGCAGTGGAAAACATTCTAAAAGATTCTGGAATAAAATGTGGACAACCATTAAAAGTGGTAAAGTCTGGGTCGGTGAGGTTGAAAATAGAAGAAAGAACGGCGATCCATTTTATGCACAATTATTAATCTCTCCTATCATCGATGATACCGGTAATGTAACCAGCTTTTTCGGAATTCATAGAGACCTGGGTGAAAAAAAGATTCTTGAAAAACAATTAGTCCATACACAAAAAATGGAAAGCATTGGAACTTTAGCTGCCGGTGTTGCTCATGAAGTTGGAAACCCTTTAGCATCAATTTCTGCACTCGTCCAGGTTATTCAGCGCTCAACTTCAGATAATTTTGCAAAAGAAAAACTTGACCTGGTAAAAAGCCAGGTTACACGAATATCTAAAATCATTAGAGATCTGGTCGATTTTTCCAGGCCTTCAAATTATGAGCTTCAATTAACAGATATAAATAAAAACTTAGAAGAAGCTATTGAAATAATTAAAGTTGGAGCGAAAGCAAAAAATATAACTTTCAAAAAAGATCTACATAAAAATTTACCGCTGCTTGCATTGGTTGCTGATCAAATTCAACAAGTATTCGTAAATATTTTATTGAATGCTGTTGACGTAATAATTGAAAGGCCAAGAATGAACGGTGATACAATCTCAGTTGATACCGATTTGGAGGAAGATAATATTGTCGTAACTTTCACAGACTCCGGGAAAGGAATACCGGAAGAAAATTATGCTAAAGTTTTTGAACCTTTCTTCACAACAAAAAAAGAAGGGAAAGGAACAGGCTTAGGCCTTTGGGTTAGTTATGGAATAATAAAAAGTTTTCAAGGAGATATAAAAGTTAGCAGTAAGTTAGGTGAAGGTACAACGTTCATTATTACCTTACCAATTCATACTTAAAAGAAGGAAATTTAAACATGGCTGAAAGAATATTAGTTGTTGATGATGAGGAAATAATTAGGGAGTCTCTTTCGTTCGTTCTAAAAAAAGAAGGATATTTTGTAGACGAAGCAGAGAACGGTAAAATCGCTTACGATATGGTTCTACAAGATTCTTATGATTTGATTATTTCTGATCTTGAAATGCCGGGAATGAAAGGGACACAATTACTTGATGAAGTAAAAAAAATAAATATTCAAACTCTTATCGTAATTATAACAGCCTATGGTTCTCTTGAAACAGCCATTTCAGCACTCAGAAATGGAGCTAGCGATTATATTCTTAAGCCGCTTGAGTTCGATGAGCTTCTTATAAAGATTCGAAGATTATTTGAAATGAAAAATCTTCTTATCGAAAATAAAATTTTAAGGAAAGAGCTTCAGCGTAATTATGATTTTGAAAATTTTATTGGAAAAAGCAATGCGATAAAAAGAATTTATGAAATGATAAACACAGTTGCTGAAACTGACAGTACTGTTTTAATTTCAGGCAGAAGCGGTACAGGAAAAGAATTAGTTGCCCGCGCACTTCATTATAACAGTAAAAGAAAAGATAAAGCTTTTATAGCAGTTAATTGCGGAGCTATATCCGAGACATTAATTGAAAGTGAGCTTTTTGGACATAAAAAAGGGGCTTTCACTGGGGCAGTTGCTGATAAAGAAGGCCTGGTAAAAGCTGCGGACAACGGCTCTTTATTTCTTGATGAGGTAAGTGAACTTCCATTGCAGCTGCAAGTAAAATTTTTACGTGTAATCCAGCAGAGAGAATATACACCTGTAGGCACAACTCTTTCTCTTCCAATTAATATTAGAATTATTGCCTCTACCAATCGAAATTTAAAAGATGAAATAGCTGCCGGACATTTTAGAGAAGACTTATATTATAGATTGAATGTTATTGAAATAAATCTTCCTCCGTTAAAAGAGAGAGAAGAGGATATACCTGTTCTGGCAGATCACTTTTTGGACAAATATAGAAAAGAACTTAATAAGAATATAAAAGGCATCGATAACGAAGCTATGAGAGCTTTAATCAGCTATGAATGGAAAGGTGAAGTAAGAGAGCTGGAAAATGTTATTGAACGTGCCGCTATCTTCTGTAAAAATGATTTTATTTCTTTAATTGATTTACCCAGCGGATTCAGCCAGGTTCAAGCTACTTCCGATTTTACAAAACTTGGTTCATTAGATGAGTCGGTAAGAAAATTCGAAAAAAACTATATACTGCGAGCCCTGGAAACAAATAATTATGATAAAGAAAAAACTGCAGAACTATTACAGATTGGGCTTTCAACTTTATATAGGAAATTAAAAGACCTTGAAATCGCTGATTAAATTCAATCTTTAAATTTTAGAAAATACATATTTGCATTCTCAATAACTGCAAACCTGTTGCACCCTTTTCCAATTAAGAGAATGATATTTGAGCAATAATATGTTTTTATTTTAAATAAACCTACAATATCTCATTTTTTCACGTCCCCTGCTTTCTAAATACCTGCTCACTAATTGGCATATAAATAGTATTCTAAATAGCGGCTTATACTATTCATATAAAACTATTTTCTAAATTATAATAGGCGAAGTTTTAACTAAATACTTCTTATTGTCCAATTTATAAAAAAGAAAATAGCATCATTATTGGGAGTTTTATTGTTTGAATAAGAGGAAAAAAATAATTTTCTTTAGTCAGGATATTACGATAGGGTACAGCTTTTTAATGTATCTTCAAAATATTTATGATGTAACAGTTACTACAGATTTGAATGTAATAAAAATGCTTTCAAGTAAATCAGAAGTTGATTTGGTAATTATTGATTCTGAGCCAAATAAGGAAATTGAAACATTTTGCGAAAATTTAAAAGAATCGAACAATAAGCTACCAGTAATTATATTTTACGTCTATAAAGATAAAATAAAAGAACTTGATAATAATATTAGAAAATACGTGAATAGTATTTTTTATAAGCCATATGACTTTAATGAAGTATCAAAGTTAGTTAACTCATTGACAATGTCATAATTTTTCCTTACTATCTCTGTAAATTATTTAAACACAATTAGACTTTATAAATAACCACAAAAAGAAGTAGGAGGTAAAATGCTGGGTATTAATAATATTCTAGTCCCAACCGACTTCTCTGATAATTCTGTTCAGGCTTTCGATTTTGGTTTGTCATTAGCATCTCAAAATTCTGCTACTCTTCACTTACTTCATGTAGTTGTTCCTGACGTGCTGGAATCTTTTAAACTGAATTTGGAAACCAGTGATGATAACCTGCACAGCAAAATCATGGAAGCAGAGGAGGAACTAAGAAGATTCATTGCTAAAATCCCACCGTGTGATGTTAAGATCATCGAATCATTGAGAGTAGGTGATCCAGTAGAACAAATAATTGAGTACTCAAAAAATAAAAATGTTGATATGATTTCCATAGCATCTCACGGATGGAGTAATTTTTCACACCTTCCGACCGGAAGCATTACCAATAAAATATTAAGCTATTCTGAGATTCAAGTAATTTGTATAAAAACTGGAAAAGTTCAACCTAAAGTATCAAGACCAAGGATACGTTCCAGTTGGGCTGAAAATTGGGTTGGTTAGT
This sequence comes from uncultured Bacteroidota bacterium, assembly GCA_963775245.1. Lineage (GTDB taxonomy): Bacteria > Bacteroidota > Ignavibacteria > Ignavibacteriales > Ignavibacteriaceae > CAVSWT01. The sequence goes on from CAVZID010000032.1 coordinate 57,306, forward strand.
TGTTTATTTCATTTTATAGAAAGCATAAAATAAACAATTAATACTCGGATTTGTAGAGTGTGCTTACCGGAAAAATCTTAAGCTTATGGTTTTTCTAATTAAATATTTTATCAAAGACCGCTGAAAAATTCATTTATACTAAAGTGCCTTTAGAAAATTCTAAAGGCACTTAACTTTTTATTTAATCCGTTTAAATTCTATCCGGCGATTCTTCCTTCTGTTTTCTCTAGAATCATTGGGAACAATTGGATTATCCGATCCATAACCCTTTGCAATGATTCTTGTCTCATCAACACCATGACTTACAAGCCAGCCTTTAACTGCAGCAGCCCGGTTTTGTGACAAAGTCAAATTCCTTGAAGCATTTCCAATATTATCCGTATATCCTGATATCTCAACTTCAATATCCGGATATGTTTCCATTGTCTTCAGTGCTTTTTGAAGAACAACTTCCGATTCGGGTGTGATGTCATATTTCCCGGATTCAAAAGTGATACCTTCAAGTATAATCGGAACACCAATCTTTACCACATCATCATTAGGATCATTCGGATTAGTTCCGCGGTTTACTTCAATTCCATCGTCGATTGTTCCGCCATCTGTATCTTTTTTATTCGGATCTGTTTTATATTTTACAACTTCATCGCCGTCCTTTAATCCATCTCCATCAGTATCTGATACAATCGGGTTGGTTTTATAAGTATTAACTTCATCGCCATCTTTTAACCCGTCTTTATCTGTATCTGCCTTCAATGGATCTGTTTTATAAGTTTTTACCTCTTCACCATCAGTCAGTCCATCATGGTCCGTATCAGCATCATTTGGATTAGTTTTATAAATATTTATTTCTTCACCATCTAAAAGGCCGTCATCATCAGTATCATTCTTTAATGGATTTGTTTTGTAAATATAAATTTCATCATTGTCTTTTAATCCGTCACCATCGGTATCATTATTTAGCGGATTGGTTTTAAATTTATTTACTTCATCCCCGTCACTTAAACCATCGCCATCAGTATCTGCTTTCTTTGGGTCCGTTCCAAGAGCTTCTTCTTCATCTAACGTTAAACCATCTTTATCATCATCAGACATTCCTCGATTACGTTGAAAAGTTAAACCGACACCTAACGTGAAATAAGCATCGTACGGTGTTTCATTGATTTTATAATAGTTTAAATTTTCAGTCAATGAATAAGAAACTCCAGCCGATATTTCCAAGAGCATTGTCTGATTAAGTGCAAACTGTGCTCCAATTCCAGCAGGTATTATACCTGTCCAGCCGTCTTTCTTAACATCTCTTTGCAGCGGATTTTGATAGGTATATGCCAGCGGTAAATCTTTTACAGAATAGTGAAGAGCTCCGAATCCGAAATAAAAAAATGGATTCCATGAATCAACATTGAACGGACTAAGCACAAATCTTAAATCAATCGGAACTAAATCTGTGCTATAATAGTCAGACCGAAAATCTATCCCGGAATATTTTCCGAATCCGCCTCCCAATTCAACTTCAAGATTTTGGCTGGCATCAAATCTTAAGAACCCTCGAGCCAAAAAATTAACTTTTATACCTTTGTTATATCCAAAATCATCATCAGGAACTAGTCCATTTATTTGCAATCCGAATTTTGTCCCTTCCGATCTAATTTGCCCATAAGCCGGAACAATAAACGGAATGACAAGAATAAATGAAATTAAAATAACTTTAATCTTTCGCATCGTTTCTTTCCTTAATTAAAATGCAATATAAATTATTTTTATTTTGCTCTTAATGCATCACGAATTTCAGTTAAAAGAACTTCTTCTTTAGATGGAGCAGGTGGAGCTGCCGGTTTCTCTTCTTCCTTTTTCTTTTAAAGAATTCATTCCTTTTATAACCATAAAAATAGCAAACGCAATTATTGCAAAATCAATAATGGTATTAATAAAAACACCTACATTCAAAGTAACTGCTTTGGTTGTTTCAGTAGCTTCTTTTAGAGTAATTACTATTTTACTAAAATCTACTCCACCAATTAAAAGTCCAATTGGCGGCATAATAACATCTGCAACAAATGAACTGACAATTTTGCCAAAAGCTGCTCCGATAATTATACCAACAGCCATATCCATTACGTTACCCCTCATGGCAAAGGTTTTAAATTCTTTCATCAATGACATTCTAGCCTCCTATAATGTTGTAGAATAATAAATTATTTAAAGAATAATATTTAAAGGATTGTATAAGTAAATCCCAATTGTAAAGCTTCTTTAATTTGAGTTCTAAGCGATTGACTCTTTTCATAAATTATAAGAACATTTAGATTAACATTTACAAAATCATTAACTTTTGCTGTTATAGTATTATCCCATCTCACATCCCAAACATCAAGCATATTAAATCTTGTAAATAATCTCAGCTTAGTATTTAAAAGCATATTTTTTGCAAACTCTACATCCCCTTCGGTTACTGATTCCAAGCCGGTTTCAAATTTAAATTTCTCTATTTTATTCTTTGTATCCGGGTCATCTGAGTATTGATTAAAATCCTTTGTGATTGTTTCCTGAATTGCAAAACCTAACCGCGTTTTAAATCCTTTTATTTGATCATAATTTAAACCTAAACTTTGGGTAATATAGCCAGGATCAAAGAAATTTGAAGTTTGAACTGCCGGATCAACCGAATAATCATATCCTTTAGATAAAACTGTTCTTACTGTATTACTGAAATACGGGTTAACTTTCCATCCATCCACATTATAAGTAAGTACACTTTCAAGATATAATTCATTGTCATTAGTTCTAAATGAATTCTCTCCAAGTTTCGTTCTACCATAGGCTAACTTCAAATTATTTTCTAATTGCCACGGCATTGCATAATAATTTGCCCCAAACATTCCGAATAAACTAAAAGCAAGTGAATTGTCGCCTCCTTGAGACCAATCACTAAAAGCAACCTGGCTTAAATTTAATCCTGCAACTGCTGATTCATACCAGCCCACTTTAATTGAATCTTTTTTATCTTGTGCAAATAATGTAAATGACATAAAAATTAATATTAAACAAAGAATGTTTTTCATGTTCGCTCCTAATATATTTATGGAATTAAATTTTGGGAAAATAGAATTAATATGTAAAGGTTTTACCCCTCAAATGAAGTAGAACCATTTTTGTTACAATAACAGTTTTTTACACTGCTGCCCAATATTGTTTATAAAAAATAATTCTGCTATACATTGGTTTTGACAGATTTAATAAAACAAGTTAAATTAAAAAAAATAGAAAAATATAAGCGAGGACATTTTATTAAACTTATAGCGGGGGTAAATTTATAAAAAAATTATGAAAACAAGTATTAAAATTATCAACTTTTTAAGCACGGAATATTTTCTTGAACTGGCTTTGAGAAATGATATTCTGAGAAAGCCTCTTGGTTTGAGTTTCAGTTTAAATGATTTAAAGGAAGAAGAAACCCAAATTCATATCGGGGCATTTTATGAAAGTAAATTAATTGGCTGCTTACTGTTAAAGGTGCTGGATTCAGAAAATATTCAAATGAGGCAGGTAGCAGTTGATGAAAAATTTAGGGCTAAGGGAATCGGCAAAGATATGGTTTTATTTTCAGAAGAATACTCTCACAAGCTTGGTTATAATAAAATTATACTTCACGCACGAGATACAGCTATAAAATTTTATGAAAAGCTGGATTATAAAAAAGTTGGGGAACAATTTATTGAAGTAACAATTCCTCACTTGAAAATGGAGAAACATATTTAAGCTTCAGCTTTCATTGTCCAAATGAATCAAGACTCTTTTATTATGCATTAAACCTATATTGCGAGGATTATTAGTGCTTCTTCCTGATTTGTCAATTGAAACAATTAAATATAAAATAATCCCTATAAGCAATAATAATATCAAACCAAAAAATATAATAATATTGCTGTTGTTCATCTTGAGTTTCATAATAATCGTAAAAAATATATTTACCATTTCGATTTAATATAATAAGCTATTAAAGGTAATAAATAATTTTCCTATGTTTGTTTTCCAACGCACAAATGTTAACAGGGGAAAATGTTTACACCTAAGTATTGGTTAAAATTTGGAAATTATTTCTACACTCTCTGATGGTATTCAATTTTATATTTTGAAAGAGCGTTATTGATAGTTTCGTGAAGTTTACTTTCATCGAAAGGTTTTCCAAGGAAAGCAAAAGGTTTGGTTGTATGTGCGTTTAGCACCGTTTCATCGTCTGTATAAGCAGAAATATAAATTATAGGAATATCTCTTTTTTTAGAAATTATATCTGCAACATCAATCCCGTTCAGACGCCCTTTAAGCATTATATCCATTAAAATTAAATCGGGCTTTTCCTCCTCTACTTTCATAATTGCATCCAGCCCATTATTGGAAACATCTACTTCAACATTTTCATAAGTTTCAAGGTTTTTTTTCAGATCAAGTGCCGTAATGCTTTCATCTTCAACAATTAAAATTTTTGGCTTTAAGTTTTCCATTATTTTACTCCTTTATTAAAACCAACATTAAATATATTTATCTTTAATTAATATCCTTTTTCCGGTTTGGGGAAAGTGATATTTACATTAGTACCATTTCTATCAAATATTTCAAGTTCTCCTTTTAATTGTTGTGTAAAAGCTTTTACTAACTGAAGCCCCAAAGAGTCATTCTTTGTTAAATCGAAATCAACCGGGAAACCAATGCCGTCGTCCTGAACACTTAATTCAAGATTCTCATTTTTGCTATGTAAATTTATTGAAACTTTTCCACTAAGGTTGTTAGGGAAAGCATACTTTAAAGAATTAGAGACTAATTCATTAATTATTAATCCGAGAGTTATAGCGATATCCATATTTATATAAACATCGTCTATTTCAGTGTTAAATAAAATGGTATGGTTATTTTTACGATACATTGAAGATAAATATGAAATTAAATCCTGCAGATATTCCGAAAAATTTATCTTTGTTAAATCTTTTGGCCGGTAAAGCTTCTCATGGATTAAAGCCATGGATCTAATCCGGTTCTGGCTTTCCTGAAAATACTCATAGGCTTTTGCGTCATTAATATAAGACGATTGAAGATTCAATAAGCTCGATATAATTTGTAAATTATTTTTGACCCTGTGATGTACCTCTCTTAATAATGCTTCTTTTTCTTTAAGAGATTCCTGGAGATACTCTTCAGCTTTTTTCCTTTGAGTTATATCCTGGATTATTGAAACAAAAACCGGCGGGTTTTGCAAGTTAGAGTATTGCATGTGAACTTCTATGTCATATAATGTTTCATCTTTTCTTTTTTGTTTAGATACAAAACTAATTCTCTCTTTTTCTCCGATTCTAAGCGGTTCAATCAACTTACTAAATTCACTTAAAGTAAATTCAGGTTTTAAATCTAAAGGAGTTAATTTTTTTAGTTCCTCCTGGCTATAACCGGTATTTTTCCTAGCTCCATGATTTACTTGTGTAAAGAGCAGGGTTTTAGCATCAAATATATAGATTTCATTAAGTGAATTTTCCAGAATTCTTCCCAGATGCTGTACTCTTTCTTCATCTCTAATTCTATTACTAATGTCCATAGTCACTCCTCTCATTCCAACAGGTTTTCCATCCTCATCAAAAATCGGGGATGATTGAGCTTCAACCCAAATTACTTTGCCATCTTTTGCGACCCATCTAAATTGACTAATACCGTTATGCCCGCTTAAATAAATTTGTTTAGCTTCTTTTGCGGCACGTTCTTTATCATCAGGATGAACAATTGTTAACCAAAAATTTGGAGTAGATAACCATTCATTAACTTTATACCCAAGCATTTGCTCTACATAGCTGCTTACGAAATCAATCCGCTGATTTTTTAAATCCGGCTCACCCCATGCTTCCCAAACAACACCAGGGACATCGGCAACAAGTTTATTTAATCTTTCCTGCTGTCTTTCAATCTCTGCTAATAATTTAAATTTTTCTTCCTGTGCTAATTTACTTTCCGTGATATCCAGTCTAACTCCATCAAATCTTATAGCTTTACCGGATTCATCATACACAGCTTTGCCCAATGCTTTAATCCACCTTAACTCCCCGGACCTTATTTGAATTCTGTAATCAATGTCATACAAATCTTTTTCGTCGATAGCTTTTTTAATTGAAGATTTAACAAATTCCCTATCTGCCGGTATTATTAATTCATAAAACAATTCAATACTAACATCTTCATTTGGTTCTAGCCCAAATAAGCTTTTTGTAATGTTAGACCATTCTAGTTTATTATTTAAGAGGTTCCAATACCATGTGCCGACTTTTGTAGCTTCAAGTACAAGACGAAAACGTTCTTCACTTCTTGCTAATTCTATTTGATGTTCTTTAGAAATTTCTTCTGCCCGTTTCCTATTTGCTATTTCAATTTTAAGATCTTCAACTTGTTTATCAAGCTGCTGATTAAGCTCACTTTCTTTCTTATATAATAACGCATTCTCAATAGCAATAGCGGCACGTGAGGCTAAATCTTCGGCAAAAATTAAATCATCACTAGTATAATTCAATTTAGATTCAGCATTTATAAAAATTAAAACTCCTAACACTTTTTCTCTGATTAATAATGGGACTATCATTACAGAATGCAGCCCTAATTTCTTAAGAATTTTAAACTGCTCTTTATTAGCAACATTATGTTCAATGTCTTTTGAAGTGACATCGGCAAATAAAACCGGCTTCCTGGTTTTAATAGTTTGATAGATTGCCGAGTCATCTCTTTGTTGATATGGAATAGACTCCATAAACTTTTCGACAAATTTATATTTAACATATTTTTCGTGTGAAACAGTGAGGCGCACTAAATTGTTATTTTCATCAAAAAGATCTACTGCAAACCAATCTGCTAATTTAGGAGTAACCAGGCTTCCCAACGCAGCTAAAGTTTCTTCATAATCCAGCGAAGAATTTAATAGATTACTTGCTTCGGCTAAAAACTTAAGCTTGACCTTTTGTTCTTCTGCTTTTGTTAGTGCTACTTTTTCCCGTTCAAAGGCTTTTAATATTTCTCGTTCATTTTTCTTTCTTCTTGTTATGTCTCGTGCAATTACCGCACACCCAATTAGATTGCCGTCTTTGCTCAATATAGGAGAAACGGTTAAGGATATGGTTACAAATTTGTTATCCTTTGTTTGATGTGTTGATTCAAACTGTCTAATATAAATCCCCTGCTTAATCTGATCTAATATTTGAGCCGGTTCTGATTTGTTGTCATTCGGATAAAGAATAGAAACATTCCGCCCAATAATTTCGTCAGCCGAATATCCATATATTTTTTCGGCGCCTTTGTTCCAGCTTATAATAATACTATTTAGATCTTTACTAAATATAGCATCATCGCTTGATTGAACGATAGCAGCTAACTGCCTAACATTTTTTTCAGCTTCAACTTTCTCTGTTACATCGGTTAGGAGCACTAGCCTGCTAAGTTTACCATCATAAATTATATTATTGGATGTCACTTCAACGTTTATAATTGTACCATCCTTTTTCTTGTGAAGCCAGGGTCCGCTTCTTTCAAAATGAGCAGGGGTTTTTTCGATGTTATCAAGAAATTTGGAAAGCTCTTCTTTAGGCCGTAATTCAACAAGGTTCTTACCTATTAATTCATCTTTTGGATATCCATACATTAGAACTGCAGAATTATTTACTGCAATAATATCATAAGTTTCTTTGTCATATACCCACATTGGCTGCGGGTTATTTTCAAATAATAACTTATATTGTTCTTCGGATGTTACTTGCATACTACAAAGTCAAAATCTATTTAGGTTAGAATAATAAGAATGCAGTAATTTACTAAAAGCAGAAATAAAATATATATTTATTTAAAATAATATTTTGAATTTAACAAGAAAACAAACTTTTGATGGCTAAAAATCAAGTGTAAATTGAGCTGGAATTTCTTTTGTTTGATGATCATTTAGATTTGATACTCCAACTCCCATGAGCCTAACCGGCTTATCAATTTTATTAGGTGTAATTAAAAGATTATTTATAGCCTGGATTAAAGTGGCTTCATCTTCAAATTCTTCATGCAGAGTCTTGCTTCGAGTTTGAGTAACAAAATCAAAATATTTTATTTTTAGTGTAACTGTTTTAGCACTAATATTATTTTTTTTCATTCTTCTTATCACTGATTCGGAAAGAATAGATAAAGTTTCTTTGAATATATTGTCATCTAATATATCTTCATCAAAAGTTGTTTCATTACTTATTGATTTTAGTTTTCTCTCTGCCACAACCGGATCATCACTTAGGCAATGCACAATGTTATAAAAATGCTCACCAACCTTGCCGAATTTTTTTAATAGGAATTCCTTTTTTAGATTTTTGATATCTCCACCTGTTTTAATTCCCAAAGCAATCATTCTAGAAGCTGTTACTTTTCCTATCCCGGGAATTTTTTCAATCGCTAATTTTTCTATAAATGAATCTGCATCTTCGGGACGTATCAAAGTCAGCCCATCTGGTTTGTGAATATCAGATGCCACTTTAGCTAAAAATTTATTTATTGAAACTCCTGCAGAAGCAGTTAAATTCAATTCATCTTTAATTCTATTTTTAATTTCTTTAGCGATCAAAGTAGCAGAAGGCATATTTTGTTTATTGTTCGTTACATCAAGATACGCTTCATCAAGAGACATTGGCTCAACTAAGTCTGTGTAAGATTTAAAAATATTCATTACTTGTCTCGACACTGATTTATATGCATCGAATCTTGGCCTAACAAAAATTAGATGAGGACATTTAAGCAAAGCCATTTTGGAAGGCATGGCAGAATGGACTCCAAATTTTCTTGCCTCATAGCTTGCCGTCATCACTACTCCTCTTTTTTCAGCACTTCCAACTGCTAATGCTTTTCCTTTTAGCTCAGGATTATCACGCTGTTCAACAGAAGCATAGAATGCATCCATATCAATATGAATTATTTTTCTTATTTCAACTTTTACTTCGGACATAATATCAATATTATTTTTTCAGGATGCCTTTAAAATATAAAAAGACTTAATAAAAAAATTAAGTCTTTTCACATAGTGATCGATTCCTAAAAATTCCGGGAAATAATTTTTTAAAACTTCTGTTCAACCACAGAAAAAATATTTCCTGCCGGATCCTTAAACCAGGCTATCAACGGGCCTCCTCCTCTTGCTATTCCTTTTGCATCAGTATTAATTTGTCCCCCGTATTGTTCAAACTTAACTCCACGCTTAACTAACTCATCAACAGTTTTTTCAACATCAGTAACTGGAAAATTTAAAACAGTAAAAGTTGCCGGGACATGATTTGGTTTCTCATATATCATCACTTTGCCTCCCTCTTCAATATTAAGGTTTAACAACCCCTGCATTTCCGGCACTTCAGTAACCTCCAATCCAAGAGTCCATCCGTAAAAATCTTTTGCCTTCTGGATATCATTTACAGAAAAGCTGCTGAATGCTTTCGTGCTTTTAAACATGGCTGCTTCCTTTCTTTATACCTTTATTTATTTAACAATCTTTTATTTGAACAGACTTTTAAATTCAAAATAACTGAAAGAAAATTCTAAAATGGAATTTTCAAACTTTAAATCACACGAATTCAATTTATGCAAAAGATTAAAATACAATTTAAATCATTTATTAGTTTCAGGCACCAAATTGCCGAAGATGATGATCAATATGTTTAAAATTGAGATATCCAATTTGCTCTTTTGTCATTTTCCCAAAAAACCAATGTGTAAAGTCATTGTTTGAAAAATGTTCATATTCTATAATTAACGCAACCCATTTTTTTCTTTCAGCTATCACATCACCCTGACTTTCTTTTATTCTAAAAGCTGCGTTTGTAGGTGAATTTCGCTTCATGGGGTTTTCATCTTTGAGCATTCCTTTCAAAGCAATTTTGCCTAACAAACGTCCAAGAAATGTTCTTTTATATTTCTTCCTGCCGAAATACATTTCTTCACACAATATACAATGTTTCATCATCTGGTTAACATTCATTTTACCCCATTTTGCTGAGTTGTTTTCAGTTAATGTATTGATTCTATTAATCAGTTCACTCCTTGTTACTTCATCGAATATTGATTTCATATTTTTCCTTTAATTTTTTTCGTCTGTTTGAGTCACTATTGAATGATAATTAAATCGCACTAATAAGCTTTCCCCTGTTAATTATGATTATATAAAATTTGCAATAGTATTATAGCAACTTAAATTATTTTTTTTATTAAGAATTATACTCCGCATTATTCTTTTCAATATTTGTTGAAATATCAATTATATAAGTAGTCAACTCGCATATTTTATTATCTTTAATTCGATAAATATCACAGTATGCTGGAGTTTCAATATTATTTGATTTGACATTTTCTCTGATAGTACTTTCTACTACAACAAAATCTCCTTCGGAAATAATATTTTTAATATTAGATGAAGTGAAATCCTTAAGCTCAAGTGAATATACTGCTTCAACAAACTCTGCTTTCCCGACTATTGCCGGCATTCCAACAATGTTCCATTTGATGTTATCATCAAAATAATTAATAAAGTTATTAAAATTATTTTTCGAAAATATTTCAATAACCTTTTTGATTAATTGTTTATTCTTATAAGACATAGTTAAGATTAAGTCAAAATTAAAAAGCCAAAAGTTAAAATTTTTTATTTTTGACTTTTAACTTTTGATCTTCACAGTTTAGTTTTCTTCAATTCTATTAATAACAATAGTTTCCCATTTTTCCGGGTTCGGTTCAGTAACATGATCTATGGAATAGAATTCAACCTTTGGTGAAATAAATTTTAAATTATTTTCATCTTTCCATTTTTCTATAGCAACATGAAATTCGAATAATTTATTGTAATTGCCAATATGTTTTGCAACAGCAAATTTGCCTTTCGGGAATGAACCTGCTTTAACACGTTCATCACCTTTAACAATTGAACTTGTCGGGATTCCAACTTCGATTTCCAATTCATCATCCATTTTTAAATAGTTGAAGAATGGTGCCCCATCAGGTTCGATATTTTTAATCGATAACCATTTAAATAACTCGGGAATCAAAGGAGGAAGCAACTGAGGGATTTCTTCTCTTTTTAGTTTTGATTTTATTGCGATATAATTTTGTTTATCGCGCTGTTCAATTATAGGTTTAATATTCATAATCACCACCTCCTATATTATTTGATTCTCATTCGACAAAGCAAAGATAACGGCGGGAACATAGTTTTAGAAGGTGTGTTTACGTCAATTTAGGGGTTAAATGCGACTATTTATTTTAGTAAAATGTTAATTGAAAATAATTTTGCCGAATTTAGTTTGCAGCGTTCACTCTTATATTTATTATAAAAAAAGACGCTCCAGCGGAGCGTCTCTACAATAAGTATTTCAAAAGATAATTCATTCAAGAATTATTTATTAACACCGTATTATAACTTTACAAATTCTGTTTATATCTTTTTTATCTACATAAACAGAAACTTTTAACCGTTCTCTTAAAGCGCGAATTACCAACTCACCTATTTGAGGTTCGTTTGATTTAATAGAATGTTCCTCTGAACAATCTTTGAGAATAAATCCTTCGAATTCGCCATAACAATTAAAAAATACCTGACATATTTTCCCGGTATATTCAAGGCACGATTCCGGTTGCCTTGTGGGCAGTTCCCAATAGCCTTGCGGCGAAGGTTTTACTTTATCTGCATCTCCGCCTAATGCATTTACTCTGGCAGATAAATAAGTTATATAACGCTGCATAACCGGATACCAACGATTAACAGGAGACATTTGCAGAAATCTCCATTTTAATATTGCAAGAGTATTTTGTTCAGGAGCAAGCATTGTATCTGCTGTTGCAACAGGAATCTTAATCTGGAATGTTCCCGTAACATAACGCCAGTTTTTAATCTTCCTTTCTGCTAAAACCGCTTCAGAAATTACTGCGGCTTTTTCAGCTTTATCACCTTTTTGTTTTTTACCGGCTTTGTTTGGTGCTGAAGTTTCTTTTGAATTTACCTGCACACTACAACTACCTGCTGCTGTCCTCGTCTTGTAGTTACTCTTCTAACGATAATATTAAACTCCTGGCCTTTTACAACAGTAGTTGGCAAATCAACAGTTATAAGCCCTGCAAAATTTTCTCCGGTACCAACAGGTATTGGAACGTAAGTAACTCCTTTGGTAACCCTACATTGAATTGTATTGCCATCTGCAGCAGAGAGTAAATGAGTTCCATATAATTTTTCGGCAAGTTGCAATACATCTGAAGAATTTACCTGCGGCCAGTAAATATATGCGTTGCTGTCAATAGGAGTATTTCCCCAATCTATCATTAGCTCATCCGGGTAATCCAAAAGACTGCCGGGATAGTTGATTAAAGCCTGGCTTGGACGAATATCGAATGTTTGAGGAATTCTATGTGATGCTGCTTCACCGGGATTATCTGAAACTGTTAACTGCAAATTACGCTGAGCAAGTTTATCCGAATTTTCCGGGCTTTGAACAATATTGCTTGAATTTAATATCGGAGCTTCATCATCTGCAATTTCGGCTACTAGACAATGGTGAGTTCCATTTAATAAATGCTGAACTTGTTGTCCATTGATTATATTATTTGAATCATACAGATTTAGGAAGCACCCAAAATAAATCCATTTTGAATCACCGATATCAAGAGTAATATTTTTATTATTCACTCCGCCGGATACATAATCCGAATTGCCAGAGAAATTTCCTGTAGCAAAAAATGGAATAGTATGATTTCCAGTTCCAACAAGAGGAGAAGTTGGATGACCTTGCGAATCCTTATTACTTAAGTATGTAGAATTTGGTTGAAAATCAGTATCGGCAGTTTGTGTTGACCAAAGTCTAAAGAATACTTTAACGTTGTTCGCAACATCTCCGGAAAGCCCTCTTAATCTTACCCGCGCAACTGCAAAGTTATAATTATTATAAACGTGTATATTAAAAAAGTTGGTTATATCAACTGTAACTGGAGCTACTGATGAATCACCAGAAAGTGCGCCTGTTTGTCCGGGTAAAATTGAAACAAATGGATCGGGTCCGGAAGGATCAGCAAAATTATTATTTAAATAAGTAAGTAGATTTTGAATATATGAAAACGCACCGTTAACATTGTCAGAGCTAAAAGTTGGACCGCTTGATACCGGAACATTATTTTTAGCCGGTGTGGCAGTAAATACTCTCAGATCCTGACTTAACCAGAAAACATTGTTCTGAGTGGGATCAATATTTGTAAAATATGGATCTGCTCCTGCTGTTAATTCAAAAATTGTACCTGCAGTTGCATTCAGTACAGTATTTCCGCCAACAGTTGCTCTAGCATCTAATTCTTTAACTTTAGCATCCTCGCCTGTATTTGGGAACGCAGTTAAAGAATTATTTGTGAAAGTAATATCATAAGCTATTCGGATTCGTTGGGGAGCATTTGGATTTGAAATATTTTCATAATCAATTGGAGTTGAACTTCTTGAAATATGAATATCTGGAATATTAGCAAAAGGCCCGGTTAGATCAGGAATTGTTACCGGGAGAGAATCAAATGCTTTTTTATTAAAGCCTTCGATAACCAGCCAGAATGCATCACTAAATTTACCGGCGTGAGTGTTAATAATATCCTGCACTTCATCTTTGCCAAAAGTATTTTTATCAACCCAGAAAGAAAGCATCCCTACAGGAAATGGATTATCCGGATTTGCTGCTGGTATAGCTGCATTTGATGATGGAGGAAAAACATTATCTATTAACTGCTTAAAAAATGGAAATGGATTGCCTGAATCTCCAGTAAGAGAGTTGTAAACACTTTTTAAATTTGAAGTATAACCTGCAAGAATCTGGTTTATACTAAATCCCAACTGTTTATTCAAATAATAGATAAATAATAATGCGCATCCAAAGCTTACAGAATTCCCATCAGTCCCTTCCGGACTTGAAACCCAGTCCTGTCGTGTGCTTGGAGAATTAAGCCATGCTGCTATCCAGGAGTTATAATAAAGGTAATGGCCAGTTTTGAAACGTTCAATAGTCCAGTACTGAGATAACCCTTCACCATCGCTGCTGCCGGCATACCAATATGTTGAAGTAACTTTCTGCTGATTATAGCTCATTAATACTTCTACAAATTCTGCTATAAAAAGCATCTTAACAATCTCTGCTGCATTTGCATCGTTAGTGTTGCTTGTTTGTGTATCTACACTGATATGGCTTCCACCGCCGGAAGAATATCCCCAGTTAACAGCCCCGCTGTCAAATGCTTTATCTACTGTTACATGTATCCTATCGCTTGTACCAAATGCAGAACCTGGTATATTAAATACTGGCGCTATCGCTGCATATTCACTTTCTACAACTGCAAGTAAAGCTTGTGCCCGTTTATCAGCATTTGTAATTGAATCATCATACTCAACAAAAAAATTTGTTGTCTTACCAGGACCCATTCCGATATCGGTGAGTCCAGCACTACTTAGTCCCATAACACTCCTTTATTTAAATTACACCTACTCTAATCTGTACGGTTTTCGGCTTACCCGTTTTTATATTTTCGTTTTTTTAGTCTGATCTTTTCTGCAGGAATGCATGGGCAGAATTTGTAATTTAAAATTTATATATGGTATAGCTCATTTGGACTATTCTGATTGGTTATTCAATTATTTATGAAGTTTTTGACGTGTATCACAATAGTCGATTTTGGAATTATACAATGTAGCTAAGCTGGAAGGAAAAAATGTTTTAACTAATTAAATCGTATCTCTGCTCTGTTACTAATTTTCCAAATGTGGTTGTTTGTTTTTCTTCGGTAAGTCTGAATCCTGCTCTCTTATATAAAAATGCGGCGGCAGTTAAGTCTTTTGTAGTCCACAAGTAGGATTTTTTGTAGCCGCACTTTTGAAAAAATTTCATATAAAGATTTATTAATCTTGAACCCAGACCTATTCCGCGATATCCAGGTTCAATGAGAAAATATCTTAGCTGTGCCGTAACATCATCCCTATGCATAAGAAAAATGAATCCCACTATTCTATCTTTATGTTCACAAATCCATACGCGGTCTTTTTGTGAATCATAGTTCTCAATAAACTCCATCACCCCTTCTGCAATATAATATTCACACCCTATTCCATATTTATATTCCTGATTGTATAAAATGCCATGTCTATAAATTACATAACCGATATCTCCAGGTTTTAGCTTTGTACGGATTTGAATATCACTTAAATTGATTTGTCTATCCATTAAATTTCCTTACTTCAAAATGTTATTTTGATAGTATCGTTTGAATGCTTGTCATCAGAGCCACTAATTCATTTTTCTTTTCATTAGATAGTTTGCTTATTATATCACCAATTTCATTTTCGGAACTTTGATTTAATTTCAGAAAATCTTGTTCCCCTTTATTAGTTAATTTTAAAATTGTAATTCTTTTGTCTTCGCTTGACGTCATTTTAGTAACAAGACTTTTCTTTACAAAGCTGCTGATTATTCTGCTGAGATGCCCCCAGTCAATGTTAAGATGACTTTTAATTTTCTTAGCTGAACAATCTTTAGTAAAATAGATTTCATAAAGTATTCTGCCTTCGGTTAAAGTATATTCGCTGTTAAGAATATGCTTATCAACAACGCCAATGATATTTGTATAAAACCGGTTAAATTGACGGATTTGTTTTATTATTTCATTATCATTTTTCATATTTTAAAATATAAAATTTACTTGACTGAGTCAAGTATTTCAATTAATGGTTAAATAACACATAAGTGTAAAAACGACATCTTTAGGGGTTGATTGCGACAAACAAAATATATATTTTCGATACACAATCAACCACTAACAAAAAGATAAAACAATGAAACACGTATCAATCCTTGTTACACAGGGTGCTATTTTAGGTAATATTGAAGGCCCACGCCAGGTTTTCGCTGAAGTGAACAATTTTTTAAATAGCCAGGGCAAGTCTCCATATTTTAGGATTGAGCTCGTTGGGCTTAAAAAAACCTCACAGCTTAACAACGGATTGTATTCCATCGCCACCACTCCACTAAAAGATGTTAAGAAAACTGATTTGGTAATTATACCAGCCATGTATGGTGACTTAGGTAAAGCCATTGAGCAAAATAAAGAGTTTATCCCGTGGATTATTGAACAATATAAGCAAGGATCCGAAGTGGCGAGCTTATGTCTTGGAGCTTTTTTACTTGCCTCCACTGGATTGTTAAAAGATAAAAAATGTGCAACACATTGGCTGGCTGCAAATGCATTTAGACAGATGTTTCCTGAAATTGATTTAGTTGAAGACAAAATAATTACTGATGAACAAGGAATTTATTCAAGCGGCGGGGCCTATTCTTCATTGAATTTAATTTTGTATCTTGTTGAAAAATATTCAGGAAGAGAAGCTGCAGTATTTTGTGCAAAAGCCTTTCAAATTGATATTCAGCGTGACAGCCAATCACCATTTATGATATTCACCGGACAAAAAGAACATGACGATGATTCGATCAGACAGGCGCAGGAATTTATTGAAACTAATTTCCAGGAAAAAGTTACTATCGATCAATTGGCTTCTATGCTGGCTTTAAGCAGGAGAAATTTGGAACGCAGATTTAAGAAAGCAACTTCCAATACTGTTACGGAATATATTCAACGTGTTAAAATTGAAGCTGCAAAATTGAGTCTTGAATCATCCCGCGAAAATGTAAATGAAGTAATGTATAATGTTGGCTATCAAGACCCAAAAGCTTTTAGGGTTACTTTCAAAAAAATAACTGGCTTGTCCCCTATTCAATATAGAAAGAAATATAATAGAGAGATTGCGGCTTAAAATAATTTAGTTCGAAAGTAAATTTTGGAATAAAAGTATAAAGTAAAACTTTAGTTCAGTTTAATTTTTCTTTATATAGTATGCTTCAAAATTTTTATTCCAATTTGCCCCATTGTCTTTTGACCATTCGATTACTTGTTTAACTCTGCCGCCTTTTAATGGTGTTAGAGAAGTTCTATCAAGAATATTTAAATTTTTATAAAGATATGAACCTTGAAAGACTAAAGTGCCGTCTCTCATTTGTTTAATCAGTTTCTTTTCTTTTTGCCCGCCAATTTGAGTGGCTTTATCTGTCACCCAAACTTGTTTCCATTCATTAGTAGTTGAGTTATAATAAAATAAACTCTTCCCTTCTCCGCCGGTTGATGATTTCCAGTTTTCAATTATCGCACAATCATTTAATATTTTTTCTACTTTATCTTCACCAACAAGCTTTCCATCTAAATCGTAAACATTCCAATTCCCTACCCAAAAATTTAATGTTTGATATGCCGAATCATATTTGCATGGATATTTTTCTTCGTCTGTTAATTGTTTTTCTTGTGCAGAAGTAATTGTATTTAAAAATAGAATCTCAATCACAAAAACACCTGCAGTAAAAAAATAATTTTTCATATTGGAAACCTCAAATTCTTTTTTCTTATCTCTTGTCTCTTATAAACAATTTAGAAACGAAACAAAGAAAGATCATAAACAATTTCAAATTAAAATAATAACAAGTCAATATAAAAATTAAGTTTTTGAAATAACTTTAGGTGAGTAATAAATTACAATTCAAAATAGGTTTGTTTATCTGACCTCAACAACCACCATAGAAATATCATCTGCTTGTGCTGTCCCATTCATCCATTCATCGCCGGCTTGCACAAGCTTATTTATAATTTCTTCGGGATTATTTGAAGCAAAGTTTTTAAAGCTTTCTTTAACGACGTGGGTAATCAAACATTTCTTCTTTGTCATTCATTTGTTCCGGCAGGCCATCGGTCAAAAGTAAAATTTTGTCGCCACTTTTTAATTCTTTTTCAATAAGCTTGTATGGATAC
The DNA here is from genome assembly GCA_963775245.1 of uncultured Bacteroidota bacterium. GTDB lineage: Bacteria > Bacteroidota > Ignavibacteria > Ignavibacteriales > Ignavibacteriaceae > CAVSWT01. The sequence goes on from CAVZID010000032.1 coordinate 75,195, forward strand.
TTTTTCATTGCACCCAAAGGCATCCCTTGTATAACGATTTCTTCAACTTCTTTACTTTCATTGCTGTAATAATAAATAGGAGGCATTCCGGCGCTTGTAATACTACAATTTACATTTCTCAATCTTTATAAATAGCAGAATGACATTAATATTCTGCCCAGCTTTATTTCTTTTATCATTCTACTACAATGATTCATGAAATCCTGCAATCCAAGTTTTGATGAATCGGACGTAAAAAATCCTTTCATCAACGTAACCATGGTACCAGCTTGTAATCCATGCCCGGTAGCATCACCAAATGCTACATTTAACACTCCGTCATCCTGGACAATAAAATCATAATAATCTCCTCCAACTTCAGTTGCCGTTCTCATAAATGCAGCAAGTTCGAGATTTGGAAGCTTGGGCAATTCTTTAGGCAGCATTGAAAGCTGAAGTTGTCTGGCTTCTTCAAGTTCCTTGGTTTTTCTTTCGTTCTCTACTTGTAAAACTTTTTTTTCAGCTTCTGTCGCTTTTATTCTTAATTCATTTTCCCTTATTCGTGCTTTTTGTTCGCGTCTATTTAATTCAAATCTTCTCAACCAATATAGAGAACTCAGTAAAATATATTACATATACTATATAAGCAATTTTAGTTTTCCACCAGGGTGGATAAACAATGATGGAAAGGGACGCACCTTTTCTATTCCAAACTCCATCATTATTTGAACCAATTACTTTTAAAGTATAATCGCCCTGTGATAAATTTGTAAATGTAACTGTATGATTATTGCCAAGTTGAATCCAATTTTTATTGAATCCTTCTAGCTTATATCTGAACTGATTTTCTGAATTGTCAAAGTAGCTCAATGAAGCGAAATCAAGAGTTACTATATTATCTTTATAAGTTAAAAAAATGCTATCACGTTGTGAAATGCCCTTTTCAATTATAGGCTTACCTTCTTCATCATCTGTGTTGTACCTAAGATAATTTGTAAAAGCTATTGGTGGTACATAGCTATTCTTTTTTATACTGTCCGGATAAAAAACATTAAACCCGTTTATTCCACCAAACAATAATTTGCCAGTTTTATTATCTTTTGCAAAAGCATTCTGGTTAAATTCATTCCCCTGTAGCCCATCTTCGTAATAATAATTCTGAAATATTTTATTCGATGGATTAAATTTTGAAAGTCCATTATTGGTGCTCAGCCAAAGCTTTTTATTATTATCTTCCACAATACCATAAATGGTATTATTTGTTAATCCATCTTTCTCACTATAATTTTTAAATTTATTTGACTTCCGCAAATACTCGCTTAAGCCTGAAGTAGTACCAAACCACATATTACCATTACTATCCTTAAAAATTCTTGAAATGTTATTATCTGCAATACTTGATGAATCACCAGCTATATGTTTAAAGTGAGAGAATGTTTTATTTTCCTTATCAAAAACATTTACACCTCCTCCGAAAGTTCCTATCCATATTTTGCCAAAATTATCCTGGGCGAGTGACCAGATTGTGTTTGAACTAATGGCGTTTGGATCGCCTGGTTTGAATTGGTAATTCGTTACTTTATTTGATTTTCTATTAAGTATATTAAGGCCACCACTATTTGTCCCAATCCAAATATTATCTTCATTATCTTCGAGCAATGCATATATACGGTTATCAGTGAGTGTGGTTGAATCAGATGAGTTATGAACATAATGAATAAAAGTATTTCTTATAGGATCAAAAGCATCCAATCCATTGCTAAATGTACCTATCCATATTATCCCCAATTTATCCTGCATTAATGATAAAATAAAATTACTAGCAACACTATTTGACTTTGAAGGGTCATGATAATAAGAAGTAAATTTTTTCTCACTATAATTAAATTTGTTTAATCCTTTATTCCTTGTCCCAATCCAATATACTCCATTTCCATCCACTAAAATTGAAAAAACATTATCATCGACCAGACTATTCTTATTCCCAGGATCATGTTTGTAATGATCGAAAACCAAAGTAGAAGGATTAAAATAATTTATTCCACCTGTATTAGTACCAATCCAGATTACACCGCTGCGGTCTTCATAAATCGAATAAATAAAATTGTCATTTATGCTAGTTGGATCCCCCGGATCATTCTTATAATTATAAAAGCTATTTGTTTTGGGGTTATAACATGACAATCCGCCTTTTACTGTCCCAACCCAAATATATCTACGAGAGTCTTCATATATAGGCCAAACCCAATTATCGGGAAGACTATTTGGGTTATTTGGATCATTTCTAAAGTGAAAAAATTTATTTGTTGCTTCATCAAACTTATCCAATCCGTTAAACGTACCGACCCATAAATTTCCCGAATGATCTTTAAATACCGAATAAACTTTATCATCACTTAGACTGGAAACGTTAGAAGGATTATGTTTAAAATATTTTACTTCCCCCGTTTTAATATTTTCTTTTTTCAAACCTGTTCCCGCCCCAAGTCCGCCTGTCCATTTTACACCATTTAAATCTATGTATGCAGCCCCTACGGTACTAAATTTTGCCGCTGTTAAATCAACACTATCTTTTTGTACAACTTTAAAGGATTCAGTCAGAGGAAAATATTTATTTAATTTACCGCTTTGAGTTTCAAAATACAGCACACCTGATTTATCTTCATAAATAGAGAATATAAAATTATCTGAAATACTATTAGAATCAGAAGGCACATTCTTAAAAACTTTGAAATTATATCCATCAAATCTGTTTAAACCATCCAGGGTTCCAAACCACATAAAACCTTTTCTATCCTGGAAAATACATGTTACTGAGCTTTGAGATAAACCATTTTCGACTGTTAAATGATTAAATGAAACATATTCTTGAGATAGAATATTTGAGATGAATAAAATTAAAAAAAGTCCGATGTACAAAATTAATTTGGTCATGAATACTCTAGCAATCGGAAGATGATTTATTTGGTATTACTTTTTACAAAATTCTTTGTTACAAGATGTGAATTTAATGCTTCTAAAACTAAAATAAAATCGCCCTCAATTTCCGGCAAAATCAAGGACGTAAAAATTTACTTCAATAATATTAATTTTTTAGTTGAAATAAAATTACCACTTTCAAATCTATAAAAGTAAACTCCACTTGCAATATTACTTGCATTCCATGTTATACTATGATAACCGGCATCCATATTTTGATCAACTAGTGTTTTAACCAAGTTACCAAGAATATCATATATTTTTACCGATACATAATTTTTTTCAGGTAATTGATAATTAATAGTGGTAGTTGGATTAAATGGATTCGGATAATTTTGTTCCAGCCCATACTGTTCGGGTATTGTTATTAGCGCGGCATTATTTTCAGGTGAAGCTACTTCTTTGTTCATTGAATTATTTATATAATATATCTTACTGCTGCCGTTTATATTTATATCTCCATCTGCCCAAAGTGCTCCGCTGATACAGCATGAGGTTCCAATTGATATATTCCCCATTGGACAATAAACAATGCCATACCATTTCCCACTTCCACCTAAATTGAAACATCCATCTGTTTCTAAATAAATTTCTTCAGGCCCTCCGTTAAGTACTATTGATTCTACACATGTTCCAAAAGTAACATCTCCTTTTACAAAAATTCGGATTTTCCCATTTTGAACATCTAGCTTTAACTTACTGCTTCCACCCATTGAAAATGATTTAAAGTAATAATCTCCTGAACTTAATGAAAGTGTCTTTGATGATCCAAGCATGACTTTGCCATAAGAACCAGGAGTCAAAGTCCCGCTGGCATAGATATCATTTCCTCCGGCATTAAAATTAGAAGCTGAAGGCAGTGTTATTGAGCTATATGATTTGGGAATTAATGGAGTTCCATATTCAGTAATATCTCCATAAATATGTGAGCTGCCTGACTTCGTTAAATTTCCTGAGGTGGTTAAATAACCGTACACTTTTACTGATGTACCTAGCGTAACATTTCCGCCAGCGTCAATATTTCCATTAACCCTTGTACTGCCATTTAGTTTTGTAAATCCTCCAGTAGCTATACTGCCACTTACAATGTTACTTGTTCCACATTGAAGAGCTGCTCCACTATTTATGTCTCCATCAATATGAGTGCTGCCGCCTAATTCAATACAACCATTAAAAGTGACATTGCCTGCACTGACACTTGTACCGCTTTCAAGCGAACCATTTCCTTCAACACCTTTTTGAATAACTGAAGAACCTCCAATATAAACATTAGAATTACTGCCTACTTTTCCATTATAAACCTGGACACATGTTCCCAGCTTTACTTTATGATTAGCAAAAATTGGATATGGAGGATAATTCGAGACAACTTGTTTTGGCTTTTCAAAAGCAGATATATAAAATGAGTGTTCAGTTGTAATTAGATACTTACTATTATTTAAAGTGTCCTCAGGGACATCGTCGGAAGCAATTACACTAACATCATAATTACCTATTAAAGAAGTTTGAAGTCCGATAGAATAAATGCCATTACCTTCTGGTTTCAATCTTCCCACCACTGATTGACTATCAGGAGATGTAATTTTCACAACAACTAAAGCATCGTCTACTGGAGTGCCGCTATTTTTTTGATCACCGTTGAATCCGCTGGACTCCCCCCCTTCGGTTAACCTAGCTTGAAAATTGACTGTTATTGGTATTGGGTTTCCACCTTGATCATAATTGAGGAAATACCTTTCTTTGTCTGAATTGAATTTTAAAACCAGATCCGAACTACTGGCAGTATATACATGAATAGGCTCTGCTGAAATTGGTGCAGTATTTTCTACGAGAATATATTTCCATGCTCCAATTCCAGGGTTATGTATTTTATAGTACTTAAATGGGTAACCGTATGAACCAAAGCCATCAAAATATTCAATGTCGTATTTTAAATTATTTGGACTTAAATAATTAGTAGGAGTAATTGTATCCTGCTTACTTGGGGATATTGCCCATAAGGAGTATTCACTCCCTTCCCAGGAAAGCCCCATATCAAGTGTTCCGCCCTGCCATGCAAAGGCACCTTGCCATGCAAACGCACCCTGCCATGCAAACGCACCCTGCCATGCAAACGCACCTTGCCATGCAAACGCACCTTGCCATGCAAATGCGCCCTGCCATGCAAATGCTTTTCCCACTAAATCACTACTAATATCGCCGGATAAATATGATATCTGTAGACCAAGTAAGCGAAACCAAGTAATATTAATTATATTAGGAATCTCAGTAGCATTAGCGATCTTTACGTATTCACCACTGGTTTTATTAGCTAACCAGCTCATTAAATCCTGTCCATTATTTAATCCTTCAAAACCAAGAGTGTATATTTTAATAGAGGGATCAAGATTCAAACTTGTAATTAAAGAATCAGCTGATACTTGGCCTGCGCTGAATAATATGATAATTTTATTATTTGGAGAAGCTGGAACAAATAAATTTTCTGCTGCTGCTATCCGGTCTGCAAGGTTTCCTGATTGGTTTGGTTGTAATTTTCCCACATCTAATAACAATTGGTTGAAATTTGTACTAATAGATTGTATTTCATTTGTACCGTTAACCCACCCTATTCTGTCACCATTTCTTAAATAAGAAATCAGGGAGGCCGCTGCATTTTGTGAAGGGATGAAACCATTAAGCGCCGTTGATGAAGTAAAGCTTGTTGAACCATCAAATACTAATGCAATATCATAGTTAACTTGACCAAGATGACTATATATATAATTTATTCCGCCGATATCATAATTTGTTACATCAGCTTGGTTTGAAAATGAAACCGGATGCAAATTTCGTTTAAAAGTCTCTCCCACTGCTATTCGCCCATACATTGTTGCCCCTTGATTATTAGTCTTCATATCCAAGGAATAGAGTAAATCCCCCGGATTATATAAATCCGCTAAGCCTGAAAAATGACCTATCTCATGAGTAACAGCATTTTGAACATCAACTTTATCTGAATCTCCGTTTGTTGACCAATAAAATTGACCATGTCCCGTAAGAGAAACCGGCTGACCGTTAATTGCGATATCCGCATCTGTTATTTCACCATTAAGTGCATTGTATCTTACTCTTGTTACAGCAAGCACATTTGTGGGAGCTCCTGTTGTATCTTCCCATTCGCTAGTAGTGGGAAACCAAACAATATTATTAATTCCATCAGCATCACCTCCCCAGTGTTCAGAATTATTTCCAAACCTTTGTGTATAATTTAATTGTGCTAAAGCGTTCCAAGTATTAAAACCATTGTTAACTTGAATATCATAACCTTTATTAATAACAGATTGAGAAATTTGGTACTGACTCTTTCCATCTTTCCAGTGAAGCGGAACCCCTGCTAATGTTGTATTTACTTTGTAATGCAATCCTTCATCAGTTGAATGGGCTAAAGATTCAGAAAATTCCGAAGTGCTTTGCGGGCTACTCATACTGTCTAACTTTGTAGCCGTTGCACATACTACTTCTCCGTTAGTAAGCACAGCATTTTGCAAATTTGTAAAGAAATTAGATTGCCCGGCAATATCAGTAGTCACAGTTGTCTCACCAATAAAACGTTTGCCTTCCCTATTGCTTGAATTAGTATTAGCGAAAAATTGAATTTTATAATTTTGTGAAGGATCACTATTTAGTATTCCCTGAATAGCAGTACCTCCTTTAATATCCGGCAAAGCTGATGAATCCTGCCAACTATATAAAGTATTAAGAATAGGATAAGTCTGTGAGTCGTTTGAAGATGACTCTAGATTAATTCCCATTGTTGAATTGCTATAAATAGAATTATTTAGAATTGAATTACCATTTCCGCTTTCTACAAAAACACCCGAACTTCCATTATCAAAAATTGTATTATTAATTATTTGATTATTGCTGCCATTAATAATTAATCCGTAAGATGTGTTACCTGATATTTTATTATCTGAAAGAGAAATATTATTTACTGCATTTAAAGATATCCCAAATGCCAAATTTCCATTTACAATATTTCCGTTTATCGTTGCCGTTCCATGTGATATTGAAATACCTCCTAAAGTATTTGTTCCAATTGTATTATTGCCATACTGATTCCCCGTACTTCCGGAATCAGATACTCCTAGACCAAGATTGCCAGTGATATTATTGCTATTAAAAGAATTATTATTTCCATTGATAAATAATCCATTTAAAGAGATTTCCGGTAAAAGTATTTCCAGAAAATGTGTTGCTGTTTGAAGAAAATAAAAATAATCCATTTCCCGTATTGCCGGAGATGTTATTTCCTGAAAACGTTCCAGTACTGTTTGAAATAAAAATACCACCATGATTATTTGATTCGATTGAGTTATTAATAATTTGATTACTATTAACACTTGTAATAGAAATCCCATAACCTTCGTTAATTAAAATGTTATTCGTAATTAAATCTCCAATGAAATTATTTATTCCACCATCAATAATTGTTATTCCATCTTTAATTGAACCTGTTATTGTATTTCCATTTATTTTATTTCCTGAAGTGCTTATTAATATTCCTGATATATTATTTGCCAAAATATTATTACTACCAACTGAAAAAAGTGATAGGCCATAGCCGGATGAACTGTTTAATGATAAACCCTGGACAATTGAATTCCCGGATGAAATTGTCAATCCGCCAAAAGCTCCGCTAGTGCTTACTAAAGGAGAACCATCATAACCTTTTTGAGTTGTTCCGTCTAGATAAACTGCTTCGGTGATATTTGGTAGTGCCGAAGCTGGCTGAATATCAAATGGACCGGCTCCAGGTATATAAAAATAAATTATTTGAGTCCCGGAAAGAGAATTAGCTCGTTCAATAGCTGATCTTAATGTAACTATATTGTTTCCACAATTTGAAGTGGACTCGTCCCCAATAGAGTTAACAACCAACAGTCCCGGTTTTTTGCTTGGAACAATTTGGTTAATGTCATTTACATGTAAGTAATTTTTATACTTAGATAAATCTTTTAATAAATTTCCATTGCTAATTTCATTAAACGACCATTGACCAGCAAGATATTTAGTTAAAGATGAAGAAATATTTTCTGCAGGATTACCATTACCTCCAGAATTGTTAATACTGTTTCCACTTAGCGCAACATTAAAAAACCTAATTTCGTCAATTAAACCTTTAAAGGTTCCTTCTGCAGATTTTCCAATGAATAAGCCGCTGCTATTTGAAATTGAATAACCTGAAATGATATTAAAATCAGAATTGGAACCGGACTCTTCACCATTCAAATAAATTCTTAAAGTATTTCCGTCATAGGTTCCTGAAATAGAAACCCATTCGAATGCTGGAAACTCTGCAGTTTGAACAGTGGCTGTATTATTATTTCCGACAGAAAAGAATCCCTTATTATTTTTAACATAAAGAGAAAAAGTGGTTCCTCCTTCAACAGCCCGATAAACAATAGGCATTTTTATTCCATTGTTATCCCCGATTAAATAAACCCAAGCTTGCACTGTGATTTTATTATTGTTTGAATTGCTATTGAAAAATTCAAAGCCATTCTGATTTGCATCAGCATTAACCGGTGAATTATCATTCACATAAAGCTCACTAGTTGAACCATTAAAAACAAATGCATTGTTATCTGAACGCCTATCGTTATGTCCTGCAAAAGAATTTTTTTGAATAATAGAAATGAGACATACGAGTATTATATATTTTATAAAAACTTTGTTAAAAAATTTCATGTTATCCTCAATTGATATTATTATTAAAGGCAAATGAATTTAAGCTACTCATTCTTAATTATTGCTGTTTAGCTACATAGCTTTTAATCTCTTTTTTTAAGGCTGAAACTTTAATATTCGAAGATGTAACCTTTTCTCCAGTTTTTTTATCTCTATATAAAGTCATCTTTCCATTTTCACCATCAAAAACTTTAAAGTGTGAATCTTGCTTATCTTTTTTTGCAAATAGCAAAATTTCTTCATCATTCTTAAAGCTTGGCATATGCGAATACCATTCTCCAACATCTCCAACCTCACCACCAGGATAAGTAACAACCACTGAGTTAGAACCATTATTGCCTTTTATGTATTCATCAACCTGCAATGTTGCTTCTGTATAAATTCTTGTTTTATTTTTATTCCAATTGGATTTTTGTTTTGATACTTTTCCTGTTAAAATTACATCGGCACCTTTAGAAAGCATTTTAATCTTGGATAAAGCTTTTGGGGAAGATTGAGCGAAAGTTGTGAATTGAAATCCACAAAAAAGTATAAGTATAAACCAATTATGAATTTTCATAATTACCCTCCAGAATAATTTTATTGATATTGAAATTTCTATTTATAAGAATTTTTAAGTGAAGCGGGAACTATTAAAAGTAATCAAGGAATAGCTTAGCGTTATTATAGGAAATCTTAATAATTCACAAATTCAATTAGGTCTTAACTTTTAAATACAATAACACTTGA
>CAVZID010000033.1:0-201268 GCA_963775245.1 uncultured Bacteroidota bacterium
AGTTGAATAAGAGAATAAAAATAGAAGAAGAAAACTTAAGAAAGGAAAGAGAGCAAGCCAGGTTAAATGAAATTCAATTACGTGCTGAAGCGGCTGAATACAAAGCAAAAATGATTGAAACTGAAAAAGAAGTTGAAAAGCAGCAGATAAGAAATAGAATTGCAACTGATTTGCATGATGAGATTGGCAGTAATTTAAGCAGCATCATGTTGTTAACATCTTTGTTGGAAAATAATTTAAAAACAAACAAAACCGCTAACAATTATACCAGCAATATTTATAGTGCTGCAAAAGTATCCGCAGAAGCTATTAGGGATATCGTATGGTTTATTAATCCTTCGTCGGATAATATTGGAAGATTGTTATCGCGTATGAATGAAACTGCTAATGCGATGCTGAAGGGGCTAACATTTTCTGTTAATAGCTCAAAGATTGGTAACATTGATAAGCTCACTCCTGAAGTAAAAAGAAATTTATTCCTTGCGTATAAAGAAATTTTAAACAATATAATTAAGCATTCCAACGCAAATAATGTTGAAATAAAAATTTGGGAAGAAAGAAATATTTTAAATTTATTAGTTAAAGATAATGGAATTGGTTTCGATGAAAATGAAGTAAATTTGGGGAATGGTTTAAAAAACTTACGTTCACGTGTTAATAAAATTGGCGGCAGTATAGAAATAATTTCGCAGGATATTAACGGTACCTCTGTTTTTATTTCTGTTGAAATGACGTAAATACGTGATTGTAATTTTAATGTTTTTTATTTAAAATTTTTTGAGACCGATACTTACATAAATTAAAATTGAAACATGCCCGAAAATAAAATTGAAATCATTTTAGTTGAAGATAACAAACTTTTCAGAGAAACACTTTACAGCTTCCTAAATAACAATAACAGGTTTAAATGCAGCCACGCATTTTCTTCTTGCGAAGAAGCAATTTCGGGATTGATAATCTTAAATTGTATCCCAGATATAATTTTACTTGATATTGGATTGCCGGGAATTAGCGGAATAGAAGGGATTAAGCCTTTAAAGGAAATGATACCGGATGTTAAAATTATTATGCTTACCATACAGGATGATGATGACAGCGTATTTAAAGCAATATGTAACGGAGCTTCCGGATATTTGCTTAAAGATTCCCCATCTGCAAAAATAATCGAATCTATCAATGAAGTATTAAATGGCGGTGCTCCAATGAATTCTTCAATTTCATTAAAAGTGCTTAACATGTTTAGAGAATTTATTCCTGAAAAAAGTGATTACAACTTATCTGAAAGAGAAAACAGTATATTAACTTTATTAGCAGACGGCCTTTCAAAAAAACAAATCTCGGAAAAACTTTTCATTAGCTATCATACTGTTGATTCACACATCAGGAACATTTATGAAAAGCTTGAAGTGCACTCATCAAGCGGGGCTGTAGCAAAAGCCTTGAAAGAAAATCTCATCTAACTTACTCCGGTGTAAATATATTTTCTATCCCGAATTTTGTCTTGGTTTAAACCTAAATAAAGGGCATTAACATAATCACGTATTTACGTTATTGATATATTTATAAACCAATTATAACTTGACCTATGTATGCACAACGACAAACATCAATCGGCAATGAAAAATAATTTTATTATTAAACTTATAATCTGTACCTTAATTGCATTTTCTTGTAAAGATAAAAAGCCAACTGAACCTGAACAAAATAATGAAACCCGTACCGATTCAACATTAATAGTTGATAAATATGAACTGCCTGCAGGACAAACTGAAGCTTTCCCCTCTGCATATGAAATTATTGCTGAAAAAGATATCGATATTAATGGGAGCTTGGTTATCGCAGGAGATAAGCCCGGTGATTTTATTATTCGTTCGCGAAACGGTAATATCAGAATAAGTGGTACTGTTATGGTTCAAAAAGATACGGTACAGTTAACCAAACACAAACAATTCATTTCTGAAAATTTCAAACTCGGAAAAAAATCTGCTGTCCAAGGAACAAATCTTTCTTTCATCGTGGACCGGCCAGGAGGTAAAATCGTATTTGACGCACATGCCCAGGTAAGATCAGGAGATGGCACAAGTCCGTTAGACGAAATAATCAGGTCTGGAGAAGAACAATATGTTGGAAGCGTTGGTGCACCTGGAGGTGATATTATAATCCGGGCGATTGGCGGATTAATTCATATAGAAAATATAAGTCAGTTCACCAAACCCTTATTCATTCTTGGCAATGGTGGAAATGGAGCGAATGTTGTGATTGACCGTAACACTTTCCAAACATCAGCCACAAAACTCGACATTACAGGAGGACGAGGTGGTGACTCAGGTATTCTGTTGTTGGAAGCTGAAACAATTGAAGGGATCCCCACTGTCACTCAAATATCAAGCGGTTTCGATATGCTTACTGGCGGAATTGGTGGAGATGGGGGCTCGGCATTCTGGTTCAATTCCAACAGGCCCGTTTTTGGCAACACAGAAAAAATAAATACAACCTATGCTCTTCAGGAGATCAACTTTCGCGGTGGTGATGGCGGGAACGGAGCAGTGATGGGTGGAAATGGTGGATTTGCAGCTTATTGGGGATTAAGGGTAATCAATGAGCGAGATGATCCTATTGCTTCTGTTAAAGTTACTGGGGGAAATGGTGGAGATGTATTCGGTTCACCAATCCCTGTCTATTTTGCAACGGGTGGTGATGGAGGTGAATATTTCGCTTGGGGAAACTCAGGTTGGAATGGTGTTCCTCAAGATAGCGGAGGTCCGATAAATGGAGCAGATGCAGGTGATGTTTCAGGATATGGCGGCAATGGTGGAGATGTTTATGAAGACGTAATGTATTACAGTGCAATTGGTGGGGATGGAGGCAATAGTATAGTTGCCCGGAATCAGATCATTCAGAAATTATCCAATTTTGGATTCACCTTGAGTGGTGGGTTTGAGAAACAGGGGCTTCTCTTTATAGTAAGTGGTTACGGAGGAAAGGGCGCAGATAGCGAGTGTAATGGATGTCCGGGTGGAAACGGTGGGAATTCGGGCAATGTCTTGGCAGTTGGAGGAAACGGAGGTAATGTACCCATTCATACCGGTAACCGGGGTGGACGCGGCGGAGATGTTTGGGATGTGGTGAGTTGGTTTCCATATATCGCGGATCCTGCTATTGGGGAAAATCAAAAAGGCGGCGATGGAAATCCTCCGGGCAAAGGAGGTTGCAGCAGGACCGTAGCTACATCTCCCGGATCAGGAGGAAATGGATATCTGCCTGGAGAAGACGGGCAGTTTCTGAATGTTTCAACATTAGGAGATGATGAGCATTGCGATGGAGATGGTAATCAGTGCGGTGAAGGTTTAGAATGTGATGAGGATACCACTACCATGACTTCATGTACAGCCATAGGTGCAACCACCACATTTTACAGAAAATCGGCACAGCTCTTTGATACAGATGGCAATCCAATTGCTTTTTCTGAGGGAAATCTAACACTAACTGTTTTAGAGCGAAATTCTTTTAACACCTCACCAACTGTTTTTTTTGTTGATTTGAATGTAAGAATACCTTATACGGACACTACCATTACAATAAAATATAGCGGCAGAAGTGATGGCCCTGAATATACTTCTGAAATCCATGGTTATGTACACAGCCTAGAGGTTTTTGTCGGACAAGCACACTGCTCTAAGGACGGTGAACTTCAATGGCCGGGTGAAGGCTTGCATCAAACCAAATGTCAAGTATTAAATAATCCCAATGTTGTTTGTGACAAGTGGGAGCTGACAGGTTGCATAGATTTCTTAAAGGAAAATGACGAACAGGGAAGAGAAACTGCTGCATGCTGTGAAGCGCCACCACCGCAGAATTATATTATCTGCCCGAAGTGAATTCAAAATGTTTACGCTTCTCAAATAAGCACACAATTTTCTAACCCGGACAATTTTGGTTAAAAAGTTTTCTACAGACAATTTGTATTTTATATATTGTAGAATATTAAACATTCAATTTCTAATGATAAATTTCAGAATAAATCAATCCTTATTCGATTTTGGAGCTAAAGTATAGATCAGCACATTAATATTCAAAACTTCGAGAAAGCCTTCATCGCAATAATTTTGATGAGTGCTTAATAAATTGATTATATAGAGCCATACTTAATTTATAGTCCTTTCAGAATTAATAATATGGATTACAAATTTTAGTCAGTAATTAAAGTAGTAGTATAAAAGATGCCTTTCATTTTTGTTGGTATTAATGCTTTGCTAAAGATTATATGTAAACATTCAATTATTTATTCACCTATACATATATATCATTTTCCGCTCTTCTAAAATCACGTATTTACGTTATTGATAGGTCCTACTTTGTTATTTAGTATTGCATAAAAAAGATTGGATAAAAAATGAAACAGACAAAACTATTTTATGCAAAGCTGGCGATATTATCTTTATTAACTTATTTAATTACTGTTGCCTGTCAATGCGGTATATTTGTTCCTGAGTGTACTGGTGGTTCTACTAATCAATTGGGGAAGATTGTTTACAACTCCTTAAATGATATAAGTAGAATTAGTAATGGAAATTATCTTGCAGTAACAGACAGCGGGGAAATATACAGCGCCTCATTTACCGAACAGGGAGAACTGACTACCTCACTCCTTTATACAGTTCCGGGTAACCCATCATTATTTGATATTGGTTATCTGCCAAACAGCAATATAACCTTAATTGTTGGAGCTAATGGATTGATTTTAAGAAATGTTGGAGGAAGTTTGGAATGGGCAAATATAACAAGTCACGTAAATAAAGATTTAAATAGAATTTACATTCAATCTGAGGAAGCCATTTATATTGTTGGTGATACTGCAACTATTCTTAAATCGGTTGACCTGGGAATTACCTGGCAGAAATTAAGTTTAGGTTTGGAAATAAACAGCGATTTATTAGATGTCAATGGAACTCAAAGTACAGTGTTTGTGTGTGGGGATAATTATACATTTTATAAGTCCACGGATGGAGGAGAAACCTGGGGATGGACAGGATTGGGGAAGCGTTTATCAACTAAAGCTGAATTCGGATATAACAGAATTTTCTTTTATGATGACAGCCTTGGATATGCAGGCGGTCCACACGGATTAGTCCTTAAAACTACAGATGGCGGCACATATTGGGCGCCGCAATATTTAGAAAACTTTGACGAAGTTAATGATTTGTATTTTATGACTCCTGAAATGGGTGGACTAGTTGGCCCAAATGGTACAACTCGTTTTACAACAGATGGGGGTGAGAGTTGGTTTGAAGATACAACTGTAACAAGCTATATAGCTGGCAGGGAAATTAAAAGAATTGTTCCTTTCGGTAGGGATTATGGAACTGTTCTTGGTACTGAAGGTTTAACTACTTTTATTGCTCCTGATTCAACTTATTTGGATTCAGTGGTAATAACTTCCGTCGAAAATACAAATCAAACAATAAAAGAATTTCATCTTTATCAAAATTATCCTAACCCGTTTAATCCAACAACAAAAATTAGATATTCAATTCCGGTAGGTACACACCTGCCTGCCGGTAGGCAAGGGCGTGCTGAGTCCGTACAATTAAAAGTTTATGACATACTTGGAAAAGAAGCAGCAACTCTTGTTAATGAATCAAAGCAGCCTGGAATTTATGAAGTTGAATTTGATGCATCAGCTTTACCTTCAGGTGTTTATTTCTATCAATTAACTTCCGGCTCATTCAATGTTACAAAGAAGTTAGTGTTATTAAAATAATCGTGTGAATTCAGGATAAAATCAATTCAATAAAAAATGGCACTATGTCAGAGCTTGTTAAAAAAGAAAGACTTCATGTTTTCAATTAATTTTTTAAGAGAAAAATTTCTTCTAATAATTTTATTAAGTTTTTCAAGATTCATAATTGCTCAAGGAAATCCAAATCTTAATTGGTCTGCAATAGGTGTGGAAGCAAGTGGGCCAATTGCTAAAGGCGCTTTAATTAGCAGTATGGATAGCCTTGGAAGGGTTTGTATTGCGGGCGAAGTGGAAGTGAATGGAAAGGCAGTAATTCGTGTTGCAGTAATTCAAGGAGGACAATCTCATATACTTGGCTTACGTTTACAAGATCCGGTATATGCTTCAGCAGAGGTGGTTGTTTGGGGCGGCAATGGCGATATTTATGTCGGTGGATCATTCCAAGAAGCTGTTAACAAAGACGATAGTGTTGTGACTGTGAATAACATAGTGCGTTGGAATGCGGCAAATAATAAATGGGAAAGCGTAGGACAAGGAATAGGGGGAAATGTAACAACTATAGCAGTCGATGCGACTAAAAATATTTATGTAGGAGGTAATATATATGAAGGTAAAAATGATAATGGCAGTACAGTACCTCTTAGCTATATAGGTCGTTGGAATAATTCACAGAATACATGGGAACCAATTGGAAATGGTGTTGATGGTGGAGTACGCGATATGGCTTTGACAGCTGCGGGGGTTGTGGTTGTGTGTGGAAATTTTACAAATGCATATGATGCAATGAACAATTCTAAAATAGTTAATGGTATTGCTGCATGGAATGGTTCATCATGGAACGCCTTTGGCCAAGGCCTAAATCCTTTAACAAATTTAAACTTTTCTTCTCCGCAATTAGAAATAGATAAAACAGGAAATGTAATTGTCTCAGGAAATATTGATGCAGCAGTAAATAGTAATAGCTCAACCGCTTCTGGCCCTGTTGTAATGTGGAACGGTTCTCAATGGGCAAGTTTAACTAATAATCTTGTTACTGCTTTTCCAATATCGGGGCTTACTATTGATGCTTCGGGAACAATATACTTACTTCATTATACGCCTGAGCAAGGCCAGCCTAAAAAAGTAGTTTCTGCTTTAAGTGGAAATAGTTGGCAAGAAATTGCAAAATTTTCAGGACTCAATCAATTATATACAATTGCATCTAATGAAAAATATAACACACCATTTCTTTATGCAGGCGGTTCTTTTACTGAATTTGATGTTCCATCAAGCAATACCAAGATTACAATTACCAACAACGCATTTTGGAATGGCAGCAACTGGCAGAAAATTAATCAGCCTGGAGTATCAGGTGTTGTTTATACATTGGAAGTTGATGATATTCAAATCCCTGCTAAGCTATACGCAGGCGGCAGCTTTTCAGCTATTTCCGGAGTGTCCACTAATAATATTGCTTTTTATGATGGAGAAAATTGGCAAGGATTAGGAAATGGTGTGAATGGGCCTGTTTATTCAATTAAAAAAACTCAATACCCATTTGATGGAATTTTTGTCGGAGGAGCATTTAATCAGGCAGAAAATCCTAACGGAACAATAGTTAGCGTAGATAATATAGCATTTTGGAATGAACGAACTAAAGAGTGGCAGAATGTAGGTGGTCTTGATGGGCCGGTTTATGCATTAGAAAATTTTGGCGCTATTCTACTGTATGCAGGCGGTGATTTTGATAAAGATAATAACGGCAAAGTAATGAACAATATTGCCCGCTTTAACTTTTCTTCTAAAACATGGCAGCCATTAGGTGGCGGAATTAATGCAGCAAATATTCCAAACCCTGTTGTGCGGACTCTTAAATTGAATGCTCCAAATTACGGACGTGGGTATTCATACATTCAATTATTTGTGGGAGGCCATTTTTCATACGCCGAAAATCAAGGAGGTAACCTAGAACCTTGCAGAAATATCATTCTATGGGATGAAGTGAATGATAGCTGGCATAAGCTTGGAAATGGAACTGATGATGAAGTTTTAACATTAGCCACGCCACGAAATCAAATTGGTGATTTATGGGTTGGTGGGCGATTTCGTACGGCAGTAAACCGTAATGGCTCATTTGTTTCTGATCTTCCTTATGCTGCAATATGGAATGGATTCGAATGGCATAAATTAGCGAAAGGTTTAAATGGCCCGGTATATACAATAGAGCTTCAAAATAGCAGCAGTGAGTCAAGAGCTTTTTTAGGTGGAGACTTTACAGAAGCAATTAACTCTGATGGTTCAAATATTACAGTCAACCATATTGCCACCTTTGAACGAACAACATACAATGGTGCTGTTACAGGTGTTTGGAAAAATCTTGGAGATGGGGTTGATAGTATAGTTCAATGTATCAAATCGGTTTGGCCTTGCCCGGGTCCGGATTATGAAGTTCTATATGTTGCAGGTAAATTTTTAAAAGCTGGAAATAAAAATGTTATAAGCCTTGCAAAATGGAAAGCACTTCATCCTTTATTAACAAATAATGGTTCAAGCGTAATTAACATTTCGCCTTCAAGACGAAATAATGGACAGTCACGTCGCAACCGTGCTGTAATTGGAGTTAGTACTGATGAATGTTACGCTGGTTTGGGAAAATCTACTATTAACGAGATTTTGCTTTTTAATGATCTTGGTTTTCGTGAAAAGACTATACTACCGCAATTACCATATCTTCAACCTTTCACACTGAAATTATATGACACCGATGAACCTGGGCAGCCAATTGCAATTTATGACAGCCTTATAAATTATAGTAACGGCCCCCAGCTGCTGGTGTTATTGGGAGTAGATGATACGACAGCATATGCACCAAATCCTAATAACATTTCAACTATTGAATCTGTGGTGTTAAAAGAAGTAGCAGTTGATCCGAATATCAATAACGAACCAGTTTTATTTGTTCACAGTGTAACTGATGCTCCGAATCTTGATATCGTTACCAGTGTTGGAGATACTTTAGCTTTTAATCTGCAGTATGGAACAATAAGCAGTTTTGTTGATTTATTTCCAGGGAATTATACAGTAAATCTATTAAATAGCAGCAACAAACAAAAGCTTGGTACATATAGTTTTACAGTTTCAAATCAAAATGAAGAATATCATGTTGTTGCAATTTCCGGCTTTCTTAATCCGGCAGCTAACCAAAATGGGCCAGCGTTAAATGTGGATGTTTTTGATATAGATATTGATTCAACTGCTACATCAACTTCAGATAGTAAAAAGAAACTTAAGAATTTTCAGCTGTATCAAAATTATCCAAATCCTTTTAACCCATCTACCAAAATAAGATATGATATTGCCGAAAAGAGCTTTGTGACTTTAAAGATATATGATCTTTTAGGAAGGGAAATCGCAACGCTTGTCTCTAAAGAGAGATTGGCTGGATCATACGAAGTAGAATTTTCAACTAAAGCTTCCAAAAGAATTAATTATCTATCAAGTGGTGTTTATTTATATAAACTAACTGCTTATAGTTCTATTAGTGGAGAAAATTATGGTGATACAAAGAAGTTTGTGCTCATAAAATAATTGAAAAAAAAAGCATCGGTCTTCATAATATCTAAAACTTTTTAAGGTAAGATAATGAAACTTATAAGCCCAAATAAAAAAAGAATAGTCTTAACTTTTTTTATCTTGATAATTCAAAGCAGTTTTTATTCAGCTAACTCACAAGTTGAGTTGTTCAAAGATATATTGCCCGGTATTGATGGTTCCTCTCCAACTTACCAAGCAACTGCCGGAAGTCTTGCTTTTTTTTCTGCTTATAAAACAGACACAGGGATTGAATTGTGGGCAACTGATGGTACTCCAGGTGAGACAAAGCTAGTTACCGATATTAATCCTGGCCCGGAAACATCTAATATTCGAAGCTTTGTTTCGTTTGGAGATGGAGTAGTTTTTAGTGCTGATAACGGAATTATTGGTGATGAGCCATGGTACAGCGATGGTACAACAACGGGCACTTACTTAATCGCAGACTTGAATTTAGGACATAATACCTCTCTGCCTGTTTTCTTTATCCGATTCAAAAATAATGTTTATTTTCAGGCGCTTAATGTTGACGCAAGCGGTAATCACGGTGTTGAATTGCACCGTACATTAAATTTACCTCCGAGTACTGCAGAAATGTTTATTGATCTTAATCAAGGCAATGCTTCTTCGCTAATGTATCCGGGGACACCATTTGCGGCAACTGGAAATAATTTATTCTTTCGAGCTAAAGATGGGGGAAGCACCGGTGAAGAATTATGGGTTACAAATGGTAGTGCAGATAGTACAAAGCTTGTTAAAGATATTAATTTAGGAGCTTTTTCTTCTTCACCATTAAACTTAAATAGTTTTGGAAACCTTCTTTTTTTTATAGCTGATGATGGA
Organism: uncultured Bacteroidota bacterium; assembly: GCA_963775245.1. Taxonomy (GTDB): domain Bacteria; phylum Bacteroidota; class Ignavibacteria; order Ignavibacteriales; family Ignavibacteriaceae; genus CAVSWT01. The sequence continues at coordinate 10,154 of CAVZID010000033.1, forward strand.
ATATCAGGATATGAACCTTGGATAAGTGATGGGACAGAAGAAGGCACTTTTCAATTAAAGGATATATACACTGGTAAAGATAATGGAGGTAACGTTAGCCCACCAATTCAATTTAATGATAAACTTTTCTTTGCTGCCAGAGATGAAACACATGGAACTGAGCTTTGGATTACGGATGGCACGCCTGCGGGAACTAATCTGGTTAAAGATATTTTTCCGGGAAATGGATCCGGTTTGCTTGGGGGGTTTAGAGGAATAATATTTAAAGATCTGCTTTTCTTTTTGGCTACCGATAGCATTCATGGATTGGAATTATGGACGTCAGACGGAACTTTAAACGGCACAAAATTGTTTTATGATATCAATCCGGGTATAGGTGAAATATATACAAATTATTTTTTTATTTACAATGATGAACTATTCTTCGCAGCCGGAGATGTATGGGCAACAGACGGCACAATTCATGGTACCCGGCCGGTTATTGATACTTCGCATTTTAAAATTAAAAATTTACCAGGACAATTTTTTGAAGTTGGTGGCAATCTCCTCTTTCAGGCTGACGATGGTTTAACCGGCCCAGAATTGTGGAAGTATGTGCCCCCAAAATTTAAAATTTTTGTACCTATAAATGGTAACGCAAGAATTGATGCTGGCGGTAATACAGGCATTGCAGTTACCTTCTCAGGAATTAGTAAAAACCTACAAAAAGCAGATACCAGTAATGCATCACTTTCTGTTGAAAGATATACTAATGGCCTTAATAATGTTTCAGGCATAAGTGAAAAAAATTATAGTGATTACTTTTGGATACTTCGAGATAACCCAAAATTAAATTTCGCTCAAACTACTTCAATTCATTTTTTATTATCTGAGCTTCACGAAATAAATATAACCAATCCGTCGAATGTGGTAGTTTATTATAGAAATTTTCCAGGCGGGCAAGAGTTCATTCCATTAACTACATCATATGATTCAGTCAATAATGAAATAATTGCAACAGGATTTGATCAATTAGGACAATTTGTTTTGGCAAGTAATGATGACCTTACTACCTCAGTCGAAAGTAATAAAACTACGGTTAATAATTTTGAGCTTTACCAAAATTACCCTAACCCGTTTAATCCAACAACAAAAATAAAATATAAAATTCCGAAAGTTGTAGATGCAAATTTGCATCCACAACAAACAACACTTAAAGTATATGACATTCTCGGAAGAGTAGTGGCTACACTTGTAAACAAAAATCAACAAGCCGGCACTTACGAAGTTGAGTTTAACGCATCAAGTTTGCCTTCTGGAATATATTTCTATCGATTAACTTCTAGTGCTTTTAGCAACACAAAAAAGTTAGTTTTTATAAAATAGGATTTTTTTTGCAGTGATTAAATAAATGTATTATTTATAATATAAAAATTTTAGAATAATTTTATACTCAAATCTTTGCTTGTTGGATATGATTCAACAAACACAGTTAAAATATTGCTAGTTTCATTCCAATAAATTCCATTATGCTTTTTTGCAGAATCTTTTGAGGTAAAATCTTTCACAGATTTATCATTCACTTCAGCATTTAATTTATTTTTTATTCCGTAAAAATTTATTTCATACTCTCTGTTTTGAGGTGCGTTTTTATAAGAGCCGACTGCACTATTTATAATTAGAGTTTTATTGGATTCGTTATAATTCAATTTCGTAATTCTCTTTTCTCCCTTTTTATAATTTTCAGTTATTCCGTCATCTTCATAAAGATTGAAGGTACCATCACTACCGCAGTAAACATTAAGGATTAATTTCTTGTTATTTATAAAAAATGTGCTTAAAGCAAAATCTGAATTAGGAATAATTGAACCTTCTTTAATAAATATTGGAAGCTTGCCCGTTGGAGCCGGATAATTAATAATTTTATTTCCCGGAAGTTTTTCGTTACTCCAGAAATCAAACCAATTTCCTTTTGGCAGCCAAACTTTTACATCACCGCTATCAGAAGCATTTGGGGCAATTAACATTTCATCTCCCCACATATATTGTTCATCATATTTCCACGCATTTGAGTTATTTTGATTATCTATTACCATTGCTCTTGCCATTGGAACACCAGTTGCGTAAGCATTATAAGCAATCGTATAAGTATAAGGAATTAATTCGTAATGAAGCTCGCAATATTTTTTTGCGTCTTGTTGTGCTTCCAATGATCGATTCAGCGGCCATCTTGATTGGCCTTCTCCATGAGGCCTCCAAAAAGGTGTAAAACTTCCGAAAGCCATAGACCATTGACGGTACATATTATCATCAGGCCCTTGATTATTTTTACCGCCGTGAAAACCGCCTGCATCATGTCCCCAATAAGGAAAGCCTGAAAGCCCCGCTAATTGTAGACTTACAATTTGCTTTTTCATGTCACTATAATCTGAATTTATATCGCCGCTCCACAAAGTTGCATAACGCTGCGCTCCTGCTGTCATTCCTCTAACCCAAACAAAAGGACGTTTGTTAAAATTAGTTTTAGAATTTTTTAACTCAGCATCCCATCCATCTTTTACAAGAGTTTTTGCAATTAGGAAAAACCAGTAGTTTCTCATCTCAGCCCAGCTTCTACCGTTATGCAGAATCATTTTGATTGGAGCCTCACCCATCTCATCAAATTCATCAATCCAAAGCGCATCACCCGGATAACCTAATTTGGGATTTAAAGATTTTGTCCAGAAAAGATTCCAAAACCATTTCCTAACCGTTTCATTTGTGAAATCCGGTGCCGATTGGTTAAAATCAATGCTATCAGAAACCGGAATATTAAAAGACTTTTTCCATCCTGCGCTTTTGCTTGCAATACATCTATTAAAATCTATAGTTGTAATTAATCCGTTTTTTGTAATCCATTTTTCATATTCATTTGGATCCGGATAGCGCCCTTTATCCCATTCAAAATAGGATTCACATCTTTGTCCTCCGCCTGCTCTCCACCTGTTGTCATTAACTATATGATCGATTGGGAAACCGGCTTTTCTATGTGCTTCAATTTTATCCTTCCACCATTTTTCATCTGAAGGGTGTTTTGAAGTATGATCGTTTGCTTTATCAGATAAAGCTAAACCAAAGACAGCTTTTGGAGGAAATCTTGGCCTGCCGGTTAATTGAGTGTATCTATCCAAAATTTTTCTAAATTCAGGTCCGAGAATAAAAAAATAATCTATCCGGCTTTCAAATCCGGAATCATCAATCCCGAATTCAAATTTATTGTTTACACCAAAGTTAAAAGTGTTTGTAAAAGTAGAATTTAAAAATATCCCGTAACCTTTATTCGAGAGAAAGAAGGGAACAATTAAAGGGGCTTGCTCTTGATGCCGGCTTCCATAGTTTCTATTTACAATTTTATCTTTTAAATCTATACTTTCGGACATACCTTTATAAGTATGCCCTAATCCTGTGAAGTGTTCGGTTGAATCATATTTAAATTCTACATAAGTTTTATTTCCGTTCCATGATATACCATTCAAGTCATTTACTAGAGGTAATGAATCCTTTCTTTGAAAAAATTCGATACGCATCGGGAATTTATCAATTTTAATTTTAACACCATCTGCAGATTCGGTATTAAGGATAAAATAATTTTCACTTTCGCTTATTTTTAATTTGCCATCCCAATTATGTGTTTCTACCATTTCATAATAATTATTGGGAAAAAAGTCTTCACCATTTCTAGCAAATTGGATTCTTATAATTTCATTACCATAAGGAGTAACTCTTAATTTTTGGCCAGTCTTAGTAGATAAGATTAGGCTTCTTCCTTCGTGTCTTAAGGATGAAAAATCAGTCAAATATTCTTGAGCAAAAGTCATCGCGCATCCAAAGATTATTGAAATACTAATAAGTACAATCTTGTTTTTATAATTAAATAAAGACAGCATTTTTTATTTTCTTTCATTGAATATTTTATTGATTTGTAATTTATACAAATTTAGATAATTTGAGAAAAAGTAAAATAATATTCGAATAAAATTTTTTTCCCTTATAAGTCAGCCGTAGAGTTTAATTTCAACAATTTTTTATAAAAACTCTCAATTAAGTATTGCTTACTATATTATTTTAAAAAGTCTTAAAGAGAAATTATTATATTAGTCCTTATCGAACAATTAAATTTTTTTCTACAACTAACAGCATAATAAATTAAGTGGATATTTATATTGATAGAGGGAATAGCTTTTAGATGATTTTAAACCGGCTCAAAGGAAATTTTAAATTAATGTTAAATTATTTTGGTTTTAGTAAATGAAGCCTTCATTATCAGACACAGATCCAAAAATAGAAAAAGTTTTAATAGATTTAATTAAGCAAAAAAGTATTCCGGAAAGACTTAAGCAAACTACTTCGTTCAGCAGCCTAATAATTAATCTTTCAAAACGGGCGATTGCAAGGAGGAATGTTGGAAAAAACAAACAAGAATTAGATTTAATTTTTGTTAATCTTCACTACGGCGAAACATTGGCAGAAAAGGTTCGCTTATATTTATTAAATATGCCTCATGAATAAAAATGAAATTACATTAGCTCTTGAACCTCTTTTACAAGTATTTAATGAGCTGGGAATTTCATATTACTTAAGTGGCTCATTTGCAAGTTCCGCTTTAGGAAAAGCTAGAGCGACGATGGATATAGATATGGTGTTAAATATCCTGCCAAGCCATGTAAAATCCTTAGTGGAAAAGTTAAATAAAATTTATTACATAGATGAACAAATGATTTTGGATGCTATTAAAACGAAGTCTTCCTTTAATCTTATTCATCTTGATACTATGCTGAAGATAGATGCTTTTATATTGGCTGAACAGCTTTATCAGCAAACTGCTTTTGATAGAAAAGTAAAGGATAAGCTTGATGATGAACCTAATTCAATAAATATCTATCTATGCTCTTCAGAAGATATTATATTAAATAAACTTTTATGGTTCAAAACCGGTGGTGAAGTTTCGGAACGTCAATGGAATGATGTGATAGGTGTAATTAAAGTTCAGAATGAAAATCTGGATAAAGTATATCTAAGAAATTGGGCTGAACAATTACAAATACTCAACCTACTTGAACAGATATTTTCAGAGTGTAATATAAATTTGTAATTAACTTTACTCAAGTTGACTGCCTTTTAAATAAACCGTTGTCCAAAGGACTCCTTCGGAGATACGGTTATAAATATTTATCTTTTTTAGTATCCCTGGGATTAATGTGAACCAAAAACTTTACATTCAACTGTTTTAACAGTTTTCAATTTCAGCGGTTAACTTGAGCAGCTTTAATATATAAATATTGATAGATAAATAAAGTTAGGGAGGAGACGCATATCTTTTCAAAATTCAATTTAATCTGTTATTTTTAATGTATATAATTATCAATTCTTAACTCGAGGGATAAATGGCTAATCTTAAAAAGCTTTGGGCTTTAATTTTGTTTACATCGTTGTTTGCACTTTCGTGCAGCACTGTTCCAATTACCGGGAGAAAACAATTGGATTTAATCCCAGACTCACAAATGCTTTCAATGAGCTTTTCACAATATGATCAATTTCTTCAAGATAATAAAATTAGTAATGATAAAGCTGCTACTGCGATGGTTCAGAGAGTGGGTAAAAATATTGAAGCCGGTGTTGAAAAATATTTCGCTTCAAAAAATATGTCTGACCAATTGAAAGATTATAAATGGGAATTTAATCTGGTTGAAAGCAAAGAAGTAAATGCCTGGTGCATGCCGGGCGGCAAAGTTGTAGTTTATACCGGAATACTACCGATTACAAAAGATGAAAATGGTTTGGCAGTTGTGTTGGGCCATGAAATTGCACATGCAGTTGCAAAACATGGTAATGAAAGAATGAGTCAGGGATTAATAGAACAATTTGGCGGCATGGCATTATCCGAAGCAATAAAAAATAAACCTGCAGCAACACAGCAGCTTTGGATGTCGGCTTTCGGTTTGGGTGCACAGGTTGGCGTGCTTCTTCCTTTCAGTAGAACACAGGAAAGTGAAGCAGATCATCTTGGATTAATTTTTATGGCACTTGCAGGATACAATCCAAATGGGGCATTAGATTTTTGGCAAAGAATGTCAGCACAGGCAGGACAAGCACCACCGGAATTTTTAAGCGATCACCCGGCTAACGATACCAGGATAAGTGATATTAAAAAGGAATTGCCGGAGGCAATGAAATACTACAAACATTGATTAATTGCCGATGATTAGATTTTGATGCTGAGCCTGTGATATAAATCGCAGGCTTTTTTTATAGATATAATATCAATTATATATTCAAATCGGTGTTTAATAGCTTATAAATTTTGTGTCCGTAAGTGCATGTGATCTATATAACTTAACAATACATTTATTTTGATAATCTTTATCTCAGAGATAAGTGATAAAAGTTTAACAGCTTAAAGACACTTATTATTCAATACCAACTTTTTAAGGAATATTTCAATATGAAGCTGCCCATTTTTGTTTTATTATTATCAACCATTTTTATTCCTGCTTGTTCAACCCTCATGCTTCAGCCGGCTGATTTTTCCTGGCCGGTAGAAGCAGTAATGAAAGTAGATAACAACGGCAATGTTCAAGAAAATAGATATTCTATTTCTTTCAATGCCAAAGATCTTTTCCTTCAAGAAACCGGTGATTCACTGGGATACAAAAATCAAGAGCTTAGAGTTATTAGAGATGCAAAAGGTTATTACTTCATGACTGCTAATAACTTTAAAGATGTTTATGTTTTTAATCCTGCCGACGGCGCCTTGCAATTAAAAAATAAAATTGAAATATCCGACACGTTGAAAATGGAAAACCCGGCTTTCAATCAACGGCCTCCTTATATTGAGCTTATTTATGGTTCCAATCATGTTAATCTAACTGCTGAAGGAATTGCAGAGGAGGAACAAAAATGAAAAAGCTAAATTTTATTTTCATTGCGTTAGTTGCATTTGTTTTAACCTCAAGTTCTTTGTTGCTAGCTCAGTCAGATTATGAAACAGTACAAAGCTTTAAAAACTTGACGCAGCAAATTCAAGACTCAATAAAAAATGCTTCATCATTGGATGACCTCGATAAATTGGAATATCGGATAGGACAGCTGCATCTTAATTTTCTAAAGAATCAGGACCTACTCGATAAAAGCCTTTACCCTGATGATTTCGAATCATCCATTGAAAAATTAAGAGCATCATTAAAACTGCGGAAGGGTGATTTTTCTCAAATCAATGTTTTGCAAACAGAGGTTACACAGCTTCAATCCCAAGTTGATATATTGAATACCCGGAACACTGAGTTAATGGCACAGGTAAATACGTTAGAAGAGCAAAGCAAAACAGATAAAAGTAAATTGGCTAAGCTGCAAAAAAGTATCGCTGAATTAAGAGCATCAATGAATAAAAGAGATCAACTGGTAATGGCTATGCTCGACAGCTTAATGCCGGCGCCTTATAGAGGAGCGCAGCAGCTTTCAGCAAAAGAAAAGAGTAAGATTTATTCCGAAGTAAAGAAGAATAACATTATTGAAAATATTAAAAAATCCATTAGCGATAATATTAATTTTTTAAAGGTGACAACACTTACTCCAGATGATATTGATGCAATTGAAAAACAGCAAAGCCAGTTTGAAAGTTTGTGGAAGGGAATTGGCCCTAAAATTATTGAGGCTTATGCAGAGAAAGGTAAAAATGTAAATCATCTTAAAGAAATAGATTCTTCATTTACTAACTGGCATGATGCATTAGTTCAGCAGACCTGGAATTCAGTTAGAGATAAATTTAATCAGTATCATATAATATTAAGCCGGTTTTCAAACGGGCAGGAATTTACAAATACGGTTACTTCTTTTATAGATGATGAAAGAAAAAACATTAAAGCAAAAGGACAAGAAGCATCGGAAAGCAGCTACAAGATTTTTGCGGATAGCGCCTGGTTTGGTAATGTTAAACAAAGCTGGGTTCCATTTCTTATTGACAATAAAATGTTCGGCGAAGCTCAAAAAGATACAATTGAAAATCACATAGCTCTTTGGAAAGCTGAAATAAATCCTGGCGGATTTAATTGGCTGTATCTTATAATAATTGGATTATTAGTTGTAGTTGCAATTCTATTTTTTGTTTTAAGAAAACCAAAAGGAGTCAAGAAAGAACCTGAGAATGTGAATCAAGAAAGTTGATAAAACTTAAATAGTGATAAATTAAAATTATAATCTGTAGAACAGACATTTCGCAAAGCGATCAATTCTGACTTGTCAGTTCATAAACATTTTATCATAAAAAACATTGTGGACAGACAGGAATGTCTGTCCTACTTTTTTAAAAGGCTTTATTTAAAAATATAAATCAAAAAATAAAACACGGAATACTTATGGCATCAAAAACTTTTCTCTCCAAATACTCAAATCAAATTTATGGTTTGATGAGAATGGTGATTGGAATTTTATTTTTTAGTCACGGTGTACAAAAAGCGAGTGCATTATTAAGCGGAGCTATGTCTTTTAACAATACTTTAATTGTATTAGCATGTATTATTGAACTTGCTGCCGGATTTATGATCATAGTTGGTTTGCAGACAAGGTGGGCAGCGTTTATTGCCAGTGGTGAAATGGCAGTGGCATATTTTAAAGCTCATGCATCTCATGGTTTTTGGCCAATAAATAACGGCGGCGAGAAAGCAGTTTTTTATTGTTTCTTATTTTTGTTTATAGCTTCTTACGGTGCCGGCGCATGGAGTATTGATAAGAAGTAGAAAACTTTTTTTTATGTATTTCAAACTAGATATTAATTTATTATAAACCGTTTCAATGGTTTTTTATTTCCAAATTATTTTGATTGTTATATTGAGATGCCTCTAAAATATTTTCTTAATTTATTCATTTTAATCTTCATTGCAATGCGTTACATTTAAGGCATTAAAAATTAAAGAGTAGATAAAATGAGTGAAGAAAAAAAATCATATATCTCCGGAATTTATAATTACTGCGACCGCTGGTGTGAAAGATGCAGTTTCACATCGAATTGTTATTTGTTTACTACCGAGTCACGAATAACAACTCACGAAATAATGAATAATGGAGAATTACCTGAGCCAGAAGATATATTCCCTCCTATAGATAGCGACGAAGATGAAAATGAAGAATTATTTTTTGATGAAGAAGATGATGAGGATTTTGATTTTGAGGATGAAGATTATGATGACGAAAGTATTGAAGAAGAGATGGAACAGGACAGAAAATTTTTCGAACAAAATAATTCTCCGCTTGAAGAATTATCCGACGGTTACATGGAAAAAGCACATCCCCTGCTTAAAGCTCTTGATTCCAAATACGGCTTTTATGAAAACGCAAATAAAAATTTGGATGAAGATGAATTTAAAAGACTTAATAATGCATTTGAAATTTTTGCTTTTTACCACATGTTCATTCATGTAAAATACAAAAGGGCGGTACATGCTAAGCTTGATGTTTTAAGAGAAGACGACCCTGAGATGATAGGCATGCATGCTTACGACATGAACGGTACGGCAAAAATCGCAACTCTCTCTGTAAACAATTCAATAAATGCATTAAATGAATTGTATCATGCATTCCCTGAATTTGATAAAGAAATATCTGAATTACTAGTACTTCTCGGCAAAATAAAAAATGAATCGGATAAAGAATTCCCGGATTGTATGAAATTTAAGAGGCCTGGGTTGGATGAGTGAAATGTTTGTAGGCTAATTATAACCTTCACAAAAAGTGAGAGGATAATTTTTCATAAAAAATATATCTATTAGAATTTTAATTTAAAATAATCAAGTTTAGGAAGTTCATTCATTATCAGTAAAAAGCTTATAGTATTCTTCGAACAAAAACATTCTATTTCTTTTATATCCAGTAACTTCTTTTAAAATATCTAGTTCTTCAAAATCTTGTATAATTGAATTTGCGGGTTTTGTTGTTATACTAAGAAAATTTTCAACATCTTTTACATTTACAATGGGTTTGCTATACAGAAAATTTATTAATGCTTTGGCATTTTTTATTTTTTTCCCAAATGTGAGTAGTTTTTCTCCTTCGATTTTTTCTTTAAGCTTCAGGATTTTTTTTAATGTTTTAATCCCTTTTTCTGATGTTTCACTAACAGCAACTAAAAAGAATTTAATCCATTGAGTAAGATTATTCGAAGTTCGTACAAAAGTTAAGTTATCGTAATAAAGAGATTTTTTCTTTTCAAAGAAATCTGAAAGGTATAGTGTCGGTTTATCAAGTAAATCTGTAGAAACCAGATAAAGCGTAATCATTAATCTACCCAATCTTCCATTACCATCAAGAAATGGATGAATGGTTTCGAACTGATAATGAGCTATTGCTATCCTTATTAAATTTGGTACTTCTATTTTATCATTGTGTATAAAATTTTCAAGGTCGTTCATTAAATCCGATATTTCCGTATGCTGCGGAGGTATAAATACTGCATCTTTTAAAGTTGCTCCACCAATCCAATTCTGGCTGCTACGATATTCCCCAGGCATTTTTGATTCACCTCTTACACCTTGTAATAAAATTTTATGAGCTTCTTTCATTAATCTGGTCGAAAGAGGCAAATCTTTTAATTTATCAACGGAAAAATTTAATGCAGCAATATAATTTTGAACTTCCTGCCAATCATCTCTCTTTTCAGGAGCTATTTCATCCACTGAAAGTAAAGCTTCGTCTACTTCTGTTCTTGTTCCTTCAATTTTACTTGATGTAGTCGCTTCTTTTATTACATGCATTGCAATAAAAAAATCTATATCCGGAACATAAAGTGAAAAAGCGTTTAATTCACCTAATTTTTTATTTGCTTCTGCCAGCAATGTGTTAATTTTAGCATCTCCCCAGGTCCACTCTAAATTTATACTTGAAGGAGAAAAGCTCCTATATTGATATTGCTGTGTATATTTTCCTGCCTTAAAATCTTTTAAATCCATATTTACTCCTAATTTCCTCCATTAAAATAAACTATAGTGGAGTTTAATGCAATAAAGTCCATTATAAATATTTATAATAGACTTTAATAGGTTTCCCTCCATTATAATTAAATATAATGGAGTTTCCTTAATTATAAGTTTTTATAATAAAAGAAGCTTAATTAAAAAGTTGAGCCTAAACATTTTTGTTCCCACGTAGCTCCCTCTCCGTTCCCACTCCGTTCATAGATTATGTTACTTTATTTCAAATGTTAATTCTTTGAGGTTCGAGAAAAGCAATTTGGGTCGAATTAATAATTTCATTAATTATTTATTAAATTATGATTTTCATCTTAATTCACTACCTCCTTTTTATTTTATATATTTCCAATAAAAATATTTACATACTTTGATGCCCAGATGGCTTAAAATATTAATTGGTGTTTTTGTTACTTTCATCATCGTCTTTACGGTTGGGGGAGTAATTTTTTATCACGTGTTAAAAACCTCTTTGCCCGATTACAATGGCGAAGCATCATCCACGCGCATTAAAAATAATATTACAATTTACCGCGACAGCATGGCAGTCCCATATATTGTAGCTCAAAATGATGAAGATGCTGCATTTGGTCTTGGCTACGTTCATGCCCAGGAAAGATTATTCACTATGGACCTTGCCCGCAGAGCAGGCGAGGGAAGATTAAGCGAAATTTTTGGAAGCGCAACTATTCCGTTTGATAAAATGTTTTTAACTGTGGGAATTAAAAGAACCGTCGAAGCGAATATGAAAAAGATGAGTGCAGATGAATTAAAAATCCTTCAGGCTTATGCAAATGGAGTTAACTTTTATATTAAGCAGGCAAAAGGTAATTATCCTATTGAGTTTGACGCATTGGGCTACGACCCGTATCCATGGAAGCCGGAACATACTTTAATTATTGCGAGAATGATGGCGTGGGAATTAAATGTAAGCTGGTGGAATGATGTTACTTTTACGGACCTAGTACAAAAGTTTGGCGAAGAAAAAGTAAAAGAAATTTTACCAAGCTATCCTGAGAATGGGCCTTTTATAATTCCTCCTGAATTAAAAAAATATCCGCCTATCAGTAAATCATTTGTTGAAACAGATAAAGCTTTCAGAAAGTTTATGGGATTGAGAGGAACTCACATTGGCTCCAACAATTGGGTTGTAAACGGAAATATGTCTGTAAGTGGAAAGCCTTTAATTGCAAATGATACTCATCTTGCTTTAAGTGCCCCGGGCAAATGGTTTGCTGCTGTTATTAAAAGTACGGAGCCTGGGGGTTGGGATGCCGCCGGTTTTACTCTGCCGGGAATCCCGATGATTGTTATTGGCAAGAATAAAAATATTACCTGGACAGTAACCAACCTTATGACTGACGATGCTGATTTTTATATAGAAAAATTAGATTCGGCTAAGAAAAAATATTTGTACAATGATAAATGGTATGATGTTCAAATAATTAAGGATACAATAAAAGTTAAAGATTCAACTTCAGTCCCAATTGAAATAAAATTAACAAATCATGGCCCTATAATTTCTGACATTCATCCTTATTCAATTTTGTATGCTGATAGAAAAGAAAAAACTGTTCCCTTAAGCATGCGCTGGCTTGGCGATGATTACAGTGATGAGTTTTTAGCTTTCTATAAAATTAATAAAGCAAAAAACTGGGATGAGTTTAAATCTTCATTCAAAACTTATTCTGTGCCGGGACAAAATTTTGTTTATGCAGATAAAGATGGAAACATTGGTTATGTAATGGGAACCCAAATTCCGGTTCGTAAAAGTGAAAGTGCAACCTTCGTCTGCGATGGAACTACAAGTAAATATGATTGGAAGGGAATTCTTAATGCAGAAGATTTACCCGACTTATTTAATCCTTCATCAAATTTCATTGCTTCTGCAAACAATAAAACCATCAAACATTTTAAATATTACATTTCAAACTTGTGGGAGCCGCCTTCAAGATATGAAAGAATTGTTGAGCTGCTGAGTCAAAAGCAAAAGCATTCGGTTCGTGATTATGAAAAATATCAGAATGATTTTGTTTCGCCTTATGCTGAACAAATTACAAAATATATTTTGAATGCTTTTAAAAATGTAAAAGTAACGGATAAGAATTTGAATTTATCATTAAAGCTTTTCAATGAATGGAATTATGAATTTAATGAATACAGCCAGGTGCCTGCGATATATGCAGTTTTCTTCAAGCATCTACTAAAGAATATTTATTACGATGAAATGGGTGAAGAGGAATTCAATGAATTTTTGTTTATGGCAAATGTGCCTTATAGAAGCGTTGTGCAGGTTTTGAGTGATTCAACTTGTTCATGGTTTGATAATATAAATACAAAAGACAAAATTGAAACAAGAGATGAAATTATTAGGCAAAGCCTTTCCGATGCATTAACCGAATTGGAAACTGAATTTGGAAGAGATTTAAAAACCTGGCAATGGGGGAGGCTGCACAAAGTTACTTTCAAGCATGCGTTCTCAGGTGTTTCATCCATACTCGACGATTTTATTGATATTGGCCCTTACAGCATTGGTGGGGACGGTACAACAATTTTCAATACAGAATACCCTTTTTATGAACCTATAAAAAAATATCCGCGTTTCAATCATAGCGAATTTGAAAATACGCTTGGGCCTTCTATGCGGTACATATTTGATTATTCAAAACCGGACTTATTTTATATGATTCTCCCCACCGGGCAAAGCGGGAACGTAATGAGTGCCCATTACAAGGACATGACTGATATGTGGCTGCATGGAAAATATATTACTGTTAAAACCGATTTAAATTCGATTGAGAAGAATAAAGATAAGTACGTTATTAGGGCTTCTCGTTAAACTGATAAATTGTTAAACTGTTAAATGGATAAATTGTTGTAGTACTTATAATAAGTAAAACAAATGCATTGATAATTTTGTCAGAAAGAAAAATATAAAGTTAATTACTTAAATAAACCCGTCCCTTTTCAAGGGAAGGGTACGGGATGGGTTCTGATGTATGCTTAATAACTTTTACAAACAAGTTTTCCTGTGAACTTAAAACAATTTAGCAATAAAGCAATTAGACAATAAAACTATTTAACAATTAAGCAATTGAACCATAGACATTGTATGATGTTTATTAATTATTATATTAAATTTGCCTAACTTAAAATAAATAAAATATGATTAGATGAAAGTAATTGACCATTTACAAAACGCAAAAGAGCCTTTAATTAGTTTTGAACTTATTCCACCCAAGCGAGGCGGTGATATAAAAGGACTGCTTTCTGTGATAGATGATATTTCTAAATACCGTCCTCCGTTCATTGATATAACCAGCCACTCTGCCGAAGTTATTTATGAAGAAACTCCAAAAGGAATTCAAAAGAAAATAAAACGCAAACGTCCTGGCACTCTTGGAATATGCGCACTTATTCAAAACAAATATAATATCGATGCAGTACCTCATATTCTTACTAAAGGATTTACACGTGAAGAGACGGAAGATTTTTTAATTGAATTAAGTTACCTAGGAATTGAGAATGTACTTGCTATAAGGGGTGATGACAGCGGTTACGAAAAGCCTGTGCCGGAAGGAAAAAGCATAAATAAATTTGCTTCTGAATTGGTGAAGCAAATTGTTGATATGAATAAAGGAAAATATCTTGAAGAAAATTTACTTGATGCAAAACCTTCAGGCTTTTGTATTGGAGTAAGCGGCTACCCTGAAAAACATTTCGAAGCTCCCAATTTAAAAACTGATATTCAATATGTTAAAGCCAAAGTCGATGCTGGTGCTGATTACGTTGTAACTCAAATGTTTTATGATAATAAAGTTTATTTTGATTTCGTTACAAAGTGTAAGGCTGAAGGAATTCATGTCCCGATAATTCCTGGATTAAAAATTCTAACTGCAAAATCTCATTTAATAAATTTACCAAGAAATTTTTATATCAACTTACCTGATGAATTAGTTGATGAAGTTAGTGCAGCAAAGCCGGAACATGTGATGGATATTGGAGTTGAATGGGCAGCAAAGCAGGTTGAAGATTTATTAAATAAAAATGTTCCGAGTGTCCATTTTTATATTATGCAGAACTCAAAGCCTGTAATTAAATTGATGGAAAGGTTAAAAATATTTAAGAAGATTGCTTAAGCATGGATGAAAATAAAATTCCAAAATTAAAAAAAATAAAATGGGGAGTAGCAGGCCTCGGCAGGTTTACCGAACATACTTTTATCCCCACTCTTCAGCTTTTAAGAAAAAGTTCTCTGAATGCTGTTTTCTCACACAACGATAAAAGAGCAAAAGAGATTGCAGATAAGTATGGAGTAAACAATAATTACAGCAACTACACTGAATTTTTAAAATCAGATATCAATTCAGTATACATCGCAAGTGCAAATGCTGACCATTATGAACAGGTACTAAAAGCGGCGGAAGCAAAGAAAAATGTTTACTGTGAAAAACCATTAGCCATTACATCCCAACAAGCTAAAGAAATGGTTGAATGCTGCAAGGATAACAATGTTTTGTTTGCTGTTAATTATGTACACCGTGCACATCCTTTAGTAATAAAAGCAAAAGAAATATTAAAAAGCCAGATGCTCGGCAAAATTGTTTCAATCAATGTTAATTTTAATATTGATCTTCCCCCTGGAAGTAGTTTCAGATATAAGAAAGAATTAAGCGGCGGCGGTGCACTTCGCGATATTGGTACTCACATGATTGATCTGCTTAGATTTTTTGGCGGCGAAATTACGGATATAAATGGAGTAGTAGATAATATAATTTACAAAAGTGAAGTAGATGATTTTGCTTCTGCGATAGTTAAGTTTGAAAATAATTCTTACGGTAATTTCAATGTTTCATACAGCACTAAAAAAGCATTTAACAGGATTGAAATAATTGGGCACTCCGGAGCATTAAGCATTGAAAAAGTAATTGCAGCAAGAAATGTTCATTCAAAATTAACAATCTTGCTTGAAGGAGAAGCAAAAAAAGCATTTAGAAAAAGAGCAAATAAAATGCTGCTTATGCTGCGTTCAGTACAAAAATCATTTCTTAATAATGAAGAACCAATTGCAACCGGGGTTGATGGTTTAATTAACATGCAATTAATGGAAGAACTCGAAAGTAAATGTCTCTCAAAAGTCAATTAGTTGAAACCTGCCATAAAGTTTTTGCCAAAGGATATGTGTCTGCTTATGATGGAAACATTTCTGCATTTACTCCAGACAATACAATATTAATAACAAGGTCAGCTGTGCGAAAGGGAGATGTAACTGAGAATGATATTTTAGAAATTGATCCTGCCGGAAACGTTATTAATGGAAGAGGAAAAATATCTACAGAGTATAAAATTCATTTATATGCTTACGCTAAAAGGCATGAAGTGAATGCAGTTGTTCATTGTCATCCCGTTTATGCTACAGCATTTGCATCTTTGGGAGAAGGATTAACAAAACATTATTTTCCGGAAGTCGTATTAACCTTGGGCAAAGTTCCGCTTTGTAAATATGCTACTCCTTCTACTGATGAGTTGCCATTAAGCATGGATCCTTATATTGATTATGCCTGGGCTTTTTTATTTCAGAATCACGGTGCTGTGACTTTAGGAAAAAATTTAAAAGATGCGTACAATAAAATGGAAAAATTAGAACATGCAGCGCAGACATTGTTTGCAGCACAGTTACTTGGAGGAGCTAAAGAATTGCCTCCTGAAAGAATAAAAGAATTATTAAATCTCGCAAAAGAAAACTATGGATTAAATGTTGACGAGAGAAATATTTTTTAGGTATTTGTAAATGAAACATCACACTTCGATAAACTTAGTGTGACGAAAAAAATATAAAACAAATTTTTAATAAACACAGATATAAAAATATGACGAATAACAAACTCAATGTAGCATTACTTCTCGGAGGAACATCTCCCGAAAAAGAAGTTTCTAAATCCTCAAGTGCAGCAATTTATAAAGCATTACAAAGTCTGGGGCACAATGTTAAACTTATAAACCCAGCATATGGAATTAACCAGCCAAAAGATGAAAATGATTTTTTTAATGAAAAAGAATTCACGGAAATTTCAAATAGGAATTTCGTTGAAGCAATAAATTCAAAATTATTTGATGACGTTGATATTGCATTTCTTGGACTTCATGGTAAATGGGGTGAAGACGGCACAATTCAGTCATTGCTTGAATTACGTGGAATAAAATATACAGGCTCGAAAGTTTTGGCAAGCGCTATCTCAATGGATAAAGCAATGTCAAAAATTTTATTGCAGCATTACGGAGTTGCAACTCCCAGATGGATTGTAGCAAATAAAAATCAAGTTGAATTAAGTTCAATTAAAAAAAATATTGAAAGTAATTTAGGTTATCCTTGTGTTATTAAACCAAATGACCAGGGCTCAACAGTTGGCTTAACTATTTGCAAAGAACCTTCCGAAGTTGAAGAGGCAATTAAGCTCGCTCTTAATTTTTCTGACAAAGCTTTAATTGAAGAGTTTATTCCGGGAAAAGAATTAACAATTGCCGTTCTTGAAAACAAAGCACTTCCTGTTTTGGAAATAAAACCTAAACACGGAATTTATGATTACGAATGCAAGTATACTTCAGGCATGAGTGAATATGAAGTGCCGGCAAAAATTTCTGAAGATATTTTTAAGAAAATTCAATCGCAAGCACTTTTAGCATTTCAATCACTTGGATGTGAAACTTATTCAAGAATAGATTTCAGATTAAATCAGAACAATCAAGCATTCTGTTTGGAAGTTAATACACTTCCAGGCATGACATCTACCAGTCTGGTTCCTAAAATGGCTAAAGCTGTAGGAATTTCTTTTGAAGAATTAATTGAAAAAATTATTCGCTTAAGCTTATAAAGAATTTATTAATAGATTTAGTTGCGGTTGTATGAACTGAGTGAAAAAAACAGACATTCCTGTTTGTTCTTTAATTATTATGATAGAAAAAGAAAATGTAAAGATATCATCGATGATAAGTCTCTCCATTTACAAGGGAGAGATTAGAGAGGGTTCAAAAAGTTCAGACTATCAAAAACCCATCCCAACCCTTCCCTTGAGAATGGAAGGGCTTACCGATAGAACTGACTTAGACATTTTTATTCTATCAACTTATTGTTATATAAACATTATTGTATGTTGGGATAAATTTAAATTGATGATTATACGATATAATCAGAATGCACCACTAAAAAATAATTTTCACACAGCCTTAGTCACTATGCGATATGTGGAAAAGTAAAAAAACAAAGTTTTATATTTGGTTAATCATTGTCTTAATTGGAGCAGCTTATTTATTTTTTAATGAGTTTGGAGTTTTAAAATTTATTCAACTTAAAAATGATGTTGATTCCCTTCAACAAAAGATAACTAAAGTTGATGAAGAGAATAAAAATCTTAAAGCAGAAATTGATTCACTTAAAAGAAAAGTGCCTGCTAAGATTGAACAGGTTGCCAGAGAAAAATATGATATGATGCGCAAGGGTGAAAAGAAAATTGAAATGAATGAAGTAGAAAAATAAACATGGCAAAAGTAAACCTTCCTCAAATACCTTTAGCAGAAAGAGTGCGTCCAAAAGATTTAAATGAATTCAAAGGCCAGCTTGAACTTTTAGGAGAAGGCAAGCCAATTCGTTTAATGATTGAGAATGATGCTTTAAGCTCATTTATTTTATGGGGGCCTCCGGGTACTGGTAAAACAACGATTGCAAAAATTATAGCTAATAAAACTCAGTCTGAGTTTCATCAATTGAATGCAGTGTCTTCCGGCGTGAAAGATATTCGTGCAATAATTGAAATTGCATCTCAAAATAAATTGATGGGAAAGAAAACAATTTTATTCATTGATGAAATTCATAGATTTAACAAAGCACAGCAGGATGCTCTTCTTCATTCTGTTGAAGAGGGGATTATTGTTTTAATTGGAGCTACAACTGAGAATCCTTCTTTTGAAGTTATCCCGGCACTTCGCAGCAGAGCTCGAGTTTTTATTCTTGAAGAATTATCAAAGCAAAATCTTTTGGACATTATAAATTCCGCTATTAAGGAGGATGAGTTTTTATCAGAGCTTCAAATAAAAGAAATCGATACAGACTTTTTAATTTATCTTTCCGGTGGAGATGCAAGAACTTTATTGAATATTTTTGAAGCAGCGGTAACGCAAGAGTATAAATCCCAACCTATTAAAATTTCCAAAACAGTTTTAGAAAATGTTGTTCAGAAAAAAAATATTTTGTACGACAAAGGCGGAGAAGAGCATTATAACGTAATTTCCGCATTCATAAAAAGTGTCCGCGGCAGCGATCCCGATGCTGCTTTATATTGGATGGCAAGAATGCTGGAAGGAGGCGAAGATCCTTTGTTTATTGCTAGAAGATTAGTTGTACTTGCCTCTGAAGATATTGGTAATGCTTCACCAAACGGGCTTGTACTTGCTGAAGCTGCATTTGAAGCTGTTCATAAAATTGGAATGCCGGAAGCAAGAATAATCTTAGCTCAATGTACAACTTACTTAGCTTCATCTCCTAAAAGCAACGCCTCATATCTTGGAATTGATGGAGCAATTTCAGCTGTAAAAAATAATCCGTTGTTTCCTGTTCCAATTCATTTAAGAAATGCCCCGGCTAAGTTGATGAAAGAAATTGGATACGGCAGAGAGTATAAATATCCTCATGATTATGAAAATCATTTTTTAGATGAACCTTATTTACCGGATGAATTGAAGAACAAACAGTTTTATTTCCCAACAGAAAACGGACAGGAAAAGAAGTTAAAAGATTGGTTGAAATTTTTATGGAAAGGGAAGAAGAAATATTAATAATTACAAGATTAAAAGAATACAAAATTTGAAGATTAAATATTTCTTATCCGTTTAAGTCCGTCGCATCAGTGATTTTCTGTTTCCCAATTTTTCTAAATGCAATAAACCACAGATTTAACGGATTAAACAGATTTTCGCGGATTAGAATTGTAATTTATTCTCTGAACAATAAAAGTTAGCTACTTCATTTTACTCCACTCTTATTTATTAAATCTTGCAATCTTGAAATTAAAGAAGTGCAAACATTTTCCCCGGCAATTGTTTAACTAACTCCCTTAAACTCAAGTGACAACAAATGAACAAGACAATCAGAAGTTGATAAATTCGTCAGTGAAGAAATTTTATCAATCTGAACTCGGTTCATGATTAAGTGCTGCAATTATTTTTTCTTCAAATAAATTTAACTCGATTTGGGGTTTCGGAATATTTTTACCAAGAATTGGTTTCAATTTTAAGTTCTAACGAAACTAAAATTTCCTCAGCGCAAGTAACTAATTGAGCTTCACCTTTTTGAATCAAAAGATTTGTTCCTTCAGATTGCCGTACACTTAAATTTCCTGGTATGGAAAATACTTCTCTATTTTGGTCTAAGGCTAAAGCCGCTGTCTGCATGGCACCTCCGGCTTTTCCGGATTCAATAACCAAAGCTCCAATACTTAATCCTGAAATTATTCTATTCCTTCTCGGAAAATTTTCGGCATTCGGCTGTGTTCCTAATTTGAATTCAGAAATGATCAATCCGTTCTTTGCAATCTGTTCAAATAATTTTTTATTCTCAGGAGGATAAATAACATCTAATCCCTGAACCAATGATTGCAATAGTTCTTCCGTCATTCTTTAACGCTGCACTATGTGCAATTGAATCAATTCCTCTTGCTAATCCACTGATAATAGTAATTCCTTGAGACGATAAATCAGATAACAATCCTTTCTGCTTGCAATTTCCCATAAGAGGTTGGAATTCTTGTCCCAACTACGGCTATAGAATATTTGTCTTCTTCTTTAAATTCACCAAGAGTATAAATTAAAAGCGGAGGATCATAAATCTTTTTTAGTAACGATGGATACTCAGAATCCCAAACGGTAATTATATTCCCACCAATTTTTTCCAGCTTTGATAATTCTTTTTCAGTGTCTGCAAGTATTTCATCTCTTCTCGTATGTGCTTTGTGAATTCTTTTTGCAAGGTGAGTGCTAATTCCCCCGACTTCCATCAATGATTGAAAATCCGCAGAAAGGATTTTTTCAGTAGTTCTGAATTTTGAAAGAAGATTTCTAATTTTACCCGGTCCAATGCCGTCAATTGAAAGAAGAAGATTTAAATTGGTGAGCTGCTCAAGATTTAATTTAGTCACAATAAAATAGATTTTTTTGAAATTATTTAACTTCAATATTATCAACAACAGCAACAATAATAGTATGTGCCGGTGCTTTTCTGTGCCCCAATATTTGCTGTACTGCTGCCCCTTCCTGAACTACCAAAACAGTATCCCCAATCCCTGCATCAACAGTATCGAGTGCAATAACATCTTTCGCAGAAGTGAAATTTCCATCCGGATCAATTTGATGAATTATTAGGAGCTTATGTCCCTTTAGATTAGAGTTTTTTTGAGTAGATACTACGTTGCCTTTAACTTTTGCCAGAAGCAACTTTGTGTTCCTCTGAATTTATTTTTGCGTTTTTATCTTCGTAAAAGATAGAGCCCGGGAAAATTAACAAATAAGCAATAATAAGAATAATGGGAGAAAAAACTAAAGAGGCTGTACTATCCCATTGACCGATGCTCATAACATAAAATCCTAAGATTAAAACAACAAAACCTAAAATAAGCAGCAAATAATTCTTTTTTGTCCAATAAATTTTAAATGGAGAAGTAAAAACTTTTTTCGACTGCCTAACGTTTCTTTTCTTTACTGTTTTTGCCATATCATATTATCCTTAAAAAATAAAATAAAGCCCAGTGATGGGGGTACCACTGGGCTCGACTCGTTACCATCAAAGGGCAGGGGAGAACCCTTTGAAAGAGTCATTCGAAATATAAACTCATATCTCCTATTTGTCAAGAATTTATTTACTTACTTATTTGATAAACTATTTTTCTTATAGTATCAAACTGCAAGTAAGGGTATTCTTCTCTTATAGTGTCGATAGCGTCTCCAGCGCTAACTTTACTTGCCCGCAATTGTTTGAATTTTTTGCGGATCTGATAATCTCTAACCGACTTTTCATCAATCAATCCCTGAGCATTAAGCAAATCATAAATGTCATCACTAATGAGGTCTGATAGAGGATTATCTATCTTAGCTTTAATTGTTTTCATCGCGTCTTTCCTTTCATTTTGTTAGTAAACAATTAACCTATTTATGAGTATCAATTATCGCTATATACTTTTTCCTCTAAAAAAATGTTCCTTTAAAAAAATAAAAACCGACCAGAGACAATCCCTAAAATCGGCGTACCTTTGCTACTCTGGTTTAACTAAGATATAAAATTTCTAACCTAGTAGCAAATCGTTTATAACAAACTTCCCTAATTGTTAGCTTCAAAATTATATTTAAATATGATAATGTCAAGGATATAAAGATTAAAATTTGTTAATAATTATAGTAAGAGAAATTTGAGGAAAGGGACAAAACCATTTAATATTTTAATAGGATTAGACTAAATTAAAATACATTTAGTTCAAATTATCTTAATTTTACAGGACTAAATTTCAACGTAAGTTTAATTGAATTAAGTCCCAATTATGAAGTTAGTTCAAGAATTTATAATATATATGCCCAAACAAGTGCTTTCCATTTTAATAATTTCTTTGCTACTAAGATTGCTCGCAATCTTTTTCATTTCGGACGTCAGTAAAGATTTCTATTGGGAATATGGAGAAATAGCAAGAAATATTGTAAATGGAAATAGCTATGGCCTTTTTTATGGCGAGGGCCTGGATATACATTCAAATCCAAATGTTATTCCTTATAAATCCGCTTTTATGCCTCCAGGATATGTTATTTTTTTAATTCCTTTTATGTTAATAAAAAAAATAGTATTAAGAAATATTTTAATACTTATAATTCAAGCTATAATTTCAGTTTTTACTATTTTATTGTTATATAAATTAAGTTTACTATTTTTTTCAAAAACTACTTCGCTAATTGCCATAATTATTGTTAGTATTACTCCAGAATTTATATACTCAGTTTTATCTTTTACTCCAACGGTAATATATCATTTTTTAATAATTGTATTATTCCTACTATTGCTTACAAAGAATTTTAATAGAAAACAATTAATTATTGTTGGTTCCATAATAGCAATAATTATTTATTTCAGATCTGAATTCATTTTATTTGCTTTGATGCTTTGTGGATATTTTTTCTTAGTTAAAAAGTTCCAGCATTCATTAATAATATTTGCTGCAGTAATATTACTATTATTTCCATGGGGTTTAAGAAACTATCTTACCTTTCATAAGTTTGTTCCACTAACTACAAGTTTTGGGTTGAATCTTTATAGAGGAAATAATCCAATTGACATAGGTTATTGGGGAGATGAAAAAATCATTAATAATATAAAAGGCGATGATTCTTTTGAATTGAATATGAATGGGGCTTATAAAGACAGTGCACTATCTTTTATCAAAAATAATCCTTTGGGTGTCATAAAAAATGCCGGAACAAAGTTCGTTGATTTCTGGTTTTTTAATTTAAGCGATAAAAGAACAAATAATATGCTATATTTACTGCCTTCAATTTTTATTTTAATATTTTTTATTATTGGGTTAATAAAAAGTTTTTCTTGGGAGAAATATAAATATTTTTATATGTTTTTTATTTATTCAACATTAATAGTTCTAATATTCTTCCCAATGATAAGATATCAAACCATGATGAAGATAATGATGATACCATTTAGTGCATTTGGAATTGAGAATGTTTTTGGATCTATCTTGATTAAGAAACACTTCAATTAATTGATATTATTTTCTTATAGAGTATCTTTACAAATCGAAAGCAGGATTAAATTGCTATAAAAATTTCAATTAGTTTTCTTGCAAAAGCAGAGTGAAAAATAGTAAGTTTATATTTTAAATCATTAAAAATAATTTGAACAAATTATGGCAGAAAATAAAAAAGTTGACCTATTAGACTATTTGGTCCTTTTAGTTAAATGGAAAAGATTTCTCCTTATCTTTTTTATTATTTCAATGATTATTTCATATCTAGCAATTTATTTTTTTGTTAACGAAAAATTTGAATCAACCGCATTATTATTACCCTCTCAAGAAGATAATTCGACCAATTTTCTTTCGGGGTTATCCGCCCTAAAAGGTTTGCCTTTTGATATTGGCGGCCTTACTTCTAATTCGGATGTAGATTTATATAATTCAATAGTTTATAGTAGAAGTTTGTTGGACGATGTAATTAAAAAATATGATTTATTTAAAGTATATAAGATTGATACCTTTCAAATTGATTATTACGAACAGGCATTAAAGACTTTAAGAAATAGTATAAATGCAGATGTTAATGAAGATGGAATAACTTATAATATTACTGTAAGTGCTCCAGCTCCAAAATTAGCTGCGAATATGACTAATTATATAGTAGAACAGTTGAATAACACAATAATAAATTTAAAAGTAAAAAAATCGAAATTAAACAGACAGTTTTTGGAAGCGCGTGTGAATGATATAAAAGATAGCCTTAGAAATGCAGAAAACCAGATGAAATTATTCCAGGAAAAAACTGGAATGTTTGAAGCAGAAAATCAGACCAAAGCAATTCTAGAGCAACTAGCTAAATTCCAGGCAACGATAGCTGAAAAACAAACTCAATATTCAATTTACAAGGAAATATATGGAGACAATTCTCCGCAGACCGAGAGTGCAAAAATTATTGCTAAAGAATTTGCACAAAAATTAAAAAATATGGAAAAAGGTAAAGACAGTATAAATACATTGTTATCTTTAAATAAACTTCCCCAAAATGCAATTGATTACTTTAGACATTTTCGTGATGTGGAAGTTTATACAAATATTCTTGAGTTTGAATTACCACTTTATGAACAAGCAAAATTTCAGGAGCAAAAGGATGTGCCTATATTACAAATAATAGATTCGGCAATACCACCAGCTAAAAGAAGCTTTCCTAAAAGAACTCTTTTAGCGTTTTTAATTACTTTTGTTTTAATGATGATAGTCTTCGTATATATTTTATTAAAAGAAAATAAAGAACTAAGTGAGTCTGATAATTTTCTGTATATTAAAAATAATATATTGAAATGGAAATCTTAAACTGAGAAAATTGTAGTTTTAAAATGTTTAATTGAACATATGGTTTATAGAAATAAGGAAATGATTTGATTTCCATAGACGATGCACATTCTGGTATCTTGTGGTCGGCACTTTCTCGAATAACAATTCATTTATTTCAATTATTAACGTTAATTATTTTAGCACGACTACTCGAACCAGCAGAGTTTGGTTTGATAACTTCGTCACTAGTAGTAATAGGATTCTTAAATATATTTAAAGACCTTGGAATATCTTCTGCAATTATTCAAAAGTCAGAGATTAATGATGTATTCTTAAGTAGTGTTTATTGGATCGTTATGATAATCGGAGTTACAATGAATATATTATTGTTCTTTTCTGCTCCCCTGATTTCAGATTTTTATAACGCACAGGAACTGACTAATATTTTAAAAGTTCTTTCATTTAGTTTTTCGATAACAAGTGCAACAGTAATTCATCAAACTTTATTAGAAAAAGAATTAAAATTTAAACAATTAGCGATTTATGAAACTATCGCTGTAATTGTAGGTTCAGTATTCGCAATATGTCTCGCATTTTTAGGCTTTGGAATTTGGAGTTTGATTATACAAAACTTGGCAAGTGCTTTTACGCTTTCAGTAATTCTTTGGATAAATATTTCATATAAGCCAAAATTAATTTTTTCTTTATTTGAGATCAAATCAATTTATAAATTTAGTCTAAATTTATCAGGTTTTAATATTGTTAATTATTTTGTAAGGAATGCAGATTATGTCTTAATACAGAAATATTTAGGAGAGCAGCAACTGGGGTATTATAATATTGCATATAGAATAATGCTCTACCCATTGCAAAATATAACGGCAGTCTTTTCTAGGGTAATGTTTCCGTTATATTCAAAATTTCAGAGCGATCATTTAAAAATTAAAAAATTATATATTGAATTAGCAAATAACATAGCCCTGATATCATTTCCATTAATGTTATGGATTACAGCTACTGCCGATATTTTGATATTATCCCTATTAGGCGAGAAATGGAAGGCTACTATCCCTCTTTTAATAATATTAGCACCAATCGGAATGATTCAATCTATTTATACACCGGCAGGAACTATTTTTAAAGCTAAAGGAAGAACCGATATTTGGTTTTGGTGGGGAATTTTTACAGGCATAATATATATTACTGCCTTTGTTGTCGGGTTGAAATGGGGAATATATGGAGTAGCTGTTGGTTATCTTTTGGCTAATTTAATTACCATTCTTCCTGGATTATTATTTCCATTTAAGTTAATTGAATTGAATGTTATTGACTTTATCTTAAGTTTTAAGAGGACTTTTATAATAAGTATAAGTATGTTTTTTTTAATTTATTTAATTAAAATTATTTTACTTAGTTATTTGAGCAATGTGGAGTTATTAGTGGTGTTAGTTCTATTCTCTTTACTATTTTATGTGCCTGTAAGTTTTAAATTTAACAAACAAAACGTTGATGGTTTTTTAACTATTCTAAAATCTTTTTAACTTTTTATAAATATGTATTCAATAACTAAAAAAGAAGTTTCAAAAGGAGAAATATTTTATCTATTATCAACATTAGCTATGAGCTTAGGGTTCCAGGTTTTTATTATTAATTCCTTCCCACAATATACCATTTTACTTATATTATTTTTTATGTTATTACTTATATCAGTAATAATGTATATTGATTTCCTTCAAGACTTTTCAACTTTTCTATTAATAGTAAACTTCTTTCCTTTATTTTTACTGAATAATGATTTTCACTACGATTTTAATTTGGAACTGCTAAGCTTCATTCCATTATTTATACTAATTCTATTTGCAATCTTTACATATCTGCTCACTGAAAAAAAATTTTCACTTCGCATGGGTTATTTAGAATTACCTATTATTTTAATTGTGCTTTATTTTGGAATTAGTGCCTTTATTGGAATGTCTTATGGGAGAAATGGTGCTTGGATATTGCATGAGTTTTTTCACTTCTGTCTATACTTAACAATTATTCCAGTTGCTTATTTAATAAACAAGCGTGAAAAATATTTTATGATATTAAAATTTCTTTTGTTTATTTCTATAATGATATCGATAGAATATTTGATTTATGATTTATTTTTTGTCAATGGTCGATTTGTAACTTTTCAATCTGGATTTATGCCTCTCACAGTAGGAGTGATGTTTACCTATTTTTTATATACAAAAGGAATCATTAAAAAGCTCTGGGCAACTTTTGTCTTGGGAATCTTAATTGCCGGTACTTTCGTTACTTTAACAAGAACTCTTTGGATTATAACTTTTTTAGTACTTATTTTAACTTATTTAGTATATGTTAAAGTAAATAATAAATTTAATTTTTTAAGAATTACCTCTCTCATTTTTATTCTGGTTATTTCAAGTTTAGTATTTAAAGGCTCTACTAAACATGTACAAGCAAAATCTGTCGCTTTACAATCAGTTAAATATAGAACGAGTTCAATATCAAATCCGTTAGAGGACTCTTCATTTCTAATGCGAGTTGAGTTTGATTATTATTCCATTCAAAGATTTTTAGAGAAACCTATTTTAGGCAGTGGCTTGGGCGATTATTTAAAATATAAAATTGTTTTTGTAAGCAACTTACCTAACTATTATCCAGATAGCTCATGGTTTTATTTTTTATGGAAAGGTGGCGCAATAGGATTTTTATTATTCTTATGGTTGTATATTCGTTTTTTTAAAGCAGCATATTTTGTTAGTAATAACACCAGTGATATACGTGTAAAATATATTTGTATCGGACTTCTTGCTGGATTTATAGGTCTGTCTTTTCTAGCATTTCTGTCGCCATTACTAATTAAATATAAAACTAATGCATTGATTGCATTTCTTTTTGCATACATTGAATTCGAAAGAAAAATAATATTAAAAGGTGATATAAAAAACAAACGGGAATCTCTTGCTAGTTAATATTGAAGAATTAAGTATGGGAAATAAAATTAATGTATCTATTATAATTGTAAATTATAATTTAACCGAAAGTATAAGAAAACTATTAAAATCAATAAAAGAATTTGTAAATAATATATTATTTGAAGTTATAATAATAGACAATAATTCCCCTGATCGTTCGATTGAAAAATTAAATGACGAATTCCCCGAATATAAATTCCAATTTTTAGATACAAACCTTGGATTTGGTCATGGAAATAATTCGGGTGTAAAAATATCAAGGGGAAAGTATTTATTGCTACTAAATCCAGATACATATTTAATTAATAATTTACCTCTTGAATTATTTCATTTCTTAGAAAATCACTCAGAAGTAGGAACTATTGGTCCAAAATTAATTTTCCCGGATGGAAAATATCAAATATCTTATGCTCGCTTTCCTAATATAAAACAAGAATTACTTAATACTATCGGCTTAATTGGAATAACATTATCTTTATTATATAAATTGAAAGATTTGATCTATAGAAAAAAAGAATTTTATAATGTCGATTTCGTATTTGGATCCTGTATGTTTATAAGAAAGGATGTTTTCTGTGAAGTAAATGGTTTTGATGAAGATTATTTCCTTTTTTCTGAAGAGGTGGATCTTTGCTATAAAATTAAAAATGCTGGTTTTAAAAATATCTATTGGAAAAAAGGCAGTATTGTTCACGAGAAAAGTTTAATTACCGGTAAAGATATGTCTGAAAGAATTAAACTTAGCTATGAAAGTCGTCTTAAATTTTTTAAAAAACATTATTCAAAGTTCAGGTTGTTTTTTCTTAGATATACAATTATTGGAACCTTTCTTTTTAAACATCTTACTCTATTCAGAAAGGGGAGAGCAAAACAAAAATATAAAAAGGCATACCAATCAATTATCAAATATTACCTTAATAATTAAAATTATATTTAATGTATTGTTAGGTGTCATTAGTTAAACTCATTGCAATTATGCAATATCGACTTTAATTTATGATTAAATAATTTTTATATCGTACAGTACAATTTGATTTTGTTGGAAAAATAAAAGTAGTTGATACATTTAAAGAAGTTCATTAAATTATTATTATTTTAAATCAATAAAAAATCTTAGGGGTAGAAATGTTCAGATTTTTTTTAATATCTATTTGTTTAACTGCAACAACTGTTTATTCTCAATGGCAATGGGTACATCCCCAACCACAGGGTAATAATTTAAATGATATTAAAAGTATTTCTAAAAATGAAGTTATTGTTGTTGGTGATTATGGTACTATATTAAAAAGTATAAATAGCGGTAAAGATTGGCAGTTAATTGAATCCAGATTAAATAGTAATCTGAATTCAATTAGTGTAGTAGGAAATAATATTTGGATTTGCGGTGACGGTGGAATTATAATTAATAGTAGTGATTATGGTACAAGCTGGAATTATCAAACAAGTAATACCAGCTCAAATTTAAATTCAATTTTCTTTTTAGATAGTCTAAACGGATTTTCGGGAGGGGGGTACTGGAATTCTTACTCGTTTGGAAGTACTTTTCTTCGTACAACAAATGGGGGGAAGAATTGGGAAAAAATTGAAGTTGCAACTAAATCTACGATTAATAAAATTTCCTTTATAAACAAAGAAGTGGGATTCATGTGTGGAGGTATACCTTATATGATTAGTGCAGATACTAATGCTGTATTTTTAAAAACTACAGATGGCGGCTTAACATGGAATGGAAAGTCTTTCAATCGATCTGATTTTACCTCATTGTATTTTGTTAATGAAAATGTTGGGTATCTAACATCTGAGGGGAGCTATTACTTTAAAACAAGTGATGGCGGAGACACCTGGACACTGAATTTACTTCCTGGACCTGGGAACTGTGTTTTCTTTTAAAGATAAGAACAATGGCTGGATTGTTGGAGGAGGTAACACATTTGGAGCCGAAATCTATCATACAACAAATGGAGGAATCGACTGGGGAACTACAGCATCTTGGGCAAGCGGTTATTATTCGGAGTTTAATGCATTGGGCTTTGTAGATTCTAATTTAATTTATTTCGTTGGCATTGACGGTGAAATAAGAAGTAGTGCAAATGGAGGAAATAATTTAGCTCTTTTAATAAGAAGATATTTTTCTAATGCATATTCTCCTTCTTTTATAGATTCTTACAATGGGTGGGTAGCTAGTTCAAATAAAATACTTAAAACAACAGATAGAGGTAACTCCTGGGTAAGTTATACAAATAACGCAGGTTCTATTGAAAACCTGGTATTCATCGATAGTACTTTTGGATATGGAAACACCCGGGATAATGTAGTTACGTCTTCGGATGGCGGTAAAACCTGGAATCAATTTTCATTAAAAGATTTGGAACCTTCAGGTTATTCGTTTTCTATATGTGCTTTTCATCAGGCAGATGAAAAACATGGGATTGCTTGTGCTTCTGTAATGGAACCTCACATGGGAGGACAATGGGTAGTAGTTTTTTCTACTTCAGATAGATGGTCAACAGTTTCAAGTTCTCCTATTGCTAGTAATAATATCAGTGATGTCTCATCATACAAACAATATGCATGGGCTGTTTATAGAGGAGGATTTATTGTACGTTCTGATGATTATGGAAAAAATTGGCAAAAAATTAATTTAGCATATTCAGACTACTATAATAAAATTTTAGCACTTGATACTAATAAAATCTGGATAGTTGGAAGAAATAATTTATTGTTGAGCACTGATACAGGATTAAACTGGGAACGCGTTGACTCGGTTCCAGGGGGCTATGAATATGAAGATATTGATTTCATTGATAGGAATAATGGATGTTTATTAGTATCGAAAAATTATCAAAGTGAAATTTATTGTAGCTTGGATGGAGGAAGGAATTGGAAAAAGCTGGAATATGATTTACCAGGTTATTTTAATTCTATTGAACTAACCAAAGATAATTATTTATTTGCTTTTGGCGATAATGGCAAAATATTAGCAACTAATAAGTTACCTTTTGTTTATACTACTACTTCTCCAGTTAACGATATTAACGCGTTCAGACTTTTACAAAATTACCCCAATCCGTTTAATCCATCAACGAAAATAGAATATTCTATTCTACAATCAGAGAATGTAACAATAAAAATTTACAATGTATTAGGCAGGCAAATAAAAACTTTCGTAAATGAAGAAAAACCTGCGGGGGATTATATTGTAGAATTTAACGGAAATAATTTACCAAGCGGTGTATATTTTTATCAAATCCAGGCGGGGAATTTTATTGAAACAAAGAAAATGTTATTAATCAAATGAGGAGGGGAATGTGAAGGTAAAATTTTTATCTGTAATACTTTTATTAATTCAAAATATTTTCGGCCAGGCGGAGTATAAAATGCTGGATGCATTTGCCTCAGGTTCTATTACAGATACGTTCATTTCAGCAGAATTCTTCAATTATTCCGATACTGTAAGTGAACAGATTGCATATTATTTTACGAATAAGAATGAATGGCATGTGCTAGTAAGGGATACTGCCGGGAATAATTACACCAAATTTTCCGGCCAAATCGACACAGGAAAAACCATTCAAAAAATGAAATTATTTCATTATAAAAATGGAATATATTTAGCTCTCATTGGCAATAATTCTGATGTCACTTTTAATCTTTATGTAGTAAATATTATGGAAAACAAAACTGTAGATAGTATTGAAGTGGATCCATCGTATTATGTTAATTACAATTTTCCTTATAATGAATTAGAGTTTAATTCTTTAAAAGTATTAAAAGCTAATCACGGTAACGCACAAATTTTAATTGGCTATAAGGGGATCGGTTACGGACACAGTGCTGGAGTGGATTGGTATTCAGAAGAATCAAAAATATTGATATTTAACTTTAGTGATTCGTTAGCTTTTTCAAACTATTTCAAAAATTCATCGGATTTTTTTTCTAATAGTAACATTAGTTACGGGTACAAATCGGCTGGTGATTCTTGGAACGGGAGTAGCAGCGGTTCAGAAGTATTTTCAATCTATCACGTAAACGATGCAGATACAATTACAGAAGGAGAAAATCTTTTTAGTGATAATTCAATGTATAGTTCAAATTATACTGTTATTTCTTCTGACGACACCACAAATTTTTCTCATCCGTTTGTATTAAATAATACAATCTTTTTATATGGAATTTTTTTGGCAGACGGACATCAAAATTGGAAATATTATTTTTATGATCTTAATTGGGGGAAAATTACTTCGTCAGCTAACTTAACTGTAAATAATACATACTATGTTATATGCTATGTTGGTTATAAAATGTCAATTATAGGACGTGATAATGGTCAGCAAATGTATCACGAAAACGGACCTATATCACCTATAAAAATATTAGAAGATACAAAAAACAAATTGTATTTTTTAGCTAAACCAGGCCAGCAAACTTATGTACTATATGAACTGGATAATTTTAATAGCATCGTTTCGGTAAAAAAAGATAAACCGGACACACCGGATAAATTCTTAGTAATGCAAAACTATCCCAATCCGTTTAATCCATCAACGAGAATAAATTATTCTATTCCGCAATCAGAAAATGTAACGTTTAATAATATTTAATGTCTTAGGCAGGCAAATAACAACACTTGTAAACCAAGAAAAGCCGGCTGGAAATTATACTGTTGAATTTAACGGAAGCAATTTACCAAGCGGTGTTTATTTTTATCAAATTCAGGCGGGGAGTTTTATGGAAACTAAAAAAATGCTTTTACTCAAATAATTTTTTCAAAACAACAAATTAATTTTCAAACATATTACTAGAATCAATATTATAGGGAAGTTTAGTTTGAATAAAATTTGAATAAAATCACTATATTTCACAGTTAGAAAAAATTTGTGAAAAAAATGCAATAATTTTTTGTGGAAAATATTAAAAAGGTTTTAATAATTGCGCCATACTGGGGGAATGTAAAACACGTTGGAAGTAAAAGAATAAAACGATTCATCAGATGGTTCCAGTCTAAAAACATTGAAGTTGTTATAATTAAAGCAGGAATAAAAGACTCTGAAGAGAAGAAAGACTGGGGATATGAGATTATAGTAAAAGATCCGGCTTTAAAATTAGGATTTAACTACACAGGTGAAACATATTCTTCAAATTCTTTTGGTTTTATAAAATCTTTACTTAGAAAAATTTTAATAGTTTCACTAATCCCGGATGCACAAAGTATTTGGGCAAACAGAATTTTATCAAATTTCTTAGTCAGAAAACAATATCCAAACATAACCTATGTTCTTTCTTCCAATCCCCCTGAGTCGACTCATATTGCTTCATATAAAATTGCACAAAAGCTAAATAAAAAATTAATAATTGATATGCGTGATGGATGGTTGGATGAACCACTAAGTAAAGTAATAAATAAAGTCCCGTTTAGAAGATTTATTGAAACTAAATTAGAAAGTAAAATTTTGAAAAGAGCCGATTTTATTTTTGTAACATCATCAAAATGGAAAAGTTTGCTAAATTCCCGGTTAGATTTTACAATGGGTAAAACATTTGTTTTAACAAATGGTTATCCGCAAAATCTGGATTTTATTGTCCCAAATAAAGATAAAAGGGATAAAATCTTATTATTCCACACAGGAAAATTTACAGGTTCAAGTAATACCAGGAAAATTAATATTTTACTTGATATCATTTTAAAGAACATTTCCGAATATGAAACCAGAGGCTCAATGATCTTACTTGGAGATCTTGAACCCGAAGAATTAGATTTAATAACTAAATACAAGAAAAATTTTAACGACAATGGATGGGATATTCAATTTTCCAATTCTATATCACAAAGCGAAATGTATGAAAAATTATTGTCTTCAGATGGTTTATTATTATTAAGCACTTCTCAAGCAGCTATTCCAAGTAAATTATTTGAATATATTCTTACTAAAAAGCCGATCCTTGCGATAACTCCTAAAAATAGTGCCACTTGGGAAATATGTGAAAAACTACCGCAAGTATTTTTAAGCGACTATAGAAATAAAAGTGAAAATGATAAATCCATTATTGAATTTCTCGAAGTATGCAAAACTGGAAATGTTGCTTCAGTTGTCCCGGAAGAATATACGGATAGATATTTATCAAAAATGTTTTTAAAGGCATTAGGTCATACAGATAAATAGAAATATTCGGCAAATGAAATTAGTCTGTTCACTCATAAGTTATTTAGATTAAGAGATGAATAATTCGGAAAATATTACAAACCAGAATAAAGTCTTTGTAATATTAGTTAATTATAATGGTTCAGAAGATACGATTGAATGTGTGGAATCATTATTATCAAATGATTTTAAAAATTTTGAGATTATAATTATTGATAATAATTCTGAAGAACAGCAAAAAAAAATCCTTAAGGATAAATTAGTAGATTCAGTAAAAATA
Source organism: uncultured Bacteroidota bacterium (assembly GCA_963775245.1). GTDB lineage: Bacteria > Bacteroidota > Ignavibacteria > Ignavibacteriales > Ignavibacteriaceae > CAVSWT01. The sequence continues at coordinate 44,615 of CAVZID010000033.1, forward strand.
ATTTATTTAGATAATAACATAGGTTTTGCTGGCGGGAATAATGTTGGTATCAAATGTGCATTAGAACAAAATGCGGATTATATCTTATTATTAAATAATGACACAATTGTTGAAAGTGATTTTTTAACTATTCTTTTAAATTCAATAATAAATGATAATACTATCGGTATTTGTACTCCAAAGATAAACTTTTATTCAGATCGCAACCGGATTTGGTCGGCTGGCGGTAAAATTAACAATATTAGAGGTTCAGCTTTTTCCAAATATGAAAATATAAAAGATGATGGAGATATTAAAAACAGATATGTTGATTTTGCATCCGGTTGTTGTTTATTAATAAAAAAAGAAGTGATTGAGAAAGTTGGGGTGTTGGATGAAAACTATTTCCTTTATTTAGAAGATACGGATTTTTGTTTAAGAGTTGTGGAGGCAGGATTTAAAATTCTATTCGTAGCAGATAGCAAAATATATCATAAAGTAAGTAACTCAACTTCAAAAGGTAAATCTTCTTTACCTATATACTATAATACTAGAAACAGATTGTTTTTTACAAGAAAATATAATCCTAAAACCTTTTTTATTACGATTTTATACATTTATGCTGCTATGTTATTAAAAAGCCTTTTATGGATTTTTACAGGCAAGTTTGAAAATATTTCTGCAATGAAAAAAGCTTATATAGATTTCTTTAAAGGTAGAATGGGCAAAACACATTTTGATGATTCTACTAGCTATTCGGATAATCATAGGGATATATAAATAGCATGAAACATCAATATAAAACAGAAGTATTTTGGAAAAAGAGTCTTCAGCTATTTATAGATTTTATTGTCAATATATATGCAAAATTATTTATCAAGGAAAAGATTAATTTTCAATATACAGAACCGAGAAATATTTTATTTGTGACACTAGCTCAATTAGGGGATGCTTTGGCAGAATCTTATGTTTTTCCTTTAATCAAAGAACAACATCCTGATGCAAATATCGATGTTATTACTAGTGAATGGTGCAAACCCATATTTGAAAATAATCCATACGTTCGAAATGTTTTTTTTTTCAATCATTTTAGGATGAATAGAACAGAAAAATCTTTTTTTAAAAAGATATTGAATCATATCAAAACATCAAAGTCAGCACTGGAAAAAATTCGTACATATAAATATGACCTTTCAATTGAAGGTGGAGTTACATATCCAAACGGAAATCTTTTATGCTATCGCGGCAAAGTTGAACAAAGGATTGGGACAGGTTCTGGTGGTTTTGGAGCTCTTTTAACAGATATAGCTTTATTTCCATCTCGCCCATGTTTTCACATAATAGAAGCGTTGTTGGAGGTACTGCGATTAATTGGGATTAATAGAAAGCTGGAAGACTTAAAACCTTATTATAGTATTCCTAGAGAAAGTATTTTATCAAAACATCCTTTAAGAAATTATTTTGATAAGTCTTTTGTAATAATTCATCCAGAAAGTGGCAATTTTAAAAGAACAATGACAAAAGAATTTTGGCTGGGAATTATTAACATAATTTTAAGTAAAACAGATTTTCAAATTTTTATTTGTGGTACTTCTCAAAAAAGTATTGAACTGATAAATTTTCTTTTTACCAATTTAATAGAAGGAAAGAACCGCATTACAAATGCAATAAAAAAACTTTCACTTGATGAATTTTTTTTAATGAGTGAATATGCAAAAGCAGCGTTCACAGTAGAATCACTTGCTGCTCATTTATGTGCAATTAATTGTAATACAATTTCATTTTTTAAAAATCGGTCAGGAGCTTATTTTTTCCCAATCTCAAATAAAAAAACAATAATAATTCACAATCACCTTCCATCGAAGAATATTAAAGTTCATTCAAATATAGAGAATTATTATGTGGAAAATATTGAATCGGATGAAACTTATAATCTTGTATATGAATTCATTTCTAATTTAATTCACTAGATTTAGTTATTGAAAAAGTTACAAAATTATTTTCTTCAAGCATTTTCACTTAGATTGCTATTATTTTGAATATTTGTCAGAAAATGAAATATTAGGTTTGATTATATTGTCTTGGTTTTTTGCTTATTTTGAATTATCTTAATTTTTCTAATTTAATCATATAAAAAAGTTATTTATAAGATTTAAATGGTAATAATCCATTACTGAATTTATAAATACATTGTTGGAGAAGTAATTTATGAATATTGCTTTCATTAACCCGCCGTTCTTTCCTAAATACTCTGAGGATCGCGGAGCCCAGCAGTTACAAAAAGTGGAACTGTATATTATCCTATATGGCTTGCTCTTGCTGCAGGAGTGGCTGAAAAAAAAGGCCATAATATTATTCTCATTGATGCAACAGCCGAAGGATTAACTTTCAATGATACACTTGAAAGACTATCAAAATTTAGTCCTGATATGGCAGTAATAGAAACTAGTACAGGCAGTATAATCAATGATATTAAATTTACAGAAGAAGTTAAAAATAAGTTTAGTAATATTTTTAATTGTTTAGTAGGAAATCATGTAACTGCATGTGATAAGGAAACTTTAAATGTTTCTAAATCTATTGACGCAATAGCAAGAAATGAATATGAAGAAACTATTTTAGATTTAGCCCAAAGATTGATAAACAATGAATCATTGGAAAATGTTCTTTCTCTTACTTGGAGAAATAGTGAAGAAATAATAACAAATGGGAATCGTCCTGCTTTAACGCAAGAATATTTAGACAGTATGCCATTTGCAAGTGAAATATTTAAAAGGTTTTGTAATCCTACAGATTATTTCTTTTCTGCAGGTAGATATCCTCAAATGATGGTTTATACAGGTAGAGGCTGCCCGTATCTTTGCACCTGGTGTGTATATCCGCAAAATTTTTATGGACATACTTATCGTCATCGATCACCTCAAAGCATCGCGGCAGAATTTAAATATATTGAAGAAAATTTTCCTGAAGTTGTAGAAGTTACAGTCGAGGACGATACCTTTACAGTTTATAAAAAACATACTATTGAAGTGTGTAAATTGCTAATTGAGCAAAAGAATCGTCTAACATGGACCTGTAATGTTCGGGCTGATTTAGATGAAGAAACAATGAAATGGATGAAGAAAGCAAACTGCCGATTAGTTATAATAGGCTTTGAAAGCGGCTCTAATAAAATTTTGAAACTTATGAAAAAGGGAGTGAAAGTTGAACAATTTAGAGCTTCGCAAAATGCTAAAAAGACAGGCTTATTAGTTCATGCGTGTTATATGATGGGGAATCGTGGTGAGACACTTGAGACGATGAATGAAACATTAGAATTGGCAAAAAAACTTAATACTGATACAGCTCAATTCTTTCCATTGATGCTGTATCCAGGTACGGAAGCTTATGAATGGGCTAGTAAAGAAGGTTTAATAACTGCAAAATCCTGGGATAGTGGCTTACACCTGAAGGACTGCACAATACAGTTGTAGGTACACATGATCTTAAACCTGAAGAAATAGTTGATTTCTGTAATTATGCCAGAAGGGAATATTATTTAAGACCAGCTTACTATTTCGTAAAAATTAAGGCTATAATTACTCATCCATCTGAGTTAAGAAGAACAGTGAAAGCCTTTTTTAATTTTTATAAATATTTGTTTGCTAAGGATAGTAAATTAAATAAAAAGAAATTTGACAATAAAATAAAAAATATTAAAATCGAATACATTCCTGAAATTAATCAAAAAGAAAAATCTACAAACGAATTACAAAGTGTGGAACAAAGTTAAATAATTCAAAGATTATTTTTTAGACTTTTAAAGCCGGTTTTTATCCGGCTTTTTTAATTATAGTAAAAAAGGATTAATATTGCCTTTGGATCTTTAAATAACTTACATAATGATTAATGACTAATCCTTTCATATTTATTTTCTTTCTGCTCATATTTTTATTGATTCATTCTTACATTTTATATCCAATCATTATCTATTTTATATCACTATTTTTTAAACAACAAAAACTTACCATTCTGAATAACGAAAAAATATCAATTTTAATTTCAGCCTATAATGAAGAAAAAGTAATTGAAAGCAGAATTACTAATATTGCATCACTGAATTTTGATTTTAATAAAATTGAAGTCTTGGTAGGATCGGATAATTCTTCTGACAATACAAACAAAATTCTTACAAAGCTAAAAAAACAGTATAATTGGCTTACCATATTTTTATTTAATGAGAGGCGCGGCAAAGCATTAGTAATCAATGATCTAGTAAGCAAAGCAAAAAATGAAATATTAATTTTTACTGATGCAAATGTAACCTTCGATAAAAAAATATTGGAAAAAATATTACCTCACTTTAATGATCCAAAAGTAGGAGGAGTAAGCGGTCAGATAAAATTATTTGAACCTAGTTCGTCACAGACTAATGATTTGGAGGAACAAAACTATTGGAGTTATGAAAATTTTATTAAAAAAACTGAAGGTAAATGTGGCATTCAAGTTGGCGGGAATGGGGGTATTTATGCAATAAGGAGAAATTTGTATAAAATAACACCGATTGATCGTGCTGTTACTGATGATTTGTTTGTTCCATTATCGATATTAAACCAAGGATACAAATATTTATTTGAAGAAAACGCATTAGCCTTTGAAGAAATGAGTCAGAATGTAAGTGATGAATTTAAGAGAAAGGTTAGATTCTTTTCTACTAATTTTCAAACAATATCTTATTTCAAAGGTTTATTATTTAATAAGAATTTATTAGTATCCTATGCGTTATGGACACATAAAGTAATTAGATGGACCACTCCTATTTTTTTATTTCTATTTTTCTTGCTGAGTATATACTTATTGAACACTGCTACTTTTTTTAAATTGATTCTCATATTTCAAATATTTTTTTATTTATTATCAGCAATAGGTTTTTTATTAATGAAAAGAGGAATTTATATCAGAATATTCAGCATACCGTTTTATATCGGTTTGGTTAATTTAGCTCTTTGTAAAGGCTTTATAAGATTTTTATCGAATAAACATAAGGGATATTGGGAAACTACTCCAAGATAAATTTTGTAAACATCTAAAGTATTTTTCATAGTAAAAAATATCTAATTTATTTTGTTCAATAATCAAACCTTTATTAAATTTAACATCTTAATTGAACTATTAATCCCCAAATAAAAAAATGCTTAACATCTTATTAGTAACTCAGGATGACCCATTTTATATTCCGGGTTTTTTTAAAGAACTTTTTAAAACGGACATCCCTTTAAAATTTAATCTACTAGGAATAATAATTCAGCCCCCTTTAGGCAAAAGATCATTAAAAAAATTATTTCGACAGATGCTTGATTTTTATGGTCTTTTAAATTTCACAGAAATCGGGATTAAATTTGTCATTTTTAAAATATTAAATTATATAGCAATTAATATTTTTAATGGGAAATTTCCAGGGGTATTCTCTGTTGAACATATAATAAGGAAACAATATCTAAGAATCATTAACATTAAAAATATTAACGCAAAAGAATCGCTGAATTTTTTGAGAGATATGAACATTGATGTAATTTTTTCAATAGCAGCAAGCCAGATATTTAAAAAGGATATTTTAGAATTGCCTAATTTAGGTTGTTATAATATTCATACTTCTAAGCTTCCTAAGAATAGAGGTATGATGCCGAATTTTTGGTCATTATTTAATTATGAGCAAGATTCTGTAAGCGCAGTGACTATTCATAAAATGAATGAAAAATTAGATGATGGTGATATTTTAATACAAACAGAGTTCACATTAGATTCTAATGAAACACTCGATTCTCTAATAAAAAGAACAAAAAAGATAAGCGCTGAAACTTTTTTGAAAGCTATTGATTTATTAAATAGAAAATCGATTAAACTAATTAAGAATGATGCATCGAAAGCTTCATATAATTCATTTCCGCAAAAAGAAGATGTTTTAAGGTTTAAGAAAAAGGGTTTAAAATTAAGATGACAACACTTCTCAGTGTAGATGTAGAAGATTGGTTTCAAGTAGAAAATTTGAAACAAGCTATAAGTAAAGATTCTTGGGATAGTAATATCTCGAGGATAGAAAGAAACATCAATTTGATATTAGAGCTTTTAGATAAAAAAAATACTAAAGCAACTTTTTTTATTTTAGGCTGGATTGCAAAGAAGCATCCTTTGTTAATAAAAAAAATCCATAATGAAGGACACGAAATTGCATCTCATGGTTATGAACATGATTTAGTATACAATCTTACGCATGAAAAATTTAAACAAGATGTATCTTTAACTAAAAATATTCTTGAAGATTTAACTGGTGAAGGTGTTATAGGATATAGAGCTCCCAGCTTTTCTATTACTGAGTGGGCAATCGAGATTTTAATTTTATTAGGGTATAAATATGATTCAAGTCTTTTCCCAATTGTTGGTCACAGCAGATATGGGAAATTGGAAAAAGTTGTAATACCCAATAAAACTATTTTTGAGCTTCAAAAAGGATTTTACCAGGTTATGGTTTCTTATATGGAATTAGGAAAGATTAAACTTCCACTAGCTGGAGGTTTATATTTCAGGCTTATACCATATGAGATATTTAAGAAAGGTATTAAAAAAATTGTCCAGCAAAAGGGGCATTATGTTTTTTATATACATCCATGGGAGTTCGATCCTGAACAGCCCAAAGTAAATAATATAAAATTAAATTATAAATTAAGACATTATACAAATTTAAAAACAACAGAAATTAAATTTAAAAAACTTCTACATGATTTTAATTTCTGCCCTATTAGGGATGCAATTTCATTTTAATTTATATTCCATCATTTAGATACAATTTACTAATTTTAAATTCTTATATTTTTGTACATAAAAAGATAAAACAATTTAGGAATAATCAATTTACGTAAATGAAGCTGGTAAAAATTTCATAATCAAGTAAAAAAATTTGTTTTCTTAAATATAGATTAAGGCTGGCTGATGACATCAAATTGTAAACTTAAAATAAAATTAAAAATCATGTTGTTAAAATATTTGTAATTCCTATACTTTTATACACTATTTTACTGAAATAGAATAAAAATCCTGATTTCTTATTATAAAAATTTATTTCTAAACATTTGTAAATAAATGATAATATGTGATAAAAAATGTAGATGAACAAATCCACTGAAAAAATATTAATCTCTCTGTTGATTTCCTCACCATCAATCTCGCTTTGATTATTTATTTCTATTTAAGAACTCAAACTGGTTGGTTCCAATTGTTATCAACGCCGGAATTTTATCCTCCCTTAGCAGCGATTTATATTTTTTGGCTATTAATATTTACCTTCGTTGGAATGTACCGTACCTGGTTTGCAGCTTCACGCTTTGATGAAATCTCTACTCTATTTAAAGCAACCTTTGTCGGTATATTTATTTTGTTCTTTATTATTTTTATTTCCGACTACATTGAAGGAGTTGCTTCTTCAAATAGAATTTTAATTTTTATTTACTGGGCTTTGCTTCTTTTCTTTGTGGGAAGTGGAAGAATATTTATCAGAAGTTTTCAAAGAAGACTGCTTATAAACGGCATTGGCAGAAAGAATGCATTGATTGTCGGCTTTAATCCAAAGGCATTTGATGTTTTTAATCAGATTAAAAGATATAAAGCTTTGGGGTTGGATGTGAAAGGTTTTATAACTACTAATAATGAAAATATAGATAAAAATTATGAGAACATTCCGGTGGTTGGAACTATTCAAAAAATTAGTGAACTGCAGCTACAATATGAGCCAAAAGAAATAATAATTGCTCTGGAGAAAGGAAATGAAGATGTTGTAATGGAGTTGGTTGCAAAATGTGACACGAAAAAATCCGGTTTAAAAATTGTTCCGGATTTGTACGAAATTTTGAGCGGGCAGGCGCGCACTTCTCAGATTTATGGTTTCCCATTGATCGATATCGTTCCTGAACTAATGCCGGAATGGGAAAAAAAATTAAAAAGAATTTTAGATTTAATTATTTCTTTTTTAATATTACTTGTTTCATTGCCAGTTTGTATCGCAGCAGCAATTGCAATAAAACTTGAAGATAAAGGACCGATTTTTTTTACTCAAGAACGCTGCGGAATGAACGGAGAACTTTTCAGAATTGTTAAGTTTCGTTCTATGCGAGTTGATGCTGAAAAACTAACTGGACCGGTTTGGTCACAAAAGGATGATCCGCGAATTACAAAGGCCGGTGCATTCATTCGCAAAGTTCGTATTGATGAAATTCCGCAAATGTATAATGTATTCAAAGGTGAAATGAGTATTGTTGGGCCACGCCCGGAAAGGCCATATTTTGTTGAGAAATTATCTGAAGAAATTCCTTATTATAAAAGAAGATTAAAGGTTCGTCCGGGCATTACCGGCTGGGCGCAAATAAAACATAAGTATGATGAAACAATAGAGGATGTAAAAATCAAGCTTCGTTATGATCTTTTTTATATTGAAAATATGTCAATAAGAATGGACTTCAAAATAATTTTCAGGACTGTTTTTGTTGTACTATTCGGCAAAGGCCATTACGAATAAATTGATTGATTTCTCAAAGATTAATCCTATTTTTAATTTTTCAATTTTTACAAATTATCACTGTCTAATGTTTAATGGATAAAAAATCATTAATAATAATCCCAACATTTAATGAGTTAGAGAATGTAAAGAAATTAATTCCGGATATACTAAGCCGTTATGACAATGTTGATATATTAATTGTCGATGATAATTCTTTGGATGGCACTGCTGATTTTGTAATTGAATTTGGGAATTCAAACAGCAACGTGAAAATCTTGAAACGTCAAAAAAAAATGGGATTGGGAACTGCTTATGTCGCAGGCTTTAAATATGCATTGCAGCACAATTATGATTTGATTTTTCAAATGGATGCTGACTATTCTCATGATCCAAAAGAAATCCAAAATTTTTTAAAGACGATTGAATTGTATGATCTTGTTTTAGGCAGTCGTTATTTAACCGGCGTTAATGTTGTTAATTGGCCAATGAGAAGGCTGCTGTTAAGTTATTTTGCTAATCTGTATACTAGAATTGTAACTGGACTTCCGGTAAAAGATACGACTGGTGGATATAAATGTTTTAGGAGAAAAGTGCTTGAGCAAATTAATTTTGATAAGATAAAGTCGAACGGTTATGCCTTTCAAATTGAAATGACATTTAAAGCCTGGAAAAAAGGATTTAGAATTGGAGAAATCCCGATTATTTTTATTGACAGAACTTCCGGCACTTCAAAAATGTCAAAGAAAATTGTTCGAGAAGCAATTCTTATGGTTTGGAAATTACGGATAAGAAGTACATTGGGACTGCTATAATTGTTAAAAGCTAATGCATATTTTGCAAACCTATTAACAAAAGTCATTCATGGTCATTCACTGTCATTCTTTGTAATTTATATATTATTTGTTTGAATATATAACATAGATTATTAATGTTAATTATTTTTATTTGAAGTTAATGTTTTAACTAGGAATGATTATAAGTGACAATGAACGATAGATAATTTTTATGATATAAAAAAATAATTTAATGACTAACATTGATTTGTCCATAATCATAGTCAACTACAATGTAAAAGAATATTTACAAAATCTTATCCATTCAATCAATAAAGCTGCTCAAAACATTTCTTATGAAATTATAATTGTTGATAATGCATCAGACGATGGCAGTGTTGATTTTATTAAAGAAAAATTCCCCGATATTAAATTAGTTGCGAATAAAAAAAATTTAGGATTCAGCAAGGCGAATAATATTGGATTGGCTCTATCTAAAGGGGAATATCTACTTTTATTAAATCCCGACACAATTGTTCGTGAAGATACTTTTGAGAAAATGATTTCATTTTTCAAGATTAATCCTGATGCCGGTTTAGCAGGCTGTAAAATATTAAACCCGGATGGTACATTTCAATTGGCTTGCAGAAGAAGTTTCCCAGGCCCCTGGACATCCTTTTGCAAAGTAACAGGCCTGAGCAATTTATTCCCTAAAAGTAAATTATTTGCCCGTTATAATCTTACTTATCTTGATGAAGATAAAACTTATGAAGTAGATGCAATCTCCGGTTCATTCATGATGTTCCCAAGGAAAATTTATGATGAGATTGGTGGACTTGACGAACAGTTTTTTATGTATGGGGAGGATCTTGATTTTTGCTACCGGGTACAAAAACATAATAAAAAAGTTTACTATTATGATGAGACTCAAATAATTCACTATAAAGGTGAGAGCACAAAACGAAGCAGTTTGGATGAGACAAAAATATTTTACAACGCAATGCATCTTTTTGTTAAAAAACATTTATCCAGTTCATTTCTGGTTGAGATAATTCTTCGCATGGCTATCGGGTTAAGAGAATTGATTGCGTTTATGGGCAAAAGGAAATTAATTCTTCTGTCTATTATAATTGATTTTTTAATGTTTGATCTTTCAATTTACCTGGCAGAAAATTTTTATAAGAGTTATGCACACTGGTTGGGATTTAGTGAAAATCATTTTTGGTTTATTTTTATTTTCCCTGCTTTCATTCATATTTTAATTTCAAGTATCATGAAAGTTTACAGAAGGGATTCTCTTTCTGTTCTTAGAACCTTTGGTGCGTTGGTAATAAGTTTCTTTTTAATTTCTTCCGGAACTTTTTTCTTTAAGCAATTTGCTTATAGCCGTGCGGTTGTTATTATAACTTTCATCTTAGCTTTTATCATTCTTGCTTTGTGGCGTATAATCTTAAAATTATTTTTTAAAGTTGGGGTTGATAAATATTCAAATGTAAATAAAAGGGCTTTAATTGTTGGAGTAAATAAACATGCCGTTCAAATTGCAATCAAGCTAAAGTCTAAAGCACAAGACTTCCATAATGTTGTTGGTTTAATTGGGTTTTCACATAAAGAAGTAGGGAGTCAAATAGAAGATATTGAAATAGTGGGAAGCATTGAAAGCATAAAAAAAATTATTTCAGAAAAGAAAATAAATGAAGTTATTTTTTCATCGGAAGAATTGACTTACAATGAAATGATGAAAATAGTTTCTTCCTGCCAGGATGAAAATGTTGAATTTAAATTGATAGGGAACAATCTTGATTTTCTGGTAGGAAAATCTTCGGTATCAATTCTTGAAGATATTCCTCTTTTTGAAATTAATTACAACATTTCGAGCCCGGTACTTCGATTTATTAAATCATTATTTGACTATTCTTTAGCTTTATTTGTTTTGTTTTTGATATATCCTTTCATATATTTATTCGTTAAAGTAACTAACAAGAATTCTGATTTTAGAAATTTGGTTCTTAATGTACCCAAAATTTTTTCAGGTAGAGTAAGTTTTATTGGCCCTAAAAATATTAGTAGAAATGGAAATTTATTCCTGGGTAAGCAAGGCTTAACCGGTTTCTGGTATCTTGAAAATTCTAATGAAGAAGAAACGGAAAAGTTAGATATTTATTATGCAAAGAATCAGAACATCTGGCTTGATTTGGAAATATTGGGGAAAACACTAAATAAAATGTGGAGCGGACGATCGTAAATGGCAAATACTATATTAGATTTCGAAAAACCAATTGTCGAGCTTGAAGCCAAGCTTGAGGAAATGAAAAAATATTCAGGAAGCTTAGACATCGAAAAAGAGATAATAAAAATAGAAGACAAAGTAAGACAGCTTAAGGAGGATTTGTATAAAGATCTTACCAGGTGGCAGCGTGTTCAGCTTGCAAGGCATGCCGACAGGCCTTACACCCTTGATTATATTTATAATATGACCGATAACTTTATTGAGCTTCATGGCGACAGATTATTCAAAGATGATAAAGCAATTGTCGGCGGTTTTGCATCAATTGATCAGTACAAAGTTATGATTATTGGTCATCAAAAAGGAAGAGACACGAAAACAAATCTTTACAGAAATTTTGGAATGCCTAATCCTGAGGGCTATCGAAAAGCTTTAAGATTAATGAAGCTTGCAGAAAAATTTAATAAGCCGATTATTACAATGATTGATACCCCCGGCGCTTATCCCGGCCTCGAAGCAGAAGAGCGTGGACAAGCTGAAGCGATTGCAAGAAATTTATTTGAAATGAGTAAGCTCAAGGTTCCAATCATTGTTGTAATTATTGGTGAAGGAGCAAGCGGCGGTGCATTAGGAATTGGGGTTGGTGATAGAATTTTAATGCTGGAAAATTGCTGGTATTCAGTTATCAGTCCCGAATCATGTTCAAGCATTTTATGGAGAAGCTGGGATTATAAAGAACAAGCAGCAGAAGCATTAAAATTAACTGCGCCGGATTTACTTGAGCAAAAATTAATTGATAGAATTGTTCCAGAACCGATGGGCGGCGCTCATAAAGATCATAAAAAAGCGGCATCAAATTTAAAAGAAGTTTTAAAAGAAGAGATTGAAAAGCTTGTTAAAATAAAACCTGACAAGCTTGTGGAAAGCAGATTGGAAAAATTCGGCAGTATGGGTGAGTTTAATGAATAATATTTTTTAATATGTAAAATTAATTTCATTAAATATTAGAGGGGTTAGAATGAGAAAAATTTTATTAATCGTTTTTGTTGTTTTACTCTCTTCAAATTTAATCTCACAATATAAGAATCATCAAATACAAATTAATAGTTACTGTTCTTGCCAAAGTTCAGTTTTTTTTGCAGTATCTGATTCTTCAAATGAGATTAATGAAAAATCTCCACTCCTTGCTTTTGTTTTATCTTATATTTTCCCCGGAGTAGGTCAATTTTATAACGGAGAAATCGTAAAAGGATTGTTATTTATGGGTGGAATCACAACTGGAGTTGGTATTGCAGTCTTAGGGGCGGGAGATTCTGAACATGAATCAACAGTTAATAAACCTCTGGTTTATACAGGTTTTGCAATAGCAGCTATAACAGAGATATGGCAGCTTGTTGATGCGCCAGTATCCGCTTCAAGGATTAATCGAGAACGTAGAATGAAGATCGGGAATTACTCGTTTGAATTAAATTCATCATTTGCTAACAAATCTTTCAACACTTCAATAAAGATTTATTTCTGATACTCAGATTGAACAAAATAACTATTGAAGTATTAATTATTCTTGTCACTTTTTAATAAATTGTGCCAACAATTTTATAAATTATTATGCTTGAACATAAAACGGAAATCCGTGTCCGCTATGCAGATACGGATCAGATGAAATATGCATACAATGGAAAATATTTTGAATATTTTGAAGTAGGCAGAACTGAAATGATGCGCGATTTAAATCTTACTTATAAAAAGATTGAAGAGAATGGTTACTTTATGCCAGTGATTGAAACTCAAATAAAATTTTTAAACCCGGCTTTTTATGATGAACAATTAATTATCGAGACTCGTGTTGAAAAATTACCTTTGGTGAAAGTACATATCGATCATAAAATAGTAAGCAAGGATAGAAATGTTATTATAGCTGAGGGATACCTTGAGTTAGCATTTCTTGATGCAAAGACTAGAAGGCCCACCCGTGCACCCAAAATTTTTGTTGATGCAATGAAGAAGTTTTATAACGAATGAATAAATATATTGAAAAAATTATTAAAGCAGCTTTGAAAGAAGATATAGCTTCCGGTGATATTACATCAACAGCTACCATAAAAAAAAATCTTAAAGCAACTGGATTTTTTTTAGTTAAACAGGATGGAATAATTGCCGGGTTAGAAATAGTTGAAAAAACATTTAATACTTTTGATCCTTCTTTAAAATTTAAAAAGAATTTTAATGATAGGTGATAAAATAAAAGCTGGAACAATTGTCGCTGAAGTTTATGGAAAAGCTTCATCAATATTAACAGTAGAAAGAACAGCATTAAATTTTTTTCAAAGAATGAGTGGCATTGCAACATTTGCAAATCAATTTACTGAAAAGATTAAGCATACTAATGCGAAAATTATTGATACAAGAAAAACAGTTCCCGGATTAAGAGTAATTGATAAGCGTGCAATTAAATTATCCGGCTGTGAAAATCATCGAATGGGACTATTTGATATGTATTTAATTAAAGATAATCATATCGAAGTTGCCGGTTCAATCACAAAAGCAATTGAAGCTTGCAGAAGGAATAATTTTAAAAATAGAACTAATTTTAAAATAGAAGTTGAAACAAAAAATATAAAAGAAGTGAAAGAAGCTTTAAACTGCAATCCAGATATAATCATGCTGGATAATTTTAATTTAAAAGATATGAGAAATGCAGTAAAATTAATTAACGGCCAATGCAAAGTGGAGGCTTCGGGAATGGTAAACTTAAAAACTGTAAAAGCAATTGCAGAAACAGGTGTGGATTATATTTCTGTTGGTGCACTTACGCACAGTGTAAAAGCTTTGGATATATCCTTGGAAATAAAAATAACTAAACGATAGTCATTCGATTGTCATTCGTCGTCAATCAGTTGTCTTTAATTGTTTATGATAATTGAATTACTATTTAGTGACTATGAATAACCAACGGATGACTTTAGCATTATATAAATTAGGCTTTTAACTTAAACCCATGTTCGATAAACTAAAACAACTTTCCAAAGACACTGCTGTTTACGGCATTAGTACAATGGTGGGAAGGTTTTTAAACTTTGTACTGGTTCCATTATACACAAATATTTTTCTCCCTGCAGATTATGGAATTGTTCAAATAATTTTTGCTTACCTTGGAATTTTAAATATAGTTTATATCTACGGAATGGATTCAGCGTATTTAAAGTTTGCGTCATTTCTTGATATCGGCGATGAGAAAGATAATTTTTCCACTCCTTACATTTCAGTTATTGTTGTATCAGTAATTTTTAGTTCTTTAATAATTTTATTAAAGAAATCAATCTTATCCCCATTAAGCATTCCTGCAAAGTTTGATTACCTTATATATATAGGGGCAATCATCCTTATGCTGGATGCTTTAGCAGTGATTCCCTTTTTAAAGCTTAGACTCGAAAGAAAAGCAAAAAAGTTTGCACTGTTTAAAATTATAAATATCGTTGTTAATATTTCTTCAAATATAGTACTCATTTTTGTGTTTCATTGGGGAATAGAAGCTGTTTTTGTAAGTAATTTAATTGCATCTTTAGCAGCGCTTTTATTGCTGCTTCCGACAATTATTTCAAGCTTTAAATTTGAATTTCATTATGTGCTATTTAAACGATTAATAAAATTCGGACTTCCATATTTACCTGCCGGATTTGCAGTTATGCTTGTTCAGGTTGTTGATGTGCCTATAATGGAAAAGTTAACTGATTTTAAAACTGTTGGAATTTACAAAGCTAACTATAAGCTTGGAATTTTCATGATGCTCTTTGTAAATATGTTTCAATATGCCTGGCAGCCTTTCTTTCTTCAAAATGCAAGAGAAGAAAATGCAAAAGAAATGTTTTCAAAAGTATTAACATATTTTACCATAATAGGCAGCTTTATTTTGGTTGTGCTTTCATTATTTATTTCCGATTTGGCGAAAATTAATATTTTCGGTTTCTCTTTAATTGGATTTAAAATATTGGAGCGGACTAACCATTGTTCCGGTTGTTCTTCTGGCTTATTTGTTTAACGGGATGTATGTTATTTTCTCTGCTGGGATTTATATTGAGGAAAAAAGTTTATACGTTCCTGTCGTTTCCGGGTTAGGCGCATTTGTTAATATCGTGACTAACTTTTTATTAATTCCTATAATGGGAATAATGGGAGCGGCTATAGCAACCCTTGCCGCTTACCTTGTAATGGCTCTTGGTTATTATTTTGTTACTCAAAAATTTTATAAGATAAATTATGAAGTTAGAAAAGTGTTAAAAATATTTTTGTTTATATTATTAATTGGTGATGCGTATTATGCAATTTATTATTCGGGACAAATGATGATGGTTTATAAACTAATCCTTTTAGCCGCATTTACAGTGTTAATTTATCTTTTCGCTTTTGATAAAAAAGAAATTGATTTTATTAAAAATAAGTTAGCAGAAAAAAAATATAAGAAGTAAGAAACAAGAAATAAGAGATAAAATATCAAAAAAATATGTTTGAAAAAATTCCTATAAAAATTAAAAGATTAAACGAACAGTTTAACGATATTCCATTACCTTCTTATTCTACAGAAGGAAGCGCTGGTATGGACGTTCGTGCGGCAGTCGAAGATTCATTTACTATTTCTGCGGGAAGCGTGGTTTTAATTCCAACAAATTTATCGGTTGAAATTCCAAATGGATTTGAAATACAAGTAAGGCCAAGAAGCGGTCTGGCAATAAAGCATGGTATCGGAATATTAAATTCTCCTGGAACAATTGATTCCGATTACCGAGGGGAAGTTAAAATTATTTTAATGAATTTTAGTAAAGAAGATTTTGTTATAAATCGTGGAGATAGAATTGCTCAGCTTGTTGTATCAAAAGTTTACCATGCCGATATAAATGAATCTGAAGATCTGCAATCAAGTAAAAGAGGGAAAGGAGGATTCGGACATACGGGCAAAAGCTGATTGATAACGAATTTTTATCAAATTATCACTTTAAAAATTTCAAGATTAATAAAAAAATAAAAATCAATATTAACATTGATGAAATTTATTTTTAACTTTTTCATACAATAAATTTTTACTTCTCAAAATACATTCTGATTATTTGACTTTACTTAAAATTAAAAATTGATGTCCGATTTCATTCATTTACATAACCACACTCATTACAGCTTACAAGATGGAGCATGTACTGTTGAAGGCTTAGTTAACGCCGCAAAGAAAAATAATATGCACGCAGTGGCGCTTACTGATCATGGTGTTATGTACGGTGCTGCAGAATTTTATAAAAAAGCTACTAAAGAGGGAATCAAACCTATTATTGGAATGGAAGCCTATGTGGTTTCAGAAGGCAGCCGTTCTGATAGAGGAAAACCTGACGATGTAAAAAATAAAAAAAGGGTTAAACATTATAATCATCTTATACTGCTTGCTAAAAATAAACAAGGATATAAAAACCTTTCAAAGCTTTCCACACTCGGCCACACTGAAGGATTTTATTACAAACCTAGAATAGACCTTGAGCTTTTAAAAAAATATAGAGATGGGTTAATATGCACTTCTGCCTGTGCCGGCGGAGTTGTTTCAACTCACCTGGTTAATGGAAATTATGATAAGGCACGTGAAGTTGCAAAAACTTATAAAGATATCTTTGAAGAAAATTTCTATCTTGAAATTCAAGATCACAATATGGATGTTGATAAACCAATTCTTGATGGAATGCCGAAGCTTGCAAAAGAATTGGGAATAAAATTATTAGCAACTAATGATTGTCATTATATCGAACGGGATCATGCGGTTGCTCATAATATTCTTCTTTTATTGTCGGATAAAAATGGATCTGATTACAGGCAATTAAGATACGGGACTGATCAAGTTTATTTTAAATCATCCGAAGAGATGATAAAACTCTTTAAGAAATATAAAGGAGCTGTTGAAAACACTTTAGAGATAGAATCAAAGATTGATTTGAAATTAGAATTTGAAGGGTATCATTTTCCTACATTTAAAATCCCAAAAGATTCTAAAGCAAAAACTCTTGATGATTATTTTGAATTGCTTGCTCGTGAGGGACTTTATAAAAAATTCAAAAAAGTTACCCCTGAGATTGAAGAGCGCTTTAATTTTGAAATCGATACAATTAAAAAAATGGGGTTCTCCGGTTACTTTTTAATTGTACAGGATTTTATTAATTCTGCAAAGAAAATGAGTATACCTGTTGGCCCGGGAAGAGGAAGTGCAGCAGGAAGCTTAGTCGCTTTTACTCTTGGAATTACAAATATAAATCCACTTGATTACAATCTGCTTTTCGAAAGATTTTTAAATCCAGCTCGTAAATCCATGCCCGATATTGATGTTGATTTTGCAGATGATAAAAGAGGCGAAGTTATTGATTATGTTAGAGAAAAATACGGCAATGCAAGTGTAAGTCAAATTATAACTTTCAACAGGCTTTCTTCAAAAGCTGTGTTGAGAGATGTTGCACGCGTTCTTAAAATTCCTATACCTACCGTAAATAAAATTACAAAGTTTATTCCTTCAAAGTTTGGAAAAGTTTATTCAATCGATCAGGCATTAAAAGAAGTACCCGAATTAAAATGGGTTAAAGATTCTCAAGAAGAAGATATTCAAAACTTAATTAAGTATGCTAAAGTTTTAGAAGGCATGAATAGAAATGCATCCAAGCATGCTGCCGGCGTTGTAATAACTCCGGGAGAAGTTAGTGATTATGTGCCGCTTGCAAATGCTGTTTCTCAAACGGATATTGTTACTCAATTTAACATGAAGGAAATTGAAAATGCCGGATTGTTAAAGATGGATTTTCTTGGACTTCGAACTCTAACCATTATTCGAGATGCGTTAGTATTAATTAAAAAGAATCACAACATAGAGCTTGATATAGATAATATTCATCTTGATGATGAACAAACTTTTCAACTATTTTCAAAAGGACAAACAACAGGCGTATTTCAGTTTGAATCTGCCCCGATGCGTGAATATTTAAAAAAGCTTAAACCCACTTGTTTAAGTGACCTTTCGGCTATGAATGCTCTTTACCGTCCAGGCCCAATGGATTTTATAGATGATTTTATTGATAGAAAATTTGGCAATAAAGAAATTACTTATCTTCATCAGTCATTGGAGCCAATTTTAAAAGAAACATACGGCATTATTGTTTACCAGGAACAAGTGATTCAAATCGCAAATAAAGTTGGAGGAATGAGCTTAGCCGAAGCAGATATTCTTCGCAGAGCAATGGGTAAAAAAGACCTTGCTGCAATGAAAGAACAGAAAGTTAAGTTTATTGATGGAGCAGGGAAAAATGGAATAAGCAAAAAAATTGCTGAAGAAATTTTTGAGGCGATTGATAAATTTGCAAACTATGGTTTTAACAAAAGCCATTCGGTTGCTTACAGCTATGTTGCTTATCAAACAGCATATTTAAAAGCACATTACACTCCAGAATTTTTAGCTGCGAACTTAACCAACGAATTTGGCAATGCTAATAAAGTAACAAATTTTTTGGAAGACTGCCGTAAATTAAAAATTGAAGTGATGCCTCCTGATGTAAATAATCCTTCAGTTTATTTTGATGTTGAAGAAGGTAAAATCAGATTCGGGATGTCAGCTATTAAAAACGTTGGTATTTCTGCCGTAGAAGAAATAATTAAAAAAAGAAATGAGCTTGGAAGAAATTTCACAAGCATTTTTGATTTTTGTACCAATGTTGATACTAGAGTTGTAAACAAAAGAGGACTTGAAGGATTGGTGCTTGCCGGTGCATTTGATTCAATTCATAATACACGAGCTAATTTGTTTGCAACTGTTGAAGATGCATTGGAGTTTGG
Organism: uncultured Bacteroidota bacterium; assembly: GCA_963775245.1. Classification (GTDB taxonomy): domain Bacteria; phylum Bacteroidota; class Ignavibacteria; order Ignavibacteriales; family Ignavibacteriaceae; genus CAVSWT01. The sequence continues at coordinate 63,966 of CAVZID010000033.1, forward strand.
GCATAAAGTTCAAAATTCAAAACTGGTTGCCGAGAATAGTTTATTTGGTGGAGTAGAGGAAGAAGTTTTAATTACTGAACCTGAATTAAATGTCATTACTCCGTGGACACAAAAAGAACGGCTTGCAAAAGAAAGAGAAGTGATCGGATTTTATGTTTCCGACCATCCATTAAAAAAATATGAAGTTGATTATAAATCATTTGCAACTATTCACCTTGGTGAAACCGAGCAGCTTGAAGAGTTAGATAAAGTTAGGGCGATTGGAGTTATCACCGGTCTTCGTACCAAGATTGATAAATCAAACAGAACTATGGCGTTCTTTACTCTCGATGATTTTTCCGGTTCTTGTGAATGCTTGATGTTCTCAAAAACCTATGAAAAATATTCAAGCCTGGTTAAAGAAGAAGAATGCGTGGTTATGATTGGAACTCCAGAAAGCAGCGGTGATGCAATCAAATTGCATATTGAGGAAGTAATTCCACTTGAGCAATCGCGAAGCCGTTTTGCACAGAGCGTTAAAATTGTTTTTGATAAAGAAAAAAATAATGAGAAAGATATTTTAACCTTAAAAAATATTTTTCAAAAATATAAAGGCGATTATCCGGTTTATATTCATCTTGCGAATAATGGTTCTAAAGCAAAATTATTTTATATAGAAAATTATAAAGTAAATTTATCTGATGATTTTATTCGAGAAGTTTTAAATTTATTGGGTGAAGATTCACTGTTATTTAATAAGAAGTAATTAATTTATAACAGTTTATCGTACTTCAAATGTTGTATAACTCTTAGCTATTTTGTATAATTTGAACCTTAATTTAATCAAACTTGAGAAACTAGAGCAGATTTATGACTGACAATGCTAATAATAAATTTTGGGCAGTAATTCTTGGCGCATCTTCCGGTTTTGGTGAGGCTGCTTCTAAAAAATTAGCGGAAGACGGATATAATATTATCGGAGTTCACCTGGATAGGCAAGCAACCATGCCTAATGTAGAAAAGATTATAGATGATATTCAATCAAAAAATGTTAAAGTGAAATTTTTCAATGCTAATGCTGCTGACGAAGCTAAGCGCATTGAAATAATAAATGAAATTAATAAATTTGCAAATGGAGAAGCGATTGTAAAAGTGTTGATGCACTCTCTTGCTTTCGGAACTCTTAAACCATTTATTCCAACTAATAGTGAACAAGCTTTAACTAAAGCTCAAATGGAAATGACTGTAGATGTGATGGCACATTCTTTAGTTTATTGGACGCAAGATTTAGTTAGAAATAATTTATTAGCCAGGAAAGCAAGAATATTTGCAATGACAAGTTCCGGAAGTCATGCAGCAATTCCTTATTATGGTGCAGTTTCGGCTGCTAAGTCGACTTTGGAATCTCATATTCGCCAGCTTTCCGTTGAATTGGGTTATATGGAAGCTTCTGTCAATTCAATTATGGCTGGTGTAACCGATACTCCGGCTTTAAGAAAAATTCCTGGAAATGTTCCTATGATTGAAGTAGCAAAAAGAAAAAATCCAAGGAACAGGTTAACAACACCTGAGGATGTTGCAAAAGTAATATCGGTTCTTTGCAAGGATGGTGGTGAGTGGATATCAGGGGGAATAATTCACGCTGATGGCGGGGAGGATGTTGTGAATTATGTAGGTCAAAATAGTAAACAAATTATATAATCATTAACTAGTTAAATATTAAGGACTAAAAATGAAACCAATTACGATAACTGATGATAATTTTGAAACAGAAGTAACGAAATCCGATAAACCTGTATTAATAGATTTTTGGGCAGCATGGTGCGGCCCCTGTAGAATGATTGCTCCAATTGTAGAAGAATTAGCTCAAGAGTATGATGGAAAAATAAAAATCGGTAAGCTTGATGTAGATGAAAATCAACAAACAGCCATAAAATTTGGTGTAAGAAGTATTCCCACAATATTAATATTTAAAAATGGTGCTCTCAAAGACACAATCATTGGCGCAGTACCAAAAGCACAAATTGTTCAGAGGCTGAGCTCTTCTATGTAAATCAATTAATGAAAGTATTGTTTTGTCGGTCATTTTATGCAATGCATAATATTTAAATAAACCCAATTTCTTTGAGAAATTGGGTTTATAATATAGTTGACAAAACAGCAATATATATTTAATCATTTTCAATTTGAAGGGGTTTAACCTTTATGAAAAAGATAATTGTTACTGACGCAGTAGATAAAAAAAGCGCTGCCATTTTAGAATCAGCCGGTTTTGAGGTAAATTATATACCCACTTTACCGAAAGACGAACTCAAAAAAATTATAAAAGATTTTAATGGCTTAATTGTAAGAAGCCAAACAAAAGTTACTTCAGATATTATTGAATTAATGGATAATATGGAAGTGATTGGGCGCGCCGGAACAGGCGTCGATAATATTGATGTTGAAGCTGCCACTCGCAAAGGAATTATTGTTATGAATACTCCTGGCGGTAACACAATTTCAACTGCCGAACATTCCATGGCATTAATCCTTTCAATGTGCAGAAATATCCCGCAAGCAAATCAATCATTACGTGCCGGTAAATGGGATAAGAAAGCTTATAAAGGAACTGAACTTCATAGTAAGACAATTGGTGTAATTGGCTTAGGTAAAATTGGAAGAGAAGTTGCAATTAGATGTAAAGCCTTTGGAATGAAAGTAATCGGATATGACCCTGTGCTTTCGGAAGATATTGCTTCAAAATTAGGTGTGATATTAGTTGATCTGGATTCTCTTTTCAATCAGTCAGATATTATTACGGTTCACGTCCCTTTAACAGATGAAACCAAATTTTTAATTTCAGATGAAACATTAAAAAAATGTAAAGATGGAGTTAAAATAATTAATTGCGCCCGTGGAGGAATCGTAGATGAGGATGCCTTAGTTCGTGCGCTTGATTCCGGAAAAGTATCTTCAGCTGCGTTGGATGTTTATATAAAAGAGCCGCCTGATTTAACCAGCAAATTAATTCAGCATCCAAAATTAGTTTCAACCCCTCACTTAGGAGCTTCCACCGAAGAAGCCCAGGAAAAAGTAGCTTTACAAATTGCTGAACAAATTGTTGACTTGTTTAATGAAACTTCCGTTAAAGGGGCTATAAATGCTTCAGCTATTGAAGCAATGGGAAATAAAGAGCTTGCTCCTTTTGTTAAGCTTGGTGAAAATTTAGGAGCCATCCATGCTCAATTAATAAAAGGTCAGTTAAAACAAATTAATATAAATTACAGCGGGGAATTACTGCATTCATCAACAACTTTACTCTCAACTTCTGTACTTAAAGGATTCTTGTCAAAGAAGAAAAGCGAAATCGTAAATTTAATAAACGCACCTTTTCTTGCTCAAGAAATGGGTATAGTAATAAATGAAACTAAATCCGGTGCAAATTCTAACTATAAAAATTTATTAACAGTTGAATTTGTTACTGAAACAGAACAAAGAGCACTTGGCGGAACTGTATTTGGAAATAGTGAAATTCGATTAGTCTATATAGACAGTTTCCACTTAGAATTAAAGCCTGAAGGACACATGCTTTTTTATTCGAATATAGATAAACCGGGAATGCTTGCAAACGTTGGAAAAATTTTAGCGGATGCAAACATTAACATTGCCGGGTTATCCTTAGGCAGATTGGATTTAGGAAAAGAAGCTCTTACTGTAATTAATGTAGATAGTGAAATCAATAAAGATGTTGCAAATAAGATTTCATCCATCAACGGAGTAAAAAAAGTTTATACAGTAAAAATATAGTATAGCCGATTTTTGATGCTTGACATATTATTGGGATTGTAGTAAGTTGTTATTAAGCGGGTTGATAAAATGAAGTGACTGCAAATATTAGCTTAAAATATTTGACTATTTATAAAAATAAATTTTAATTTTTAATATAATTTTTATCGCTTTGGTGGAGGGAAAAAATTATTAGGGGTTTCCTATTTAACTGCCCTCATATCTAGCAAAGGAAAGTACACTCTAAATAACCAACGTTATAACTATAAGGAGTATTATAATGATAAAACGAGTTACCGTTTCATTAATTATTCTTTGTTTATTAGCTTCTTTTGGATTTACAAAATCTAAAAAAGTAGGGCAAATAAGCGCAAAAAAAGTTGATCCAAATTCTAAAGTAATTGTAAACAATTTTGTTAAAAAGGAAAGAAAACTAAATAAAACATCAGATGCTAATCAATTAATTTTTACAAGTTATGATTACGCCGGGAATAATACTATCCCGAATATGCTGGATATGTACGACTTTACTGGCGATGGAGTTCCGGATGTTGTTGCTGTAGCAATGCAAAGATTTGGAGCTACATCATCTAATAGAGAAGTAAGAATGATTGTTGGTAATCCTACTGATGGTTTTACCAATTTTTCTGCATCTGCAGCCGATTCTGGCGCAGGCTGGGGAACTTTGAATATTGCAGATGCCGGCCCATTAGATGGTAACGCTTTAGTTATGTACCATCAGGGAGGTAATTCATGGTTAACTAAAGTAAATCTAAAAGATCCTAATCTTACTGTAACTTTATCCAATAGCAGTTTGATTGAAGGAACCTTTCCTTCTTTTGTATATATGGATAATGGTAATATATTTGCGAACAGTTATTACGCAGAAGTATTTAAGTCTGAAGATCAAGGCTCAACCTTCAACAGCATTGGTGAATATTTTGACCCATCCGATTTACCAATTTTTGACAACGGTACTTCTAGCGGTTATCCAAGTGAATACATATTAAAAAAATCACCTAATGGTAAATATTTATTTAATGTAGATACGTGGACTGCTGGAGATCCAAGTAATGGTGGTAATAATGGCGGGCCGGGCGGCGCTCCAGTCGACTCCACAGATTATGTTGGTATTAATTATTCAACAGACAGTGGAAGTACCTGGGCATTTGAAGTTATAGGAAGAGATGGAATAACTCCTGTGGCTAATAGGCCTGGTTATTATCCGTTATTTGCAAATTTTGGACAGGTAAACGGTGTAGTAGATAATAATGGTGTTATTCATATTACTGCAAACGGATATGGTTATTGGCTTGATGGAATTGATACATTAGTTGCATGTCCTGCTCTTTATTGGAATAGTAGAGACAAACAATGGCTTGCAGTTTCTGATACTTTAGTTGAACATGATTTAGATAATATATTTGGCCCTGGGGTAAATGATAAATACTGGCCAGGTAACGGACTTGGAAATGCTTATGCAACGCCTTCAATATCTCCAGACGGACAAAATATAGTTGTAATTTATCAAGGCCCTGAGTATCCAGGGACTCCTGGTGCTACAGCACCAAATCTTTTTGCTACAACAACTACAAACCCAGATGAAAAATATTACACTGACTTGTATTATGCAGTTTCAAATGATGGTGGGAAAACATGGAACCAACCTAAATTGGTTCCCAATGCAAGTTCGCAAAATGTTCAAGAATCGTATCCTTCTCCAGCCCAATGGTTATACGATAACGGAGATAATACTGGGACTGTTAATTTATTATTTATGATTGATGATATTCCGGGGACAAGTCTATTTGATAATGAGAATTCTGCCAATGATAACAGCAGTTGGAACTATACAAGTTTTTCAGTTGCAACAATAACTGGTGTTGAAGATCAAAGTTATAAAGTTAATAGCTTTAAACTGGAACAGAATTATCCGAATCCTTTCAACCCTAGTACAATTATTAAATATACAATTTCTGAAAGAAGTAATGTTTCTCTTAAAGTTTATGATGTGCTTGGTAAAGAAGTTGCTTCATTAATAAATGAAGTTAAAGATGCTAATAATTATGAAGTTAAATTTGATGCTTCTAATTTAGCTTCGGGATTATATATTTATAAGCTGCAGGCAGGAGATTTTACTTCATCAAGGAAAATGATGCTGTTAAAGTAATTTGAACAATAAAAGTAAGCGGGCGGATTTCCTTTTAAGTTAGGTCATCCGCCCTTTTTTTGAGTTGTATTGAAATGTTTTCCGGCTAGTTTTTTCAGTTCATTATTATAAACTCGAAAGAATAAAAATTAATTATGGTGGAGAAGATGAAAAATTTTTTTACTGGCTGCTTTATTCTACTTAACCTTTGTTTTTATTCAACCGTTGCATTTGGTCAGACCGGCGTTGGAAAACTTAGCGGGAAAGTTATAGATGCTGATACTCGCGAACCTTTAATCGGAGCTAATGTAGTTATAGTTAACTCCGATCTAGGAGCCGCGACAAATGTTGACGGAGATTATTTTATTTTAAATATTACTCCCGGGACATATAACGTTAAAATTAGTTATGTTGGATACGCTCCCCGAACTGTAGAGGAAGTTAGGATTGTAGCCGGGATTACTTATGAGCTTAATGTAAAATTATCAACTGATTTTTCACTGCCGGAAATTGTTATTGAAGATAAAAAATTCTTTGAAGAAAAAGCAACCAATACAGTTAAGGTAGTTGACGCGAATCAGATTTCACGATTGCCGGTTCGAGGTGTAGCACAAATAGTTTCATTGCAATCAGGGGTAGTTATGCAAGAGGGCAGCGGAGGAACTGCCGGTAATGCTGCAATAAATATCCGTGGAGGAAGAAGCAGTGAAGTTCTTTATATAATTGATGGCATTCCCCAGAATAATTTATACAGCAGAAGCAGTGTAGCTCAAGTTAGTAATGATGCCATAGAACAGATTTCTTTCCAGGTTGGCGGCTATGAAGCTAAATACGGTCAAGCTCAATCGGGAATAATAAATGTTACAACTAAATCAGGCAATCCATATTATAATGTATCAGCTGATTTGGTTTCCTCTAGTTTTACAGATGCTTATGGCTACAATTTATATTCAGCTACTTTAAGCGGCCCTATAATTCCAGGATTAAATAATCATACTATATTTTTATCTGCTGAAAGAGGGTGGTTTAAAGACAGTAATCCATCTGCAATGCCTATAGAATTTTATAATCTTGAAGATGGCCAGTATGTTAAACATACTTACAGCACTCTGCCAAATAATGCCGCAAATGTTTGGAGATTAAGCGGTAGAACAAATGACAGATTCGGAGGTTTTACAGTAAATTTAGGGGCAATCTATAATAAAAGAACTTCTAATATTTTTTCATTAATTGAAGCAAAAAATTCATCACAATTTTTTGACCAGTTCTATCAACAAAATTTATCTTTAAGCTCAAGAATATCTCAAACAATTAACAACTCAACATTTTGGAATTTAAATCTAGGATATAGATTATTTAACTTTAAAAGATATAATCCATATTTTGAAGATAATTTATATGCTTATGGAGATAGTTCTTTATGGGCTTCTAATTTTGGAGTTACATTACTAGCAAATGGGCAAAGAACAGAATCAACCGATGCGAACGGTGTTTTTGTTCCCTACGGATTTGCAACAAATCTATATCAGAAAAGGGAAAACAATACAGCTACTTTGGATTTTGATTTAACAAGTCAGATTGATAATCATTTATTAGAGATTGGCGCCGGAGTATCTTACAGTATAGTAAGAGGGTATGGGCTTTATGCTTATCAAATAGCTGGACAAGCTGATTCTTTGTCTACAGATGAGAAATATTATAATCTGCAGCCATTTGTTTATGGTTATGATTTAACCGGGCAAAACAAAGTTGGAACAAACTATTCTGACCCACTCGCTTCATCATCTTTAATAAGGCCGGATAAATTACAAGGTGCCCGGGATCCAATAATTGCTTATGGCTATATTCAGGATCGATTCGAGTTGGAAGATTTGGTACTTAATCTTGGATTGAGATTAGATTATTTTGACATCAAATCGTATGAATTGATAAACCCAAGTATTCCTTATGCCGGCGGATCTGATCCATATGCATTTGATAACGGAGATTTTAAATTAAGAAAGCCTGAGGCACTTCTTTCACCTAGAATCGGGATAGGTTTTCCAGTAACTCAGTCTACAGTTTTTCATGCGCAATACGGCAGGTTTATTCAACTCCCTGAATTAAATGATGTCTATGCCGGGCCGTTTGATTATAATAGCTACATTTCTTACGAACCCCAGGATGGTCAAAATGCTTCATTGGATAAAGAAGTAACAACTCAATATGAAGTGGGTTTCAGGCAAGCATTTGGGAACACTGCTGCTTTAAATATTACACTTTTTTATAAAAATATTCAGGGGCTTGTAAATACACAAAACACAAAATTTCAAAGAACAGCGGGCGGCGAAATTTTAAACGCTATTAAAAGAGCAAATACAGACTTTGGGACTACCAAAGGATTAGCATTTTCCCTTGATGTAGCTAAAATGAATTATATTAGTTTATCAGCTCAATACACCTATTCTGTTGCTGAAGGTACTGGCTCTTCAACTAGTTCAAGTCAAACTGCAGAATTTAGAAATAATGATAAATTACCTCCCAAAGTAATTGCTCCTTTAGATTTTGATCAAACTCATACTGCAACAATAAACCTTGATATTTATATCCCCAAAGGCAGCGGAGGCTATTTGGAAATGTTGGACGCAAATTTCCTTTTTTCATTTAATTCAGGCAGGCCTTATACTCCGCTTAATCAATACAATATTATAGGTGATAATGGAATTGGCGCAACTACATTAGGATACATTAACTCTAGATATGGGCCAAGTAATTTTAGAGTAGATATGAAATTAGAAAAACAATTTATAATTGGAGGATTACAATTAGCCCCATATTTATGGATAGAGAATTTATTTAATGTTGATAATGTTGTAAATGTATGGAGATCAACCGGGGACCCATTAACAACCGGTTGGTTAAATACTACTGTAGGAAAAGCTACTGCCAAAAACCTTGGGCAAGGATATGTTTATGACTATAAATCTCTTGAACGTGATCCGTCGAATTTTGGTGTTCCTAGAACTATCAAACTTGGTTTAAGATTACTTTTTTCAGGCTCTCAATATTAATTCTTATGATTTTTAAATTTAAAATATAGAAGTTAAATGAATTCAATAAAATCAAGATCAAATGTTTATTTCTTAACCTTTGTTTTAATTTTTACAATTAACTCTTTTGCTGGAAATCGGGAAAGAAATAAGGGAACGAAATTAAGTAAAGAAAATAAATCTTATGCTATTGCTGCTGATGCAGACGGTAAAGTTGGAGATGCTTACCGATTATTTATAAATAATATTGATGTGCCCATAAACAGAAGTGGGGTAATTGCTGATGTAAATATTTCAGATCCGGATCCTAACGTTGACGGTTCAGGTGGAAAATTTGCGGGTAATGTATTTTTATTTTCCGGCGGATTTTTCCTAAGTGGATATGCAAACGGGACATTGTTTTCTAATGCTGTTGCTTCTGCTACGCTTGTACAGGATTATGTACCGGGGACTGTCAAAGATGGCTCATCAGATCCAAGAGCTCAATTATATGTTGTTAAATCTTCAGATGCTCCATTTACAAGCAAAAGCTGGCAAGATTGGAAAGATGCTGTTGATTTAGGTGCAGAATTTTATGATGGTGATGGCGACGGGGTTTATAATCCTATTGATAAAAATGGAAATGGCAAATGGGATCCAGATGAAGATAGGCCTGATTTAATAGGAGATGAAACAGTCTGGTGCGTTTATAATGATGGGCTTGCACAAAGTACAAGAAGCTGGAATACCGTTGCGCCTCTGGGTATTGAAGTTAGGCAAAGTGTTTTTGCATTTGCTTCTTCAGGTGCAATTGGAAATATAATATTTGTTAGATACAGATTTAAATACGTCGGCTTAGGAAAACCCGGTGAACCAGAAAAATTAAATGACGTTTATTTTGGGGTTTGGGCTGATCCTGATATTGGTTTTCCCGATGATGATTTAGTCGGAAGTGATGTGTCAAGAAATGTTGGTTATACATATAATAAAGGTAGTGATGAGGTTTATGGTTCACAACCTCCTGCTTTCTTCATTGATTTTTTCTCAGGCCCCATTTCGTATATTGCTGGCGAAACATTTACTGACAATAATGGAAATGGTATATATGATGAAGGCACTGATACACCTTTAGATACAGCTTACAGTTATAGAGGACAAATTATAGGTATTGTAAAATATCCGGGTGCAAAAAATCTAGGTATTTCATCATTTGTTCAATATAGGAATGGAGATGCTACTTTAGATGATCCAAGTACAGCCGCACAGGCAAGAAATTATATGCTTGGATTAGATAAAAATGGTAAAGAAATTGATCCATGTACATTTTCTTATGGACAAGTTTTTGGGATACCATGTGCAACTGTTGATAATAGATTTTGGTATTCCGGTGATCCTGTTACAAATACTGGCTGGATTAATACAGTTGCAGCAGACGCAAGGCAAATGCAAAATATTGGCCCATTTGTTTTAAATAAGAATCAAGAGAAAGAAATTGTTGTTGCTTATGTTGTAGCAAAAGGAAATGATGCAATAGATGCAATTACTGCGGCAAGAAGAATTGATGATGGTGCACAAACAATTTTTGATAATAACTTTCTAGCTCCGGCTCCACCACCGGCTCCAAAAGTTTCGGTTTCTACGAATGATAATTTTATTGATTTACAATGGGATACACCTGAACAAGTTAATTATACAAATAAAACTAAAACTTATGACCTGCAGTTTAAAGGTTATAATGTTTACGCATTTAAAACTTCAATAAATGAAGAAACAGTTAATAATATACCAAATCAAACTTTAGTTGCCAGTTATCAGTTAGATGATTTAATAAAAGATTTATATGTTCAAAATGGTGCGACCGGTGGAATTGAATTATTGTATAAAGCATCTGACAATAAATTGTATAAAAGTGTTTATTCCGATCCACAAACCGGCAGGTTAAGATTAAGAATAACTCAAGATCCCTTTACCGGAGGTGATTTAATAAAAGGGAAACCTTATTATTTCGCAGTTACTTCATATGCGATCAATTATGATGCTTTGAAATATAAATTAAACCCGGATACAACCGATGTATTTGGTGATTATTATTTATCTTCAAACACTTTTGTTCAGGTATCAGAGAATATTAAAACTGTCATTACAGTAAAACTAGGAGAAAATTTATATAATCCACCACTGCTTCTCGAGGATGCAAATCATATTAATGGAGGAACATCAGGTAATATTAAAATTGATGCAATTCAAAAACAAAATTTAACCGGTGACGATTATAAGGTTAGTTTTTCTGTAGATAGTTCTACTTCACTTTATTCTGCTTATTGGAATTTAGTGAATTCAACAACTGGAGCTGCTTTAATTGATTCATCAACATTATTTCTTCCCACCAATCAAAATGTTGTCTCAGCAGTTCCAATAGAAGGATTTATCGTAAAGTTAGATACTGTAAGTCCGGCACTAGGCAATTTAGAAATCGATACTCAAAACAAATGGTATAATACTGATAAGACACAATTTTATTATGTAGCTTCAGACCTGCCCCAATCTAAAAAAATATCTTCGCTTTCAGGGTTGAACACTTTAAATAACAACTATATTAAAGCTGACCGTATTAGGCGTGTTGAGATAAGATTTGGAGAAACATGTAAAGCATACAGGTATTTAAATGGCTATATAGGAAGTGTTTTGACTAGGAGAAACTCATATGTTTATGCTGAAGCTGTAACTGCCTCTGATACGTCAGGAAAAGGAGTAGTTGGAAAATTAGGTGAAGGTTTTGTTGATGTTCCATTTACAGCTTGGGTAGAAGATCCTCAGTCCTCTAATGGAGGTTTTGGTGAGAGAAGACAATTAGCAGTTGGGTTCATTGAAAAGGCTAAAAATCTAGGGGGGAATCCAGATGGTAAATGGGATCCTGGGTCTGATCTTGACGGCTCTGGCGAATATATTCTTATTTTTAACTCAACTTATGATCCAGGCGGAAACATCTCTATTCTTAAAGGCGGTTTTAAAGATGGGCAAAATACGATATGGGCTGATTTACGCGGGGGGAATCAATTATAAAATTCCACTAACGGTAAATATTTCTAGTAGTAATAGAAAGATTTCAGCTTCTCCTTATTTAAATACACTTTATGTTTTGGGAGTTGAAAAAAAGGATAATGGCAGCAATTTTACTTCAGGCGATAAGTTTGTCATCCCCGTAGAATCTTATCCTTATACTCCGGAAGATGTGTTTGAATTTAAGACTAGTCAGGGAGGGGCTTTAACATTTGATGAGCAAAAAAGTCTTTTCGACAAAGTGAATGTATATCCGAATCCATTATATGGGTATAATGTAGCAACAAGTTATACTAATAGTGCAGCAGATGATCCATTTGTTACATTTACTAATTTACCTGAAGATGTTACTATAAAAATCTTTACGCTTTCCGGATCATTAATAAGAACTTTATCTAACTCCGATAAAAGCTCAATTACATCCCCGTTTTTGCAATGGGATTTACATAATGAATCCGGGTTAAGAGTCGCTTCAGGTTTATATATAGCTATAGTTTCTTCACCAAAATTTGGAGAAAAAATATTAAAGTTTTCTATTATTATGCCTCAGAAACAAATTCCTAGATATTGATTTGAGAATATAATATTTGATTATGAATTTTAATTTTATGGGAGTTTAATGAAATGAAAAAAATTTTTATAATAATAGCTCTTATAAACACTTTGGTTTTTGCAGGAGATGTGGCAAGAAAAGGTACTACTGGTGCTGAGGAATTGTTGATTCCAGTTGGAGCGCATGGAATAGCTACAGGGGGAGCTATGCTTTCTTCACTCACTGGACTTGAATCTGTCTATTATAATCCTGCCGGTTTAGACCTTTCTTCTAATACCGAAGCAATGTTTAGCTATATGAATTATATCGCAGACATTAATGTTTCTTACTTTGCTGCTTCTGCTAATTTAGGGGATTTTGGTTCGGTAGGATTAAGTTTCAAGACTTTCGATTTTGGAGAAATCCCTATAACCACAAATGACTTCCCTGATGGAACCGGCAGTACATACTCTCCATCATTTTTAATCATAGGATTAACTTACTCTAAGGTTATTACTGATAGAATTTCAGTTGGTACAAATGCAAAGCTAATCAGTGAAAAGATACAAAATACAAGTGCTAATGGTTTTGCAATTGATTTTGGGGTGCAATATAAGTTTAACAATAATTTATCAATGGCCGCAGTTATAAAAAATATTGGAACAAATATGGTTTATTCCGGTGAAGATTTGCGGCAAAAGACTGATGTGCCAAATTCTTCAATCGGTTCACCTACTGCAACATACGAGGCTGTAGCTGAATCATTTCAAATCCCAAGTTATTTTGAATTAAGTCTTGGCTATAGCTATAATTTTAATGATCAGAATAATCTTTTATTGGGCAGTACATTCACTGCAAACAATTCTCTTGAAGATAAAATGAATTTCGGTGTAGAATATGGATTTATGAAAACCTTATTTTTAAGAGGGGGATATAATATGCTTGTAGGGGCATCTTCTGATCAATCTATTTTTGGATTCACTGCTGGTGCCGGCATTGACTATACTGTAGGCAATGGACTTGGAGTTACTTTTGACTATGCCTTCAGAGATGTTAAAGATTTTCCAACTGCAAACCATATTTTTACCGTAAAATTATCATTGCAATAAACAAAATAGTGTTTTAAGTTGGGCAGTTAGTTATGACATCTTTTTTATTTATTAATTATAAAGAGTTCAATGAAAACTAAATTTACTTTTTTTCTTTTCTTCATCCTCGGCCTAATCTTAGTAAACAAAAATCTTATTGCTCAGCAGAATAATTTTATTTTTGATTATGATTATGCCGAATTTGGATATGATTCAACCTCCGATTATGTTGAATTTTATTATTCATTCGATCAAAATTCTTTAACCAGAACTAATCGGGATACCGGAACTTTTGTTGAAGGTGTTCTTCATATAACATTGGAAAATTCTTCTAGTCATAAAAAAGTTTTAGATAATGATTGGAAGATTTCATATATGGTTGCAAACGATACTTCAAGCAGTGATAGAAGCTTAATTGGAGTTGTTGGATTTGTAATTCCTGCCGGTGAATATAATTCAATTGTGAGCGGGCGCGATGCAGTTGATACTACCAAAGGAAAATCCTATAAAGAATCTATTTCAATTAAACCTATGATCAAGAATAATTTTGCAATAAGCGATATTGAAGTATCTTCAAAAATTATTCAAGATAGCCCTAATGAACATTCTGTATTTTACAAAAACACATTTGAAGTTATTCCTATTCCCACAGGCTTGTTTGGCGGGCAACTACCTGTAGTTTTTTATTATTGTGAGCTATACCAGTTGAAGTCAGGAGATTTGAATAATCCTTTAAAATTAACCTTGAATGTTTTCAACAGCAAAGGCAAAAACGTTTATAATAAGAGTAAAGAAATTAGTAAAAAGAGTAATACAAGAGTTGAAGTAGGTACAGTTTTAGTAAATAAGTTTCCAACTGATGCTTATACTATGATCATATCATTAATTGATACTGTTAAAAATACAGGTATAAATTCTTCCAAGAGATTTTATGTTTATAATCCTGATATAGTTTCAACAGATACATCAACAGGCGCTCATCAGGATGTTTTAAGCAGTGAATTTACCGTAATGTCTGTTGATGAAATTGATTTGATGTTTGCAGAATCAAAATATATTGCCACATCGCAGGAAATTGATCAATATAAAAAAATATCGGAACTTGAAGGTAAACGTAAATTCATGTATGAGTTTTGGAAAAAACGTGACACGGACACTTCTACGCCAGGGAATGAATATTATAACAAATATTTTCAGCGTGTAAAAGAAAGTAATCAAAAGTTTACCTCAATTTCACGTAAAGGCTGGAAAAGTGATAGAGGTAGGGTATATATTTTATATGGAGAACCAAGCGAAATTGAGCGGTTTCCAAATCAAACCGACAGTAAGCCGTATGAAATTTGGCATTATAATGAAATTGAAGGTGGTGTAATCTTTGTCTTTGGTGATTTAACAGGCTTTTCCGATTATACGCTTCTTAATTCAACAAAACGAGGGGAACTTAGAGATGACAACTGGCAGAATAGATTGACATCTTTCTAATTGAAATTTAAATTCAATAAATTTTTAAGGGATGGCGAGTCAGCTATCCCTTTTTTATTATAACCCAAATTTTCTATTAAACATATTTGTCAGGCTGAAACTGCCTATCAAGCGTGTTGCAGAACTAATACTACTGTCACGCTGTCCGCCACGGCGGATTGTCGAAGACTGACGTTATTTGTAAAATTCACATTTCGAAAGGTTCAATGTGACCCTCGGTTTTTGATTTTGTTTCTAATGCATAATTTGAGTTTAATTAAATATTAATGTTTTTTATAATTAAATTTGAAATTGTTAATGAAATTTAAATGCTAATTGCAAAACAAAATTGAATACATATTATTTATTGCTTTAAGTTGGTTTTTAAGATTATTTAATCTAAGTACTGCAAGAAGATTTGCTTTCTTTATAGGAAGCATTTTTTATTATTTAATTCCTATTAGGAAAAAAGTTGTTTTAGATAATTTGCGCCACGCATTTCCTGATTTCGATGAGAAGAAAATTCGTCAAATTGCTTTCGGTGCTTACAAAAATTTTTGTATTTCCTTAATCGAAATTTTATACCTTCCTAAATTGACTCGAGAAGAAATTGAACAAAGTGTTATTTGTGAAAATCCTGAATTGTTAACATCAAAATTCAACGAAAAGAAAGGTGTAATTCTTCTGTCTGCTCATTTTGGAAATTGGGAATATATAGCTTTATCTGTTACTGCACAGTTGCATTTTCCTCTTTCTGTAATTGTTAAACCGCAAAGAAACCCTTATGTTAATGATTGGATGAATAAAAACAGGATTAAGTTTGGAAATAAAATTGTACCTCTTGGTATTTCTATCCGAAGCGTTTATCAAGAATTAAAAAATAAAAATGCTGTCGCAATGGTAGCCGACCAGCGGGGGCCGGCAGAAGGAACAAAGCTTGAATTTTTTGGAAGAAGAACTTCTGTATTTACCGGGCCTGCCATTTTATCTTTAAAAACCGGGGCGCCTATAATTGTGGGAATTCCAATTAGGCAAAATGACTATTCATATAAAACAAAATTCATTGAAATTGATTCCAATAATTTACCAAAAGATTACGATGAAAAAGTTCTAGAGTTAAGCAAAAGGCATATGAATTATCTTGAATGTGTTATTAAACAATATCCCGAGCAATGGTTTTGGATGCATAAACGCTGGAAACATTAATCTTAATGGAAAAAATTTTAGTAATACAAACAGCATTTATCGGCGATGCAATTTTAACATTGCCGATGATTCAAAAGCTGAAAGAAAAATATTCTCAAAGTGAAATTCATATAATTGCAATTCCGGCTACTGAAGAAATTTTTTCCAATTCACTTTTTATAGATAAAGTAATAATCCTTGATAAAAAGGGAAAACACAAATCCTTATTTTCATTGATTAATTTTTCTAGAGAAATAAAAAAGAATAATTACACAAAAATATTTTCACCTCACCGTTCATCTAGAACTTCATTGCTTGTAATGTTATCAAATGTAAAAGAGACTTACGGTTTTACAAACAGCAGTTTGAGGCATGTTTATAAAAATCTTGTTGATTACAAAATTAATAATCATGAAGTACAAAGAAATCTTGACTTAATTGGCTTTGGGTACGGGAATAATGATTGGAGAGTCTTGCCTCAAATAGAAGTCCCGGAAAAAATTAAGGAAGATGTGAGCAATTACTTTGGAGAATTAAATATTAATTTCCAATTTGCTGCTATAGCGCCTGGAAGTGTTTGGGAAACTAAGAAATATCCTATCGAATATTATGAAAAGATAATTGAGTTTCTAGTTAGTAATTCTTTCTGCGTATTATTGATTGGGGGACAGGCTGACGAAAATTTGTGCAGCGAGCTGGCAAACAAATTTAAAAATAATGTTAAATCAACTGCTGGAAAGTTTTCTTTGATCGGTTCCATTGAATTATTAAAAAGAACAAAAATATTAATTTCAAATGACAGTGCCCCAACGCATTTAGGTATGTGTGCAGATATTCCAACATTAACATTATATTGCTCGACGGTTGCGGACTTTGGTTTTTCACCTTACAATTCTAATAGTAATTTTTTAAGTTACAATGATTTAAATTGCAAACCTTGCGGCATCCACGGTTATAACGAATGCCCAATTAAAACTTTTGATTGCGGTTATAAACTATCGCCGGATGCAGTTAACCAGAAAATTTTGGAAATGATAAATGATTAAAATTAATAAAGCTGAGATGATAAATATTGATGATAACATTCAAGCATCGGTGACTTATGCTAAAAAAATTTATTTAGAAGGGAAAGTTTTTATTTATCCAACCGACACAATTTACGGCTTCGGGGCAAATCCATTTAATGAAGAATCAATCGCAAGAATAAATGATATAAAACGAAGAGAAATAGGGAAGATGTTTATATTATTGATTTCTGACGTACAAACACTTCAAAAATATGTAGATATTAAACGTGAGAAACATCTTGATTTCTTATATTCTATGTGGCCAAACCCTATTTCTTTTGTACTTAAATTAAATGATGAAACCGCTGAGATTTTTAACTCATCAACTGCTGCATTTAGAATACCTAACAATCGTTTTTGTTTGAAGCTATTAAAAGAAATTAAAATGCCTATAGTTTCGACCAGTGTAAATAGGATCAATCACAAACCATTGAACGAAATTGATTTAATTGAAAATGAATTTGATGAAGAAGTTGACGCAATCTTTTATACTGCTAAAAAATCTTTTTTTACAGCCTCAACCTTAATTGATTTAAGCGGAAGGTCGCCGAAGCTAATACGGGAGGGGAAAATAAAATTTGAAGATATTCTTGAAAAATTTAAGTGATAAAATAAAATGATTGACATCAAAAAAAAGCTAAAGCTCATTAAAAGTTTTTCAATAATGATTATTCCAGATCATGCTGGCGGAGGAGCTCAATCACGTCACGTATACTTTAATAAGATTGCCCTTTATGCGGTTATATATACTGTGGTTGTAGCAATTGTTGGTTTTATTTTCTTTTCCTTTACGCCGGTTAAAGGTTTGATTTTTCCTTCGCAAACCACTCTCTCCAGTTCGGATATGAAAATAGTTAATGAACTGAATAAAAAAATGATTTTTCTTACCAGGGAATTGGAAGATTTGAAATCAACAAATGAAAAGCTGAGATATGCCATTACTCTTGGTGATTCCACTTTACTCGATTCAATTAAATATGAACGGAAAAAATCTGAAACTTCAAGTAAGTTAAAAATACAAGGGTCTTTATTTACTATAGTCGAAAATTTTTTTTCGGTTAAGAAGGATAATGATCCCAAAAGTTATTATTTTTATAATCCGGTGAATGCTTTTGTAAGCAGAGAGTTCAAACCTGAAAATGGACACATGGGAGTTGATTATGTTCTTAAAACCGGAACTCCTGTTTATGCTTCTGCAAATGGATATATTGCGTTTTCTGATTATACAGCATCTTCCGGCAATATGATTATTATTGTTCATCCGGATGATTATATTACGGTTTACAAACATTGTTCTTTGCTTCTTAAAAAAGAAAGAGAAAAAGTTCTTCAAGGTGAGTTAATAGCTTTAAGTGGAAATACCGGCGAGATAACCACAGGGCCTCACCTCCATTTTGAGATTTGGAAAGATGGACGGCCAATTGATCCTAAAGAAATTTTAATTAACTATTAGCCTAATAATAAAGGAGTAATAATTGAAAGTGAAAAACAACGAAGTGGGTAGAGACGAAGTAACAATAATAGGTAATGGGGTCATTGTAGAAGGCAAAATGACCTCTAACGGCAATGTTCGAATTGACGGAGTTATTAACGGCGACATTCATGCTCAGGGCAATTTGACTGTTGGTGAGAATGGAGAAATTAACGGTGAAATAAATTCTGAAAATGTAACCATTGGCGGCAAAGTTATAGGAAGAGTAAACGCAAAAGAAAAAGTTCTTCTAGAATCTAAATGTGTATTGAAAGGTGATATAATTACAAAAATTTTGGTAGTTGAAGCAGGTGCTAAATTTGACGGAAATAGTAAAATGGGTACCGGGTTAAGTACTCCCATAACTACACCGCCGCCTCCGCCTGTAAACAAAAATTAATGGATGAAAATAAGAAGAATAATAGTAACTCAGATTCTTTTCTAAATCCGGATGTGATTAGGTATCTTGGCTTAGGTACACAATTGGCAGCCACAGTTGCTGTTATGGTTTTCCTTGGTTATTGGCTGGATTCCAAATTTGATTCTAAGCCAATTCTTACTATTGTATTTTCTATTTTAGGGGTTATTGTTGGGATGTATCAATTTATAAAAACAGTTATTAAATCCGATAAATGAAATCTCCCAATACTTTAATTATAGCAGGCCTGCTTTTGCCTATAGTTCTTTTTTGTATTTTGCTTTTTATTTATTTTTCAGGAAAAATTCAAAATACAAACTTTAACTCATTTGCAATTGGCGGCGGGCTTACAACAGTTAATTTTCTTTTGGGGCTTCTCGCGATTAAATTGGGGATTTCACGTTCCGATAAAATATTTATCTCAAGTATCTTAGGGGGGATGGTCATTAGGTTATTCCTGCTGCTGGGTATGGTTTTTATTTCCTTAAAATTCTTGGAAATAAATCACAACAGCTTTATATTTACGGTCTTAATTTTTTATATTTACTACTTAATAATTGAAATTTTTTATTTAAATTTTAAGAAAAAATAACCTTTTTTATGCCCCTGGGTCTACAGATTGATACTCTTAAAACAGTAGTTGATTCAGTGCATGCTTCTTCTAAAGAAGGAAGCGGCTGGATACTGCATCATGTGATGGACAGTCATACTATGGAGTTACCATTTATTGGCGAAATTCATTTGCCGCAATGGCCATTATTATTTGGTATAGACATTTCACCAACCAAGTTTGTTGTGTTTATGTGGCTGGTTGCTATTATTTTAATTGTACTGTTGGCTTATGTCTCTAAACAATATAAAAAATCACTCATCCCAAAAGGCATCACCAATTTTTTTGAAATCATTATAGTATTTGTTAGAGACGAAATAGTTGTTCCTACCATAGGAAAGGGATATGAAAAATTTCTTCCTTATTTAATGAGTATTTTCTTTTTCATTTTGTTTAGCAACATGTTTGGTTTAATTCCTTATTCTGTTACTGTAACCAGCAACATTGCAGTTACGGCAGCTTTAGCCGGATTAACTTTTTTTGCAACTCAATTTGGTGGAATAAGAAGTTATGGGTTCTTTGGGTACTTTGCGAGATTAGTCCCACATGGAATGCCAAAACCAATTTTACCCTTAATGATTGTGGTTGAGATATTGGGATTGTTTACCAAACCATTTGCATTGTGTATTCGTCTTTTTGCAAACATGATTGCAGGCCATGTTGTTATTTTATCGCTACTGGGTTTGATTTTTATTTTGCATACAGCTTATGTTGCCCCTGTTTCAATAGCGTTTGCAATATTTATATATCTGCTTGAAATATTAGTGGCATTAATTCAGGCATATATATTTACAATGCTCTCTTCCTTATTCATAGGGATGGCGGTTCATATTGAACATTAATTTTTTAAAAAACTATAACTCAAAATAAAAATTAGGAGATAAAAATGGATTTAGCTTGGTTA
Source organism: uncultured Bacteroidota bacterium (assembly GCA_963775245.1). Lineage (GTDB taxonomy): Bacteria > Bacteroidota > Ignavibacteria > Ignavibacteriales > Ignavibacteriaceae > CAVSWT01. The sequence goes on from CAVZID010000033.1 coordinate 84,666, forward strand.
GGTGCCGGTATCGGTGCAGGTATTGCAGTAATTGGTGCTGGAGTTGGTATTGGTAAACTTGCCGGCATGGCTTTAGAAGCTATGGGTAGACAACCGGAAGCTGCCGGTCCAATTAGAACTGCAATGATTATTGCTGCTGCGTTGATTGAAGGTATTGCATTCTTCGCATTAATCATTTGCATTCTTTTAGCAATTAAATCCTAAATTTTTAATAAATAGGAAAAAGTATAATGCTATTCAATTTAAGTTTAGCTGTAATTGCATTAGCTCCTGAAGCTGCTGAGCATGGGTCTTTAATTGATGTAAATCCAGGATTAATATTTTGGACTGTAATAACTTTTGTTATTCTAATGATTATTCTTACAAAAATAGCCTGGAAACCGATTATAGCTGCTTTAAATCAACGTGAAACAGCAATTAAAGAAGCTTTGGAAAAAGCTGAGAAAGCGAAAGAAGAAGCAAAAAAAGTACTTGATGAAAATCAGGCAAGCTTAGCTCATGCAGAGGAAGAAGCTAAAAAGATTGTTGACCAGAGCAGGGAATTTGCTGAAAAGTTAAAAGAACAAATGTTAAGCGAAAGTAAACAGCAGGCTCAAAAAATAATTGAAGATGCAACCGCAGAGATTAATAGACAAAAAGATTCGGCGTTTGATGAATTAAAGAGTCATGTTGTTCAGATTGCAATTCAGGCAACTGAAAAGATTTTACGTGAAAAGATGGATGCAGAAAGCCAGAAAAAAATTGTTAATGAATATATTTCTGAGATAACCAAAAATTAATTATGGCAGAATATAAAGTTTCGAAAAGGTACGCCGGCTCTTTGCTTCAAACTTCCATTGATGCAAAAAATCTGGAAGAGACTTCAAAAGATATTGAGCTTATAGTTAATACCTTAAGGCAAAATCATAAGTTGCAATTAATGTTGGAGAATCCGGTAGTTAAGCCGCCTCTAAAACTTTCTATTCTAAATGAAATATTTCAAAATAAAATCGGTAGTCAAACTACAAAGTTTATAAAATTTATTGTTGATAAAGACCGGGAAGATTTGATGTTTAGCATCTTTCAAAAATTTTTAGATTTGAAAGATGAATATTTAGGAATTGTTAATGTTGAAGTGAGAACTCCATTTGCCTTTACTTCAGAGCAGGAAGAACAGTTGAGAAAAAATTTAGAATCAAAGTTGAACAAAAAAATTAATTTTAAGTTCAATATTGATTCATCAATCATTGGCGGATTTAAAGCAAAGGTTGGAGATACGGTTTTTGATGCTTCAGTTAAGCATCAACTTGAAATTTTAAAGAAGCAGTTTTTAGAAGGCAGCGCTTCATTAAATTAATTTGAGAAATCAAAAAGGAATTTGAAAATGGCAGAAGTTAAACCAGATGAGATATCTGCGATATTAAGAAAGCAGTTATCAGGCTTTGAAAGTGAAGTAGATATATATGATGTCGGAACAGTTTTACAAATCGGTGACGGCATTGCGCGTGTATATGGCTTGTCTAAAGTAATGGCAAGCGAACTGGTTGAATTTCCTAATGACGTTTTTGGAATGGTATTAAATCTTGATGAAGACAGCGTAGGCTGCGTTCTTTTTGGTGAGTCATCCTTAGTTAAAGAAGGTGATACTGTAAAGAGAACAAAACGTGTTGCTTCAATGCCTATTGGTGATGAAATGCTTGGCAGAGTTATAACACCGCTTGGTGTTCCCATAGACGGCAAAGGAGCTATCAACGCTACAGAGTATAAGCCGATTGAAAGAAAAGCTCTTGGTGTTATTCAAAGACAATCCGTTAAGGAGCCTCTTCAAACCGGTTTAGTTGCTGTTGATTCAATGATTCCTATTGGACGCGGACAAAGAGAATTAATTATTGGCGATAGGCAGACCGGTAAGACCGCTGTTGCTATTGATGCAATTATAAATCAAAAATATACCCATACTGAAGAAGCAAAAAAGCTTGGAGTAAAACCTGTTTATTGTATTTATGTTGCTATCGGGCAAAAGAGTTCAACTGTTGCGCAGGTTGTTGCAAAATTACATGAGCAGGGTGCTATGGAATATACAACAGTTATTTCTGCTTCTGCATCTGAGCCTGCACCGTTACAATTTATCGCTCCTTATTCAGGTGCAACACTCGGGGAGTTTTTTCGAGATAATGGAAAACATGCTTTGGTTATTTATGATGACTTATCTAAACAAGCTGCGGCTTATCGTGAGCTTTCATTATTGTTAAGAAGGCCTCCAGGACGTGAAGCTTATCCCGGTGATGTTTTTTATCTTCACTCAAGATTATTGGAGAGAGCTTCAAAACTAAATGACGAACTTGGCGGTGGAAGCTTAACTGCATTACCAATTATTGAAACGCAGCAAGGTGATGTTTCCGCTTATATTCCGACAAACGTTATTTCTATTACTGATGGACAAATTTATCTTGAATCAAATTTATTTAATGCCGGTGTTAGGCCAGCTATTAACGTTGGTATTTCAGTTTCACGTGTTGGCGGAAGTGCTCAAATTAAGGCTATGAAAAAAATTGCCGGTTCTTTAAAACTTGATTTAGCTCAGTTTAGAGAGCTTGAAGCGTTTGCTAAGTTTGGTTCCGACCTTGATAAATCTACTCAAAGAACATTAGCTAAAGGTGCGAGGTTAGTTGAACTATTAAAGCAAAACCAATATGAACCTGTACCTGTAGAAAAACAAGTTATCAGCTTGTATCTTGGAACAAATGGCTATCTCGATGATATAGCTATTTACGATGTAAAAAGATTTGAAAAGGAAGCTCTCGAATTTTTCGAAGTGAAGTATAATGATGTTCTTGAAGCAATTAAGAAAGAAAAAGATTTGAGCTCTGATACTATCGAAAAAATTCAAAAAGCCGGGTCTGAATTTTTAAATGTATTTAAGAAAAGCATTAAAGAGAGTTAGTAATTATTCATGGCAACTTTACGTGATTTAAAAATAAGAATTAAAGGCGTTAAGAATACGCAGCAGATAACAAAGGCAATGAAAATGGTTGCCGCTGCAAAGCTGCGAAGGGCGCAGGAAAATATTATCAATGCCCGGCCCTATGCTAAAAATATTTCTGTTTTACTTTCACACCTGGTGCCTGAAGAAGATATAAAAGATAATCCGATGATTACGCCTCGTAGTGAAATAAAAAATATTGCAATTGTGGTTGTAACCGCTGATAGAGGCTTGTGCGGCGCTTTCAACATGAATATCATTAAAGAATCTTTAAGATATGTTAATGAAGATTTAAATAACAAATCAATAAATGTCAGTTACTTTTGTGTGGGCAAAAAAGGGTTCGATTATTTCAGTAAACGTGATTATAATGTAACTCATAAAAAAATTGGATTCTTTTCTTCACTTATGTACGAAGATGCTTTGTCAATAACAAACGAATTGATTAAAAATTATCTTGATGGAACCTTAGATAAAGTAATTGTTATTTACAATGAATTTAAATCTATTATCCAGCAGAAAATAGTTGTTGAACAATTTCTCCCTGTTCCTTTAAAACATGAAACAAATAAAAAGGAAAAAGTTCTGCCGAATTATATATTTGAACCAAGCCAGAATTCGATATTTGAATATTTATTACCGAAGTATTTGAAAGCCCAGATGTGGAGAATATTGCTTGAATCGAATGCCTCCGAACAAGGCGCTAAAATGACAGCAATGGATAACGCTACTACAAATGCAAAGGAATTAATTAGCACATTGCAGCTTACTTATAATAAAGCAAGACAAGCTGCAATCACAAAAGAAATTTTAGAAATTGTTTCCGGTGCTAATGCACTTCAGGCAAGCTAATTATGTTTTTAATTTATTAGATTTGATGTTAAAATAAAATGTTAGAAGAATTATCTCTTAAACTTGATACTGCCTTAAAAAAAGTTCGCGGGCAGGGCAGGCTTACTGAAAAAAATATTTCCGATACTTTAAGAGAAATTCGCCGTGTTCTTTTAGATGCTGATGTAAATTATAAAGTTGCTAAAGAGTTTATTGAGAAAGTTTCTCAAAAAGCTTTAGGGCAGGAGGTAGTTGCTTCCATAACCCCCGGACAGCTTATTACAAAAATAATTCATGATGAGCTTACCGAATTGCTTGGCGGTGCTCAAAGTGAATTAAAATTTAGCGGAACAGGAAACACAATTATTTTGGTAGTAGGTTTGCAAGGTTCCGGTAAAACTACTTTTTCTGGTAAGTTGGCGAAGAAACTTAAAGGCAGCGGTCAAAAAGTTTTACTTGTAGCAGCAGATATTTACCGTCCTGCAGCGATTGAACAATTGAAAACTTTAGGTTCACAAATTTCTGTTCCTGTTTTTTCAATTGAAGAAAAAGATGCAAGAAAAACTGTTACCGATGCTTTAAAGTTTGCTAAAGAAAAAAACTTAAACACTATTATAATTGATACTGCCGGCAGACTTCATGTTGATGAAGAAATGATGAACGAAGTTGCAGACATTAAAAATTTAGTTAAGCCGACTGAAACTTTATTTGTTGTTGATTCTATGACTGGGCAGGATGCAGTTAATTCTGCAAAAGCTTTTAATGAAAAAGTTGTTTATGATGGAATTGTTCTTACAAAATTAGATGGTGATGCAAGAGGCGGCGCAGCACTTTCAATCCGTTCTGTTGTTGGAAAACCAATTAAATTTATAAGCAACGGAGAGAAACTTGATGCACTTGAAAGCTTTTATCCTGAGCGATTAGCATCAAGAATTTTAGGAAAAGGCGACATAGTTTCGCTGGTTGAAAAGGCTCAAGAGAACTATGATGAGCTTGAAGCGGCCCGGTTAGAGGAAAAATTAAAGAAAAATAAATTTGATTTTGAAGATTTTCTTAAGCAAATTAAAGCAATTAAGAAAATGGGTTCTCTGACATCCTTGCTTGGAATGATTCCTGGGCTTGGTTCTCAGCTAAAAAATACTAAAATTGATGACAATGCTCTCATTAAAGTTGAAGCAATTATCAATTCAATGACAAAGAAAGAACGAGAGCAGCCCAAAATTCTGAATGGAAGCCGAAGAAAAAGAATTGCCAGAGGAAGCGGAACTTCTATTCAAGATGTCAACCGTTTAATAAAACAGTTTGATGACATGAAAAGAATGATGAGTAAAATGTCAAAAAGAGGTTTTAATAGTTCGTTAGGTAATATTAAATTTAATTGAAAAAAGAGATATAATCTGGAGGTTAAAATAATTTGTCTGTTAAGCTAAGACTGAGAAGAATGGGAAAAAAGAAACAACCTATATACAAGGTTGTTGCTGCAGATTCCAGGTCTCCTCGAGACGGAAAATTTTTAGAATCGATTGGTTTGTATAATCCGTTGACCGATCCTTCTACAATAGATATTAAAGAAGAAAGAGCTTTGTATTGGTTAAGCGTTGGTGCACAGCCGACAGAAACAGTCAAAAGCATCTTATCTCAAAAAGGAATTCTATTAAAAAGAGAATTAATTCGTAAGGGATTATCCGAAGATAAAGTTGAAGCTGAGTTAGAAAGCTGGAAAAAACAAAAAGAGGCAAAGACAAAGGGAGCTGGTTCTACAGAAAAAACCAAGTCTGCAACTAAAACCGAAGCTGCAACTGAGAGCGGAGAAGAAGTTTCTACTGGAAAAGCCGATGAAGATGAAAAAATTGTTGACGAAGGTACAGCAGAAGTAAAGGGCGCTGCTTCTGAAGAGACAACCACTGATAAGGAATAATTAAGCTCTTATCCTGAATTTCTTTTCAATGGACGTCTTCTGTACATTTATTACTTAAAGCTCCCGAGCTTAAAAATATAGGAGGCTTCTTTCTATGAAAGAATTCATTGAATTTATTGCGAAGCACTTGGTTGATAATCCGGAAGGTGTTCAGATAGATGAAAAAACTCCGGAAGAAAACAAGGTTGTACTTTCTTTAAAAGTACAGGCTGATGACGTTGGCAAAGTAATCGGTAAACAGGGCAAAACCGCCCAGGCTATGAGGACTTTGTTAACTGCAATTGCGGCTAAGGAAGGCAAAAGAGCCATTTTAGAAATTCTGGATTAATTACCTGTTCTTTTTGTGAGCGAGTATTTTCTTATTGCAAAAATCGTTTCGATTATTGGAAAGGATGGGTTTGTTAAAATTTTGTCTTTTTCTGATTTTCCAGAACGGTTCTTTGATTTAAAGAAAGTGTATTTAGATTTTTTTGGTGAAAAAAAAGTTTTTTTTGTGGATGCTGTTAAACAGCAAAAGAATTTCTTCGCCTTAAAATTCAAAAATTTTGACAATGAAAATGATGTGCAGATACTTTTAGGAAAGGAAGTATTTGTTGATGAAGCTAATATAGTTAAGCTTCCTGAAAATTATTTTTTCATTCACGATTTAATCGGAAGTAAAGTATATCGTAATAAAAAATTAATTGGTGTGATTAAGGATGTTCTTACTTATCCTGCAAATGACGTTTATTTGATTGAAGATTATAAAGGATCAGAGTTGTTACTTCCTGCTTTATCCGAATTGATAGAAAGTTTTGATCCTAAAGAAAAAATTTTGATCTTAAAACCTGGCGATGAACTATACGATGATGAGGATTGATATTATATCTGCTGTTCCCGAGCTTCTCAATAGTCCTATTGAACATAGTATTTTAAAAAGAGCAAAAGATAAAAAGAAAGCAGAAATTTATATTCATAATCTTAGGGATTTTGCTTTTAATAAACATAAGCAGATTGATGACAAGCCATTTGGCGGTGGGTCTGGAATGGTATTAAAGCCCGAACCTTTATTTGAATGTATTGAAAGCTTATTAGAGAAGAGAAGTTATCAGCATATTATTTTTACTTCTCCAAAAGGAAAAATATTTAATCAGCAGTATGCGAACAAACTTTCATTAGCTGAAAATATTTTAATTGTTGCCGGGCATTATAAAGAAATTGATGACCGTGTAAGAGAAAAATTTGCAACTGATGAAATATCAATTGGAAATTTTGTTCTTACCGGCGGTGAACTTCCGGCGTTAATTATCACTGATGCTGTGGTTCGATCTGATTCCCGGTGTTCTTAACGATAGTGAATCTGCTCTTAATGATTCTTTTCAAGATGGAGAAGTTATTGAAGCTCCTCTTTACACAAGGCCTGCTGAATATAGAGGTATGAAAGTTCCTGAGGTTTTATTGTCCGGCGATGAAAAGAAAATAAAAGAATGGAAAAAAGAGCAGTCGAAAATACTAACTCATAAATGGAGAAATTTTAACAATTAGCGGAGAATATAATGGTTAACCTAAATAACATATTACCAGATCAAATGAGAGATGATCTGCCCAAATTTAATCCCGGCGATCATATTCGTGTGCATGTCAGAGTGATTGAAGGTGATAAAGAAAGAGTACAGCCTTTTGAAGGTGATGTAATAAGCATAAGAGGCGCCGGCGCACAAAGAACTTTTACAGTAAGAAAAATTTCAAGCGGCGTTGGTGTTGAGAGAATATTTCCTTTGAACTCACCTAAAATTGCCAAGATAGAATTAATGAGGCAGGGAAATGTAAGAAGAGCTAAATTATACTATCTAAGAAAACTTTCAGGTAAAGCTGCCAGGATTAAATCAAAAGATAAATAATCTTATACGTTATTTTTAAGGGCGCGTATAAGCGCCCTTTTTTATTTTAAAGAAATAAAATTAAATCACCCAAATTGAGTTATAGTATTCCATCAAATAAAGCATATATTCCTAAAGTTTAACAACCATATTTAATTAAGAATGTTGACTAATTTTTAATTAGATTTAAATCATGCTTAAGAAAATAATACTAATAATTTTATTAGCCCCAATCTTTATTTCCCCTCAAAATTATAGAATTGAAAAACTATCTCTCGATAATGGAGTTTCATTAAATCTTACTTACAGAATGCTCGTCGACCATAAAGGTTTTTTATGGTTTGGTACTATGTTCGGCCTGGTAAAATATGATGGTGAAAATTATAAAGCATTTCGCCATGATCCGAATGATTCTATGTCCATAAGCTTTGATGATATTATTTCTTTATTTGAAGATAATAAAGGAAATATTTGGATAGGAACCTGGGGAGGCGGTTTAAATAAATTCGATCCTGTAAGTGAAAAGTTTACAAGATATTTACATAGCCCTAACCCTCATACAATCAGCTCAAATATGATTTGGGCAATTACCCAGGATAAATATGGAAATATTTGGGCAGGCGATAATTCCGGTGTTCTGAATATGTTTAATACTAAAAATAATTCATTCAATAAATTCTCTCTGCCGGAAATTAAAAGAGATACATTAAAAAATAAGCCGGGAAGAATAAGTTGTTTGATCGCTGATAATGACAGTTTGTGGATTTGTTCAGAAGGAAAATTATTGAAATATAATTTAAGCGACGGAAACTTTGATACAACATTAAATAAAAAATTTAATGAAGATTATATTAATATCATTTTTAAAGATTCAAGAAACAATTATTGGATAGGGGCGAAAGGACTTTTAAGAATAAATGGAAATGAAGAGGTTATAAATAAATATCTCAGTGAAAAAAATAATCCGGGTTCAATCAGTAGTGATAGAATATTTTCTATTGCAGAAGATAATAAAGGAAATATTTGGATAGGAACCAGAAATGGCTTAAATAAATTTGATTATACTACGGGAAAATTTTCGACATATAATATGTCTACAGATCTACAAGATAAAAGTAAAAGCAATATTGTTAATCAAGTTGTTATTGATAAAGGCGGAATTATATGGACTTCTACATATGAAGTTGGCATTCATAAAATAATTACACAAAATCAAAACTTTAAAAACTATTTCGCTTTGAATAATTCTACGGACGAATTATCCTCAATACCAATAAAAGCTATTGCTGAAACTAAAGAAGGAGAAATAATTTTAGGTTCTTATGGGTCAGGGCTTTTAAAGTTAGACACGACTAGCAATAGGTTGAATTATTTATATCCCAATAACAATCAAATTAAATATATCAAAGCCCTGGCTGTGGATGAAAATAAATTATGGATTGGAGGCAGCAATGGCTTAAACTTATTTAATTTATTAAGAAACAAATTTGAGAATATCAATTTTAAAAATAGTATTAGAAAAAATTTTGATGGTGTCCCGATTTCTTCATTAATGATTGACTCAAAAAATAGATTGTGGATTGGAACCGATGGTTACGGGCTTTATCTTCTGAATAAAAATCAAAACGAAGTATCTTTTGTAAACATAAAACTTGACTCCAATACAATTGAAGCTACTCAAAGCAGCTACATTTTGACAATGAAAGAAGATGAAAAAGAAAATGTTTGGATTGGCACTTATGCCGGTTTGTATAAATATAATATTGAAGACAGTTCAATCGCTTTTTACAAACACGACGATAAAAATAAAAACAGTTTAAGCAACAATTATGTTTTCTCTATTTGTGAAGACAATAATGGGAAAATCTGGGTTGGTACAAGCGATGGTTTAAATAAATATAATAGGCAAAAAAATGGATTTGAAACAATCTTCGAAAAAAATGGATTGCCTAATGGAGTTATAAATTCAATCGTTGCTGACTATTATGGTGATTTATGGATAAGTACGAATAAAGGAATAAGTAAGTTTGATATAAGATCAAAACACTTTCAAAATTTTGATATAAATGATGGATTGTCAAGCAGTCTATTTTTGCAAAATGCTTCGTTGTTAAACAGAGATGGCAAAATTTATTTCGGCAGTGAAAAAAGTCTTTGTGTTTTCAATCCAAATAAAATTAAGCTATCGGATTTTTCTCCTCCTGTTTTTATTAATTCTTTGAAATACGGCAACAACGAGGATGATGAAAGTTTAATTAATAATCCATCCGGTGAAATCAAATTAGATTATAATCAAAATAATATCCAAATTAATTTTGCTTCGTTAGATTATTCTGAGCCAAATAAAAATTTATACAAATATAAACTCGAAGGCCTTGAAAAAAATTGGGTACTGCCAAGCAATAATAATTTTGTAAGTTACAAAAATCTTTCACCTGGAGAATATAAATTTATTGTTGTAGGAAGTAACTGCAATGGAGTTTGGAGTAAAAACGAAGCTGCGGTAACTATTTTAATATCACCTCCATTCTGGCAAACATTGTGGTTTGTTGGCCTTTTGATTTTATGCTCTTTAATTCTATTTTATCTTCTTTATAGAATTATGCTGAATAAGAAACTTAAGTATACGGTTGAAATAGAAAAAATTAAGCTTGAAGAAAGAGATAAAGTTAGAAGAAAAACTGCTGCTGATTTTCATGATGAAATAGGGCATAGGCTGACAAGAATTTCTATTCTTACTGAATTAATAAAAAGAAAACTGCCCGATTCTTTAACTTCCATTGAACCTTTATTGAATAAAATTTCTGAAAACTCTGCTCAGCTTTATTCAGGTACAAAGGATTTTATTTGGTCAATAGAGCCGAAGAATAATTCGTTATTTGAGTTAATAATTAGACTAAAAGATTTTGGCGATGATATTTTTAATGATACAAATATTCATTTTGAAGTTAGCGAAATTTCAGAAAAGCTTAAGAAAGAATTTTTAACGGTTGATTTGCGAAGGCATCTTTCTTTAATTTTCAAGGAAGGAATGAATAACTCATTAAAATATTCAAACAGCAAAAATGTAATGCTTCAGACAAAAATAGTTAAGGGTGAATTGGAAATATTGCTTGCTGATGATGGTGAAGGGTTTTCAATTATAAGTGAAACAAAAGGGAACGGTTTGAACAATATGAAAAAAAGGGCAGAGAAAATTAGAGGGATTTTAGATATTGATTCCAGAATAGGGCAGGGGACAAAAATTATATTCAAATGCAAACTTCCTCAAAAAGAAATAAATCTTAACTGATTGAAATCCTATCTTTTTTTAACGAACTTGTTAATAAAAATTTCAAATCTTCATGGACAAAGTAAAAGTTAAAGTTGTAATCGTTGAAGATGACAGCCTAATCCGGGAAAGTTTTGCTGGTTTTTTAAATGAAACCGGGATGCTTTACTGTGTTGGAAATTATGAATACTGTGAACATGCAATCGAAAATCTTCATGAAGATAATCCTGATATTATTTTAATGGATATTGAATTGCCGGGAATATCAGGAATTGAAGGAATTAAAAGAATAAAAAAAATAAACCAGGAAATTGATATTATTGCCGTAACCGTACATGAAGATGATAAAATAGTTTTTGAAGCTTTATGTGCTGGGGCTTCGGGTTACCTTACAAAAAATATTTCACCACGAAAATTAATTGATTCAATCATAGAAGCGAATAACGGCGGCGCACCAATGAGCACTAATATTGCCCGAATGGTTATAAAATCTTTTCATAAAAATTCTTCATCGCCGCTTAGCCCGCGTGAAACAGAAGTTCTTCAGCATCTTTCAAAAGGCAAAAGCTACAGCATGATTGCCGACGAATTGTTTATTGATAAAGAAACAGTACGCACACACATCAAGAATATTTATTTAAAGCTTGAAGTTCATTCCAAAGCACAAGCCATTGAAAAAGCCGAGCAGCAGAAATTAATCTAGCTTAAATAAAATCCCCCAAATTGAAGGATACCGGCCTTCAAAAAAATCACTTATTATTCAAAGTAAAATTCCACTTTATAAACTAACCAGCTAGGTGCTATATGCGAAGTATTCCTGGAAATAAAATTTTTAGAAAATTAATTCAATTAATATTTCTTTCTTTTATAGTGGGCGCTATCTTAAATATTTTTACCTATGCTCAAACATTTACTAAAATTATCGATACAACAAATCCTGTAGTAACTGATTCATTTACACTTGGGTATCCTGGAACAGCATGGATAGATTATAATAATGACGGGAATTTAGATCTGTTTGTAAATAATGATTATTTATACACAAATAATGGAGACGGTAATTTCACTAAAAATTTGACATTCAAAGGGAAGACTGCATCTATAATTCCAGGAACATCACCAGGGAACGGCGGGAGCTGGGCTGATTATAATAATGATGGAAACATAGATTTTTATTCTGCAGGTGCATATTCTTTTTTATTTAAAAATAATGGTGACGGAAGTTTTACTAAAATAACTGCTGGAGCCATTGCAGATAGCTTCGGTAATAGAGGCTGGACAGCAGCATGGGGAGATTATGATAACGACGGAAATGTCGATTTGATCATTATTCATCCGGCGGGTTTTGTTCCAGGTGGATCAATTCCAAATCAGCTCTATCATAATGACGGTCCACCGAATTACACATTTACCAGGCAAGATGGTTATGAATTCTTAACAAATTTAGCTCCTTATACAGTTGCGACATGGTCGGATTATGATTTAGATGGTGACGTTGATTTATTTATAGGAAGCGGCCCTGCAAACGGAACCTTAGCTCGAGATTATTTATATAAGAATACTCTTATAGAAAATGGTAAGATTGGTTTTGAAAGGATTAATACACAGCCTCTAGGAACTGATTTACAAAACGGACAGGTTTGGAACTGGATTGATTTTGATAATGATGGTGATTTAGATGGATTCCTTACAAACTATGGAGGTGCTGCAAATAGATTTTATATTAATAATAACGGCAGCTATACTGATTCACTTTCCTCTCTCCAATTAGGAAGGGCTAGTTGTTTAGCAAATGCCTGGGGTGATTTTGATAATGATGGGTATCTTGATGTTATTATTACAAGTGAAGGCCAAACATTTTTTTTTCACAATAACGGAGATGGAACATTCACTTCAGTAAAAAATGCACTAAAGCTAAAAGCAAATGAACGAGGTGTGACAATTGGCGATTATGATAATGACGGTGATCTTGATGTATTTATTGCTGGATTTTCAGGTGGGAATGGTCTTTTTAGAAACGATAACTCAAATGGGAATGGATGGATAAAATTAAAACTAATTGGTGTTAAAAGTAACAAGGCTGCGATAGGTGCAAAAGTAAAATTGAAAGCCACAATTAATGGTAAATCGATGTGGCAGTTTAGAGAAGTGCAAGCACAAAATAGTTTTAATAGTCAAAACAGCCTAATTGTTCATTTCGGTTTAGGGGATGCCGCAAAGGTTGATTCTTTAGAAATTATTTGGCCTAGTGGAGCAGTTGATATTTTTAAAAATGTTTCCCCCAATCGGTTTAAAACAATAACGGAAGGTGAGGTTACAGGCTTAAAGGAAAAATCGGAGTTACTTCCGAATAATTTTATGCTTGAACAAAATTATCCGAACCCTTTTAATCCAACCACAAAGATTAAATATTCTATTACTTCGCCCATGCAAACAAATAATGTTTCATTTGTACAATTAAAGGTTTATGATTTATTAGGAAGAGAAGTCGCCGATTTAGTAAATACAGAACAAAAGCCTGGAAATTATGAGACAACTTTTAATGGAAGTGGATTTCCGAGTGGAACTTATTTTTATAGGCTGCAAGTTTTCGATTCAAAATTTAATTCGGCGCCAGGTTTTGTAGAGACTAAAAAATTAATTTTAATCAAATAATATTTTCAATCCCTTTGCCGAAAAGATACAACTGCCCGCTGAAGGTTGTTTCATGACGAGGGGATTGAACTTAAATTAAAAATGGAGAAGTTATAATGAAATTAGTAAAAAATTCTTTGATATTTTTCATTCTTCTATTAAATATAACACTGTATTCACAACAGACTAAAAATTCAAATTGTGATACTCCTGAAGCCAAACAATTTAATTTCTGGGTTGGACGTTGGAAAGCAGAATGGCAAAACAAAGACGGAAGTAAATCGGAAGGCTCTAATACAATTAAAAAGATTTTGGGTGGATGTGTTGTAGAAGAAAATTTTAATGGTAATCCGGGAGCTCCTTTAGAAGGGAAAAGTTTTTCGGTTTATAATTCACGTAGAAAATTGTGGCAGCAAACCTGGGTAGATAATCAGGGTGGCTATCTTGATTTTACAGGAAATTTTAAAGACGGGAAAATGACATTATCTAGAGATGCTATGACAAAAGACGGCAAGAACATTCAGCAGAGAATGGTTTATTACAATATTGAGAAAAATAAATTTACGTGGGATTGGGAAATATCAAAAGACAACGGAAAGACATGGGAATTGAGATGGAGAATACACTACACAAGAATGAAATAAATAATATATTATAAAATAAGTTCGATTTAATTTTAATTTTTTATTTTAAATTTTTCTTTGATAGTTTAAATGTAAATAAAAATTAAAATTAAGATGATATATTTTCCAAATAATATTTTTACTCAAGCTATAATTTCAAAATTATCGGAACAACTTAAAAAAGAGATTAAACTATCTTCATCCTCGCTGCTTTCCAAAGAGATTATCAATAATAATGAAAATGTTGGTTTAATTCCCACCACAGATTTAATCAATCATAAAGAATTATTTGTCTCGAATAAATTTGGAATTTCGTTCGAAGGTGCGCTTTGCAACAGTTATATTTATTTTAAGCAGAAAGAAAAAATCGTTAATGAATTAAACTTGTTTGGAGATGCTTCTTCGACTGAAGTTATCATCGGGAAAATTTTATTCAAAGAGCTGTACAATTCTGAAGTTAAGATTAAATTAATAGCTGATAACTTCAGAGATGCAAATAAAAATTTGATTGTAATCGGAGATAAAAATTTTGAAAGTGAATCATACAAAAGTGGAATTAGTCTTGCAGAAGAAATTGTTGATTTACTTTCTCTCCCTTTTGTGAATTATATTTTAGTTTCAAACTCAGAAGAAAAGCTAAAACAAGTTGAAGCCGAATTAGTACCTGCTTCAAAAGACATATACGACACTTTTGAAAAATTACTTTCACTTAATAATCTTTCTGAAGAAACTATAAATTATATCTTATCAAACATTTCTTCAATGACAGTTCTCTTAGAAGAACAAGACATAGAAGGAATGCAAAGCTTACTTCAGCTTCCTTATTATCATGGTGTAATCGATGATATGATTGAGATTAAATTTTTGAAGTGAATGAGTAGGACAGACATTCCTGTCTGTCCTAAAAGATTTATTGCAACTAGTTATATGAACAAACAGGAATGTCTGTTCTACAATTTAGTTAAAGTTCTACTAACGAAACATTAATTATTTCGTCTTCCTTTTCGGGCATCTCTTTTAATATTTTATTAGATGGTTTTGAATCAAGCTTAATAGTACAGCAGGCTGTTTTCTCATCATCGAAAATTACGTTTTGCATTTCCTGTGCATTTATTCTTTCTACGCTTAGAAGATGTAAAACTCTTGCCAAGACCCCGGGTTTATCATAATGCCTGACAACGATTTGAAACTTAGCGGCAGTCTGTTTGCATCTGTTAACCCAGTTTCTAACAACTCCAAGATTTATATAGTCAGAAACAACATTTACAGTTTCTTGTGCCACAGCATTTTGAGCTTGCTCTGTCGAAGCGCCAATGTGATGAGTAACATAAACGTTTGGAGTGTTTGATAATTCACTTTTAAATTCTCCTTCTTTTCCTTCAGGCTCACCTCCAAATACATCAATGCCTAAGAAAATTTTCCCTTCTTTTGCTGCTGCAACTAATGCTTCTTCATCTACAACTCCGGCACGGGCTGTATTAATAAAGTATGTGCCTTTTTTTAGCTTCGAAATTAATTCTTTGGTAATAATTTTTTTTGTGTCAGCATTTTGTGCCAGATGAACGGAGACTATATCAACTTTAGAAAATAATTCATCTAAAGTTGCTGCTCTTTCTATTCCAAGGCTTTCAACTTTTTCATCCGTTAAAGAGCGTGACCAGGCGATTACATTTAATCCGAATGCTTGTGCACGGTAAATTAATTCTGTCCCGATTTGCCCGACACCAACTACGCCGATAGTTTTTCCGAATAATCCATCTGCTTTTGAGTAAGCTGCTTTATTCCATTTACCGTTTTTGAAATCAATTACGTTTTCAGGAATTTTTCTATCAATTGCACAAATTAATCCCATGGCAAGTTCGGCAACAGCTATACTGTTTTTACCAGGGCAATTTGCTACGAAAATTCCTTTATCGTTTGCAGCTTTAATATTTATATTGTTTACACCAGCACCGGCACGAATAATTAAGCTAAGCTTTTGAGAGTTTTTAATGCAAGCTTCATTTACTACTGTAGAGCGGACTACTAAAATATCCGCGTCCTTTGCAGCTTCGGGAAGGTCATTCTCACCGAGCTTTGGCGAGTTTGTTACTTCTAAATTAAGCTTCTTGAATTCCTCAATATATTGCTCAGGAAATTTATCTGCTACTAATACTTTCATACGAACCCCTATCTAATTTTAATTTATTGAAATATATCTTTTTTATTTTATTAATAAATCAAGATACAAATTAACTTTTGGTTAAAATGTATTAAAAATTATCTCTTCAGCATCGGAATTTTTATATTAAATAATTCTGCATTTTTAATTGCTCTTTCATATCCGGCATCTGCATGACGCATAATTCCTGTTCCAGGATCATAAGTTAAAACTCGTTCAAGTCTTTTTTCAGCTTTCTTTGTTCCGTCTGCAACTATCACCATACCGGCATGAATAGATTTGCCGATTCCAACCCCGCCGCCATGATGAACAGAAACCCAGCTTGCACCGCCGATAGCATTTAATAAAACATTTAAAATTGGCCAATCGGCAATTGCATCGCTTCCGTCTTTCATTCCTTCGGTCTCACGATTTGGAGAAGCAACCGAACCGCAGTCAAGATGATCTCTTCCAATAACAATTGGTGCAGAGACTTTTCCTTCGGCAACTAAATTGTTAAATATTTTTCCCATCTTCGCACGTTCGCCATAGCCAAGCCAGCAAATACGCGCGGGCAGACCTTGGAAGTGAACTTTCTTCTGAGCTAGGTCAATCCAATTGCAAAGTGCTTTGTTTTTAGGAAAGGTTTCTTTAATTGCTTTGTCTGTTTCATATATATCATTCGGATCCCCCGACAACGCAGCCCATCTGAATGGGCCTTTACCATCACAGAAAAGCGGCCTTATAAATTCAGGTACAAAGCCGGGAATATCAAAAGCATTTTCAACTCCATTTTCTTTTGCTTCTCCGCGAATGTTATTTCCGTAATCAAAAGTAATAGCTCCTCTATTTTGAATTTCCAGCATAGCTTGTAAGTGCTTTACAATAGTCCCCTGGGATTTTTTGATATATTCTTTAGGAGAATCTTTTCTAAGTTTAAAGGCTTCTTCTAAACTCATACCCATTGGAACATATCCGTTTAAAGTATCATGTGCAGAAGTTTGATCGGTAAGTACATCAGGAATAATGTTTTTCTGAAGTATCATTGGTAAAACTTCCCCGGCGTTACCAACTAATCCTACAGAAATTGCTTCTCCTTTTTCTTTTGCTTTTAAAACTATATTTAATGCTTCATCAAGGTTAAAAGAAATTTTGTCTATGTATCCAGTTTTCAATCTTTTTTGAATTCGCTCTTCATCAACTTCAATTCCTAAAAATGCAGCACCATTCATAGTAGCAGCTAATGGCTGAGCCCCGCCCATTCCACCAAGTCCTGCTGTTAAAAGGAATTTACCTTTTAGTGTTCCGTTTGTTTTTCCGGCATCTGTTGAAAAATATTTTCTTGCACATTCGGCGAATGTTTCATAAGTGCCTTGAAGAATTCCTTGTGTACCAATGTAAATCCAACTTCCGGCAGTCATTTGTCCGAACATTGTTAAGCCAAGTCCTTCAAGCCTTCTGAATTCATCCCAGGTTGCCCAATCAGGAACGAGCATTGCATTTGAAATAATAACTCGAGGTGCGTTTAAATGTGTTTTAAAAATTCCAACCGGTTTGCCTGATTGAACTAGGAGAGTTTCATCATCTTCCAGGTTTTTCAAAGAATTAATTATAGCATGGTAAGCTTCCCAGTTCCTCGCTGCTTTACCGCTGCCTCCGTATATAATTAAATCTTCAGGGCGTTCAGCAACATCAGGATCGAGATTGTTCATCAGCATACGCATGGCTGCTTCCTGGAGCCATCCTTTGCATGATAACTTTGAGCCTCGTGGTGCTCTTATTTCAATTTTTTCTTTTTCAGAAATCATAACTACCCCTTAAAGTAAGTTTCAAGAATATTTTCATATTGCTTTAACATTGATCTATAAAGCCATTTTTTTATGAACCAGCTTTTCTTCATTTCTTTTCCAATGAACTCTACGTTTCTTTCAAGCTGGAATTTTAATTTTGTTCTTTCTTCTTTCGTGAATTTAATGGTTTCTTCATTACCATCTAGTTTTGTTAAAATAGAATTAAAAGCTCTTTCCTCAGCATAAAATTTATTGTCGCCTTGTACTTGTTTTAAAGTTTGTTTGCAAAAAGTTGATAAAAGTTTTTTTTCGTTTTTATCAAAACTGAAATTATAATTTGTGAATAATTTTTTCATCTGGTTCCGAAAAGTTTTTAAATGATAATAATTGATCTTTTATTTTTTGATAGCCCGGCTTTATGATTTCATAAATAAATTTCAATCTTTCTTTATAAGATATAAAAGCCGACTTCATTGAGTTGATAGTTATTTTTTCCAGGTCATCTAAAGTTAAATTGAAATGCTCAATTGCAGTTAAAAATTCTTTTGTCATTGTTGTATCACTCATAAGCCTATCATCAGTATTAAGAGTTACTCTGAATTTTTCTTTAAAGAAAATTCCAAACGGATGATTTTCAATTTTACTCACTGCACCTGTATGAACATTACTAAGCAAGCAAATTTCTAGAGGGATTCTTTTATCGAGAACATACTGAGCCAAATCGCCAAAACCTGCAACATTCCCATGATGATCTAAAATAAAATCCTCGACCAGATGAGTTGCATGGCCTATTCTATGAGCGCCGCACCACTGAATTGCCTGCCAGATGGATTCTTTTCCAAACGCTTCTCCTGCATGAATCGTAATGTTAAAATTTGCCCGCTGAATAAACTGAAATGCTTCTATATGTCTTTTAGGGGGATAGCCGCCTTCTTCACCGGCAAGATCAAAACCAATTACTCCTTGTTTGCGGAAATTTACTGCGAGTTCGGCAATGTCCAGAGTGTTTTTCATATTGCGCATACCGCAAAGAATCAAGCCGTAACCAACCCCAAAATCTTTCTTTCCTTTTTCCAACCCTTCTAGAACTGCGCTTACAATATCTTCGTAATACAAACCTTTGTTAGTATGAAAAACGGGAGCGAATCTTGTTTCAACATAACACACTCCATCTTTTTTCATATCTTCCATCATTTCATAAGCTACACGTTCGAGTGATTCCCTGGTTTGCATTACAGCACAGGTATGTTCAAAACCCTGCAGATATTCTACTAAATTTCCTTTATTTGCACCGCGATGAAACCATTCTCCAAGTTCGGCCGGATCTTTTGTTGGAAGCTTTTTGTATTTTAATTCCTGAGCTAATTCGATAATTGTCTGCGGCCTTAATCCGCCGTCAAGATGATCATGAAGAAGGACTTTGGGGAGTGAATTTACAATTTGTTTAGAGTTCAAAATATCCTCACTTTTGTCTTCAAAAATATTCTTTAAAAGATGGAAAATCAATTTAAGTTTTAATAGAACTTAGAAATTCATTTCACCTATAAATCTTATATAAATTATTGAAGGAGAATAATATGTTAAAAGGATTAAGAACAGTAATTTATCATGTTGATGATATAGAAAAAGCAAAAAGCTGGTATTCAAAGATTCTCGGATTTAAACCCTATTTTGATCAGCCGTTTTATGTTGGATATAATGTAGGGGGTTATGAATTAGGATTAGATCCGGATAATAAAGGAATAAAAAGAGGGAATAATGTTGTAGCTTATTGGGGTGTTGAAAATGCCGAAGCTTCTTTGTCACATCTACTAAAAAACGGAGCTAAAAAAAATAATGATATTCAAGAGGTTGGGGAGGAGATAAAAGTGGCTACTGTAATTGATCCCTTTGGAAATATATTGGGAATAATTGAGAACCCTCACTTTAAGTTGGAATAAAACTTTAAATTATAAAAAGAGGAAAATTAAAATATCATTTTTATATATTTTTCCCCTTTTAATTAGAGAAAATTACAGGTGAATTGGGTTACATAAACATCTATATTTCTTGACTATACATGGCTAAAGCCGTAATTTTGGAGCTACAAAATTAGAAAATCAATTAGATCATCAAATGGAGTAATAATGCAAAAATTAAAAATACTGATCGCTCTTGCTTTATTGTTAGGAATTGCAACAACAGGATTTGATTGTCAATCTACAGAGCTAACAAGCGCAAAACTTTATATTCAACAAAAACAATACGATAAAGCTTTGGAATCTCTTCAAAAAGAAGTAGAAAAAAATCCTAAAAGTGATGAAGGCTATTACTTAATGGGATATATTTACGGGGAAAAAGGCGATTTTAGCAACATGGTTGATGCATACAATAAATCACTTGCTGCAAGTGATAAGTTTAAAGATGATATTAAAAAATCAGAAATATATTATTGGGCAAATCAATTCAATAAAGGTGTTAAGCTTTACCAAGATGGAACCAAAATAACTGATAAAGACAGCAGCACAATAGTATTGGATAAATCAATTGAAGCTTTTAAGAATGCAATTATGATAGAACCGGATTCTTCAAATTCTTATAAAAACCTTTCATTTGTATATATAAGTAAAGGCGATAATGATGCAGCAGTTGAACCATTACAAAAACTAATAGATTTGGAAAAATCGGCTGATGGGTATAAATATCTTGGAGAAATCCTCTATGAAAAAGGTACTAAATTAAAGGCAACGGATAGCGTAGAAGCTTTGAATAATTTTAATAAAGCAATTGATGTTTTAGAAAAAGGAAGAAAACTTTATCCAAAAGATTCCGATATTCTTAGAACATTAGCAAACTCATATATAAGTGCAAATAAAATTGATGTTGCAAAAGAAATCTTTAAAAAAGGAATTGAAGCCGAGCCGGATAATAAATACTATAAGTATAATTATGGAGTATTATTACTTCAAGCAGGCGACTATCAAGATGCAGAAACTCAATTTAAAAAAGCTGTAGAAATAGATCCTGAATACGAAAATGCAATTTATAATTTAGCAGTTACCTATGTTAAATGGGGAGCACAAATTAATAAAGAAGCTGAAGACAAAGGTGAAATGGAAAACCAGGAGTATAAGGAAAAATATCAAAAAGCTTTACCGTATCTTGAAAAAGTTGCGGAAAAAAAATCAGATGATCCGCAAATGTTTGAATTATTAGGTAGAGTTTATACAGTTCTCAATATGCAGGCAAAAGCTAAAGATGCTTTCAATAAAGCCGATGCATTAAGAGGAAAATAATATTTAAGAAAGTAAATAATGGCTCAAGAAAATCAAATACAAGGTCAGCAAATAAATATAGAGCTTGGGGAAAAGGAAGCCGAAGGAATTTATTCTAACCTGGCAATTATAACACATTCGCCGGCAGAATTTATAATTGATTTTACTAGAATTGTTCCCGGCATTCCAAAAGCTAAAGTACATGCAAGAATTATTACCACACCACAGCATGCTAAAATGTTGTTAAAAGCTTTGAAAGATAACATAGACAAGTTCGAAGCAAGATTTGGAGAAATAAAAACAGATACTCCTCCAAATCAGCATTTTGGATTTGTTCCAATGAAAAAAGATGAAAAAGTAAACTAAGCTTTAATTTATTTCCTATCTAAATTTAATAGGCAAGTTTAACGCTTGCCTATTTTTTTCTATTCTAAAACAACTTCTAAATACTAACAAATTTTTTTCGACTATAAAATAAACCACTTCAGGTGTAGATGTAGAATTCAGGGATTTCCTGATTTGTGAAAACATCCGGTTTTTATAGATTGAAAAAAAATATCAAATAAATTGTAAACTATAAATACTAAAAGGTTATCATGAAAAAAAGTATTCTACTATTGGCTGTTCTTTTGTTTCTTACTATTCAACTTAGTGCTCAAGATATTCAAAACACAATATCATTTCAAATAGGTCTGCAATGTGAAGGATCGGGAACTGTTTTTCTTCCCACAGTAACTTTTAAAGAAGGTGAAGTTTATGAAATTGAGGATTGGTCTATGCCTTCCAGCTCATCTTTTCCCCAGGCATTGTGGAATTCAATAAAAGGGACACAATTTAAGATTGAAGATGGTGCATTAGATAAAAATGTAACAATACTATTCATTGTTTCAAATATTGATTGCAGCTCAGGTTTATATCATAAAGGAAAACATGGAGAGAAATTTTTCTTCAATATTAATTTGATTGTACTTATTAATGGGCAGGAGCAGCTGTCGCCCTTTTATTTTAAAAATTTAAAAAAATGTATTCTTCGAATTCCTAATTCAATCGACTTAAGTTATTTTATAAGCAGTACAGGAATTTCTTCAAATTCACCAATCAATTTTTATTATCAAACTAACAATAGTTTTTCGAGCGATGAAATTGCAACCGTCAAACCAATTGACTCAGCTGGGACTGTAAATTCTTTCTATGAAATTAATTTAAGGCATTTTTCTAATGTAGTTGGAATGGAAGAATCTTCCGTAACAAATGTAGAAAATTCCGAAAGCAAAATTCCAGCTTACTTTAAATTAGAGCAGAACTTCCCAAATCCGTTTAATCCTTCGACAAAGATAAATTATTCTATTCCTAAAAACTCATTTGTCGAATTAAATGTTTATAACATTCTTGGCATAAAAGTAGACGACTTAGTTAGTGAATTTCAAAATGCCGGATCTCATACCGCATCATTTAACCCTGCTGGAATTCCTTCTGGATTTTACATATATGAATTAAAATCCGGAAATTATTCAGCTTCGAAGAAAATGATTTACCTGAAATAATTTTTAGAATGGATATGAAAAATCTAATGAAAATATTTTTTTCGTTTTTAATATTAGGAGGAATTTTAGCAATCCTCGATTTTGCCGGATGTGTTGATCTTCCTAATGATGTAATTATGCCTCAATGGGATGTTGACTTAAATGTTCCTCTATTAAAAAAATCCTATGTGCTTGAAGATATAGTAAAATCAGATAAAGACCCCAATATATCTATTGATCCAATAGACAGCCTGTATGTTATCCATTCTGATGATTATTTGTCTTCAACAGGAGTTTCGGAATTTATGCAGATGACCAATGAATCTTCCAGTAATGATAATATACTGCCGGTTGTTGAGAACGACAGCTTGCAAATATATATTCCGTTTCCTGACAGTTTAAAAATTGATAATGCGAAATTTAAGACCGGGGCGATTGCATTTAATTTTGTAAATCATTCTGCATTAGGTGATATGAATATTAATATTAAAATACCTGGTATAATAAAACCAGACGGAACTTCACTTTCTTTAGATTTTATTGTGCATGCTAACAGAACATATACTTCAGTTTACTTATTACAAGGCCACAGTTACCAGGAACCTGCAAACCAAATTTCATTATTTAAAGGACAGATTTGGCTGATTGCCAAAGCAACTTCACTAGATAACCTGGCTTACTCTTCATTTAATGTAACAGCTAAGGAAATGGAATTTTCTTATGCTGAAGGTTACATTCCTACTAAGGTAGTTCATGTTAATCAAGATGAATATGCTGTAGATCTTGGTTCTGATATTGAAAAATATAAAGATAAAGTTTCATTAAAAGATGCAATACTGTTTGTAAATGCATCTTATAAAACAAATACTTCAGATCCTTACGATCTTGAAATAAAAAATTTGAATATAGTAGGTAAAAGAAATAGTGGGGCGCAGGAACAATTACAATTCTATGAAAATACCAATAGCCCGCTTTCGCCCGTGTACAGGTTTAATAACGGACAATTGCAAAAAACATTTGATGAAACAAACAGCAATATTACAGACTTCATCTCGTTTATGCCTGATTCAATAATTGTTAGCGCAGATTACGTTATAAATCCAGATGATGATAAAACATATCGAACAGTCAACGAACTTGATTCAGTTGTATTTGAAACTAATTTTACGGCTAAAAGTTCTTTAATTCTAAGGCAAACTACTGTAACAGACACTCTTGATGTTGATATAAGCAGTGATAACAGGGACCAAATAAATAAAGCACAATCAGCAAGTATGACAATTGAAGCTGATAATCATATACCTATGACCGCATTTTTCAAAATTACTTTAGCAGATTCAAATTATAATCCTTTATTTACTTTAAAAGGTAATGATGGTGTTGATTCACTTCAATTTACAGGGGCTGCAGTTGATCAACAAACGGGTGAAGTTACTGAAACTTCAGGTACAAGCCAATCAATTAATTTGAATACAGATGAAATTAAACAACTTGCAAATGCTAAATATGCTTTTATATCCGCTAGTATAAGAACGAAAGATGCTTTGGATAGTAATCAAAATCCGCCTTATGTAACTGTAAGGCCATCCGATTGGATTAATTTGAAATCCTTTGGAAATATAAAATATAGAGTAAACGGCGACAACAATAATTAATTTATAAAATGATGAAAAAGTTTTTTACTTTAATAATTTTTCTATGCTTTACATTAACTGCATTTGCGCAATTTGGTTCTTCAGGAACTGTAGAGGCAAGAAGCATGGGTATGGCAAAAACTTATAATGCAATATCTGAAGGAATACTTGCAATAGGAATTAACCCGGCAAATTTAGCAGCAGATGAAAATAATATAGAATTTTCAACTGTACTGCCTCTGCCTCATGTGTCTGTAAAAACCGGGACTAATTTTCTTTCTATCAAGGATTTTAATTATTACTTCGGTGGTGAAAATGGAAAAGCAAGGCTGCTTACAGAAACTGATAAACAAAATTTTAATAGTCTCTTTGAAAATGGAGGATTGATATTTGGAAATGTTACTACAAATGTTTTTAGCTTTAAATTAGAACCAGGTAAAGCAATAGGTGCGTTTGCATTTTCAATAACAGATTTTGCAGGTGCCAAAGTAAATATACCACAGGCATTAACAGATTTTGCTTTAACAGGCAACACCATTAACAAGGTTTATAATCTTAACGATGCTAATGTTAAAGCATGGTGGATAAGAAATTATTCTCTTTCTTATGCAAGAAATTTAAATTTTATAAAGCAATCAATGTTTGAAAACTTATCAGCCGGTATTTCAATAAAGCTTGTTCACGGTTATTCTTATGTCGGCACTGAAAGAGTGAACACATCACTTCAAACAAATTCAAATGCAGAAATAACCGGAAGCAGCGATATGCTGGCATACACAGCGTTTTCAAAGCAGCTAGGTGTAAAATATGATTTTGATTCTACGGAAACTCATTCTAATTTCTCGCCTTTTCCTCAACCGGCGGGTTCCGGAATTGGTTTTGACCTTGGAGTTAATTTAAAGCTCAATAGAAAAATAAGTTTTTCAGTTGCTATAACCGATATAGGAAAAATTAATTGGAATAAAAATGCCGCTGAGTTTTCTTCATTCGGCAGCATCTATGTTGATTCTTTTTCCGATCAAAATCAAATCGATTCCCTTCAAGATAAAATAAAAGGTTCGGGAAAATATATAAATAGCTTTTCAACTTCACTTCCTACTGCATTTAGATTCGGAAGTTCTCTTCTTTTAGACGATCAGAATGATTTCATTCCAGGCATTTTACTTTTAGCATTCGACTTTAACCAGGGTTTTAATGAATTACCCGGCAATACATTAAGATCAAGATTTTCCGTTGGAAGCGAATGGAAGCCAGGCAACTGGATTCCTTTTATTAGAACCGGTTTGTCGGTAGGCGGAGTAGATGGATTTAACTGGGCATTTGGTTTAGGCGCAGATGCAGGAATTGTTGAATTCAATTTTGCGACTTCAGATATGCAGGTAGTGGTTGCACCTAATTCAACAAAATATATTTCTGTGGCAATTGGTTCGCGCTGGAAATTTTAATTTAACTTATTCCAAGAATTAATAATAGTTTATTTGAACTATTGCGCTATATTATTCCACTATTTTACTTACCAAAAACAATCCCGGGATTTTTATGAACTATAAATTAATTACTATTCTTCTGGCATCATTATATCTATTCTCTTGCTCAAGTTCCTCGGATACTTCGAATAATGGAAATTTTAAAATAGATTATTATACATCAGGCGGATTTGCGGGCAGAAGCAGCGGCTTTACTATCTATTCAAACGGCAAAGTACATTTTTGGAATGGTGCAACCGCGGTAAACAGAGCAATTACAGACAGTACAAATCTTAACGATGTTGCTGTTAACAAAATCTCTGAGCTGCTTCAAGATTCTACGATTTATTCTTACAATTATCAGGGCAAAGGAAATTTAACTTCAATTCTAAAAATCAATTCAGGCCATAATACAAACAGCATTACTTATTCCGGTACTGTACCTCCGGAAGAATTTCCTGAGCAGATTAAAAGTTTAATTCATGAATTAAATAAAGTATCTAATAAAAAGTAAAATAAAGGCGAGTTTATGAAACAACTTTTTGGTTTTATTGCTTTATTGACTCTAATTAATATTTCTGCTTTTTCACAAATTAAAGTAGCTCATAACTATAATCATAAAATTTCTTCAGCAAGCTTGCAGCAGATGAACGCATTAAATCAATTACAGCAGGTTTCTTCAAATATTCAAGCTGCCTGGAATGAAAATAATGCAACTCCAACTTATTTAACCGGCAAGCTGACTTCAAATAATTACTTACAAAATTCTGTATCTCCAGAAATAGCAGCTAAAAAATTTATTACAGATAATAAAGTCTTATTCAATTTAGTTTCGCCTAATGATGAATTATTTTTAGTTAAATCTGAAGCTGATAAAATTGGAATGACTCATGTAAAACTGCAGCAATATTTTGATAATTTAAAAATACTTGGTTCCCAACTTATTGTGCACTTTGATAAAAACGGTGCGATTAGTTCGATAAACGGAAGATATGTACCTACTCCAAATATTTCAATTTCAGCCCAAATAAATAAAACAAAATCGGAAACTATAGCTTCTCAAGCATGTAAAGGAATTCAAGCTAAATCATCTGAATTAGTGATTTATATAAAAGATAATCAGCCTGTACTTGCTTATGAAGTTCAAGTACCAACAAAAATAGCTCCTAAACAAAAAGTAATTGTTGATGCAAGCAATGGAAATGTTTTTTATAAAGATACGGGAATTAGATATGACGGGCCTGACGTAGCAAGTGGTGTTGGTACAAATGGAAGCACTAGGTCATTAAATGTTTACCTTTCTCAAGGTGATTATTATTTAATTGATGCAACTAAACCAATGTACGTTGCGCCTGTTGATAGTCTTGATGGTGTTATAGTTACTTATGATGCAAAAAATTATACCGATCAAAATGATCCTTATAAGAATGCTTCAGTTGTAGTCGATCCAAATAATGATAAAAATTTCAATGATAATGAAGCATTAAAAGCTGCAGTAGATGCTCATTATTTTACTGCTAAAGTTTATGATTATTACAAATCAACATTTGGCAGAAATAGCTGGGATAATAATGGCGGTTCAGTAACAAATGTAGTTCATTATTTAACTAAATTTAACAATGCTTTTTGGAATGGCTCATTTATGACTTATGGAGATGGGGATAGCATTCAATTTTCCAATTTAGCCGGAGCTTTTGATGTTACTGCTCATGAAATTACTCATGGGATAACCCAATCAACTGCTGCTTTGGAGTATGAAGGACAAAGCGGTGCGTTGAATGAATCTTATTCTGATGTAATGGCCGCAATGGCAGATAATGCCAATTGGACAATAGGAGAAGATGTTTATACCCCATCTATTAGTGGTGATGCTCTTCGTGATTTATCCAATCCTCATCAAGGCGGCTCATCACCAAGCGATGCCGGATGGCAGCCGGCAACTATGGGCGAATTTTTATATTTGCCTCATACCGAAGATCAGGATTACGGTGGTGTACATATTAACAGCGGAATACCAAACCATGCTGCATACCTTGTTGCTAATCAAATTGGACGGACTAAAACAGAGCAAATTTATTACAGAACTTTAGTTCATTATTTAACTCCTAAATCTCAATTCATAGATGCCAGAAATTTAACTTTACAATCAGCTATTGATCTTTATGGTGGCGGAAGTGCAAAATATAATGCAGTAGCATCTGTATTTGATGGAGTTGGAATTACATCCAATCTACCGAAAACAAATGAACTTTCTTATGACGATGGTTCTCCAGAAACGAAAATTTATGAAGCTGATACTAATTGGGGTATATTAAACCGGTTAACAGCCCCGGCAAATAGCACATTAGCTAATGTTGAGTTTTATTATGGCGGTGATGAAAACACTAATGGAAATGGAAGCTTTAAAATTAAAATTTACGATGATGGTGGAAGCAAGCCCGGTAATTTAGTACTGAGCAGCAGTTCTTTTACACCTTCAGCAAACTCTCAAGATTATTGGCTGTCAATTTCAACAGTCGCCCAAAATTTAAATGTTAGTGGTGATTTTTATGTCGGCATTTACTATGATGGAACTAATGAACCACTAATTGGTGTAGATACTACAGTAATTAATGCTAGAGGATGGGAATGGAATGATTCGTTACAAACCTGGATTCAATTGAATTCTAGTTCATATTTCCCGGTAACAGTTTTAATAAGAGCAACTGTAAATACGCTTACTGCCGTTCATGATATTAGTAATGAAATTCCGGATGATTTTGTTTTATCTCAAAATTATCCTAATCCTTTTAATCCGTCGACAACTATTAGTTATGCACTTCCAAAAGAATCGAACGTTAGCTTGAAAATTTATGATATACTTGGGAAAGAAGTAGCATCCTTAGTAAATGAATCACAACCAGCCGGAACATACAAAGTAGAATGGAAAGGATTAAATAATAGAGGTGAAGATTTATCAAGCGGAATTTATTTGTACAAACTTTCTGTTGGGGATAAAAATTTTACAAAGAAGATGTTATTTGTAAAATAATTTGTAGTTCTTTAGAGTTGATGATCTTATGTAGGGGTGTTTAATTGAACACCCTTACTTGTTTAATCTATTTATAAAAAATTGGAAAGTGTATGTGCGCGTAATTAAACTTCCCTACATAAAATAATTATTATTATTGCTTCATCCTAGGCAAATTAATTAAGGCAGCTGCTAAGAATATAAAATTAGCAATCCATGCTGTGAGAAATGGATTTAAAGCGCCGTTCTTTCCGAATGCCTGACTAATCTTCATGGATACTAGATAAATAAATGTTAAAAGAATGCTTATTCCAACTTGAACCGCAACTCCTCCTTTTCTTTGGCTGGCAGAAAAGGGTAATCCAAATAAAACTACAATAAGACTTGCCATAGGAAAAGAATATCTTGAATAATACTCTATCATTGCACTGGTTGGATCATTGCCTGCCTGTATTTTGGAATTAATCAAATTTTTCAATTCGGATAAATTCATTTCTTCCGGCTTTTGCTGCTTGCTGATCAAATCTTTATTTGTAAAATTTAAATTGCTTAAAGTCATAGTTCTAAAATAATCCGCTGTTTCAGTTTTATCTGTGAAATTTCTTTTAACTCCATTATGAGCAACCCAATCGTTCTTAAGTGTGTCATAAACCATATTTGCAGCATCAATCCTAATAACCATTTTTGTAGGATCATTATCAGCAAAGTCCTGTATACTTACTCTATTAGCTTGATTTCTTGAATCATCAAAAAAAGAAATGCTTACAATTCTATCTTTAGAATCCTGGAAAAAAAGATTGCTGCCGGCAAATGAATATCCGCGATTCAAATAAGTCCTTTCGATATTTATTTTTGTTTTATTTGCCATCGGAACAAGGTAGCCGGTAAAGTAAATTGAAAACATACTTATAAAAAATGCCGCAACTAAAAATGGAAGCATAAAACGATACATGCTGACTCCACTGGATTTAATTGCTGTTAACTCGCTTAAGCTCGAAGCTTTACCAGCAATAAACAAAGCAGAAAACAAAACAGCGATGGGAGTTATCAGCTTTATAATTTCAGGAGAGAAAACAAAATAATAATGAAGCACGATATCAATACCGGCCTTTTGGTCAATAAAATCATCCAGGTTCTCCATCATATCAATAACAACAAAGATTAAAGTAAAAGCAATTATTCCAAAGAATACTGTCAGAAGAAATTGTTTTACGTAATATCTATCTAAAATTTTCAATTATTATTTTATTCTTCTCTTGTTTGCATTTCTCTAAATTGTTTAGGGAGGAATTTAATGAGCCATGAAAAATTCAAAGTTACTGTTTCCTTTACTGACCTATACATTAATATTACTCCTGAAACACCTAACAAAATATTAGCAGACCACATTCCCATAAAAGGAGTTATAAAATTTCTCTCAGCCAGCTTTTCTCCGCCGATTAAAAAAGCCCAATACAATACGAAGAAAAATAGACTTATACTTGCTGCCATACCAAACCCGCCTCTTTTCGTCATTACTCCTAATGGTGCACCAATCAAAACAAAAATAATACAAGCAGCCGGCAAAGAATATTTTTTATCAATTTCCACCTGGTATTTATTTATATCTCCTTGAATGAATTCTAATCTTTTTTGGTTTGAAGTAATAATATTTCTTGCGGTTTTAACCTTTTCAATTAATCTTGCGTAAATCATGGCGGTGTTAATAGGCTTTATTACAGAAGGTGAAGATTTGGTTGTAGCGATAGATGAATCTGCAAATAAATATTTATTAACTTCTTTATGGTAAGTATTCAATTGAGAGCTTTTCATTATTGAAAGGCTGTCAACTATTCTCTTCATTGCCTGTGTGCTTAATTCTCTTTCGCCTCTTGAACCGCTGGGGTTTGACTGCTGCAAAGAAAATTGATCGGCATTCATTGCAATCCTGTGCTTTGTGAAAACTAATTTTCTATAAAGATTTGTATTGGCAACATTTGATTCATGGATTTCGCCGCTTTCCAGGTCCATAATTAATTTTGTCCGGTCTTTTGAAAAAAATATTTTTCCTTTTTTTGCAGTAACTACATTTATGGTATTTGGATTTGTATAATCATAAATTGTTACATCTGTTAACTCATTAGTTTTCTGATTTATACCTCTTACTAGAATTGCATAGTTTGAAACTTCCTGTGAAAAAACCCCCGGCTCAAGCGAAAGAGTTGGTTTTTGCTGGGATATATCCTGCATTAAAATTTTTGCCTTATGATTTGCATCGGGAAGAACATCATTATCAAATAAAAAAAGTAAATAGCATACAATAATGCTGGCTATAATAGGAGCAACCATCATCCGGTATAAGCTGATCCCGGAGGATTTTAAAATCGTAATTTCATTATTCTGAGAAAGATTTCCGAAAGCCATTAATGTTGCTACTAAAGTTGCCATTGGAACAACCAGCACAACCATCCATGATAAATTGAAAACAATTAGCTTTACAATTATCCAGGTATCTAACCCTTTTCCCACAAGCCTGTCTGCAAATTTCATCATGAACTGCAAAATAAAGATGCAGAACAAAGTAAATAATGAAAATACAAAAGGTGCAAAATGATTGCGAAGTATATATTTATATAAAATCATTATGATAATATATGAAAGCAAAAAAAGTTTAACAAGAAAACTTAAAATACTGATGATTCATTGGAATATTTGCTATATTTTAAACTCTAAAAATTTTAAGGGTTATGAAAAAAATACTGCCATTTCTGCTTTTATTAATATTTATATTTGGCTGCGAATCGCCAACTGAAAAAAAAGAAACTGTACTCAAAGAAGATAGCCATTATCCAAGATGGATGCAGTCGGATTCAACGCATTCCGATCAAACTTCAGGTATAACTTTTATCACATCAACTGAACAAAATAAAAAGATATTTTTAATTGCAGATGATATTGGTAAAATTTATCATTTTACAATTGAAAATGATACTACATTTAATTTTGAGCCGGTTACTTTTTCTCCGCAGGTGGTAGCTTATCTTGATACTTTCCCAAAAGCAGATTTTGAAGAAATAGTTTATGACAAATATACAGGAAATGTTTATCTTTCAATTGAAGGTAACCAACCCGATCCTAAAAAATTTGTTGGAATTTATAAATTGAATTTTGAAAATGATAATGTGCTTTCAAATAATCTTATGTCTATGGAAAAATTGAATATCACCCCTTCTTATCTTTTTACCAAATATGTAGCCAATAATATCGGGTATGAAGGATTGGCTGTAGATGAAAATCATTTTTATCTTGGGCTTGAAGGTTTTTCAGAGCAAAATATTTTTGCAGATAGTACGCTTCTTTTTGTAGTTGATAAAAATAATCTTAAAATTCAAAAAACAATCGGCACAAAAAATTTAGGCATCGGTACAATTTGCGGTTTGTATTCAGATAAAGATAATTCTATTTATGGTATTGATAGAAATAACAAAAAATTATTTCATATAGAAATTGATAATTCATTAAATGTTATTAGTAGTTATACAAAAAGCTTGAAATCCAGTATTCCCGGCTATCCGGAATACGATTACGTCGCAGCTTTAGAATCTATAACATCTGATGATGAAAATAATTTTTATTTAGTTGATGATCCTTGGAAAACTTATTACGTACCCTCCCAGGATATTTTAAATCACTTAGATCGGAAAACTATAGACAATTTCAAGGAATTTATTCCTGTTATTTATAAATATTCATTTCAAAATTAAGGAGCGGTTTTTATGAATGAAGTTATTTCTTTCATTAAAGAAAATAAAAATGTTTACATTGAAGAGTTGAAAGAACTCTTAAGAATACCCAGCATCAGCACCTTAGCTGAAAATCAAAATGATATTAAAAATGCTGCAAACTTCGTTGCTGATAAGCTTAAGCAAGCCGGGATGAATAGAGTTGAAGTTTTCAAAACAGAAGGACATCCACTTGTCTATGGTGAATGGCTCGGAGCTCCAGGTAAACCTACAGTTCTTATTTACGGCCATTATGATGTGCAGCCTGTTGATCCAATAGAATTATGGGAAAGCCCGCCTTTTGAACCAACTATTAGAGATGGAAAAATTTATGCCCGTGGAGCTACGGATGATAAAGGCCAGATGTATATGCACATTAAAAGTGTAGAAGCATTTTTTAAATCAACAGGCAGTCTTCCATTAAATGTAAAATTTATTATTGAAGGAGAAGAAGAAATAGGCAGCGAAAGCCTGGAAACATTTATTAAAGCTAATACTGACCTGTTAAAATGTGATGCTGTTTTGATTTCGGATACGGCATTATATGACAAAGGTATTCCAACATTGACTTACGGATTACGCGGTTTAAGCTATTTGGAAGTAGAAGTAACAGGGCCAAACCGGGATTTACATTCAGGGTCTTTTGGCGGTTCCGTTGCTAATCCGATAAACATACTTGCTTCAATAATTTCAAAACTGCAGGACAAGAACGGAAAAATAACTATCCCGGAATTTTATGATGATGTTAAAAAGCTTTCTAAAAAAGAAAGAGCAATATATGAATCGCTAAAGTTTTCTGAAAAGAAATTTGCAAAAGATTTGGGTGTGGCAAAATTAAAAGGTGAAAAAGGTTATTCGACTTTGGAAAGAATATGGGCACGCCCAACTTTAGATTGCAATGGAATTATTGGCGGGTTCACTGGCAAAGGTGCTAAAACTGTTCTGCCTTCAAAAGCTACTGCAAAGATTAGCATGCGTCTGGTTCCATATCAAGATCCTAAGAAAATTGCTGTTCAGTTTGAAAAATATATTAAAGAACTTGCCCCTAAAAGTGTAAAAGTAAAAATTCAGAATTTACATGGCGCTGTTCCAATTTTAGTTCCAATGGATAGTGATGCGATTAAAGCTGCTTCAAAAGCTATGGAGACTGCTTTCAAAAAGAAAACTGTTTTTATAAGAGAAGGCGGCTCAGTTCCAATTGTTGCCGTATTTGCAAAAAAGCTAAAAGCCCCGACTGTCTTAATGGGTTTAGGTTTAAATTCTGAAAATCTGCATTCTCCTAATGAGCATTTTGATTTAAACAATTTTGAACTTGGAATTTTAAGCTCCGCGTATTTTTTGAAAGAGTTTAGTTTATAATTTTATCTTAGTATGATAAAAGCTGTAATCATAAATATATTTTTTGTGACTGTAGTAATTCTGGTATTTGGATACGGCTGCAAAAAAAGTCAGGATGAAAAACTGACTTCAAAGGGAGCTAGTAAAGAAGCAGTTGAAAATTCACCGGAAAAAGATCTGGAAATTCAAAAGTATAATCTTAAAGTTAAAAAAGAACAAACGAAGGAAAGATTTGCTTGCGATACTATTTCTGTGATGGAATATGTTTTAAACAATTACCCTAAGGGAACTTACTTGTTAAATTTTGATAAGACATATACTTATAATATTCCTAAACCGGCGGTAATTTATTTTGATAATGATAGAAGCTATATCTTTGGGATAATTGCTGAATCACGACCAGGCGAAAGATTAATTGAACCAAAAAATATTATCGGTTATAATGAGAGCTATATTGATTTGGACAGTACGAAATTAGGAACTGCATTTTTTTATTTGGTGCTATTTCATTGCGACAACGGAAAGTTGAGTACAGTATGGAAAGCGGTAATTCCATCACATGGCGGATTCAATAATTTCTCTCTTCACCATTGGAATTATAACGGAACACCATATATAAAAGTTAATTTTCATTATGCACAGGGTGTTGGCCATATTGATTACAATTATTTTTTAGTTGATGGTTTAACTTCTCCGCCGCATTTGCTAATGACATATAAGGGAATAAATTTTCAGCGGACAATTACAAATACCAACAATGATAAATTTCCGGATTATTATGAATATATTTACTATGATTCCGGCAATGAAATAAAAGCTGTTGATTCCGTTGCTTTTACCTGGAAAGTTAAAGACAGCCTTTATGTAAGTTCAAGAAATAGAAAACAAACAAGGCAGTATTAATAGCTTTGAGTAATTGATTGTATTTTCAATCATTCTTTTTAAATTTAGTGTTTTAATTAATAATATTTTACAAATGAATAATATCAGATGGAATTACTACGAAATTATAATTAGGAGAGTAAATGACTGAAACCGAAGAAAAATTATTTCCCTTAATTGATTTATATGAATCTCTTGGCTACAAGTCGGAATTGGTTAACGGTAAAAAAATTATAAGCCAGTTTGCTTCGCTTGAAGAAGAAGTGAACTCGATTTATGAAGGCGTCGCAATTAAAGATGTATCAAACCGTGGAATGATTGAGCTCAGAGGGAAAGATGTATTGGACTTTATCCATAGAATTTCTTCCAACGAAACAAAAGAGTTACAAAAAGAAAATGTTATAGATACAATTTTTACGACAGAAAAAGGAAGAATAATTGATTGCATGACTTTATTGAATTTTGATGATTACCAAATCTTGATGGGAAGTCTTGCAAATCAGTCTAAAGTAATGATGTGGATAAGCAAATATGTTATTGCAGATGATGTTAAGCTTACAAATATTAATGGGAAATATACTTTGTTTGAAGTATTAGGCCCGCAAGCTGATTCGTTTTTAACTTTGACTGCCGGAAGTGTTGTAAATGAAATTCAACTAAATTCATTTAAAATAATTAATGCCGAAGGAATAATTTTCTTTCTTGTTAAAATGCTGGACAAAAAAGGTAATAAGAAGTTTTTAATAATTGCTGATCCCGTTCATGCTTCTGAATTGATAAAATTTATGATTGCAAACAAAGGCCCATTTGACTTTAATTTAATTGGAGAGAAAGCATACGAAGCATATAGAATTGAACAAGGGACTCCGGCTGCGCCAAATGAATTAAATGATAATTATAATCCGCATGAAACAAAACAATTGAGTGCGGTAAGTTTTACAAAAGGATGTTACATCGGGCAGGAAGTAATTGCGAGACTTGAAACGTATGAGAAAGTTCAAAAATATTTGATGGGGGTTGAGTTTGAAGGAGAAGTTGCAGATAATGGTGTCTTTAATTTAACTGATGAAAATAATAATGATGCCGGTAAGATTACTTCTTATGTTAAATCAATCAGATTTAATAAATATATTGGAATAGCTTTTATTAAAAAAGCCTTTGCTAATGAAGGTCACAAGCTTATTGCAATAAACGAAACAGGTTCAACAGTAAATGTGATTGTAAAAGATTTACCTTTTAAGAAATGAAAATCTATACAAAGACCGGCGACAAAGGAAATACTGGATTATTTGGGGGTGAAAGAGTTTCAAAAAATTCACTTCGTATTAAAGCCTATGGAACAATTGATGAGTTAAACTCGTTTATAGGATTATCAATTACTGAAGTTAAAAGCGAAGAAGTGAAATTGTTATTAAATAAAATTCAGAATCAATTATTCACTATTGGTTCGGATTTAGCAACTCCCGATACTGAAAAAAATAAAAAGCTAAATATTATACGAACACCGGAAAGTTTTCATTTAGAAATAGAAAATGAAATTGATAAATATGAAGCTAAACTTGAACCTTTGAAAAATTTTATTCTTCCAGGTGGTTCGAAAGCAGCAGCATTATTACAAGTTTGCAGAACAGTTGCCAGGCGTGCTGAAAGAGAAGTCGTGGCACTAAATAGTACAGTGAATATCGGCAGTAACATCATTATCTTTCTAAACAGAATTTCAGATTTGTTATTTGTTCTTTCACGTTATGAAAATAAAGTCTCTAATCATCCTGATGTTACCTGGAGCAGTAAATAATAATTTACTGCCTATAGACTGTAGACTTATTACTTCCTACTGGGGGTGAATTTGGCTTCGACGGGGTTGAAGAGACATTGAACTGCGCATCGTGTTCCCCGAATACACGTTAAACGTTGGGAACAAAACAATAACTGGCGAATATAACTACGCCTTAGCTGCTTAAGTAAACTCTTAACAGCTCGTTCACTTTATGTTCTCGTACCGGTATAAAGATGAACGACGTTTAGGTACGATAGTCGAATCAGTTGTCTGTGCTGATGAGATGAAATTAAAGCAGGCACGCTTAAAGAGATTTTTGTTTGTTTTAAATCTTTAAGTTAAAAATAAAAACAAACTATATGTGTAGACGTTCTTTGGATCTTAACTTCGGACGCGAGTTCGACTCTCGCCACCTCCACCATTTCTTTACTTTGTTTAACTTCAATATACCTCTCTTAACACATATTTTATGAATATAGCTAAAAAATAATGTTTTTCACTTTTGGCTTGTTAAGCCAAATAAAATAAAATTAAATATTTGTGTGTGAAATGTGTGTGAAATTTATTATATTGCCTGCACAAAATTGAACCTAAAAGTACAAAATGGAACCTAAATTATGACCACACATTTTTATCTCGAAAGAAAAGAACTTAAATCAACTGAGAAAGCTATCTATTGTTATATAAGAGGCTTTCAGAAAAACAAAGCGATCATTCTTAATACTGG
This sequence comes from uncultured Bacteroidota bacterium, assembly GCA_963775245.1. Classification (GTDB taxonomy): domain Bacteria; phylum Bacteroidota; class Ignavibacteria; order Ignavibacteriales; family Ignavibacteriaceae; genus CAVSWT01. The sequence goes on from CAVZID010000033.1 coordinate 122,066, forward strand.
ACAGAAGATTAATCCTCTGTTTTGGGATAAAGAAAAAGAAAGAGCTATTGAGAGAGGAAATAAAAAATACATTGGGGCAAAAGAATTAAATGCTTTCCTAAATAGCTATGATGAAGAAATTAAAAGGACGATACGAAGTTTTCTTTCAGATAGTCTAACTGCAGATCATGAGCAAATTCGAATAGCTGTATTAGAAAGATTTGGCAAATCAAAGAAAAATCAACTTTCATTTTTTGATGCATTAGATGAATTTATAAAAGTACGTACTAAGGATCTTAGTTATGATTCAATTAGAAAATTTACAACAATAAAAAATCATCTAATTAATTATGAGAAAAAAGAGAGAAGTGAACTATCTTTCAGTCAAATAAATTTGATTTTCTATGATAAGTTTCTGAGTTATTTGATTGAAGATAAAAACATGGTGAATAATTCCGCTTTCAAAATAATTGGACTGCTTAAAATCTTTTTAAATTGGGCCTATGAAAGAGGAATAAATAAATATCAAGATTTTAAGAAATTTAGAATTAAAGAAGACAAAGTAGATATAATTACTTTAACGAATGATGAAATAGAGAAAATTAAGAAGTTGGATTTTTCAGAGAATCCAAGGTTAGGGAAAGCCAGAGATCTTTTTCTATTTGGATGCTACACAGGGGGCAGGTTTGCAGATTTAAATAAAATTGATTGGGCAGATATAAGAAACGATACGTGGTCCTTGAGGCCTGGAAAAACAAGAGACATTCTTGAAATACCATTGTTATATGATTCATTGGCTATCTTAGAAAAATATAAACATTCTGAATATCCTCTGCCGCGATTGAGTAATCAGAAGTTAAATGTGTATATTAAAGAAGTTTGCGAACTTGCAGAAATTAATGATATGATAAAGACAACACACTACAGAGGAAGCGTAGCTGTTGTCAGGGAAGAGCCAAAGTTTAATTTTATATCCGCTCATACGGCAAGGCGAACATTTATAACAAACTCTTTATTAAACGGAGTTAAAGCAGAAGTAGTAATGAGCATTTCAGGGCATTCTAATTATAGAACTTTTAAGAAGTATTTAAATATTACAAGAAAAGATAAAGAAGTAGAATTAAAGAAAGCCTGGAATAAAAGTGAATTACGGTTAGTGAAGTCGTCATAATTGTTTAACGTTATTTCAATTTCTTCTTTTCTCTTATCCTAATTATTTATAATTTAATTCCTAAAATCATAAGGGGCAATATTTCCCCACAGTATTTCATTTAACTAAATGGCTAAAAAGAAAAACAATCTAACTGATGAACCTCTTGAAAAACAACTCTGGAAGGCTGCAGATAAATTAGAAAGAATAAAGATACCACAGATTAAAACAATGTTAGTTAACTTGAATAAAATAAAACTATGAGTAACCTACCAAAAAAATATGAAGAAATAGTAAAAAGTCTCAAAGAAAAAATAAGGCTTTCCCGGATAAATGCTGTTTATACAGTTAATGCGCAATTATTAGCTATTTATTGGGAAATTGGTAAAACAATACTTGAACAACAATCAGTTGAAGGTTGGGGCACTAAGGTGATTGACCGTTTATCACGAGATTTAAAAGCTGAATTCCCGGAGATGAAAGGGCTATCTGTCCGTAATATAAAATATATGCGAGCATTCGCTGAAGCATACCCTAATTTTAATTTGCAAATAGGAAACCATTTAATTCAATCAAATATTCAGCCTAATGAAATTGTGCAAGTGGCACTTGCACAAATTGATGAAAAGCAAAAAGATAAAATTGTGCAAGTAAATCTTGCACAATTAAGCTGGTATCATCATATAACACTTTTAGACAAAGTAAAAGATCCGGAGATTAGGTTATTTTACATCCAGCAAACTATAGAGAATGGTTGGAGCAGAGATGTGATGGTTCACCAAATTGAAGGTGAATTGCATAAAAGGCAGGGTAATATTATAAATAATTTTCAAAGCACAATACCCTCTGCTAATTCTGAGCTAGCACTGCAAGTTTTCAAAGATCCATACAAGTTTGATTTTATATATCTTGGGAAAGAAGCAAAAGAGCGCGATTTAGAAGATGCTTTAATTAATCAAATGACAAAATTTTTACTTGAGCTTGGCCAGTGGTTCTCATTTATGGGGAGACAATATAAAATTACCCTTGGTGATAAGGAATATTTTTTCGATTTGCTTTTTTATCATACCCGGCTAAAACGTTATATAGTCATTGATTTAAAGATAGATGAATTTAAACCGGAATATAAAGGAAAAATGGAATTTTACCTTAATCTTGCTGACGATCAATTAAAAGGTGAAAATGATAATCCTAGCATAGGTTTAATTCTATGTAAAACTAAAGATGGACTGGTTGCTGAATATGCTTTAAGAGATAGCAATAAACCAATTGGTATAGCAGAATATCAGTTGAACAAAATGCTGCCTGAAGAAATAAAAGGTGAATTACCTTCAGTTGAAGAACTTGAGAAAGAATTGGAACGAGAAGTAAAGAATTACCAAAAACCTATCGAAGTAAAGCTAAGTAAGCTCAAAGAATTACTTAGTAATTTAAAAAGTGATGAAGTTAAAGAGAAAAAAACTCCTGAAAATACAACTACGATTTTTATGGAATTGCTTTTCCCATTAAAGAATAAAATTATTCAAGAATTAAAAAAAGAAATTACACCTTTATTTGAAAGTATAGAATGTTTTATTTGGTTGGACTCAAGAGGCCTTCAAAATGATGAGGAAATAAAAAAATATTTTATTGAGAATCTAAAAAAACAATGTTATAAATTTAAAATTGAGATTAGGTCAAATGGATTCAAAAAGGTCGGAACTAAAGCATTTGATATTATTAAATCTTTGATTATTAGACTTGAGAATTATAGTTACATCTGTGAATTTGAAGGACTGGCCGGAATATTTTTAGAAAAATTATATCATCAGTTACCTAACAATAAAGAAATTGAAAAAATTGCAGAAAGATTTTGTGAATGGCTTATTGATGATATTAATCAACATCTTGAACGTTTAAGTTAAAATAAAATAATAAGACTCAATAACACTTTTGAAATTCACGGATCCTTTTAGATGGTCGAATACATTATTTAAATTCAGATATAGTAAACTCCCATTAAAAAACAGTAATATTTTTTAAAGCTTTAACTAAATATTCTTCTCTAATTTCCTCAACAAATTTCCTGTTATCTGTTGTATTGCAGACAGCGGCATTATTTATTAAATGATATTATAGATTAAGTTAAAGGAATTATTTATTTTGTGCTGTATTTTTGTGTTATGAAGTTGAAAATATTTTAAAGCTTGTTAGATACCTATTTATATTACTTGCCGAACATGTGGGTAAAATAAAATACAAAATAAAAAGCTGGGATAGTTGGCACCACTCAATATTAGTGAAAAAGAAACTCGCTACTCGATAATTGATCCGCTGCTTACAAAAGTTAGATGGAATTTAGCTGATCATTCTCAAGTAGGTTTTGAAATCCCGGTGCAGAATTATGATAAAACTCGTGTTACCGGATTTACTGATTATTGTTTGTACCGTGCTAATGGTGAAGTGTTGGCAGTTGTTGAAGCGAAAAGAACAAGCCGCGATCCAAGGGTAGGCAAGGAACAGGTTTTTGAATACATAACTGAAATTGAAACGAAACAATCTTTCCGTCCATTTGCTTTTATGAGCAACGGTGACGATTGCTTTTTTTGGGATTCTGAAAATTCGGCTGAAAGACATGTAGCAGGATTTTTTTCAAGAAAAAATCTTGAACGTTTATTATTCCTTAAGCAAAATAGAAAACCACTCAGCTCTATACAAATTAAAGAATCGATTATTAACCGTTCCTACCAGGTAGAAGCAATAAGGAGAATTTCAGAAGCTATTGATCAAAAGAAAAAACATAAAGTTCTTCTTGTAATGGCTACCGGTACAGGGAAGACTCGTACAATAATGGCTTTGATTGATGTTCTTTTAAGAGCAAACGCCGCACAGAAAATTTTGTTTCTTGCTGATAGAGACAGTTTAGTTAGGCAAGCACTGACTGACGGATTTAAAGAACATCTTCCAAATGAAGCAAGAACTAGAATAAGAACTTATGATATTTCAACTGATGCCCGTGTATATGTTTCCACCCTTCAAACACTTGAACTTTGCTATAATCAATTTACACCCGCTGATTTTGATGTGATAATATCTGATGAGTGCCACCGGTCTATTTATAATAAGTTCACGGATGTTCTTGCCTATTTTGATGCCATACAAATTGGATTAACTGCAACGCCTGCCGAGTTTATCGAACGTGATACATTTAAGTTTTTCGATTGTGATGAAAAAACTCCAACTTTTCTTTACACTTTTGATGAAGCAGTTAATGAAGATTATTTAGTAGATTTTAATGTCTATGCCGCACAAACAAAATTTCAAAGGAAGGGAATTAAGGGTGTTGATTTAACCGAAGAAGAAAAATCCATTCTTCGCTCAAATGGGATTGATCCCGATAATTTAAACTTTGAAGGAACTGATTTAGAAAAGAAAGTAACAAATAAAGATACGCTACGAGCCCAATGGGAAGAGTTTATGGATAATTGTCTAAAAGATAAATTTGGCCAGCATCCCGGCAAATCAATAATCTTTGCAGTTACTCATAAACATGCAATGAGATTAGCAGAAACATTTAATGAGATGTATCCGCAGTACCCAAATCTTGTTCAGGTAATTGATTCAAAAATGGAAAGAGCAGATACACTGCTTGATAAGTTTAAAAAAGAAAGCATGCCCCGAATTGCAATTTCGGTTGATATGCTTGACACCGGAGTAGATATACCCGAAGTGGTAAATCTCGCTTTTATGAAACCTGTTAATTCTCAAATTAAATTCTGGCAGATGATCGGAAGAGGAACAAGAAACAATGAAGCATGCAAGTTTTATGATTGGCTGCCGGATGGCAAGAAAGACAATTTCCTTATAATTGATTACTGGGAGAATTTTGAAAAAGATAAGAATGACGATGATACTAAACAGATATCAATAAGAGTAGCAATCTTTAATACACGACTTACAAAACTGCAATTATTTTTGGGTGAACAGGAAAGTACCGATGCGAAAAGAATTATAAAAAATTTACGATCTGATATCGCTGATATTCCACTTGAATCATTCTCTGTTAAAAAAGTATTTAAGGAAGTGAAGGATGCGTGGCAGAATGATTTTTGGAATTACATTACCCGCGATAAAATTGAATTCCTTAAATTAAAAGTTGCCCCGCTATTAAGATTTGTTCCGGGCATAAACAATAATGAGGCATTTTTTATTAATAAAATGGAAAAAGCAGGTTTATATCTGTTGCAAAGGAAAGACTATTCAACTTTAATTGAATCTATAAAGGAAGATGTCTCTTTACTGCCTACAAATCTTGCGCAGGTGGCTCAGCATGTTAAACTTATAAATAAACTGCTGACAAATAAATTCTGGGAAGACACCATCCTTGTAAAGATAGATGAGATAAAAGAAACTCTTGCCCCTATAATGAAATACAAACAGCAAAAACCTTCTTTGATTATTGAGCTTGGACTTGATGACATAATTGAATCAAGAAAATGGGTTATTGTTAGAAAGGATAATGAAAAAGTATATATTGAGGAATATAGGAAGCGCATAGAACAAAAAATACTTGAGCTCGCTGATAAACATCCCGCAATAATGAAACTGAAAAAAGGAGAAGAGTTAAGCACAGATGATTTGCTTGATCTTGAATTGACATTAAGCAAAGAACTGAAAGCAGAAAATATTTCTCTTGATGAAGAAAATATGCTTAAAGCATATGGAGTAAAAGTCGGCAGCTTTATAGACTTCCTTAAACATGTATTGAATATAGAAAAAATACCAAGCTATGAAGATATAGTTAAGAAAGCTTTTGATGCATTTATATTAGAGCATAATTACAATGCCGACCAGTCACGTTTTTTAAGGGCTGTGCAGAATGTATTTGCACAAAGGAGAAAGCTTGAAACAGCAGATTTGTATGAAGAACCATTTACAAATTTTGGAAGTAATGCAGTTGATAAATTGTTTACTGATAAGGACGTTGATGAACTTTTATATTTAATCAAAAATATAGAGAAAATAAATAATTGACAGATAAAAAAATTAAGTGTGTATATAATACTAACTATGGCAGATGTTTTTCTGCAAAGATTGAAGATTTTATTAGTTCTCAATATTTTAATGATTATAAAGGGAAAATAAGTTTAATATTTACATCGCCCCCATTTCCACTGAATAGAAAGAAAAAATATGGTAATTTATCCGGTAAAGATTATGTAGACTGGCTAACTTCAATAACAACAGAGTTAAAAAAATTATTAAAAAGAAATGGTTCATTAGTAATTGAATTAGGCAATTCTTGGGAACCTGGTTTACCTGTTATGTCAACTCTCTCTTTAAAAACATTAATAGCAGTTCAAGAGTCGGGTAGTTATTATGTTTGTCAAAATTTTGTTTGGTATAACAAAGCTAAATTACCTACGCCAGCCCAATGGGTTAATATAAAAAGAATACGTGTCAAAGATTCATTTACAAATATATGGTGGTTGGCTAAAACTTCGAATCCCAAAGCAAATAATAAAAATGTTCTTGTCCCATATAGCGAAGCAATGAAAGATTTATTAAAGAATGGTAAATATAATTCTGGTATACGTCCTTCAGAACATAATATAGGCGCAAAAACATTTCTTAAAAATAATAGTGGAGCAATTCCATCAAATGTTCTTATTGGAGCCAATACACATTCCAGCTCGAATTATATAAAATATTGTAAGAAAAATAATATTACTTTACACCCTGCAAGAATGCCTAGCTTTATCCCCGAATTTTTTATAAAGTTTTTAACTAAACCAAATGACATTATTATGGATCCATTTGCAGGTAGTAATACAACTGGTGAAATGGCTGAGAAGTTAAAACGCAATTGGTTAGCTATTGAACAAAATCCAACTTATATATTGGGCTCTAAAGGGAGATTTAATAATTTAATAGGTTAAATAATGACATTTGAATTTCCAGAAGAAGAAGTATTAAAAAAAATTATTATGTATACTAGGGAACTAGTTTGGCAAAACAATATAACCGAAAATAAAATAGAGGATTGGTTATCTAATTTTAAAGGTGAGGTTTTTTCAATTGCCGAAGAAAGGAAGTTGGCATTATGGCTGTTAGCAAATTTTGTTTATTATAATCAGACAGAAGTTGAACATCTTTGTAAAGTGATAATGCGAAATTTTATTCATCAAACTTTAGTAAAAAAAGGACTTGAGCAAGTAAATAAAAAAAATATTAGTGAGATTATATCTTCAACTAGATTTATTTCATTAGGAAGGCCTAGTGAAAGTGGAGGACTAATACTATATCTATTTAGATTGGCAAATGATCTTCAAGTTAAAAATTTTTCGATTCCTTCTGAATTTGAAAGAGCAGAAATAAAACAAGTTGTTTTTGTTGATGACATTACAATTTCTGCTGGAGAAAATGGACAAGCATATAATTACTTAAAAGATTATAATAAAGATGGACTGGAAATAAAATTCTTGACACTAATAGCTTCTGATGAAGCTATAAGTTCTCTAAAAAAAATTGATGTTGAAGTAATTCAAGCAATTAGTTTAGATAAACGAAATAAATGTTTTTCTCAAGACTCTTATATTTTTAATTATTATAAAGAGCAAATTTCAGATTTTAAAAAATTTGCTATCCATTATGGCTTAAAAGCAAATCCAAAGATTCCTTTAGGCTATAATAATAGTGAATTGCTTTTTGGTTTTTACTATAATACACCAGACAATACTCTACCTATTTTTTGGGGTAAAGAAAATGGATGGAATCCTATCTTTAAAAGAGTTGATAAGAACTATATAAGGAGGGTCACATTTGATGATAGATTCATATAGTAACCCATTCAGTGGCAGCAATGCAAAAATGCTTGACGACAAAGCGATTTTGAATTATTGGTGTGATCCTTTTAATTACAAATTATTTACGGACATTTCTGAAAAAGATATTTTTAGATCGCCAATGAACATAGTATTCATGGGCGGACGTAATACTGGCAAGACAATGTTTCTTAGGTACTGGTCTTTTCAAGTACAACTTCAAATTGCAAGATTAAAAAAAATTGAAAAAAATCTTAATCTGATAGATCATTTTAAAAACTTAGGGGGAATTGGTGTTTATATAAGAGTTGATGGGCCTTTATTAAGATCATTTAGCGGCTATGGTTTTAAAGAAGAGAATTGGAGTGCAATATTTACACATTATTTTGAATTAATTTTAGCACAAAATTATTTAGAAATAATAAATATATTAAAAAATAATGGAGAGTTGGATGAAGTTGAAATTGAAAAAAACGTTGTACCACAAATAAGTAAATTATTACAAATAAAAGGCAAAATGGATTTATCAAATTTAATTTTACAAATTGAAAATCTTATTGTTGAAGTTAATGAATACAGGGGGAAAGTTCCTTTTTATAATACAAATTTCACTCCTTCCGTTGGCTTTGGTTCACAATCTCTTAGTTTTGGAATTCCCAAAATATTAATGAATTGTATTAATGCATTTAAAAGTGACTTTAGGATAATAATTCTATTAGATGAATATGAAAATTATTTAGAACCTCAACAGAGAATCATAAATACTTTATTAAGATTTACTGATAGTTCGTTAATGTTTAGAATTGGTATGCGTTTAAAAGGATTGAGGACTTATCAAATGATGACTAATGACGATTTTATCAAAGAGGGAAGAGAATATCAAAAAGTTGTTTTAGAAGAATTATCATTAAAGGCTAAGGGTTACAATGAATTTTTAAAAGAAATCGCCAGAAAACGTCTAGACAATGTGAAAGTCTTTAAAAGAAAATAATAAAACAAATATCGTTGACTTTTTAAGTCCCTCCGAAGATCTAGAAATAGAAGCTAGGGACTTAGTATCTAAGGATCCATTAAAACACTTCCAATTTTTTGAAAAAATAATCAATACGAAAGATATTCATCTTCTTCGTTATCCACAAAACCCTCTCCTAGAATTGATGAATATTTTGTGGTTGATGAGGGGAAAATCTCCTAAGATAATTAATAAGGCTATGAATGATTACATAAATAAAAATTTCGATAATGATGAAGCCCAAAAATACAGGAGAGATTATATTGACAAATATAAATTATCATTAACTTTCTTACTCTGTTCAATTTATAGAAAAAACAAGCAATACTACAGCTTTAATACTTTTTCTTTTCTATCTTCTGGTATTGTAGGAAATTTCATTGAATTATGCCGAAGAGCATTTAAATATAGTGAATTTGAAGAAAATGATAAGTTTTTACATGAATTTAAGATTACAAGGGAACAGCAGAGTAAGGCAGCAATTGATAATTCTGAAGCTGAATTAGCACAATTGGTAAGAATAGAAAATTATGGAGCACACATATATAAATTCATATTGAATTTAGGAAATATTTTTAGGGATTTTCATAAAGATGAAAAAATAAGGTATCCTGAGACAAATCAATTTTCTATTGATAGCAACTCTATTGTAAACAATCAGTATCAAAATGCTTTTGATTCTGCAATTAAATGGAGTGCTATTCAAAGAAAGCCTAAGCTTCAACAACCAGCACCAGGGAAGCATTTAAAAGATATTTATACAATTAATAGAATATTCTCCCCCAGCTTTCAAATATCTTATCGTACGCGAGGTGGTTTTTCTATTGAATTAAATAGCAATAATATAATGGAATTAATGTCTAACGAAAATGTTTCCTCAAAACAATATATACCTCAGAGTAAGAATAATACAAATAATAATATGAGTCTGTTTGATGGAGAGTGAACGATTAATTTATAAAATGGAATTATTGAATCACTCGATTCAAAAAGAACAAAAATTCAATATTATTTTTTTAGCAAATGGTTCTGATAACAGAGCATATGAAGCATTAAAAATATTAATTAAAAAAGGAATTGAAGTTGAATATTTATTCTTTTTCAATTTTCATGAAAGAGAAACCGAAGAAGATTTAAATAATTTACCATCAGATTTGGAAAATATAATTAAATTTAAGAAAATAGATATCCATTGCTCAATTAAAGATCCTAATTCAAGCTTAAATCTCATACTTGGCGCTGATATAAATATTTCAAATAAACTTAAAATTGGAATTGATATTTCTTGTTTTACAAAACCTTATTTTTTTTATTTGATTAAACTTTTGTACAATAGATTTTTCATTCAAAATATTGAAATATTCTATACTGAGCCTTTCTCGTATTATTTTCCAGATAAAATATTCTCGTCTTATAAGTCAAGTAAAGGTCCCTTATCTATCCTAGAAATTCCAGGATTTTCAGGACAAGAAAAAAGAGGCGAGAGACGATTGTTAATTTTAATACTTGGATTCGATGGAGATTTAGCGAAAGAAATATCCGAAGATATTACTCCATCAGAGATTGTTTTAATTAATCGCTTCCATGGTTATATTCCTAAATATAAGGATATGAGTTTAATAGCAAATGAAAAATTTAGAGGTAATCGAGATAACAAATTAATGTATACAAGTGCAGATCATCCTTTTGAGATATATAATCTACTAACTAAGATTGCAAAACAATATGAAGGATATTTTATAAATATTGCTCCTTTGGGTACAAAACCCATGGCGCTTGGGGCATGTTTATATGCTCTTTCAAATAATAATATAAGGGTGGTCTACCCATTTCCAGAAAATTATATTAAAATAACAACTGAAAAATGCTGGAATACATGGCATTATAATCTCATTTTCAGATAAATTTATATAAATGCTTACAAACTCTACTACACTCAAACAAAAAATAGACTCTCTCTGGTTAAAGTTCTTTGCTGGAGGTATTGCTAATCCTCTTACTGCGATTGAGCAGATGTCTTATCTCATTTTTCTTAAGCGGCTTGAGGATATTGATAACTCAAATGAAGCAATGGCAAAAGAAGAGGTGAAAAATATAAATCTGTCTATAATGGTAATAAAGAATGCCGCTGGTCTTATTGGTCACATTTGCCAGGTGATCAAATGCTTAAGCATGTTCGTAATGTTGTCTTTGAATTTCTAAGAAATTTGGGAGGAGAGACAAGCACATTTACACAGCACATGCAAGATGCATACTTTATAATTCCTAAAGCAACATTACTTCAAGAAGCTGTAAATATTATTGATGACCTTCATTTAAGCGAACAGAATATTGATGTGCAGGTGATTTATACGAGTATTTGTTGAGCCGCATTTCACAATCAGGGCGTAACGGTCAATTCAGAACACCCCCGTCATATAATTAGAATGATGGTTAAGCTTGTTGATCCTAAAATTGGCGATAGGATTTGCGATTCGGCATGCGGCACTTCAGGGTTTCTATTTAATGCTTATATGCACATTCTCGAACAGAATACCAGCAAAGATATACTTGACTACGATGATGAAGGCCATCCGCATCATTTAATCGGGGATAAGATTTCGGACAAAAAACTTTTTAAATTTCTGAAATCACATGCATTAACCGGGTATGATTTTGATTCAACCATGACGCAGATTGGAGCAATGAATTTAATGCTTCATGATGATAATCCGAATATTAAATACACAGATACACTTTCAAAATCATATAATGAAAATGAACTTTATAATATAGTTCTCGCCAATCCACCATTTAAGGGTTCCATTGATGAGAATGATGTTAATCCCCGCTTCAAAACAAAAACAAAAAAGACAGAGCTGCTTTTCATTGAATTGATTTATGATTTGTCAGTAACCGGCGGGAAAGCTGCTGTTATCGTTCCGGATGGAGTTTTATTCGGGACAAGTAAAGCACATATCGACATTCGTAAAATTCTAATCGACAAATGCAAGCTTGAAGGAATCATCTCCATGCCTTCAGGGAGTTTTCAAGCCTTACGCCGGCGTATCCACAGCAGTTGTAGTTTTTCAAAAAGACGGTATAACAGATAATGTTTGGTTCTATGATATGGAGGCTGATGGTTTTACGCTTGATGATAAACGAAATAAAACAGACAAGAATGATATACCGGATATACTGAAGGAATGGAAGAAGCCCATCCCTAACCCTTCCCAAGGGGAAGGGAATAAAAAAGTTGTTGTTGTAAGAGTTGATGAAATTAGAAAAAACAAATATGACCTCTCGATATCACGTTATAAACCAATCGAGTATGAAGAAATAGAATATGAAAAACCTGAAGTGATAATGGAAAAAGTTTTGAAATATGAATCTGAGATAGCTGATGATATTTCAGCGATAAAGAAAGATTTCGGAAAGAAGTGATTATGCGGGAAAATAACTGGCGGTTTAAATCATTAGGTACATTAGTCATAATTTCTAAAGGTAAAAAACTTAACAGCTTAGTAGATTTTGAATCTCCAAGCTCTAATAGATTTATTCAAATAGATGATTTAAGAAATAATAAAGAACTAAAATATACAGAAGATAAATCAGGCAGTATTAGTAAATGAAAATGATGTTTTAATAGCATGGGACGGTGCTAATGCGGGAACAGTTGGTTTTGGAGTAAATGGTTATATTGGAAGCACTATAGCCTGCTTAAAATTAATAATATAAGAGTATTTTTCCAGACGCCTACATTGGTTGGTATTTGTAAAGACAAAATCTAAATATTTAAGAGATAGCTGTACTGGAGCTACAATTCCACATGTGAAAAAATCCATTCTAGAATCTATAAATATACCTCTTCCACCACTTCCAATACAAAAACAAATTGTGGAGATTCTTGAGAAAGCAGATAAAGCAAAGCAAAGGCGAATTGAAGCAAACAAGCTTACAGATGAATTTCTGCAATCAGTATTTATAGAAATGTTTGGCGATCCGGTGAAAAATCCGAAAGGATGGGAAGTAAACAGAATTAAAGACATCAGTACTTTAGTTTCAAGTGGTTCAACTCCATTAGGTGGTAGTTCAAACTATATTAATAAAGGGATTTTTTTTATTAGAAGTCAAAATATTTTGATGAATAGAATTGATTATACTGATATAGTTTTTATAGACGAATATATTCATAAAAAAATGCTCAGGACTTGGGTAAAAGAAAACGATATATTGTTAAATATAACGGGAGCTTCTATTGGTCGTGTTGCTTTTTATAAAGGTGAAGAGCTAAAGCAAATGTCAATCAACACGTCTGCATAATTAGGACAATCAAAGAAAAAATAAATCATATATATCTTTCTTATTTAATTTCGTTAGGCTCATTTCAAAGAAACGTGATTTCTCAGAATTAAGGTGCAACGCGACAAGCATTTAATTTCGATCAAATAAAAAATTTTCTTATTATTCTTCCACCACTTTCTCTCCAACAACAATTTGCAGAGGTAGTAAAAAAAAACAGAAGCATTAAAAGAAAAACAGAAAGAATCAGAAATTGAGTTGGAAAATCTTTTTCAAAGCTTAATGCAAAAAGCGTTTAAGGGAGAGCTGGAATTCGCCAATCAAATTTCTATTTCATATTCAGCAAAAGAGAAAAAGCCTTCATCAACTGATTTACATGCCGGTATAATTGCAAAAATTATAAAAGCTCATTCGGAAAACACAAAGTATCTGCAAACGCTTGGACATGTAAAAGCAGAAAAGATTTGCCATATCATCGAATCTCACTTCGAAATTGATTTAGGAAGAAGTCCTAAGAGAATAGCTGCAGGCCCGGCAGATTTCAAACATCTGAAACAAGTTGAACACAGAGCAAGAATGAAAAATTGGTTTACAGTTTCAAAAAGAGAAGATGAAAATGGTTACAAATATAACCTTACTAATAGTTTTGACTATTTATTAAAAGACGTTTCATTAGAACTAGGTGAGAAAGAAAGTTCTGTTGATGAAATCATTGCCAAATTTATTAAACTAAAAACTAAACATGCTGAGGTAGTCGCCACCGTTTATGCGGCATGGAATGATTTGCTTATTGATGGTAAAACCCCCACAGAAGATGAAATAGTACATGAAGCAAGAGAAAACGGGACGCCCGAAAAAAAGCTGATTGAAAAAGAAAAATTTTATAAATCAATAGATTGGTTAAGAAGAAATCAGCTCATCCCAAAAGGGAAAGGGAAGCACACGGAAATTTAAGGCAACATAATTTTTTTTATAAACTGCGCCGCCCAAGTAGAAAAAAACTTGCCTGATGAATGCTAATAAGACTAAAGACTATATCTCTTCTATTATAGGAAATCCCAAACTATCCGAATCAATTTACAGCGCACTTGAAACAATTATAAAATGTAAGGACATCTATTTCGAATCGAAATCTTCTGTTGTTGAAACATTTGATTTAATCCTTAACAATTCTATCCGTGATATAGAAAATCATCCACGCGGAATACTATTTCAGCGGTGTATTTATATGGTCCATTAAATCCAGATGAAACCGATTTATCCATATATCCCCTGGAGACTTATTTATCAGATGAGGAGTGCATTAGTCTGTTAACTTTATTTATAGTCATATTATCAATCGATTTAAAGGTGACCTTGCTGAATTACTAGCTATTATACCGTGTACTAAATTATTTCAAGAATTAAAAAAAAATAATAGAATATCTCCAGTTGCACTACTTTGTTTTGGTGATTATATAAAAGAATATCAGGCTAATGGTAACTTAGCAAAAGGTGCGGATGGTTTAATTGTCGAATTGGATAAATTAAAACACACTGTAATTGTTCAAGGAGTAATAGAAGTTAAGTCGATGCATTTGCCACATAATAGAATGTTAAAACAAATTGATAAACACATAATGAGATTGAAGAAAGGATTAGTATTAGGTGAACATACTTTTCAATCAACAAATGTTTTGATTAACAAAAGTAAAGTTATGAAGATAATGGTCAATCCATCATCATGGAAAGTGAATCGTGAATTTACCTGGCAGGGAAACAAAATGATTTTTCCGGCAGCAGATTTCCCTCGTCTTGATTCAAATATTACTAAAGTTGAAAAAAGCGTTTATGAAATAACTTTAGACTGGTCAAAGGAAGCAATTGAACAAGCAGCATATGAAATGACTTTCAATTATATGGCTGAAGTTGGAAGGATAGTTTATGAGAATAAAAAATTACCTAAAGGCTGGGTGGGGACCACCCCTGAAGAAGCTGGATATAATTCAATTAAGGAGAAATTATATTATATAATGTTGCGCCATTTAAGTCCAAGACAAGATTTGCGTGCAATAAAACTCTATAACGTTTACTCCTTTGGCTACCCACTTGGTATAGGTTCAAAAGAAATGTTGTGGCCTGAGGATATTAAAAAAAATTAAATTACAAAAATTGGATGCTGATAAAGTCCCACATTATCCTGTTATCTTACTTAAATTTTTATTATGAAAAATGAAAATGACCCGCTTTATAAAGCTCTATATTTAATAGACGTCAATTTTAGTTGGAGATGGATAAACCATGCTTTTTTTATTGACGAAATTCAAAAGAACAAATCTTATAGTGAAAATTTTAACTTAGCGTACAATATCAAAAAGGAATTGACAAGAAAGATCATAAAGATCGGATACCCTGAATATGATTTATCTGACGAAAATATAGAAGAATTTTTCTTAAAAGACTTTAAACTGGAAGAACATTATATCAGTACAATATTTCCATATGTTAGCGAACAGTTCAAAGATAAATTTATTTTTAACAAAGATCAGGTTTAAGAAATAATAGAGATAGCTTTTTTAATTCCTAATCATATGGTAAAAACAAGTTATGAAAAAATTCTAAGTCTCAAAAAACAAATTCCTCATGGACAACAAGCAACATTAAAATATCAAAATATGGTATATGTTAAAAAAGCATTCGAGGAAATGGGGAATAAATATTATGCTGCCGCTTATGATTTTATGGAGATTAGAAAAGGTACTTGGGATAAATGGAAAAATGCTAAAGTAGATGGAATATTGAATATAACTAGATTTAATGAATGGAAAAATAATACATATAGATTTCTTATTGAGCTTCTGAAGCCTGAATTAAAAAAATATTTAAATGATCCGTCTCATACATATAGTAAAATCAATAATAGATTAAAAAAGTTATTGAAATCTAGGCCCA
Organism: uncultured Bacteroidota bacterium; assembly: GCA_963775245.1. GTDB lineage: Bacteria > Bacteroidota > Ignavibacteria > Ignavibacteriales > Ignavibacteriaceae > CAVSWT01. Next base: position 138,222 of record CAVZID010000033.1, read on the forward strand.
TAATTAAAGTATAGGTTAAACAACCTATATTTTTCTCACCTAATACAATTCATATTTTTAAACCCATCTAAAGTAGTTGTTATTGGAATTTACCTATTTCAAATGATTTTCTAATTAAAAATTATCAATCTTTTGATAATTATTAGACTCAAGGTGATGCTATTGGTAAAAGAATCCGGCAACCATGTGTTGCAGTCTGTGATTGAGATCAGATTGGGGAATGCTGAAAATGGAAGATGAAATGGAATTTTTTAAAAGTTTTCCTCTAGTTACGACAGAATGTGATTTTGGACTAAAAACGCATCATTTTTTGCCAAATTCACACCTAAAGTTATCTGAAATTTTACTCTATTTGCTCTGTCAATAACAAAAATAATAAGAATAGAAAGAAGTTACTTACACTGTATTAAAAAAAGTAAAGAGAAGTCCACATGGAAGAATTTATACTTATAAGCCCAAATAAGCTGCAGGAGCTAATCCGGCAATCACTTGATGAAGCCTTAATAAAATATAGACTTGATAAAAGCAGTTCCGTCAGCCAACATGAGGATAAATTACTTACTTTCAAGGAAACACAGCTATTGCTTAAAATTAGTCGGCCGACTCTTTTCAAAAGGATGCATGACGGCTCCATTCCATTCAAGAGGGTTGGCCGCCGCCTGCTTTTTTCCAAGAACGAAATTTTAGAACACTTAAACAATAAATAACCGTTAATTAGAAAGGGCAAAACCATGTCAGAGTTAGAAGTTTTATTATTAACACACAAACGTCATATAAAATTAGGTGATAAGATAACCCTTGAACATTTGTGCGAAGCAAAATTAAATGCAATAAGTTCCCTTCGTGAAAAATTAGAATACGTAGAAGCACTAGTGAATCAAATAGATACTGTGAAAGAGAATATATCACATGAAAATCTTTATTTAATGGTAGAATGTGGAGAAAGTGCCGATACGAAACTTGACGGGTTAGGTAACTATAGCAGTGAACTAAACTGGCTGTGTACATTTTTAAATAGAGAGCACCTCATTTTAGAAAACAAAGAATTAAAAAGAACTATAGCTGCATTAACAAATAGGTAATTAGTAACACATTTTGTTACCGCATTTATGTTAGATACGGTTGGAGTATATATTGAGACAGATGAATTTGATGAATCTAGATTAGACAATGTTGAAGAACGCTTAATTAAACAAACAGGGGAGTCTTATATTAACGGAAGGTGCAAAAATCTTAGGGTTAAATACCGCGGCAGATTTTTAACCATACAAGGCAGCCTACCCAAATATTATTACGGTAGCAATTTGAAAGAATTGGATATAGAATCAATAAAGGCAGCAATCAAATTATTAAGTAGTGATCTTGGTGTTCCTTTAGAGAAAGGAAAAGTTTTCCGGTTAGATATTGGGAAAAATATATACATGAACGAACCAATACCGAATTATTTAAGGTGTCTTGGCAACTGTCATTATATGAAAAAGAAAATATTTGATGATTATCAATCTGTTTATTTTAATAATGGTATGAAGACACTTGCTTTTTATGATAAAGCTGCTGAAATGAACAAGTCAACAAACAATAAATATATAACTGACAAGAACATACTGCGCTATGAGCTTCAAATTAAAAAAAGGCCTGCCAGAGAATTCAAGATGGAGGAAATTTTAGCGGAACAATTATATGATCGACATTTCTATAGTGAGTTGATAAATAAATGGCGGGATTATTATTTTAAAGTTAATAAAGTAAGCGGTGTAAGTCCTGAGTTGAATTATTTTAGTGATGTGAAAAGTTTAACAATTTTATTAATGAATGTCGGCGTTAATTCATTGGGTTATGATAGTTGTGTATCACTTATAAAAAATGCTAGACCATTAATGAAAAATAAAATGGTATTCACAAGAATTTTAAATAAGCTAAATACCGTTGCCGCTGGAGTTCCGCTAGCGGCAGATAAATATATACTTCAATTGGATAATAAAATTAAAAATGTGCCATGTTAATAGTTATTATACTTCAACTTTTGAATGCCATTTTGCTCAGCATATGCTAAGCAAAAGCTGAGCATTTGCTGAAGCTAAATGCTTGCTCTTCTTACTGCATGTTTTTAACCATCTTTGACAATGACTGTTAATAAATAACATAACAGACGCGGAACGTTCAGATTAAATAACGGAACAGAGCGGAACAAAAAGGTGGATTTTTTTAACAGAAAAATTTTTTTTGCTCCAAATCATAAGAAAAAATAAGTTTTTCAGTACTTTTTAACGGAACGGGTTGAGTGGAACGGAACGGAGTGAAACAAAACAACAGGAGAATTAAATAACAATAACGGTTATAAAAAAACATAAGTGGTATTTAAATAATGGTTTTTTTAAAAAAACCATAAATATAAGCTACACATATATTCATATTTCATCAAATAAAAAACCGTAACGCTTATTAACTCAGTAAATTTCGGAAGTTTGGATTATGAGCGACTGTACAGAATATCATTTCTCAATTATCATTGAAAGAGTTAAAGAATTAGCCGACAAGAAAAAAATAAATCTTTGGGAAGCATTTTTGCTTGAAGCTAAATTTACACAAGTACTTTCAGGCAGTAAAATAAATTTTAGAAAACAAAATTTTGATACGCACAGATTGAAATTTGGTTATCGCTGGTATTTTCGCTGCATTGACTGTGGAAGTTTAGTAAGGATACTCTATTTATCCAATGGTGAATTGAGCTGCCGAAAATGCCATAACCTAAAATATAAATCATCAAGTCGTCATAGAAATACAGGCTATGAGAATTTAGGGAAACATATAAGAAAAGCGCTTAAATTAGAGGAGAAACTTTCTAAACGGTTGAGAATAGAAAATAAAGAAAAATTAGCGGTGGAGTTAGAAGAATTAGCAAAAATAATTAAAATTGGAGTTAATGCTTTTTTTGCTGCGAGTGGTGAAAGAGTCGAAAAGATAAGGCAGAAGGCTGATACACTTAATAAAGAATAACCCTAACATGAAATTTTCAGTCTTTTCCAACAGACATTGTCCATTCATACCTAATTTTCTTTTTGCTATTAACATGCAACAGCAATTTGTAAGTCAATAAATTTAAGTTCGTATAATTTTAGTCAATAGTAATCTTTGAATTCAAGGTGATATATTATTATATTTATTTATATTTGTACCACACTTCTTTAATTTAATCCAAATAGGATAAAAAAATGAAAAAAATAATCGTCAAACATGACTTTAAAGGAACTGGTATCTGGGAGCTGCAAGGCGGTTCTATGAACACTATAACATATGAGGAGTTAAACCTTTCCCCGGTATTAAGTAAAAAATTTTGCGACTGGCAAAGCTGGTACTGGGACAGTTTTTATGATCCGGATGATTTTCCCTTTGAAAAGTTTATTGCATCGGGAATGCAGCTTGCCGGAGAGCTGGAAGAATTTTTAGGCGAAAAATATCAAGTGGAGTACAAAGGAAATATGAACATATTGGAAATAAAAAATGAGTTGGAAAGGCTAAAATGTGTGAATAATGTGTGAAAGTTCAATTTCAAAATACAACTCACTATTATTTCAAAATTTACAGTAATAAGACCGACTCCTTACATCTCTACATAAAGCCATCCAATTTCTGTTTAAGACAGTAAATAAATTCAAGATTGGATTTTGATTTGTCGTAACTCTTTAAACAGGTTTTAACAGCATGTTCTACTAAAAAAATATCCATAAAAGGAAATTCTTTTTTAATAGCATTAACCAGAAATTCAAAATCCAGGTTTTTACTATTTGGATCAACTCCAAAATCTAAGTTAGAATCTAGTTGTATGCTTACCTTATTCCATCCCATTATATAAAAAATAATTAGTTAAAGTTGTTATTATTTTTTCAAAGAATTAAAAATCTTCTTTATTATTGTATGTATAAATAAGAAATTGAGATTATAAATAAATCAGTATGATTACGGTTTTTTTTATTTATGTAATCTATCCTGTCATTTGCCACATTTACTAATTTGTTGGATTTTAAGCGATTTTGCTGGTATTGGTATTAAAATAAAGGAAATATTCATTTTACCATACTACGTATGATTACTGATTCATTTCTTCCTTGAATGATATATATTTGTTAAGGAGAATGAGAAATGATATGGATTTTACTAGACTTAAAAAACGATTAGACGAAATAATACTAACCGATACAGTTGAAATTAGTGAATATCAGGATAAATATTATTTTGTTAAATCATTAACTCAAGAATTTCCGGAAGTACCCGATAAAGTATTTTATGCCGCATTAGAAAATGCAAATAGCATATTAGCTCAACCAAGGAAAAAGAAAAAGTTTATAGACATATTCGTTGAAAGCATCGATATCGAATAGTTAATTAATTATATATATGAAAGATGTTAACAATTATTTTGACCTAATTTTTAATTTAAACAATCCATTATTTTATGCAATCATAATTACAGTTCTTTTAATTTTTATCTTCTATTCTTTTTATAGATATATAATCCTGCCTTTAAATAAAAAATATTTACTTGAAAAACGAGAGAATGAACTTAAGCAAATCAAGCTTATGGCTCTTTTTGCAGAACTTTCTCCGGATCCTATTATAAGAATAAACGAGCTAGGCAAAATAATACATTCAAACAAAGCTGCGGAAGTTTTAAAAAATTCAAATGAACTTATTGGTAGAACCATTATTGATTTAATACCTGAATTTGATATATCGATTAAGGAATCTATAATAAAAGAAAAAGAAATTTCATTTTCATATAATATAAATGAACGCCACTATCAGATTTTTTTCAGAGGTAATGTAAATTTAAATATTGCTCAACTCTATTTTCATGATATCACTGAAAGGAAAGAATATGAAAAGAAATTAAAGACTTCTCAAAAAAAGCTTAAAGCATTAACATCTCATCTTGTAAATCTGCTTGAAGAAGAACGTAATAGAATAGCAAGAGAATTACATGACGGTATTGGACAAAATTTGCTATTTCTAAAAATGAAGCTGAATAAGATTAAATCAAATATAGAAGATGAAAAACTAAAAAAAGAATTTGCGGATGTTTCTGTACATTTTGATTCTACTATTAAGGATTTAAAGGATGTTATTTATGAACTGAAACCAAAAATATTAGATGAGATGGGGTTAAAGCCAGCACTTACTTTACTTTGTCAAAAGATTTCTGCTGAAAGTAATATTGAAGGCAAAATTAACTTTATGGGCTTTGATGAAAGATTGGAACCAAAGTTTGAACTAATTATATATAGGATAATTCAAGAGATTTTAAATAATATTGTTAAACACTCAAAAGCAAATCAGTTTATTATTCAGTTGCTTGAACAAACAACTAAATATAGAATTGTTGTTTCAGATGATGGTATAGGATTCAATCCTAAAGAAATATGGAACATTAAAAACAATAATATGGGTTTTGGTATTTTAAATATGAAAGAAAGAATAGAAAATTTAAATGGTTTTCTTAAAATTGAATCGTCACCTGATTTTGGTACAACTTTAATATTTGAATTTCCCAGGAAGGCAGTTAATTGGAAAAAATCAATAACAAAATAAATATTATAATTGCGGATGATCATAAACTATTTAGGAATGGATTAAAGGAAATCTTGTCAGACCTAAATAATTTAATAATTATAGATGAAGCAGAAAATGGTTCTGAACTGATTAAAAAATATTTTGTTTATTATCCTGATATAATGATTGTGGATATTGCCATGCCGGTATTGTCCGGAATTGATGCTGTAAAACAAATTGTTAAAGAAGACTCATCTGCCAGGGCACTATTTCTATCGATGTATGAAAGTGAAGAATATGTTTATGGATGTATTGAAGCTGGTGGGATGGGCTTAATAAATAAAAATATCGAAATAGTGGACCTTATAAATTCCATTAACAAGGTTTATTCTGGGAATAAATATTTTTTTAATTATAGTGAAGAGCAGCTTAATGAAATTATTCAAAAGTTTAATAATCCGGTAAAGCCTGTTAGTATTGAAAATGAAGAAATAACTCAAAGGGAAAAAAATATACTTAAATATATAAGTGAGGGATTAACAAGTACCGAAATGGCTGAGAAATTAAATTTAAGCAGAAGAACAATAGATACTCATAGGTCTAATTTAATCCAAAAGCTAAATTTAAAATCGTTACCAGAGCTTATTAAATTTGCAATTGAATACTATTCAAAATAATTCATTCCTATTAAAAAATACCGTAATCATACTGATGCTTTTTATCAAAAAATTTTTATAGAATAAATTCTATTATCAAAAAAAAACCGTAAAGCTACGGATGTGATTTGAGGCACCAATCCATAAGTTAATATGACAAAAAAATAATTTATGGAGTTATTATGAAAAACTTAAAATCAATCTTTATATTATCATACATATTATTTACATTACAAAGCAATATTTACTCTCAAGGTAAAATTTTTACTAAAGATGAAGCAAATAAACTATTTGGAACTGTTAAATATTCAATTCAAATTGACCAAGCTAAATTGTCCGGACTAGTATCAAAAGCAAATCAAAAAATCATGTTTGCTATTGTAAATAAAAAATTATTTGTGCGTGATAATAAAAAGGAAATTTTTTATTCTGAGGGTAATGAAGATTTAACAAATGTTATATTTCATGTATATAGTACTTCTATTGTAAATGAATTACTTTCAAAAGAAAATAACGATGTTATTTATATTGAACAAAGGGATTCGGTTTTAACAATAACAAGTGGGAATTATACATTAGAAAAGTCTGATGGGTGTCCCCCAGTTTGCGATTGATGAAGTTTAATATTATCACTTTATATATTAGTATAATAATTTGGCTAATTCCTCCTGTAAGGCAATTTAAAACAAAATATTTTTATTTTTTCTTATTATTAGGCTTTGAGGATGTGATTAATGAATTATTGAAATATTTATTTAGTATTTCTCCAGTAAGAACTTATTTTTTTGTTGACACCTTTATATTTATATCTCTGTTTAATATCAAAGAGTCAAAAAAAAAGTTTTTTTGGATTAGTCCGGTACTACTTGTACTTATTATCATTGTTCTAACATTGTCAATCAAAAGGTTGATGATTGTATTGATGGTGATTAATATTTTAATATTTTTTAGAATAGCGCTTGATGCAGTTTTAAAAATTAAAGAGTTACCTGGATTGTCAGTTTTTCATATAGTATTGATATTTTATATGCTGACAATTATCCTAAAATTTTTATTTGCAATGCTTTATGGAAGAGTTGGGACAGAATATTTCTACTTGACCTCTGCATTTGAAATTTTAATTGGAATTTATTTTATCTTCTACAATATAAATAACAGTCCCATATTAAAATTTGAAACTCCTTCCATAGAAAAATAATTACCCGAATAGCCTCATTTTGTTTTAAACTTTATTAACTACGTAATTATACGTAGAAAAATTTTCGTACAATAAAATTTCTTTAATTTTAACAACTTTCCTAAGAAAAATAAACCGTAATCATACTGATTCATTTATCCATATCATTCCTTATCATTCCGTATGATGTTTTCGATATTGATGTTGTGATTGAAATAGGGAACGGGGAAAATTTCGATACACTTCGAAATTTTCAAAGATGATATAAACCAATTTTTATTTTATTGAAGAATGATAGTCACTGGATGGCAATCGCACACATAGGAACTGCTATGTAATAAGCTATTTCAGAATGTAAGTGACTTGACGAAGTTGTTTAAAAGAGGAAATAACTTTTCGATTAGCAAACAAAATATTATTACCAAAAAAATCAATGGGAGATTGAACATGAAAGTAAAATCAGCTCTAATATTTTTAATTATTTTATTATTGAGCACGAGTGTAGAGTTCTTTGCACAAGTCGACAGTACCAATATAAAATATGGCGATAACTCTATTACCGATACTCTTTCAACAATTCCAACAATAGATGAAATTAACAGACTATTTTCGTTAACTACTCAAGGGAAAAGAGATCCTTTTAAAATTTTATCACTTGTATCTTCAAGAAAGAGGCATGCAGTACCTGCCCTTGAAGAATTTCTTTTTCCTAAGATAAAACAGGATACTTCAAAGAATTCCAAATTAAACAAAGCATATGGGGTGCTTGTTCTAGGAATTATTGCCACTAAGGCTGCTTTGAAACTATTACTAAGAACCGCCCTTACATATCCTGATAGTGTTGTGAGAGGAACTGCTGTAAGAACACTAGCCTGGAATTGTTATTACAGAGCACTAAATGATAGCTCTAAACCTGATAAAGAAATTTTGCACACACTATTTAACAGTGCTGATGATACAACCTATGTACCGGATTTACATAACACTATTGGTGGTCTTGCTAGACAGGGGATAGAGAATTGGAGTGAGATGAACTTTGGTGATTTGCCTAAAGAGGAAGATGGAAAATATAAAAAGATAAAAGTTAAATCTTTGAGAGTCGGGAGTGAAATAGCAATTCAGCAATATCGAGAGGAATGGTGGCAAGATAATAAAGATAAGCTTTCATGGGATAAGAGTAATAACAAGTTTAAAGTAAAAGAAAAAAAATAAATAATAAAAGATTAGGGATATTTAAATACAAATTTAAGGGAGGCAAAATTTCATGGCACCTCAATGTTTATTAGAATTTCGAAACTCTTTTTCATATAACAATACCATTGTAATCTTTTTTGTTATACTAATTTCTTTTTGTTTTAATTTATTTGGCCAAAGTGAACCAATTATTCGAGGAGAACAAGCTGATATATCTGTAATGTCTTTTAATAGTGCAGATTTGCTCGATCGCGGAGGCACTTTTGTAAATAGTTCATTTATTAAAGGGGCTGTAAATGTTTCAGATTATTCGGGGAACCTTACCATAGGGCATTCTATGGATATAAACTACCCGAATGATCTGAAAACTAAGCTTACTTTAATTTTTAATTCAAATACCAGTCACGCATATTTTGAAGATTATGTAAGCAATCTATCTCAACGCATTAATAATTTTGAAACAGATTTATATAGTACAGGTATCGGAGCAAGAGAAAATAGTGTTAATGCTGCCTGCTGGGTTTTCGGTATTAATGGAATTGCTTTGCAGACGACAAATTTCGAAAAAAATTTTTACTTAGGTTCGCAGGAAAACCCAGATTTAGAAGATGAAACTTTCTTAAAAGGCTCTCAAGTACCTTTGTTGGCAACAGGATATCAATATACAAATGACCTAAATTTTCCCTGGACCTATCCTGAAGCATCAAGATTAGGAGTATATTTATCTTCTATTCCCTTCTTAACCACCAGAGATGCTATCAGAATTATGAACTCTGAAGGTTCTGTGCTTACATTGAGAAATCCAATTTTTAAAGACAATGCATTTTCAATAAATATGACAATAGATAATCATTTAAAGGGTATATATTTTGACGCAGATGAAAAATCTAATGGTTATGCAATTGTCCAGTGGATGGGAGAAACATTTGGGAAAAGAAAAATCTATTATAAGCCCGGAGATGGATTAACATATTATTTTGAAGAAGAGTATGTCAGTTATCAGAATTATGACCAGGCTTCGGAATGGGGTGCAAGACATACAAATCCACCTAAAATTGCTTACCTGAAATATATTGAATCTCCAAATGGTGATAGAATTGTTTTTACTTATGATTTTAATAATATATTTGGAGTTAATGTAACAAATGGTAGAAAATACCTTAAAAAAATTCAATACTATAGAAATAGCTCAACACAGGTTACGGGGACAGAAATTACATTTAATTATATCAGGAGCGGAAATACTTTTAAAATAGATATTGCTAACAGTATGAGTGGTGAAAATTACACTATTAAACTTTTGGATAATTCTCAATTTACTCAATCTGGTGGTTTTAATACACTAGAAAGAAATTCTACACCAACTAGTACTTCCATTATGCAGGTTGAGTATATTCAAAACAATGATAATACAAATAAAAAAGTATCCTTCACATATAACAATCATACAAGGAAGTATACTTATGGAGGGCTTGATGCTTTAGCTTTTGATTATAATGCAGGAATATTTCCTCTGTCTATAACTAACTATTACCATCTGGCATATACAACGAAAGTAATGGCTTCACGAGAAGTATTAAACGGAGAAAAAAATGTATTTACACATTGGATTGACACTGAATTGGATGGTACTACCCAAATGTATAATGTAAACAATAGTTATAACTTTAATCCTGCGGTTAAACCAGGATGTACTTATTTTGCTGGGCAATGGTATTGCTCATATGATCCAATTGAATTTATGAATCATGAGGGTTATTATATAAATGCTTATCAAAATCATCCAAATAGGTGGTGGGGATATTATCGTAAATATGAAGGTCTTCAAGAATGGTATAGATATTTCTTGTCGTATCATTATAAGAACATGTATAATACAATGAGAGATAATTATTCTGCTCTAATGATAAAGGAGATAGATAATAAAGTCTGGGATGGTAGTCAGTTTAAAGATATTAGTAAAAAAGAATATAAATATTCCTGGGACCACACACTACTTGCCGGAACTGAAGATTACCCTTGGTATGGAGATGGTTCACAATCCGTTCGTCAAAAACCAATATATGATGATCTATCTCCTCTTATAACTAATATAATAACCGAAATTACAACTACAAATCTGGATGGGGCCTCGCAATATGCGGCAAACAGTTCTTATACCGAAAAGAAGAATTACGAACAGCTTAAGGTTTCCTCAAAATTTGTCCCCCCTACTTACGGTACATATTCAATTTATCTGAAACCAAATATTGCCACAGAATTAAGAATTAAAGAAGAATCTACATACGATGAAAATGGTGAATGCATACAATCAACCAAGTATAATTATAAAGAAGATATGGAAATAATTCAGAAACACGTAAATGGTTATGCATGGAGCAGGCATTATGAAATAAATCATGCCACTGATTTAAGTCTTATTTCAAAAAAGTTTATCTATAGTGGGGTAACTAAAGCTACTATTTTGAATACTGATGTAATTAATGAATTTGGTCATTATGAAAATCCCCAATTGACTGATGTTTTTGCAGAAACCTGCCTTATTAGAAATAAGTCGCAAAAAACAACAACAATTCAAGAAACATACCGGACTTCCTCACAAAGCCACAATATAATGACCATTAAACAGTTTAATAATGATTTTGCTGTGTATTCATCAACAAATTATATAAACAGTAACTACATCTATAAACCAGAACTACCTGAAGAGATATCTGTTTACGGCCAAATAGACATTTGGAATTGGGTCAGGAAATCTCGTAAGAGATTAAATTATTATCCCTTAACAGAAGCAATTGGTAGAAAAACAAATTTAAAAGAAGAAATTATTTATGGAAAAACTAATGATATTTTTACAAAAACAGATTATGATTATTATACTACAAGTCCGAACATTGGGTATCCCATAACAATTTCAGATGGAAAATCAACAACTACCTATCAATATAACAACCAGGTTAGTAATACAGCGACTGGAATAGTTGTGCCTGTAGCTGTTTCGCAGTATAATTATAACCAGAGCTGGAGCAATTTGCAGCCCAAACCTTTCAAGACAACTAAAACATTTACATCTCAGTATGGAAACCAGATGAATTATACAACTTACACCGGATACGATGGGAAAGGAAATCTTAGGTTTTCTGTTGATGAAAACGGTTATTATTCTAGCAACTTTTATGATCCGATTGGCAGAATTACAAAATCATTTATTCCTGGAAGCTACAATCCTGACATTACAGGCCCCTTGAACTCCAATTATACATCAGCTTTTCGTTATGGGAATATAGGATATACATATAATGATAATTTATGGGTTCCAGAAATTACTAAGAATTCTTTTAGAAATCCGAGTGGAGTTAATCCTATAACAACTAAAAGTTATTTCCTACCTTCCGAACTGGCTTATGTTAATTCTGCTATTGACGGCTCTGAAATTATTAAATCAAAGGAAAAATTGAACTACCTTGGTAGGAAAATCTATCAAGAAGATGGTGACGGTGTAAAATCTTACTTTCTATATGATAAATATCTTAATCTATCAGAAACCCGTTTTATTTCAAATTCAACTTCTTCGCCAAATAAAAAACAAGAAGTAAAATATTTAAATGATAATGGACTAAATGACCCCACTTATTTTAAACGAATAAAGATTACAGATGAAAATGGAAATTATGAATATAATTACTATGATTTATATGGAGATTTAATTAAGAATGTAAAAAAGATTGATGCATATACTACTGCAACAACTAGCTTTGCCTATGATACCCTAAACCGTTTAAGTTCCGTTACATCACCGGAGGGGAAACTAACAACCTATCAATATGATGATAAAGGAAATATAAGCCTGAAGACAACTCCCGATGCCGGTACTACAAAATACAAATATGATAAGTATGGTAATCTTCGTTTTATTCAGGATGCTAACCATCCTTCAACTATAAATAGTGTTGGTAAATCAGGTAATATTACAAGCCAAACTATTAATGGTACGTTTGCATTAACCGGAAAGGGGCGAGTTGATTTTGGTATTCCTGTATCTTATGTTCCTACAGGGTGTGTAATAAAAATAGATATAAAAACAACCGGCGATGTTGTCGTTACAAGTGTTAGTGCAACATCATCGAACCCGACTTTTTCTTCTTCGGTATACCTTCCTAAAGGTTCGTATCATTACAGTATTCAGGCTACAGGTACCGCCGGAGGATACTATAATATCTACTGTTCCTCAAACCTGGCGTTCGTATATAACAAATATGATAATTTGAACAGAATAATAGAATCCGGAGAATATTACTCAACTTCATCACAAGCTTTCTCCAATGCAGATCCAAGTGATGCAAATTTTCCTCCTTCAGCAAGCTGCCTCATAAATAAGAAATATTTTTATGATTCCCCAAGTTCTGATCCACAAGCTGCAGGCCAGCATAATCTTACTGGAAAATTATCATATGTGGAAAAGTATACTTATGAGTATCCAGGCTATTCTGCCTTCTATTCTTATGATAATCTAGGAAGAGTAGAATGGATGGTTGAAGAACATCTAGGTTGGTACACAAAAAAAATCGTTTATCATTATGACTTGCAGGGAAATATTACTCAAAAAGATTTTATTGACAATGATTGGAGAAATAATAACTTTTATACATCATATAGTTATGATAATTCTGGAAGAATGTCTACAGTAAAAACAAAGCACGGATCTGAATCTTATGTACAGGAAGGTTTATATTCGTACTATCCTTCGGATAAAGTTAAACGGTTACAGTTAGGTAATGCACAAGGTGTTGATTATACCTATAATAACCGCGGCTGGCTTACGATGATAAATCATCAAAATTTAAGCACCTCAGATGATCCCGGACATGATGGACCTGGAGGTTCTGGAGTGCCGTATGTTGATAAATTTGGTGAGGTTATTGGTTATAATGATATTGGTCATATTGGTGCTGCACAAAGTGCAACGGCACAATACAATGGTAATATAAGTTGGCTGATGTATAATATGTATGGAGTAAATTTTCCGGGTGGTTCATCTGTAGTTGGCTATTCATTTTTTTATGATAAATCAAATCGTATGACAAGTGGAGATTTTGGCTATTGGGTCAACAGTGGTAATGGTTATTGGCAAACCACAAACGCATATGATGAAAAAGGTATAAGTTACGATAAAGATGGAAATTTTATTTATCTTGACAGGTATAACCAAAGCGGAAGTAACAATCATTTGATGTATACTTATCAATCAGGGAAAAATAGATTGTCAAGCATATTTGACCCCGCTACTTCTAGCAGTTATACATTTGGTTATGATGATAATGGAAACCTTGTCTCAGATTCGCACAGAGGAATAGCCTTTATACTTTATGATTCGGATAATCTTCCCATACGCATTTATAAAACTAGCGGAGAAAGCCAATTTTACACTTATGATATGAACGGCAATAGGACTTTAAAAATGATTGATGGTGGATCACACATATATTACTTTAATGGTATTGACGGGACTACTGAAGCTGTGTGCCTTTTGCCCTATAGTTCTAATTTTACTTATAATATATTGAGTACGGGTGGAGAAAACATTGGGCAGGTAAGAGTGCAAAATAATTCTGTAACTGGCAGATATTATTATTTGAAAGATCACCTTGGAAGTATTAAGATGACTGTAAGCAGCAACGGTACACCCCTAAGTTGGGATGATTATTATCCATTTGGAGCAACAATGCCCAATAGAAGTGCAAATAATGCGGGTATTGACGGCAGATTTAAATTTACAGGAAAGGAAAGAGATGCTGCCGAAACCGGTTATGATTACTTTGGCGCACGATATTATGATAGTTTTATTGGGAGATGGCTACAAGTTGATCCTTTAGCAGCTAAGTATCCTGGATGGAGTCCGTACAATTACACACTAAATAATCCCTTGATTTTTATGGATGAAAAGGGGGATAGTGTTTCAATCATTACATCTGGTCCAACAACACAAAACACACCTACTGCAAGCCCAAATAGTAATGGACTTGCTGGTCATACAGCTATTAATGTTGATGGAAAAGTCTATTCATTTGAAGGTAATGGAAAATGGTCGGTTTATAGTCTCTCTGATTATATGGGAAATGAAACAAAAGTAAGAACTACCATACAACAAACAGTGGACGTTGATCAAGAAAAAGTTCAAAATGCTTTAGATAATAGACAGGATAGTAAATATGATGCATCTACTAATTCATGTGTAACGAATGCTATGGATGTTTTGAGTCAAGGAGGTATAGAATTTAATAAGCCAAATGGCGCAGTCACGCCAGAGCAGCTATCTGATGCACTTCAAAATTCAGGTCATGTTACGAACTCTTTAAGAAATGTCTCCCTCAAAGGGTCCTCAATGGAAGGGATGTTATTATATAAAGTTTTAGAAATGGTAGTAAATAAACTAAGCCCTTCAGGTATTAAATTTAATACACAACCACTTATAAAAAAATAATTAATGATATTTATCCAAGAAAAATATTTACCAAATTTTCTTAAAAAAAACAAAGGGATAAGAGTTCTGGTAGGAATCTTTTTAATATTTTTTCTCTTTGTTTTTGTATATTGGCAAATTAAAAGAACTGAGCAAAATATTATTCGTGGTCCAGATCTTTACAATGAATTGAAAATACCAATTACTTATAATCTATTTGATTCTCTGGCTACAGGGTTGTACAAATATCGCGTTCAATTTGGTCATTTCCCTCAAATTGAAGGGAAATATTTTTTTGATTCTATTAAACCGTATACCAATATTTCATATATTTATATTTATTCTGATTCAATTACGAAAAAACCATTAAATAAAAATTCTAATTACTTAACTAAAAATCATACATTTATAGGAATTGGAAATAAAGAATTAACTATTATGTATAAACCCATTTCCCCAGATTCATTTTTACTTTATAGTATTGGAAAAAATCTAATTGATGAAAGTGGTAAAGGAGATGACATTGTCTTTCGAAAGAATAGATAGATTATTTAATAATATATTTTTTTATTTAACATTTTCTATTTGGTAATTGACGGTTAAAGCTAATTTGTCCGCCATTTAAATCTATCCGCAATGCAAACCACATCCCCGCAGTTATTTACTTAAAAAATTGAACGATTCGAAAACTATTTATTTTATTTCTGAAACAAACAAAAATGGAAGTTCATTTTTCCAAGTACAAATACTATTGCTGGGGATAATAGGAATAATATTTTTTTATAATAAAATTGATCAAATTAAATTAAAAAATACTCGCTCTTGCCCGCACTTCATCAGTTCAAAAATTTCTAAGTATATATAGGTAAAGACAAAAGGTAAAATTAATTATTTCAACTCAACTTGCATTTCAAATTGCTTACTGTTACAAAATATTTTATGATAAAATATAATTAACAATTTATTAAAGGTACTTAAAATGAAAACAATTACTATAACATTGTTTGTGTTTATTTTTATTAAACTATCATTCTCACAAACAGATAGTTTAAATAGCAAAATAAATCTTTTAATTATCCCTACTGTTGATGAAATGAAAGATGTTTTTACCCAAGCAGCAAAAGGAGAATTGGACGCAGCATCAATTTTCCACAAGCTTGCTGAAAAGTCAGATACTGTTGTTGCCCCGCTTGAGGAATTTCTATTTACAGAATATAAGGATTCAGATACAAGTGTAACAATAAATAAAAACCCGGATTCATTTCAAGAGAATGTCTCATCTCTTGTAAAGGAAGTAAAACCAAATAAACCACTTGCCGTATTAGCATTGGATGCAATTGGTACTTCATCTTCTATTAAGGCACTGCTTCATGCTGCAGTTTCACATCCTGACAGCGAAGTAAAAGGAACCGCCCTAAAAGTATTAGCATGGAACAGCTATTATAGAGCTAAAAACGACAGATTAAAGCCTGACAAAGAAATAGTACATGTTTTAATTAACAATGTGGATGATACCACCTATGTAAAAAGTCTTGGCAAAACAATAGGAGATATTGCGAGGGAAGGCATTAAAAATTGGACAGGCGAAGATTATGGAAACATACCGAAAGATAAAAAAGCTTTAAATGTCAAAATGGATAATGTGGAAATAAGTATGAAGGATTACAGGGAAGCAAAATGGCAAGAGGACGTATACAAATATGTGTGGAGTAAAAACGAATTAAGGTTTGTAAAAAAGTAAAAATAGTTAAGCTCAAATTTTATTTCGGCTTCAATATTCAAAGTCCTCACATTTCTAACCCAAGATGAGTTCTACTTACCCCAAATTATCGATTAGTATAATCGCATTATTTACAAATTAAATGTAGGAGTTATAAAATGTCTCAAGTGTTAATGATAACATACGATCTAGTAAAAGAAAAAACTAGTGAGGATTATAAGGAGGTACTTAATATTATTAAAAGCTATGATTTCTTAATGATAAGTGAATCATCTTATGCTATCTATACCTCCGATAGTCCTCAAAATATTTTAGATAAAATTAAAAAATTTATTGATACAAATGATAAGGTGCTAATTATAAAAATACTCAATCCAAAACAAGGTTGGTTAACAGAAGCGCAATGGAAATGGTTAAATGATCGTTTGTGAAGGAATGATGCAATTATGCAATTATTTTCTCAAATTTTTCCGTTCTTATTATTAATCTATAAAGCTCACCCCAATTTTTAAATTCTAAATCTCATGTTTCGTTTAAGCAATAGTCAAGAATCCGGGTTTGTTCTCCCTTATGTCCTTCTAATCAGCTTTTTAATTACTTCATTACTGCTGGGGATAATAGGTATAATCTTTTTTTATAATAAAATTGATCTGATTAAATTAAATAAAAAGAAACTTGACCTTGCATGTACTTCGGCGGTTCAAAAATTTCTTTCAGAACAAACAACAGAAGATTTTGAGAGTAAAAATTATTTAATTGATTCTATTGACGTACTTGTACAAAAAAAACAGAAAGGACTTTATTGGGAATTAGAAGCAACAGCAAAAAAAAATAATGATTCATCCAAAATAAAAGATCAGTTTGCAAGTAAGATGAAAGATCCCTTTGACAATGCACTTATATTTTCCAAACCAGAACTGAAAGCAGCAGTAACCGGTAATACAAAAATCAACGGCGATATTTTAACGACTGATGATAAAATTACAATCGGAAGAATTCAAGGAATTCCAACTCCAGATAATGATTATCATAATGGGGAGATAAAAATTAACAAGAACATTCAAGCAAAATTTATTAACGAACAATTTGCTTCAAATGTATTTTATCAAAACGCTGCTCAAGATTTTTCAAGAGGTAATGACGTCGAGAGTTTTGAACTAAATGAATCTACTGTAAATAAAGCCCTATCGTTAAAAGAAATTAATGTCAATGGAGATTTAGTTGTTGAGGGAAATTTAAGCAGCAATATTAAAACAAATGGGATAAAATTTTATGTAACCGGGCAAACAATAATAAAAGAGAATACAACTTCAAATATAGATTTAGCAATCATTAGTGATTCTACTATTGATGTAAATTTAGGTTGTTCATTGGAGAATATTATTTTATCTGCGGAAAGTAAAATAAATATATTCCCCAATTGCCATTTTAAAAATTCACAGCTCTTTTCGAAGAAAGATATAACAATTAACAGTTCACAATTTAATTACCCATCCATTGTAATGCTTTATATAGATGCTTCAAAGCAAACAAATTTTAATAATCTTATTGATATTAAATCAAGCATTATAAATGGCTCGGTATTACTTCTTTCTTCTGTAACCGGTTTATCAGCAAATAAAAGCAAAATAAAATTAGATGAAAGCAGCAAACTTCAAGGATTGGTATACAGTGAAAATAATGTTGATCTGGAAGGTAAGATTTCCGGAATAGTTTATACTTACAGTTTCTGGTATTACAAAGAGCCAACGGAATATATTAACTGGCTGGTAAATTTTAATGTAGATCGTCATACACTGGACACTAATTTTTTGCTGCCGGTTGGATTTAAGAATAGTAGCTCTCTTAAAATATTAAAAGAGACATGGATATATTAAATTCAAATGTTCTTTTCTTGGCCCCGAATCAAGTTCGGGGTAAACTCCAGAAAAGAACCAATGGCATGGCCATCACTATGTGAAAGAAACATGCACTTAAAAATAAATTCTTCCAAAGGAATGGCTATGCCATAAAATTATCCTTTACTTAGGCATTTCTATCTTTTCCTATAAAGAAAAATAACTCAGTCGCTTTGCTTCTTCAAACCCCGATTATTTTGCATGAGTGTCAACTTAGCGAGAAGAATTAATATTTGTTTAATAAAAAAATCATTGTAAAATGAATTAAAATAAAAGTGAAATATGCAAGGACAGAATTTGTAAGTGTCAAAGTTTTGATTGACAACAAGTCTTTCCCTTCCCAAGGGAAAGATTTAGATAGGGTTAATAAGTGTGGCAAATTTGGAACCCATCCCCACCCTTACCTTAAAAAGAGAAGGGCTTATTGCAACAAATAACTTTTTCTTTTTTCATTCTGTCAACTTATTATACTGTAAAAATTTACAAAAATTTCAAATTAGGTATACGCCTGTGCGATTATTTCTGGGCAGGCACATTTTTTTTTTATGTTAACGAAATATTAGTAATAATATCTGCCAGTATAATTTCTAAACGAATTTCTTTTTAGGTGCGAATTAGGGATCGTGTCATTACATTTAATATCCTATCAACTTTTTTTCGAAAAATTTTTCCTGCTCAAGTTAAGAAAGCTAAAGAATGAAAGTTTTTAAAATCTTAAAAGAGACATGGATATACTAAAAAAGCAAGACGGCTACCTAATTATTGAAGCATTGGTAAGTCTTATAATTTTAGGATTCATTGTTGTTTTTGTTTCAATGTTTTTCAATAACATTTTTCAAAATCCCAAAATATTGTTAAGGGGACAGGCTTTAACATTGGCAAATCAAGAGATAGAACGTTCAATAAATATTAAAGCACAAACAGATTCAATATATAAAAACCAAACCGGGAATCTTGAAGTTAGAAGGATGATAAAGAGAAATGATAACTTGACAAATATAAATGTCAGCATTTTCTCTACATCAGCAAAAAAGGAAATATTATCACTTAGTGCTTATTACAAGTCTGAAGAACAGCAATAAAAAATGCAAATCATTAAAGATGAAAACGGATTTACATTAATCGAAATTTTAGTCGGGATTAACTTATCGTTGTTAGCTGTAACATTTCTTTTTTCATTTTATTTATTTGCTATAAAGTTCATCTCTGCAACCACAACAAAATTGGATGAGAAAGAAAACATTTCAAATTTTCTTTTTCTATTTAATAATTCACTTAAAAAATCAAATCAATACTATTTCAAATCCACCGGCAAAGAACAATTCTTTGTAATTGATAACCGGGATACTGTTTCTTTTCAATCCAGTGAATTACAAATTAATAGCCTTTATGAAATAGACAAAGTTGACAGTTATTCATTGACAATAAATACCATTGAACAAACAAAAATAATCTTGATTGACGGTGTAATTAAATCTCTTCCGGATGATATCAATATACAAGAAGGAATAAATTCAACTATGATTAATGAGATTGAATTCGACTTTTCAAGGAAAAACAAGAATTATAATTTCGTTTATATAAACAACGAATACGGGGACAAAAGATTTAAGAATATTTCTAACTAGTACAATAAACCTCACTCTGCCACAGGCATCCTTTTGGGAAAATCTCTTTCCTTATAAATGAGAGAGACTTGTTGACAATAAAACTTTTTATAAATAAGTCTTGACAGAAAATTAAGTAATAAGCCATAGACTCAAATAACCCCTTCTCCTTAATAAGGAGAAGGGTAGGGTTGAGGTTTCGTTATCTATAAAATTATAAAAATATAATATTGATTTATTGTGTATTAAATCAGATTCAACCTTCCATTTATGTTTAAAAAAATTTCCAACAAAGAACTGATTGAGTTTTACAGGGTGCTAAGCCTGCTGCTATTTTCAAAAGTTTCAATTATTACTGCACTGGATTTAATTTCAAAGCAATCTAAAAATGAAAAGCTGAAGCAGACAATCAAAGGAATTGGAACAGAGATAAAATCCGGCAGCTCATTCACGAAAAGTTTTTCAAAATACCCTGACCTTTTTACAGATATTTTTATTGCCAACTTACGAGTTGCAGAAGAGACCGGGCAAATTGCAGAGGTGCTGCATGAATACACAAACTACCTAGAAAAGATGCAAACCATAAAAAGAAAAATTATGCAGGCCTTACGCTACCCGATTATTGTAATGACAGTGGCAATAGGAGTAGTTTTTTTTATGCTTTTCTTTATAATCCCGACTTTTGAAAGCTTATTCAAATCAGTAAAAGCAAGCTTGCCTTATTTAACGGAATTACTGCTTTCAATCAGCAACTTTTTTATCAATCACAGTACAACAATTTTAGTTTTAGTAATAATAATTGTTTTTTTAATTTATCTACTTCTTAAATCCGAAAAGCAAAAACTGATTATATTCGATAGTATAATATGGCGTATACCGCTTCTTTCAAGGATTTATTTAAATAGTATCCTTGCCCGCTTTACTTTAAGCATGGGAATTCTATTAAGCAGCAAAGTAAATTTAGTTGAGTCGTTAAAAATTTCACGGAACATAACTAAGAATATAACTTTCAGGGCACAGATAGATTCTATTCTTAAAAAGATAATAAAAGGGGAGAGCTTCTCATCAAATATTAAATCATCCAAATTATTTGATTTAACTTTTTCGAAGCTGTTAGCAGCCGGCGAAGAGAGTGCGGAAATGGATAAAGTCTTTTACATGATGAGCAATTTTTACAGCAATGAATTTGACTATTATCTTGATAACATTACTTCTTTGCTAGAACCAATACTGATACTATTTGTAGGGGGAATTGTAGCAGTGATTTTAGTTGCATTATATCTGCCTATGTTTGAAATCATTAATCATTTTGGTGTGTAATATGAAAAATAAAATATTCCGGCATCTGCCGGACAATAGTGGTTTTACAATCACGGAACTCCTGGTTGTATTAGTTATAATCGGAGTTCTTGTCTTATTGGCTTTACCACGTTTAATGCCTGTGGTAACAAAAGCAAAAACAACGGAAGCAAAGCTTAATTTAAAACAAGTTTATATGCTTGAGAAATCTTATAAGTTTGAATACGATAAATACTCTACTAGTTTGGTTGAGATAGGATTTGAACAAGCTAAACTAGTAACTGACGGTGGAAATGCCCGCTATAAAATTGAAATTGTAAGTGCCGAGTTAAACTCATTTAAAGCAACTGCCACTTCAATAGTTGACTTCGACAATGACGGAACATATAATGTATGGGAAGTAACAGAAGATGGAAATATAAAAGAAACAACACCGGATTAAAACTATGAAAAATAAATGCTTAATAATTTGTATTGTAGCACTCTTCTATTTCTTTAACGGATGCTCTTTAATATCAACAACTCCCGATGTTTTGATTAAAAAAGATTTCTCCGGGGAAGGAATAGCTGTACTTAATTTTTCTTCTCAAGGCAATTATCTTTCATCCAATATTGGGAAGCTAGCTGCTGATAAATTAACAGATGCTTTATTTGTAGAAGGTAAGTTTTCAGTAGTTGATAGAGCAAATGTAAATGATGCACAGGCGAGCCTTGAAATTAAATCGCCTGAATTAGTGTCGGCTGATGATATTCAAAAGCTGGGATTAAAACTGAAGGCAAATTACATTGTGCTTGGCAGGGTGCAGCAAGTAAGCGACGCAGAATTCATGAACATGGATGCTAAAAAAGAGCTTTATATTAGCTTTAGAATTATATCCGTGAAAGATTGCGAAGTTGTAGGAGTTGCAACTTATTCATGCAAGTACGAAGATAATATAGTTAAAGAAGTTGAAGAGATGATGTATAAAATTGTTCATAAAATTGTTTGAAACACTTTTCAATAAAAATTATAATTGATGCTATGAATAAAATAATCAAAATAATTTTATTAACGATTACAATTTGTTTTAATTTATTGTCTCAGAATATTCCTAAAAACAAATCCATCTTTGATATTGTTAATGAAAAAGACGAAAATATAAATATTGGTTATTGGGCCTTAATAATTGCAAAAGAATTTGATCATTCAATTGATGTATCCAAATATTTAACTAAACTTGGTGAAATGACGAATGAGATAAATCGAATGTTAGCAGGTAGAAATAAGGATATGGATAGATTTCTTGCAACCAAAACTTTTCTTTATGTACCCGGCAAATGGAATGATTTCAAACCTTTCTCTTATGATTTAAATGATCCATTAGGTAAAGTTTTGAATCATCAACTATTGAATAATTATCTCGACTCAAGAAAAGGAAATTGTGTAAGCATGCCAACACTGTTTCTTGCTTTGATGGAAAGAATTGATCCTTCCACACCTTTTGTCGGTGTTAAAGCTCCATTACATTTATTCTGCAGATTTAAGGATAGGCAGACAAATGATGTTTGGAATGTTGAAACAACAAACGGAGGGAACCCTGCAAGAAATCAATGGTATATTGATAAAATGAATATAACACAAACAGCAATAGACAGCGGATTATATTTAAGAGATCTGACAAAGAAGGAATTCATTGCGGAATTGATTGGAGTGCTGATAGCGAAGGAAAGAAAAAATGGTAATTTTGAAATGGCAATGAAATATGTTGATTTAGTCTTAAAACTTTCTCCTAATTCAGATTTAGGATTAGTGAATAAAGGTGCTCTAATATCTGAAATAGGTTATTATAAATCACAGAGAAAAGAGCTTACTATAGAAGAAAAAAAATATTACAATAAAGAATCGAATAAATATATTGAAAGAGCAAAAATCTTAGGTTGGAAGCCTGAAAGCAAAAAAGAAAGAGAAGAATACTTAAAAACAGTTAAGACAAAATTAAAAAAATCTAAACAGGAGGAGAAATGAAAATATTATTTCACATTTTTGTTTTATCATTATTAACTTGCTCATCATTATTTTCTAAAGGAAAGCATTCTTATAAAAATCCATACCCTAATTTTAAACCATATGTAGTTGAACAAGATACAACAAAATATACTATCGCAAATGTTGATATTAAAACCTTAGGCAAAGAACAACCTGCAAGATGGTTGTCTGTAGATCCAATGGCTGATAAATATCCGGGTTGGAGTCCATATAATTATACTTTAAATAATCCAATCAATTACTTTGATCCAAATGGAGACAGTGTATGGGTACATTGGCAAACAGGTTTTTGGAGTTTTCTTGGGCTAGGGACAGAACACAAAGCATTATATGATAATAGTAAATTATATGAAAATGGACAAGAATATAAAGGAGATGATTCTTATGCTTTAAGTACATTAGGCGCTTTAAATGAAATTAATTCTGGAACAGAAGGAAATAAAATATTGGATCAGATAATGGGGAGCAAGTTAAGTTACAATATATCGGACGGCGATAATTCTTTTTCAATATCTGGAAGAGAAATAAATTGGGACCCATCTGATACGCAGGGAGGGGTTGATGCAAATGGTAATATAGAAAGAGCATCTTTCATCGGATTAGCACATGAATTGGCTCACGGTTATAACTATGATTTAGCAGTGAATGGTAAAGTAACATGGGATAATTCTGAATGGTTCAGGACAGAAGACAATAAAGTTATTCCTATGTTTGAAAAATTTGCGTGTAATTGGGAAAATAAGGTAAGAGCAGAACATAAAATTACGCTAAGACAATATTACGGTATAAAAATTCTTGGTTTTGGAAGATATAAAGGTATAGGTCCAAGTTTATTAAAACATTAGTAAATAAAAACTAAAAAAAGGCCACTTTATGAAAACAAATGAAATAGATGTTTTTATTGGGTTCGTCATTTTTCTTATCAGTCTTTCATTTTATTCTTGTTCAGCTTCGAATAAAGTGAAAAAACATAATTTTGAAATTTTATCATTGAAAGAGTATTATGAAGGTGAAGGAGCAATTATACAATCTAATAATCCGCAATATTTTACAGGAAGAATTAATATTAAGAAAATGACACCCACTACTAAACAGATAAAAGAAGCTGAAAATATACTTAGGAAAGATTTGCTTAATTATTATTATAAATTATTGAATGATGGCTATTTTTATTTTTCCGATGAAATTCCAGAGTCAAAGGCTGATTCTGTTAAGCGATTTACAGAAGCTATAAATAATGAAAATGAAATAAATAAGAAATATTATAGATATTATATGGGTTATATAAATAATAAGAATGAAAATGTTATCATGATAGTTTTATTTAATTTTAGTTCAAAAAAGAGTAGACAGGTGTTTGCTAATTGGAAGGATGAATATATTTCTGGAACTGGTAATTTTTTTGAAGAAAATACAAGACACTATTTTATTAATTTAACTAAAAAAATGATAGAAAATAAAAATGATTAAAACAGAATTAAAGAAAATCTAAACAGGAGGAAAAATGAAAATATTATTTCAAATTTTCGTTTTATCAATTTTAACTTGTTCAATTTTATTCCCCAAAGGAAAGCATTCTTATGAAAATCCATATCCTAAATTTGTACCTTATACTATTGAACAAGATACAACAAAATATAATATTGCCAATATTGATATTAAAAGTTTAGGCAAAGAACAACCTGCAAGATGGTTGTCTGTAGACCCACTGGCTGATAAATATCCTGGTTGGAGTCCATACAATTATTGTGTAAATAATCCTTTAGTATATTTTGATCCAAATGGCGAAGATTGGTTTTATTATCAAGCACAAAAAGAAAAAGAAGCTACATGGCATTACCAAGAAGGGCATGAAGCAACATACACAGATGTTGATGGAAATGAACAGAAGACAAATACTGGATATGAATATTTAGTTAAATATGAATATAACATTAATGAAGACGGAGAAGCAATAGGAACAACTACTTTATATAAGCAAGATGAAGTAGTAGTACAATCATATGGGGTGTTTAGTGGAGGAGGAGGTCATCCTTCTATTGAAGAAGGTAATTACTATATGAACATGGGAATAAGAGATTCACACGGGCCAAATCTTATAAATACTCCAAAGGGACCAAACACAATTCCTTTTTCGGGAATTCAAAAAATTCCTGTAGGAGGTACAACAACATTGGATGGTAATTTAATGTGGAATGGGACTGTACGAGACGCCTATGGCGGAGGGAGAATAAGATTAAATTATAGTGGAAACAATAATTATTATCTGCATGGCAAAGATGATCTGAGAATTAATTATACTCATGGATGTGTTTGTGACAGGTCAGAGAAGATTTTTAATTATTTTTGGAACTCGAAGTTTCGGGGTATTGTTCCATTTAATGCAAAAAGTTTTTAATTAAGGGTAAAATTATGAAAACTATAATAATCCCTTTTTTCATTTTTCTTTCATTGTTTAATATTTCATGTAAGTCTGATTTAGTAAATAAAAATCAGTTCTCAGAAATTTGGATTAATAATGATATTCAATGGACTACTAATTTAAGAAATTCAAAATGGGAAGATTCTGAAAATGGAAGGGTATTATATTTGGGTAAAAATAAATCTTTCGCATATATCTTAAACACTCTTAATAAAAAAAATGGAAATGATACAATTTCATTTGAGGTAGATGAAAGCAGAATATTTCGTGGAAAATGGAACTATTTAGGTGATGATATATTAATCAAATATCACTTGGCAGATGCAATATTGCTGCTCCCTGGTGAGAAAATACCTGGTCCCGAACAGATAGATACTTTGAAAATTATAAAAAATACTAGCGGAAATATTTATCTACGATTTAAAAATAAGATCTATATTCCTTATAATTCTTTTTCAAAGAATGCTTTAAAAACTATTACTTGGGAAAAATAGTGCCGCATAATCCGAATATTCAAATTACTTCGGGTATTTTATAAAATTAATTAAACCATACCATATAAATGCAATTCGTTTTATTTACTGTTGTATTTTTATCTTTCGGCAGCTTTGGTAATAATCTCATTTCTTATTTTATAAAACAGTCTGGCCTTGAATTAAAAAGATCCGTTTGTATTTGCGGTGAAAGAAATTTAAAAATGATTGAGCTCATTCCTTTACTGAGCTTCTTTGCTCTAAGAGGTAAATGCCAGACATGTAAAACAAAGCTGCCGGTGAGATTTGTTATTATAGAAGCAATAGTAGGCGCTATAGGTTTATTAGCTTTTTATAAATTCGGACTAACTACAGAATTTGTAATCAATTTTTTAATTCTTTTTGCTTTGGTTTTAATTGGAGTTATTGACTTAATAAAATATATAATTCCAAATGAGCTTATAATTTTTTTGCTGCTTGCCTTATTGTTCAAGCTAATTCTAATTCCTTATAACTACTTAATAAACATAATAACCTCGGCTTCTATTATTGCCATTTTACTTTTGTTAAGATGGGCGATATTTAAAATAAGCAAGCAAGAAGCATTAGGTATGGGTGACGTTAAGTTTGTTAGTGTTCTGGCTTTACTTTTCGGCTTTCCCTTATCCATTATAGGGATATGGCTGTCTTCGATTCTTGGTTTGTTAGGATTAAAACTGACAACATCACGGGCAAATCCGAAAATTCCATTCGGCTTTTTTTTAAGTATAGGGTTTATACTCGTAATATTTTTTGAACAGCAAATTTTATCATACTATTATAAGCTAATATTTTGATTTATGGGAAGGTATCCATCCCTTCCTTCTATTAAACTTATTAAAATTAATTTGGAGCATAACATATTTTGTTAAGCAGCATAACAATTTCTCCGGAAGTTATATCACTTATTCCCGCTAAAAAAGCTTTTGAAAGCAATGTCCTTCCATTAAAAATTGAGGATGGTTATTTCTATGTAGGATTAACAAATAGGAATGATTTAAAATTAATAAATGATCTTTCCTTTTACACCGGCCAAAAAATAAAGCCAACAGAATATCCGGCAGAAATAATTCTTTCAAAGCTGAAGGAGATTTACCCGGATTATTTATCTAATGGCAAGAGTAATGAAGGTATTCAAGAGAATATTATTTCGGATTATTCAAATGTTGAATTTGTAAATCAAATTATTGATGGTGCTATAAAAACCGGTTCAAGCGATATACATTTTGAAGTTTATGAAAATTCATTCCGGGTTAGATACCGCATCGACGGGCATTTAAGGGAAGTTGTAAATGTTGCACCTTCAAAAAGTCTTGCAGTTACAAGCAGGCTAAAAATAATGGCTAACCTGGATATTTCTGAAAAACGAAGGCCGCAAGACGGGAAGATTAGGCATTCATATAATAATAATTTGATTGATATAAGAGTTTCTTGTCTGCCAACTAATTACGGAGAGAAAGTCGTTTTAAGAATATTGGATAAATCGCAGCTTCAGCTTGATCTCAGAAAATTAGGTTTAACGAATGACCAATATGAAATATTATTGCGGAATATTCACCGTCCTTATGGGATGATACTAGTAACCGGTCCTACGGGAAGCGGGAAGACGACCTCACTGTATGCAGCATTAAAAGAAGTGCAGTCGGTTGAAAAAAATATTTTAACGGTTGAAGATCCAATAGAGTACAACCTCCAAGGAATTAATCAGAGCAATGTTAAGCCCGATATAGGTTATGATTTTGCAAATGCTTTGCGATCGTTCTTAAGGCAGGACCCGGATATAATAATGGTTGGAGAGATAAGGGATAAAGAAACCGCTGAGATTGCAATTAGGGCTTCGCTAACCGGGCATCTTGTTTTCAGCACTTTACATACAAATGATTCGGTTTCTGCAATTACCAGGCTTATAGATATGGGAATTGAACCATTCTTAGTTTCATCTTCAATAAGAGTAATTATAGCTCAACGGCTGGTAAGGAAGTTATGTAACTGTAAAGAAATAGATGAACATGACTCTATCCAGAATGTTTTGAAAGCGGAGAATTTATACAAGAAGGGTGGCTGTGATATTTGCAGTTTCACAGGCTATAAGGGAAGGACAGCGCTTTTTGAGATATTAGAAGTTACGGAAGACATATCGGATTTAATAACAAAAAATTCAACTTACAGCGAGATTAGAAAAGTCGCTTTGAGCAAAGGCTTTAAAACACTTAGAGATTCAGGTATAGAAAAAATAAATTCGGGGATAACTACCAATGAAGAAGTTTTACGCGAAACACTACTTTAACTACTATTGTGTCAATTTTTTAACTACATGTTATAAACCCAATTTCTCTGAAGAAATTGGGCTTATCGGCAAGCTGATATCTGGCAGCCAACACATAATACAATATTACCTTGTTTTCTTTTTAATAATTTGTTCTAGCTTAGGGAATATTTATGCCCAGTCAAGTGATAGCGGGCTACCGCCCAAGGCTAATGCAAATATCCCAACACTTAATTTTAAAGATGCAGATATACGTGACGTATTAAGGTCAATTGCCTATGAATACGAGACGAATGTCATGATTGAAAACCAGGTTAATAAAAAAATTTCGGTAGCACTATTTAACGTTACTGTTTTTAACGCAGTAAAAATTATTGCTGAAGATAACGGTTTTGAATTCAGCTATGACAGCCAAAGATTCTTCGTTAAAATACCGAAAGAAAAACCACAGCCGGTTGCTGTTGAACCTGAACCGGAAGTGACTTTCAAACGGGGGAAGCTGGGAGTAAAGCTTGCAAATGTTGACATCCAGAAATTTGTTGATGCTTTAAGATCAGCAACAAAGAAAAATTATTTAATAACCAACGGTGCAACCGGCAGAGTTACCGGGACTTTGAATAATATTGATTTAGAAACCGGGTTAAAAAATATACTTCAAAACAATGGATTTTATTTAACGGTTAAAGATTCCATTTATTATATTTCAAGGTCATCTTATTTTTCAAGCCTCGATTCTAACAATGACCAGAATTCTCCGCACAGTCCTTATTGGGTGAGTGCTCAAGGGGGTAGGGTAACACTTGATGTAACGCAGGCACCGTTGTATAGAATTATAAATGATTTATCAAATCAACTTAATCTGCAAGTAGTAAAATTAACAAATCCGGAAACGGCAGTAACTGTTAAATGTTCGGATGTTCCGATATCTCAAGCCTTAGATTATATCTTTAGAGGTACTAAATTTTCATTCAAAGAAGACCATGGTGCTTACATTATAGGAGATAAAGATTCAAAAACTCTGGATAATACAAAATTATTTAAGCTCCAATATCTTAGAGCTGATAAAGTGAAAGAACAGCTCCCGCCTACTTTAGCTAAAGATGTATCTGCTACTGTATCAATTGAACATAATGCATTGGTTTTAAATGGCCCGAATGAAAGTATTAATAACCTCGAAGATTATCTTACTTCAATAGACCAGCCCGTACCGCAAGTCATGATTGAAGCGCTTGTAGTAGATTATAATCTTGATAATGTATATCAATATGGTATATCTGCAGGGCGGGGAGACTCCACAGAAATAAACAGAGCGGATAAATGGTATCCGGGTTTTAATGTTACAGCAAGCGGAAAAAAAATAAATAAGCTGCTTAATGATGTTGGAACTATAAATCTTTTTGGAAAAGACTTTGATATGGCAAAGCTTGGAAAGCTGCCAAATGATTTCTATGTAAATATTAGGGCTTTAGAGCAAAATGGTATTGCAAATGTAAGATCAAGGCCAATTCTTTCAACATTAAACGGGCATACAGCATCGCTTAAAATAGGGACAGTTCAAAATTATGTGTTCGACGAAATTATGCCCATTCAAAGCACTGTGAGTACCTCGTATATACAGAAAGAAACCATACAAAAAATTGAAGCAAATATTTCGTTTGAGGTTACTCCGTGGGTAGGACCTAATGACGAATTAACTCTTGAAATAAAACCGGATTTTGAAACCCCTGTTGGTGAATTTTCACCCGATAAAAAATTGATACCGGCTATTAATACACGTTCTCTTTCATCAACAGTTAGATTGAAAGATGGAGAAACTATCGTTCTTGGCGGACTAATTCAAGAATCCGAATCTAACTCAGAGGATAAAGTTCCTCTATTGGGTGATATCCCGATAATTGGAAGTCTATTTTCAAGTGTGAACAAGAAAAAAACAAAAGGTGAGCTTTTAATTTATTTAACTCCTAAGATTTCCTACGGGGATGATTTTGGTTCATTGTATTATAATTATTCTAAATAGTATGTCATGCTTTGGAAGTTTTGAATGAATTATAAATTTATAAATAATCTTAGCCTTTTTAGAACAGCAGCGATTAAGAAATTTCTTTTTATAAATATCTATTCTAATTCCGTTAATATTTGTCTACTAAAAAGAAATGAACCTTATTATAAGCTGACTTCAACAGATTTAAAAAATAATTATG
This sequence comes from uncultured Bacteroidota bacterium, assembly GCA_963775245.1. Taxonomy (GTDB): domain Bacteria; phylum Bacteroidota; class Ignavibacteria; order Ignavibacteriales; family Ignavibacteriaceae; genus CAVSWT01. Next base: position 169,207 of record CAVZID010000033.1, read on the forward strand.
AGATACTCTCTCAACTAAGCTTTGATGTTGATGGTGACTTTTCAATCCTAAAAAGCAAGTTATCGGAATTTATAAAAGCAGATAGTCTCAAAGATATTACAACTATTATAGGGATTAATGAATTTAAATTTATAAACATAACTATTCCAAATGAAGTTGATGATATTGATTTATGGTTCTTGGAAAATTCCGGGAAATTTTTACCCGAAGGAAGGCCTGCTAATGATTTCAAATACTCTTATGAAAAAATAAAAGAAGATGAAAATCATAAACACTTTATAGTTGTAATTGCAAGAAATGATTTAATCAATGATATAGTTTCCAATTGTTCATTTGATGAATTAAAACTCTACTGCGTTGTTCCATTTCAAACTTGTTTAAATTCATTAGCAAACACTGAAGAAAAAAACAGATTATTTATTGATATATCAAATGATAAAATTTCATATTCATTTTATCAATTTACCGGCGATTTATATTTAGGAGAAGTTTATACCAGCAATAATGAACTAAGTTCAGATTTAACCGATTCATCCTTAATGCAAATAAAACAAAACCTAAAGATTGCTTTCCCTGAAAAAAGTTTTGAACATGTGGAGATGTTTGTTAATTGCAAACCCGAAATATTTAACGAAATAAAAACTCATCTTAATAAAATTTTTACACCCGAATCAATAAATAAAAATTATCATGATTTGGATTCAAATTTTGTCGGTTCAATTCTAGCATTAAATAAAGTATTGAAGAATCCCGACTCATGTATCAATCTGCTTGATACTTTGACCATATCTGAAGAACGAACCCGTATAGAGAAGCAATTAAGCATGAATATCATTTTAAGCTTTGGTGTTCTAATTATTTTTTTGTTGGCAATTACATTTGTTTTTGAATCTGTCATTACAAATTACAATAGTGATAATGAGGATACATTATTAAAAATTAAAACCAATTCTGATCAAGTCCTTTTATTGGAAAAAGAAAACAGCAGCTTAAAGAGCAATCTTATATATCTGAAAAACTTAAAAGGTTCAAGATTGAATTATTCGGATTTAATGTTAAAGATTTCAGAAATATTTAATGAGAGATGCAGATTAACTCAAATAAACTTTGATGAAAAAAAATCGGATTTAGCATCATTAACAGCTGTTGGATTGGCATATTCACAAGAAGATGTAGCCGAATTGATAAAGAGATTTGAGAAAAGCAAAAATTTTAATAATGTTTCTGTTACATCCATTTCAAAATTGAAGGCCAGTTCATCACAGTATGAGTCTAATACAAATCAAATTCAATTTAAATTTACTGCTGACTACAATGACAATTAAATCATCCAAGTGGAAAAATATTATTACTCTGACTTCGCTATTTTTCTTATTTGTAATACTGTTTGATATAGTTCCAAAGTATTATGACTTAATCTCATCTGGGGTTGTACTATTATTTAACGGTAATGTAGAAGAGCAGCTTAACAATACATCTAATAAATTAAGCTCACTTGAAATTGAAAATAAAAAACTAAAAGTAAATATAAACAGCATGGCTTCAAACTATGAAGCAGATAAAAAAGTCTCAGCAATAATATCTTTAATTGATATAAGTGCAAAAAAAAGTAATGCGCAGATATCAGAAATCATTCCGGGGATATCACAAAGAAAAGATAATCTGTTTCTTCAGCCGGTCAAAGTAAATTTAACTTCTGATTATGAAAGTCTTTTTAATTTTATCCGTCAATTGGAAAATTCTAACAAAGTGCTGGTTCTTAAAAGTATTTCAATTAAACAGTCCAAAGAAAGCAATAAAATACTGATTGCCGAAGCAAATATAGATGCTTACATGAAACTTTAAATCCTATCCCTTTCTTCTAATCTCAAAATAAAATCAGATGCAATTTTCAAATCTGAAACAAAATAAAATTAAAATTATTTTAATTATTGCTGTCCTAATTATATGGGGAGTTATATCCTATAGAATGGTTATCTATTTTAACGGAGATGATGAAAACAATATTGAGACTATTGAATTAAATGATACTGCATCCATGCACAATGCGAACCCAAAATCTTTAGATGATACTTCATTAGTTGCTTATGTCAAATTAGACAGGGACCCTTTTAAGTATTTTAAAGAAAAACCAAAATATGTATCACCTAAACCAAAAGTAAATAGATTCATTCCGATAATAGTAGAAAAGCCACAGGAAATGAATTTTAGAATAAGCGGAGTTATTATCAATGACAGCAGCAAGGTTATCATCTTTGAAGATGTCGATAAAAGCAAAACAGTTTTTTTAAGGGAAGGGGAAAGCTATAATTCAATCACAATAAAAAATATTACAAAGACAAAAGTTGAAATTGAGGAAAATAAAATTGCAAGGGTGATTGAATTGGCCAGATAAATTTTAAGGTAATTCATTTAACATTTTATAAGGGGAAAAATTTTATTTTAAATTATCATCTCACCTTGTTGTGAAGTAACCATTTCTATTTCAAAAATAAACATCGGGGAAATTCCCCTACCTATTTTAACTAACCAAAAAGGGATGCTATGCAAAAAACTAAATTGTTAGCAGCAATTATTTTACTTTTACTTCTTATTCCAACCTTTACCGGTATCATAACCGATACTAGCATAACAGTTATATTAAAAGACAGTAATGGAATTATTTTACCAACCGGTTCACTAAGATATTATTCCGGTGGCTGGCAAAATGTACAGCCTAATAGTGATGGAACTTTTACAATCAATACTAATGCTGCATCGTTGTCTTATGAGATGATGTATGAATACGGGGTAGAAGTAAAATCAAATATTCCCACAACTACAGATACCGTAATTTTCCAGACAGTACTGGTTCAAGTTAGATTAAAAAATAGTCAAGGAAACTTTATATCTGATATAGGTACAGTTCAATATTATTCAGGAGGTTGGTATAGTTTCGGAACTACAAATAATGGAATTGCTGTTAAAGAATTATTGCCGGGGAATTATACTTTCAGAATAAATTATGAGCATGGTACAAATGATAAAGCACAGGATATTCAAGCAAACAGCATAGTAGATTTTCAAACTGTTAAAGCGGAAGTTCATCTTAAAAATAGTGTAAACGAATTGATTGATGAAGGCACTGTCCAGTATTATTCCGGTGGGTGGTTTGAGTTTGGTACAACAAATAACGGTATTGTTGATAAAGAATTGCTTCCTCAAAACTATACTTTTAGAATGACATACGAACATGGCTCATATGACAAAGCTCAAGATATTGGTACAAATAGCATTATCGAGTTCCAAACTGTAAGAGCGGAAGCTCACCTTAAAAACAGTATGAATGCATTGATAGATGAGGGAATAGTACAATATTATTCCGGTGGATGGTATGATTTCGGCACAACAAACGGGGGTATAGCAGCAAAAGAATTATTACCTAAGAACTATACATTCAGAATGACTTATGAACACGGTTCGAATGATAAAGCACAAGATATCAGCACAAATAATATAGTTGAGTTTCAAACAGTTAGGGCGGAGGCTCATCTTAAAAACAGCATGAATGCATTGATAGATGAGGGAACAGTTCAATATTATTCCGGGGGCTGGTATAATTTCGGAATTACAAACGATGGCATTGCTGTAAAAGAATTATTGCCAAGAAATTATACATTTAGAATGACATATGAATTTGGTTCAAATGACAAAGCTCAGGATATTAGTTCGAGCACCATAATTGAGTTTCAAACAGTTCAAGCAGAAACTCAATTAAAAAATAGTAATAACGAATTTATTGATCAGGGGATTGTCCAATATTATTCCGGCGGATGGCATAGCTTTGGAACAACAAGCAATGGAATATCTACTAAAGAATTACTACCTAAAAGCTATACATTTAGGATGAGCTATGAATATGGCTCAAATGATAAGGCTCAAGATATTGGTAATAATAAATTAATTACTTTTAATACATCAAATGTAACAGTACAATTAAAAAATGGTAATGGAAATTTAATTGATCCGGGTATTGTTACATATTATTCAGGTGGGTGGCATAATTTCGGGTCTACATTAAATGGGGAGGTATCAAAACAGTTATTACCTAATTCATATACATTTAAGATTATTTATAATGGGGATTCTCAACAAAAAGCACAGGATGTATCTATAGATCCTTTGGTTATATTTATAACAGAATCAACTGCATTACCTCCTGAGCTAACCATATATGAACCTTCTGATTCTATCACATCGGAACAATCAGTTACGGTTAGCGGGAGTGTTGATAATCCGACCAACACAACGGTCAAAATAAATAATCAAAGTGTTAGTGTTTTACCGGATGGAATGTTTTCTTCAACTGTTTCGTTGCTGGAAGGAAATAATACTATTAGTATAACTGCAATAAATAATCTTGGATTAAGCACTTCAAAAACAATTAATATTTTTAGAGCCGGCAATGTAGTAATACCTCCTGACCCGGCAACTGTGGCGCCTCCGCTTGATTCAACAGTAGTTACGACAATGGCAAGTGCAACTGAATTTTTATATACAGGTTCAAATCCAATTCAAACAGGTGTTGATACAGGTACAATCAACCCGGTTAGAGTAGCTGTGATTAGAGGTAAGGTTCTCAATAAAAATAATCAACCGTTGCCAGGTGTTAAAATAGATATATTGAATCATCCGGAATTTGGACAGACAATTAGCCGCAATGATGGAATGTATGATATGGCAGTTAATGGGGGAGGTTATCTAACGGTTAATTATTCAAAAGATTCATATTTAAATGTTCAAAGGCAGTTAGATGCTCCATGGCAGGATTATGTTATTGCCGATAGTGTGGTGATGATACAATTGGACCCAGCCGTAACTAACATTGATTTTGCTGATTCAATTGAAGTCGCTGCCGGCAGTGTTGTTAGTGATGAAAACGGCAGTAGGCAGGCTTCATTGATGTTTAAGCAAGGGACTATTGCTACTATGGTTTTACCGGATGGAACTACTCAACAGCTTTCTTCAATTAATGTTAGAGCAACAGAATATACAGTCGGTGAGAACGGTCCTGCTTCTATGCCTGCCGTACTTCCTCCAACAAGTGGTTATACTTATTGCGTAGAATTAAGTACTGATGAAGCAATACAAGCTGGGGCTAAAAGTGTGGAGTTTGATAAATCCGTTTCATTTTATGTACAAAATTTTCTTGGCTTTCCTGTGGGTTCTATTGTTCCTGTAGGTTACTACGATAAAGAAAAAGGAGAATGGATAGCGTCTGATAATGGCAGAGTTATAAAAATATTGGATATAATTAATAATAAAGCGGAATTAGATATTAATGGGGATGGAATAGCAGATGATTCTACTTCTCTTGCACAATTAGGAATAGTTGAACAAGAGGAAGAAAAGCTCGCCTCACAATATTCTGCCGGGGAAAGTTTATGGAGGGTTGAAGTAAATCACTTTTCACCTTGGGATTTTAATTGGCCTTTTGGAGTACCCTTGGATGCAGTAGCTCCAAATCAAAATCAGGATAATAATAACTTAACTGATAATGATAAATCAAATGATGAATGTGGTTCAATAATTAAAGTTCAAAATCAAACTATTGGAGAAGGCGCAGAAGTATTAGGCACTCCATTTAAACTTTATTATAGCAGTGGCCTTTCTAGAGGTTATTTAGCCGATAATATAATTCCAATAAAATTAAGTGGCAACTCTATCCCGTCAAGTTTATTAAATATTGTTCTTCAGGTTAAAGTTGCAGGAAGAATTTTTGAGAAAGGTTTTTCGCCCAAAACTAATTTAAATTTTAAATTTAAGTGGGATGGAAAAGATGCATATGGAAGATTAGTACAAGGTTGCCAACCTGCATTTATTAAAATAGGTTATATGTATAGATTCATTTATCTTGAACCAAATGGTATAGGCAAATCTTATGCTCTTGTTGGAACACAACCATATTCTACTAACTATTCATCAACAATTACTTTATGGCAAGGCTGGTCGACTATTATTGGTCATAGGGTTAATAATGATTTTGGAGGCTGGTCTCCTGGTATTGTTCATAATTATGATTTAATTGGAAGAACATTATATGAAGGAAATGGAACAATTAGACATACAGAAAATGTAGAAAATATTGTGAGAGTTGCAATTGATGAAAATGAATTAATAGGTGATTATATATATGGAGGGGATGTTTCTATTGGGCCGGACGGCAGTATTTATGTCGTAGTTAACAGTAATAAAATAATTCGAAAGAAACCAGATGGAACTTTTTCAACAATATTTGAATTCCCGTCCGATAGAACTGATGCAAACATAGAACAAATTGATGTAGGAAATGATGGAGCAGTTTATTTTACTGATTTGTGGGAAAATAAAATTTATAAAGTAAATACTAGTGGTGATCTTAAAATTATTGCTGGTTTAGTTGGATATGGATATTCTGGAGATGGCGGGCCGGTAGATTCTGCAAAAATTGCATGGCCAACTGGTATAGCTGTTGCGGCAGATGGAACTATATATTTCGCAGATGAAGAAAATAATGTAATAAGAAGAATTAGCACCGAAGGAATTATTACTACTTTTGCAGGGACAGGTGAAATTGGTTTTAGTGGTGATGGAGGACCTGCTCTTAATGCAAAATTTTGGTCACTAGAGGGAATAGATCTTGGACCTGATGGCAGTCTATACGTAATTGATGTTGCCCAAAACAGAGTGAGAAAAATTTCTCCAGATGGAATTATTACCACAGTGGCTGGTTCAGGAAAAATTGGTTATTCTACATCAGAGACTATTCCTGATGACAGAGGAGATGGTGGTCCAGCTACTTCAGCTAGGTTAATCCAACCCACTGATGTTGCAGTTGGTAGAGATGGGAGCATTTATATAGCTGATCAATATGCTCATCATATTCGAGTAGTAACTCCTGATGGAAATATTTATAGACTAGCAGGCTTATATGGAGATAAAACGTTTCGTTTCAGTATAAATCATGATGATAGAGGCGGATTTAATTTTAATGATGGTCCGGCGGCAGCTACCCGTTTAAGTAGACCTACATCTATGGCTGTTGGGCCCGATAATGCATTATATTTTACTGAAATAGAAAGCCCATATGTAAGAAAAGTAGAGTCAAATTTTGATTATTTTAATAACAATGAAAATATAATAGCATCAATTGATGGAAATCAAATTTATGAGTTTAATTCTGAGGGCAAACATCTTAGAACTTTGGATGCTTTAACAGGCAAAAACATTTTTGAATTTAAATATGATTCCTTGGGATTATTATCTGAAGTAATTGATATTGATAGCCTTATTACTACTATTAAACAATCTTCAGATTCTCACCCAATAGCAATAATTTCCCCTTTTGGAGATACAACAAAACTAAATATTGGGCCTGAAGGTTATTTATCTTCTATAATAAGTCCTGCTAATGAAAAATATTCATATAAATATTCTTCACTTGGATTGTTAACACAAATGTCAAATCCAAAAAATAATGTTAAAAATTATCAGTATGATTCTTTAGGTTATCTAATTGAGGAAAATTTTCCGAACGGAGGTGTTAAGCAATTATCAAGAACACTAATACCTAACGGATTTATTGTTACCCTTGCAACTGCTGAAGGGAATAATAGAAATTATAAACTAGAAAGATATGGCAACGGAAGTACTAAATATACTAATACCGATAATAAAGGATTGGAAACCATTAGATCATATAACAGTGATGGTTCAAACATTGTGGATTTTCCTGATGGTAATATTGTAAATACAAAATTAAAACCAGGACCTCGCTTTGGAATGGAAGCTCCACTTGTTGATGATCAAAAGATAACCACTCCATCTAACTTAGTAAGCCATTTCTCGAATAATAGAGTAATTACACAATTATCCGGGAATAAGATAACAGGTATGGTTGATTCTTTGAAATATAATGGGAAAATATCATTAATTAATTTTGATGGAAACCAGAACTTGTATACTACAACTTCCCCTGAAGGTAGGCAGTCTTTTACTTATACCGATTCACTTGGAAGAGCTATTCAATCAATCGTATCAGGAATTACACCTGTTAATTTTACTTATAATGATAAAGGTTTCTTAATTAAGACAGAGCAGGGTGATAGACAAACTAATTTTACTTATAACTCAAAGGGTTACCTTGAAACAGTTACTGATCCAATGGGAAGAAATGAATCCATTTATTATGATTCAGCAGGTAGAGTTACAACTCAAATTCTTCCTAACGGAGAGCAAATTCTCTACAGCTATGATGCAAACGGAAACCTAACGTCCATTACTCCGCCAGGAAAACCTTCACATACTTTTGAATATAATAATGTTGATCTTACTGATAACTATAATCCGCCAGTCGTGCCTGATAGTGCTGGGGGAACAAAATATATTTATAATTTAGATAAGCAATTAATTAGCACAATTTTTCCGGATAGCAGTATTATAAATATAGTATACGATACAACAGGGTGCGGCTGCGGAGCTTCTTCCAGGCCTAGTAAAGTTATATTCGATAGAGGTACCAATTCATTTAGCTATGATACAACTTCTGGTAATTTAAAATCCGTAATTTCCCCGGACTCTGAAAAAGTTAGCTTTGATTATGATGGTTCTTTATTAACAAATATGAATTGGAATGGAGTCGTTAACGGGAACGTAGGGTTTACTTATAATAATGATTTCAAGCTAGCTTCTGAAAATGTCAATGGAACAAATAATATTAACTTTAGTTATGATCATGATGGGCTATTAACTGGAGCAGGCAGTCTATCTATTTCACATGATCCACAAAACGGTTTATTAATAGGTACTGCTCTTGGAAATATAAACTCCAGCTATACCTATAACTCATTTGGTGAAGTAAAAGGAGCAACTTATGATTATAATTCAACTCCACTATATAGTACTTCGTATGCACTTGATTCACTTGGAAGAATAAAAAGCTTGACGGAAACTATTGAAGGAACAACTGATACATATAATTATGAATATAATGCAATTGGTTATCTTGTAAATGTTAAGAAAAATGGTTTTGTTATCTCAGAATATGAATATGACCAAAACGGAAATAGGGTAAAATATATAAGTAATAATGATACAACTACTGGAATTTATGATGACCAGGATAGAATGTTGAGTTACGGAAATGCAAATTATATTTATGGGAAAAGAGGCGATTTACAAAAAAAAATAGAGGGAAATGATACTACAAAATATGATTATGACGATTTAGGGAATCTAAAGCATGTATATCTTCCAGATGGTACAAAAATAGATTATCTTATTGATGCGAATAATCATAGAATAGCTAAACTTGTAAACGGACAAATAGTAAAAAAATGGTTATATGCAGATGGGTCATTACCAATTGCAGAATTAGATTCAGCTAATAATGTTAAAGCTTTTTTTGGCTTAGGTTACATTGTAAAAAATGATACAATCTATAGGGTAATTACTGATCATTTGGGTTCGATACGATTAATTGTTAATACTGCATCTGGAGACGTTGTACAGCATGTTGATTATGATGCATTTGGAAACATAACTTACCTTCTTTCACATAATGAATTTTTGGATTTTACCTTTGCTGGCGGGTTATATGACTCTGATACAAAACTAGTTAGATTTGGGGCAAGAGATTATGATTCTGAAATTGGAAGATGGACCAGTAAAGATCCTATTTTGTTTTATGGAAGATCAAGTAATCTTTATAAGTACGTAAATAATGATCCAATAAATTATATTGATAACGAAGGTCTGTGGGGAGGAATCGATGATATAATTGCATTGGGTGGTGGATTTGTTACGGGATTAGGTAGTCAATTGATTAGCGATATAATTGCAGGAGAATTTAGTTCTTGGCAACAATATTTAGCTTCAGGCATTGGAGGAGCAGTTACCGGAGAAACTCTATTATATACGGCAAATCCTTGGTTAGCAGGAACTGCTGGAGGAGCTGCAACTAACTTTACAAAATTTGGGTTAGATTACTTATCTGGAGAAGAGCCTTGTTTTAATTTATCAGACTTAGTAGCCGATATGGGAATTGGAGCACTATCTTCTTTATTAGCTAATGGAATAAAAATACCTGGCCTAAATAAAGGTCGAGGTAGTTTGAAGGCTTTATCTAAACAAATACAGACCAAAATTAATAAAGGTCTGATAGATCTTGATAATGTCAGTGGAATAGTGCGAGGTAAAATGTTTGGTTATGAAATGTATGATGATGCCATTTATGGATTTCTTAACGGTGGTTTTCGACTAACTGGTATACGTTAAAATGAAACAAAAACATGTAAATTATATAATAATTATCATCATTATGGGAATCATTCCTTTTGTACTTATTTATGGAGGTTTTATTGATCCATTTATTGGTAGAATAATATCATATAATCTATTCTTTTTGGATTTTTTAGTTATTTCATTTTGGCTCGCTGTAAATAAGAAAATTCCTACTATTAAAAGTGGTGGGAAGGCACACCATTTCAAAAATAGAAAAGTGTGGGAATTAAGCGGTAGAATATTCTTATTCATTTCATTTATTATTGGTGCTTGGGTATATAAATCGCTATTTATTGACGATATAAATCTTATTTGTAATAATAAATATGAAGTAATTGAAGGGAGAATTTCAAATATAGGATCAACTTATAGAGGATTATGGTTTTTAAAACAAACTATTGAAATCGAAGGACATAAATCAAAATATATTATATTGTTCGTAAATGAAAAGTTAAGGATAAACAAAGTTTATAAATTTATTACATTACCTGAATCCAAGATGATTGTAAAATGGGATAAAAATTGATAAATAAAAATTCTGATATAATTGATAATAATAAATGCTCTTCCATTTTTAAAAACATTTTGAACATCTTTTGTTTTAATGTTTTTATAATTTCTTCTTCCCGATGCAAAAACAAATTACATGCAAAATTAGGTATGATTACCTATTGATTCTAAGAATTTAAAGCCGTACATAATAAACGTTATTTTATTCTTTTCCTCTTTTTACCAACTGCTGACAATTTTCCTTTTCCTGAAATAATTCCGGCGTAGAAATACGCGCGAACATCTTGATAGTATTCAACAACTGATTTCTCTTCTCGTGTTAGTTCTATACTACAATGATGATGCATTAATTGATAAGTATTGTTAAATAACTTTTTATAATGCATTCTACAAGGAGGAGATCTTGTCGCTAACTATAGACATTCATTGTCACCCTACATTAAAAGTATGGTTGTTTGATAAAACTCTCCGGGATACTGCAATACCACCGGACGATACGGAATTGTTCGACATTTCAAATATTGATAATGTTTATGTTACAATTCCTCGAATGGAAAAAGGCAATGTATCATTGGTTTGGGCCTCATATTATTTGCCTGAGAGTGATTTGTTAAATCGAGCCAAGGTAGCCCCGTTTATCAAATCAATTGTTATCAATGCCTTTAAGAAAGAAGTTAGCCGTCTTGAAAATAATGCATCACCTGAAACGCCTTTCGAACAAACAAAAAATATGATAAATAAATTTGAGCAAGAGGTTTTAAGAAATGGAGGTGTATGCCCGCGCTCAAAAACTGAAATGCATAATGCATTGAATTCAAACAAAAAAATATTTCTTCAAAGTATGGAAGGCGGCCACCACCTTGGCAGAGGTTATAAAAAATCTAATGACAAGCCTGATGTTGAGAAGTATATTAAGAATCTTGAATGTTTTTTTGAACGAGGAATTTGCTCCATAACATTAGCTCACTTTTTCCCTAATGATTTAGTTTCTGTTGTTAACGGATTACCGCCGAATGTTATTTCATTATTAAATTTTCCAACAGTCTTTCCGGATGACGGTCTTACAGAAGTTGGAGAAGAAGTTGTACGATGGATGCTTGAGCAAGGAATTATAATAGACCTGATTCATTCATCACCGAAGGCACGACAGCAGGTAATAGAAATTAATAAACAGAATCAATATAAGAGGCCGCTAGTATTTTCACACTGCGGTACAGCGGAAGTATTTAAAGCTCATGCCGAGCAAAAACATTATAATGATTACATACTTAATCCATCCAATGAAGAAATTCTTGCTATTAAAGAATGCAACGGGATAATAGGTTTGATCTTTGACCTTTACTGGCTGAGAGGTAAAGAAGAAGAAAATGCTATATTAGGTTTAATTCCTGATGCTAAAGGAATTCCATATATAATAGAAACTGTTCGACAAATACATAGTGTTACCGGCAGCTATGACAACATAGCAATAGGAACCGACTTTGATGGTTTCACTGACGTTATCGATGATGCACCTGATATCTCTTATCTCCCTAAATTTCGTGATGCACTTGTAAAAGAAGGTATCCCGTTAAGTGATATTGATAAAATAATGGGACTAAATGCACTCCGTGTTATTGAAGATGGCTGGGGCAAATCTGAGTAATAACCTATAAATCAAAATTTATTTATGGAGGTCAAACAATAGAAAATAAAAATTAGGTATTAAATAAAAGGAGTTAAAATGAAATTAGCTTTAATTTCTGACGTTCATCTCGGTGATCCATTGTGTACTCTTGTTGAAAAACAAGGAGACTCTTTTATTGCCGGTCCAAAATATAAAGAATTTAAAGATGCTGCCGGTACTAAAAACGACTATCTCATTTTGCTTGGAGATATCCTTGATTTTTCAGTTACAAGTTATGAAGATGCTTATGAATTTGGCAAAGCATTCTTCACGATGATTCAAAAAGATAAAATAGCTGACCAGTACATATATGTTCCGGGCAATCATGATTATGATATATGGAACGTGGTTGAAAACGAAGTGAATATAATTTATCAAATTCAAAATGGGAGGCTTCCCAGACAATTTAGGATGTCTGTTCCAGGAATAATTGACGACCGAAAAAATTCCCCAAACAAAAAATTTTTTCTCCCAGGCGTTGAAATTAGAACAACTGGAAATTACAGCTATGGTGGATTATTCTTAGATAATATAACCAAAAATTTTGACAGCAATTCTAATTCTATAACAGGAAAAGATTCTCACTTCATCTTTGCTTATCCAAATATTTATATGGTAACTGATAATGAATCAGTATTAATAACTCACGGCCATTATCTTGAAGCATACTGGTCGATTCTTTCCGAATGGGGTCCAAGAGTGTTTAAATCAGATTTAAGAATTGGAACTGCAATGGATATAGGAGAAATGGTAGGGATAAATTTTCCGTTTAATCAACTTGCTTGTTCCGGTGTAGGGCAGGCTGGATTATTAACAGATGTATTATCAAATGTTCAGTTTCAAATTAAAAGAGGTGATCTTAAAAAGGCAAAAGAATACTTAAATAACCTGGATGATTATTTGGATGATAATATTTTTGTTGGTAATATTTTTAAAGAGATTATAACAGATGCAATATCGAACAAGATTAAAGATGCGATTATAGATATAATGGCTTCACATGATGAAACAAGATATAATGAAACCTTTCTTAACGATGAAGATGTTAGAAAAAGATTTTTAAATTATTATAATGCAAGCTTTGTTGAGTTGGATAACCTTAGAAGATTTAATAATATTACAATCCCTCCGCCTCAAACAGTTATTTTCGGGCATACACATGAGCCAATTCCCTGGAATGACAGAAATGCTCCAAAAGAAATGCCTTCTGCAGGCAAGGTAGTACATTTATATAACAGCGGCGGCTGGCTTATGAAAGAAGAAGATAACGGTAAAGTTTTTTGCGGAGCTGAAGTATTTAAATATGATACAAACAAAGGATTTAGTTCTGTTTCGATTCGTTAAAATTATAATTGAAAATTATTACTTTAAATAGTAGCTATAATTATGTATTATCTTCTAATGTAAATCCCAATCAGTGAAATTCAAATTTGGAGGAATATAAATATGGCAGAAGTTAGTTCACTTTATATTAAAGAAATGTATAAGCGATTTGCTTATATGGCAACTTGGTTACCAAATACAAAGTTGAAACTCGGGGATGTTGGATTTCAGAATGGTGGAAGCTTCAAACGGATGACATCTTTAAAAGAATTGGGCCTCTCTTTTAAAATTCGCAGTGGAAAAAATCCCGTGGACTTTACGTACACATCGCAATCAGGTATAAGCATAAAAACAAAATTAGCTGGAGAAATTATAGAAGGAGCTAATTTACCTTTAAATAAAGCCGGTCTTATTTTAGATTTTAACCGAGAAGGCGCTTTTCTTTTTCATGCCAGCCAATGTTTGGTTGATGAGCTTGAAGATAGAGAAGGACTTGGTAAAACTCTTATTAAACTGTATGCTGATAATAACTGGAATTTTAATTGGTCCGTAGTTGATACGATTGTCAAAGCAAATTGTGTAACAATTGTAGTATCAAATTCAAAACAGGCCAATATTGAACTCACAGCAAAATCACCATTGACAGCCATAAATCTTGCAAATGTTGAAGCAGGGCTCAAAGTAAATTCTCAGCGGGGAGATATTATTCGTTTTCTAGCCACAAAAAAATTGTCTCCATTATTTAAGCTTTCACGTCTTAAAAAATCTTTGCTTAAATCGTTATTTGGAGGCGCGAAAGAAATACATTTTGGAGGTAAACTGCCTGCCAGCGATAAGACTTTACCTTCAATTGAGCAGGATGTATTCGAAGTTGTTACACCTGATTAGGAGAATAAGATGAAGAGAAATAAAAATTTGCAGCCAATTTATTTTGGAGGAAGGCTTGAGAAAAAACCCAAAGAGCCCAAATGGATGCCATATGAAAAATTTCTTCATACCGAAGATGCTTTTCTATTATATATTGCTCAAATATGGGCGAAGCAGAATGATGCTCCAACAGATCATCCCAAGCTTGCTAATTTTAATTTTAGAAATTTAATTCCTAATTATAATGAGTTTCTAAATTCAGGAGGTAAATTTTAACAGCGGGGTAATACAATTGAAGAACAATGGATATTATCGCAATTGACTCTTGCAACTCCACATTTTTGTTTGTTAAATACTGAGCAGCCAGAACAAAGCGTTTCTCGAATCACCAGGCTAAAAAAAATGAAAGCAGTGGAAATTTGGCATGAGCTTGAAAAAAGATATTCAGTTACAATAGACGGCAAGCCTGAAATTGAACCATTTTGTCTTATGATTTATGATGGATTACAGGTTGCTCATATAATAACTTCTTATACAATTTGGGAAAATGAATTACAATTTCAAGATCCCTGGCCTGGAAATTCCTTATTATGCAAAGAAAATAATATGGCAGGTGTAAATGCCCGAAGGTCCAATGTGATAAAGCCAGGCTGGCGCATAACATCTGAAGAGTTTCAAAGAGTAATTTATGCCGCCATACCTACAGTGAGAAAACTTATACCATTAAATGAGGAAGAAAGACAAGCAGCTGAACAGGAATCCCGGATGATGAACTTATTGAGGCAATTCAATAATCCTAATTCACCTTCCTTAAAGGGAATTTTTCCTAATATTAAAACCTTTAGCGAACTTGAAAGTGCGGTAAGAATGGGACAAACCTGGAGGGTTAAAATGGCACTAAACAAAGGAGTAGATATTAATGAAAAATTTTCTGAAGGAACTCCACTCCATAGTGCTGCAGCTCAGGGGAATATGAATATTGTCCGGCTACTAGTTGAACAAGGGGCAGATTTATTAGCGCTTGATTCACATGGTAATACCCCGGCGAAAGTTGCCGAACACAATCGTCATCTTCAAATAGCTAATTACCTTAGGTCGTTGAATAAAATGAGTAAGAAAAAAACAACTTAGTATACCATTTAAAAACAGATGCTTATTAAAAAAAGGGGGCGAGGCTGCAGATAATTAATGGTAATCATAACTGCCTACCTGTAGGCAGGCCGATTTTTTTAAACAAGTTTTTATGTATTAAATCAAAATGAATGTGCAGTAAAAAAAATTTTATAAAAAATTTTTTAGAGCCGCACAATTTTTTCTCTATATTAATGTTGTTATAGCAAAAACTAAAAAGTTAAGAATTATTAAAAATTTAATTGATTTTAACAAGTAATTTCATAATTTTTATTTCGCTATTTAAGAGGGCAGGAAGTTACAGAGATTGAAAGCAGTTCCTACCGGGTTTTTATAAGTTGAAAAGAATGTATAAGGTTAGCATATACTTATAAAAAAAATTTAATAAAAAATTATAAAGTGGGAAAAGATCTTCTTTCAGTGGGGTTAAATGATAGCTTCTAAATATCCTCGTGGTTCTGAATGGCGTAAATGGGACTTACACATTCACACTCCAGCTTCAAATCACTTCACTGGTTCATTTAAAGAATTATTAAAGAATTTAAATAATACTGATTGTATAGTTGTCGGAATAAACGATTATGCAACAATTAAAGGATATGAACAAATTAAAAATGATTATAGAAAAGAATTTCCTGTGCTTTTCCCAGTCATAGAATTTCGAATGCATAATATCGTAACAAATAGAAAAAGTGTACAAAGTGGTGTAAAAATAAATTTTCATTTAATATTTAATAATGCAGATGAAGTCTTTAACAAGATTAAGACATTTATTAATTCAATTGATTGTTACAATGAAAAAGGAGATAGTGATCAATTAGGAAACATAAAGGAGTCCTCATTCTCAAAAGTTACAATTGATTTTGAACATGTTATTAGGAAAATAAATGAACTCAACTTAAGAAAAGATGTTTTAATATGGTTACCCTATGATGAGTATGGGGGTATTGATGATATTGATCCAAAAGATAATTTTTTCAAACTCGGTTTAATAAAGAAAGTTGATATTATTGGTTCATCTTCTAAAAAGCAAATTGATTTTTTTAATTGGAAGAATGAAAAATATTCTGAGGAAGAATATAAAAATTGGTTTGAAATTAGAAAACCTTGTATCAAAGGAAGTGACGCCCATGATTCGAATTATGCATTTGGATATTTGAGAAATGAATTAAATCAACCAATAAACAAATTTTGCTGGATTAAGGCTGATCCCTCTTTCGATGGGTTGAAACAAATAATTAATGAACCTGAAAGAGTCTTTATAGGTTCAAATCCTGACAAATTAGAGCTTGTTGAAAATAATAGAGAATTTTTTATTGATACAATAAAAATTAACTCAACAAAAGATGAAAATGAGTGGTTTGATAAAATTCAAAAGGAAATTCCTTTAAATTCTGGTTTAGTATCAATTATCGGAAATAAAGGACATGGTAAGAGTGCATTAGTAGATATAATTGCCTCTCTGTCAAATGCAAATCAAAAAGAATATTCTTTTCTTAATTCAAAAAAATTTTTAGATCTTGATAAAGCAGATAAGTATAGCGCAGAAATAAAATATCTTGAAGCATATAAAAACAAAAAGAATTTTCGTCAGGTGGATTTTGATTCTAAGAAAACAGTGAAAGCGAAATATCTTTCTCAGCATTTTGTAACTAACATATGTGACGAAATAAATTCTTCATCACTTCAAAATGAAATTAATAAAGTTGTTTTCGCACACTTGCCAGAGGAAATTCAAGGTAACTATTATGACTTAGAAAAACTTGTAAATGACAAAGTAAAATCAATTGATGATAATTTAGAAAGAGAACGTAAGAATCTATCAAGGATTAATCTTGATATTGCAGATTCGGAATTCTTGAGTTCACCTAATGAAAAAGAAAAGCAAGTGAACTTGCTTAAGAATAAACAAGAAGAAATAAAAGCACATATTCAAAGCAAACCCAAACATAAAAAAAAGCCAAAAGAAAGTTTAAAGGTTGATGAATTTGCAAAGAAAAGTGGAAAGACACAGGATGAGCTTTTTAAAGTACAAAAAAAAATTAATGATTTCACACAAGAGAAAAACGAATTACAAAAATTAATAGATTCATTTAAAGACATTGAGAACAGCATTATAGATTTATTCGATGTATATGAGGAGAACAGCGTTCTAAATAAATATAAGTTAAATTTAAAAAGTATCTTCACTTATAAATTCAATTACAAAAATATTGTTGCAAAAATAAAATCTATCGATAATAAAATTAAAGCGGAAGAAAAAAAGAGAAAAAATAAGCAACAAGAAATAAAAGATATTAAAACACAAATAGATACCTTAAATAAGACAGCTACAAAACAACAAAAAGATTATACCGATTATATAAATAAGAATAGTAAGTGGAGAGAAAAACAAAAAGAACTACAAGGTGCTAAAAATAAAGAAGGTTCTTTGCTTTATTATATGGAAAAGTTGAGAATTATAGAAAAAGAATTACCAAAGCAAATAAATGAATTAAATATAAAAAGAGAGAAAAGAGTAAAAAAAATTGTTGATTTGCTCTTTCTAAAACAAAAGGTTTACCCTGAAATTTATAAAAGTGTACAGGAGTTTGCCAATGAGAAGGCTAATGAATTCAATATAAGTAAAGATGAATTTATTATCTTTGACTCGAATTTGAAACTGGCTGATAGAATTTATAATGAATTTTATTTTCTTTTTGATCAAACCAGAAAAGGTTCATATTATCATGATTCTGATCGGTTGGTTTTAAAAACAATTATTGATAAATCTAATTTTAATACACATGATGGATTAATAAAATTTGCTCGGGAACTCGAAAAGTCATTCAAGTATAATTATAATATTGAGGAAGAAAATAGAGAAGAACATGATTATGATTTCATAATTAATCAATTTAGAGGTAAAGATTTAAATGAAGCATATGATTACATATATTCCTTTAAATACATTGATACACAATTTGATATTACTTATGGTGGGAATAGCATTAAAGAACTATCTCCAGGGGAAAGAGGTACTCTACTACTCATCTTTTATTTATTGATTGATAAGGATAAAAATCCAATAATAATCGATCAGCCTGAAGAAAACTTAGATAACGAGACTATATATGAAAAATTAGTTCCTTTTATTAAAAAGGTTAAAGAAGAAAGACAGTTAATAATTGTAACACATAATCCCAATCTTGCTATAGTATGCGATTCAGAACAGATTATTCACGCTTATATGGATAAAAAAAATAAAAATTTAGTAACCTATAATTCTGGAAGTATTGAGTATTATGGAATAAGAGATAAAGCCATAGCAATACTAGAAGGTACAGAACCGGCATTTAGTAATAGGAAAAATAAATATCAAATTAAATAAATTTATTAAAGGAATAATATGCGAGTAAACAAAATTGTTTTGTTATTTCTAATTAGTCTTTTTGCTTTTAGTTGCAGCAAAAATGAAAATAATGTTATTCAGTTGGGAGCCACTTTCCCATTAACAGGTGATGTAGCCTCCTATGGTATTAAAGCAAAAAATGGAATTCAATTAAGGATTGATGAACTTAATGCCAATGGTGGAATAAATGGAAAAAGAATAGAAATAAACTTTCAGGATGATAAGAATTCAATAAAAGATGCCGTTAATAATTTTACTAGTTTCGCTACTATTAACAAATATCCAGTTGTTTTCGGGTCAGCTGGTAGTTCCGTTACACTTGCACTTGCTCCTCTGGCTAATCAATATAAAACGGTACTAATTTCTCCTATTTCTTCTTCTGCCGAACTTTCAACAAAAGGTGGTAAATATTTCTTTAGAACAGTTCCATCAGATAATTTACAAGCAGAAATGCTGGCTGACTGGGTTATAAGTGACAGCATTAAGAAAGTAGCTATAGTGTATACAAATAATAATTGGGGAAAACCATTAGCTGATGCATTTTCAAAATTATTTGAAACGGCTGGGGGTAAGATAGTCTATTCTGATGGTATTGAAGGAAATTCAACTGATTTTAGGACAGTTGTATTAAAACTTAGAGGTCTCAAATTTGACGCTATTGTATCGCCAACCTATCCTAAAGAAGGCGGAGCATTTGTAAGACAGCTAAAGCAGGCCGGTATATCAACAAAATTATTTGGTGGAGATAATTGGGGCTCGCCTGAATTTTTATCAATTGCTAAAAATGGAGCAGATGGCGCCTATTATACATTTCCTACTGAAAACAAAACTAAGTTATTTGATGAGTTTTCTGTTAAGTATGAGAAGAGGTTTGGAGTAAAACCAGATATACTTGCTGCTTATGCATACGACGCTGCTACTGCTGTAATAGATGCTATTCAAAAATCAAAAGAATTAACAGGAGAAGGAATAAGAAATGTTCTTTTAAATGTTTCCTTCGATGGTGTTTCAGGAAAAATAGCATTTAAACCAAATGGTGATTTGATTTCTACCGGGTACGGAAAATGGGAAATTAAAAATGGAAAATCTATAGAATTAAATTAGGAGAAAAAAATGGACAATAAAGAAACACAGGAAAAAGGACAAAAAACTAAACTTGATAAAATAAAAGAATTTAAAAAACGCATGCTAATATGGAACAATCCTGTGGAATTCGTAAATAATATGTATGGCAGTCATCCTGATGATAGCGGCGATGACAATGGTGGACCTGATTACTTCAAAGAAGTATTTAAAAATGACTGATAACAATTTAATCGATCAATATTTTGATGTCTGGAAAGGTAAAATTCAAAATTTAATAAACGAACATCCTTTACAGATTATCAGTTGGGAAGCGACCAGAAGATGTAATTTGAATTGTGTTCATTGCGGTTCGCCTTTGGAAAATGTTAACTTAAAAGATGAATTGGCTACACAAGAGGTTATAAACGCTTTTATGCAAATTGCAAATGATTTCGATATGTCAAAATTTAGGCATATTAACATCACAGGCGGAGAACCTTTTGTAAGAAAAGATTTGATTGAGATACTCCGTGAAGTAAGCAAGATACCTTTCTATCGAAATATTGATATTCAAACTAATGGTTTATTTATTGCAAGACACAAAGAAGTCCTCCCACAATTAATTGATTATGGAGTTACGGGAATTGGAGTTAGTATTGACGGACTGGAATCCACACACGATGCTTTCCGAAGAAGAATCGGCAGTTTTAATGAAGCTGTTAATGCTGCTAAATATTCTGTTGAGGCTGGATTAGTTGTTACTGTGTCCGTTGTTGTTCATTCCAAAAATCTCTTTGAAATTCCAAAGCTGTATGACTTTGTAAAAAATGAGATTAAACCAAGAGTATTTCGTTTAATGTTTATTGATCCGATTGGCAGAACAAGTTTTGATTCTGAATATTTATTATCGAACGAAGATAAACTTTGGGTTATAAGATTCCTTCAAGAGAAATATCAAGAAAATTGTGAGAACTACTCTGATCCCAATGCTATGATGGTTGAGTTAGGCTGCGGCGGATGGTTTGGTAAGGAACTGGAAGGTACTTTTCGTCCTTTTATTTTTCACTGTATTGCAGGCATAAATAATCTTGGAATTCTGTTTGACGGGAAAATTGCTTCATGCAGTAATATTCCAAGAGAGTTTATCGAAGGGGACTTAAGAATAGAACGAATAAAGGATGTTTGGAGAAACAGATATCAACGATATAGAAACCGTGAATTCTTAAAAAATGAAAAATGCCGTAACTGTGAAGATTGGGATTATTGTCATGGTGGTCCAATGCATTTAATAAATTATAAGAACCATGAGTGTCAACAAAATATATAATTATGAAAAAAAGGCCATTATTACTAATTATTACAGTTATTTTAATTCCTTTGCTGAACTTGCTTTCTGATTTAGATTTTTTCACAAATTTTTGTACAAAAATCTCACCAGCCAAACCCGAAGAATATGTTAGTGTCATTATCTTTATACTTCAGGCTATTGTACTAATTTTAGTTATGTCTTTTAATGCGAAGAATTTTCTTGCAATAATTGATTATCATTCAAAACTACCTAAAATTTCATATATATTCTTACTTATTCCAGGATACAGGTTATTTAGTAAAAGGCTTACCGAGTCTAAAAAAGGAGATTCTGCTGATATATCAATAACATTTCTAACAGCTTTATTTATAATAATAACCAGTAGTTCTTATAATTTAGGATTATATAAGTTATTTAACAATATTCCTATAATAGATAATATCCTTTTTCGAATATTGACTTATATAGTATCATGTATGATAATAAATACTTTGATTGAATACGCTTTCCTTTTAAGCAATAGATTTGATGAAAAAATTTATCTACAAAGGTTAATAAAGTTTTTTGGCCTAGATAAACAAGGTGATTCTATTAAAATAGAACAAGATATTAGATGGGATGATAAATTAACACAGCGCCTAAATCATATTTATGGTCATAAAATATGGTCAACAGAAGTTATTAAACTTTTTGTATCAAAACTGGATGAAAAAAAAGAAACATTAAAATCAAATCTATGGTTTATTCTTGAATCTGCATCTAAATCACTTGAAAGCAATATCCATCTTAACAGTGAATCTTTATCTGTCAACTTAAAATTCTCTAAAGCGTATGATTATTCATTATTTCTTAAAAACACGATGGATTATTGTACCGGAAAGATGATTTGGTTTGTTGATAGATATGATTTCAAAGATGAAATATTATTTAATATAACGCGTAGAGTCAATTTCTCTTTGATTGAATATTTATCAAATAAAGTGAATGATGATAATTTGAATGAATTAAATAGTACTTTAAAAAAATTATATAATAATGAAACTATTAACATTGCAAGTCTGAATATAAAACCATACGATTGTTCTATGTGTGATAAAGAAAAATATAAGTCAACAAGTTTAAAAGAAATCGATGAGATTTTTAGTACAGATGAAGGACAAGAAATCTTACAATGCTACGAAGGTATGGCAAAATTTTTAATAAAAAAGCATTTTGAGACTCTTAATCTTAATGCAAAAGTTGATTTCGATAAAGTTCTTGAAATAGTTAAAAATGATAACTTTAATAAAGAACTCCCTCATATATCTAAATATAAGCTTCATAACTCAGATAAAACTCGCTTAATTGATATTTCTTACTTACATGATAATGAAGAAAAAGAAGAAAATAAAAGTGCAATTACCTCATTAAAGAAACCAAAATTTAACAATGTTGTATTTGCATTATGTGACTCAGACAATGTTTCTGATTTATTGCAAAAGTATTTTGGATTTTCAGATAGTAAATATTTACCATTGCTTAAATTATTATTTAAGCAATTTAAATATTTAAATAATGGCCGTCATAAAATGATTGGCTTTTGCCCACTCTCTTTTGAATTAAATGAATGGTCTTTAAATATTAAAAATTATATGTCTCAAGAAAACTATGGAGATAAATTAACCTGTGATTTTGGAATTTATGATAATAATGTTATAGTACACTCTTCAAGAAATAAAACTGGTTTAAGAAGCTCAAAATGGTCTATAATACCGGAGGACAAGAAGAGCTGGTTAAATAAATTTGATCCTGAACGTGGACCTTCTGAAAATGAAAATTTTTATCCGCTAGATGACTTTATTATTGATTTAAAAAATGCAATAGATGCAAAAAATAAATAATTTTATATATCATGGTCACGGCGAAGCAGAACCAATTGGTCTGGAATATATTGCTTCTTCTGTTATTAAAGCTGGTTTTATAAAAGTACAATTTATTTCCAACCGAGAATTACGAATTAAACTAAATGAAAATAAATCAGTATCATTATTTTCTGCAACTACAGCTGAATGGAATCATGTAAAAGAGCTATCGTTTAATGCAAAATTAGATGGTTGTATTACAATTATCGGCGGGTACCACGTTTGTGGAAAAATTGAAGATAATATTGGTAAATACTTCGACTATGTTGTTGTTGGTGAAGGAGAACTTGTAATAATTGATATTCTTAAGGAAATTGAAAATGGGAACTATTGTAAAGAAGATTTTCCTAAAATTATAGAATCCCAAAGAATTGTAGATTTAGACAGTTTACCTTTCCCCTATAGATCAACGAAATATTTGGGTAATTATGTACTTTATGATTTAATGTATCCCTCGCCATCAATGCAAGTTAATCCTGGTATTGTGCTTGCATCAAGAGGATGCTCCTATGATTGCAGTTTTTGTGCATCTTCTTCTGTTTGGGGAAGAGGTTTAAGACTAAGATCCCCTGAAAATGTAGTTGAAGAATTATTTGAATTAAAAGAAAAATTTAATTCAAATACTTTCGTATTTATTGATCAGTCATTCGGACAAAACAAGAATTGGGCATTTGATTTATTAAAACTAATTATTGATTCAAGGCTTAAACTTAATTGGTATCATCAAAGTAATATTACAATTAATCCAGAATTAATTGCCGTAATGGCTGAAGCAGGCTGTAAAAAAATTGGATTTGGAATTGAAGGGATTTCTCCTTATGCAATAAAGATGTTGAAACCTCCCAATCCGCAAAATCTTGATAAAATTAATTCATTACTTGATTATTGTAATTCACTTGGTATTTTTACTAAAGCCTATTTAATGTTAGGTTTTCCTTGGGAAAACAAAGATGTTATAGAAGAATATTTTACTTTTCTAACAAAATTAAATGCTAATCAAATTAAACTTTCATTCTTTACTCCTTTTCTCGGTACAAAAGATTGGGATATTTATTCAAATAATCTTGTATCTAAAAATTGGGATGATTTTGATACGGTAAAAATGCCTGTTATTTATAATCCTAATATTTCAGTAGATGATTATATTAAAATCCGGCAAGATTTATTTAATGAATTTTATTCATCAAATAACTATATCAATTTAACAAATACAATATTAAACCGTTTCCCGAATTACGAAAGAAGTTATCAGGAATTTTTTGAATACTTATTAACTTTTGATATGATTAAGGATGTTGAAGGATTTAATTTTTTAAACTTTGAAAGGGGAATTAAAAAATCTTTTCTAATTGAGTCATCAAATTATTCAATAGTGAAGAAAATATAAAAATCAAACATGATAAATCAGATAATAATCAATATCTTAATTTCTAGTAGTGAAATATTTCTTGTTGCAATAAGTCTTTCAATAATTTATGAAATCATCAAATTTTTCCACTTCGCTCATGCAGTAGTTTTCACATCCGGGGCATATTTTACTTTTCTATTTAATCAATTGTTTGGCTTTTCTCTTTTCACTTCAATCCCTTTAGCAGTTTTATGTGCATGTTTGCTTGGCTGTATGTTGGAATGGTTAATTTATAAGCCGCTTCGAAATAAAAATTCTAATTCACTTATTCTTTTGCTTGCTTCACTTGGAATTTATATAGTTCTGCAGAATGTTATTTCAATGGTTTTTGGTGACGATACAAAATCAATCCGCACTTGGCCGGTTAGGGAAGGGATGGATGTGTTTGGGGCGAGGATAACAGAAGTCCAAGTTATAATAGTTGCTTGTTCGTTGTTGCTGGTTTTGCTGGCTGCTGGTTACTTGTTACTGGCAAAAACCGGTAAGGCAATGAGAGCGGTTGCAAGTGATAATGAAGCAGCAAAGCTTTCCGGTATTAATAGTGATAAAATAATTTTAATTTCTTTTGCGATTGGTTCTGCACTTGCTGGTATTGCCGGTATCCTTGTTTCGTTGGATGTGGATATGACTCCTACTATGGGAATGAATGCTTTGCTTATGGGAGTAGTAGCAATGATAATTGGTGGTGTGGGAAGAATCTGGGGAATAGCACTTGGCTCTTTACTTTTAGCTCTTGCACAGAATTTTGGAGTTTGGTACATAAGCTCTCAGTGGCAGGATGCAATTGCATTCGGGATACTCATCATCTTTCTGTTATTTAAGCCGGAAGGATTTATGGGGAAGAAGTTACGCAGGGCGGAAATTTAGTGATCAGTCGTCAGTGATAAGTAATCAGTTATTAATTAAATAATTTCAAGATTACAAAATTAAAAGATTACAAGATTGAATGATTGTTCCTCACACAAAATCCTTAGGATGGAACACTGAATATTGATAACCAATTACTTAATGCTGGAAGTCAGTTATCCAAGAATGTCGATACTTTGAATAAGAATTCAATTGCAAAAAATAAGTTGAGTGTTTATATACAAAAGTATATATTTATATAAAAAAGTATATAAAATAAGTCTATGGTTATATATAGAGTTTTTGATGAAATTTTTAGAACCTGGTCTAATGTTGCTGTCATGCGAGCATTGGTAGATACAAATACTGGTTTTACAGGAAACGAAGTTGCACGTACGGCTGGCATGCATCCAAATTCTGCCTTAAAAGCATTAACACTTTTAGAAGGTCTCGGCATTGTGAATAGACAAATTGGCGGCAGAGATCATATATTTACCTTAAACCGGGATCATTATTTATATCAAGAAGTGCTTCATAATATTTTTCGAGTAGAAAGTGCTTTCACCACTGAAATAATAAAAGCTCTTGCATCAATATTTAAAGGCCATGTTTACAGCGCTGTAATATTTGGAAGCACTGCAAGAAGGGAAGAAAATATATTATCGGACCTTGATATTTGCTGCATTGTTAATGTACCACTAGATTTATTACAAGTAAGAGGACTACTAGATAAAAAAGCTCAAATGTTAAATAAGAAATATGGTATTAAGCTGGCTCCGTTGATTTTCTTAAAAGAGCAATTTATGAAAAAAAGAAAAACCGGGGTGATTAAAGATATAATTAATGAGGGAATATTAATAACCGGCAAACATCCAAAGGTTTTAATCAATGGCTAAAAGAAGAGGGAGAAAATCAATTCCCCGCCATCGTTATAAAGAATTTGAAAATGTAGCAGAACATTTTTATAACGCAGCAAAAGATTCAAATGAACTTGAATATTGGACTGCTGCTGGTGTTTTAATAGTCCATTCAGCAATTGCTTTTGCTGATGCATTGAGCATAAAACTTGCCGGAGTAAAGAGTGTAGGTGAAGATCATGAAGATGCTATATTATTACTTTCAAACACGGTTGCTGATAGCGACGGAAAATCAAACGCAATAAACCAGCTAAGAAGAATAATAGAAGAAAAAACTAAAGTATCATATTTAGGTGAGTTGTATTCCTCCTCTCAAACAAAAGAAATGTGGAAAAGATTAGAGCGATTTAGAAAATGGGCAAAAGAAATTTTGATGAGGTAATATTTGGAATACATTCTTCATATATTAATTCTCATCTGCATTTACACAATTCTTTCGTTGTCGCTTAATTTATTAGTCGGATACACGGGAATACTCTCGGTTGCTCACGCTGCGTTTTATGGAGTTGGTGCCTATGTTGCTGCTTTAATGGCATTGAGGCTGGATTCACCTTTCTTATTAAATTTAGTTCTTGCCATGATTGCCGCCGCTATTATTGGTGCAATTGTGGGAATACCTTCTTTAAGAATTAAAGATGATTATTTCGTAATTGCTACTTTTGCTTTCCAGATAATTACATTTAGCATTTTAAATAATCTTGTTGGTTTTACAGGCGGCCCTCTTGGTTTGCCGGGGATTCCTCAGCCTGTAATATTTGGGGTTACAATTTCTACTCATGTTGAGTACTTACTTTTGTCTTTGCTGCTTGCCTGGTTCACATATTTCGTTTGCAGCAGATTAATCAAATCACCTTTTGGAAGAACTCTTAAAGCGATAAGAGAAGATGAAGTTTTTGTTATGTCTGCGGGAAAGAATGTTGCTTCATTCAAAGTTCAGGTGTTTATGATTGGTGCGGCTCTGGCTTCAATATCGGGTGTTATCTATGCAACTTATATTACTTATATTGATCCGACCAGCTTTACTGTAATGGAATCAATATTTATTATTTCAATTGTTATTATTGGAGGTGCGGGAAGCTTAAAAGGGCCCATCATTGGTTCTATAGTTTTAGTTGCTTTGCCTGAGATTTTAAGATTTGTCGGACTACCTAATTCTATCGCTGCAAATGTACGGCAAATTTTGTATGGAGGATTACTTGTAGTTTTTATGTTGTGGAGGCCGCAAGGGTTTGTAGGTGAGTATAAATTAAAATGATAAGTTTATTTATTAGAAAGTTTAAAATATAATTAAGCAGGGAATTTTTTTAATGGTTTTTCTATTGTAATTCAGTTGTCATTTAATAGTCATTCGGTAGACATTCAATAGAAGCAGAAAAAAATGTATTTCGGATTAGAGTAACGAATTTCAACTGAATGACGGCAGGGCCAAATGACAAATGAATGACGATGAAATTGATTGACGATTGAATAACAGCGAAGCTCAATGACAATGAATGACAATTTAACATTTAGTATCAGTTTAAAAGATTAAAATAATATGACTTTGCTAAAAGTAAATAATATTAATAAGTCATTTGATGGATTGAGAGCTGTGGATAATTTTTCTTGCGAAATTAATGCTGGAGAAATAGTTGGATTGATCGGTCCTAACGGCGCAGGGAAAACAACCTTGTTTAATTTGCTGACAGGATTTCTAAGATTAAATGATGGGAAAATATTTTTTGACAACAAAGACATTACAGAATTACAGCCTCATAAAATTTCACAAGCAGGCATTTCAAGAA
This sequence comes from uncultured Bacteroidota bacterium, assembly GCA_963775245.1. GTDB lineage: Bacteria > Bacteroidota > Ignavibacteria > Ignavibacteriales > Ignavibacteriaceae > CAVSWT01. The sequence goes on from CAVZID010000033.1 coordinate 197,624, forward strand.
CATTCCAGGATTTAAGACTAATTGCTCAAATGACTTTGTTGGAAAATGTAATGCTGTGTTACAGTAATAGGTTTGGAGAAAAGCTGAATAACATTTTTTTTAATAATAAAAAAATAAAAGCAATCGAAGAAGAGAATTCTACGAACGCATATTCGCTGCTTGAATTTGCCGGACTAAAAGAAAAAGCAAATGAGAAAGCTGGTAATCTTTCTTATGGGCAGCAGAAATTATTAAGTCTCACTTGTTGTTTAGCATCCAATCCAAAATTAATTCTACTTGATGAGCCCGTTTCAGGAATACAGCCGCAAATGATTGAAGAAATAAAAAGAATAATAGGTGAATTAAAAAGCCAGGGTAAGACGATATTCTTTGTTGAACATGATATGGAGTTTGTATTTAATACTGCAGAAAGAGTAATCGTTATGGATGATGGTAAAAAAATAGCAGAAGATATTCCTTCAAATATTAAAACCAATAAAGAAATATTAGAGGCTTACCTGGCATGAGCATTTTGCAGCTTAATATAAAAAAGGCAGGCTACGGCAAGAAGATAATATTAAATGATATATCAATTGGCATAGAAGAAAGTAAAATATCTGCATTCATTGGCCCTAACGGTGCCGGAAAATCTACCCTTCTAAAAGCGATAATGGGAATTGTAAAAGTAACTGCTGGTGAAATAAAATATTTAAACAAAAATATTGTTAATAGGGAACCGGAAGAAAATGTAAAAGATGGAATTTCATTTGTACCGCAGGGTAACCGGGTATTCATGGATTTAAAAGTAATTGAGAATCTTGAGATCGGCGGCTACTTAATTAAAGATAAAAATCTATTGAAAGATAGAGTGGAAGAAGTATTAGATATTTTTCTTCCCCTAAAAAACAAATTAAAAAATGAAGCTGGAGATTTAAGCGGCGGAGAGAAGCAGCAATTAGCATTAGCAAGGGCGCTTATGCTGAAACCAAAACTGCTTATGCTTGATGAACCTTCACTAGGATTATCACCAAAACTAGTGCAGCAGGCTTTTGAAGTAATAAAAAATATTAAAGTAAAATATGGATGTACAATTATAATTGTCGAACAAAAAGTCAGAGATGTTTTAAAGATAGCCGATAAAGTATATGCGCTTAAATTGGGAAAGATTGTTTTTGAAGGAACTCCAGAAGAACTTCAAACCGGGGACAAGCTCAAAGAGATTTTTTTACTTTAGAATATTTATAATATTCGTTTATCATACCTTATTTTCGCCACCAAATTACATATTTTATTGTGTGAATAGTGTGTGAATTAAATCGCCTTTATATATAAGCTATTACATCACAATAAGTTAACTATAAAGTTTCGACTCTCGCCACCTCCACCAATATTTACTTTGTTTAACCTTACTATACCTCCTTACATGAATCACTTAATATTTGATTTTTAAAAATAACTGAGTGTTTTTATTAATGATGTACTTGCGATTTTAATTGATTTCAGAAACTTATTCTAGCAGAAGCTCGGATTAATTCTATGAATGACTATTAAAACTAGTTTACTAATAGAATTATTAAAGAATAAAAAATTAAAATTTATTTTTGTCGGATGAAATAAAAGAAAAATATTTAATTTGGGATTTAAATGAAGTCAGTTCGATACCTTCCACTTGGGATATCATTTCAAAGTATAATGAAGATTTAGGAATATTTATATTTATATCTTTTTTAATACGGCCGTTAAAGTTAGGATCAACTGCAGATCTTACAGCATCCATAACTCCCATTTCACTAAAGCCCAAACAGAATATAATTGTGTTATCTTTTGAGCCCGGGATTTTTAATAGCACACTATAATCGCTTTGATAATTACTTGCAATCCAGCTTACTTTAAAAGTTTTAGTTGAATCTTTTTTATCGTTGATAATTTCTAAAGAAGACGGTTCAACACTGTACTTCAAATTTGTTTGAGCAATCAAAGTATCTAACTTATAGAGGGTTTTAAAAGTGCCAAGGAAAATAATATTGTGTTTATCAAAATCTTCCCATTTTAATTGAGATGCTAATTTGATAGATGTATTTTGTTTTGAAGTTCCAATAACATTCAATATATCAATAAGGCCAAAAGAAGAACTGGGACGAAGATAGGTAAACTTTAAAGGCTCTAGCTTATTATAAAAGCCTGGATATTCTTTTAGATAGCTTTGAAAATCTTTATCGCTATTTATTTTAGTATTTCTTAAAAATATTCTATCCTTGCTGTAATCTTTTTCAGCCATAAAAAAATAATCCCCCAGCACTATCAAAGTTGGGTGAGTATTTGATTGAAAAAATTCTGTCCAGATAGGATTGGGTATTGAAGCAATTGTCTTTGAGTCTCTTGCAGAAATTGGTTTTCGAAATTGTTGAAATGCCAACAAGAAAAGGAGAAACAATATGATTGTTAAATAAATATATTTATTATATCTTACTTCCTTTTTCAGTTCTTCAGCATTTTCAGTATAGATATAATTAATTAAGTATTGTCCTTTAGGTATTTCAATCTTGTAGTTGTATTTATTTTCTGTGGTTAAATAATAATGTTCAAGCTTTTTTCTAAGGTTGCTTATATAAGATCGGATTAATGGATTAGTATTAGGATCAAAGCTGGAATCTTTTCCGAAAACATCGATAGCAATTTCTATTTCCTTAACGGAACCTTCTTCTTCTGTTTTTTCAACTAAATATTTTAACAAATCCTGGTACCGTTGTGAATCTTTGAACTCGGCACTGACTAAAATATCGGAAATGATTTGCTCTTTTTCATTATTATTTATTTCGGCCATGGTCAAGAATAATAAATTTAAAATTATGATTCAAATAAAATAAATGCTTAAATCGTTCTTTATTCGAAGATTTTTCTACGCAATTAACATGTAAATTGCGTGAAACCGACCGTTAAATGCTTGGCAATGTTAATATAAATGTTGTACGTTGCCAACATCAAAAAAATTAAAAACTTTTCCATCATAATAATATCGTAATTGCAAATTTTTTAAATTGATGCGAAAATCTTTTTTATCAAACTTGGACTAAACAGAAAATTAATAGACTTTAAAATTTTAATACTTTGAACTATTTAAAAAATATTAAAAGAGTTCCTTGGCTAAAGAAGATTATTTATTTGCGAATTATGCAAAACATTTCAAATAATATATTCAGGTAAAAAAATAAATATATACAAAGAATATATTAAAATTTATTTAAATGATAAACGTTAATCATTTTTTATCTTAATTGAAACCGGACAAAAAACACTATGCTTTAAGTACAATGATTTTTGACAATAGCTTAATTCGGAAATCAATTAAGTACATTTATTAAAATATGGAGGACTAAAATTTATATAAGAAAAATTTAAAGATTTCTAAATCATTTATGAGAGATTAACTTTAGAGGAGAAATATATGGACGTATTAAATACCAGAAAATTAATTTTTCTCATTTTTCTGATTTTCAGTATGCAAATTTTCGGGCAGGGGACATTACAAGGAGTTGTTAAAGATTCCATTTCCCAGGATGCACTTGTTGGTGCCAATGTATATTTAATCGGAACATCCTTAGGCTCTGCTGTCGATATAAATGGTGACTACCGAATTAATAAAATTCCTTTTGGGAATTACACAGC
>CAVZID010000034.1:0-15500 GCA_963775245.1 uncultured Bacteroidota bacterium
AATCAAATCTTTCCCGGTAAGTATTTCTTCAGGCACAGTTGAATAAGCGTAAGTGAATTTATCATTCGCACCAAAGTCCTGCAGAAATACAAAAACTAAAATGTTAATTAATACAAGTAAATAATTTATGAGCGGACGAATTCGCCTATCTCTATTATCATCTCCAATTGGGAATAACATTTACATCCCGAATTTTATTGGAGGGAAAATAGTTTTATTTATGATGATATTCCAACTTTCATGACAGTTTATAAAAATCAAACCTTTTCAAGATGAACATATTTATGCAGCGTGAGAATTCACCGCTTTGCGGAAAGCCTTTAATTTCTCTTTATCTTATAGCCAGTTCAATAAGTTAAACTGCAAAACTTTTATCATAATTATTTTAATCAATTGCAGTTGGATTTATCCAACTGATATAAATGGCTAAATCAAAATATTAGGCTTTAGCCACATTTAATTGCTTTATTTGTAAAATACTTTATTCATTAAGTAATTTGATTTTTTTATATTTAACCGGCTTAAAACTAAATAAATAGAAAAATAAAATGGTAGAACTTAATAATATTAAAATAGGTGGGAATAATCCTTTTCTTTTAATAGCCGGACCTTGTGTTGTAGAAAATGAAGCAATGATATTAGAAACCGCAAAGAACATAAAAACCATTTGTACAGAATTAGAAATTCCTTTCATCTTTAAGTCAAGCTATAAAAAAGCTAACAGAACAAGCAGTAATTCTTTTGTAGGAATTGGCGATAAAAAAGCTTTGGAAATTTTAGGAAATGTAAAAAAAGAATTTGGACTAAATGTATTAACTGATATTCACACGACTGAAGAAATAAATTTAGCACAAAAGTATGTTGATGTTTTACAGATACCGGCATTTCTTTGCCGTCAAACAGAACTACTAATTGCTGCAGGTGAAACCGGCAAAGTAGTGAACATAAAAAAAGGACAATTTCTTGCACCTGAAGATATGAGTCACGCAGCAGAAAAAGTCGCATCAACAGGGAATAAAAAAATATTATTAACTGAGAGAGGAACTACTTTTGGTTATCACAATTTAGTAGTTGATATGCGCTCACTTATAATTATGAAAGAAATTGGTTATCCGGTTGTAATGGATGCGACTCATTCTGTTCAAATTCCGAGTCAAGGCTCATTAAGCGGAGGGCAGCCTAAATTTATAAAACCGCTGGCAAAGGCTGCAGCAGCGGTCGGAATTGATGCTTTGTTTTTAGAAGTTCACCCAAATCCCAAAGAAGCTTTGAGTGATGCAGCAAGTCAATTACCGTTGTCTGATTTGAAAGAGCTTTTAATTAGTGTAAAAGCAATTGATGAAATAGTGAAAAGGAAAAGTTAACTTTTAATTTATAAACCCGGTTTCTTAAAGAAACCGGGATTATCCGTGTTGTTATGTTAATGATGGGAACAAAATATTTTGAATGAATGATAATATGAATGATAATTCATTTAACAAATTTCCAAGAAGATTAACCGAAAGAGAACGAGATTTTCTTTTTTCAATTTTACCGGAAAATAAAAAAGGATATAAATTAATATAGAGATAAAATAGAGGCATCTTTTGTCATTGGCTTTGGAAGGTTTGGCGATACAAATTTAGTTCTTGGTAAAGAAAATAATTCCGTTGATTTAGAGATACCTTCCGCTCCAATTTTTGCAAGCGGTGTTGTAGTATGTAAAGAAGGGAATATTGACGTCCTTATTCATGAAGAAATAGATGATGAAATTGAGTTTGATATTTCTTTTCAATATGCAGATAGAGTCCCGGATAATTTAAATGAAATTAAAAGATGGAGCTATTCGGAATGGAATCCCGGAAATAAAGCTCCAGGAGATAGTTCGGTATTAAGAGAAATTATTATTGAACCACAGAAAAGTTTGTTGGTTATTTCTCCTGTTCATAAAAAAATCTGGCTGCATAATTTTGAAGATGAAGTAAATTATCTTTTACCTGTTACAAACTATTATAATTATTTAATGATAGTTAAAAATATTAGAGACCCAAAAATAATATTAAATAATAAACTGCTCTTTAAAGAATTAAATTCTTATTCTGATGAAGAGCTTATGTTAGCTTTCATTTCATACAACAAATATTTCCGTAGATTTAAAATAGATTACAATCCAATTAAATCTTCAAATCAAAAACGAACAAATAGGAATCGACCACTTCGTGGAAAGTTTAAATTTTTTAAAAGGGATAAAAATTGACATCTGAAGAATTAATCCAAAAAGGTAAAGAAGTAATTTCAATTGAAGCAGAAGCTGTCAGCGGTTTGCTAAACTCTATCAATCAAGAATTCGTTAAAGCAGTCGAAATTATTTCTGAATGCAAAGGGCGTGTCGTATTAACAGGTATGGGCAAGTCCGGTTTGATAGCTAGAAAAATTGTAGCAACTTTAAACTCAACCGGGACTGCTGCGATTTATCTTCATCCCACAGATGCACTTCATGGGGATCTTGGAATGGTAAGAAAAGAAGATGTTGTTATATTAATTTCAAAGAGCGGTTACACAGTTGAAATAGCTAACCTGCTGCCGATGTTTAAAAGATTGAACTTAAAATTAATTGCAATGTGTGGGGATAAAAACTCAAAACTTGCAGAGGAATGTGATGTGTTTCTAAATATAAATGTTAAAGAAGAAGCTTGTCCGCATGACCTTGCCCCTACTTCGTCCACAACTGCCACACTCGTAATGGGTGACGCTTTGTCTGTTGCTCTTTTAGAAAAAAGAGGATTTACTGCCGAAGACTTTGCTTATCTTCATCCCGGCGGAAGTCTTGGTAAACGTCTTTCTCTTGAGATTAAAGAGATTATGATTAAGGGAGAAAGAATCCCTGTTGTTACAGAAGACGCATCCATTAAAGATATAATCCTGGAAATCACATCAAAAAGATTAGGCTCCACTTGTGTTGTGGATGGAGATGGAACTTTAACCGGTATTATTACTGACGGTGATTTGAGAAGGCTGCTTGAAAGAACTCTTGATATAAAAAATTTCATAGCTAAAGATTTAATGACTCACAATCCAAAAGTGATGAAGCAGAATTATCTTGCTTCATTTGCTCTTCAGCAAATGGAAAATTTTAAAATCACTTCACTTATTATAACTGATGACGAAAATCTTCCAATCGGAATAGTACATCTCCATGATTTAATCAACCTGGGCTTAAGCCAAAGATGAAATATTTTTTGCTCTTATTATCTATATTGTTTTTATTAAATAGCTGCGGTGAAAATAAAGTAAAACCTGCAACTGATTCATCATTTAAGGTGGAAGAGCTGCCTTCCCAGGAAAGTTGGGGATCAACAATTTTCTTTACTGACTCAGGTAAAACCAAAGCTGTTTTGAAAGCAGGGCATCTAAGAGTATTTGAAAATTCACAACAGACTTTATTAGACAGCGGATTAAAAGTAGATTTTTATAATGATGAGCAGGTTAAAACAACTACACTTACCTCTAAGCGTGGAAGAGTTAATGATGCTACAGAAGATTTATATGCAATGGACAGTGTAGTTGCAGTTAGTGACAGCGGTGTTACATTAAAGACAGAGGAATTGGAGTGGAGAAATAAAGATAAGAAAATTGTCTCGGATAAATTTGTAACCATCACTTCTAAAAAAGAAATTATACAAGGTTACGGATTTGTATCTGACCAGCACTTGCAGAATTATGTAATTAATAATATTACTTATGTCACCCGCCGGGAAAATCAGAAATGATTAAAGTTTTTTTAAAAATCACTTTATTAATGATTCTTATTACTATTGAAACACTTCCACAGCAGCAGAATGAAACAATTACAGTAATTGGGAAAAAAATGACCGGGAAATTAGTTAACGGCGAATCTCTTCGGGAAGTAACTGGTGATGTTGTAATAATTCAGGGTGATGTGAAAATTACCTGTGATAAAACCATTCAATATATTTCGCGCAATGATGCTGAATTAATTGGTAATGTTATTGTTAAGCAGGACAGTATAACTATCACCACAGAGCATGGTTTCTATTATGGCAATGATAGGAAAGCTGAATCAACAACCGGGGTTAAGCTTGATGATAAGAAAGTTATCCTAACCGCAAAAGTAGGGGAATATTATTTTGATGAAGACAGAGCATTCTTTAAAGATAGTGTTAATCTGTTTGATACAACTTCTACCTTAACTTCTAATAGGCTTACTTATTTTCAAAAAGAAGATAGAGCAATTGCGGTTGGAGATGTTAAGATTGATGATAGAGAAAATTTAATTTTTGCAGACAGTCTTGAACATTTTCGAAAAGATAGGATTACATTTGCTTTTAATAATGTTAAGATAACCAGCACTAAAAATAATGCTGAAATATATGGTGATCATCTTGAGGACTTTGCAAATAAATATTATACTTTAATTGATAAAAATCCTTTGATGATACAGGTTGATACCAGTTATGTTATGGAACCTGATACTATTGAAGGAAGTACAGACTCTATAGTGGTTCGAAAACTGGACAGCTTAATCATTAAATCAGAAAAGATGGAATCTTTCAGAGATACTTTAAATATTTTTAAAGCAGAAGATTCTGTTAAGATTGTTAGATCAGATTTTGCTTCGGTTAATGATGAGACTATTTATTTAAGAAGTGATGAAAAAATAATAACACAAAAAATAGGAGCTCACGGCAATCAGCCGGTATTGTGGTTTGGAAATTCACAGCTAACCGGCGATTCTGTAACAATCTTTTTAAGAAATAATGAAATAAGGATGCTTGATGTTGACCGGGCTGCTTTTATACTTTCACAAAGTCAGGATTATCCTAATCGCTTTGATCAAATTTCAGGAGACAGAATTATATTAACTTTTGAAAATAGTGCAATAAATAAAACTGAAATTTTCGGTAATACGTTAAGCATTTATTATCTTTACGATAATGGCAAGCCGAATGGTTTAAATAAATCTTCTTCTAAAAATGCCGTGATAAATTTTGAAGATAAAAAAATTAGTACAATACAATTGTATAAATCAGTCGAGGCTGAATATTATCCTGAAAATAAAGTTAAAGGAAAAGAATTATCGTTCACTCTTCCGAGATATGTTTACTATAAAAATCGCCCAACTAGGGAAGAGCTAATTTCTAATTTGAAAAAATAAATCACATGAATAAAACAACTTTAAGAAGTGAAGATTTAGTTAAGAGTTTACAAAAAAAGAACTGTAGTTAACAAAGCGTCAATCCAGGTTTCCAAGGGTGAGATTGTTGGATTGCTAGGCCCCAACGGTGCAGGTAAAACCACAACTTTTTACATGATTACCGGGATGATAAAACCAGACGGCGGGAAGGTATATTTGGATGATGAAGATATAACTAAAGTCCCGATGTATAAACGGGCACGAATGGGAATAGGTTACTTGCCCCAGGAAGCTTCTATTTTTCGCAAGCTTTCTGTTGAAGATAATTTAAATGCAATTCTAGAAATGACAAAGCTATCTGCAAAACAAAGAGCTGATAAAAGAGAACAGCTGCTTGAGGATTTAACCATTTCACCTTTGAGAAAAAGCAAAGGATTTCAATTAAGCGGCGGTGAAAGAAGAAGAACTGAAATTGCCCGCGCTCTTGCTACCGATCCAGATTTTATTTTGCTTGATGAACCATTTGCCGGTGTTGACCCGATTGCTGTCGAAGATATTATGTCGATTGTTGCTAATCTTAAAAATAGGGGAATAGGAGTTTTGATTACGGACCATAATGTTCACGAGACATTAAGCATTGTAGATAAAGCTTATATTTTAATTAATGGTCTAATCTTCAAGCAAGGCAACGCGAAAGAACTAGCTGAAGACACTGAAGTTAGGAAATTATATCTTGGCGAAAATTTTAAGTTAGATAGGTATTAATTGTGAAATAAAAAAGGGCAACTCAATTTTTGAATTACCCCATGACTAAAATCCATTAAAATATTATTTTAATTAAAATGAAGAACTAACTTTTTCAAAATCGGGATAAGCTTCTAACCCATGTTCTCCCATATCCAACCCATCAATTTCTTCTGTCTCAGATACTCTTATTCCCATTGTCTTTTTCAAAACTGTCCAAACTGCATAAGAAATAGTAAAAGTAAATGCACCTACAGAAATTACTCCAATGAATTGATGCCAAAGCAGATTAAATCCTCCGCCAAAAAATAATCCGTCGCCTGTTGTTCCCGGCATAAAAGCATCCTGTGCAAATAAGCCAACTGCAAGTGTCCCGAAAATTCCATTCACTAAGTGAACTGCCAAAGCACCAACAGGATCATCAATTCTTCTTTTATCAAACCAGATTACTGCAAATACAACTAAAACTCCCGCAATCGCACCAATAACTAATGCGCTGCCAACACCAATATATGCACACGGAGCAGTGACTGCAACCAATCCTGCAAGGCATCCGTTTATAGTCATACTTAAATCAGGTTTACCTAATACTAACCAGGCAACTGCTGTTGATGTTAAAATTCCAGCAACTGCAGCACTGTTTGTAGTAATACAAATTCTTGCTATGCTTTCAGGATCTGCTGCCATTGTGCTGCCAGGATTAAATCCAAACCAACCAAGCCAAAGAACTAATGCACCTAAAGTTGCTGAAGTCATATTGTGGCCGGGAATGGGGAAAATCTTTCCATCTCTAAATTTTCCAATTCGCGGGCCAAGTATAATTGCGCCTGTTAAAGCAGCCCATCCGCCAACCGAATGCACAACAGTAGAACCTGCAAAATCAAAAAAGCCAAGCTTAGCTAACCAGCCACCGCCCCAAATCCAGTGTCCCGTGGTTGGATACATGATTGCAACAAGTACAAAAGAGAAAACAATAAACGATAAATATTTTATTCGTTCAGCAACTGCACCGGAAACGATAGTAGCTGCGGTTCCTGCAAATACTAATTGAAAGAAAAATTTTGCGAGAAGAGGAACGGTAGCCCAGCTTATAGCTGAATAAACACCTGAATAAGCATCTCCTGTTGCTGGACTGTTATCAGCTCCGCCTAATGAAAATAATCCATGCAATCCGATAATATCATTTCCATTTCCAAACATTAATCCCCATCCAATAAACCAAAATGCAATTGAGGAAATTGCAAATACAATAAAGTTTTTTGAAAGTATATTAACTGCATTTTTGCTGCGGGCAAAACCCGATTCTACCATTGCAAATCCAAGGTTCATAAAAAAGACAAGCATGGCAGTAAAAAGCACCCAAATAGTATCTAATATAATTTTATATTCCATTTTTGATTTGACCCTTACTATTAATTAAAAAAAATATATTTGATAAATTATACTGCCCCTTCGCCGGATTCTTCCGTTCTTATCCTTATAGCATCTGTAACTTCTAAAATGAAAATTTTTCCGTCTCCCACTTCACCGGTTTTTGCTTTAGATATAATAGTCTCAACTGCTTTTTCTAACCTAGCATCTGTGCAAAAAAGCTCGACTTTAATTTTTGGTACAAATTCAATTTTATATTCTGTTCCCCTATAAATTTCTGTATGGCCTTTTTGCCTGCCATAACCTCTAATCTCTGAAACTGTTAATCCAAGAAAGCCTTCTTCCTGAAGCGCTGAATGTACTTCATCCAGTTTGTGAGGGCGGATGATTGCTTCAATTTTTTTCATAAATCTTCTCCCTAATTTTTTAAAAAAAATAATTTAATTTGTTAAATAATTTAAAAATAATGGATATTTATCTAAATAGATAAGGATATTGGACGCAAATATATAATATGGTAAGGAAATATCAAAAATTCTGCTTAGAAAAATATTTGAGAGGATAAAATAAGAGCGGCAGAAAGTTAACTTATAAGATTATCTACCGCCCCTTGAGAGAGAGATTTATGAGACGCAAAACAAAAAATAGTTTTTAGCTATGATAAGTTACATGCGTACGAAGCTGTTTAACAAAGGTCCATCCATATCCTAATATTATTCCGGCAGATAAAATCCATTGAATATTTCCTTTAAAAAACATTGGAATAGTCATTTGCATAACTAGCAATATTGCTAACAGCATCGCTACACGGCTCATTGAACCGGGCATAATAAACAAACCGGATTTTAATTCTCCATTTTGATACTTCTGTTTATTTTTGTTTTGAGCATTTCGTTGGATTGTCCCAAACCAAAAACCAATTGCGTAACCAATAACAATTGCAGCTAATGAGATTAGAATACTTATTGTTGAACTTTCCATTGTTAAATCCTTTCAGAGTTAAAATATTTGCTGTGTAAATTAATTTTGTCAATCTACACAGCTTTTAAATAAAATTTGCACCTATCGCGGATGAGTAGTTTCTGCCAACTTATCCATTTCGAAACCATTATAACCTAAGATACCCATCTCAGGAATATCCAATCCTTCTATCTCTGTTTCAAGTGAAACTCTATTACCAACTAGAACTTCTGCAATTTTGTATACTATATATCCTAAAATTGAAAGTGTAACAAAGCATGCTATAACACCAATCAATTCTGCAACAAATTGACTTATACCGGCACCATAAAACAAACCTTTGACAGTGCCTGCAACTCCATTCCATCCATCTCCATAAGTTCCGTCAGCAAATAATCCAATAGATAAACATCCCCAAGCACCATTGACACCGTGTACAGAAATAGCACCCACTGGATCATCAATTCCGCGCTTATCAAAGAAGAATACGGATTCGACAACAAGAATGCCAGCTATTAAACCAATCCAGGCAGCACCACCGGCACTAACAAATGCGGAGGGCGCTGTTATAGCAACTAACCCAGCTAACATACCGTTCGCCATCATTGATGGATCAGGCTTTTTAGTTCGGAACCACCACATCCATAATGTAGCAGCTAAAGCTCCGGTTGCGCTTGCAAGCATTGTATTTACTGCAACAACGCTTATACGTAAATCTGTTCCAGCTAAAGTTGAACCCGGATTGAAACCAAACCAGCCAAATGCTAAAATAAAAGTACCAACAATTGCCATTGGAATATTATGAGGCTGTACAGGATTAACACTTCCGTCCTTATTATATTTACCATGTCTTGGGCCTAACAGCCATGCATAAATTAAACCTATGACGCCGCCTTGCATGTGAACTACAGATGAACCGGCAAAATCAACATGACCATGTCCCAAACCAAAGTTAGTACCAAGTTGAGCAAGCCATCCGCCGCCCCATACCCAGTTCCCAAAAATTGGATAAACTATTGAACCAATAAAAATTCCGTAAATCATAAATGCAGAATATTTCCAGCGCTCTGCCGCTGCGCCGGTTGGAATTGTTGCTGTGGTATCCATAAATACCATCTGGAATAAGAAAAGCGTAAAGACAGCAACATCATAGCCTGTACCTTGTAATAAAAATCCGCTCCATCCTAGTAATCCAAAAGGTTTACCAAATAGATTTATTGTAATTTCATTATTTAATCCCGCATAGCCACCCAACGTTCCAAGACCACCAATACCTCCAAACATAAAAGCAAATCCGCACACATAGAAGCCAAGCATACCTAATGGATAAACCATAAAATTCATTGCCATAGTATGTGAAACGTTTTTAGCTCTTGTAAGGCCTGCTTCAACCATTGCAAATCCAGCCTGCATAAACATAACCAGGAATCCAGTGATTAAAGTCCACATAAAATTTATAGATACGCGATTATGACCTGCTGCATCTCCAATTTCAGTAATAGTGGGAGCGCCTGGTTTTACGGCTGGGACATCTACTATAGTTCCTGTATTCCCACCGCCTGGATCTGCCGATTGTGCATATGCAGTTTTTGGGGTAAGGATTGCTACCGTGGTAACAATCATTAAAATTAATAATAAAGTGTTTATGAATTTAGAATTAGCCATTATTACTCCTTTTTTTATTATTTAAATTTCTCATATAATTTTTTACTATAGACTAATCCCAACTATTAAATAACTTTGTTCAATGTTTGGGTTAACAATTATAGATGCGGAAATTGGTAGACTAAACTTGTCAGTTATAGTTATATCTTTTGAAAAACTTAAACCAACATTAATCACTTGAAAATTTGTAGGCCCATAATATCCATGTGTACCGCCGCCAGTAGCACCTACTATTACTGAGCCTGATACAGTTTTAAATGAAAAAGGATATGATGCTTCAAAGTAGGTTGTATTGTCAACTTCATTATAAACATTTATATAACCCGAAAGCGTAATAGGAAAACTTTCAGGCCCTCCATAACTCAATCCAGCTTCAATTGTATGAGCTCCATTACCTTTATCTTTATAGTTAAAATATTTCAAGCCTGCACTGGGGAAGAAGTAATCAGTTGCAATAAGAGTGAACGTACCGGCTGTTGGTGTTGAGATTGCATATGAAGCCCATAAATCATCTTCAGAATAAACCGAAGCATCTACTTCAGATAAACTGTATGCACCCCATTCACCAATTGAAAATCCACCTGCTGTAAAAGTAACGGCAGGTTGAAAGCTTGGGGAATTACCAAAATCAAGGCCCCTCCAGATATATCGACTGTAAAGAGCAACTCCAAGATCAACGTCTTGTGAGTAAGTAAAACTAGAAGCAACAATTACAACTAATGTTATAGTAATAAATATTTTTTTCATATTTTTTCCTTTTTAGATATTTGTAAATGATCGGATAAAACTTGATTATCTAAATCGCACTATCACCGGATTCTTCCGTTCTAATCCTAATTGCATCTTGAACCGGAAGGACGAAAATTTTACCATCACCTACTTCACCGGTTTTAGCTTTGCTTATTATAATTTCTATGGCTTTTTCAAATTTATCTTCAGTGCAATAAAGTTCTATCTTAAGCTTTGGAACGAACTCGATTTTATATTCAGAGCCTCTGTAAATTTCTGTATGGCCTTTCTGCCTTCCGTAGCCTTTAATTTCAGAAACTGTTAAACCGGTAAATCCCGAATCCTGTAATTCTTTATGGACTTCATCCAGTTTATGAGGTCGGATTATGGCTTCTATTTTTTTCATTCAATTCTCCTAATGTTTATTTATAATTGTATTGATTCTTTATTTATTTAGGAAAACAAGTAATAATATTAAGTTTATTAGGTATTAAGGAGTCTTAAAATTATTTTCTAAGTATTTAGGGGGCAAATATAAAATGTGAGAAGGTTTATGTCAAGTAAAAAATAAATTATTTAAATAAATAATTTAATTGAGTGTATAAATTAAGGTATAATTGGTAAACAATTTATTTATTAAGGTTAGCGTAAAATAAAAAAAAGTGCGAATACGGATAACGAATTTATTTAAGCAAAAGTACGGAATCGCCTAAAAAAAAATATTAATTATCAAAGAAAAATTTCAAAAACCTCCATGCACGTTTTCCCCAATAATATTCTGAATGCTTGCCGTTAACATCTTTATAAAACATCAGGTCTTTTCCTTCGAAATAATTTTTATCTTTTAATAGAACGAGCATTGAATCTATTCCTGATTGAAGCCTTTGTTCTAATCCTATTCCTCCATCATCTATATAAATTTTTATAGTTTTTTTCTTTCCCGTATAATTCTTCACATTATCGAGGTAATCAATATTATCTATATAAAACGCCGGGGATATGCATGCAGCTTCTGAAAAAATATTTGGATATTCCCATACAAGCATGAATGAAATTAATCCGCCTAACGATGAACCTCCCGTTGCAGTATTTTCTCTATCAGGCTTTGTTCTATAATTTTTATCAATGAAAGGTTTTAATTTGTTAACAATAAATTTCATATATAATCTGCCGGTATCTGTTTCGGCATATTCAGATGAACGGTCTATGGTATTATATATTCCAACTATTATAATTTCATGAATTTCTTTTGCTTTAATTAAGCTGTCTGCAGTTTCATCCAGCCCCCAATCAATTCCAAAAGTAGAAGTAGCCGGGTCAAAAATATTTTCTCCGTCATGCATATATAATACAGGATATCTTTTTGTTTTTTCTTTTTTATAACCTGGTGGCAGCCAGACAATTATATCTCTTGCTTTGATTCCTTCGCCTGAAAAGTTCCGATAATATTTTACAGTACCTGTGATTTGTCTGGATATTTTTTTGCTCATCATTATGTTTCCATTTTGAAATTGAAATTAGAATGGTTGTATCTTTTACAACTTGCAAAGTATGATTTGAGGGAACACTGCCATCTGCATTCAATGCTTCATTGTTCCATGACCCTAAAGTAAATTTATATTCTAATGAAGCTTTTCGATTAAATGAAAGAGTCTTTTGCCAGGTTGAATCATTAATCCTTAATAACAGAACTTTGGAAGGATTCCAATTTCCAAGTGAAGGATTATTCCCGGAAATAAAAACTTTTGAAGAATCATTTAAATTTTTTGCGTTAACTATAAAATTAACTTTTATGCTGTCTTGAGTAAAAGTTTGTTGAGTTAAAAATAAAATTAAAAAAATAATGTAATAATTCTTTGTCATAAGAGAAATATTAGTATTCTACCTTTTTTCAAAATGCTGATAGTCTTTCGTGTTGTGCCATAGCCCGCCCCACATCCATCCATGCTTTAGAAATTCTTTTACGATTAATGAATTTGAAGTAATCGTTCCTTTTTTTGATGGGTCGTATTTTGAACCTCGCGGGAAGTTATGATTTCTTTTTATCTGAGGATTTAATTTTGGATTAATATCAATTGCCCTGCCCGATGAATGAGATGAAAGTGCTTTTGTATTTGCAACCATCCTGTAATTAAAAGCAGAGGTGTTATTATCTTTCATTGACTTTTCATCGTTCCATCCATACTTTACCACAGGAATAACTTTGGCGATTGGGAATTTTACACTCAAAATTGCTTTGAAAATATCTTCAACATCTTTTGAATAGGTTTTTATGAATCAATAGTTGTCCTTGATGAACCTTTCCGTCAAATGAATAATATCTTACTTTAATCAATTTTAAATTCTTTTTTATGTTTTTGGGAATATCTATTCCAGCAATTGCTTCTTTAAATGTATAGTTGCAGTCAATAATTACTTTGCTGCCGTCATGAGAAGAATGTCCGGCAAAAATTAATTGAAAAGAACTTACGAATAAAAAAAGAACTATGTAAACAATTGTCTTAAGCATAAAATCCAATCAGTATAAATTTAAATGACTTATGAATTAACTATTAAAATAAATATATTTGCCCGGTTAAAAAAAAGGAAAATCATGAAATATTTTGTTTTATTAATCATACTTGTTTTCGTCGTTGCCGGTTGCAATAAACAGCCTAAAGTTGTGACAATGGATAATGGCATTAAATACGCAATTGATTCCGTTGGAAACGGTAAAGTTGCTAAAATGGGAGACCTTGTATCTATCCATTTTGACGGCTGGTATTTAACTGATAAAGATAAAAATAATTTATTTTCGGATTGGTCAAAAGATTCTACCAAAAGAGTACAAAGTCTTGGAAGCTCAAGAAAATATCATCCTTTAGATATTAAATTAGCCCCGAACCAGTTTATTAAGGGCTCTGAATTAGGGATGGTTGGAATGAAAGTAGGTGAAAGAAGAACTATAATTATTCCGGATAGTATGGCTTACGGTAAAAAAGGTATGGGGCCAGTTCCGCCTAACTCAGATATAAAAGTAGTTGTTGATTTACTTGGCATTAAAGTTCCAGTTAAACGGTGGGATGTTGATACTTCAAAAACAATAGTTACACCGAGCGGATTAAAATATATTCCTGTGAAAGAAGGGACAGGAGTTAAAGCTGATTCCGGGAAATTAGTTAAAGTTAATTATTCTGGTTATTTCCTGGATGGGAAAAAATTTGATAGCTCCGTTGATCGAGGACAGCCCTTCCAATTTGTACTTGGTTCCAAAAGTGTAATTCCCGGTTGGGAAGAAGGAATTGCTTTAATGAAAGAAGGTGGTAAAGCCGAATTGATAATTCCACCGGATCTTGCTTATGGGAAAAACGGGAGAGGGATTATCCCTCCGAATTCAACTTTAGTTTTTGATGTTGAGTTATTGGAAGTAAGATAATAAAATTTATATCTTCACGCTGAGCCTGTTGATGTGTGAATTGAATAAAATATATCAGTATTTGATAAGCTTCGAATGACAAACTAATTTTTTAAGGCGCTTTTTTAAGCGCCTTTTTTTTGAAATAATTTTTAAGGAAAATCATTTGTAACTATTTATCAAACTTATTGCCTGAGGATAGTATCCCATTCCGAAAAGATTTAGATGATTCAAAACATGATACAGCTTATAAATATTTTCACGGTATTCATAACCAGCTTTTAACTGCCATTCCTCATTATAAGAAATATAAAACTGAGAGCTATACCCTCCGAATAATTTGGTCATAGCAAGATCAGCTTCTCTATGGCCATAATAAACTGCCGGGTCAATAATACATGCATCACCATTGTCGTCTATCATAAAATTACCCGACCATAAATCACCGTGAAGTAGGGAAGGGGGCTCTTCACTTCCACTCAATATTTGGGTTATCGCAGATTCAATAAAATTTATCCCGGATTTTAATTCGTTCGTTGTGTAACCATTTTTCTCCGCAAGTTTATATTGAAATAAAATTCTATTGTTAAAATAGAAGTCAGTCCAGTTTAATTTATCATTGTTAATATTTTTTTGCGGATTAGAACCGATATAATTGTCTTCATAAAAGCCAAAATTACTACTTGAAAAACGGTGCATTCTTGCAAAGCTTTTACCAAAATCTTCCCAAAAAGATTTTTTCTTTGAATTACTTTTAATCATTTCTAAAAGAATAAATTCTTTCTCAACTAACTTCACTTCCGGCACTCTAACTTCATTAGCCTTTTGTAATTCAGTTAATCCGTTTGCTTCTTTTAAAAACATATCATCAAGAGAAGAATTGATTTTTAAAAAAAGACTTTCATTAGAATCAAAAATAATTTCATAAGCATTACTAATGCAGCCGCCTGAAAGTGAGTTCACTTTAGCTATTTTAGATTGTACAGCAGATTCAATTTTATTTTTTATTTTCTGATTCAGCATCTTCTTTTATTTTTTGCAACAATCCTTCACATGAATCTTCTAAAATATCTAAAACAATTTCAAATCCCTTTCCACCGCCATAATAAGGATCGGGGACTTCAGTTACATTCAGATCACTTGAATACTCAGTCATTCTATGAATCTTCTCTACATATAAACCTTCGGTATCAAGTTTTAAAATATTCGTAAAATTTTCATCGTCCATTGTTACTATATAATCGAATTCCTCAAAATCCTTATTCGGGTCAAATTTCCTGGCAACACTTGTTAAATCGTAACCGCGATTTGCAGCATGCTTTTTCATTCTAGGATCAGCGCCCTCTCCTTCATGATAGGCAATTGTCCCGGCAGAATCTATTTTAATCGAATTTTCTAAATTATTCTTTTTTACCAGTGAAATCATAATTCCTTCAGCAGCAGGGGAGCGGCAAATATTGCCCATACACACAAATAGAATCTTTTTATTAGTCATTTTATTTA
>CAVZID010000035.1:0-259306 GCA_963775245.1 uncultured Bacteroidota bacterium
CTTCCAAAGATTCTGCATGGGCTGAGGATAATATTAATAGAGCCAAAGAATATCTTCTTTCCTACGGCGCTTTAAATGTAATTACTGATTATACTCAGATTGATATTATGAAGGTTTTGCAGTCATCTTATTTTGATTCTTCTGATCTAATTGTTTTAGGCGCACATTCACAAAGCATAAAGGATATTTTTATAGGTAGTGTTACAAAAAAGCTTATTTCGGAAGCTAATAAACCGCTGCTCATAGGCCTTTAGTGTTTTTGTATAATACAATCTCAACTTTAAATCTAACCACCTGAAATTTCCCGCGAATAAGAATCATTTTACTTCGTTATTAACGAAAATCAATAATTATTAGAGAAATTCTCCGGCATACTATATGAGTAGTTGCTCATATAGTCAAGTAATTAAAATTGATTGGATTTAATATGCAAAAGTCACAAGAGGAATTAAAAGCTGCCGTTTTAACGGCATTAGCTCATCCTAACCGGATAAGAATTCTTGAGTTTTTAAAGAATGGAGTAAAATGCAACTGTGAAATCGCTCCGGCTTTAGAACTTGAGCAGTCGAACCTGTCAAGGCATATGAAAATTCTTGTTCAGGAAGGAATTTTAATTTCATGGAAGGAAGGACTGCGGGTTAATTATAAAATTGCAGATGAAAGAATTTTTGACATTCTCAATACTGCCGGAAATGTTGCACGTAAAGAAGCACAAAAAAGAATAAAAATTTTGGAAAAAGTATAAACATTATAAAGGATAATAATAATGAATATTAAAGTTCTTGGTTCCGGATGTATGAATTGCATTACGCTTGAGAAGCGAACATCGGAAGCAATTAAAAAATTAGGCATCGAAGCTGAAATAGAAAAGGTAACCGATTTTCGGCAGATAGCTTCTTACGGTATTCTTCGTACACCTGGTATTGTTATTGACGAAAAAATTGTGATTCAGGGGCGGGTTCCTACAGTTGAGCAAATCCAGGAAATAATAAAACAAGAAATGATATAACCAGGATTGTTATGAATCGAAAAATCGGGATCCTCGTTCTCTCTCTTATTTTATGGGTAATTGCCTATGTTAGCCTCGAAAGAATTGCCGACTTTATCATATACACATTTTTTAATTTTAACAAAGAAGTGCCACTAACTACGGCACTTCATTTTTTCGTTTTTGAAGTACCAAAAGTTTTAATGCTTCTTATTTTAATTGTCTTTGCAGTTGGAATTGTAAGAAGTTATTTCTCGCCTGAGCGGACAAGAAGAATGCTTGGCGGTAAAAAACTTTTTGCTGGAAATGTTTCAGCAAGCTTGCTCGGAATTGTAACTCCGTTCTGTTCTTGTTCAGCAATACCATTGTTCCTTGGCTTTGTAGAAAGCGGTGTTCCGCTTGGTGTTACATTTTCTTTTTTGATTGCAGCTCCTATGATAAATGAAGTCGCAGTTGTTCTTCTCTTTGGTTTGTTTGGATGGAAGACTGCACTTTTATATATGTCAACCGGATTAATTATAGCTATGATTTCCGGTTTTGTAATCGGAAGATTAAAACTTGAACGATATGTTGAAAATTGGGTTTATAAGATAAAAGTCGGTCAGGCCCAAATAGAAGAAGAAAAGCCATCCTTTGGAGAAAGAATTACTGCCGGAGTAGATGCGGTAAAAGAAATTGTCGGCAAAGTTTGGGTCTACGTTGTAATTGGAATTGCAGTCGGCGCGGGTATTCATGGTTATGTGCCGCAAAACTTTATGGCTGGCTTGATGGGAAAATCAGCGTGGTGGTCTGTTCCGATTGCCGTTATGCTTGGTGTTCCAATGTATTCTAATGCTGCGGGAATCATTCCGATTGTTCAAGCACTTCTTGAAAAAGGCGCGTCGCTCGGAACTGTACTCGCATTTATGATGAGTGTAATAGGCCTCTCGCTTCCCGAGACAATCATTCTTAAAAAAGTTCTCAAGTTGCAGCTGATTTTTGTTTTTGTCGGAGTAGTTGCAGTGGGGATTATAATTGTGGGATTTCTTTTCAATTTAATTTATTAAAAATATGTTAATCCGAATACTAATAACCATATTGTTTTTTGCCGGCTCGGCAACTTTATTGATTGAAGGAAAAGACGTTGAAGATTTACCATCTTCCAAAAACCCGTCTCTTGCTTGCAGATTTTATCCAGGCGGTGTACTTTCAGCAAAGATAATAAGAAATAAGATTTTTTAAAAAATAAATAAGGAATAAAAATGACATCGGTAAAAATACTCGGCGTTGGGTGTTCGAAGTGTAGAACGCTTGAGGCAAAGGTTAGAAACTTAATCACTAACAACAATCTTCAAGTTGAAGTAATAAAAGTTGAAGACATTCAAGAAATGATGGGCTACGGAATAATGATGACGCCCGGTTTGGTAATAAACGAAAAACTAAAAAGCAGCGGTATTATACCTAAGGAAGATCAATTACTAGAATGGCTAAAGGAAAACTAAAATGAAAAAAAATATTTTTATAATTTCAATTCTGTTTATGTTAACAACTTTTTCAGCTTATGCACAAAAGAAAAAAGCCGAAAAAAAAATAACAAAACCAAAAGTTACTTTTATTGAACTTGGTTCTATCAACTGCATACCCTGCAAAGCAATGCAGCCGGTAATGAAAGCGATTGAGGCAAAATATGGGGAACAAGTAAAAGTTACTTTTTATGATGTTTGGACAGAAGAACAAAAACCTTACGCACAAAAGTATGGTATTAAATTAATTCCAACCCAGGTATTTCTGGATGAAAATGGAAAAGAATTTTTTCGGCATGAAGGGTTTTATCCCGAAGAGGAAATTCACAAACTTCTTAAAACTAAGGGATTAAAACTAAAAGATAATAAAGGTTAAAATGTTTGAGGGAATTTTTAATTCACTTTACGAAGCAATGAACGGCGCAATTTGGCTTGCAGTTATTGCATCATTTGCTTGGGGGATATTATCAATATTACTTTCGCCATGCCATCTTTCAAGCATTCCGCTTGTTGTCGGATTTATAAGTTCACAAGGAAAAATTTCATTGAGAAGAACTTTCAATATTTCTTTAGTCTTCTCGGTAGGAATATTAGTTACAATAGCTTTGATAGGAATAATTACTGCTTCACTCGGAAGATTGATGGGGGATATTGGCGGAGTAGGGAACTATCTTGTGGCTGGAATATTTTTTCTTGTAGGTTTATATCTCCTTGACATAATTAAAGTAGATTGGAATTCAGCCGGATTAAGAAAAACAAAATCAAAGGGATTATTAGCTGCTTTAGTTTTAGGATTGCTGTTTGGATTGGCATTAGGGCCTTGCACTTTTGCATATATGGCTCCGGTGCTTGGTGTTGTTTTTCAAACAGCTCAGACAAATTATTTACTAGCAGTAACATTTCTTTTGGCTTTCGGATTAGGGCATTGCTCAGTAATTGTTGGAGCAGGAACATTAACCGGAAAAGTTCAAAAATATTTGAACTGGAGTGAGGGTTCGAAAACAATTCTTTTGATAAAAAGAATTTGCGGAGCTCTGGTTATTCTTGGTGGTATTTATTTAATATTTACGACACGATAGTTTATGAATAAAAAAAAATGTGAATTCTTTCAAGGTTAATATTGAACAAGGTAAGATGATTGAAATTAAAAGTGATAATCTAAAGTACAGTACTGCAAGCATATCATCAAATTAAGCTTCATTTTTTATTATGATGGAGGGCGTTAAGAACTTTATCTATCAATTCATTTTTGGTGAAAGGTTTTGATAAATAATCATTACAGCCTTCCAATAAAAATTTATCTTTTTCTATATGCATTGCATAAGCTGTTAAGGCAATTACAGGGACATCTTTATATCCGATATTTTCTCTAATTAGTTTTGTTGTTTCTATTCCATTTAACCCTGAACCTAAAGCAATATCCATTAGAATTAAATCGTACTTTTTATTTTTAATTAATTCTAATGCGCTTTCGCCGGTCTTTGCTGTTTCAAGGTCACCAACGTCTTTTAGAAAGTATCTTGTTACGCTGCGGTTTACGCTATCGTCCTCAACCAATAATATATTAGGTTTTTGATTTTTTGTAACTTCAATCGGCTTTGATGCCATGTCAATATCGTCTTGTAATTGTTTCTCTTTAGAATTATTTAAAGAAGGAATTTCAACAGAAAAAACGGATCCTTTTCCCAGCTCGCTTGAAACAGAAATTTCACCATTTAAAAGTTTGATAAATCTTTTAGCTATTGTTAATCCTAATCCAACGCCTTCAAAACTTCTACTTAAACCTTCACTGCCTTGCCTAAATTCATCGAAAATAATTTTATAATGCTCTGGTGAAATACCAATTCCTGTATCAACAATATCTATAATAATAAAATCTTTTGAGTCTTTAACTTTTGGTGTAATATTTATAGATACACTACCTTTATCTGTAAATTTAATTGCATTATTTATAAGATTATTTATAACGGCCCTAAATATTTTTTTATCTATTTCTGCAAATAATTCTTTGTCATAGCATGAAAATATTAAATCCAATTTTTTACTTAATGCGTTGTTTCTGTTTGATTCAACTGCATAATTTACCTCTTCATAAATATTAAGTGTTTGCAGTTGCAGTTTGACTTTCTCTGCTTCAAGTTTTGAAATATTTAAAATTGTATTTAATGTTTTAAGCAGCCTGTTTCCGCTTTCATGTATGCTTTCAACAAATTCTTTTTGTTCTTTATTTTTAATTTCATCCAGCAGCATATCGGAAAATCCAATTATGCCTACCAGCGGAGTTCTAAGCTCATGGCTCATATTAGAAAAGAAGTTTGACTTAATTCTGTTGATCTCTTCCGCTTCCTCCTTTGCGGCAATCAATTCATCAAGCATCCTTTTTCTTTCTGTGATATCTTCTTTAACCGCAAGAAAACTAATTACTTCTCCTTCATTATTTTTTACGGGTGAAATAGAAGCCAATTCCCAAAATAATTCTCCATTTTTCTTTTTATTATGAAATTCACCTTTCCATTCCTTTCCGGCAGAAATTGTTTCCCACAAGTTTTTATATTCATCAGGTGATTTCTCCCCTGACTTAAATACTCGCGGGTTTTTACCAATCACTTCTTCCAAAGTATAGCCTGTTATTTCAAGGCATTTAGGATTTGCATATTCTATATCGCCATTCAAATCAGTTAAAACAATTGAAACCGGGCTTTGCTCAACAGCACGTGATAACCTTGTCAGCTCTTTATTGGTTTTTTCTAAACCGCGCAAAGCTTCTTTTAATTTGTTTCCTGTTTCAATTAATTCAGTTACATCTTTCCCAAGGGCGTAAATATTATTTTCATTTATAAATGTATTCCATGAAATCCATTTATACGTACTATCTTTGCAAAGTACTCTCAATAAAAAGTTATTGCTGGTTATTCCATTAGATGCTTTATCTCTTACTTCAGTTAATATATGAACATCATCAGAGTAAGCAAGATTAGCAGCATTTAATGTTTTTAACTCATCATTTGAATAACCAAGAAGCTCTTCCCAAGCAGTGTTCGATGTTAAAAAGTTTCCTTCAAAATCTACAACACACATGACATCATTGGAAAATTTAAAGAAGTTATCTCTTTCAATTGTAATCTTTTTACGCTCAGTAATATTTGTTAAAGCTCCAACTATTGATATGGTTTTTCCATTTTTAACTACTGGAGTTGCATTAACTAAAACCCAAACAATCTTTCCGTCTTTTCTTTTTAATTCAAGTTCATACGGTTCTTGCTTATTGCCTGTTTTAATTGCATTTATTACTTTTTTAATTCCTATCTCATTTATAGGATTATCAGTAAGAAAGGTTGTCCAATTTACATAGGCTTCTTCGGGGGTACAACCAAGAAATTCTTTAGACTGCGGGCTAACATAAGTCAATAAAAAATTGGTATCATGCGAGAAAAATAAATTTGTGCTGTTTTCAATTACTTCTCTTAATTTTGTTTCACTTATTATAGTTTTTTCTTCGAGCTTAAGTCTTTCGAGAGCGTAGGCAATATCCCCAGAAATTTCTTTTAAAAGATCCAGTTCTCCATCTTTTATAGCTCTATGATAATTTGAAATTAATCTTAATTTTCCTTCCAAATTATTTTCTATTATTATCGGAAAAGTATAAAGGCATGATGAAATAGTAATAACAGTGCTTCCAAATGAACCGGCATTTATTACTTTGTTATGTAAATTATTTTGAATTGTATGTCCATTTTCGAGAAGGCAAGTAGATTCATCATTATTTTCTGAAATAATATTAGATAATTGATCTAAATTAATAGGGGAGTGCTCTTTGTTTATAAACGAAGAATAAATCTTAAACCTATCATCATCATCAACTTTTAATTCTATCCATACTACATCATAGCTGCCTTTTTCAATAATAGTTTTACAGACTTCATCTAATAAAGTTTTTTTATCTCTTGTTCTAACTATGGTGCGGTTAACGGAACTAAGGATAGAATGAATTCTTTTCATGTAATGAAAATCATCATTCTGTATCTGACTGTTAAAATCGTCGTTTCTCATTTATGGGCGTAAAAAAATTTCAATATTAATCCAGCATTAAACAGAGCCTATTTATTTGGTCTATGCGAATGGTTAAAATATCAATTGGTTAAAATTACTTCACTTTTGATTAATTCAAAAAACAATATACTCTGTTATATATTATCGAAAATTCTACAGTTTGTTTAATATATAATCATAGAAATATATCCAATATTTTTAGAAATACTTCATTTTTTTAGAATATGACTCGGGAGTGAGCAAATATATGAAATAATAATTAAAAAGAAATATTAATTTTTTTATAAAATAACTTTTTTAGATATTTGCCCTTCCAATTTCATTTATAAAAATAAACCCTGAAATAATTAACTAAAATGAATCCCTGGCAAGGTTTAAATAAATTGCCAAAAGACCTTTGGCTTTTATGTACCGCTTCATTAATCAATCGAACAGGTACAATGGTATTGCCGTTTCTTGCTATATATTTAACACGCGGAGTTGATATCTCAACTAGCTATGCAGGGTTAATTATAACCGCATATGGATTTGGTGCGTTAATAACTGCGCCATTTGTAGGAAGATTAAGCGACCGGATAGGTGCATTAAAGCAAATGAAACTCTCGCTTATTTTATCAGGCCTAATGCTTTTTGTTTATCCGTTTATTAAAGGGTTTATTCCATTATTATTAACAACTGTTGTTTGGGCAGTAATAAATGAATCTTTCCGTCCAGCCAATATGTCGCTCATTTCCGAAATTGTGCCTAAGGATCAAAGAAAACCAGCATTTGCCTTATACCGACTGGCTATAAATTTAGGAATGAGTATAGGTCCGGTTATTGGCGGTTTTTTAAGCCAAATTAATTTTAATTATTTGTTTTACGTTGATGGATTAACATCAATTGGCGCCGGGATTGTTTTTAATTTATTCACATTGGCAAAGGACTTTTGATAATCATAATTCTTCTGAAGATAATGCAAGTGATAGACAGTCTATCTTTCAAAGTGATGCATTGAGAGATCGAAGATTAATATTTTTTATAATGACTATTTTGCCGGTAGTAATTGTATATTTTCAGCATCAAGCAGCCATGGCAGTTTTTGTTGTTAAGTATCTTCATTTCTCTGAAGCAACTTATGGAGTACTTTTTGCGATTAATACCGTATTGATAATTTTAGTTGAAGTTCCATTAAATAATTCATTAAATCACTGGAATGATAAAAAATCTATGGCAGTAGGGGCTTTACTTACAGCAATAGGTTTTGGAGGAATGGCTTTAGCAAGCGGTATAGTCGGATTAGTCATTACAATTATAATCTGGACTTTTGGGGAAATGATTTTATTCCCGGCAAGTGCAAGTTTTATTTCCAGTTTAGCTCCGGAAAATAAAAGAGGAGAATATATGGGATTTTATCAAATAAATTTCAGCCTTGCTTTTACTCTTGGGCCCTGGCTTGGAATGACAGTCCTTGAAGAATTTGGCCCTCAAATGTTATGGTTAGGTGCATTTTTATTAGGCATAATTTCATCCATTTCAATGCTGCGTATACCGGCGGAAAACAGTTATAATAAATAGTTATGTGTAATTAGTAATATATATTCAATTGCATGATTTTAACTCTATAAATATTTTCAATTTTGATTATGCTTTTTCTAAATTTGTAGTTCGTATTGCAAAAATTATTTCAATTCCAAATAGGATAAAATGATAGTTATACTTCATCCCGACACAGATGAAAAATCTGAAGAGTTTAAAAAGACATGGGATTATTTAAATGATCTTCCCAATATCCGGCTCCAAAAACACCTGGTTCAAGGGCAGCTTCAATTATTAACTGAAATTTATTTAACCGGTGATACTGCTGCTTTGAGTAAAGAACAGATTGAAACTTTACCGGCAGTTGAAAGGGTAGTTAGAGTTTCACAGGAATATAGAATTTTAGGAAGACACAAAGATGATTTACGTATAACCGGATTTGATTATAACGGTGTTTATTTCAGCCAGGAAAATTTGAACTTATTTCCTGGGTTGTGCGCTGTTGATACAAAAGAGCATGTTGAATTAATGATGAAGGCATTACAAGAAAATGGTTTGAATTGTACAAGGATGGGTGCTTATAAACCGAGAACAAGCCCATATTCATTTCAAGGGCATGGTAAAAATTGTTTGCCGTATGTTTTTGAACTTGCCGGTAAATATGGAATTAAAATAATTGCGATGGAAGTAACTCACGAAAGTCATATAGATGAAATTAATTCTGTACTTGAAGAAACTGGACGTCCAACAGGTGTTATGCTCCAGGTAGGAACCAGGAATACGCAAAACTTTGAATTACTTAAATCAATAGGAAGACAAAATGAATATCCTGTTTTATTAAAAAGAGGATTTGGAATTACCTTAAGTGAATCGTTGAACGCAGCTGAATACCTGGCGAGCGAAGGAAATGCAAATGTTATATTTTGTCTCAGGGGTATGAAAACATCTTTTTCAGATCCGCATAGAAATCTTGTTGATTTTGCTCAAGTGCCTGCAGTAAAAAGATTAACTAGAATGCCGGTTTGCGTAGATCCATCCCATTCAGTTGGATCACGTGAATCATCACCGGATGGAATTCTTGATATACTTCATGCAGCTTCACAAGGTGTAATTTCTGGTGCTAATATGATACTAATTGATTTTCATCCTGTGCCGTTGAAAGCTTTAGTTGATGGGCCTCAAGCAATGCTGTTAAAAGAACTTCCGCATTTTATAGAAGATATGCAGATTTCACGAGAAGCTTATGAGAAAAGAAAATCTTTGGTGAAAAAATACGCATAAGAAGATTTTTTATTTATTATTCAATCACATTACGCAAAATTGTTACTTGTAACAAGGCGGACATCTCATAACTGTGAAATTGTCAGATTGAGTTTATCGAAGGCTGACAATATATCAAGGAATCACACTTCAACAGGCTAAGTGTAACAATAAACTTTATTTTTAAGACGACCTCTCCACCAACATTATGTAAGGTAAGTTACTCATATCTTTTTAATATCATGAATTTGTGTTTCAACATTCGTTTGGCGCTAATCACAGATTAATTCAATAATTTACTATTGTTAAATATTGCCTTCTATTTCTATGCTAATCTTATTAAGTTCACAATTAAATTGGTTAATACATTTAGGATTTTTTGTACAAATAAGCAGGACAAAAATGGCTGTGAATTTTAAAATGGTGGATAATGCAAAAGATTTTGTCACAAAACTTTTTAAGGAAAAGTTATCAGAAAATTATTTGTACCACAACTTCACACATACAAAAGAAGTGGCTGACACTTGCTTAGAAATAGCTGAACAATCAAAATTAGCCGATGACGAAATTGAAATTTTACTTTTAGCTGCCTGGTTTCACGATACCGGTTACATTTTTTCAACTGTCGACCACGAAGAAAAAAGTGTGCAAGTCATGAAAGCTTACTTGGAAGGACAAAATTATAATGAAGAAAAAATTAACAACATCTCCAATTTAATTTTAAGTACGGAAAACAGCAGGGAACCTCAAAACATTAAAGAGAAAATTATTAAAGATGCAGACTTAGCTCATATTGGGAAA
Organism: uncultured Bacteroidota bacterium; assembly: GCA_963775245.1. Lineage (GTDB taxonomy): Bacteria > Bacteroidota > Ignavibacteria > Ignavibacteriales > Ignavibacteriaceae > CAVSWT01. Next base: position 10,120 of record CAVZID010000035.1, read on the forward strand.
GAAAAATTTGATGATAAAGGCGAGTTGTTAAGAGGTGAGTGGGAGCTTCTTTTTAATAGGATATATTCAGATTTAGAATGGCAAAAGATCCAGCTTGACTTTTTAAATAAAAAAAAATTCTATACTGAATATGCTAAAAAGAAATTTGGTGAACGACTTAGAAAAAATATTTTAGAGAAAAAAGGAAAAGTTGAACTCGCTTTAAAAAATTCTGATTAAATAAAATTTTATCTGTATTTCAATTGCATTATTTCTAAAATCAATGTGGTACCTACAATTAATTACCTGAAAATTATTATTATTACTCACTAATTTTTTTACAAATATTTTTGTTAAGTATCGGTGAAAATTTTCATTGCCTTTCTTTTTATTCTTTCCCTTAGCTCATGTAAAAATGAGACTGAAAAAATCAATTCGCAATTCAGCGGTTATACTTTATCAATTGATTCATGCAGAAGATTAGAATTGCCTCAAGAGCTTTTAGAAATTTCCGGGCTTGTCTATTATAATGGCACTATATACGGCCATAATGATGAACAAGGAATTATCTTTGCTATTAATATGGATGATGGAAGTATTATTTCAAAATATCAGCTTGGTGATAAAATAATCACAAAAGATTTTGAAGGGATAGCAGTTGCTGATAACAATTTTTATTTGATTTCAAGCAAGGGTGAAATTTATATCTGGAAATACGGTGATAGTTTAAATAATTATAGAAGTATTCAAACAGGGTTATCAAAACAAAATAATATTGAAGGTCTTTGTTATGATCAGAAAAATAATTCTTTATTAATTGCTTGTAAAGATTTCCCCGGCGATAGTTATGATGGTTTTAGAGCAATCTATTCTTTTAATCTTCAAACAGAAAAATTAAACCCAACTCCAAGATTTTTGTTTTCAATTGATGATCTAAAAACTAAATTAGGTATAAATGATTTTTCTCCTTCAGGAATAGAAATAAAACCTAATGGAAATATTTTTATTATTTCTTCACGCGATAAAGCTATTATTGAAATCAATGATAAAGGGAATATTCTAAGTTATGCCAGATTACCGGATTATCATGACCAGCCCGAAGGGATAACTTTTAATGCAGGTAATAATTTAATAATTAGTGACGAAGGCAAATATGGTACGCCTATGCTTACAATATATTCACCTAATAAATAAATTATTAATTTAAGCATTTGAATAACATTTATTTTGAATCATCGTATATATCAATACTGTTGATTTTTTGAATTCATTTTTAAAAATATTTTTATTGCAATTCACTTTATTTAAATTTGAATTGAGCGTAACCATAATTCGTTGTTAACCAATTTACCACTATATCTTGGGCGAAAAAATGAACAAATTTTTTTTCATACTATTTTTAATTTTTTTTATGACTAAAATATCACAAGCAGAATTTAAATTTTTAGGAGACATAGTTTCCAGTAAAAACTTTGATGATAGAATAGAATTTAATCTAAGCAATTCAAAGTTCAATATTTATTTCGTTGCCGACAATATCATCAGGTTTAGATTTACAAACAAAGATGAATTCTCAAAAGCACCTTCTTATGCAGTAATTTATAAGCCTGCCAAAGTCAACTACAACCTAAAAAATTTTGATGATCATTATGAAATAACAACAAAGGATTTAAAAGTAGTTATCACAAAGTCACCTTGCCGGGTAAGCATTTATGATATGGAAGGTAACTTATTAAATGAAGATGATAAAAGTTTTGGAGTTAGCTATGATAACGATGAAGTAAGAGTTTTCAAAAAATTATTTGATGACGAACAATTTTATGGGCTTGGCGAAAAGACGGGCGATCTAAATAAACGTGGGAACCAATGGACTATGTGGAATTCTGATATCCCGGGCTATCAATATGATAGAGACCCGATTTATGAATCAATACCATTCTTTATTGGTGTAAGAAAAATTTCTTCAGGCGAACATTCAAGATCTGCATACGGAATATTTCTCGATAATACTTATAAATCTTATTTCAATTTAGGTGCGGCAAATAATAGATTTTATTGGTTTGGTGCTGAAAAAGGTGAGTTAGATTATTACTTCATTTATGGCCCAAGTATTAAAAATGTAATTTCATCTTACACAATGTTAACAGGCAGAATGGAAATGCCGCCGCTCTGGTCATTAGGATATCAGCAAAGTAAATGGAGTTATTATCCTGAATCTGAAGTTAGAACTATCGCAAATCAATTTCGCGATAAAAAAATTCCGTGTGATGTAATTTATCTTGATATCCATTACATGAATGGATACCGGGTTTTTACCTGGAATAAAGATAGATTTCCGAATCCTCAAAAAATGTTAAGCGATTTATCTAATCAAGGATTTAAAGTAATCACAATCGTTGATCCCGGTGTAAAAGCAGATACAGATAATTATTCTCCTGCTAAAGAAGGGCTTGCTAAAGATCTATTTGCAAAGTATCCCGATGGTGAAGTATATCAAGGAGAAGTGTGGCCGTCGTGGGCTTACTTTCCTGACTTCACAAAAAAAGAAACAAGAGATTGGTGGGGACAAAAAAATGCTGATTGGATGAAGCAAGGTATTGCCGGAATTTGGAATGATATGAATGAGCCTGCAGTTTGGGGAAGATGGTTTCCAGATATTGTACAGTTTGATGACAACGGTTTTAAATCCAACCATAAAAAAATTCATAACGTTTATGGTCTCGAAATGGCAAATGCTACTTTTACTGGCATTAAAAAAGAGTTTCCAGATAAACGTCCGTTTCTTTTAACTCGTGCGGGATTTTCAGGTATTCAAAGATATGCTGCTGTGTGGACAGGCGATAATGTTGCCAGCGAAGTGCATTTGAAATTAGCGTGCACTATGGTTCAAGGAATGGGATTAAGCGGAATCGCATTTGCAGGCAGTGATGTTGGCGGATTTAATGGAGTTCCTTCTCAACGACTTTTTACAAGATGGCTTGAGCTTGGATGCTTAACTCCATTTTTTAGGGCACACTCTGCACTAAATTTAAAATCTAAAGAGCCCTGGGCTTACGGTGAAGATGCAGAGGCATGGAATAAAAAAATAATTGAATTAAGATATAAATTGCTTCCGTTTCTTTACAATGAATTTTATACAACATCAACTACAGGCATTCCGGTAATGAGAAGCATGATTTTAAATTATCAGGATGATCCTGAATGTTATACTACTGAATCTCAATATCAATTTATGATAGGGGATAATTTACTTGCTGCTCCTGTTCTTTCAGAAACAGATAACACCAGGAAACTTTATTTGCCTGAAGGGAAATGGATTGATTGGTGGACGCATAAAGTTTATGAAGGCAAACAGTGGATTTTAGTTGAAGCGCCAATTGATCAAATTCCCTTATTCATCAAAGAAGGCGGAATTATTCCAATGCAGGAAGTAGAAAATTATGTTGGTGAAAAGAAAATAACACAGTTGGAATTAAATATCTTTCCAGGACAAAATAGTGAATATACTTTTTATCAGGATGATGGAATAACTCAGGACCATATTCTTAAAGACAGCTATTCTTTAACAAAATTTGAATTGAAATCCGGTAATGAAATTCACCTTAGCATAAGTAAAACTTATGATCATTATGATGCTGGAATAAAAAACTATTTAGTACATTTTTATAACACTAATGATGTTTCATCTGTCGAAGTGAATGGAGAAGTTCTAAAAAAATATTCAGCTTTTAATGAACTGAGCAAAGCTGCACAAGGATTTTTTATTGATAAAGAAAGCAAAATATTATCTGTTAAATTCAAAAATGATGAAAAAATTACATTGATTTGTAGAAGATAAAATAAAGATTTTTACCAGCTAATAATTGTATTATGAGCTGAATTTATCAGATAAAATTGTTTAATCTTTTCTGCAACACTTTTTGAAGTTTTAGAATTAATAATTCCTCAGTTCTCAATTGTGAAAAATTGTTGCCAACCCTTAAAATTCAACCCAAAATCAGTGTTGATTTCATTAAAAAAATAGCGAAAAATTTTGCCTGGAAATTTATTTGGATGGCATAATTTGTGCACTTTTTAAAAAGGTGTGAAATAACTGGACATTCAGAGTCTATGCTGGGGAGAATTATTGTAGGGCTAAAAAATAAAATCGTGTCCCTCCCATCTAACTATAAATATTTTTTCGGGTTAAACTGCCATGAACATCGAAGAAAAAATAAGCGAAACTTCCTCTCAACCATTTCAAATTCCTGATGGTATTATTGCAATTGACGGCTCAGGTAAAATTATAGCTCTAAATGACTCCGCAGAAAAGATTACCGGCTATAAAGAGGACGAATTTCTTTCAAAAAAGATTTATGATGTAGTCAAGTCGGATAAGGATAAAAAAATAATTTTTAATACAATTCGTGAAAATAATTCATTCAGCAATATTTCTCTGGAATTATTGTGTGCTGGGGAAAAGAAAAGAAATGTATTGGCTTCTTTAACTCCTCTGGAACAAACTGGTGGAGGAATGGTTGGAGCAATAATTGTATTTCATGACTCTGAAGAAATTAATTATTTGTTTAATAATCTTCGCGAAAAAACAAAAGAGCTAAACTCCAAATCAAATTTACTTGAGACAATTTTTAATTGCCGCCAGGAAGGAATATTCAGCATCAATAAAAATTGGGAAATAACTTCCTTCAATAAAAAAGCTATTGAGCTAACAGGGTATACACTTGATGAAGTTATTGGGAAGAAGTGCTGGGAAATATTCAAAACTAAAAATTGCCATAACGGCTGCCATATGGCTAGCACAATTAAATCTGCAGAAACAAATTCAACGGCGGAACTTTTTATTACAAATAAAGAAAATAAAAAAATTCCTGTTCGTGTTAGCACTTCTCCAATTTATGATAGCGAGAATGTTCAGGTAGGCGCTATTGAAACCATCCAGGATATGAGTGAATTATTTAATCTAACTTCTCATATCGAAAAGCAATTCAAGTTCAATAGCCTGGTTGGTAAAAGTAAAACAATGAAGCATGCTTACAACCTGATTGAAAGTGTCATAGGAAATGACAGTACCGTTTTAATTTCCGGTGAAAGCGGTACCGGCAAAGATATAATTGCTAGAAGCATTCACTTAAACAGTGAAAGAAAAGCACAGCCGTTTTTAATTATTAACTGTAATGCATTACCAGAGTATTTACTTGAAAGTGAATTATTTGGTTATGAAAAGGGGGCGTTTGAAGGAGCTTATGTTTCCAAGCCTGGAAAATTTGAGCTGGCAAAAAACGGAACAATTTTTCTTGATGAAGTTGATGAGCTTTCTACTTCACTTCAAGTAAAATTATTGAGGGTACTTGAGCATCGTGCCTTTGAAAGAATTGGCGGAACTGAAACATTAAATTTAAATGCGAGAATTATTGCAGCAGCTTCTAAAAACCTGGAAGAAGAAATGAAAAACGGAAGGTTTAGAGAAGACTTTTTTTATCGAATCAGTGTTATTAATATAAACCTTCCACCATTGCGTGATAGATTGGAGGACCTTCCTTCTTTCGTAAATTATTTCCTGGAAAATCTAAGCAGCAAATTAAACCGTGAACCAAAAAATATTTCTACTTCTGTTTTTAGAATTTTAAGGAATTATAACTGGCCGGGTAATATTCGTGAACTTGAAAATGTCCTCGAACATGCTTTTATTATATCCAACGGTTCCTTGATAGAACCTGAACATCTTCCGGAAAGATTATGGACTTTATTAAATAAGTCGACTGCTAAAAAAGAAGATGATGAAGAATATACTTTAAAGAGTGCTGAAAAACTTATTATAATAAAAAATTTAAGAAAGTTTAAAGGACATAGAGGCAAAACTGCAAAGGCACTTGGTATAGACAGAACAAGCCTTTGGCGAAAAATGAAAAAATATAATCTTCTGAATTAATTTCTGTTCAATTTAAAATTCAAGAATCATAGTTAAAATTGTTTTTCCGGAATAGATTGTTATGCGAACAATTAACTAATTGTAACTAATTTTTATACAATAAAGTTTAAGGTGAATATGATGAAAATTGCCATAACAGCATTTGAAGACAATTTGGATTCTTTAATCTCGCCTCACTTCTGCGAAACTAATTATTTTCTTATAGTTGATCTTGACGAGGTAGAAAACTTTAATACATTTTTCAATCCGCATAAAAAATCTATCAGCGGTTCTGATATTTTTGGAGCAGGCTTAATTGTTAAAAACGGAGTCAATGCTTTAATTACAGGCAACTGCACAGCAAATGTATCAAGAATTTTACATTCCGCAGGCGTTGATGTTTTTGAAAATATGGAGGGCACTGTTAGAGAAAATATTACGGTTATTAAAGAAAAATTTCATAACGAATTGCATCTTGAGTATTAAAGATTAAGTTTTAGACCAACTATATTATTACGCTTTAAAAAGGATAAAATTTTTATAATTTTATTCCCTTAAGGAAATTTATATATTTTGAGTGTATTTCTTCAAAAAAATGCATCAAATGGAAAGGGTATTTTAATGGCTATTAAAAAACAAAAAGTCAAAGATAAACCTAAAACAAAGGTGACTTTTTCTATACCAAAAGAAATTGCAAAGGATTTTAAAAAAGCTGTGCTTGTTGGTGACTTTAATAGTTGGGATCAAAAAGCTACACCAATGAATAAATCAAAAAAAGACGGATCATTTTCAAAATCTATTGAGTTGGATAGCAATGCCGAATATGAATTTAGATATTTGCTGGATGATAATACCTGGCTTAATGAAGAGCAGGCGGATAAGCACGTTCCAACTTATTTTTTAGATTCTGAGAATTCTGTTATTGTTCTTTAACTTAAATTACTCATTAGATACAAAATTAAATTTTAATTGTCATATTGAGTTTGTTGAAATATGCATTTCACAAATAATGTCAGTCTTTAACAATCTCAGACTGACAAATATGTTTCACATAGTGATCTACATGCAGTAATGCATAATTTTGGTTAATTAAAGTAAATGTAGAAAAGAAATTACTTTGTAGAGGACTCCTCTCAATGGCATTTATGCTAATAGATCAATAGGCAGAGTTTTCTACTTCTTCGGCTTTGAAAGGGAAGTCGAAAAAATAGTGGTCATTAGTTTCGGATTCGATTTTATCTTTAGTTAAAAAATATTTTTCAACTTCATTTCCATTTTTTGAAGTGTGGGGAAGATAAAGTCCTTCTTCAAAATAGTATTTGGGAAGTCGGATTTTTTTATGAGATACAAGGTAAGCCATATCAATTAAGACTTTTCTTACATGAGTATCATATTCTTTTCTTAAATATATTGTCCGCATTTTATTTCTCTTTAAAAAATTTCGACAAATTTAATTAAAAAATTGTATAATCAGCAAAGATATTTGATGTTTTAAAATTATAAACCCAATTTCTATAGAGAAATTGGGTTTATTTGAATGTTTCCAAAAGGATTTAATGCTTAACCACTTTTGAATTAAATTTGAATTAAATAAGATATATTAATTCATAAAATTCTTTGGGTAGCTTCTAACATTATGTCCATATTTTAATTGCTCTTCCATTCTGCATGACCATACTAACTTGCCATTCCAAACAGTAATATCCGGACAGCCATCGCACATGTTCTGCCTTCCGTCTTCAAGAAAATCAACCGGCTGAATAATCATTATTGATTGATAATGTAGCCGTTTAAAAATGTTTAACGGATTTTTATAGTAATTAAAAAATGCTTTTTTAAGTTTCTTATCAAAAGCGCCTAACAAAAGCATCAATTTGCCTTTGCGAGTATCTTTTGGTTTAGCATAAGCTAAATATCTATCATAAAGCATGTGGTTGAAAGTTTGAATAATTTCGATTCCTTTCTTTCCCATATAGCCGTAGATTTTATCTTTTCTTCCCAACCTTCCGGTAAGTAACCACTTGAATGAATCCGGTTTTTCTGAACCATTTAAATAACCGCATGGATCGAAGTCAGGGTTTTCAGTTCTAATCAGTTCAACAATTTCATCAGCTTGAATATCAGTCCTTTCTGTTATTTCCTCATTATAAACTAGGTCGTCCATGTTTATTTTTTTAGGGCCCAGATAAAAATCAACTTGGCTGTTGTTAACTGCTCTATAAAGAATGAAAACCATAACTTGAACAATGTCAATATTCTTCTGTGCCCACTTAACCATTTCCGGCACATATTGCATTGTATCTTCATATACTGTCGAGTTGAAAGAGCATGAAATATTTTTTGCATCTGCCAGCATACGAGCATAATGATAACGGAGTTCATTCAGTTCTAATTCATTTTTATCCTTCCAGCCTGGCCTTCCTTGCTTGCTGTCGATATGAAAAGTAAAACCAAAAACGCCGGCTTTTTTTAATTCCATTAAAAGCTCTTTGGTTAACGCCAGCCCATTTGTATTTAATATAGGTTTAAGTCCTCGTTCTTTTACTGATTTTACAATATCAATAACATTTGGATGAGTTAATGGGTCGCCGCCGGCAATAGATATTCCATCGACTTTACGCAGGCGGGTAAATACGTCTAACTCTTCATTAATTTGATCTAAAGATTTGTGACTATTCTTTTCGTTTTGGCGATAACAGCCGTCGCAATGGAGATTGCATGCTGCTGTTGGCTCTAACCAAGAAATTGAATTATCCGTAAGATTCCATGGCAATCTATAATAGTCTAAATGATTAAGCTTTAACATAATAACCCCAAAGTTTGTGTGGTGCTAAAATAATTTTGATCTGAATAAAATGCAATTTCAAAATGATGTTAATTGCAACGATATTAATTATTTAGCATTTCATACCTCTTCAAATTTTAGATTATCATTTTTCATTTATATATTTTCAATATGAACATAGAAAATATTGGTCAACGCCGTCAAAAATTAATTTTACACATGAAAAAATTTCCAACATACTTTTATGTAGGAATTTTATTAGTAATAATTTCATGGACTTTAAATTGGTCATTAAGCGGGCTTCGAACCCAGTGGGCTTTCTTTCCTTTATGGCTGGGTTACTCTTTAACAATAGATGGTTTAGTGTTTTATAGAAAAGGGACATCAATTATAAATCGGAATCTTCACGGTTTTATCTTATTATTTATTTTTTCAATCCCGGTTTGGTGGCTCTTTGAGCTATTTAATCAATTTACACACAACTGGTATTATGCCGGACGTCAGTATTTTACCAATTTTGAATATGATATTTATGCCTCAATAAACTTTTCAACTGTAATGTCCGCTGTGTTCGGGACAGCTGAATTAGCCTCAACATTTAATTGGATAAAAAATATAAGAAAAAGTTTTATTGTAGAACCATCAAATAACAACTTGCAGTGGTTTTTTGCTGCAGGTATTTTAATGCTGTTTTTATTGTTGGTTATGCCAAATGTTTTTTATGTATTTATCTGGCTTTCTGTTTTTTTTATTATTGAACCTTTAAACTATAAACTTCAAAATGTTTCTTTATTTGATTATACAAGGGTGGGCAACTGGAAACCTGTAATATCATTATGGATAGGAGGTTTAATATGCGGCTTCTTCTGGGAAATGTGGAATTATCTCTCATACCCTAAATGGGTTTATAATGTCCCAGGCGTAAACTTCCTTCACATTTTTGAAATGCCGGTACTGGGTTATTTAGGTTATATACCTTTTGCATTGGAACTATTTTCTCTTTATCATTTAATTGCATCGCTGACAAAAAATAAAAAATTGAAAACATTGATCCAGATAGATTAATAATATTTTGGGCGGTTTATTCCAGCAAATATAAACTTTACAACTTGAATAAAATTGAATATGTTTGAGTTGTTAAAATTGCGAGCGTAACTCAGTTGGTAGAGTGTCAGCTTCCCAAGCTGAATGTCGCGGGTTCGAACCCCGTCGCTCGCTCAGAAAAAGCAAATAAAAATATTTTGATTTTTACCGGAATAGTTTAATATTAGTAACTCAAAATTTTGAAATTCGGGGGCTTAGCTCAGTTGGTTCAGAGCACCTGCCTTACAAGCAGGGGGTCGTAGGTTCGAATCCTTCAGCCCCCACAAATGAAAGCCATCAAATCGATGGCTTTTTTCATTATGAAAAATTATTATGTATATATTCTGTAATCAGATTTAGGCTACCATTATATTGGCCAAACAAATAACTTGGTTGATAGATTACTGAGACATAATTCAGGAAGAAGTACATACACAAAAAATAAAGGTCATTGGGAGATTATTGCTTACTATGAAGTAACAACTAGAAGGGAAGCAGTTCAATTAGAAACAAAATTAAAGAAAATGAAAAATATAGAGAAAGCAATAAAATATTTAATAAAACTCAATTCGGAAAAATTAAAGTGATTTAGCTAAGTTGGTTAAGAGCATCTCGACTTGAAAAGTCGGGATGGTCGTAGGTTCTCACATAGTGATTCCTATGGAAGAATCCTTCAGCCCCCACATTATTAAAGCAATCAGATTGATGGCTTTTTTATTTTAAAACATTTTCACTCTCTTCAATTTATCAGGATTCCCCCTCGCATAAATATTTGCTATTTTTTTTCTAAATAATTCAAATATACTTTCAATAGCCACAGCACTTTTTAAATCGATAACAATTGTAGCAAGATTAGTTATAACTTTTATTTTATCTGCTATTTATGCTTAATTTTTTTCTGTGCTGAGCCCCCTTCTTCTATTATTTTATCAAGATATAGCTTTAAAATATAATCAAAAATATCAATGTATAGATTGATAAAAAACTTGATAATATCAATCTATAGCTATAAATTTAATTATTAAATTTGGAATTACTATGAAAACGGATAAACAAAAATTAATGATTGAGCAATTAGATAAAAGATTTAAATTAATTAAATCAATTTCTAACACGTTATCTATGCCTTCAAATGGGTGGATAAATACGTTACGCAAGACACTAAATATATCGCTTAAACAATTGGGTAAAAAATTAAATGTGTCTTCGCAAAATATTAATCAATTTGAACAGCGCGAAATGGATGGTTCAATTAGTATTAAAAAATTAAAAGATGTAGCAGAAGCTATTAACATGAATTTTGTTTACGCGTTTATTCCAAAAGAAGATTCGCTTGAATTAATGATTGAAAAACGTGCATATCAAATTGCAGAAGAAATCGTTTTGCGAACTTCACAATCAATGAAACTTGAAGAACAGGAAAATTCTCAAGAGAGAATTCAAAAAGCAATTAGAGATCGAGCTGAAAAAATAAAAAATGAAATGCCAAAATATTTATGGGATTAGACCTAAATTATTCAGAAGGCCAGACTCCTCTTGATGAAGATGAAAAGGAAGGTTTACTAATTCCAACTATTAGCACTAGAGGTGAATTAGATGAATTTGAACAGTTAGGAGTTGAAAAAGCTAACGAGTGGCTTCTATCAAGAAGCTTAACTGTAGAAAAAATTCTATCCGAAGATTTTGTTAAAGATTTACATAAAAGAATGTTTAGCGATATATGGGAATGGGCAGGTGAATTCAGAAATTCTAACAAGAATATTGTTGTAGATAAATTTACAATTGGAATTGAATTAAAAAAACTTCTTGATGATTGTAAATATTGGGTCGGGAATAAAATATTTTCAGAGGATGAAATTGCTGTAAGATTAAGTCATAGGATGGTTTTAATACATCCTTTTACCAATGGTAATGGAAGGCATTCGCGTTTAATAGCAGATGTTTTAATTACTAAAGTTTTTGGCAAAACGTATTTTACCTGGGGAAGTAAAAATCTTGTCCAACAAGGTGAAGCAAGAAAGAAATATCTTCAAGCATTAAGGACAGCAGATAAAAATGATTATAAGGCTCTAACTAAGTTTGCAAGATCATAAAATATAATTTTTTAAAAATGCAAAAGTTGCACTAAAAACTAAAAAACATATTTCAGCTTATCCGGATTCCCCTGCGCATAAATATTTGCAATTTTGTTTTCAAATAATTCAAACATTATTGCTATTGAAGCTACACCATTTATATAAATGACAAGTGCAGGAAGATTATTTATAACTTTAATTTTAAATTCACTGTTGGGCGAAATCCTTTTTAATTTTGCTGTAACTCCGATAACGAAATTAGCGACTTGTTTTTTACCCTCAATTGATTGGCTTATAGCTTTTATTTTTTCTCCATTTGCTCCAATTACCTGGCCTTCGCCGTCAGCATAAAGTGAAATATCATCTTTTAATAAATTAATAAGTGCATCCAAATCTCCGGAATATGTTGCATCTAAAAATTGATTGAGAATTTTTTCATGTGATTTTATATCGATGGTAAATCTTTTTTCTTCTCCGCTTAAATGCTGTTTTGCTCTTCTAAAAATCTGTCTGCAATTATCTTCCGACTTATTTATTATCTCTGATATTTCTGAATAGTCATACGAAAATACTTCCCTAAGTAAAAACACTGCACGTTCAATAGCTGTTAGTTTTTCAAGCAGCATGAGCATCCCAATAGATAAAGAATAATATACTTCCACTGGTTTATCTGGCTGGGTTTCATATTGCCTTTCTATCGGTTCTGGCAGCCATACTCCTGAATATTGTTCTCTCTTTTTTCTAGCGCTCTTTAAATAATTGATAGACATATTTGTAGCAATTTTAACAAGGTATGCTTTAATCTGCTTGATTTCTTCTGAATTAATCGACATCCATTTTAAATATACTTCATTTACAATGTCTTCAGCATCATCCACACTTCCCAACATATCATATGCTATTGAGAAAATTAGATTTCTATATTCTAAAAATTTTTCGCTTTTATCCATAGTGATAAATTTTAATTAGTGTTAAACTCCTGGTAAATTCCTCGTTCCATTGTAATATTTAATCGAGTTATAAATCCAGAGAGATCAAACCCGATTTTTTTATATTCTGTTTGTATTGCTACTCTTGCATTTGCTATACTATTTTCGTCTTTCCATTCCGCAATATTAATAATAACTAATTTTCCATTTTCATCAGTTCGTTTATATACAGTATCACCTAAAAAGCCTGTAATATTTTTAACAATATTTCTATTATTATTCATCCTATCTGTAAATTCTTCTATTGCTTCTTGTGGAACCAAAAACTTATCAATTAAAATTTGTTTCATTCAACTTTCCTTTCAATGCACTTTGTGATTTTTTATTAACTAACACAAATATCCTTAATTACTTTTATACATAAGACAATTAAACGCACACTTTTGTGACAGAAACGTTTAAAATAAAAACTGTCACAAAATTATAATGGTTATTGTCATATGTATGAATTTAAAATATGAAAGCAAAAAAAATGAAAAATGAATCTAATAAATCTGTTTTTAACATTGCTGTTTTAGGTGCAAATGGTGGAATAGGACAACAGGTAGTAAATCTGGCTTTAAAACATGGACATAATGTGACGGCAATTTTACGAACACCGTCAAAATTAACAATTGTACATCCTAACTTAAAAATAGTTAAAGGAGATATAATGAAACCTGAAACTTTGGAAAAACATCTTTATGATAAAGATGCCGTAATATCTACTATTGGAAAAAACTCCTTAAAAGAAACGACCCTCTATTCACAGGGTAACAAAAGTTTATTAAGTATAATGGAGAAAACAAACACTGACCGAGTCTTTTTTATTTCTGCTGCAGGCATTGAAATCAATCCTTCTTTTGGTTTTTTTATGAAACTTATAGTAAGGTATGTGCTGCAGAGGATTTTAAAAAATATGTTTGCAGATTTAGTAAGGATGGAAAGGATTGTTAAAGATAGTAATCAAAATTGGACGATAATTCGTCCTCCACAATTAACAAATAATCCATATACCGGACACTATAGATTTTCTATTAATTCTTTTTTGAAGAAAGGTTTGAAAATTTCAAGGGCAGACCTTGCAGATTTTATTATTAAAAATATTGCAAATGAATCAATTTATCAAAAGACAGTTGAGGTGGCCTATTAAGATTAAATAAGAATTATAATAATTGATGTCCAATTTCTATAGTCTCAATTGTTATTCAAGTGAAAATTTAATACTGAGGATAACAATAGTAATAATCTGATGTATTAATCAAACTTAAAATATAGGAAGGTGAACGAAATGTTATACAGGATAGCTTTATTTTTGCATGTTACAGGGGCTTTGATGCTTTTTGCTGCCATAGCAATTGAGTGGTTATTTGTAATTAATATCCGGAAAGCTATGGCGATCGAAAATATTAAAAAATCATATTTAAATTATCCAAAGTTAACAGCAATAGGCTCTATTGCAATTTTTCTTATTCTAATTCCTGGCATTTATATGACGGCAGTTGTTTGGAAAAATGCAAGCTGGATTCTTATTGCTTTCATTGGAATGATATTGCTTGCCGTAATTGGCGGTGCCCTTACCGGCCGAAAAATGAAAGGCATTAAAAAAGTCATATCAAATGAAAATAATATTTCTCCGGCGTTAAGATCGCTTTTAAATGATAACTCATTAATACTTTCACTTAAAATTAGAACTGCAGTTTTAATGGGTATAATTTATTTAATGACAGTTAAGCCGGATTTGACAGGTTCAGTATTGACATTAATAGTTTCGATAATCCTTGGATTCATTCCTATAAAAACTAAAGCTAATGTAACTAGAGTCATTAAAGCCTAGCAGAAGTTTAAATAGGATTTAGAAATGTCCGGTTTATGTAGTCTCAATTATAATCATTGCGTGATTGAAATATTTAATAATGATAAAGGAACGAAAATGGAACAGCAAATAAAGAGTAATGGAAAAAGTCCAAAATCAGAAATAAGAATTAAAAATGAATCTCAGCAAGTGATTGATGAATCCGAAATCAGGCAGCAAATGGATAATCATATTAAGGCATTGTGTGACATGGATCTTGACAGTATCATGACAATTTATGCCCCGGATATCCTGTCATTCGATGTAGAAGGAACATACCTGAGAACGGAGGCGAAAAGGAAAGCGTGGGTAAATGTTTTTTCTATGATAGAACCGCCATTAGATTACGAGATTCGTGACCTCACCATCACAGTAGGTGATGATGTTGCCTTCAGTCATAGTCTCAACCGGCTGAGCGGAAATTTGAAGCACGAGCAGCAGATCGGTTCCTGGGTTCGATACACAGCATGCTTCCGGAAGATCGAAGGTAACTGGCTAATCACACATGAACAAGTTTCTATGCCTATCGATTTTGAGAGCGGCAAGGCAATATTTGGCCTGAAGCCATGAGCTTTCATGCTGGCTTAGCAGTTCCTAAGTGATTAATAAATTATTTAAATAAAAGGAACGAAAGATGGAAATTCAAATATTTAAAACAAATATAAGTTCTTTGGAAGAATTTTATAAAATAAAATCCGGTTTAAACAAAACTAACAATGTATTGAAAATGACAATTGATCTTGAAGATATAGATAAAGTACTTAGAGTTGAAACTATAAATCTAAAACCTAATATGGTAGTTGAGACAGTAAGAAAATACAATTTCTTTTGCGAAGAAATGGAAGAATAAAAAAAGTTTAAAGAAAAAAATATTAATAAGAGTGTTAAAAATTTTTTGTAATCAGTATCAAAAATAAAAATGCCGCTGATACGACTTTATATATAAATGGATATCCTATATATAATAATCAGTACTAAATAATATAATCTAAATTAAATAAGGAAAAATAATAAAATGAAAAAGTTAATAAACATTTATTTAATGATACTTGCATTATTTGCATTAAGTATCACAACAAACTTTGCACAAGTAGCAAATGAAAACAGTCTAAAAATTGAAGCCGTTTCAAGTGAGCTTGCATCGGTTGGAACAAATTCTAAAAATACTACTGCAGGGCCTTACTTTGGAGGTTCAATCGCTTATGGTGTTGGCGAGAATATTACAATTTTTGCCGAATCTGGTTATGGGTATACTAACTTTGATTTAAATGATAAACTGAATTTAGTGCAAATACCAATATTAGTAGGTGCTACATATAATTTCGGAGAACTGCTTAATTCGGATTTAGTTCAGCCTTATACTGGTATTTCAGCAGGTGCGTCAAACTACTTATTGCAAAATGACTGGAACACAGTGAAAACAAACGGTTATGAACAAAAATCTACAAACTTTGCATTAGGCGGTATCTTAGGTGTAAACTTTCAAATCAATCCTGCCTTTGCGATTAATTTACGTGGGAAATACAACCATGGATTTTCGAAAAACGGCGACCCAGGATTAGACAGCCAGGAATTTAACTCTGTAAGCTTTGGCGGGGGAGTATCCTATGCGTTTTCTATACTACGCTAAAAGTATTACATAAAAAGTTCTGCAGATAATTTTTTATCTGCAGAGCTGATTTTTAAATATTAAATAATAAATTTCAAAACTTGAGCTTATTTCTTTACATTCTTTTCATTTATTTTAATCACCTTGTGTCATTATTATCTTGACTCTTTCAATATTTATTTGCACACTTCAATATATAATTCTTCTCTACTCCGAGAGAGAAAGAATTTTTAAGAAGATCAAGAAAAGGGTAACAATACAAATCTGATTTCTCTCCCGAAGCGTTTTGCAATTTTAATATTTGATTAAAATTAGGATTAGGAGGGAGATATGAAAAAGTTAACATTTTTAATTTGCCTGGCTTTAATAGCCGGATGCTCATCGATTCAAACTGAAAGAGCTTTAATAAAAGAACCTGAATTACTCAAGCAAGCTGCTTTACCATTAATCCCTCAATCTATTTACCGGCAAGATATGGATTTGGTTAGTGACATTTTAGTTTCCTCAGATGGAACTGTTGAAAGAGCAAGTTTTCATAAAAGCAGCGGCGATAAGGATTGGGACGCGCTTGCAATCGCCTCAATACTTAAATGGAAATTCACTCCAGCAATGTATAATGGCAAACCAATTAAACTATTAATTCGCAGAAAAATTAAAATTCAGTTTGCAGAACCAGAAATGATGAATCTTGCCGAAATAGTTTTTGTAAATTTGAAACAAGCAGACTCAGCGTATAAAGCATTAATGGCTGGAAGCGATTTTAATAAGATTGTAAGTAAATATTCTGTTAGTCCATCACGAATTAATAATGGATTATTGGGTGAAGTTAATATTCAAAATTATTCTAAAAATATCTCATCAGTTCTTTCTGATTTAAATGAAGGCCAGATATCAAAGCCAATACCTTACGGCCAAAACTATATTATCTTTAAAAGATTGAAGAAAATTGAAAGTGTTGATAAATCCAAAGGATCCTTCGGAAAAGAAATAATAAAGAATAAGGAGAATTTCTTTATTGATTCGAACAGTTATGTCACTTTGTGAAAGAAGATTGAAAGCGGTAATTAAAAAATAAACCTAATTTCTCTGAGAAATTAGGTTTATATAAGCATGAAACAAAAAGGAACTTAATTAAACTTTAAAAGCTTCTTTAACTAAATCAAACTGCTGCTTACCTGAAATTTTTGAAGAACCAACTGCAGGACTAGCACTTTCAGGGCGGCCAACATATTTTAAGTTTTGCCAATCCGATAAATCATCATACAATCTTTGAGTTAAGAAATTCCATGCCCCCATATTCTTTGGTTCTTCCTGAACCCAGATAACTGATTTAGCGTTTTGATATGAAGCTAAAACATTTTTCATCTTTTCGGATTTGTAAGGATAATATTGTTCTAATCTAATAATAGCGGTATCATCTATTTCGTTATCGGTTCTGTATTTTAATAAGTCGTAATAAACTTTACCGCTGGTTAAAATTATTTTTTCAATATCCTTTTTCTTTTCAACTGTAGTGTCATCAATTATTTCATAGAATTTACCATTTATAAATTCTTCCTTTAAAGATTTAGCTTCCGGGCGACGAAGCAAACTCTTAGGTGTCATTATAACCAGCGGCTTTCTTTCAGCATGTAGTATTTGTCGCCTCAACAAATGAAAATATTGTGCTGGTGTGGAAGGATAGCAAACCTGCATATTATTTTCTGCACATAGTATTAAAAATCTTTCAAGCCTTGCACTTGAGTGTTCGGGGCCTTGGCCTTCATATCCATGAGGGAGAAGCAATACAACACTATTTGGCACTTTCCATTTTTCATAAGAAGCTACAATGAAATTATCAATAATTACTTGAGCACCGTTTGAAAAATCACCAAACTGTGCTTCCCAAATAACCAAAGCTAAAGGATCGGCAGTGCTATAGCCATATTCAAAGCCAAGTACTGCGGCTTCTGAAAGCAAACTGTCCAATGCTTCAAGCCTTGCTTGTTTTTTAGAAATATGATTCAAATAAAAATATTCATCACCAGTTTCTATATCAGTCAAAGCAAGGTGCCTTTGACTAAAAGTTCCGCGGACACTATCCTGCCCGCTTAATCTTACAGGAGTGCCTTCAAGCAGCAGGCTTCCGAATGCAATTGATTCGCCAAATGCCCAGTCAGCTCCAATAGAACCATCAATTAATTTTTTTCTGTTCGCAAGAAATTTTTTCAGCTTTGGATGCATGTGAAAATCTTCAGGTTCGGTAGTAATTGCATTTACAATATTAGTCAACGTTTCTTCAGATATATTTGTGTCCTTCACCGGTTCAACCGAATCCATTTTTTCCTGCGGAACAGCTAAAGGAACATCGGTATTAAATTCAGAGCTTTTCTTTTTTATCTTATCAAACGATTCACTCAATTTATCAATTACTTTTTCATTCATCTGTTCAATCTCTTCTTTTGAAAGAGTTTTATTCTTTAATAGAGAACTTGAATAAATTTCTCTAACTGATGGATGGCTCTTTATTTTTTCATAAAGAAGCGGCTGCGTAAAACCTGGTTCATCACCTTCATTATGTCCGTGTCTTCTATAACCAAATAAATCTAATACCACATCTTTTTTAAATTTCTGCCTGTATTCAAAAGCTAGTTGTGCTACCCAAATGGATGCTTCGGGATCGTCGCCGTTTACATGGAAGATCGGTGCCTGAATCATCTTTGCTACATCTGTAGCGTAAACCGATGAGCGCGCATCTTCCGGAGTTGTAGTAAATCCAATTTGATTATTAATGATTATATGAACAGTTCCACCTGTTCTATAGCCGCTGAGCTGTGACAGATTCAAAGTTTCGGCAACAACGCCCTGACCGGCAAACGCAGCATCCCCGTGAATCAACACGGTCATAACTTTTTTATGCTCTTTGCTGTCATTCATCCTTGTTTGCTTAGCGCGAACAATTCCTTCTACAACAGGATTTACCCATTCAAGGTGACTTGGATTAGAAGCAAGAGAAACAGCAATTTCATTCCCGTTCTTTGTTTTATATAAACCTGAAGCCCCTAGATGGTACTTTACATCTCCGGAACCTTCAATTGAATTTGGATCGCGAATATCTTCAAATTCAGAAAAGATTGAATCATAAGATTTACCGATAATATTTGCCAGTACATTTAATCTCCCTCGATGAGCCATTCCCAGAACAACTTCGCTCACTTTGTCATCACTAGCTTCATTTAATAATAAATCAAGTACCGGGATTAAAGTTTCCGATCCTTCAAGAGAAAATCTTTTATGGCCGATAAACCTGTTATGAATAAAGTGTTCAAAATTCTCAGCCATAATTAATTTATTAAGAATATTTTTCTTTAATTCAATTTCAAATTCGGGAGAATTTTTTATCGGTTCCATTTTACTTTGAAGCCATGATTTCTCTTCAGGGTTTTGAATGTGCATATATTCAATACCGATCTTTTCGCAATAAGTCTTTTGCAGAATATCAATAATCTCTCTCAAAGTTGCTGTTTGAACCCCGCCGAAACCTCCCGTAATAAATTCTCTATCATAATCCCAAAAAGTTAATCTATACGTTGCCGGATCCAATTCAGCATGATAAGTATTTGGAGTTCCTAAAGGATCAAGATTTGCAATTAAATGCCCGCGAACTCTATATAAATTTATGAACTGCAGTACGCGCGCCTGCTTTTCTATTTCTTCTGTATTAGTTGCTTTATTAAAAGCGCCAGGATAATAATCTGTTTTCCAAGAAAGCGGCTGATGAGGAATTTTTAACGCAGTGAAAATTTCTTCGTAAAAATTTCTTTCTCCTAATAATAATTCAGCAATATCTTTCAAAAATAAACCTGACTCTGCACCTTGAATTATTCTATGATCATAAGTGCTGGTGATGTTCATTACTTTGCTTACACCAAGAGTAGAAATTGTTCCCGGAGACATTGCCTGGTATTCAGCAGGGTATTGAATTGAGCCTGTAGCAACAATGGTTCCTTGCCCAACCATTAATCTTGGAATAGAAGTGATTGTCCCGATTGTTCCCGGATTGGTAAGTGTAATTGTTGTCCCTAAAAATTCGGAAGGATCAATTTGTCCTTTTCTTGATCGCTTAACTAAATCTTCATAGTATTCCCAAAATTCTTTGAAGTTCATCTTATCCGCATTTTTAATATTTGGAACAATCAAAGAACGTGAACCATCTTTCTTTTCAATATCTATTGCTAATCCTAAGTTGACATGCTTCCTTTTTATAAGCTGCGGTTTGTTTTTAATAATTGTAAAAGCGTTGTTCATGGCAGGCATGTTTTGAACTGCTCTTAAAATTGCCCATGATATTAAATGAGTAAAAGATATTTTTCCTTCATTATGTTTCTTTAATGTTTTATTAATTATTATCCTATTTTCTTCAAGCAGCTTTACCGGAATTGTTCTTTGAGATGTTGCAACCGGAATGCTTAAGCTGTTATTCATGTTATCTAATATTTTAGCAGAACTTCCTGCAATGACACGTGTTTCATCATCTTCAGTTGGTTTAGGGAGAGATATATCTTTGGAAGCAGCTAATAACGAAGCATTTAGCTGCTCTTCAACATTGCCGTTACTTTTATCACCTGTGTCTCCAAAAAATTTTTTCCATTGATCAGGAACTTCTTCCGGATGTTCTTGATATTGTTTATAAAGATATTCTACAAACCAGGTATTAGCTCCAAATTTTTCTAATTCTTCCTGCTGTTCTTTTGTTAATTCTTGCGTTTTCATTTTTTTATATTACTTTACAGTTGTTAATTATTTCTTAATTATCTCAACCACTTAACAATAAAAACCATATACAACAAAACACAAAAACAAGTTTGTGTTGTTTGCACCCTTTTATTGATAAGCTTGGAAATTATGCTTTCTAATTTAATAAATTTGTTGTCTTATTGTAGTGCAAAATTAGTTCGTCAAAAATAAGAGTAAGATGAATAATAACGAAATTTCTAATCTAAGAAAAGATTATAGGTTAACAGAGCTTCATAAAAAAAACATAGGCCAAAATCCTTTTGATCAATTTTCAAAGTGGTTTGATGATGCTGTAAAATCAAAAATTGAACAGCCAAATGCAATGATATTAGCTACCGCTACAAAAGATGGGATACCATCAGTAAGAGTTGTATTATTAAAAGGTGTAGATCAGGATGGCTTTAAATTCTTTACTAATTATAATAGTCAAAAAGGAAGAGAATTAAATGAAAATCCGAGTGCATCTTTATTATTTTTTTGGTTCGAGTTAGAAAGGCAAATAAGAATTTCTGGAAGAGTTGAAAAAGTTAGTCAAAAAGAATCTGAAGAATATTTTCAAACCAGGCCTTATGAGAGTCAGTTAGGAGCCTGGGCTTCAAGTCAAAGTGAAGTAATTCCCGATAGAGAATTTCTTGATAAAAAATATGAAGAATTTAAAATGAAATTTAAAGAAGGCGAAGTGCCATTACCCCCTTACTGGGGAGGATTCAAATTGATTCCTCATTCATTTGAATTTTGGCAGGGAAGAGAAAACAGGCTTCATGATAGAATTCAATATTTAAGAGTCAAAGATGATTGGAAGATTGAAAGGCTTTCTCCATAAGTTTGTTTGAGTGATTTAATTCATAAACAAATTGCAAATTTGATATAAAGTTCATATTATCTTTTCATTATTCTGTTAAGTTGTATATAATCTTTAAGTTGATTAAAATGAGTAGTCGTCAAAAATTTTTTCATTTACTGCTAAGTATTTTTAATTAATCTGTTTTTCTTTTCCATGAAGATAAGTCTAAACTTTTCTTTGTTTAATTCGATGATAGAATGACATTGAAAAATATTAATGGTTTTAATAAGGGTTCAATATGTTACCACCAGCTTCACATTTTATTTGGAAGGAAATGGTACTTGGAAAAAAACAATACCAATTCCAACTATTAGCGACTAAAATTATGATGAGTCGTATTATATTAAGTACAAAGAACGATCCTTCACCTCAAAACGTAAACAAATGCGTTGGCGAGGTATACGAGTTTTTTGTTAAAAATGAAAAAATTGCCCAAAACGATATAAAGCAAATCTTTGGATAGGAGAGAAAATGAAAAAATTAATGCAGATAAACGAAGTCATTGAAAAGATAAATAAAGGAGAGAGGCTGATATTAGCGGCTGATGAAAATTTATTAAGCCAGCTCCCCAAAGGAAATTGGATAGGCGGAACAATTCCTTATTTCATGGGCGATGAAGGCGGAACTTTTACAAAGAGCGAAATTTTTGTGGACGATATTCCCGACTTTGTTAAAAATGTAAAAATAAAATTCTATGATGAAAATTCACTTCCTGGAATTGCAGGAGACGCTTATGAAAATGGATACACTTTAATAATAATTCCTGGTTTTAGTTCAATACATATTTCTTTTGCAGAAAATTCAAATCAATATAAAGATATATTTTTAAGTCCATTGGTTGGCTGGATAGCTGGAATAGATTTGGCTGATTTAGGTAAAGTTACACCAAAAGTATTTAATGGAGTAGTTGGTGAAAATTCCGATAAAAAATCTATAGCAATGCATGTCGAACTTCCAGCAAATAAAATTCCTACTCTTGATATTGTTAACCTGTTTGAGCAGGGTAGTGGAGATACAATTACATTTCCTGAAACCGGGTTTAATGCAAGTGATTGTTTTGTAAATGGAGTTAAGAAAAACTTAGCTGACTATTTATTAGATAAAGATATAGATATTAGGCTTCCCTTAGTGGCAAATTATTACGGAGCTATGATCAACACCAGTTTCAGTAATATTGATAAAGAAAAGAAAGTTGTTAGCTTCTATGCCCCGGTATTTAAAGATGTTGAATATAAAATTGCAAAACCTATTAAAAATTATGTAAGCACTTTTACCCAGCAGATTTCCAGGTTAAACATTACTCCTATATTTTCATGTAACTGTATTCTTAATTACCTTTATTCTGAGTTAGAGGGAAAGAAAACTGCTAACATAACCGGACCTATTACTTTTGGTGAAATAGCTTACCAGTTATTAAATCAAACTATGGTTTATTTGAATATAGAAGATATTTAAGGCAGAAAATTTTAAGTAATCAATTAATTAAAAATTAAAGAAGCTGGGTCAAAGATTTAAATATGACTCCAGCTTTTTTTTATTGTCAAAATTAATTTTGATATACTTAATATTTCACTTCATGACAAATTAGTATTAAGAATTATAAAATTAAGATTTAATTATTTCTTTAGAAATTGATTCAACTTTTTTAGTATCGATTAATCCCAAATCCAAAGCAAAGAGAACCAGTTCGACAGGCGATTTGAAGTTCAATTTCTTCATTATGTTTTTTCGGTGAGTATAAAGTGTATGAATACTGATAAATAACTTATCGGCAATTTCTTTATTTGAATAACCGGAAGCTACTAAAGTTATAACTTCAATTTCCCGCTCGCTTAAATTTAATGCAGAGGGGCCAATTGATTGGTTATTTTCTTTTTCTAAAATAACATCTAAAATTTTATTACAGAAAAATTTTTCACCTTTGTGAATTGTAAATAGGGCATTGATGATTTCTTCTTTTTCACATTGCTTCGAAAGATATCCTGTCACTCCATATTTTATAGCCTTCAAAATATTTCCTTTATTGCGGTCGTCTGAGATGACAAGCATTTTGGTTTTCTCTGAAATCTCATTGATTTTTTCAAGCTCTTCAATATCAATAAAATTTGGGATTGTATAATCCATTACCAAAACATCCGGTTTTTGTGTTTCTACTTGCGGCCATATATCAATTCTCTTTGTAATTTCTCCGGCAACTTTCAATGAACTATTCCCATTTATTATATATTTAAAACCTTCTCTTGCTAAATAATTTGGGTTGGCTAAAATTATATTCAATTTTTATAAAATCTCTTTATTAAATGTTATGCTTATTAAGATTAAATATAAATAACAATGATTAATTAGGCAAGGTTTCTTTTTAATTTCAAATTTTTATTGCAACTAAAATTGAATTCTAAATAGTTAGTTTATATCACAATCCAATTTAAATGACGGCGTATCACAAGCTGAATAATTAAAAAGCAATATCTTATTACCAGATTGAAAATAATAAAGGAGTATTTATGTGCAAGAAATCAATTTCTCTAATTGTTATTATATCGCTATTGTTTATAAGTAATATATTTGCTCAAGTCCCGCATGTGAGTATTACACTTGGACCGCAAATAGGGTATCAAAAAGCAGCGGATGCAGATAATGGAAAACTAATGTATGGTGCAGCATTAAGAATTCACGGCTTGCCATTTATTGGAATTGAAGGCTCAATAAACTATAGACAAGAATCTTATTTAAATGATGAAGTGACGGTTAAAAGTTTTCCCGTTATGGTAAGTGGATTATTATATGTCCTTCCGATAGTTTATGGCGCGGTTGGTTTTGGCTGGTATAATACAAAATTCGATTTTAATTCTGATATTAATAGATTAGGAATTGCCGATAAAACAGAACAAAAAGTAGGATGGCATTTTGGTGCTGGTGTTGAACTCCCTTTGGGCTTAAATTCTAATAATTATCTTACTGCTGACATTAGATATGTGTTCTTAAATTATGATTTTAAAACTATACCGGGAACGGGAGACACTAACGCTAACTTCTATGTAATTACTGCTGGTTTACAATTTGGACTATAACAAAAATAAACGGCCCTTAAAACTGTAGAGGTCTAATATAGTCTCCTACTTATAGTTTTTATTTTAAATTCAATTTTGAAAAAAATCAGCTTAGCTTTTTGCCCTTAGTTTTGCTTTCATCATTGGGGTTTCCAAAATAAATGCCCTGACTGAGATTGCTGCAATAATTATGATCCCGCCAATGATTGCACCGATGGAAGGAATTTCTTGATATGTAAGGAAAACCCAAACCGGGTTTAAGACAGGTTCTATCATAGAAATTAATGATGCTTCAATAGCATAAACTCTTTTCAATCCGAAGGTGAATATCGCATACGCTATCCCTATTTGAAAGATTCCCAAAAAAGAAACCATGCTTAAGTCGGAAAGGCTTAAATGATTTATTTCAAACAAAGAAGGGAAGCACACTAAAGAAAGAATAACATTGCCATAAAAAATTGAACTTAATTGATATTCATGTTTATTTTTTCTTAAACCTAAAAGCAAAGCGGCAAAAGCAACGCCTGAGAGCAAAGCAAGTAAGTTTCCTTCTAAATGTCCGGGAGTAAGTTCCCCCATAAAAAATAAAATCATTCCTAAAAAACAAATGATGATTGTTATGATATTTATCTTTTCATATTGAGTTTTATTAATTATTGGTTCAAATATTAAAACATAAATAGGTGCGGTGTACTGAAGAAAAATCGCATTTGCTGCAGTTGTCATTTTTGTAGAAATCACAAAAAGAATTAGAACTGCAGAATAAATAATTGCATTTATAAATGTAAAACCATTAGCATAAAAAACAGTTTTTCTAAATAATACCGCAAAAACAATTGCGGCAAAAAAAGACCTGAAAAAAGAAATTTGAATTGCATCTAAAGTAACCAGCTTAATAAACATTCCGCCGGTACTCCACAGCATTGCTGCTGCTAATACGGCTAATAAACCTTTTTTATGTTCGCTAAGTTGAAACATATTTTAAAAATATATTGAAAAGTTGAAGTGCTAATTTAAGAAATGTTTGTTGAATTCTTTTTAAATTGCAGATAAATCTTTTTAGAATAATCATAAAAATTAATTGAGCAGATATTTATATAATCCGCCCGGATTAATAAAAAAGTTATTTAACGATTTTATTTGGGAAACTAAGAATAATAAAATCCTTTTGACTTTTGATGATGGGCCGATTCCTGAAACCACAGAAATAATTCTAAAATATTTAAATGAACAAAAAATAAAAGCAGCATTTTTTTGTGTCGGAGATAATTGTCAAAAATATCCCGAACTTATATCTTCCTTAATTAATGATAATCACTTAATTGCTAATCACACATTTCATCATAGAAAATTAAATAAATTGAATAAGATTGAAAGAGATTCTGAGATAGATTCATTTAATAAGTTAATGTCCGAAAAATATAATTATGAGGTGAAATATTTTCGCCCTCCGCATGGGAAATTTAATATTTCTACTTCTAAATTGTTAAAAGAGAAAAAGTTAAAAAATGTAATGTGGTCATTATTAACTTATGATTATAAAAATGATATAAAACTTGTTAAATTTGCAATTCAAAAATATTTAAGACAAAATTCAATTATTGTTTTGCACGACAGCGTCAAATCAAAAAATATTATAATAGATTCGATAAAAATTATTTTAGACGAAGCTGCTAAAAATGGATTTGAAATCGGAGAGCCTGCTGAATGTTTGAAATAATTTTTCTAATTGTTTTAAGCGGCTATTTCCTTCAGTCGGTTTTATTTATAATTGGAGTAACCAGGAAATTTCCTAAAATTAAAGAGGAGAAATTTCCTACTGCGACAGTGATTGTTGCAGCTCGAAATGAAGCTGATAATATTCTGAGATGTTTAAATTCTTTAGATAAATTAATTTACCCAGACGGAAAACTGGAAATAATTTTAGTTGATGATAAATCAACTGATGATACAGGAAAAATTATTGATGAATTTATTGCCGATAAAAACAAGTTCAAAAAAATTGTTACTAATAAAGAAATCGGAAAATTAATCGGTAAGATGAATGCACTTGCTAATGCGATTGATATGGCGAAAGGTGAAATCATTTTAACAACAGATGCTGACTGTGAAGTTCATCCCAAATGGGCTTACACCATTGCTTCATACTATCAGAAGGATGTAGCTATTGTTAATGGATTTACATCCCAGCTTGCTTTCGATAATTTTAGCGGCATGCAAAGTATTGACTTTATTTATCTTTTATTTGTTGCATCCGGTACAATAAATATTGGAATGCCGATTACTTGTATTGGTAATAATATGTCGTATAGAAAAAAAGCATATGATGAAGTCGGCGGATATGAAAATTTACCATTTAGCGTTACTGAAGATTTTACTCTTTTAAATGCGATTTACAAATTGAAAAAATATAAACTTCTTTATCCTTTAGATAAAGAAGCTTTAATAACATCATTGCCTTGTAAAAGCTTTAAAAGTTTATATAAGCAAAAGAAACGCTGGTCAGTTGGCGGATTAGGCGTACCTTTTTATGGTTATTTAGTTATGGCTTGGGGGTTTTTAACAAACCTTTGTGTTTTGTTAACTCCTTTCTTTTTTTCAATTACCTGGCTTTATCTTGTATTCTTTAAAATCATTACAGACTTTTTCGTATTGTACAGCGTTCACAAAAATTTGGGAATAAAGAAGGATTTAAAATACTTTTTGCCTTACCAGGTTTATTTTACACTTTATGTAATTGCTACTCCATTTGTTCTTTTGTTTGATAGAAAAGTAGTTTGGAAGGGAAGGAAACTTTAATGCTTCTTCTTTGCAATTATTATGTGACTTACCGTTGCAATGCCTACTGCGAATTTTGCCATTTTGGATTTCATGAAAAATTTAAAGACACTCCTTATGCAAAGCTTGAAGATTTTAAATCAAATGTAAAACAGCTTGCTGAATTAGGAGTAAAGTTTATTGACCTCACAGGCGGGGAACCTCTTCTTCATAAAGAAATAGATAAGATGGCTGCGTATGCAAAGAGTCTGAAAATGCAGACAAGCATAACAACAAATGGTTTGCTTTATCCAAAGTTTGCAGAAAGATTGGCTGGAAATATTAATCTTCTTCATTTCTCGTTAGACTCACCGGATGAAGAAGAGCATAACAAAATTAGAAAAGTAAATTGTTACAACAGCGTTTTAAAAAGTATTGATATCGCAAAATCATTGGGTGAATTCCCAGATATACTTTTCACTGTTACAAATGATACTTATCAAAAACTTCCACGAATGTACGAAATTGCTGTTAAGCATGATTTGGTTTTAATGGTAAACCCCGTGTTTTCTTATTTCGGCAATCCCGGATTGAGTAATGTAGCTTTGGGTTTTATTGAAGAATATGTGGAGGGTAAATCAGATATTTATTTAAATAATGCTTTTATAAAATTAAGACGTAACGGCGGCAATAAAATTGAAGAACCAAGCTGCAAAGCTGTAAGCAGAGTTGTGGTTATTTCTCCAAACAATGAAATCATTTTGCCTTGTTACCATTTTGGAAATGAAACCATAAAAATTGATAAACCAATTAAAGAAATTCAAGAATCTGAAAAATTGAAATACTATAAAAAGATGGAAGGCAGATTTGATTTTTGCGAAGGCTGTACTGTTAATTGTTATTTCGAACCATCTTTTGCATTTCCGACAAATCTTTATTCAATAATGAGCATTCCTTCAAAAGTAAAATACAGTTATCAAAAACTTGTTAAACAAAAAATTAAAAAATCTTCACGAATACTGAATCAATAAAATGAAAAAAAATCTATTTATAATTTTAATAATAGTTCTTACTTCAACAATTTTTTCTCAAACTAAAAAAGAATGGTTTCCGGATGAATTGAACATTCAGCCATTTACTGCAAATCATCTTGAGCCGAAAGCCGGGTTTGATTACTTAACCGGGAACAGCAATATACTTTTGAACATTGGAACATCAACAGATATTTATCATTATATAAACGGCAATAAAGAGCTTTCATTCGGCGGTGACTTATTTACTTTCACAAAATTAAGAGCAGAAAAGGAATTTCACTTTCCTGTTGAAGCGATTGATTATTTATTTGGCATGAATGCAGGTTATAAAATAGTAAATAATAATTGTGAATATGGTGCAAGATTTAGATTGAGCCATATCAGTGCCCACTTTGTAGATGGACAATATGATTATGCAAATAATATCTGGCGTAATGGAATAAATCCTCATATTTACAGCCGCGAGTTTGTTGAACTTTTTCCATTTTATAAAATTAATTCTTTTAGGGTTTATGCCGGATTGACTTATCTGTTCCATACTAACCCGGATGTTGGAAGAGGAATCTATCAATTAGGCTTTGATTATTTTTTACCATGCTTATTCAAAACATCAATTACTCCATTTGCCGCTGATGATTTTAAACTTCAAAAAATCGGCAGCTTTACAGGAAGCAATATTTTTAGCATCGGTTTTAAATTTGGTAATTACTATAAAAAAGGATTTAGCATTTTATATTCATATTATTCAGGCAAAAGCATTCACGGTGAATATTTTAATATAAATGAAAGTTATTCAACAATTGGATTTAATTTGGATTTATAATGCCTGAAGAAAATTTAGAACAATATTATACCGATACATTCGAACATAAAAAGGTTCGTAAAAAAAATAATTATCTCCTCCATATCGGGCTTTTTATACTAACTTTTATCACAACAACAATTGCCGGTGCACAGTGGCTTGCAGGCTCAGAAATTTCTTGGCAGCTTTCATTTTTGGCAAAAGGTTTACCATACTCCATTTCAATTTTATTTATTATAACCTGCCATGAGTTCGGGCATTATTTTGCTGCGAGACTTCATAAAGTTGATGCAACTCTTCCTTATTATATTCCATTTCCTTACATCCCGGATTTTGTAAATTTCGGAACAATGGGAGCTGTAATTAGAACCAGATCACCTATTTATACAAAGCAAGCAATGTTTGATATTGGTGCTGCCGGGCCAATTTCAGGATTCATTGCATGTTTAATTGTTTTAGTTTATGGTTTTACTCATGTGCCCGGAGTAGAATATATATTGTCTATTCATCCAAATTATTTTGACCAAAATTTTGGTAATAATGTCTTAGCCTTGAAGTTTGGCAACACAATTTTATTTTCATTTTTTAAATGGATATTTATTAATCCGCATCAATTTTTTCCGCCTATGACGGAAGTTTATCATTATCCTTATCTTTGCGTTGGCTGGTTTGGAATGTTAATTACAGCAATGAATATGATTCCAATTGGGCAGTTAGACGGCGGCCATATCAGCTACACACTTTTTGGTGGAGAAACGCATTATAAAATTGCAGTGATAAGTTTTGTAATTTTATTTGTATTCGGTGTTTTAGGTTTTGCGGATGTTTATTTGGAATGGAATAGGGGAATTGGCTGGGCTGGTTGGCTTTTTTGGGCTTTAATTTTGTTTTTTGTAATTAAACTAAAGCATCCGCCAATACCCGATTACACAGAATTAGATGACCGGAGAAAAATTATTGGCTATATTAGTTTTTTTATTTTTTTAATTTGTTTTTCGCCGGTTCCGTTGTCTATAAGCTAATGTAATTTATAATAATTATGGATATTTTTTTACCTTGTTGAGCTCTATTTATAAACCAATATTTAATACATGAAAAAAATATTATTTCTCCTACTTCCCATCCTTATAATTGGGGGATGCGAAAAAGATTTTAATTCAGTAGTAGACAGTCATTCATCAAATTACCAGGTAACAGCGGTCTCATCTTTTAAAGATTTCTCATATTTTCCGGATGATTCAGTGATTACCTTGTTTGCAAGAATTTCATCTTTTGAAAATGTTTCATCAGTTCATTGCGATGTTTATTCTTCAGATTCTAAGAAATTAAATTCATCTGATATTATTTTATATGATGATGGAAATACAACTTCTCATGGAGATTTTACT
Source organism: uncultured Bacteroidota bacterium (assembly GCA_963775245.1). Lineage (GTDB taxonomy): Bacteria > Bacteroidota > Ignavibacteria > Ignavibacteriales > Ignavibacteriaceae > CAVSWT01. The sequence goes on from CAVZID010000035.1 coordinate 41,033, forward strand.
GCCGGTGATGGAACCTATACCAATAAATTCCCCTTGAGTCAAAGCTATCCAATTGGAGATTACAAAGTAGAATATTTTGTAACGGGTAAAGATGAACAAACAAATAAAGTAGCTGAACAGCAGTTTTATTATGATAATGGACAGACAAACGTCGCACCGGTTATTTCAGATTTAGTTGCTGCTGATACAATTACTGTTGTAGATACTACTGTAAGTTTTATTACTATAAAAGTTTCGGATGCAAATGGGCTTAGTGATATTAAAAGCGTAAGTTTCATAAGTCATAAACCCGACTCTACTACTGTTGGCCCAATTAACCTGTTTGATGATGGCAGTGTTGTTTCAGGTGATGAGACTGCCGGGGACGGGATTTATTCTGTTATTATTAAGGCAACACCTGGCAATCAAAAAGGGACATATCGATTTGAATTTCAAGCCAAAGACAGGCGAAATGCACTCAGCAATATTATCAATCATAATGTAGTTATTAAATGATTAAAAAATATTTTTATTCAGCAATTTTAATTTTAATATTTTCAAATTTTGTTTTCTCCCAGATGGTTCCAAATGATTTTCATTTGAAAAGTAATGCAAAAACTTTAGGCAAAACTTTAACAAGTACTACACCATTGGGCAATGGAATATCTGATATTGTAGTTATAGGAGATACTATTTTAGTAGGGACTGGTAAAGGAATAAGTATTTCTAGTGATAATGGAGATAGCTGGGAAAATTATTATCAAACAAATAATTTCGGGACAGATGCAATTGCATCAGTAAACTATAACCATTATGACGGTACAATTTGGGTTTCTACTGTGCGCCCTTATAATTCAGATGTAGATATGGGTACTGGATTACATTATTCTACTGATTTGGGAAAAACCTGGAATTATATTTCACAACCTGTTGATGGCGATGGTGATTCTTTATTTACTTATGGAATTAATAATGGTATTACTGTTGCAAGTGTAAAAGCATTGCCTGTTACAGTACCACAGCAAAATATTACATGGGACTTTGCTTTTACGCCTAATACTGTCTGGATTACTTCGTGGTCAAGTGGTTTAAGGAGAAGTACAGATAAAGGCAAAACATGGCAGAGGGTTCTTCTTCCTTCTGATAATATAAATAGTCTGCAGCAAACTGATACTGTGAGATTTGAGCTTCGTCCCAAAGCGGGTGATGTCGGAAGCAATAATCATTTGGGATTTTCTATTGCTGTGGTAAATGATTCTACTTTATATGTGGGTACTGCCGACGGAATTAATAAAACAACAAACGCTGGGGACACATATCCAAGCTGGCAAAAATTTAATCATCTGAATCAAGACAATCCTATAAGCGGCAACTTTGTGACCGCATTAGGTTATAACTCATATAACAATACTGTTTGGGGCGCTACCTGGGTTGCAGAAGGTTCTACAGAATTTTACGGAGTTAGTTATACTTCAGACGGTGGGCAAAATTGGCAGACAGCTTTAAAAGATGAACATGTGCATAATTTTGGTTTTAAATACAATGATGTTATTGCTAATTCAGATAATGGTGCATTTCGTTCGCCTGATAAAGGCACTACATGGATTCTTCCAAATTCAATAGTAGATAGTAAATCCGGATTTAGTATTGATGTAAGTAATGTAGCTTTTAATGCCGCCGGTTCATATAATAATTATGTTTGGTTAGGTTCTGATGAAGGGCTTGCAAGATTAAATGAAACTCCCAATATAATGTGGGATGGAGAATGGAAAATTTATTTTGCTTCTCAAAGCCTTGCATCACAAAATGAAACTCATTGTTTTCCAAATCCTTTTTCGCCAAGATTAGATAGATTAAAAATTAAATACAGCACCGGCGGTAAGAGTGAAAAAGTAACTATAAGAGTTTTTAATTTTTCTATGAATTATGTTGCTACTGTTATTCAAAATGCTGATAGAAGTGAAACGGGAACCGGAACTGGAGTAATTGATTATTGGGATGGAAGAGATGCTTCTGGAAATATGGTTCCTAATGGAGTTTATTTTTATAGAGTTGAAGTAGGTTCAAATGACCCTATCTTTGGAAAAATTTTAGTGATACAATAATTTAGTTCAAGTTCAAGTGTAAGCCTGCCTGCCGGTAGAAAAGGTTCAAGAACTTTAAATCTTAAACTTGAACATAGTCTTAAACTTAATCATGAACTTGAACTTTTATAGAGGTTTAATTGAAAAAAGTTTTTATTATAGTTTTTGCATTAACATTTCAAGTAATTTTTGCTCAGCCTAAATTCAGCAGCATAAATTCATTACCCGGTGCATTCAGTAGAATGGGGTTTGGCGCCAGGGGAATTGGAATGGGTAATGCAATGTCGGCAGTTACTGAAGGTAATTTAGTTTCTTATTACAATCCTGCAGTTATTATTTATCAGAAAGATAACTTAGTACAAACTTCTTATTCATTTTTGTCTTTAGATCGTTCATTGAACTTTTTAAATTTTACAAGAAAATTTGATTTACATTCATCAAAGGATCCTTCTAGAAAATCTAGTGCTGGCATTAGCGTTGGAATAATAAATTCTGGAGTGGGAAAAATAGAAGAGCGGGACGGTAATGATACAAAAACCGGAGATCTGTCAACTTCTGAAAATCAATTTTTTATTGGTATTGCAAAATCTATTTCGGATAAATTTTCAATTGGTGTTGAGGTAAAATTCTATTATTATAAATTATATCAAGGAATAACGGCATCAGCGTTTGGACTGGATTTTGGTGCTTTGTATAAAATTAATGATCAGTTTAATGTTTCATTTGTAATCTCGGATATTAATTCAAAATATAAGTGGGATTCATCCCCTTTATATGGTCTTGACGGTACTTCGCCAACAGATAATTTTCCTAACCTGAGAAAATTTGGTGTCAGTTATTCAAATAAAGAATTAGGGCTTTTAGCTTCACTCGAATTAGAAAATAGTAATGCGCAATCAAATATATTACGTGCCGGGTTAGAATATAATGTATTTGATAAAGTATATTTTAGAGGAGGGATTGATCAATTTAATTTAAGCAATTCAGATCAGCCTCCTAAACCAGCGCTTGGATTTTCATTTATTCAAAATTTTGGTAGTATAGATTTCGGTGTTGATTATGCTTTCATGATTGAACAATATTCTCCTCAAGATAGGCATATTGTCGGTATAAATGTTATTTTTTAAATAATTAAAAGATTACAATATTTAAATATTAAAAAATTAAGCTTCCCTCTCCCATTAGGAGAGTGTCAGGGTGATGGGTTTAAAAATACATATAGAAAATGGAAATAGTTTGAATTGAAAATCAATCTTTAAAAGCAATTTAACAGTAAAACAATTTAGCAATAAAACAATTTAGCAATAAAACAATTTAATAATGAATAAAACCATACTTCTAATAATTATATCAGCTTCACTTATATTTCCGCAATCTGCCGGTAACACCGGATTATCTTTTTTGAAATTAGGTTTTGGAGCTAGAAATATAGCAATGGGTGATGCGGGAGCGGCAGCAGCAAATGATGTTACTACTATAAATTATAATCCAGCAAATTTGGCGGGAATGGAAAATACTCAGTTAACTTTTATGCATAATTCATGGATTCAAGATGTCAGAAGTGAACTCGGGGCGGTGAAGTTTGATTTATTCAGTCTTCCTTTTGCTATTGGTTTCAATGTAACTACAATAAATGATATTCAGGTTCGTGAAACCGCCGGTGATGCGATTGCAACCTTCAATGGAAATTATTTTAGTGGAAGTATTTCAACAGGCTTTTTTCTAAGTGACAATTTATCTTTTGGAACTACAATAAAATATTTATACGAGGGGTTATTGAATGATGAAGGTGAAGGATTTGGATTTGATTTTGGCTTAAGGTATAAAACGAATATTGAAGGATTATTTGCATCTGCTGTGATTAAAAATTTAGGTTCAATGTCTCCTTTAAGAAATGAAAAAACTAAGCTCCCAACAGAAATAAGAATTGGCCCTGCTTACGAGTTTGCATTTCCTGAGCATAAATTAAGCTTTACTGCTGTCGGAGAATTTCAAAAATATCTTAGCACAAATGATATTCATTTTAACCTTGGCGGTGAAGCATTATATAATGGAACTTTTGCACTTAGAGCAGGTTATCAAACAGGTTACATATCAAAAGGATTTACCGCAGGGGCAGGAATTCGTTGGGGAGAATTAGTTTTTGATTATGCTTTAACTCCATTATCATTAGGTTTAGGTTCCGGCAATTCGATTTCATTAAGTTTTAGTTTTTAGCTAACTTTTTTTTGATTAAAATAATTTTTTCCTCTAATAATATTTTTTCATTAGATGAATAAAATATTTAACTTCTTTTTATCGCATCTAAAACATGTTATCATTTTTTATATCATAATCCAAATTGTTGTTTTATTCTTTTTACAAAGAAATTTTACAAGCGATTCATATAATTATTACAGGTTAGCAGAACAAAGTTTGAAAATAGGAAGCATATATCCGGCTTCGATTAATTTATATGATGATTTTATAATTGCTCCTCTTTATGTAAATCTTATTTTATTTGTCCTTTTTATTTACAATTCAATAATCTCTATAGGCATATTAAATATTATTTTAAACATGCTTCAGCTCTTTTTAATTTATAAAATTACTTTAACAATTTTTAATGAAACCGAAGCTAAGCTAACTGTGCTAATTTACGTTTTTTATCTGAATACATTAGGAATGATAATCTTAAACCTTACAGAATTATTTTTTGGAGTTTTAATATTATCTTCAATTATTTTATTTATTAATAACAATAAAAAATATGCGTTATTTGCAGGAATATTAGCTGGAGCTTCTGTAGGAGTGCGTCCATTTGGCTGGGTTCTTCTGGTTTCAGTAATTATTTATGAATTATATTTTTGGTTTAAGAAAAAAATATTTCCTGGAAAATCAATTTTGTTCGGGTTTGGGTTTTTATTATTTGTATTAACTTTTGGTTTTATTAGTTACATTAATTTTCATCATTTTGTTTTTACTTCAACTATGGGCGGCTTTAACTTAATTATTGGTGCTAGTAATGATGCCAATGGGGCATACAATGAAGACGTATTCTATAAAGGAAATATCGGTTATATTAATGATATTCAAAATAAAACATATATTGAAAAGGGAGATTATTGGCAGAAGCAAGCTATAAATTGGATAATGAATAATAGAATTAAATGGTTAAAACTGATGCCTTTAAAAATATTGCATTTATTTATTTTGGATGATACGGCAATTTCCAATTTATTGGTTATGCCCGATCTTAATTTCGCAGAATTTATTAAGTATATTATTAAGGGAAGAAATTTATCAACTATTTTTTCAGGTTATTCAACAATTAGAATCATTTTATATTTATTAGTTCAAACATGGCATCTTCTTTTCTATTATTGTTTACTCTTCATAACTTTTATTGGAATAAGAGAGTATTTTAAAACTGAAAACATAAACCCTCATGTTTTTATTATTTTATTATTTTTTGTGTTGGGGATTATTGTAACATTAATAGTATTTGGAAGTGCTCGTTATAAATATCCATATATAATATCATTATTGCCCTTTGCTGCCGTAGCATTAAAATCTAAAAAGAGGATTGTGATCTCGTAAATGAATGAAGAAAAATTATTAAAGGAATATTTAGCATTAGCTCCCCGACTTAAAAAGATTTATGTTGTACCTCTCTCAAATCCTAAAAATAAAAATACAGATTACCTATATCAATTTTATAAAGAAATTATTGAAGGAAATGCAGGCAGTTTAAGAATAGAATTTCTTTCAGTTTATTTCCATTTTAAATTATTTGTCAAGAAACTTTATGGTGAAAATAGTTTACTCCATTATCACTGGTTTGAAGTATCGGATTTAAAATCTTTGTCCGGGATTTTTTGGAAAATACTTTGGATATCATTATATAAATTAATCGGTGGAAAGATTATCTGGACAGTTCACAATAAATCTCCGCACTCGAAAAATTATAAATCTTTAAATATATTATTAACAAAATATTTAGCAAAGATTTCAGATAGATTGCACGTTCATTGCGAATCAGCAGTGAAAATAATGGCTCCAATTTTAAATGTACCTGAGACAAAATTTCTTATAATTGAGCATCCAAATTTTGAGGTTGAAATATTAGATAAACAAAAGTCTTTAGTATTGCTTAAGAATAAGTTCCCTCAAATCAAAATTGACAATCAAAAAAAAGTATTTCTAGCTTTTGGAGCTATTGCCGAATACAAAGGCTTAGTTGAAATAATTAATCTATTGTGCGAATTTAATAATTCGATTTTAATTATTGCGGGATTAGTTAAAAAGGGGAGCGAAAGCTATTTCAAAAAAATGGCTGCTGCTGCAGAGAATAAGAATAATATAATTATAATAAGTAAATTTATTGACGAAGAAGAACTAAATTTATTTTTTGGTATTACAGATTTTGTAATATTCAATTTTGATGATATTCTAACCTCAGGGAGTATTGTTCTGGCTTTGAACTATAATAAAAAAGTGATAGCCCCCGCTATGGGATGTATAAAAGATATTAAAAATGAGAACTTGATTTTATTTAATAAGGATGACAGCGATTCTAATTTGGAAAAAGTTTTAAAAAACTTAATGAAATAGTAAATGAAAAAAATTCTTGTAGTTTTTGGAACCCGCCCGGAAGCAATAAAATTAGCCCCGGTAATTAAGAGATTAAAAAATGAAAAAACATTTAAAACTTATGTCTGTTCAACCGGTCAGCATAAGGAAATGGTAAGGCAGGTTCTTGATATTTTTGATATAAGATTAGATTATGATTTGAACATCATGAAGAAGAATCAAGACTTATTTGAAATATCTTCTAATTCAATTTCAAAATTCAAAAAAGTTCTAGACGAGGTTAATCCAGATTTACTTATTGTCCAAGGTGACACGACTACGGCTTTTACAGCCTCTCTAGCTGCTTTTTATAAAAAAATTAAAATTGCTCATGTTGAAGCCGGTTTAAGAAGCTTTAATAAATTTCATCCATATCCTGAAGAGATAAACAGGAGAATTATTTCTCTAATTACTGATTACCATTTCGCTCCAACCAAAGGTGCTTCAGATAATCTTATACGAGAAGGAGTAAAAAGAAACAAAGTTTTTGTAACTGGAAATACTGTAATTGATTCATTAAATGAGGCAAGAAAGAAAATAGAAAATAAAGCATCATCAAAAAAAATAAAAAGTAAACTCTTAAAATATTTGCCAAATACTTTCTCTGATGAAAAATATATTTTGATAACCTTGCACCGCAGGGAAAAATTTGGTGAAGAATTTGAAAAGATGCTTTTAACGATTAAAGATTTAGCTAAAAATTATAACTACAATTTTGTTTACCCCGTACATTTAAATCCAAATGTTCGAATACCTGTTAATCAAATCTTAAACGATTCAGATAATATTTTTCTTCTCCCTCCATTAGACTATCTATCTTTCATTTACTTGATGAGCAAATGTCATTTTATATTAACTGATTCCGGTGGAATCCAAGAAGAAAGTTTTGTATTTAAAAAACCTTTAATTGTAATGCGCGATGTGACTGAAAGAAAGGAAGCAATAAGAGCTGGCTATGCTTTCTTATCAGGCAGCAATCGGCAAAAAATTAAAAAGACATTTCAACAAATTGATAAGCAGCTAAATAAACAATACAATTATTTTAAGGGTAAAAATCCTTTTGGTGATGGCAAATCTTCTGAAAGAATTGTTAATATTCTACAAAGGGAACTGAAAAATATTTAAATCGATATTTTATAGAAAATTTAATATGAGGTCATTCATCTGAACTTAAGTGTAGGCATAACATCTTTAAAACCTTATTGGGAAGCTCTGCTTCAGCAAATCGGAATACCATTTCGAATTGTTAGTGATGAAAATCCCTTAAATGAAAATTTGTTTCCAGTCATTATTGTAAGTGATAAGAAGATTAATAAAGAATCACTTTTAAGCTATGTCCAAAATGGGGGCTGTATTTTCACTGAAGCTGACATTGCTGAGAAAGTATTAGAAATTAAATCTAAAAATATATTTATTAGATTTATACTACCTGAAATAGATGAAATATTTAATCAAAATATTATCTGTGATGTATTTAAATATTGCAGAGTTATAAAAGAATCAAATCATCTTCCAAATCAAAACAGAACGAATACAACCTATGCCACTAATATTGGTAAAGGTAAGATAATTGTTTTCCCTTCCGGCTTTTCATCTCTAATGATTTCGTCTAAAGTAAAAAGGAAAAATTTTTATACAGAATATGGAAATGTAGAAACCAATGAAAGAGTAGCTTCGATTTCTAAAGGAGCAATTTACCATTTAATAAAAAATGCTTTAGAAAATTTATATCATCATCGAAATCTTCCATTCATAAATTTATGGCAGTTCCCAAATGGGGAGAGAAGTGTTTTTTCTTTCAGAGTTGATACTGACTTCGGTACGCATAATCAATTAAATGATTTACATAATTTATTTAAAGAAAATAATATCACAGCTACATGGTTTGTTGAAACAAAATCAATTGATAATGAAATCATAGATTTATACAAAAGTTTTTCCAATCAAGAAATTGCATTACATTGCTATAGGCATCGTGTATTCAACAATTATAAAGAGAACTATGAAAACACAAAGTTAGGAATTGAAAAGTTAAAAAATATAAATCCTAGTCCAATTGGTTATGTAGCGCCATTTGGGGAGTGGAATGAGGAATTGAACCAATCTCTGGAGGAATTGGGTTTTAAATATTCTTCCGAATTTAGTTATGCCTATGACAGTCTGCCGTTTTATTCGGTAATAAAAAATTCAATTAGCAGTGTTTTACAAATTCCTATTCATCCTTTTAGTTTTGGTAGATTGAACCGGGGTGGTCATACAGATGAAGCCATGTTGAAATATTTTTTGAATACAATCGAACAAAAATTAGCTTTGCAAGAGCCAATAATTTTATATACCCATCCAAGCGAAGAAAGATTAAAAATATTAAATGAAATCTTTCAAAATATTAATTCTTTAATTATTCCTAATTTAACATTTGGAGATTTTTATGTTTGGTGGAATAAGAGAGCTTCTTTAAAATGGGAAGCCGAAATAATTGATGGAAATATTAAGATTAAAGAAGACTCAAACGAAAATGATTTTTGGTTACGAACAATTTTCCCAAATAAAGAAGTTTATTTAGCTCCATTGAAGAGTAATGATTTGAAGATAAAAGAAATAGAAAACGCTAATTTAAAGATTGAATATAAAATTTCTCCAAATGAAATGAGAAAGACTTCTTTACGTATGATTAAACATGATATTCTATTTAAATATAGAAAATCAAAACAATGAAAATTTGTTTTGCTACATATGAAGGAGTTCCAATAGCCAAAGGCGGGCCTTATATTAAAATAAAGGAATGCAAAAAAGAATTAGAGAAACTTGGGCATGAAGTTGAGCTTTTTAATATGTGGTCATCTGTTGATAAACTCAAAGACTTTGATATAATTCATCTCGTTGGCTCTAATTTTTCAATTTATGGTTTTGCTAGAAATTTATTTTACAACAATATTCGATTTTTAGTTGAACCTGTTTTTTTCAGCTCTCACTCTCCAAGTTATTTAAGCCGAGTTAATTCAATAGACAAATTTACTCGAAAATTATTTCCCGGTCTTTGGTTTGATTACGGATTTATTAGAGATATCTGTAATTGGTCCGGATTAGTTACACCAAATACAACTGAAGAACAGAGTTTAATTTCAAACGGATTCAAAATACCTGCTAATAAATTTAGAATAATTCCTAATGGTGTATCGGAAAGATTTTTAAACGCCGACCCGGATTTATTTTATAAAAAATATGGAATAAAAGATTTTATTTTAAATGTCGGACACATTGGCCCAAAGAGAAAAAATATTCTTGCACTAGTAAAAGCTTTAGATAAAATAAATCATCCGGCAGTTATAATCGGGAAAATCTTAGAAACTGGTGAAAGCGAAGAAGTAAAGAAACTCATACAAAGAAATAAAAATATTTTACTTATTGAAGAATTAGAAAATGATTCTGAAATACTTGCTTCGGCTTATGCATCTTGCGATACATTTGTATTACCCTCTTTATTTGAAACACCCGGCATAGCTGCATTGGAAGCGGCTCTGAGCGGAGCTAAAATTGTAGTTACTCCTTATGGCGGCACCAAAGATTATTTTAGGGATATGGCTGAATACGTAGAACCAAATTCGTTAGAATCAATTCAGCATGGAATTGAGAAATCTTTAAATGCTGCTAAATCGAACTCACTTCAAAATTTTATTAAAGAAAATTTCTTGTGGCAAAAAGTTGCACAGCGATCATTAGAAATTTATATGAATTTGTTATAGCTATGTCGTGGATATTTGGAATAGCTGGTGATACAAACCTGCTCAATAAATCAAATCCTTTCTTTCCAAAAGAAATAAAATACAAATATGAGGCTTCAAAATTATTAGTCTATTCAGATGGAATCGATGAAACAACTATTTGTAAAGCTACATCTGAAAATTCCGGTTTTATTGTTTTAGGACTAGGAATTAAATCATTATCGGATAAATTCGGATTTATTAATGTTAGTGAATGGGAAAAAATTATTTCTGAGAATAATGTTGAAGAGCTTAGTCTAAATGGCCATTATGTTGTCATAAAATATGAAAATGATTCCATAAAAATATTTAATGATAGATTGGGAGTGAGAGATTTATTCTTTTATAAAATAGAATCATCGATTATATTTTCAACCAGGCTTGATTGGGTAACAAAATTTCAAAATGATTCAAAAATAGATTTAAAAGAATTTGGTTCTCTTTGGATAACTTCTATTCAAATAATGCATGGTAGCTTAATTAAAGGGATATTGAGATTAGGGCCTGGAGCTAAGGCAGCAATTGATGTTAATTCAAACACAATCGAAATAAAAAATAAAATCTGGGAACCAGAATGGAACAAAACATACACAAAACAAGATTTGATAAGCTGCTTAGAAGAGCTGATTTTGTTTCCTTCTAAACATGAAGCTAAAACAACTCTGGGACTATCTGGCGGCTTGGATTCGCGTACTTTATTGGCTTTGTTCTTAAAAAATAATACCAAGATCTTTCAGCACACATGTTTTCGGTGACGAAAAAAATAATGATGTTGCAATGGCAAAACGAATTACTGACAGGTTGGATATTGATTTTGATATTATTCCTTCAGAAATAAACAATTCGGAAAAAATTATTGAAGTAGCCTACAAGTATATACCTTATTCTTGGTTTGCGATTCCATTACATGATTTATTCGTTGTTCAAAATCAACAGAAATTATATGAATCCGGTAAAGTTATTATTGATGGAGCTTATGGTGAAATAATCAGACGTGAGTTTTTAAGTCGAGTCTTATTCATGGGAAAGGATGCAGTTACTAAAAAAGGTGCTAAGAAGTTTTATGAATTCATAAAATTGAATCACGGAGATTTTTTCCAGGATGAAGTGAACGATATATTCTATGAAAGCACATTAGAAAAAATTAACATAGCTTTCGAATCAATGCCAGATTATAAAAGTATTGGTTTGGAAAACTGGCTGGATTATTTTTCAATGATTTATAAACTCCCAAATCTTGGAGCATCTAGGGCAAGACTTGTGCTGACAAGGTTTCTGTGGCGTATATGCCTTTTGTTCAGCCTGATTTAGTTGAAATAGGATTGCGAACACCTGTGATAGAAAGAAAAAACAGTAAAATAAATAGAGAAGTTAATAGAAGACATGATAAGAGATTAGAAAATTTTCCTTTGATAAAAAATTTAATTTCATATCCATATCATACAACAACTTTTTCAATGAGAGCTATTACAGGAATTAAAAGGAAGTTTTCGTTTAAGGAAAATGATGGACATGAAATTGAGATTATTGATTGCTTAAAAGAATTTATTTTTGATAGACTTAATTCTACAGGTGTTAAAAATTTTGATTTATATGATTATAAAAAAATAAAATCGATGGCTGAATCATATTTTTCGGGTAATAAAAGTAATAAGCATGAATTAGAAAGCTGGTTGTTGTTCGATATTTGGAGAGAAATAATTCTACAGAAAAATTAGCTATGAAAAATATTAGAATATTAATATCACGTCCTGACAGGTTAGGAGATGTTGTTTTATCTACTCCAATACCAAGAGAAATAAAAAAGAAATATCCTTCGGGTTTTGTTGTTGTGCTAGTTAGAAATTATGCAAAAGATATTTATTTAAATAATCCTAATGTTGATGAAATTATTATCTATCCTGATGAAGAAGATTCTTTTAATTTTTTGGACAGGCTTAAATTCATAAAAAAAATTAGAAGGTATAATTTTACACATTCACTAATGCTGCTGCCAACCGAAAGAATAAATTGGCTTTTATTCTTTGCTGGTGTAGAGAATAGGATTGGAGTAGGGCATAAGTTTTATCAATTTGTAACTAATACTAAAAGTGTTTATCGAAATAAATATATTCCGTTAAGGAATGAAGCTGATTATTGTTTGGATTCAATCAGAAAGATTGGTATTGAGACTGATAATCTTGATACAGAAATATTTCTAACTGAAAGTGAAAAGGTCGAATCAAAAAAAGTTAAAAATAGTATTTGTTCAAACGGGGAGTTATTAATAGGAATTAATATTACTAGCGGCAATTCGGCTCCAAATATGCCTATTCATGAGTACAGAAAATTGATTGACAAAGTTAATGAAATAAGCGAAGTTAAAATTGCAGTTACAGATTTAGCTATTCCTGATGAAATAAAGAATATTGATTATGTAGTTTACCTAAACGAAGGTAACGATTTAAGAAAATCAATTATAGATTTTGCAGCTTTGGATTTACTTATTTCTGCAAGCACTGGTCCAATGCACATAGTAGCTGCATTGAAAGTAAAAACACTTTCCCTCTTTTGTCCGCTTACGGCATGCTCACCAAAATTATGGGGCCCTAAGGGAAATGATTCGGAAATTATTTTACCTGAAGAAGATTATTGTCAGCATAAATGTCCTGGTGACCCCAAAAAATGTTCATTCAGTGGAGAAGAGGGGATAGATGCCCAAAAAGTTTTTGAAAGATTAAGAGAAATGATTAAAAGATAGAATTGGATAAAAAGATTAAAGATATTACTTGCACCAAATAGTTTTAAAGAGTGTGCATCTTCAAATAAAATAATTGAAATTCTTCAATATAATTTATCAAATGAAAATTTTGAAGTAATTCCTTTTCCTATTTCAGATGGAGGAGATGGTTTTTTAGAAGTATGTAAGCATCATTTTAATCTTGAAATAATTTATTTTAAAGTATCCACACCATACGATGAAACATTAATTGAAGTACCAGTTGGTTATAAGGAAGATACTCAGACAATTTATATTGAATCTGCTAAAGTTTTAGGTTTACATTTAATCCCCAAGGAATTGAGAAGGCCGATAAAACTTAACTCCAGAGGAATGGGAGATTTGTTAAAATCGATTTGGACTAAATCCGTATCAGGTGATATAAATAATATTAAAAAAGTTATTATTGGAGTAGGCGGTAGCGGAACAAATGACCTCGGAGTTGGTATGTGCTCCCAATTAGGACTAAAATTATATGATGGAGCAAAGAATGAATTAACCCCAATTCCAATGAATTTTAAAGAAGTTAAAAATGTCATCTTTGAAATTCCTAAATTTGATTTTGATATTGAAATAGTTACTGATGTTAATAATCCACTTTTGGGTAAAAATGGGGCAACTTATACATTTGGTAAACAAAAAGGTTCAACTGAAAAAGAGCTTGAAGTGATTGAATCTGGTTTTGAAAATCTTGTTAGTTTATTTTATATTAATGATTTATCGGAATCTTCTAAAGAATTATCCGGAGCTGCCGGTGGTTTAGCGGCCGCATTTCAAATTTTTTTCAATTCCCAAATTAAATCTTCAAAAGATTTCATTTTAAATGATTTAAAGTTGAATAATCAACTTAACGTCGATATTATAATAACAGGCGAGGGAGCATTTGACGAGCAAAGTTTTATGAATAAGGCTCCTGGAATTATTATTGAATTATTTAAGGACAAATCAAAAAAAATAATTATTATCGCAGGGTATTTTGCTCCCGAAGTTAAAAATAAATTACCTCAAAATTTTGATTTAATTGAACTGTCATCCTTTTTTAATTCAAAAGAAGAATCCATAAAGCATATTGAAAGGGGATTGATTTTAGCCTCAGATAAAATAAAAAAGCTTCTTTTGAATTAGGATTTTATACCTTACTCTTTTTTTATTAAATTGTCTAAAAATAAATTCAAACTTATTTATTAATATTTTTGGCTCAGGAATTAAAATGAAGCAATATTTAGACTTGGTTAAATTGGTTATGGACGAAGGAGTTAGAAAAAAATCCAGAACCGGGGTAGATACTATTTCATATTTCGGTGCTTTTTATAAAGTAGATTTATCGGAAGGATTCCCATTGCTTACTACAAAAAAGATGGAATGGAAATCATTATTACATGAAGTGTTATGGTATTTATCCGGTGAAAACCATATTAGAAATTTAAGGAAACATACCAAAATTTGGGATGCCTGGGCAGATGAAAATGGAAATCTTGAAACCGCATATGGATATTACTGGCGTCATTTTCCTAGTGCCGAAAAAGATGAAAATGGAGAATGGCAGGTTCGAGAAGTCGATCAAATTAAATATGTTATTGATGAAATAAAAAAGAAACCTTACAGCCGTCGGCTTGTAGTATCAGCCTGGGAGCCTGGAAACGCAACAAAAAGCAAACTTCCTCCCTGTCATTACAGTTTTGCTTTTAATGTAAGTGATGGAAAGCTTAATTGTCATTTAACGCAACGCTCCGGTGATATTGCTTTAGGTATTCCTTTTAATCTTGCGGCCTATTCAATGTTAACACAAATTATTGCTCAGGAAACTGATTTAGGAGTTGGACAGTTTGCGCACACAATTATTGATGCCCATATTTATGTTGGCGATAAAAATTCAGAAACAGAAAAATATGATCACCTTGAAGGTCTGAAAGAGCAATTAAAACGAGAACCACTTCCACTTTCAAAATTAATAATTGCTAAAAAGCCGATTGATGAATTGAAATTTGAGGATTTTCAACTTGAAGGATATCAGCATCATGATAAGATAAAATTTGAGGTTGCTGTTTGAGAAAAATTATCATTGCTGCTGTTGCACAAAATAATGTAATTGGAAAATCAAGCGGCGAAATATCCTGGCATGTAAAAGAAGAATTTCAGCACTTTAAAAATACAACTATGGGATTCCCAATGATTATGGGAAGAAAAACTTTTAATTCACTTGGAAAGCCATTGAAAGGAAGGCCCCATTTAGTTGTTAGCAGAAATGAAGATTTATCCTTTCCATTTGAAGAGGTAAAAGTTTTTAAAAGTATTAAAGATGCCATAAATGGTGCAGAGGAATTTGGCAAAGAAAAAGTTTTCATAATAGGCGGCGGTGAAATATATAAGCAGTCAATTAATTTGGTTGATGAAATGTTAATTTCATTTATGAAATTTGAAGCAGAAGGCGATGTATATTTCCCAGAAATTGATAGTTCAATTTGGATTGAAGAATCACGTGAAAAAAGAAACGAATTTGATATTGTTAAGTTTGTAAAGAAATAGAATTTATGTCCTCAATTATCAAAATATTACCAGAAAATTTAGCTAATAAAATTGCTGCTGGAGAAGTAGTCCAACGGCCGGAATCAGTTGTTAAAGAATTATTGGAAAATTCTATTGATGCTGGTTCAACTGAGATTGAATTAATTATAAAAAAAGCTGGTAAATCTTTAATTCAAGTTTGTGACAATGGAATTGGGATGAGTGAAGAAGATGCGATTGTCTGTATTCAAAAACATGCAACAAGTAAAATTACAACTTATGATGATTTGGAAGCTATAAAAACCCTTGGCTTTAGGGGTGAAGCGTTAAGTTCAATTGCTGCTGTTAGTCAGTTAGAAATAAAAACTCAAACTACAAATGAAGATATTGGAACTTCAATTCGAATTGATGAAAATGGACAATTAATAAAAGAGAAAGGTGCTTTTGCAAAGGGGACGTGTATTTCTGTTAAAAATATTTTTTATAACACTCCGGCAAGAAGAAACTTTTTAAAGACTGATAATACAGAGCTAAAACATATAATTGATACATTTAACAAAATTGCTTTAAGCTATCCTTCAATCCAATTTAAATTTTTTAATGATGATAATTTAATCTTTGATTATCCGTCCTCTGATTTAGCAGAAAGAATTACAAAAGTTTTTGCAGACAATATGCTTGATGCACTTGTTCCGGTTGAAGAAAAAACTGAATTTCTCAGCCTGCATGGATTCATAGGCAAGCCAGCCATGCTTAAAAAAAGCAAAGGCGAACAATATTTGTTTCTAAATAATCGTCATGTTTCAAGCAAACAAATTAATCACGCTGTGTTTACTGCTTATGAAAATATTTTAGAAAAAGGCGACTACCCGTTTTTCATTTTGTTTCTTGATATTGATCCCAAAAGAATAGATGTAAATATTCATCCCTCCAAACTTGAAGTAAGATTTGAAGATGAAAAGGATGTTTACAATTTTGTTTTAGCTGTTATCAAAAAAAGTCTTGCTTCACATGACCTTGTCCCAACAATGGCTTTTAATGATGACATCCAACAGGAAGAAAAATTAAAGTTTAATCATTTTAACAAAGTTGAAAGAAATGATTTCTCAGATCGTCCAACTTTCACAGAAAAAAAATTATTTACAAAAACAAACTTTTCAGATAAGGATATAGATTTAATATTCAGTGCCCTACCGGAAACAGCGACATCTCCAGCAAGAAGTACAGAAGATTCACATCCATTTGATGAGCCTGAAAGAAGAGAAGTATTTCATGAAGAACCAAAAAAATCTTCTTCCGCTATTGAGGAGGTTGATTCGCCATTTTTAATACAGTTACATAATAAATATATACTCACTCAAATTAAAACCGGTTTGATGATAGTTGATCAGCATGTTGCACATGAAAGAATTTTATATGAAAAAGCACTGAAACGATTTGACGCAAATCTTCCGTTCTCACAGCAGCTTCTTTTTCCAAAGACGATTGAATTAGACCCTGCAAGAATAGAACTACTTAAAGAGATTGAGCCTTATTTAATTAAGCTTGGGTTTTCAGTAAAATATTTTAGCAAGAATACAATAGTTATCGAAGGCGTTCCAGATGATGTAATCCGAGGTTCCGAAGAAAAAATTCTTCTTGAATTGCTGGAAGAATACACAGTAAATCAACAAGAGAAAAAATTAGAAACCAAAGATAATATTGCTAAATCTTACTCTTGTAAAACAGCTATTAAAGCGGGTGATAAACTTTCTGAAAAAGAAATGAGATTATTAATTGATCAGCTTTTTGCCACTTCAATGCCGTATGTTTGTCCTCACGGCAGGCCAATTGTAGTTAAAATATCTTTAGATGAATTTGACAGAAGGTTTGGAAGAACTTAAATTACAATTTATCAAAAGCCCAAAAGGTTTATTTGATAAAAAATAGTTTCAAAAAAACTAAAACATTTTAAGGATTCTTATGAGCATCAATGATTTTAAAAAGCAAAAAGGGGATTACTATAAAAATGTTGAGAAAGCTAAATCCACAGCAATGAAATTTACAACTGTCAGCGGTGAGCCGGTAAAAGTTTTATATGATCCCGAAGACATTGAAAATATTAATTTCTTAAGTGAAATCGGTTTCCCCGGTGAATACCCGTACACAAGAGGAATTCACACAAATGGATACCGCGGTAAAATATGGACTATGCGTCAGTTTGCTGGATTCGGATCGCCGGAAGATACGAATAACCGTTTCCATTATTTGCTGAATAATGGCCAGACTGGATTGTCTGTTGCTTTTGATCTTCCCACATTAATGGGTTGGGATGCCGATGCAGAAGTAAGTGAAGGTGAAGTTGGAATATGCGGGGTTTCTGTTTCTTCATTAAAGGATATGGAAATTCTTTTTGATAAAATTCCGCTTGATAAAGTTTCAACTTCAATGACAATTAATTCTCCAGCTGCAATGATTTTTGCTTTTTATCTTGCTGTGGCTCAAAAACAAAATGTGGATTTTAAAAATCTAAGAGGAACTTTACAAAACGATATTTTAAAAGAATACATTGCCCAGAAAGAATATATCTATCCGCCCAATCCATCGATGAGAATTATTGTTGATATGATTGAATATTGTTCAAAAGTAATTCCTCAATGGAATCCGGTTTCTGTAAGCGGATATCATATTCGTGAAGCTGGTTCAACTGCTGTACAGGAACTAGCTTATACGCTTGCTGATGGATTTGCATATATCGAAGCATGCATTGAAAGAGGAATGGATATTGATGAATTTGCGCCACGCATTTCATTTTTTTTTAATTCACATTTAGATTTTTTTGAAGAGATAGCTAAATACCGTGCGGCAAGAAAAATTTATGCTAAAAGAATGAAGGAAAAATATAAAGCTAAAAACCCGCGTTCATGGTGGCTCAGGTTTCACACTCAAACTGCAGGCTGCACTTTAACTGCACAGCAGCCTGAGAATAATATTATCAGAACTGCGTTTCAAGCTTTGGCCGGTGTTTTAGGCGGCACTCAATCACTGCATACAAATTCAATGGACGAAACATTAGCTCTGCCAAGTGAGAAAGCTGTAAAAATTGCTTTACGTACGCAGCAATTAATTGCTTATGAAACAGGAGTCATAAATACTGTTGATCCTTTAGGCGGAAGTTATTTTGTTGAATCTCTAACTAATAAAATGGAGAAACAAGCAAACGAAATCTTCAACCAAATAGATTCATTGGGAGGAGTAATCCCGGCAATTGAAACAGGATATTTTCAAAAAGAAATTGCTGATGCGGCTTATTATTATCAGCGTGAAGTTGAAAAGAAAGAAAAGTATATTGTCGGAGTAAATGAGTTTGTAGAAGAAAATGAGAAAATTGAAATTCCTATATTAACAGTATCTCCTGAAGTAGAAAAAGCCCAGAAAGAAAGTTTAGCTGAATTAAGACAAGGCAGAAATCAAGAATTAGTAGAAGAAAGCTTAAAAGAAATTAAATGATGCTGCTGAAAATGGAAACAACTTGATGCCCGTTTTAGTCAAAGCTGCACAAAATTATGTTACATTAGGTGAAATGGTTAACGAGTTAAAAGTAGTATTTGGAACATACCAAGAGGCTGCTGTCTTTTAATGTTGAAAGAATATTTTAAATTATTCCGTATTCCTCAATGGATAAAAAATTTATTCGTATTTGTTCCGTTATTATTTTCTCAGAATCTATTAAAATCAAATTTATTTTTAATAACATTATTTGCTTTTGTTGTATTCAGCTTAACATCAAGCTTAGTTTATATCATAAATGATATAGTAGATGTTGAAGCCGATAGAGCACATCCTCAAAAAAAATCCCGCCCTTTAGCATCAGGTAAAATTTCAATTGGCAAAGCACAGATATCGGCAGGGGTTTTTGCTATTTTAATTATTGTTTCTTTGTTCTTCTTAAATTATCATTTTGCTATCGTTGCGGCAGCTTATTTAATTTTAAATATTTTCTACAGTTTTATACTAAAACACGTTGTCCTTTTAGATATATTCAGCATTGCTGCTGGATTTATGCTTAGAGTTCTTGCCGGGGCTTTTGTCATTAATGTTGAAATTTCGAGCTGGCTGATTTTAACTACCATGTTCATTTCTTTATTCCTTGGTGTGATGAAAAGAAGAACCGAACTAGTGCACAGCGAATATGGCGACGTTGCTGTCACAAGAAAAGTTTTGGTTTTCTACTCAAAAGAATTTACCGATCAAATGGCAACAGTTGCGGCAGCGGCAGTAATTATTTGTTATGCTCTTTATACAGTTGCTTCTAGAACCGTAACAGTTTTTGGGACTGAAAATTTAATTTACACAACTCCTTTTGTTGTGTTTGGTATTTTTAGATATATGTATCTTGTATATATGAACAAGCAGGGGGAAAATACAACTGAGGTTTTAATTAAAGATTTACCTATGATTATAAATGTTATTCTTTATGTGTTGGTAACTTCCTTTATTATTTATTTCAAATAAAGTTAATCAAATATTTGAAAAAAAATTTTATATATGGGATTATTTTATTTTTATTTTGTAACGTTATAGGATGTTCAACAGATATTTCATCAAACAGGTTAAATATAAAAGTTGAATTCACAAAGATTAATTCATGGCTTAATTTAATGCCTGGCAGCAGTCATAATTTTTATTTGGCAGGAGAATATAAAGTAAGAAATAATACAGATAGTACAATTAAAAAATTAGAACTGAAGCAAGTTAAAATTTATCAAGATAAAAAATTAATTTATTCTTTTACTCCTTTTGTTACTGATATAAGTATATTGGAATCAACAGAGTTTGTTCCAGACCAAACCAGAGAATTTAAGTTTGGTACTAATCCGGGCTTAAAGCAAAAAAGTGAACTAGATACTGAGAAAAATATTTTAATTAAATTTACCTTTACTTCAGGAAATAAATTTCTTGAACTGCCAAATGAAAATATTAATATAGAAAAAGTTTATTAGATGAATGATTGGGTTTTCTTATTTGTATTGATTTTAATAAGCGGATTTTTTTCCGGCGCTGAAATGGCTTTTGTTGTTTCCAATAAAATTAAAATTGAAATAAAAGCGAGGAAAAAAAATCTTGCAGCGAAGAATGCTTTGTATTTTACAAACAAACCGCAGGACTTTTTTTCAACTATTCTTTTAAGTCAGAATATTGTTAATATTGCTTTTGCTTCTATCAGTGCATTATTTCTGGCGAGATTATTCGGTTGGGGTGAGGGAATAATACTTGTTGTTTCTACTTTAGTGCTCCTAATAATTGGAGAATTAATTCCAAAGTATTTCGCAAGAGAACTTGCAGATAGAATAATTTTACTTACTATTCTTCCGGTTAGAGCTGTAAATTTTATAATGTATCCTTTTATTAAAGTGACATCTGCGCTATCAACCAAGCTAACTCAATCTTCAAATGTTACGGAAGAAAATATTAATAATCTTTTTAGTAAAGAAGACATTGAATTTTTAGTAAAAGAAAGTCATGAAGCTGGAGTGGTAAATAAAAAAGAAAGTGATATAATTAGTAAAGTCTTTGCTTTGGGAGATCAGCGAGTTTACGAATCAATGAGGCCGCGTACTGGAATAGTCGGTGTAGAAATTAATCAAAGTGTAATTGAAGCACTGGACATTTTTATTGAATCAGGTTACTCAAAATTACCCGTTTACGAAGACAATCTTGATAACATTAAAGGGATAATACTTGCTTATGATCTTTTCAAAGATCCGCAAAATTTGAAAAGCATTATTCGTGAAGTAACTTTTGTTCCGGAGACAAAAAAAAGCTTTGATATGCTTAACGAATTTTTAAGCGAACATATTTCTTTTGCTGTAGTAATAGATGAGTTTGGAGGAACTGCAGGCATCGTAACCATGGAAGATATAATCGAAGAAATTTTTGGTGAAATTGAAGATGAATATGATGTTGAAGAAGATATTTGCAGGAAGATAGGGGAGAATATTTATTTAATCAGTGGTAAAGTTGAAATTGATTTCATTAACGAAAAATATAATCTAAATATTCCTGAAGGTGATTATGAAACCATTGGGGGATTCATCACTTTTAATCTGGGAAAAATTCCGGCTCAAGGAGAAACAGTTAAGATTGATAACTTTGAAATTTTAATGGCCCGTGCTAACAACATCAAAATCGATTTAGTAAAACTCACCGATCATTCACAAAATTAATCTATTCATTTTAAAATAAATTTCGCTGTTTACAACCTTTACCGAATTATTTTTATTCGGTAGTTAATTGGCTTTATTCAACCTTGCTAATTCATTTCTATACATATCAGCATTTTTTTTATTCCCGGTTGAGCTGTAAAGATCAACAACATTGTTATATAATCTTATAATTTGAGTGCTATCGTCTCCAAAGTTAGATTTATAAAATTCTAAGGATGAGGTTAGCAATTTTTCGGCTTCATTGTATTTTTTTTGTTTTAGAAGACAAATTCCTAACTCAGATTTAGATCGCCAAATATCTTTATTTTCAGCAGGAAATTTTTTAATCCTGGTTTTTAGCGAATTTCTAAGATAGTCTTCTGCTATACTGAACTTATTTTTTTCTAGATAGATTTTTCCCAGCCAATATTGACTGAGGGCAATGTAAGGGTGATCTGAAGCTAATGTTTTTCTGTATTGCTTTAAAGCATCAAGCTGGTATTTTTCTGCTTTATCATAATTTCCCATTCTTATATTAATCACACCTAAATTATTTAATGCTAACCCAACATCGGGATGGTCTTTTCCTTTTAGATTTAATTTTAGTTTGTATGATTTTTCCAGATACTCTTCAGCTAATTTGTAATCTTTTTTACGTGAATAAAGATAAGCGAGGTTATTATAAATAGTTCCAACTTCTGGCCTGTTTTCTCCGAGTAGTTCAATATTTATGGCCAAGGATTTTTTATAATATTTTTCTGCTTTATCCAGATCTCCTGCATCCGTATAGTTCAATGCTAAATTATTCATGATAACAGCTGTATTTTTATCTTTTTCTCCGTGGCTCTGTAATGCCACATCCAGCGCTTCATTAAATAGTTTTTTTGCTGCATCATTCTTACCATAATACATTTTTATAAGCGCCTGATCATTAAGCACGTTAGAAAATTGTTTTGTGGGCTGTTCCAAAACTTTACGTAATATTTTAATTGATCTACTGTAGATTGAATCGGCTTTTTTATAATCTCCCACCCAATCAAAATAAAGTCCCAAATCATGCAGGCTATAAGCGGTTTCTTTACTTTCATCACCGTATATTTTTATATTGATAGCCAATGCTTTATCGAGAAAAGGTTTTGCTTTATCATATTCGCCCAAGTTTACATAAGTATTACCAAGTGTACTTCTTAAACTTGCTTCCACTTCCGGCTGGTCTTTCAAATTTGTTTCAATATCGTCAGCTGCTTTTTCTAAAATATCATAAACCTTTACATCTCTTCCAATTTCTGATGGGTCTACTGATGACAACATACTTTGTAGGAATGAATTTACTTCTTCAGCTTTTTGAGCTTCTACTTTTGCGTTATCTCTTTCCTTAGATGCAACATTAGCCTGCCAGGAGATTGCAATCAGACTTATAATTAATAATATTGCAAAACCAATAGAAGAAGAGACGCCAACTTTATGTCTATTAATAAATTTCTTAAGTCTGTAAGTTGCGGTATCTTTTTGTGCAATTACCGGTAAGCCAATTAAATATCTTTTTAAGTCTTCTGAAAATTGTTCAACGGAAGCGTATCTTCGTTCGGGATCTTTATCCATTGCTTTAAGAATGATATTGTCCAAATCTCCTTTAAGCTGATTATAAATTTTTTCATGATTAATATTTGAAGTGACCTTAACTTTATCGCTTGGTTTTGTTACGTTTTCTTCTTTAATGATTTTACTAATAGCAATAGGAGAGCTGCTGGTGATTTTGTACGGTTGTTCACCGGTTAATATTTTATATAATAAAACTCCAAGTGAATAGATATCGCTGGCGGTTGTAATCCTTTCGCCATTAATCTGTTCCGGGCTTGAGTATTCGGGGGTTAAATGCCAGATTCCCGTTTTAGTTAATCCTCCATCATCTTCAATTAAATCTTCATCAATCAATTTTGCAATGCCAAAATCAAGGAGTTTGGGAGTTCCGTCTTCAACAACAAGAATGTTACCCGGTTTTATATCTCGATGAATAGTTAAATTTTGATGTGCATATTGAACAGCTAAACAGACTTTTATAAACAATTCCAGGCGATCATTAATACTTAATTTATTTTTTTCACAATATTTAGTTATTGGAATTCCTTCAATAAATTCCATGACTAAATAGGGTAAACCTTCATCTGTACTTCCACCATCAAGCAATTTTGCGATGAATCGATGCTGAAGATTTGCCAATGTTTGTCGCTCTATTTGAAAACGTTTTAATAAATAATCTGAAGTTATTCCATGCTTTAAAATTTTAATGGCAACTTTTTGTTCAAACTCTTTATCATTTCTATATCCTGCATAGACGATTCCCATACCTCCAAAACCGGCTTCACTATCAATTACATATCTCCCAATTTGCTTGCCGATATAATGGTCTTTTAATGATTCGGAACTTTCTAAATCAACCTCCAGCGGCTTTTCTAAAAAATCATCATTATTCTCAAATGATTCTAATAAAGATAAAATTTCATTTTTAAGTTCATCATCACCCTTGCATTTTTCATCGAGAAATTTTTCTCGCTGTGAAATATGCATATCCAATGCAAAATCAAACAGTTCTTTGGTTTTTAATAATCTTTGCTTATCCAAAAATGATTATCCTTTTTATGATTACGGAGTGGCCATTTCTCTATATAGCCAGGCCTTTGCGAAATTCCAGCCGCGCTTAGCAGTGGATTCTGAAATGTTTAAAACTTCAGCTGTTTCTTCAAAAGTAAGTCCGGAAAAATATCTGAGTTCAACAATTTTGCTTGATCTTTCTTCAACTGATTCAAGTTTCTTTAATGCTTCGTCTAATGCTAAAATTTTTTCATCGCTATTTTCTGAGATTTCATAAATTTCATCGAGTGAAATATTCGACTTGCCTTCACCGCGTTTTAACGATTTCTTTTTTCTTGCATGATCAACAAGAACCTGCCGCATAGATTGCGCGGCTATACCAAAAAAATGTGCCTTGTTCTGCCATGAAAGATTTTGGCCACCCATTAATTTTATATAGGCTTCATGCACAAGTTCAGTGGTTTGTAAAGTGTGATTTCTGTATTCATCACGGAGATATTTTCTAGAGATTTTTCTTAATTCATTATAGATTTGCGGCAGCAAATGGCTTAATGCACTATCGTCACCGTTGCCATATTTTATTAGAAGTTGTGTTAATTCGGAACTAGATTCTGGCATTATAATCTGATTTATATTTCAATTTTATTTGATTAAATGAAATGTTTGTTAAAGCTATAATTTTTTAATTAAATTATCAAGAAATTATAGATTAATATGATGTTGAAGAAGATATCTGCCGGAAGATTGGGGAAAATATTTATTTAATCAGTGGTAAAGTTGAAATTGATTTCATTAACGAAAAATAAGATCTAAATATTCCTGAAGGTGATTATGAATCCATTGGGGGATTCATCACTTTTAATCTGCGAAAAATTCCGGCTCAAGGAGAAACAGTTAAGATTGATAACTTTGAAATATTAATTGCCCGCGCAAACAACATCAAAATCGATTTAGTAAAACACACCAGTCATTCATAAAATTAGTAAACTCACAAATTAATTATGAGTTTACTAATTAAAGTTATTTGATATTACTTATTTGAGTATTAGCATTTTCTTTGTGGAAATAAAATTGCCGGATTGAAGACTGTAAAAATATATTCCACTGGCAAGATTTTTCCCGTCAAATTTTATTTCATAATTTCCTGCTTGTTTAGTCTCATTAACTAAAGTTTCAACTTTTTGACCGATCACATTGTAAATAATTAATTTAACATTAACAGATTTTGGAACTGCGTACCTAATTATGGTTGTAGGATTAAAAGGGTTTGGAAAATTTTGAGCAAGGTTGAATTTAGACGGTAAATTAGTATAGCTAACTTCGACATTTTTTGAATATTGAAATGTACCGTTATAATCTATTTGTTTTATTCTATAATAAACTTTACCTGAATAATTAATTTGACCTAGATTATCTTTATAACAGTAGCTTGTATTTTTTGTAGAAGTACCGGTACCCTTAACAAAACAAATTTCTACCCAATTGTTTTTTAGTCTTCTCTCTATTTCAAATCCTCTATTGTTTTCTTCAGTTGCCGTTTCCCATTTAAGCAAAATATTATTTCCTTCGATTACTGACGAAACATTCACTAATTCAACAGGAAGTGAACTACTGCCAAATGTTGCTTTAAGAATCGTTCCGTTCCCACCGACGGCATACCCTGTATTAGCATTGGGAAAGGACATTTGCCACAAATCATTTTTTGTACTATCATTCTGGCTGATCCAAGTTTGGCCACCATCTGTAGTTTTTATCATTGCGCCGTAACTTCCTACCGCTATACCTGTGTTTTTATCAAAAAAATATACATCATAAAGGCTATCAGGTATACCGCCTAATTGGCCATCCCAATTAAGTCCGCCGTTTGTTGTTCTTAGTATTTCATCGTTTATCCCAACAACTGTCCCTGTATTAAAATCATTAAAATATAGACCCCAAAGATCATTACTTGATCCACTATTTAGATTTTCCCAATTATTGCCACCGTCTGTTGTCTTTAAGATTGTTCCTGCAGCTCCCACCACTATACCTGTATCTGCATTGAAGAAGAACAGTCCCAATAAATCATTATTTGTTCCGCTGTTCTGGCCATTCCATGTTTGGCCGCCGTTTGTTGTTCTTAATATTGTTCCGCCAAAACCAACAATAGTTCCTATATTGTTGTTTGTAAAAAGTACTCTTATCAAATTTTGATTTGTTCCGCTATTCTGGTCTACCCAATTTTTTCCACCATCTGTTGTTCTTAATATTTTACCATTAAATCCAACAACATTACCAGTATCAGTATCCGTAAAACAGACACCATAAAATAAATCTTTTGAGCCGCTGATTTGGTTTGTCCATGTTTTGCCGCCGTTGATTGTTCGTAATATTGTTCCATACCCAACTGCAGTTCCAATATCGGCATTTGTAAAAGAGACACCACACAATACATCATTTGTCCCGCTTGTTTGGCTAATCCAAACTCCATTTGTACTATAAAGTTTGTTAAAATAGTCAATAGGAATAACTTGATTTGAATCGGAAGTGATTGAATATGTTCGAGCAGGAATATTCTCTGTTATATCTTGCCTGATATGTCGGATAACAAATTTATAGTTTATAGTTTTACCTTTGTTTGAATCCGGAATCAGTACAACCAGACTATAAATAGAATCATTCTTAACTGACTTATTCATATTAAACATTGTTCCTGTCCAGTTAACAGAATCTCCTGCAAGAGTTTGAAAATCACCTTGAACAAATATACTATCACTATCAGGATTAAAATTTCCTAATTGCCATTGAACTCCCATATCTACTTGAAACGAAATTCTATATTCAACATTGCTTATAAACCAATTTGGATCTCCCTCAGGCAGTCCGTCTGTACTCATTCCTTTGACTGAAGTATTAGAATATCTTAAGTCCACAGATTCAGGAAGCGGCCAGACTGGGGTATAATTGTTTTCGGAATTAAGAATTGTTTTTTGATAAGAATAGTCATCGTTCCAACCAGTTCCTGTTCTCGCCTCGGTTATAAAATGTAATAATCCAATACCATAAGAATTGTCCGAACCAGGGTTTAGAACTTTATTTATGTTTGCTTCAAATCCCGGATCAATATTTTCGTTTCCGCTTTCTAAAAAACCGGGCCAAACATTTTGATTATTAAACATTGCAGAAGTTTCATTATTCATGAATACGGGAGTATAAAAAGAATCCACTGTTGCAGTGTCATTCCATGCTGTCCAGAATGAGGTAAGACCGGAAGACCAATAATAGATATTATTCTTCACCTCAACTTTTCTCATTGCTTCAGCAGCGAGAGAATCTGAAGCGCCGTTTCTTGGGTGGCCAAGAAGCTCTGCCGCTTGAGTTGAATCAAGAGGGGCAAAATTAAATATTGCAGGAACACGGGGCGGGTAACGTTCATCCCATCCATCTTTATATTCTATTTTGCTCTCTCCCATGGCATATGTATTAAAGAAAATATTATCATCAAATTTTGCATTAATTGATTGTTCTGAATAAACAGGATACTTGGTAGTTAGAAGAACATCGTTATGTGAAAAATCGAAATAATGTGTAATTCCTGTTGATACAACAGGTCCTGTTGCTATACAAATCATCGTATTGTTTTTAACAACTATTGAATCGGTGTTCCAATTACCTAAAAAGTTATCACTACGCAGAAATTCAGGAGAATAGTATTGTGGCAGATGATTTCCGTTTCTAAATACGGAATTTGTGATATAAAAGTTATCCCAGTTAGAACTGTATTCAATTTCAAATTCAGATATATTATCAAATACGCAATTGTCAATAGTAAGACTTATGCTATCGGCGGATATATGCACTGCTGTATTAGTTGCATGTGAACCATAATAATCCGTTATCTCGCCTTGAAGATTAAGGTTTTGTAGTTTTACCCTTGTCCCTTTTCCGTTGAAGCTAAATAAAGTACTTGATACAGTACCGTCTGCAAGTATTTCATTCGAAATACAAGGGAGTTTTCCGGTTACAGGATCAGGCACTCCAATAATAGATATTCCAGATTTTGATGTAATGGTACTAGTTAAGAAATAAGTTGTATCTACCGAGACAAGCTTATACACTTTATGATTTTGCAAGCCATTTGTTACGTCATTATTAATGATTTGATCTAAAGGTGGACCAAAAATAGGTATATATACAATCAACGTATCACTTTGAGCAGACAATTGCTGAGGCATAAACATAATAAGGAGTAATACTATCTGAAAAGTTGTAGTAAAGATTTTTTTCATAAATTTTTCCCCTTAATTAGAATTGATTAAAAGATTCAACATTTTATAAGCTGTTTTAATAGAATAGTATATAACTAAGTAATAATATGGGTTAGTGATTTCAATTTTCCCCGCTGTTAATTCTCAAGAAGAATAGTTCAAAATTTGTTATTAATTTACAGCGTCAATCTAATTAAATCAATATCTAATTAAAAAATTAATATGTTTTATTTGTAAATATTCATTTTTTCTTAATTTGATCCAGTAATTTGAATAAAATCTTTCTTTGGCAGTTGAGCAAAAATTGATGTATTTTTGTAAATATTCTTTGATAATTATTGTTAAAATTTGATATAAAATTTTGTTGAAATTTGATTTATTAGGCAAAGATCCTAACTCAAAAGCAAGAGCCGGTATTTTTGAAACAGATCACGGCAAAGTTGAAACTCCTATTTTTATGCCGGTTGGAACACAAGGAACGGTTAAGGCTGTTAATCAAAATTACTTAGAGCATGATATAAAAGCTCAAATTGTTCTTTCAAATACTTATCATCTTTATTTGAGGCCCGGTACAGAAGTGCTGGAAGAGGCAGGTGGTCTCCATAAGTTTATGAATTGGAATAAACCGATTTTAACCGATAGTGGAGGATACCAGGTTTTTAGTTTGTCTGACTTAAGAAAACTAAAAGAAGACGGGGTAGAATTTCGTTCTCATCTTGACGGCAGTAAGCATTTCTTCACTCCTAAAAAAGTCGTTGAAATTCAGCGAAGTATTGGTTCCGATATCATGATGGTTTTGGATGAATGTACTCCATATCCATGCGATTATGATTATGCTGTTAAGTCGACAGAGCTAACTTCAAAATGGGCAATCTTAAATAAAGAAGCTTTTGAAAATTCAAATCCTTTATATGGACATAAGCAATTTCAATTTGGAATAATTCAGGGCAGTGTGTATAAAGATTTGCGCGAAAGATCTGCTAATGATTTGTTAAAGATTAATTTTGATGGATATGCAATTGGCGGACTCGCAGTTGGTGAACCGACCGAGACTATGTATGAGCTTGTTAATTTTACCACTGACTTTATGCCTGAAAATAAACCAAGGTATTTAATGGGTGTTGGACGTCCTGAAAATATTTTGGAAGCTATTGAAAGAGGAGTGGATATGTTTGATTGCGTAATGCCAACAAGAAATGCACGCAATTCAAACTTGTTTACTTCAAATGGTGTTCTTTCAATGCGCAATGCAAAGTATAAAAATGATTTTACTTCAATTGATGAGTACTGCGATTGTTATACATGCAGAAATTTTTCAAAAGCTTATTTAAGACATTTGTTTATTGCGGGTGAAATTTTAGCTTTAGAATTAGCAAGCATTCATAACCTTCACTTCTATTTAAATTTAGTGAAGGAAGCAAGAAAACAAATTCTTAACGGAACTTATATTGAATGGAAAAATAATTTAATTAATAAGATATCTTTAAATGGAAAAAATAATACGGAGGAATAATTGTTAGAATTAATAGCAATGGCACCGCAGTCAGGCGAAGGCGGCGGAGGCGGAATGATTAGCACTATTATAATGTTTGGTGCTATATTTTTAATTTTTTATTTCATGATTATTAGGCCGCAGCAGAAGCGAGCTAAAGAAAGAGACAAGATGCTGGCTAACATTCAAAAAGGTGATAAAGTTGTTACCAGCGGCGGAGTTCATGGAACAATTGCCGGTATTGATGAAAAAACAGTTTTGTTAGACGTTGGTGATAAAGTTAAATTGAAAGTTGAAAGAAGTGCTGTTTCTTCGGTAATAAGCACTAAAGAAGGAGCATAATTACATTTTTGTCACGGAGAAATTATTTCTCTTACTATTCTAATTAATTAGAAATAAATTTCCCTGATAGTATTTAAGTACTAAATTTAGAATGATTTTAAGGAATAATTTTTGTTTGATTTCTATAAATCAAAATATTTACTTGAAAAAAAATGGGGTTTAAAATGTTTTGTACAGTTGAAGAAGCTTTAGAAGAAATAAAGAATGGCAAAGTAATAATCGTAGTAGATGATGAAGATCGTGAAAACGAAGGGGATTTTATATGCGCCGCTGAATATGTTACTCCTGATATTGTAAACTTTATGGTTACTTACGGGAGGGGAATGCTTTGTGTTGCATTAAGTGGAGACAGGCTTGATCAATTAGGTTTGCCGTTGATGGTAGATTCAAATTCTGCTTTACATGGAACTCAGTTTACTGTTACTGTAGATGCTATCGAAGGGACTACTACTGGAATTTCTGCCGCAGATAGAGCATTGACTATCAAGAAAATTATTGATAGAAATTCTAAAGCATCTGATTTTGCCCGTCCCGGACATATCTTTCCCTTACGTGCTTTTGATGAGGGTGTTTTAAGAAGAGCCGGCCATACAGAAGCTGCTGTTGATCTTTGCCATCTTACAAATTTAAAACCTGCCGGAGTTTTATGTGAGATTCTTAAAGAGAATGGAGAAATGGCAAGGGTTCCTGATTTAATTGAGATTGCAGAAAAGTTTAATTTGAAAATTCTAACTGTAAAAGATATAATTCAATATCGATTAAAGAGAGAAAGATTAATTGAAGAAATCACTGATGCAAATCTTCCAACTATTCATGGAGATTTTCATTTAACTTTATATAAAAGCAAGCTTGATAATAAAGAACAGGTTGCTCTGGTTAAAGGTGAAATAAATCCAGGCGAACCGGTTTTAGTTAGAATGCATTCAGAATGTTTAACCGGAGATGTATTTCATTCAATGCGATGTGATTGCCATGATCAGCTTAACACTGCTTTGGAGCAAATAAACATTGAAGGAAAAGGTGTTGTGGTTTATATGCGGCAGGAAGGCAGGGGCATTGGTTTAGAAAATAAAATTAAAGCCTACAAGCTTCAAGAAGAAGGTAAAGATACTGTGGAAGCAAATGAAGCTCTCGGCTTTAAACCGGATTTAAGAGATTATGGAATCGGGGCACAGATACTTCTTGATTTGGGGGTTAGAAAAATTAGGCTGCTTACTAATAATCCTAAAAAAGTAATTGGATTAAAAGGATATGGATTGGAAATTGTTGAACGTGTACCGATTGAAATACCTCCTAATGAAAACAACGAGAGATATTTGAAAACTAAACGTGATAAGATGGGACATATTATTTTGCAGGAAAATTGATGCTATTATTATACTGTCACACTGAGGTTGTCGATGTGTGAATATGGTTGGAAATTTCAGCCTTCAACAAGCTCAGTTTAATAAAACCGGGTTTTTAAGACGGTCACTTTCGATGTAATTAATTAAAAGCGGAGAGCTAAATTTTGAAACCCATTTTAGTTATATCATATTTAGTTTTATTTATTTTCACTTCCTTATCATTTTCACAACAGAAAAAAGTCTACTACGCAAAAATAGAAAGTGAAATAGACCTGGGAATGGCTCCATATATCAGTCGTGTGGTAAATGAAGCCGAAGAAAATAATGCCGATGCAATAATTTTTCATATCAATACTTTTGGAGGTCGAGTTGATGCTGCCACTCAAATAAAAGATGCTATAATTTCCAGTAAGATTTTAACAATTGCTTTCATTAAAAATAGGGCCATCTCTGCCGGATCATTCATTGCTTTGTCATGTAAAAAAATTGTCATGGCTCCGGGCAGTAGTATTGGAGCTGCAACTGTTGTTGATGCGGCTGGAAAGAAGCAAAGTGAAAAGTACCAATCATTTATGCGGTCTGAAATGCGAAGCGTAGCAGAACAAAATGGAAGAAGGGAAGATATAGCTCAAGGAATGGTTGATGAAAGAATTGTTGTTCCCGGATTAGTTGACAGCACTGAATTAATTACGCTTACAACAGACGAAGCGCTTAAATATAAAATAGCTGATACGACAGCTTCAAGCTTGAATGAAGTGCTTGGTGAATTTGGGTTAAAGAACGCTGAAGTCATTACAGTAAATCAAAATTGGGCGGAAGACGTTGTAAGGTTCTTAAATAATCCTATCGTCTCTTCGATATTAATTATGCTGGGATTCTTTGGTTTGATTGCTGAGATTAAAACTCCAGGCTGGGGTTTGCCAGGAACAATGGGAATAATTTGTTTGCTTTTATTTTTTGGTTCTTCTTACATCCTTCAATTAGCATCAGGCATTGAAATTATTTTATTTATTCTCGGTATAGTTCTTTTAGCTCTGGAAATTTTTGTGATTCCAGGATTTGGAATTACAGGAATCAGCGGTATACTTTTAATTCTAGCTTCAATCTTTTTAGCCTTCTTGGTAATTTTAAATTTGTTGGTGCAAGTGAAATTTCTTCTGCAATAATTCGACTCGCTACATCAATAGTTGGAGCTTTAATATTGGTTGCTATTTTAGCAAAATTTCTTCCTAAATCAACTGCATTTAGTAGATTAATATTACATGAAAGCGAAACTTCCGATAAAGGATTTCTTTCAAATCCGGTTGCCAGCGAAATGATTGGGCTTGAAGGAATTGCTTTAACGACTTTACGTCCGGCAGGTACTGCGGATTTTGATGGGAGGAGAGTTGACGTGGTAACAGAAGCATCTTACATAGAGCATGGAAAAAAAATTAAAGTCATTAAAGTTGAAGGACACAAAGTAATAGTTCGTGAGATTGTGGATAAAGTTTAGTATTTATAATTAAATAAACTCGGTTTCTTAAAGAAACCGGGTTTATGTTCAACAATAATTATTTTAAAAGTTATTAAACAATTTGTGAGGGGAATATGAAAACTCTATCGGTTATCTTGGCCTTGTCCTTTCTTTTAAGTGCAAACTTAATTGCTTCCAATCATAGTAATAAATTTGAAGAGAGCAATACAAAAGTTTTAATCATTCCTTTTAACTCATTAGGTATTGATTCAATTTCCATAGAGACTGCTCAAAATCTTTTCAAATTTGATCTAATGAAATATTGCAATTGGAATATTGAAGAGGCAAATCAAAGCTGTTCAAATGAAAATTGTGCAGTTGAAATTAGGTAAAGAACATAATGCACAAAAATCTTTTATGTGCAATATGAGCAAGCTCGGAGAAAAGATTATAATCCAGTTTATTCTTAATGAATGTTGAGACTTCAAAAAGAATATTAAACGAAACCACTTCTGCTTTATCAGTTGAAGACCTTGAGAATGTTATGAATCGAATTGCACTAAGTGTTGCCCGTGAAGAACCGCTTAAATGAAACCGCAGAAGTAGGGACAATTACCGAAAAAGAACAGATGCCAGAATTAAGAAGAGGAGCAGAAAGAATGGCCGGGATTTCATTCGGATATTTATTTCCCTCAAAGCAGATATGGCACCAATGATAAATCCTTTGTTTTCGAATTCCGGGCCGGCTTTGAAATGCCGCAAACTGCACTTGGAATGCTGCTGGCAATACGTAAAGGATTTGCAGCTAATATTTACGGAGACTATTTAATTCACAAAAACAGATGTTTGTCCATACGTTGGCGGTGCTTTTGGATTTCATTGGGTCAGCCACGACTCAGTTATATAATGTTATAGTTGATTCACCTACACAACAGTTCAGAATATTACAATAATAATAAGGATAAACAATCGGATGGATTTGAATTGACATTAAATACCGGACTTGCGTCTTATTTAGAACTTATGATTTTCAAATATTATTGAACCTTGATTACATCTATACATTTAATGATTATAATGATCATGCGATTGTTTTTACTATTGGGATATTAAGATAGACAAAATAAGAGATATCAATATTGATTGAATATTTTATTGTTAAACTTTAGTTCAAGTTCATGTTTAAGTTCAAGTAATTGAATTCGATAATAATTTTAGGTTTATTCGAACATCCACTCATTTATCAATTCAATCTTTGAATTTGGTAATCATGAAATCATATAACTGCCATTCTTTTCTTCCATCAAATTTTATACTTAACTTTCCATCAATCATTTTCAAAATCTTATGAATAAAATAATTTTAAAAAAGAACGAAGAGCGAAGAATAAAGTCAGGGCATCTTTGGATTTTCAGTAATGAAATTGATAAAACTGAAGGTGAAATTGAAAATGGTGATTTAGCTGAAGTTTATGATTTTAGAAATAATTTTCTTGGAACAGGGTTTTATAATAAAAATTCTCTTATCTCAGTTCGATTACTGAGCAAATCAAAAATTGAAGATTTAAAATCATTATTTGAATCAAAATTTAATTCTGCCTACGAAATAAGAAAAACCTTTTATCCGGAAAGAAATTCATTCCGTTTCGTCTTCAGTGAAAGTGATTTTTTGCCTGGACTAATAATCGATAAATACAATGATACTTTTGTTCTTCAAGTTTATTCATTCGGTATGGAGAAAAAATTCCGAGACTATTTGTGATATACTAAAAATTAATTTTAATGCAAAAAATATTTTCACAAAAAATGAAAGTTATTTTCGCAAACTGGAAGGATTGCCTGAAGAAGATAAAATTTATTTTGGTGAAATGAGTTCAGAAGAAATTGATGATGGCTTAATTAAATATTTGATTGATTTTGAAAGAGGACATAAGACCGGATTTTATTTTGACCAAAGTGACAACAGATTTTTTATTGAAAAGTTTGTTAAATATAAAAAAGTTCTTGATGCATTTTGTAATTCAGGAGGGTTTGGTCTGCACGCTGCAAAAGCCGGCGCAGCTTCCGTAACTTTTATTGATTCATCATCAACTGAAATAGAAAGTGCAAAAAATAATTTTGAATTGAATAAGTTAAATTGTTATCTTGAATTTGTTATATCAGATGTATTTGATTTTCTTGAAAAGCAAATTCAAAATAATAATAAATATGATATTGTTATAATTGACCCGCCAGCATTTGCAAAAAATAAGAAAAGTCTTCCAACAGCTAAAAAAGGTTATGAAAAATTAAATAAGCTCGCTATGCAAATTATAAATGAAAGTGGATATTTAGTTTCATCGTCCTGTTCATATCATCTTCATCAAAATGATTTTATTGAGATAATAAATTCTGCTGCTCAAAAAGCTTCAAAGCAAATTCAGCTAATTCATTTTAATGAAGCCTCCTTGGATCATCCAAAATTACCCGCAATGCTTGAAACTTCTTATTTAAAATTTGCCGTTTTTAAAGTTTTCCCATCTTAAAATACCCTGTAAAATAATTGGATAAAACATGCAACATTTTTAAGTTTGCAGACGTCTAAAATCATTCGTAAAAATATTTCTTCATAAATCTATAAGAGGATTACATTGGATATAAGCGAATTAAACGAACGGATAAAAACTGAAAGTGCATTTATTGATTTGTTGATGAACGAAATCAGTAAAGTTATTGTTGGACAAAAGCAAATGGTTGAAAGGCTTCTTGTTGGATTGCTTGGAAACGGACATATTCTTTTGGAAGGTGTGCCGGGCCTTGCAAAAACACTTGCTATAAAAACTCTTGCTTCTACAATGAAAGCAAAATTTCAGCGAATTCAATTTACTCCTGACTTGCTTCCTGCCGACTTAATTGGAACGATGATATATAATCAAAAGGATGGAAACTTTTTAATTAAAAAAGGGCCAATCTTTGCAAACTTTATTTTAGCTGATGAAATTAACCGTGCCCCAGCAAAAGTGCAAAGTGCTTTACTTGAAGCAATGCAGGAAAGACAAATAACAATCGGTGAAAATACTTTTAAGCTTGAAGAGCCATTTTTAGTTCTTGCTACTCAAAACCCGATTGAGCAGGAAGGAACTTATCCTTTGCCAGAAGCTCAAGTGGATAGATTTATGCTGAAAGTTAAAATCACTTATCCAACCCGTGATGAAGAATTAAAAATAATGAGACAAAATGTTAACGAAGAGAATTTAAAACCGAATCCGGTTATTTCGCCTGCTGATATTTTAAGAGCAAGGCAGGTTGTTCACGATGTTTATATTGATGAAAAAATTGAGAAATATATTTTAGACATAGTCTTTGCTACACGTTCTCCAAAACAATTTGGGCTTGATAGATTGACTGATTTGATCAGCTACGGCGGTTCTCCAAGAGCAACAATCAATTTAGCTCTTGGTGCAAAATCAATGGCATTTATTAAACGAAGAGGTTATGTCATTCCTGAAGATGTTAGAGCAATTTGCCAGGATGTTTTGCGTCACCGAATTGCTGTTACTTATGAAGCTGAAGCAGAAGAGATTACAACCGAGACGGTTATTTCCGAAATATTAAATAAAGTGGAAGTGCCGTAGAAGCCCATCCCCGGCCCTTCCCAAAGGGAAGGTAGCTTTAAATTTTGGAATTTATTTTGGATATAAAATTTATGAAATTAAAATTTAATGGTTCATATTCACTCTCCCCTTGGGAGAGGGTTAGGGTGAGGGTTCTGTGTTAACAAAAGAAATAATAAAACAAGTACGGCAAATTGAATTACGAACCAGGGGACTTGTTAACCAGGTTTTCTCAGGTGAATACCATTCTGTTTTCAAAGGAAGAGGAATGGAATTTTCCGAAGTTCGTGAATACCAATTTGGTGATGATATAAGAAACATAGATTGGAATGTTACTGCAAGATTCGGCCATCCTTTCATTAAAATATTTGAAGAAGAACGTGAGCTTACTGTAATGTTAATGGCTGACCTAAGCGGCTCATTAATTTTTGGAACAGTAGATAAAACAAAACAAAGAATTGCGGCTGAGTTAAGTGCAATCCTTGCATTTTCTGCATTGAAGAATAATGATAAGGTAGGATTGATTTTATTTACCGATAAAATTGAAAAGTTTGTTCCTCCAAGAAAAGGACGTAAACATGTTCTAAGAATTATTAGAGAAGTGCTTTCATTTCAGCCTGTCGGCAAATCAACTGATATAAAATCAGCTTTGGAATTCTTAAACAGCACCATCAAAAAAAGAAGCATTCTTTTTCTACTTTCGGATTTTATGGATTCCGGTTATGAAAAAATATTAAGAATAGTGGCCAAGAAACATGATCTCATTGGTGTTGTACTTGAAGATCCACGAGAAAATGAATTGCCGAAGATGGGACTTGTTAAGTTAACTGATGCTGAAACAGGTGATGAAAGATGGATTGATACCAGCAATAAAAGAATTAGAACGATGCTCAAAACTCAGAGAGAAGATATAATTAAAAAGCGTAAATCATTATTTGTTTCAAGCAGATTGGATAGCATCGAAATTCAGACCGGGCAAAACTATATAACTCCACTGGTGCAATTTTTTAAACGTCGTGAAAAAAGATGGTAAGAATGAAATTATTTATAATACTTTTTATTTCTTTTTTTACTGCCGGCAGTTTGGCTCAAAATATAACTGCTTTGGCGACAACCGATACAACTGATTATTATGTCGGCGATGTTATCACTTACAAGCTGCAAGTTGAATACAATAAAAATATAAAAATTGAAAACCCTGACATCTTAAAAAAAATCTCAAACATTGATGTACTCGGCAGCAAAGGCCCAATTACGATGGTTACGTATAACAAAAAAATAACAACTTACTTAGTTACACTTTCAAGATACGACTCCGCCGAAGTTACCATTCCGCCGATCACTATTGATTATAGAGTAGGTAAAGATACTTTAATTAAACACGCTCCTGTACTTTCACAAAATAGCAGCCTGGTTCAGGATTCAACTTTAAAGCAGGTTAGTTCAAACCCTGTTTCATTTGTTATTCACTTAATGAAAGTGAACAAGCAGGAAGATATAAAAGATGTAAAAGCTCCGGTTACTATTCCGCTAAATTGGAAAATTATTGTCTTGTTTATTCTTATCGGCTTAATAATTATAGGAGCAATTATATACTTCTATAGAAGATATAAAAAGAAAAAAGCCGGAGTTGTTGTTGAAAAGAAAATAATTGCTCAGCCTCCGCATGTTATAGCGATTACTTCTTTGAATAGATTGGAAGAAAAACAGCTTTGGCAAAAAGGAAAAGTAAAAGAGTATCATTCGGAAATTACAGAAATAATAAGAAAGTATTTTGAAGATAGATTTAAACTTCCGGCACTTGAATTAACCACATCGGAAGCCATTGATGCTTTGAAAAAAAGAAAAGAAGCAGAAATAATTTTAGATATCACAAATAGCTTTTTGAATAATGCTGATTTAGTAAAGTTTGCAAAGTTTCAGCCGCTGGTTGAGGTGAATGAAGAGATGATGTCACAAGCAAGAGAGATTGTAAATAAAACTGCAAAAGCAGCAGCACCGGAAATCAAAAAGGAGGAAGTAAATGTTTAAAGGAGTAACATTTGCCTACCCCTGGGTTTTATATTTACTGGTTCTGGTTCCATTGATGCTGGTTTATTACTGGTTTAGAGGAAAGAAAAAGCAGCCTTCAATTACTTATTCATCATTGAATTTGTTTAAAGGAATTCCGGTTACTTTGAGAGAAAGATTAAGGCATCTGCCAGCTATCTTACGTGCACTAGGATTAGGTTTATTAATTGTTGCATTAGCCCGTCCGCAAACATTTTCGTCAGGCGAAAATTCTTACACCGAAGGAATTGACATTGCAATGGTTTTAGATATTTCAGGAAGCATGCTTGCAGAAGATTTAAAACCAAATAGAATCGAAGCTGCTAAAAATGTTATTGATCAATTTATAAGCGGAAGAACATCCGATAGAATAGGTTTGGTGATTTTCGCAAGAGACGCATTTACTCAATGCCCGCTTACTGTTGATTATTCAGTGTTAAGAAACTTATTAAGTCAAGTTAAAAGTGGTATGGTAGAGGACGGTACCGCTATCGGGAACGCAATTGCCAACGGTGTAAATAGATTAAAAGATAGTGATGCAAAAAGCAAAATTATAATATTACTTACAGATGGTGTGAATAACAGCGGTGAAGTTGATCCAATTTCAGCGGCACAAATAGCTAAGACTTTTGGAATCAGAATATATACAATCGGTGTAGGGACAAAAGGCGAAGCACCATATCCGGTTCAAACTCCTTTTGGAACAAGATATCAAATGATTCCTGTTGAAATTGATGAAAACGTATTAACCCAGATATCTACAATTACCGGTGGAAAATATTTTAGAGCTGATAATAATAAAAAATTAAAAGAAATTTATAACGAAATTGATAAGCTTGAAAAAACAAAAATCGAAGTTACTCCATACAATCATACTTATGAATTATTTTATTCATGGCTTAGCGGCGGCTTGATTTTAATTTTTTTAGAATTGGGTTTATCGAAAACTATATTAAGAAAAATTCCATAATCTTATGTTTAGATTCCAACATCCAGAATATTTGTACGGCTTATATCTTCTTCCGGTGTTTGCTTTGCTCTTTTTTTACTTGTGGTATAGAAGAAGAAAAATGCTTGAGATTTTTGCCGATAAAAAGCTCCATCATGTTTTGTTTTCATCTCACAGTAATGCAAAGAGTGTTATAAAAATTGTAATCTTTCTTGCAGCATTTGAATTATTAATTTTAGCTGCGGCTAATCCTCAAATCGGAACGAAGATGGAAGAGGTAAAACAAACGGGAATAGATGTAATGATTTGTTTGGATGTTTCTTTAAGCATGCAGGCAGAAGACATCAAACCTAACAGGCTTGATAAAGCCAAATATCAAATTTCGACATTAATTAAAAAGCTTCGTGGCGATAGAATTGGTTTGATAATATTTGCAGGCGATGCTTACGTTCAATTTCCATTAACATCTGATTATTCTGCTGCCGATCTCTTCCTTTCTGCAGTTGATGAAAATTCTGTCCCGCAGCAAGGTACGGCAATTGCATCGGCAATAAATCTTGCTGTAAAATCTTTTGACTATAAAGTAAATACGCAGAAAGCTATTGTGATAATTACTGATGGTGAAGATCATGAAGGAGATATTACAAAAGCTGTGGATAATGCAGTTGAGAAAAAAATAAAAATTTATACAATTGGTTTAGGTTCTCCTGATGGTGTCCCAATACCTATTTATAATTCAAGAGGAGTTCAAGCGGGTTTTAAACAGGATAAAAACGGTAATATAGTTTTAACAAAATTAGATGAGGATATTTTAAAGCAAATTGCATCCGAAGGCAACGGCAAATATTACCGCGGTTCTAATTATGAAGATCAGCTTGACATGATTTACAAAGACTTATCTTCATTGGAGAAAACTGAGTTTGGTGTAAAAAAGGTTACTGATTACGAACCACGGTTTTATTATTTTTTAGCGCCGGCGATTTTCCTTTTAGTGCTTGAATTTTTTATTTCGGAACGAAAATCTCCTTTGTATGGTAAGTTAAATAAAAAATTGGGAATTGAATAACTTTTAATAAGAAGAGTCATGTATAAATTATTTTTTATTTACTCTCGTTCCCAAACTCTGTTTGGGAACAAATGCATTAGATTCCCCATCACTAGTTTGGGAATTAGCGGCAAGTTTGCTTTGTGTAAATTATTTTTTATTGGTTTGATATTTCTTTTTGCAGGCTTGGCCAACGCACAAAGTGCTAGAAGTTTGAATAATGACGGTGTTGATTTGTATAAAGAAGGGAAGTTTGCCGACGCTGAAGTAAACTTTAAAAAGAGTCTAGAAAATTCTGAAAATAATTTTAAAGGAAATTTTAATCTTGGTGATGCATATTACAAACAAAAAAGATATGATGAGGCTCTAAAGTCATATCAGAAAGCTTTATCAGAAAGCAAAGATAAAATGGATAAAGCAAAAGTTTATCACAATATTGGAAACTCCTTGTTGAAATCTAAAAAGTATAAAGAAAGTATTGAGGCATATAAAAACTCATTAAAGTTAAATCCGAATGATGATGATACTAAATACAATCTTTCCTATGCGCTGTCAATGCTAAATAAAAATAAAAATAAAAACCAGCAAAACAAGAACGATAAGAATAAAGATAAAAATAAAAATCAAAATGATCAGAACAAGAGCCAGCAGAATAAAAATAAAGAGCAGAATAAGCAGCAGCAGAATAAACAAAATCAGCAGAATCAGAATAGGCCTGATAAAAACCAGGAAACAAAGCAGGATAATTTGAAGCAGCCTGATAAAAATAAAATTACCAAAGCTGAAGCTGAAAGAATTTTAGATGCATTGAAGAACAATGAAAAAGAATTGCAAAAAAAAGTTAGGAAAAAAGCCGGAACCCCGATTAAGACAGATAAGGATTGGTAAGATGTCCGAAGGATCCATTGGGAAAAAGTATTTTGTAATAATATTTTTTCTTTTAACAAGCGGAATATTTGCACAATCACTAACCGCATCTGTAAGTGATAATCCCGTTGGATTGCAGGACAGGTTCCAGGTTACATTTACATTTTCCGGAACAGATATAAATAATATTAAAAATTTCTCTGCTCCTTCATTTAATAATTTTTTAACTCTTTCAG
This sequence comes from uncultured Bacteroidota bacterium, assembly GCA_963775245.1. Lineage (GTDB taxonomy): Bacteria > Bacteroidota > Ignavibacteria > Ignavibacteriales > Ignavibacteriaceae > CAVSWT01. Next base: position 83,129 of record CAVZID010000035.1, read on the forward strand.
GGCCCAATCAGTCAACAAGCATTCAATTTATAAATGGCGCACAATCTGCATCAATTTCATTTTCATATTATTTGCAGCCAAAGAGTATTGGCAAGTTTACAATTAGTTCAGCTTCAATTGATTATAAAGGCACACAATACAAATCTGACCCTATAACCGTTGAAGTTGTTAAAGGTTCATCTCAGCCGCAGCAGCAAACTCAAAACCAGCAGCAGCAACAGCAGCAAGATAACATAGCTGCAAACAAAGAGATCGGGGATAATTTATTTATAAGAGCTGTGGCAGACAAGCAAAAAGTTTATCTTGGCGAACAGGTTATTGTAACTTATAAACTTTATACAAGAGTGAACATCGCAGCTCAAATGAGCATATCAAAACTTCCTCAGTATCAAGGATTTTGGGCAGAAGAGTTAGAGACTTCTCCTACAATAATGTTTACTACAGAAGTTGTAAATGGAAAACAGTACCGTGTTGGCATCTTAAAGAAAGCAGCATTATTTCCATCGCAAACAGGTGATTTGAAAGTATCACCTTTCGAATTGAATGTCCCCGTACAGGTTAGAAGGAAACATAAAAGCAATGGTAATTTCTTTGATGACTTTTTTAATGATCCGTTTTTTGATACCGGGCAGACAATTAATTATACAGCTAAATCCAATACTATTAAATTAAAAGTATTGCCCTTGCCGAGTTCGAATGTACCGCCGTCTTTTAATGGAGCAGTTGGCAATTTTAAAATGACATCCAGCCTTGATAAATCAGAGACAAAAACTAATGATCCCGTTAATGTGAAATTGGACATAACCGGCACCGGTAATATTAAGTTACTAAATGCCCCTGAAGTTAAACTGCCAACAGGGATGGAAAAATATGATCCACAGGTTAAACAGGATATAAGCAGGAAAAATGTTGTTTCCGGAAAGATGGATGTTGATTATTTAATTGTGCCTAGAATTGCGGGTACAAAAACAATTCCGCCAATCGAATTTTCTTATTTCGATCCTGACAAGAAATCCTATGAGACTCTTTCTTCCCCTGCATACAAAATAAAAATAAACCAGGGGAATACAGTTGCAAGTTATTCCTCTTCCGGTAAAGAAAATATTAAGGTATTAGATAATGATATTAGATTTATTAAAACTTCCGACGCTGCACTTGAAAAGAAAAATACGTTTTTGATTTACAGTTTTGGATTTTGGTCTGCAGCTGCTCTTCCCTTGATTTTGCTTGTGGGATTAGTAACCTGGAAAAAGAAAACAGATAAGCTTGCCGGGAATCTTCAATTGCTTAAATTTCAAAAAGCACAAAAAGTTGCACGTAACCGATTGAAGCTTGCTCAAAAATTGAAAGAAGAAAAGAAACAGTCAGAATTTTACTCTGAAATTTCTCAAGCACTGTTTGGTTATCTTGAAGATAAATTTCGAATGGATAAATCTGATTTTACTTTAGACAAGGCCATTGGCAAACTAAGAAATAATAATATAAATGAAGATTTAATCGACAGCTTCAAAATATGTGCAGAAAAATGTGAATACATACGATTCGCTGCGTCTAAAGACGGAGTAAATACTATGAACGATATGTATGACGAGTCAACCAGAATTATTATTGAACTTGAAAAATCTTTTTCGGATAAAAAGCATGTTTAAGAAAATAAATATCCTGTTATTATTTTTATCATTATTTTCTTATTCATTTGCTGTACAGTCAAATGAAAGTAAATCAGATTTTGAAAAAGCCAACGACTTATACAGAAATAATAAATTTGAAGATGCAGTTAAAGAATATATAAAGCTAATTGATAATGGTTATGAATCAGCAGCTCTGTTTTATAATTTAGGTAATGCATATTACAGGGAAGGTAACATTGGACATGCAATTTTATATTACGAAAAAGCATTAAAGCTTGAACCTATTGATGATGACATAATTCATAACATTGCGCTTGCCGATTCTAAAACAGTTGACAAAATTGAGCCGCTTCCCAAGTTCTTTATTTTTCAATGGTGGGAGTCTCTGTTGGCTGTATTTACTATTAAAGAATGGACAATAACCGCCTATATATTTTATTTACTAATATTACTTGCAATTGGGTTCTACTTTTTTTCAAAGCAAAATAAAATTCAGAAATATAGTTTTTTCAGCGGATTATTTTTTCTTGGGCTATTTATCTTTTGTTCCGTACTCTTAACAATTAGATTAAATAGGGAAGAGAGCGTTAAAAATGCTATTATTACTGACACGGTTGTAAATATTAAAACCGCCCCTGACCCTGGCAGCAATGATGCATTTGTGGTTCATGAAGGATTAAAAGTTAAAATTGAAAATAAAATTGATCACTGGGTTGAAGTGCGGCTGCAGGACGGCAAAATCGGCTGGGTAACAGATAATAAACTAAGTGTGATATAAATTTCGCACCTGATAAATATTTTTTTTTATTTCATAAGTTTTACTATTTACATTTCCTCCATTCAATTAATATCACATAAATATTTATAGGAGATACTATGATAGTTGATCATGCTATTGGTAAAAAATTTTCTTTTAGTGCTTTAATTCTTTTAGCTATATTTTTAATTTCGGTTAACTCTTTTGCTCAAGAAAAAACCGATACAAAAACAAAAGTAAAAGCTGAAACTAACGCAGCGGTAAAAGAAGCAGTAACACCAATAAACACTGTTTGTCCGGTTTCTCATGAAGATGTTGATCCTACTATCACTTATGAATATAAAGGCAAGACTTATGGTTTCTGCTGCAAAAAGTGTTTGACTAAATTCAAAAATAGTCCAGAGAAATACATTTCAAGAATGGATAAAGAAAATAAGTCAGATAAGAAAAAGATGGAAGAAAGTAAGAGTGAATAATGCACAAATGATTATTTAATCAATTTTAAATCCCGGTGTTTTTTAAATGCCGGGATTTTTTATGAAATTGCCAAAACAATAAATTGATTGAAGGCCGCATACTGAGTATTTTTACATCATGGATTCAAAAAAATATAACAATATAAAATTAGCTGTTGGAATAGGCGAGGGAATTCTCACCTTCATTTTAGTTTTGCTTTTTGTTCAAAGCGGATTAAGTAATTCTTTGGAAAATTTTTTAGGTAATTATTTCGCAAATATATATTTTCTGTTTTTAAGCTTTGTTATTGTAACCAGTGTGGCAGGAGCAATTATTTTTTCTCCGGTAAGTTATTACAGCGGATTTTATCTTGAGCACAAATTTAATTTATCTAATCAAACTTTTATTAAATGGATTTGGGAAGGGCTGAAGGGAATTCTTGTTTCAGGTGTAATTGGTATTCCTATTTTGCTTTTCTTTTATTATTCCATAAATCAGTTTGAACAATTGTGGTGGCTTCCTTTTGCAATTGTTCTTTTTTTAATTTCAGTTGTTCTGGCAAGAATAGTTCCTATTTTAATTCTTCCGTTATTTTACAAAGTAACTCCGATTGAAAATGAAGAATTAAAAACTAGAATTAATAATTTAGCAAAAGATGTCGGTATCAAAGTCGAAAATGTATTTAAATTTGATATGAGCAAAAATACTAAAAAAGCCAACGCAGCTTTCACCGGTTTAGGAAAATCAAAAAGAATTTTATTAGGCGATACGCTTTTGGATAACTACACTGAAGATGAAATTGAAACAGTAATTGCTCATGAGCTTGGGCATTATAAAAAAAAGCATATTATCAAAAATATTATCATCGGAACTGTATCAAGCTTTGTTACTCTTTTTTTAATTGCAGTATTATATAAAATTTCTATTCATTGGTTCGGTTTTGATTCGATAAACAATATTTCAGCTTTACCTTTGCTTACTCTTTGGGCAATGATAATAGGTTTAGTTCAATCTCCTTTATCAAATATATTATCCCGCAAATATGAATATGAAGCTGACGAATATGCGATCAAATCAACTAATAAAGCAGAAGCTTTCATCTCAACTCTGAATAAATTGAATGAGCAAAATTTAGGTGATAAAGATCCGCATCCTTTTGTTGAATGGTTTTTTTACAGCCATCCTTCTGTAAAGAAAAGAATAAGTGCAATCGAAGATTTAGCTAAAAATAATGGAGAGGGAATTTCAGATATAAAGGAAGAACTGGTAACATCCAGGAAACAGAATTGATAACTTACACTAAATTATTTTTAATTATTATTTATACTTTTATTTGTTCTATTTTTGGAATTCTATTTGCAGTTTTTGATAGGAGTAATTATCTATATTTTAAATTGGCTAAAGTTTATTCCGGTGGGGTTTTATTTATCAGTGGAGTAAAGCTTAAGATTACAGGATTAGAAAACTTTGATCATAAAAAAACATATGTCTTTGTTTCAAATCATAGCAGCCAGTTCGATATTTCAGCCTTACAGTTTGGAATCCCAAACGATATGAGCATCGTATTCAAAAAAGAGCTTGCTAAAATTCCTTTTTTTGGATGGCAGCTTTGGCTTGGCCCCTATATTATGATTGATCGGCAGAATCCTGAAAAAGCTATTAAAAGCATTCATGAAGCAAAAGCAAAAATGACAAAGAAAGGAATATCGGCTGCAATTTTCGCAGAAGGAACAAGAAGTAAAACCGGTGAAGTTCAGCCCTTTAAAAGAGGTGCATTTTATCTTGCTGTGAAAGCGGGATTTCCAATTATCCCAATTTCAATAAGCGGTTCTGAAAAAATTTTACCCAAGGGGAAATTGAAAATTAATCCGGGGACAATTCATCTTCATTTTGAGATACCTATATCTACAGAAAATATTTTAAATAGAAAAGATGAGCTTGAACTCATGCAGAAAGTTAGAGATATTATAATTGAAAATAAAAAAGGAAATTGAAAATGGCGGTAAGCAGAAAAGATGTTGAACACATCGCTGAATTAGCAAGATTAAAATTTGAAGAAAAAGAGCTTGATCAATTTACAAATGAGTTAAATGAAATTTTAACTTACGTTGAAAAGTTAAATGAATTAGACACTGAGAACGTTGAACCACTTTCACATCCGATAGAAGGCGTAAATAATTTTAGAGATGATGTTGTTAAGCCATCCATTAAAACAGAAGAAGCTTTAAAAAATGCCCCGGATAAAGACGAACAGTTTTTCAAAGTCCCAAAAGTTATCGGCGGAGAATAAACTTTCCTTTAAAATATTGGAATATATAAATTGACTTTTTTGAGAATTATTAATGAATGGTTGATTGGTTGAATGGATATATGATATTTATTGTTCCTAATCTTAAGGAGTTTTTGAAGGCCCTCTCCTTTGGAGAGGGTTGGGCTGCCACTATGTGGGAGAGGCCTCTATGATACTTGGAGTTATTCCAGCACGATTTGCATCTACCCGTTTAATGGGGAAACCGCTTGCCGATATTGGGGGCAAACCAATGATTCAACACACTTATGAAAGCTCTTTAAAATCTAAATTGCTTCAGGAAGTTATTATTGCTGTTGATGATGAAAAGGTAGCTGAAGTAGCTCAAAAATTTGGGGCCAAAGTTATAATGACTCCAAAAGATATTGCAACAGGTTCAGATAGAATTGCATACATATTAAATGGAATTAGTGATGCAGACATTGTAGTAAACATTCAGGGTGATGAACCTTTTATTGCCGGTACAATGATTGACCAGGCAATTGAACCGCTGCTTTTTGACCCAAATGTTTCCGTTTCTACTCTAGCAAAAAAAATTGAAACAGTTGATGAATTAAAATCACCTTCAATTCCAAAAGTAGTTTTTGATTATCATAATTTTGCACTATACTTTTCAAGATCTCCAATCCCTTTTGTAAGAGAAGCACGTTCCAACTTTGAAAAAATAAAAAAAGCAGACATTTATAAACACATAGGTTTGTATGTTTATAGAAGAGAGGCTTTATTTAAATTTACTCAATTAGCCCCGACTGATTTAGAGCAAATAGAAAAACTTGAGCAGCTTAGGATGCTTGAGAATGGTATGAAGATAAAAATTGTAGTTACTGAATTTGATAACCTCGCCGTTGATACTCCTGAAGATTTGGAACGGGCAAGGCTTTATTATTTAAGAAAAATAAAAAACAGTAGAAAATGAAAACGCCAAATAAAGTTCAATTAGCTTTTCTTCCAACACCACTTCAGAAAATTAATTTTGAAGGAAAGAATTTTCTGATTAAGCGTGATGATATGACCGGATTTGAATTAACCGGGAATAAAGTTAGGAAACTTGAGTATTTGATCTACCAGGCAAGAAAAGAAAAAGCAGATTATATTTTTACGGAAGGCGGTGAGCAGTCAAATCATGCACGGGCTACTGTTATAGCTGCTTCGCAATTTGGTATTAAATCAAAAATATTTTTATGGGGGAAAGACAGAACTAATCCTGAAGGGAACCTTTTCCTTGATAAATATTTTAATTCTGAAATTATGTTTCTGAATAAAAAAGTTTATGCAAATGTTAATGATATTATGTTTGAAGAAAGACAAAAATTTTTAAAGAAAGGTAAAAAGGTTTTTGTTATCCCTGGTGGAGGTTCAACAACTTTGGGTATCTGGGGGTATATTTCATTTATGAATGAATTGAGTAAACAAATTGACGCTGAAAAATTAACAGGGATAATAACTGCTTCCGGTTCTGGGGGAACTTCAGCGGGAATATTAGTTGGGGCAGCAATGTTAAATTTAAAATTAAAAGTTTATGCAGTAAACGTTATCCATCCTGAAGAAATTATAAGAAAAAAAATATTGCAGTTAGCTGAAGGCTGCGTTCTTGATTATAATTTGAATTGTAAAATTAATCCGGATAATCTTGTTATTCTTGATGGTTATTCTTCTGAAGGTTATAAAAATATTACTCATGATAAATTAATGTTAATAAAAAGAGTTGCATTATCATCCGGAATTATTTTGGATCCTGCTTATACCGGGAAAGCGTTCAAAGCTTATTATGACATCTTCTTATTTAAGAATAAAGGGATGAAAAATTTGTTCGTACATACAGGAGGAATATTTGGAGTGTTTGATAAACGGAAAGAATATTTGAGTGTTTACTGATCAGATTTCTAATTCAGTTTTAATTTCAATTTATAAAGCGTAATTTTAAACCATGAATTGTATATTTTGTGATATTGTACACCATAAAGCTAAAGCTGAAATTTTGTATGAGAATGAAAAAATTATTTCTTTCCTTGATATTAACCCAATGAACTATGGACATGCACTCATAATTCCAAAGCAGCATTACGAAAATTTTCTTCAAGTTCCGGATGAGTATCTTCTGGAAATGATTAATGGAACGCGTATTATTTCAAACGCTGTTACTAAAAGTTTAAAACCAGATGGTTTTAATATTGTAGCAAACAACGGAAAGGCAGCAGGTCAGTCGGTTTTTCATTTCCATTTTCATATAATTCCACGTTTCCTTGATGATGGGTTTAAAATAAAATTGAATTTAAAAAAATATCAAAACGGAAATATTAAAATGTTCGGTGAAAAAATTCGTTCAGAGATAAAATAAAAGAGGGAAAAATAATGGATAAAAAGATAAGAGTTTTAGTTGCCAAAGCCGGATTGGATGGGCATGATAGAGGCGCAAAAGTTATTGCGGCAGCTTTACGCGATGCAGGAATGGAAGTAATTTATACTGGATTGAGACAAACTCCTGAAATGATAGTTGAAGCTGCAATTCAAGAAGATGTTGATGTAATCGGAATAAGTATTTTATCCGGTGCACATATGACAATTCTTCCAAAGATAAAAAAGTTAATGGATGAAAAAGGTTTGAATGATGTTTTGCTAACCGGCGGTGGAATTATTCCCGAGGAAGATATAAAATCATTAAGTGTAATGGGAGTCGGTAAATTATTTACGCCCGGGGCTTCAACAGTTGCTATAGCCGATTATATTAAAGAATGGTGCAGCGAACATCCAAAAGTCAATTAGAAATATTATAGCCTATAAAAAAAAGCTGCTCAAATTTTGGGCAGCTTTTTTTATTTTAAAATTTAAGGATTCTTAATCCCCTCTAACATTAATATTTCCTCTTACATTAATAATCCCATTTATGTGCTTAGTCTCATCAATAATATTACCTTGATCATCAACGACTCCAACATGGCAACTAGAACATGCTGTCAATGGTACTTGAATATGCCCGGCAGGGGCAACACTTTCAGAAGTTCCATGACAAGAACCGCATTTTGCTTGAGTGCCGTCTACTTTTGTCCAGTTTACTGTTTTATTATTCCCAATAATTTTATCTGATACAAATACGAAAGTATCCTGCGGTGCAGCATTTGCTTTATCAAACTCAAAATTACCATGGCAATAAGTATTTGCACAAGAACCATCTGAAGGATTGAAAGTTGCATTAGTTGCAATATTGTTTGTTGCTAAATTTTTCAAAGTAACTTCAGCAGGTAAATTACTACCCAAATGCCCTGCACTGTAAACAGAGGTTGGAACTTTATGGCAATCATCGCAGGTAACATTGCTGCTTAATATATGATTGTATAAATGATTTGCATGAGCTCCAACACCCATAACAGTAGTCGAAGTCTCACCATTTATATCTCTTGGAGGAGCAAACTTTGTTGGATCTGCAAAATCTCCATGGCATGTATTACAAGCTAAAGGGCCACCAGTATTGGTATGGCAGGTTAAGCAGCTTGCCCCTGTTAATCCTCCTGAAAAATCAGCAGCATGACATTGCTGACAATCTTTCATATTCCAATTATCATTTTTGATCATAAGTCCGTGAAAGTTAGAAGAACTTTTGGAAATAAATCCTTCCTTATGCACTTTGACTTTTGCTTGAGGAGTTATATTATTTTCAAGCTTACTGCAGCCAGAAATAAATAATCCCAAAAAGGCTGCTACAAAAATTATGAGAGTTATATATTTCATTTTAATCTTCATATTCATCTCACTTTGCCCCATGACAATAACCACAGAATCCAACACCGGAAGGAGTTTGAGGACTAGCACTCGTATGACAATTGAAACAAACCGAACCAGCATTATCGTGCCAATCGCCATGAGTGTCTTTCATAAAATTAGCCGGGTGTGTTTTAGGATTTGTTCCTTTTATTCCATCACTATCCAAATGACATTTAATGCAAGTCGGATCAGCACCTTGTGTATCATGACATGCTGCACAACTTTCAATATCTCTTCTGGCTAAAGTTGCATGCTCTCCGCCGCCGCTTCCAACACCTATTATCATAAAGTTTGGCTGCAAATGTGAGTATGGTTCAATTCCGCCTAAGCTGTAATCTGCATCTTTACCTTGATGACATGAAGTACAGAAATTTTCCAGGTCGTGGCATGATTGGCAATCAGCTGATTTCCCTTTTGCATCAATCCCATGAGTGAATTGATAGTCTAACGAATGAACTCTTGTAATTTGCTGTTGTTTAACGCCAGTCTTAAAGTTGCTTGGTGAATAGGGTTGATAAAAATTATCTTTGGTATTTTTTTCAATAATAACGTTTGAAGCATCATGGCATTCTTCGCATGAATTATTATCATGGCACATCATACAGTTTGCATTCATTTCTCTTGCAGCAAATTTATGTGCTTTTAAGAATGTACTGCTTTTATGACTTTGCGGAATCAAATTAGCAGTAGAAATATGACATGCTTCGCAAGCACTTGGAGCTGCTTTTGTTGAGCCATGACATGAGAAACATGTTTCCATAGGCGGATTAGGGTTAGCTAATTCGCTGCTGTATTTAACATCCTTTAATCCAACATGACATTTTTCACATTCCAATTTTTGTTTTGAAATATGAAAACTGTGGTTAAAAATTAACTCGGATTTTTTCTTGATTAAAGGTTCATAATTATCATCGTAATGGCACATATTACAATTTTTTTCATCCTCCACATCGTGGCAGGTTCCGCAGCTTTCGTGAGTAGGGAATAGATTATCATTTAATGATGTGCTGGTTGGAACTGCTGTATGGCATGATTCGCAATCTGTAACATCCGCATGCAGCTTATGAGAAAATTTTATTAGCTTACTATTATCTTTCGGTCCGTCATCCCCATCAGGTTTAAAAGCTGCAAAAAGCAAAGCAGCGGCGAATATAGGAATCAGAATAAAGTATAGGTATTTAAATTTCATTGTTCATCAGTTAAAGTTTGTATTGAACCAGTAGTTTATTTTGAAGAAGAATCTAAAATCATTCTTATATATTTTATTGTTCATAAATTGAGCCTGGCCGTCAAATGATAAGAATGCAAATGGCCTGTAGTTTAATCCGCCAAAATGGTAACTAAATGATTTTTATTATCATCTTTTGAAAGCTTATAGCTAGAATATGAAATACCTGCAGAAGGGGTTAGCATGCCTTCAAGAAATGAGTAGGCTGAGTAAAGTGATAAAGCATCAAGCTCGCCTTCATAGCCAAATGTTTTCCTATAGTTCATACTGCCGTAATTTGAATTTACTCCTAAAGTAAGTCTTTGCGAATTATCATCCTTATAAATTACATCCCCAAACTTTCCTATTAAAGTAAAAATTTTTGTTAAATCGTAATCTGCGCCAAGTTCAAACTCCTGCGAATTGCCGTAATCGAAAACTGAAAAAATAGAATTGTATTTTATTCTCGGTTCTCTAAAATTGTAATAAGCATTTAATCTTAGATTCTTTATTTGTTCATAAGATCCATAAGCTTCAATCTTAGAAGTCATTGCAAAATTTATATCATAATCATATTTAGTGTTAATTGAAAAAAGATTTTTCTTTTCATAATTAACTTCTGCACTGGCATATTGATATTGGGTTGATTCGTTTTGAATTAAAACTTGCATCGGATTTAGATTTACATCGTAACGCAAAGCCCAGTAATCCTGGGCTTTGAAATTCTTTTTCACATATCCAAGAGCAAATTGAAAATCTTTTACAGATACTGCTGTAATTTTTCCGCCTACTATATAATCATTTTTAAAGTCGTCAGTTAAATTTAGTTTCTGATATGCCGGAACGTTACCGCCGACATATCCGGTTAATTTATATCCGGACTTTTTCAAGTCAACATTTAAACCATCGAAAGTGCCGCCGGCAATACCGCTGAATATCGGCTGTCTTCCTAATTTAAAGCTAAGTACATCAAATAGATTCCTGCCTTCAAAATAAAGATTATAAAATCTTAATCTCGGGTCGTTTTGTAAACTATTCGATAAATCAGCTTCAAGGTTTAAATAAGACCTTAAAGAAAATTTCCCCTCGTTAATGTTAAGAGTCAGCATTTGAAAAGATCTAAGATATTTTCCTGAGACATCTGTAGTATCAAATCTTTGAAATGCATATAACGAAGAAGAAAATCTTCCATTAATATTTTGAGAAAAAATCAGCGGAATATTTAGAATAATTAGCAGTAGTGTAAAAAGATATTTCTTCATTTTCTATACTTTGTGAATTTTTATTCTTTACCAGGGATTGGGTGTTTAATTTGAGCCCACATTTTGTCTAAATCTCTTGCAACATAAGTAGGGCTATCCGGATTATGACAGCCTGAGCAAAAGGCTTTAAGATCTGTATGTTCCATTAATCCATTTGCCAATGCTTCTTTTTTATCTTTCATAATCTTTAAGCTCTTATAGTCACCGCCTGCTCCATGGCAAGTTTCACACTGAACACCATCTTCAATACTGAATTTAGGGCCTTTTAATGAGGCGTCTACATTATAACCGCTTGTATGGCATTTTAAGCAAGCTTCAGTTTCAGCAGCTTTTGTTTTATAACCCAGTTTTTTTGCGATCTCATCTGCTTTTTCTGTTTGAAGAGTTTTATATGCCTGAGCATGTTTTGTCCCTTGCCAAATAACAAATTGCTTCCCTTGTTTTTCGGATTTGTGACACATACCGCAGGTTGATGCACCGACAAATTGGTGTTCTTTAGGTTTATCGGCTCCTTGTGCGTACATGCTTTGAACTATTAGGAGGGGAGATACGAACAGTATTATTAGTGTGCAAATTGATTTGATTTTCATTGTACCTCCAGAATCATTTAGTTTGAATTATTATTATTTATAACTGGAGAGTCCAACTTACATTTTATTATGGACTCTCCACTGAATTTGATTTGATTAGATGTTACTTTAACAGAACCATCTTCTTGACAACTGAAAAATTATCAGCTTCTATTCTATACAAATATACTCCTGATGCAAGCGATGCTGCATTCCAACCAATTGTATATTTCCCTTGCTGCATAAATTTGTTTATTAGAGTTGCAACTTCATTACCAATTGCATCGTAGACAACAATCTTAACATTCCCTGCTTTTGGAATTGAGAAATCAATTTCCGTGGTTGGGTTGAAAGGATTAGGATAATTTTGACTTAAACTATATTGAGTTGGCAATATGGAGTTATCATTTGTTACAGAAGTTGGATTTAAGCTAGCGATAGCATCTTCTAATAATTTTTGAACTAACCTTGTATTATGAATTCCATGACTTCCTTCTTGTTGACAAGCTTCAAGATTATAGTTTGCTTCTTTGAATATATCTGTTGTAGAATCTGCAGACGATACATTTGCTAATGCTGTAGCTAGTACATTAATAAGGCTGTCAGTTTTTGTCTGAGTTCCTCTATAGTCAAACATTTTTTCATGATTTGAGGTATCAACAACTGAAGTATAATCAGCATGACATCCTATGCATGCTTGAACTTTTGGCAAAAATGTATGCCCATGTGCAACACCACCGAATGGGCCAGGGCCCTCAGCATTCAAATGACAATTTATACATCTTTCTTTTGCTGCAAATGTATGTGCAGAGCTTTGATATTTTTCGTTAGGATATTGATATCCAAAAAACTTTGAACCACTTAAACATCCGGATGTAGTGTGATGAGGAGCTGAGTTTATGTTAACAGTATCTTCTATTTCAGCATTGTGACATTCGTCGCAAATAACTCTTGCCCCAGAGACAGGAAATCTTAATTGATGAGGATATTTCTTTGAATGCGGATCATGGCATGCAACACAAGTTATAGGTTGAATTTCATCACCAGTTGCATCCAATTTTTCTTGGTAATTTGCAGGGTCTTTAGCAAAACGAACAAAACTTTGAGCAACATGGCATTTAACACATGCGGGGTTGTTTACTACAAAAGCTAATGATGAATCTGCTGAATGCGCATGTCCTGAAACAGCCCATTCCTCATAAAATCCATGATGAGAACCTTGATGGCATTTACCGCAAAGTTCCGCTGAATAATCTAACTTGTTTATTGCTGAATCCCAATGGTCAGTTGAAAGGAAAGAATCTTTTGTACCTAATGGTCCGTGGCAGGCTTCGCATTGGACATTTTTTACTCTATTGAAATTAGCAGCATCTGTGATTGTATAGTTTGGGACTGTTGTATCTTGTTTTACATATTCATCAGCACCATAATTAATGTTGTCTGTATCCCAACCTGTATTGTGGCATCGTAAACAAGCAAACCCAAAATGTGTATTCGCTATATTCGAATCCATAGCTACTGCATGTAATGTGTTTTTCCACTCTTCGAATTTCGGTGCTCCAATACCGCCATTATAGTGGCAGGTTGCACATGAAGTTCCTTGCACGTCTGTTGTATCTCCAACTCCAAGGTAATAATTTTGGGAAAAGGATAGTGTAAATAAAGATAAGACCAAGAAAACTGTGAAAAGTATTTTTTGTTTCATCGTATAACCCCGGCTAATTTAATAATTTTGTATAATACGTGTCGCTTCTAAGACAAAAACTAAACCAACTTAAGAAATTGGAATTTCAACAAAAAAAAGAACTATAGTTTTCAAAACTGAGAAAGAAATATTACAGTTCTCTTGAGAGAGAAACAATATTTCAATTGTTGTTGGTGGTCTGAAATTTAATATGTAATTTCGCCAATCAAAACAAAATAAGGATTTTTAATGAAGTTAATAAAATCATTTTTAACAAAACACCTTATAATATACATAATTATTCTTTTAATTTTCAATTCATGTAACAAAAAAAGCAAGACTAATCATAATAAATTTTTTGTCTCAGATAGCTTAGTATATAAATATGAAAGTAATGAATTGTTCAATGGTGTTGTCGTAGATACAATCAATAATCAAATTGTTACATACGAAGTTAAGGATGGTAGAAAAAATGGATTTTTTAAAATTCTATCTTTAGCTGGAAAACAAATTATGAGTGGACATATTGTGAATAACAAAAATGAAGGTGAATGGAGTTACTATTACGATGATGGAAGTCTTGAATCAAAAGGTTTTTTTAAAAATGATAAACCAGATAGTATTTGGTATTGGTATTATCCGGATAGTACTTTGAAAGAAAAAGGATTTTTCTTAAAGGGGAAAAGAATTGGTGAATGGTACTCATTTGATAAAAATGGCAAAATAATTAAAAAACAAGCATTTCCAGATACTTTAGCTAAGTCACAATAAAAAAATATTTTAAAATGTTCTTGGACTATTCAAAATAATTTTTATATTTTACATGCAAGATATTTAACCCTCCTAAATATCTTAAAATAGGCTAAGCAGTTTTATCTGCAAATTTAATATTTTCTATTTCAATTTCTTTTTAAGGGATGCTATGAAACTATACAGCCATTTTAAGGTATATAATGTCTATTTTATTATTGTATTTATGATGTTGATATTTACAGCTTGCAATAAAAAAGTAGATCATAAATATTCGTATTTCTTCAAGGATGGATTAATCCTTAATTCTTCCAACCAGCAACTTTATTCAGGAACCATCAAGACGAATGTAAATGATAAGAAACTTGTTTACGATGTAAAGAATGGTGAAAAAGACGGTTCATTTGTAACGTACTTTTCAAATGGAAAGGTTGAAATGATTGGAGAAATGAGTAAAAATAAAAACTCAGGTTACTGGAGATATTTTTACACTAACGGCAATATTGAGAGTGAAGGCAACTTTAAAAACGATGTTGCTGATGGTAATTGGAAATGGTATTACCCGAATGGGACATTAAAAGAAGAAGGTATTTATTTCAATGGGAAGAAAAATGGTAGCTGGATAAAATATCAACCCGACGGTAAACCATTACAAAAAAATATTTATTTCCAGGATAAAAAATTAGGTGAAGTTGATTATTATAAAATTCATTCTGTATAAAAATATATAAAAAATTTTTGTGTGGGAGTTGTCTCAGCCTTATCTAAACTCGAGGAAAAATTTATAAAGGCATCCACAGGCAACTCCGTTTTTTTTAATTCTCGTAACCACCTTTCTTTTTTTACTTTTCTATTGGTTTGAAATTATAATGCGCTTTAAGTAATTTTGCTTTGTATTCTTAAATTTTCAATCAAAGGAGTTCACAAATGGGAGTTAAAGTAGGTATAAATGGATTCGGACGAATAGGTAGATTAGTTTTTAGCGCTCTCGTAGACAAAGGTCTATTAGGAAAAGAAATAGACGTAGTAGCTGTTGTGGATATTACAACTGATGCCAAATATTTTGCTTATCAACTAAAATACGATTCAATTCACGGAAGATATAAAGGAACAATCACTACAGAAAAAAGCAGCCCAAGTGCTGAAGCTGACGATGTTTTTATTATTGACGGCCATAAAATTAAATGTATCATGGCTACAAAAGAACCATCTCAATTGCCCTGGAAAGAACTAGGTGTTGATTATGTAATTGAATCAACAGGAATATTTACTCATTCGGATAAGGCTAAAGGCCACCTAGAAGCTGGAGCAAAAAAAGTTATTATTTCAGCACCTGGTAAAGGCGATGTTAAAACAGTTGTGCTTGGTGTTAATGATATTGAATATGATCCGGCAAAGCATCATATCGTTTCAAATGCATCTTGTACAACAAATTGTCTTGCCCCACTAGTTCATGTAATCTTGAAAGAAGGTATAGGAATTGAAACCGGATTGATGACAACTATTCACTCGTATACCGCAACTCAGAAAACTGTTGACGGCCCATCTAAAAAAGATTGGAGAGGTGGAAGAGCAGCAGCTATTAATATTATTCCTTCAACCACCGGTGCTGCAAAAGCTGTTGGCGAAGTTCTTCCTTCAACAAAAGGAAAATTAACCGGTATGTCATTCAGAGTACCAACAGCAGATGTTTCCGTCGTTGATTTAACTTTTAGATCTGTTAAAGATACATCGATAGAAGAGATTGATAAACTATTAAAGAAAGCTTCCGAAACTTATCTTAATGGAATTTTGGGTTATTGCAATGAAGAAGTTGTCTCTACTGATTTTGTTCACGATAACCGTTCTTCAATTTATGATTCATTGGCAACTTTACAAAATAACTTCAAAGATGAAAAAAGATTTTTCAAAATTGTTTCATGGTATGATAATGAATGGGGTTATTCTTGCAGAGTAGTAGATCTTTTAACAAAAATTGCAAAAATGTAATTAAGAAGAAATAATTTGAGGAGATCAGCAATTGGTCTCCTTTTTTTTATCCTTCCTAAAACTTCAGTGCTTTCTTTAGAGGTAAAAATAATATGTTACTATCATCTTTTTTAAGATAAAACAAAGGGTGAAAAAATCATGAATAAATTATCAATTGATAAAGTTAACTTAAAAAATAAAAAAGTCCTTGTTCGAGTTGATTTTAATGTGCCGTTAGATGAAAATTTACATGTAACTGATGACAGAAGAATTTCCGCGGCTCTTCCTACTATTAAAAAAATTATTTCCGATGGCGGTAAAGCAATTTTAATGAGCCATCTTGGAAGGCCAAAAGGAAAGGTCAATCCTAAATACAGCTTAAAACCTGCTGCTGAAAAATTGAGTGAATTGCTGAATAAAAAAGTTATATTAGCTCCCGACTGTATTGGCGATGAAGTAAAAAAGCTGGTTAATGAAATGAAAGATGGAGATATTGTCCTTTTGGAAAATTTACGCTTTCATGAAGAAGAAGAAAAAAATAATGAAGCCTTTGCAAAACAATTAGCTGATCTTGGTGACGTTTATATTAATGATGCATTTGGAACCGCACATAGAGCCCATGCGTCTACAGAAGGCGTAACCAAATTTATGGATACCTGTGCTGCCGGTTACTTAATGCAAAAAGAGTTGGATTATTTAGGAAGTGCAATTGCCAATCCTGAGCGTCCATATTGTGCTATATTAGGTGGAGCAAAAATATCCGGCAAAATTGATGTGATTAATAACCTTCTTGATAAAGTTGATTCGCTTATTATTGGCGGAGGAATGGCTTTTACTTTCTTTAAAGCTCAAGGCAATGAAATTGGAAAGTCGCTTTTAGAAGAAGAAAAATTGGATTTAGCAAAAGAGCTTTTAGAAAAAGTTAAAAACAAAAAATTAAACTTTTTACTTCCTGTTGATGTCGTTGTTGCTGATGAATTTAAAAATGAATCTCCATCTGAAATTGTTAGTGTAGATAATATTCCTTCAAGCAAGATGGGATTGGATATTGGCCCGAAGACAATTGAATTATTTAAGAAAGAATTAATGAACTCCAAAACAATTGTTTGGAATGGCCCCATGGGTGTATTTGAAATGGATAATTTTGCTAAGGGAACTTTTGCTATTGCCGGGGCATTGGCAGAAGCAACTGCAAAAGGTGCTACAACTGTAATTGGTGGTGGAGATTCTGCTGCCGCAATTACTAAAGCCGGGCTCGATGATAAAGTATCTCACGTATCAACCGGCGGCGGCGCATCTCTTGAATTTTTAGAAGGTAAAGTATTACCGGGGGTTGAAGCTTTAAGTGAAGCATAATTAGTTTGTATTAGTTTATTAAGGAAATTTATTTTGAGTAATTATTATAGGCCAAGTGGTTTTGGTGGGTTTAGTTTATTTCCACCTGTTATAAAGAACCTGTTAATTATAAATGGTGCTGTTTTTATTGTACAAATGCTGGGTGAAAATATTAGAATGGCTTCCGGGTTCACTATAGGAGAAATGATTACAAAGTACTTTGCTTTATTACCTATAGGTGGTTTTACAGCCGCCAGAATAGGTGATATGGCTATAACATGGCACTTCTATCCCTGGCAATTAATTACATATCAATTTATGCATGCGGGGTTCTGGCATATTGCAATTAATATGTTTATTCTATGGATGTTCGGGATAGAAATAGAAAATTTGTGGGGCTCAAAAAAGTTCTTAATATTTTATTTAACCACTGGGGTTATTGGCGGCCTTTTCCAAATTTTATTAAGTCCTATTATATTAGGCGGCCTTAATGCTCCGACTATTGGTGCATCTGGTTCAATTATGGGAGTAATGGTAGCCTTTGCAATGCTTTTCCCAAACAGATATATTTATATCTATTTCTTGATTCCCGTTAAAGTTAAATACTTTATTGTATTCTTAGTTTTACTTGATGTATTTGCCGGAGGAGGAGATAATATAGCTCACTTCGTTCACATTGGCGGTGCTCTATTTGGTTTTCTTTATATGATGTTTACTAATCAAGGAAGTATTTCATTTAGAAATATTTTCGGCGGCTCAACTTCACCTTATAGTAATTATTCAAATGTTTCAAACAAATTTAAAAATTTTCGAATCCGTTTAAAAGAAAAAAGATGATGTTGAAGACGCTACTTATTATGATATAACAGATAGAGACGAACATCAAGTTTCTCAGAAAGAAATAGATGCAATATTAGATAAGATAAGTCAATCAGGTTACCAGAATCTAAGTGATAAAGAAAAAAAGATTTTATTTGAAGCAAGTAAAAAGATGAAGTAAAGCTAATTCAAAACTCAATTGTCAAAACTTATTTCAAAAGTTCAAGATCATGTTTAAGTTCAAGTTATTTTATTGAAAATTTAATCTTTGAATTTTGTAATCTTTTAATCTTTAAATTTTCTTTTTCAATCGTTCAAACAATCATCCATTCAGTTATTCTAAATAAAGGGAATAGACTTGCGGTTTTATGCTAAATATTTTCTTCCATTCTTGATTCTTGTCTCTTACGGAATTTTATTTTCCGCTTGCCAAAATCAAAATCGAATTGATGAAGATAAATTTGTAAAAGTTTATACAGACATGGTTATTGCCCAGGATTCAATCATTGATAAAAAAGAAGTTGATAGCTCACAAGTGGTTAATCCTCGAACAACAGTACGTGATTCAGTACTAAAAAAGCATAATGTCAGCTTATCTCAATATCAGAATACAGTGGATTATTATAATCAGGACCCGGAAAGATGGCAAACATTTTTTGAAAAAGTTTTAGCAGAAGTAGATAGTATGAAGACCAGGCCTCCAAAATAAACTGTTAAGCTTGTCTTATTAATTTGTTCCTATATTTTGCGGCTGCAATCCTGATTAAAGAATAAGAAATATCTTTTGGAAGTCTTTCTTTGATTTCTTTTAGGTTAGAATATCCCTTTTTAATTTCATCTTTGATTAAATCTAATACCTCAACTTTAAACAGATGAGAAATATCTATCTCCGGTTCAAATTCAATTATGGTCTCAATCTGCATTGAGATGACAGGCTCGGCAAGTTTCCTTAGTGAAGCAATATCTTTTAAGCTGTAGCCTTTTTGCATAAGGTGATAAGTTTCCAAAATATTTTGAGGAATATTTTTTTGTCCTTCTTCATGTGGTTTGTCTGCAGCTGTTTCATTCGAGAACTCCTTCACCACCTCTAAAATTTCTTCACCTAATTTGCTGAACATTCTGTTGTTAAACCCTTCGACAGAAAGAAGCTCGCTTCTATGTTTTGGTTTCTTATCAGCAATTCTACGAAGAATTTCATCCGGGCAAATTAAATAGGTTGACTGCATAAATTTTTTTGCAGCTTTTGTCCTAACTTCTCTAAGTGAGTTAAATAGAATTAAATTCTCTTCGTAATCTTGATTTGATTTTTTTTCGTCATTCAAATCCATTGGAATTAGGTTTAAGGATTTATAATCCAGAGATAAAATTTTATTCTTTCCACCACTTTTATGAATTAATTTTTCATTAACCATCTGGTTTAAAACTAATTTCAAGTCATGCGAAGAATAATTTGAAAAAGAACCATACGAGCTAATTGAAGCAACGGAACTTAATTTTGATTTTCCTCTTAGAATTTGAATCAACGCAGTTTCAGTTAATTTAATTTTACTTTCTTTTAAAGTTTTAAGAATTGTCTCTTTAACGTATTCAACAGTTTCGTTTGTTAGACCTTGTTTTGATACACATTTGTCGCATCTTCCGCATTTGTATTCGGCTACATCCTCACCAAAATATTCAAGTATAAATTTAAACCTGCAGTCAAGTGAATAAACATAGCTTATCATCCTATCAACTTTGTACCGAAGATTTAAATAGCTTTCATTTATCTTTTTATAATCTAAATTTAGTTTTGTTTTATTTACGCGGGGTGAAGTTAAAATAATATTTTCTTTTGAAAATATTTTGTTAAAAGATAATACTCCAAGATTATCAAGCGTTAATAAAGCTTCTTCAAGACTATCTTGTTCAAGGTCAAATTTTTTAGAAAGCTGCTCGATTGAAACATTAATCTTACCGGTTAAAATTTCACTGCCAAATTGCCTTAACAATTGAAGAACTGTTTCTCTTAAAATATCGTTAGAAGACTGTTTGGCAAATTCTTTTAATCTGTTCGTACTCATTGTGAATTGAAGAGAAATGTTCCTCTCATATTCTGAAAGCTGCTTTAAGTATCCGCCTGTTTCTAATATTCTTAAGGTAGCATGAAGCAAACCCCTGCTTACATTTTTTTTACAATATGCGTTAATGTATTCAGTGTTTATTGGAATTTCATTTTCAGGCTGCATACCTTCGGCAATTTTTCCATAATCACAAATTGCTGCGTAAACATTTTCGATTAATTCTTTATCCGGATGAGCATTTGAAATAAAAAAGTTTTGAATGTTGATATCATAATCATCATGCAGCAAAAACGCATAAGAATTTTTTCCGTCTCTGCCTGCTCTGCCAATTTCCTGGTAATAATTTTCAATTGAACCGGGAGTGTTGTAATGAATTATTAATCGAATATCTTTTTTATCAATTCCCATCCCGAAGGCATTTGTAGCAGCTATAATCGGGACTCTATCTTCAATAAAATCTTCCTGTATTTTCTTCCTAATTTCCGGCTGCATACCAGCGTGATAATAAGAACAGTTGATTCGATTCATCACTAAATACTCGGAAATTTCTTCTGCGTTTTTCCGGGAAGTGCAATAAATAATTGCCGGAGTCTTATATGCAGAAATCAACTCCAAACATTTTTCTTTTTTCTTTTTGGTGATGATAACATTTAAGAATAAGTTATCTCTTTCAAAACCTCTTACGAACAATTTATGTTTTTTCCCAGAGTTTCCTTTGGATAATCCAAGCTGTTTAATAATATCTTTAACAACTTCGGGAGTTGCGGTAGCAGTGAACCCGGAAACATTTTTGATTTCAACAAAATCAATAAATTCTTTTATCTTGCTATAACTTGGACGAAAATTATGTCCCCATTCGCTTATGCAGTGTGCTTCATCTACAAATAAAAAAGTAGGGGAGAGTTTTTTTATTCGTTCTGCAAAAGATATATTCTCAAGCCTTTCCGGTGCAACGTAAAGCAGCTTTATTTGTCCGTAAGCAATTTTTTGAAGTACCTCTTCAGCTTCATAAAAACTCATTGTGCTGTTTATGAATGCTGCTAATTCTTCATTCTTATTGAGTGTATCGACCTGGTCTTTCATTAAAGAAATCAAAGGCGAAATGACAATTGAGAAATTTTCTGAAATCAAAGCCGGAATTTGATAGCAAATAGATTTTCCCGCACCTGTGGGCAAAACAGCTAAAACATTTTCACCTTTAATAATTGACTCAATTATTTCAAGCTGGGAATTGCGAAATGATTTTAGTCCAAAATATCGTTGTAAGGCTTGTTGTGGTTTCATTTATTTTTAATTCGTTCAAGTGTAAAGTAAAAAAAAATTTCAATTAATTAAAAATTAGAAATTTAAAACGTGAGGCTCACCTTAAAGGTGAACCTCACTTTTTAGAGCCTCGCTTTCTCTTCCAGTAACCTACCTAAAACTAACCTCTACTAAAAATAACAATCTCAAAATTGCTTATATTTACGGAATTATTTCATAAAATTTATTGTAAAATGAATGTAATCGAAACAAACGGTCTCTCAAAAATATATTCTTCCTTTGGCAAAAAAGAAGTGCAGGCTTTGAACAGTCTAAGCTTAAATATTACCGAAGGTTCAATCTTTGGTTTATTAGGTCCAAACGGGGCTGGGAAAACTACTTTGATAAAAATTCTTCTTGGGATAACATTTCCTACAAACGGCAGTGCAAGAATATTGAATGAAGATATTTCAAATTATAAAATTAAAAGTAAAGTCGGTTATCTTCCTGAAAATCATAAATACCCATCTTATTTAACCGGCGGAAATGTTCTTAAGTTTTTTGGAAGATTGGGAGGAATGGATGGGAATAGTCTTAATAAAAAAATTGACGAACTGCTTGAGATGATGAACTTAACTAAATGGAAAAAATCCAAGGTAAAAACTTATTCAAAAGGTATGATGCAGCGTTTGGGTTTAGCTCAAGCATTATTAAATGACCCCGATTTAATTTTTTTGGATGAGCCTACAGACGGAGTTGACCCAATTGGAAGAAAAGAAATTCGTGACATTCTTATTGAACTTAAAAATCGGTCCAAAACAATTTTCCTTAACAGTCATCTACTTTCAGAAGTTGAGATGATTACTGACAGAGTTGCAATCTTAAATAAAGGTAAGCTGCTTAAAGAAGGAACCGTAAAAGAGCTGACTGAGAAAACAGAAGAATACAAAATATCAGTTGAAGGCGAAGGTCTTGATAATATTTCATTCGAAAATATTAGTGGATTTTCAATAAAGAAAAATAAGGATGGCTCCTACTCCGCTAAAGTTAATGATACTTTAGTATTGAACAAAGCTATCGATATAATTCGGTCAAAAGAAAAAATAATAAAAGAAATTGTTCCCCTTAAATTTTCATTGGAAGAAACATTTATAGAAATAATAAATGAATCCAATAAGGAGGGGCAACAATGAAAAATATTTTAATCATAATATCCTTTACTTTAAGAGAAGCATTAGCAAGAAAAGTTTTTATATTCTTCATTGCAGTTTCAGCTTTATTCTTAATTGGATTAGGATTTGCATTTTCACTTATGGATACAAATCAAATCTTAAACTCGATGAACCATTCCAACAACCAATTTATATTAGGTCAGGCAATTGGGTTGTTGGAAGTATCAGTTATCTCTCCTTTATCATTGCTTTGCTTACTTCTTGCAATATTTTCAACGGCAAGCTTTATACCTAATATGCTCGAAAAAGGCAATATTGATTTACTTCTTTCAAAACCAATTTCCCGTTCCCAGTTAATTATAGGAAAATATTTAGGAAGCATTCTCTTCATTTTTATTAATATTGGATTATTAATATTCGGCACATGGTTAATTATCTCTTTAAAGTTTTCTTATTGGGATGCTTCATTCCTGTGGTCTATAGTTATTATTACCTTTACCTTTGCTGTGCTTTATTCGATAATAGTATTATTTGGAATAATTACGCGAAGCTCAATCTTTGGAATGATGATTGCTTATTTCATCTTTTTAATTATCAGTCCTGCATTGTTATTTGTCAAGGCTAATGTTGATAGATTCTCGATTAGTGATTTTTTGAAGGAATTATTAAAGGATTTATACTTTATAATTCCAAAAACTCAAGAACTAATGACAATTACGTTAATTGATGTATCAACAGGAAAATCGATTGTAAATTATCAACCGATTATATCTTCAAGTATATTTTTAATTGTCATTTTAGGTTACGGTGTGTTTTTATTTACGAGAAAAGATTTCTAATTATGAAGAAAAGATTCGTATTTTTGTTATTGTTAAATTTAAGTTTTATAGGGTGTAAGGGGCACGATGAAAACAACCCGATAACAAAAAGCCAGTTACATAGTGATCGATTCCGATGGGAAATTTTTTCTTTTATTCCTGAAGAATCTCAAATGGTTATGTATGTCAACTTAAAAGACATACGAAATACGGAATCATGGGATACTTTTTTTAAACCTTATTTTAATCAAAGCGATGCAAAGTTTAGATTACATGAATTTAAAAAAGCAACAGGATTTAGGATTGAAGCGAATGCATCTGAATTAATTTCTTCAATTACAGAAGACGGGAATAGCCTGGTTGCCGTAAGCTTTAATAAAAATATTAAGAATGTTCATAAATATTTTGGTGATGAAAATAAATTTTCAATCAGCCGGATAAAAGGAAAGAAAGTTTATCAAATTAAAAATAGAGTTAATGAAAAATTTATCTTCTCAAATGATTCGACTTTAATAATGTTTAGTGATACTGATTATCTTGAAGAAGTTTTAAATAATGAAAACGAATCATTAAAATCAAATAAAGAGTTTATTGGCCTTATCGAAAGAATAAAAAATAAGAATAAATTTTGGTTGGCAGTAAATGACGGCAAAGCTACGTTTTCTATTATTAGAAAAATTATTGGCGATTTCAAAGATGTTCCCGGTAAAAAGCTGATTAGGTCAATTAAAAAATTAACAATCTCAGCAGATTTTGAAAACGGAATGAATGTAGAATCAAACTTGATTTGTAACAGTAGAAAAAATTCTTACCTGCTTTCGGCGGGCATTTCCAGTGCTGTGGCAATGGATATAATTTCAAACAAAAATTTTATACTTGGAAAGGTTACTAAAAATTTGCATGTTTCTACCGATAACAATGAAGTTCAGTTAAAAGTTAAATTAAATGAAAACGAAATTAAAGAATTAAATAACTTAGTGAAGAATAATTATCAAAATAAAAACTCAAAACAATTATGAAAGAAGAAGGATTAAAATTAGAAGACTTGCTCGGCAGGTCAAAAATATTAGAAGGCAGCCAGCAGATAAATAATGTAGCGATTATAGGCGCAGGAATAATGGGGCAGGGAATTGCTCAAACCGTTTCTGCCTCAGGGATTGAAGTTACTTTAATTGAAAAAGACCAGGCTCATGTAGAAAAGGCTAACGTCGATTTATCAGATTCGATTGAACGTGAAATTAAGAGATGGGCGCTTACTCAAGCAGAAAAAAAATCAATACTAAGCAGAATAAAATGGGAAACAGATATAAATAAAATTGCTGAAAGTGAAATCGTAATTGAAGCTGTGGAAGAAGATTTCGAATTGAAAAAAGCAATCTTCAAAAAACTGGACAGCATAGCAAAGAAAGATGTAATTTTTGTTTCTAATACTTCGACTTTAAGCTTAACAAAAATTGCTGAAACTACTTCACGGCCTGATAAAATTATCGGGATGCATTTTTTAAATCCTGTTCCCAAAATCCCTCTTGTCGAATTAGTAAAGTGTTTGCATACTTCAAACCGTACAGTTGAAGTTGCTAAAAATTTTGCTGCATCAATTGGTAAAACACCTGTTGAAGTTTATGAATACCCCGGTTTTGTTACTACACGGGCAATCGTTCCATTACTTAACGAAGCAATGTATATTCTTCTTGAAGGAGTCGCCACAGCGAAGGATATTGATACAGCTATGAAGCTCGGATATAACTTTCAATACGGCCCATTGGAAATGGCAGATATGATGGGGCTGGATGAGGTACTTACCTGGATGGAAACTTTATGGAAAACTTTAGGAGAACCAAGATACCGTGCTTGTCCAATTTTACGTAAGTTAGTAAGAGAAAGAAAGCTGGGTAAAAAAACCGGTGAAGGTTTTTATAAGTACGACGAAAATGGAAAAATTATTTAGTTAAATTTTATTCTTATAGGAGTTTCGGATTATATGCGAGTATTAGTTCTTAATTGCGGAAGTTCTTCCATTAAATATCAATTCATTGACACTGAAAAAAAGTTTGCCCTTGCAAAAGGTATGGTGGAAAGAATTGGAATGAGCAGTGCAGTTCTTACACATGCAAGGTACGACGATGACCAAATTAAAATAGTTGGTGAAATATTGGATCATACAATTGCAATTGAATACGTACTTGGTGTTATGTTAAGCAAGAATCACGGTGTAATTGATGACAAGGACGATATTGATGCTGTTGGCCATCGAGTAGTTCATGGAGGTGAAACATTTTCGGGTTCGGTTTTAATAACCGATGAAGTTATGGCTGCACTTCAGGAAAATATTGAACTTGCACCGCTGCATAATCCGCCAAACATAAAAGGTATACAAGCTGCACAAAGGCTTCTTCCAAACAGTCCGCAAGTTGGCGTTTTTGATACAGCCTTTCATGTTAAGATGCCGCCTAAAGCATACCTTTATGGCATTCCTTATGAGCTTTACAAAAAATATAAAATAAGAAGATATGGATTTCATGGGACTTCACATCTTTTTGTTTCGAATAAAGCTGCAGAAATGCTTGGCAAAAATATAAATGAATTAAAAATTATTACTGCGCATCTTGGAAACGGATGCAGCATGGCCGCAGTGGCAAACGGTAAATCAATTGATACCACCATGGGATTTACTCCACTTGAAGGATTAATAATGGGAACAAGAAGCGGCGATTTAGACCCATCGTTAATTTTATATATCATGGGGAAAGAAGGATTGTCTTTAAGCGAGGCTGGCACTTTATTGAACAAGCACAGCGGCCTAATTGGTATAAGCGGTGAAAGCAGCGACATGCGTGAAATTATTAAAGCTGCGGATGAAAATAATAAGAGAGCTAAATACGCGATTGAGATGTTCGCTTATAAAATAAAAAAATATCTAGGCGCTTATACTGCCGCAATGGGCGGACTTGATGCTTTTGTGTTTACTGGCGGTATAGGTGAAAATGCTGCATTAATTAGAGAAATGGTTTGTGATAATTTAGAGTATCTTGGAATTGAATTCGACAAAGAAAGAAACAATAAAAAAGAATTAGTTATTTCAAAAGATAATTCAAAAGTTAAAGTTTTTCGAATTCCAACCAATGAAGAACTTGTGATTGCTATGGATACGCATACTATTGTTGAAGAAATTTTAGCAACTAAAAAATAAACGCTTTAAAAAGTGGTAGAAACCTTCAAGGTTAAACTATTTTGAAAATTAATTTTAAATGAATTAAATCCAAATAGTAAATTTTCAGTTTAAGTAAACCTTGAAGGTTAGCAATGGTATATTAGGACAAGAAATAATTTTCCATAAATTAAATTTCCCAAATCACCCATCTTTCATCTAACTATATTATTTTAAAAGCCTAATTTTTCCAGAGAATTTATTATGACGCTTGAAACATTTTTGCTTTCATTTATTCCTCTTTTTGTTGCTATTGATATAATCGGTACTGCTCCTCTGTTTTTAGGTTATACTCAAGACATTTCTCATCAGGAAAGAAAAAAATTAATTATTGAAGCTGTAGTCGCTGCTTTTGTTGTTGCTAACGTTTTTCTTTTGGGTGGAAAGCTTGTTTTGGAATTTTTAGGAATTACAATTGATGATTTTAGAATAGCCGGCGGCATAATACTTCTAATCATTTCTATATCCGATATTATGTCTTCCTCGGAAGAAAGAAGAAATCCTGGAGCAAATATAGGAGTTGTGCCGCTTGGAATACCACTGATTATGGGTCCTGCGGCACTTACTACAATTCTAATTTTAATTGACAACCACGGTTATTTGGCAACGATTTTATCTATGATATTAAATTTTATAATTGTTTTAATTGTATTGTTTAATGCTAATAAACTTATTAAGTTAATTGGCAATGGAGGTTCAAAAGCGTTTGCAAAGATAGCGTCATTGTTTCTTGCTGCAATTGCTGTGATGATGATTAGAGTAGGGCTTATAAATATTTTTCATTCAATTAAATAATTGTTTAATTAATATAAACAGGTATAATTATGAATCTCGGTTTAAAAGATAAAGTCGCAATTGTTACTGCTTCAAGTAAAGGAATTGGACAGGCTATTGCTGAAGCATTAATAAGTGAAGAGGCAAAAGTTGTAATTTGTTCTCGGTCAAAAGATGATTTGATGAAGACTGCTGCAGATATTAAAAGCAAGTTAGGTGTAGAGCCTGTTTGGAGTGTATGCGATTTAAATAAAACTAAAGATATTGAAACCACCGTTGAGGCAGCAAGAATTGAATATGGAAAAATTGATATTTTAGTTAACAATTGCGGCGGGCCAACTGCAGGCCTTTTTTCTGAGATTTCTGAATCAGAATGGCAGGATGCTTTTGAGCAAGTTTTAATGAGCGCAGTAAGATTAAGCCGGTTAGTGCTTCCTGATATGTTATCAAAAGAGTGGGGAAGAATTATAAACATTACTTCTGTTTCAGCTAAGCAGCCGATTGACAATTTAATACTTTCTAATTCTTTAAGAGCCGGCCTGGTTGGTTTTGCAAAATCATTAAGTAACGAAGTTGCGAAATATAATATTACTGTAAACAATATTGCTCCCGGATTTACTTTAACACATAGGCTTTATGATTTGGCAGTTCATAAAGCAAAACAAGTTGGTAAATCTCATGAAGAAATAATTTCCGACATGGCTAAAGAAGTTCCCATGAATAGGCTTGGACTGCCGGAAGAGATTGCCTCTGTTGTAACTTTTTTAGCATCTCAAAAAGCAAGTTACTTAACAGGAAATACAATTCATGTTGACGGTGGTTATGTGAAAGGAATTTTTTAGATTGTTTAGATGTAGAACAGACATTCTTGTCTGTTCGTTAGGAAGGACAAAAATTAAAATGGACAGACAAGAATGTCTGTCCTACTTTTAAGTACGACATTTTTAAATTAAAAGAAATTATTCATGAAATTTTCCTCATAAAAAGAGGACATTAAAATGATAAAACAAATTGAACTTACTATCCCTCCCGAAGAACTTCACAATAAAGATTATTATAAAAGTTTTGCAGCAAACAAGCTTGGTAAAAATATATTAGAAATTAATGTTGTCAATCCTGTCAGAAGATCTATTGACGCAAGGTCTAAAAATCCGGTATTCAAAATCTTAGCAGATGTTTTTATAAATGAATCTCCTACACTCCAACCAACGGTAATAAACTATCAACTTGTTAATTCAAAAAAGAAAGTAATAATTGTTGGCTGCGGCCCGGCAGGAATGTTTGCTTCGTTGAAATTAATAGAGCTTGGAATTAAACCTGTAATTTTTGAACGCGGAAAAGATGTTCAAGCCCGGCGAAGAGATTTAAGAGCTATTCAGCAATTTTATCAAGTAAATCCAAATTCAAATTATTGTTTTGGAGAAGGCGGAGCCGGTACTTACAGCGATGGGAAACTCTATACACGTTCCAGCAAACGTGGGAATGTAAAAAAAATTTTGCAAGTCTTGGTACAACATGGTGCACATGAAGATATTTTAATTGATGCTCATCCGCACATTGGTTCAAACAAGCTGCCGAATGTAGTAAAAGCAATGAGGGAAACAATCATTAGCAATGGCGGAGAAGTTCATTTCAATTCTCAAGTTAAAGATTTTATTATAACGGATAATAAAATAACTGGAGTCATTGTTAATAATCGAAAAGGAATTATTTGCAGACGCAGTAATATTAGCAACTGGCCATTCAGCACGTGATATTTTCTATCTTCTTCATAAAAAAAATATTTCAATTGAACCAAAGCCTTTTGCACTGGGAGTTAGGATTGAACATCCTCAAGCATTAATAAATGAAATTCAATATCACACAAAAATTAAAAGTGAAAGTCTTCCAGCCGCGAGTTATTCATTGACTTGTGAAATTGATGGCAGGGGAGTATATTCATTCTGTATGTGCCCGGGTGGAATTATTGTTCCGGCAGTAACTGCCCCTGAAGAAATTGTTGTTAATGGAATGTCTTTATCAAAAAGAAATTCTCCTTTTGCTAACTCTGGCTATGTTGTTACTGTGAATGAAAATGACTGGAAGAAATACGAAAAAGATTTTCCTTTCTCAGGATTAAATCTTCAAATTGAAATTGAAAGGAAATGTTTCGAACTTGCAAATAAAACTCTAAGTGCACCGGCACAAAAAATTACTGATTTTGCTGAAATGAGAGTGTCATCTAATCTGCATTCAACTTCCTATATTCCTGGACTAACTTCTGTAGCTTTGCATGAGGAACTTCCAAAATTTATTACTTCAAGCCTAAAAAAATCACTATTCATTTTTAACAAAAAGATGAAGGGATATTACACAGAAGAAGCACAAATAGTAGCTACAGAAAGCAGAACAAGTTCCCCAATTAGAGTTCCGAGAAATTCACAAACATTAATGCACGATAACGTTGAGGGATTATTCCCTTGTGGTGAAGGTGCCGGTTATGCAGGAGGAATTGTTTCGGCAGCAATTGATGGGGAAAATTGTGCGGCTGCATGTGCGAAGTATTTATCTATCGATAAATAAAATTACCATAAGCTAAAATAAAAATGTATTAGTCAGTTTCTTAAGAAATTACACTATCACATTAGTTTTTTGTCTTTTTTGTTTTCTTTGAAACTTCCTTCTTCACTTCTTTCTTCAGCGATTTTTTCTTTTCTACTTTTGTTACTAAAAGATTTTTCAACTCATCAACTTTGTAACCAATTTTAAAAGATGCTTCTTTAATTCTCTTGTACGATTCGGAAGTCATTTTAAAATCTTCGAGTAAGGATTTAATTTTAACTTTATCTGCTGCAGTGGTTGAAGTTTCCTTTTTAGTCTTCTTTTTTGATTTAATCGCAGATAAAGAGGGATAAAAAGTTTCTTTTACTCTATAAAAAATTGTAAAGTATAAAATCCACTTTAATAGCTCTTCAAAATTTTCTTTGTTAAAATATGTTGCTCCCTCAAAAGTATTTACATTTAAGTATGATTTTGAAGCATCATTATCAAAAAATTTTACAATAAAAGAAAAATCATTTGTGTTTGTTTTTGATTTTGTCTTTGATGTTTTTGTTGACTTACCTTTATCATCAACTCGCAAAAGCGAAAAATCTTTCTTGAAAATATTCTCGATTTCATTGTTTAACAAAAAATGAGTTAGGCGAATCTTGTCCCCCGAAATATTTCTTGAATGTTTTCTAGAATCATTAAAATCCAGGAAAACTTTATAAATCATTAATTCATTAAAATATTTTGAATTATCATTACCATTTTTAATTAAAGAGAAAATTTTGTCAGTTATTAAAAATGATAGAACAAAATCTTTATTAATGTTTTTCTCATCTGTATTAAAATCAATCCAATCTTCTTTTAATTCAGTTACCCAATTTAGCGGGCGCTTTTTATTAGATTCATGATTCCAGATTTCATTTAACTTCCTAATTGAATTGAGCTCAGATTTAATTTCTTCATCAAAATTATTCTCCTCAACTTTAATGTTATCTAAATGAGAGAGATTGGTTTTTATTGAATCTATTTTTGAAACTATGTCGTGTGAAAATTCTTCCAACTTTTTCTTATCGTTTTTTAATTTTTGAGTTGAAGTCTTAAAACATAGTTCGTTAAATGTATTAGCAGATTCATTATTTAAAATAGATTTTATCGAATTATGTAATGGAGCTAAAGATAATTCTTTAAAGGCATTTTCTATTGAAGGTACACCACGACCCCCTAAAGTATGCAGAAGTTCCCAGTATCTTCCACTATAATCTTGTATTTCTTTGAAGTTCAAATAGACTTTATATTCATAACCATTTAAAGTAAAATACCAGCCAAATTCATTTATGTTTTTGCCTGATACTAAATATTCTAAATTAGTCTTGGTATCTTGAACGATATAGAAATAATTAGAATCTGATTTTATTTCAAGAGCCTCAGCAATTTTTCTGTTTTGTATTCCTGAGCCGTTAACAGCCTTGCCGGATGAATGATTTACAGAACCACGTTGTTCTGTATAAGAGTTATTAAAAATAACAAATGATTTTTCTCCATTAACAGAATTTGAATAAGCAAAAACAGAATCTACAACATTTCCATAATCATCAATAAAATCATAAAGCTCGAAATTATTTACCTGGCTGAATAGATGCCTCTTTTGAGTTAGTGGAAAAATTTCTGCTTCATGACGTTTAACCAGGTTATCATCAATATATTCATTGTAATAGGCACGTTTGTATTCCATTCCGTACTTTTCAGAAAAGCCTTCAATCTGCCCGTGGGCAAACATTGGCAGGCCCGGCATAGTTACCATCAACATTGCGATCCCAAAATATTTATCGCCTTTCCCGAATTGATTAACCGCCGTTTCTTCATCAGGGTTACTCATAAAATTAACGTAACGCTTTAATATTTCGGGATTGAACTCCAAAGTATTTTTAATCAATTGTTTGTACTTATCATTTTCTTCTTTCATCAGCATATGCATAAACGCACTGTTATAAACTCTATGCATTCCAAGAGTTCTAACAAAATAACCCTCCATCAGCCAGAAAGCTTCGGCAAGTAAAAGTGTGTTAGGCATTTCTTTATTGATGCGATCAACAACTTCTCTCCAAAATTCAACTGGCATAGCTTCATCAAATTGTGCACGTGTCATTGAACTGTCAGAACGCGAAGGTACAGCACCTGCGCTTCCGGCTTGAGGAAACCATAAACGCTGGTAATGCTTTTTAGTTAGAGTCATGGCAGCATCAAAACGAATGATAGAAGTTTTTCTTGCCACATGCATAATGGTTTGGATTAAAGATTCACGTGCTTCGGGATTTAATAAATTTAATTGTGCAGTATCATTCCACGGCATGTTAGTCCCATCGTTGCCGTGATAAATATATTTAACATTGCCGGTATAGACATCACGTCTTTGAAAAACAACGGCTGCATCTGACTTTGAATAATATTTATCTTCTATTCGAACTTCTACTCTTGGATCCTCGGAAAGATTAGCTCCATAAAAAGTATAAGAAGGATAGGGAGGATAATCTGAACTTATAAAGTAATCCGGTTTTTCTACAACCCATTTAGAATAAATACCTGTATGGTTTGGAACCATGTCGCTTGCTACTCTAATTCCTCGAAGCCAGGCACGGGCTTTCAAATTTAAAAATGCTTCTTCTCCTCCAAGCTCGCCGGCTATAACATAATCAAAAAGGGAATAAGCTGATGGTGCTGCATCTGGATTGCCGGTGTACTGCTTTATTTTTTTTGAAGCGCTGCTTCTTTCCCAAATTCCAATTAACCATAATGCATTAAAATGCCAGTTCGCAAGCTGGTTCAACTCCTCATCCGGAATTTGATCAAGCCTTTTTATTTCACGCTGGTATTTTTTTGAAAGCTGGTCTAACCAAACAAAAATATTTTTTGCAATCATTATAACTTTAGGCATCCAATCAATATCGGATGTAAATTGCTCTGGCTCAGAATAATAAAAACGCATTTCGTCTTCGGTTAATTCTTCACCACGGGCAAGTTTTCTTTTGATTGATTCGAAAAATTCAGCATCAAATTTATATTCGGGAACAGGCGGGGTTCCTTTTTCTCCTCCGCCATGCTGAACGAATAACTTCACATCTTCATAAATTAAATCTTTTCCTTTAAGCAGCCGATCATGAAATTTTTCGTTAATATATACACCCCATTTTTCTCTAATATATTCAAGTTGTCCTTCGATATTATATGGGCTGGTAATAATCGGCTTTCTTAAAAAATGAATTAAAGAAAGATTCTCGCTGCCGAATGGTTTTTCAGTTTGAAAAAATTTTTCAGTTTCATCAATCAAATTAATATAACTTGATTTTGCAGAAAACTCTTTATCAGAGTATAATTCTTCTAATGCGGAAGTTGCAGGGTTAATATTTTCTAAATTTAAAAGAATAATTTCTTCTAAAATGATTTCAGCATTCGGCTTATTATCCGTAAACCCTTTTAAATAATCTTCAGCAGAAATTAATTTGTTATAAACCGGAAGAGGAGGAAAATCATTTATAAAATGAAGCAAAGTTTTTTGGAGACTTTCATCTCCTAATTTACTTTTAAGATGATTTATGTTTTTGGAAAAAACTCCCGGGTTCTCATTTTCTTCATATAGCCTCATTAAAAAGTGAAATATTTCATGAACAAGTCCTAATGCATTTATCATTCCGGCAGTTACAACTACATCATGAATCCCTTCTTCTTTTCTTTTTGAATTTATTTTATCGGATAAAAGCCGCGCTTGGTATGAGTTTGCAATAATTAAATCGCCAACTATTGAAAATAATGATTGATCAAAATCATATTTCTCGCGAGCATTTTTAGAAACATGAAAATCAAATTTAATTTTGCTTTGAATTTTACTTTTAGAATTTATAGAGAACAACATAATTTAAATTTCCAAATCACTTATTTGAATGATTATTATTAAAATGATTTTATTAAATAGTAATTGAATTTTATGATTGTGCCATTAGGTATAAAGATATTAAAAAAAAACTACGATTTCACCCTATGAAAAGCAGAATTTGACCCAACCCAAGTTTTGTTTTTATTAAAATCTACCCCCATCATTTTTCCTTTGCTCATCCTTACTAAGTTGTTTACAAGCATAGGCTTTTCATCCCAAAAGAACATCATACGGATTTCAACTTTTGAAAAATCATCCGGCGTTTCAATTACTGGCGCGTAATCTATCTTATGCTGCAGGATATAATTTTCTTTATTTTTTATTTTATCTAATATTTCTTTCTTGAGATCTACTTCAACTCCCATCCCGGCAAATGAATAAAGGGGTTTTAAAACATAATTATGTAGGTCAGGCGGATAAGCATCAATCTCATTTAGGAAGTAACATCGAGGTACATATTTGCCCTTTAAAGAAGGAAGTGAATGCTTACTAATTTTAAAAAACCAATTTGGGTGGCCTGCCCATTCGACATCAAGTTCCTCTGTTAAATCAAAATTATATTTAGTTTCTGAACGAATTAATTCATCAAATATTACCCGGTTGTATATTCTTTCTATTTTAATTTCTTTACCATTGTGTTCATAAAAAAGCTGCTTATTTTTCTTTTTAATTCTTGTTAAGCAGACAGTCTTAATTCCAGTGAGTTCTTCCGTTGCGGAGAAATCAATCCGGGTTTTTTGTTTCTCAGGATGAATTTCAAGAAGGATTACATTCTCAGGATTCTTATTTTTTAATATTACCTCTTTAAATTTCTTAGCGTAAGAATCAGCATTCAAACCGCTGAAATAAGGAGTAAAATCCTTTTGGATGTCAAAATGTTCTTTTACTTTTTTAGCAATGAAATATTGAAATCCGTAAAGAGAAGGAAAACCTTGAAGTTCAATTAACTTTGGGAAACAGCGATAATTTTCGTCTTTAGTAACTGCAAAATCAATCTGAAGAAATAAAGGATGCTTGTCTTCGTTCGCTACTGCAAGTCCTTCAGGAATAGCATGAATGGATTTTTCTTTAAAATCTTTAGTTTGAATTTGCTCTACAATTTCATTACAGGCTATGATTAACTCAACAGCAAAATCATCCGGAAGAAAGACGGGAGTTTCAGATATTCTAAAATCAGTTGGATACTTTAAACACGTATTAATATCATTTAGAAAATCTTCATATTTCTTTTGTGTGAATTCGGAATTATATTTTTTTCGTAATTCGGGAATCATGAAATAATTATTTATCTCGCTTGACTAATTAAACAATAAAAATGTTGTAATTAAAAATTAGAGTATAATTTGACTTTTTGAATTTCTCTGTGGAACTCTGCGTATCCTCTGCGGTTCTCTGTGTAATAAAAGCCATTAAGAACTTACACAGAGTTTCTCAGAGAAAACACAGAGAACCATCGAGAGAATTTGTTTTTATTATCAACTCATTAAATTGTAATAATTTAAATTTAATTTATAGTTAAAGATTTAATTGCATTATTCAAAAAAGTTGGAAGTATTGTTTTTCTGGTTAACTTAATTTTATCATCCTGTTCTAAGTAATTAAGCATTTGATTGTAACGCTTCTCATCAAATCTATCAACCACAAGTTTTTTATTTTCATCTAGTTTCAAATGATACATCATGCTCTCCGGGTCAGCTTCGGGGTGATATTGAGTACCATAAATCTCATCTGAAATTTTCATTGCCATTAAAGCCGGTGGATGATTTTCTTCAGGTGGAACAATTTCAACAGAAGTTATTTCTGCCCCAAGTTCTGTAATAATTTTTTTATTTGGATTAATAACCTGGAATCTTCTAAAATCAGCAGCATAATATGGATTTGTCAAATCCTTTAATAAAGGGTCACTCTCACCAACATATGTTCTTAGTACAGGCATAACTCCAAACGATTTAAATTCTCTTTCTGTTATATCCCCGAATTTGAAGTGGCGAGCCATTAGCTGAAACGAGTGACAGATAAAAAATATATGTTTTTTTTGACTATCATTTTTTTGATTGTTATTACAGATAGAATCTAATAATCCAAAATATTTTTTCTCCCATGATTTTCCCTCGTCTTCAAAAGGGCTTCCAGGGCCTCCGGATGAAATATAAATATCATGATCCATAGTCGGTATAGTATTTTTATAACGCGTTTCAAAAACATCATAAGAAACTTTGAAAGAATTAGTTTTATCAACTTCTTCTACTATTTCTTTTATACATCTCATACCCTCATTCTTTTCATTGTTATATAAATCAATTATTGCAACTTTAATTTCATTTTTTTTCATATAAAATTATTATCCGTTTCTTATTATTATTAAATCTTTACCCCTAAACCATAATGTGTTTCTTGAATAATATAATCAACAACATTTTTTGTATCGAATGATTGTTCCCATACCTCAAGCTGCCTATCAGCGCCGGTTCCATTTAATAAAATTTGGCGGATGTAATTTAACTCTTGACGCGAATCAAGTTCATCAACCACATCATCAACAAATGCGAGTAATTCTTCTACTAAAACTGGGAAATTAACTTCTTCCTTTTTACCAAAGTCGATTAATTTTCCTGATATGCCATAACGTGCAGCACGCCATTTATTTTCTGCAATTAATGCTCTACGGTATAATCTAAATCCTAAATTTTGTTTTATAAGTTTATGCAACTTAGCAACCACAGCCTGGCAAATTGCTGCAATTGCAATTGTCTCATCAACACGCATTGGAATATCGCAAATTCTAAATTCCAAAGTTTCAAAAAATGGATGAGCGCGAATGTCCCACCAGATTTTTTTAGCATTGTCAATGCAGTTTGTTTTAATAAGAAGATTAATAAAATTATCATACTCGGCAAGGCTGTTAAAATAATCCGGGATGCCTGTTCTTGGAAATCTATCAAATACTTTGCTCCGGTAAGATTTAAACCCGGTGTTTCTTCCGAGCCAGAAAGGGGAGTTTGTTGACAATGCAAAAATATGAGGTAGAAAATATCTTGCAGCATTCATAATATGTAATGCAGTCTCACGGTCGTCGACACCAACGTGAACATGCAAACCAAAAATTAAATTAGCCCGCGCTACCTGCTGCATATCTGTGATGATAGTTTTGTATCTCGGATGTTCTGTAATTTTTTGGTCTTTCCAATGTGAAAACGGATGTGTGCCCGAAGCAGCAATTCTTAATCCTTGTTTTACGGCAAGTTCTGCTAAATCTTTTCTCAGTTTGGTAACTTGTTTTTTTGCTTCATGAATATCTTCGCAAACATCTGTCCCCATCTCCACTACAGATTGATGCATTTCAGGTTTAACGTTCTCAGCAAGGATTATTTTTCCATCTTCCAAAATCTCCTGGATATGAGAGCGTAGTTCTCTTGTTTCAGGGTCTATAATCTGAAATTCTTCTTCAATCCCAAGTGTGTATAATTTTTTTTTCATTTTAGTAGAGACGCTTCGGTGAAGCGTCTGTATTTAATTATAAATATTTACGATAAATTCTTAGTTCACGTTAAAGACGCTCCAGCGGAGCGTCTCTACAATCATAGAAATAGTAATTTTAACGTTCTCAAATAACATTTTTACAACGGTTTATTATTCACAAACGAAGTTACAAAATCGCCCCAGGTTAAATTGTTTTGTCCTTCTTTATGATTTTTTGCTTTATCAATCGCCATGTTTGCTGCGTTCTCAACTATCCATTCAAAATTTTCTTCTCCAACAGAATTTAAATCTGCATCAGGTGCCGGATTGCAGAAATCAATCGCGTAAGGTACACCATCTCTTACTGCAAACTCAACAGTATTAAAATCATAGCCAAGTGCTTTGTTTAGCTTGATTGCATCCTGTTCAACTTTTTCAATTAATTTCTTTTCTGCTTTCATTGCTCCTTTTACATAACGAAGATGATGCGGCTGCTTTGGGTCGTATTGCATAATGTGAACATTTTTTCTATCCAAACAATAGCATCTAAAATAATCCGAGAATATAATTTCTTCCTGAAGCATCATTACAAGCTGGGCGGTATCGTGATAAGTTCTATAAAAATGATTTGCAGAATCAATCTTATAAACGTTTTTCCAGCCGCCGCCAGCAAATGGTTTAAAGTAAGCCGGAAATCCGATATAATTAAAAATAGATTCCCAATCCAAAGGATAAGAAAGATTTGTGAAGGAAGCAGAAGTAGTGTCTGGCGGATGCTGATTTGATGGAAGAATAACCGTCTTTGGAACTGCTACTCCGATTTTAGTGGCTAAAGCATTATTAAAAAATTTTTCATCTGCACTCCACCAAAAAGGGTTATTGATTACAGCAGTCCCACTCAAGGCTGCATTTTTTAAAAATGCTCTATAGAAAGGAACATCCTGTGAAATCCTATCAATAATTACATCGTAACCGCATGGTTCGCCCTGCATTACTTTATCAATTTGAACAAACTCTGCGGAAATACCTTTTTCATTTTTTTTATTTACTCTATCTATAAAGGCAGAAGGAAAAGTATTTTCCTGTCCGAATAGTATTCCAATTTTTTTCATTTATCACCTGAATAATTTTAAATATTTAATGAAATAATATTTGATGAAAAATTATTGAAGAAAATTAAAAAAATTATTTCAACCCACTTTTTCTAAATAAGAAGGAAACATTTCTCTCCACCAACTCCAGTCATGCCCAACGCCTTTACGGATGTCCAACCAATGATTAATTCCTTTGTCGGCTAAAATTTTTGACATTTTTATATTTTCATCAAGGCACATATCCCATTCACCGGTTCCTAATACAATACCCATTTGCCTTATGTTATCAAGATACCAGGGGTCATTAAGGTTAGGCATGTAATCCGGCGGATTATTGAAATAACAGTTATCATCATAATAGCCAGTTATAAATTGCTTAATATCAAAAGCTCCGCTCATGCTGATAATATAACCAACTTTATCGGGATGACGGAATGCAAGATTAAGAGCGTGGTAAGCTCCAAAGCTGCATCCCGCTACTCCGACCTTTTCCCTTCCTGTATCGTGTTTCACGAATTCAATTACGTCATATATAATTGTATT
The DNA here is from genome assembly GCA_963775245.1 of uncultured Bacteroidota bacterium. Taxonomy (GTDB): domain Bacteria; phylum Bacteroidota; class Ignavibacteria; order Ignavibacteriales; family Ignavibacteriaceae; genus CAVSWT01. The sequence goes on from CAVZID010000035.1 coordinate 122,461, forward strand.
TTCATAAGCAATGTGAGTTTTAACCCTGTCTGCCGGATGAATTGAATAATTGTACCAGCTTTCTTCATCAATACCATCCGGGCAATAAATTTTTACTCTACCTGCATCTATTAAATGTGCGACGGAATCAATCAGCTTAAAATCTTTATTTTCATAATATTTAGCTTTGGAAGTTGGGAATAAAACAATTGGATACCCGTCATGTCCGAATACGAGCATTCGAAATTCTCGACTGAGATAATCAGTAAACCATTTATGGAATTCTTCTTTCATAACTGCCTATCAATTTAATGGGGAGGTTTTATCTCGACGGAGTTAATATAATAAATTAAATGAATATTTACAGTAAATAAGTTTTTTTTGTAAAAATCTATTCGATGAAAATTCACATTTAGATTTAAATATTTACAAAAATAAAAACCCTCACAATAAAAATATTATGAGGGGTCGAGGACTAAATTTAAAATTTGAAGGTATAATTTCCCTTCATATTTAAATTAAGATGTCACATATTTTTTACTTCATAACCATCAGGTACTTTGAAAAGGGAATCATCAAATTTTGCATTTTCATCAAACTTGATTGCCTGCGAAACTGATTCTCCAATGGATAATTTTGTTTTTGTATAAAGAAGAATATTATTCCACCCGGCAAATGTAACTTCTCCCATTGCAGTTTTTGTAATGTAAGCTTCGCAATTTTTTTCAAGAATTCTCATATCCGGTATCTTTGAATATCCGTATTGTTTTTTATCTTTGTCAGTTATAAACGGTTCAGCAATAAATTTCATTTGTGTCCCATTTCGTCCTGAACCCATAATATATGCAATTTTATCTTTATTGTATTTATTATTTATGATGTACATCTTGTCGCCATCAGTGAATCTTATTTCTTCAATGTTACCATCGGAATTATAGATTTCATGTCTTTCCCTTGTTCCATAATCATCAAAATAAACCATTTCTTTTTTAGTATCACTTAAACCTTTCTTTTCAAAAGTAATTATTCCTGATTTCATAGAATATTTTTTTATTACATTAATATTTGAAACAGCATTGCTTGCAGCGTCATTGGTTAAAGCTTTAATATTTTTTTCTGATTTAGTGCTATTATCAGAACAACCAGTAATAAAAATAAAAAGCACTGCAATTGATGTTAAGATTATTTTATTCACAATAAGCCCTCCATAATATTTTTAAAGTTTTATGAATTCAACCCTACGATTATTTGCCTTTCCTACAGCTGTTGTGTTTGGAGAAATAGGTTCAATTTCTCCTTTGCCATCTGTTTCCATTTGTGTTTCGGCGATTCCAAATTCACTTGTCAAAACATTTTTAACAGACGCAGCTCTTCTTTTAGATAAATCCAAATTGCTGTTATCATCACCATCGCTGTCTGTATGGCCAACAATTTTGACCTTAACATTTGAATTATCTTTTAAAACTTTTGCAATGTCTTTTAGTGTTCCATAAGATTCTGGTTTTACTTTATCAGAATTAACATCAAACAGAATTCCATGGGTAACAAGTTTTCCTTCTGTTAATAATTTACTGCGCGTATCCGGCGCTCCTACCGCAATTCTGATATTTGAAACTAATGCTGCTCCATATTCAAATCTTATTCTATCCATCTTTACACTTTTAACCGGAAAAGCCTTTGGTAAATCAAACATCTTATTTTCATCCTGATATAACCGCACTCTTGATTTTTGAACCCATAATGACATATGATATTTTTGATTTTCTTTCTGGTAAAAGTTTTTATCTTCTTTATATCCGCTTAAACCAAGCCCTTCACCTTCCTTTTCATTTATATAAGTCCGGTAACTGGGCCTTCCAAAATATTCAACGGAATAGGAAAACGCGGCTTTCCCAGGTACGGAACCAGCGTCAAAAGAATTCGCATTAATGCTTTGCATAAGCCTAAAATAATAACCAGCCATACTTCCTTCTTCACCTTTAATAGGAATGACATCAAACTCAATCGTATAATTTTCAGGTAAATTTAAAAGTTCATCAGTCCAAATAGCATTGTGAGAAGAGAACTGCAGCCAGTTACCTGGAAATAAATTGGTCGTTACAATTTCACCCGAACCGTTTGTGTTCCAAAGTGCCGGGAAGTCTCCTACATTATCTTGAGAAAAGTCTTCATAAAAGATGACTTGCTCGCCAGGAATAAAATCAAATTTTGAATATGATTTTAATTCATCAGATTTCTTAGATTCTGCATTAGCAGTTTCAGTTGAATTGTCTGTCTCTTCAGTTTTAGCTTCGGAGTTTTCTTGATTTTCATCTTTTGGTTGCGCCGATTCGTCTGTTGCTTTGTTTATACCTTTATCAATTGCTTCGTCGGTCTTTTGCTTAGCTTTTTCTTCAACTTTATCTTTTACTTTATCTAAAATATTGAACTGGGCGAAAGACTGCCCGCAATAAATTAATATAGCTGCCAAAAATATTGATAGAAATTTGGACATGTAAGTACCCCTCAAAATGTTAGAAAATAGATTTGATATATACAAAATTCAATAAAAACAGATATCATTATAAATAGAACAATTGGACTATTTTTTTTACTCTTTTATTGCAATTCAGCATTTCAAAAGATTATTTGATGATTTTAATTACTTATAAAAATCACTTATCTTCAAAATTGATATTATTTCATCATTGAGGTATCTTTAAATTCAATTTAAATTTGGGCTATGAATAAGACTCCTTTAATGTCCCAGTATTATAAAATTAAAGAAGCTCATCCGGATACTATTTTGCTTTTCCGGGTTGGCGACTTTTTTGAGACTTTTGAGGAAGATGCAAAAACTGCTTCAAAAGTGCTGGGAATTACTTTAACCAAACGCAATAATGGCAATACAGAAGATACTCCTCTTGCCGGATTTCCACATCACGCCATTGATACTTATTTGCCTAAATTGGTTCGTGCCGGATTTAGAGTTGCAGTTTGTGAACAGGTTGAAAATCCAAAGTTTGCAAAAGGAATTGTAAAGCGGGATGTAATTGAAGTTGTTACTCCCGGAGTTGCATTTTCGGACAAGCTGCTCGACCATAAAAAAAATAATTACTTGATGAGCATCTGCATAAAAGAAGATATTGCCGGGATTTCTTTCTGCGATATTTCAACCGGTGAATTTTATGCTTTTGAAATTCCTTCAAAATTAATTCAGCAGCAGATTGAATCAATCTCACCGTCCGAAATTTTAGTACAGAAAAAAGATAGAGAATTTATTCAGAATATTTTAAAGAAAGTTAATCCTTCAATACGAGTTACAAAAATTGATGATTGGATTTTTAATTTTGAATATGCAAAAGACCTTTTAATAATGCAGTTCAAAACTGTCACTCTTAAAGGATTTGGAATTGAAAACTTTACTGCGGGAATTATTTCAAGCGGAGTAATCCTTAATTATCTTCAAGAAACTCAAAAGACTAATCTTTCACATTTAAATAAAATTTCTGCACATAATCCTTCCGAATATATGGCTTTGGATTATTCAACAAAAAGAAATCTTGAGATAACTTTTTCGATGAATGACGGGGGAAGGGAAGGCTCATTAATTTCTATTCTTGATAAAACAGAAACCGCAATGGGCGGAAGGCTATTGAAGAAATGGATTTCTGCACCGTTAAAAAAACTTGATTTAATTTTGAAGCGTCAGGAAAGTGTTGAAGAACTTTTAGCTAATAAAACATCAAGAAACAGAATTGTAAATCATCTTAAAGAAATCGGGGACCTTGAAAGATTAATTTCAAAAGTTTGTACCGGCAGAGCAAATCCGAGAGAAATAATTGCTGTTAAAACTTCGCTTAAAAAAATTCCTTTAATAAAAGATGAATTAAAAAATTTTCAGGTGAAAACGTTAGCTCAGCTTGGTGAAAGTTTATCGTCTTTGGATAAACTGGTTGATAAGATTCAAACGTCAATTGTTGATCATCCGCCTTTAAGTGTTGCTGATGGCGGAATTATTAAAAGCGGTTTCAGTGTTGAACTTGATGAGCTTAGGGATATTTCACTTCATGGAAAAGATTGGATTGCTAATCTTCAAAAAACCGAGAGAGAAAAGACAAACATTTCTACACTCAAAGTTAATTTTAATAAAGTTTTCGGTTACTACATTGAAGTAAGCAATGGGCAAAAAGATAAAGTACCGGAAACTTATATTAGAAAACAAACACTGGTAAACTCTGAAAGGTTTATCACTCCAGCGTTAAAAGAGTATGAAGATAAAATTCTTAATGCCGAAGAAAAAATTTATGAATTGGAATCGCAATTATTTAACGAAGTAAGATTAATGGTTGCGGCAGAATCCGAAAGCATTCAATTAAATGCGCGAATGATTGCAACATTAGATTGCTTAATTTCATTTTCAGAATCGGCAGAACAATATAATTATGTAAAACCAATTTTAAGTGACGATAAAAAAATAGATATTGTTGAAGGCCGTCATCCAGTTGTAGAAAGAATTTTACCGCTGGGAGAAAAATTCACTTCAAACAATTGTCAACTGGATAATGAAGAAAACCAGATAATAATTTTAACCGGACCGAATATGGCTGGTAAGTCTGTTTTTCTTCGTCAAATTGGACTCATAATATTGTTAGCTCAAATTGGTTCATTCGTTCCTGCAAAAGAAGCACACATTGGTTTAGTTGATAGAATTTTTACGCGGGTTGGTGCAAGCGATAATATATCTGCCGGTGAAAGCACTTTCCTTGTTGAGATGCAGGAAGCAGCAAACATTCTTAATAATGCAACGGATAAAAGTTTAATCTTGCTTGATGAAATAGGACGAGGCACAAGTACTTTTGATGGAATCTCTATAGCCTGGGCAATTACAGAATTTCTGCATGAAAATCCTGAAGTTTCTGCTAAAACTTTGTTTGCTACTCATTACCATGAATTAAATGAGATGTCTGAGATTTTTCCCCGGATAAGAAATTATAAAGTTGATGTTAGAGAATATGATGACAAAGTTATTTTTCTTCACAAAGTAACTCCCGGCGGAGCGGACCACAGTTATGGAATTCAAGTTGCACAGATGGCGGGACTTCCAAGATTCGTTACAAACAGGGCAAAAGAAATTCTACAAAACCTGGAAGGGAAGGAATTAACTCCTTATGAAGAGAAGAAAGAAAAATTAAAAAAGATTAAATCGGCAGATGAAAATCAAATCAGCATGTTTGAAATAAAGGATGATAAAATTAGAAAAGAGATTGATGATATTGAAATTAATAATCTTACTCCAGTTGAAGCTTTAAATAAGTTGAATGAATTAAAACGAAGAGTGAAAGAGAAAAACTAAGTCAAAAAATAAATAGATTGAATATAAACAATGAAATCCATCTTAATATACTTCTTATCGTTTTTATCTATTATAACAATAATTTCTTGCGGGAAGAATTATTCTTCTGAAGACAGGAATTACATTTCACAAGTCGAAAAATCCAGGAAAGATAAAGATGACTATATGAAAAATAATCCATCTTCGCCTTTCAATCAAGATACTGCTGCACATTTTTCTCCTTTAAAATATTTTAAGGTTGATCCCGATTTTGTTTTCAGAAGCAAATTACATGAATATCGAAAATAAGGATACAATTAAAATTTACGGAACAAAAGGTGAAGAAAGAAAAGTTGTAAAGTATGGTTATGTAGTTTGGGATTATAAAGGGCAAGAGCATAAAATAAATGTGTATAAAGGTGTGACTCGAAGTGGGGTACCATATTACAGTATTTGGTTTACAGATAAGACAACCGGGAAAGAAACTTATCATGTCGGAAGATATTTGGATTTTGAAGTGATGACTGATCCTAATTATACTTACACTATAGATTTTAATTTAGCTTATAGTCCGTATTGTTCATATAGTACAAGATATTCATGTGCAATTCCTTCAAAGGAAGATTTTATAGACGTGGCTATAAAAGCCGGAGAGAAAAGTTTTCATTAATTTTAATAAGCCCGGTTAATTTAAGAATCCTGGTTTATGATTTAATTATTTAAAGTTCAAATAAGTAAAAAAATATTTTTTAGGAGTAAAATAAAGTGGTAGTTGTTCTTCATAAAAATGCTTCAGAAAAACAAGTTGAGAATGTAATTAAACATTTGGAAGATTATGGCTTTGCCGTTCATAAATCTACAGGTGTTGAGCAGATAGTCCTTGGTGCAATTGGCGTAAAACCGGATTTCGATATTCGCAAAGTAAAAATTCTCGATGGTGTTGCTGAAGTCTACCGGATTACAGAACCATTTAAATTGGCGAGCCGTACGTTTCAAAAAGAAGATACAGAAATAAAAATAAAAGATGTTGTTATTGGAGGAAATGAAGTAATAATGATGGCTGGGCCATGTTCAATTGAAAATGAAGATCAAATTATGACAATTGCTGAAATTGTTTCAAAAAATGGTGCGAAGATATTAAGAGGCGGTGCATTCAAGCCGCGTACTTCTCCATATTCATTTCAAGGCCTTGGGGAAGAAGGATTAAAGCTAATAAGAAAAGCTGCCGATAAATTTAATCTTTTGGTTATTACGGAAGTTATGGAGGCAAGCCAAATTGATTTGATTAATGAGTACACAGATATTTTTCAAGTCGGTGCCAGAAACATGCAGAACTTTCCCTTACTTCGTGACCTTGGAAAAGTTACAAAACCAATTATGCTGAAAAGAGGTTTGGCTGCCACTGTTGAAGATTTACTTATGTCCGCCGAATATATTTTATCAAATGGAAATAGAGAAGTAATGCTTTGTGAAAGAGGAATAAGAACATTTGAAACTTATACAAGAAACACTTTTGATCTTTCTGCAATTCCTGTAATTCATAATCGCAGCCACTTACCCGTAGTTGCCGATCCTTCGCATGCAACAGGGCTGCGAGATAAAGTACTGCCAATGGCTCGTGCCGCAGCGGCAGCCGGAGCAGATGCCATAATGGTTGAAGTTCATAACGATCCTGAAAAGGCATTATCTGATGGCCCTCAAGCATTACTGCCCGAACAATTTGAAGATTTGATGAAACAAGTTAAATTGATTGCGGAAGTTATTGGAAGAAAGATGTAATATTTAGACTTTTTAAATTTATATCTTGTTTTAATTATGAAAGGATTTTAATTATGCCAATACTAACATTGCCAAGAAATTCAGTTAAAGAAATAAATGATGAAATAATTAAAATAGAAATAAAAAAAGAAGACCTTGAGCAGTTAAAAAAAGAAATCAACTGGCAAGTTGTAGAACAGGCTAAAGGAATTTTGAAAGATAAAAATATTGATCCATTAGAGTATCAAAAAAATGCACGTAAAGAGTGGGATAGATAATTAAATATGATTTTAATTGATACTAATATTTTTATTTATTATTTGAAAAATGATAAAAAGATTGTTGAATATTTTAATCATTTAAAATTAACTAATGAGTCAATCAATTATTCTTTTATAAATAGAATTGAATTGCTGTGCTTTTCACAGTTGGATGCAAAAGAAGAACATGTAATTAAAGAAATGTTAGATCAATTCAATTATATTGGATATGATGAAAAAGTAGAAGCTAAAACAATAGAACTTAGAAAAAAGTATAATATAAAAATTCCAGATGCTATAATAGCAGCCTCAGCTTTAATTAATAACTGTACCTTAATAACTCGAAATGAATCAGATTTTAAAAATATATCTGATTTAGCATTATTTAATTCCTTTCAGTGAAATAATTATGTCTGCTTCTTCAATTAATATTTCAATTATTGGCCTTGGACTAATCGGCGGTTCAATTGCTAAAGCATTAAAAAGTTCAGGCTTCCAGGCCTCTATCAGCGCTTTTGATAAACCTGAAATTTTGAAAAATGCTTTTAAGGAAGATGTAATTAATTTCAAGCTTAAAAAAATTGAAGAAGCAAAAGATTCGGATATTATCTTTCTTTGTCTTCCTACAGAAGCCTCACTTCAAGTATTTGAAAAATTAGCTCCAATAATTAGTGACAAAACAATCATAACAGATGTATGTGGTGTTAAATCTGTTTTTGAAGAAAAGTGGAATCATATTAAAGAGAAAGGTGAATATATAGGCGGGCACCCGATGACGGGCAAAGAAAAAGGCGGATATGAAAATTCTGATCCACTGCTTTTTGAAAATGCTGTTTATATTTTAACTGATAAAAAAATTGAATTAGAAAATTATAAACTGCTTTTGGAAATAATTACAAAGCTTGGTTCGCGAATTAAATATTTAAATCCTTATACTCATGATGAAATAGTTGCCAAAGGTTAGTCATTTGCCTCAGCTACTTGCTGTTGCTTTAGTTAATACTGTTAGCAAAGAAAATAAAGACATAAACTATCTAGATTTCGCTGCAGGCGGATTTAGAGATATGACCAGAATTGCCTCAAGTGATTTTAATATTTGGGAACCAGTAATTAAGCTTAATAAGGACGCAATAGTAAAATCACTAATAAATTTTCTATCAGAGTTTACAGAGATTGATAGTCTTGTTATGAAAAAGGATTTAGAATCTCTAAAAAATATTTTTGAATCGGCAAGAGTTAAACGGGATGAGATTCCTAAAAACACAAAAGGGTTTATCAATCCTCTTTATGATCTTTTTGTTTTTGTAAAAGATGAACCTGGTGTTTTGAGTAAACTCACTTCTGTACTATTTGAAAATTCAATTAACATTAAAGACATCGAGCTTCTTAAAATTAGAGAAGGCACAGGCGGGACTTTCAGGCTGGCATTTGAATCAAAAAGCGACGTTGAAAAAGCAAAGCCATTGATTGAAAAGATAGGATTTCATACTTCATAATCTATCCAACCAACCGATATAAAATCCCTAATTTTCTTATTATTTTGATTCATAATAAAAAAAATTGACTCAAAATAGATTTTTATAAATCTCATCATCTCAATTATTTGCCTCTAACAACCATTTATTTTGGCACATACATTGTGTTAATACATATCAACTTAAGAATATAAAAAGATCTTAAAATATTTTTCCCAGTATTCTATTAATAATTCTATACTAATTAAGGTTGAAGTTTATTGATAAATTGAAAATGCAAACTCTAAATTAATTTTCTTCTCTATAACCCTCCAATAGAAATGAAGAAAATAAAGGCGGGAATATAGGACTAAGTCTCTAAGGCTTATGTTTTTTAACATGTCCTATTCTCCAAATGTTAATAATTAGCTTTAAGTAAAATTCTATTTCAACAATGTAAATTGCTGTTTTCTGTTTTTGTCATGTTATTGAACGAAAAAAATTACTATAAATAATTTTGTGTCATTTGGCTTACGTATGCTAATAAAACAAAACAAAAAAAATAATCTAGTCTCTAAAAAGTTTAAGCATCTTCATAGGGTTTTTGTGCTTTTTATTTTATTAACAATTCCAAATTGTCAAAATATTAGCGCTCAACAGAAAGCCCAGCCAAAAATTGTTGAGCAAATTAAAATGATAATCATGTCTCAAATAGATTCTCTTCATAATGAATTTATAAGGATGCAAAAAGATAGCGTAAAAAAAAATCGTTTAAGTTTTCACCGATTGATTGGAGCTAGCGATAATGAAATTAATTTATTTAGAAGCTCATTAAACGAACTAGAAAAGAAAATAAATAATAAGGATGGTAAAATTGAGGCACTTCAAATTACACTTAACTCACTGCAATTAAAAAAGATAAGCGCTTTACCTGAATTTTATGATAAAGTTCATAAATCTTTACAGAAAAAATTAAATGATTGGAAAGAACAAAAAAATATAGCTGATAAAAAATCTTTGGAATCATATTTGAATAAAAGTAAAAATCTTAGTGAAAATATTAGTACAAAAACTGGTGTAGACACTATTAAAAGAAATTCATCTTCTTCAGAAACAAAAAATGGGGTTAAAGATATAGAAATAGGAGGGCTGGTTGTTGATGAAACCCAAACAAAACTTGGCCATGATTTTTATGATTTATTCTATCAAAAGTGGGATAACCCACAAATGCCAAATGATTTTACAATAGTAATTTCAGAAAAGCCGATACCAAGTTTGGGTACACAGATTTCAGTAAAAATAAATGAAACAGAAATTTTTCAAAACAGATTACAATCAAGATATGAGTTAATAGAAGAACTGGCAGATTATGCAGTTGAGTTGTCGCTAAATTATTTGCAAAACTATGATGAGATTCAGAAAGAGTTAAACGGAGATGAAATGAAGGGCACAGGTATTTTTTAGAAATTTATTTTTGAGGGTTTAATGAAAAAACTATTTTACTATTTCCTTTTTTTCATAGGGATAATATTATTCTTACCAAACAAAACTTTAGCACAGGAGTTGGTTTACTACCCGATTAATCCTTCCTTTGTCGGGGGGAATCCATATAACGCTTCCTGGCTTTTTAATGAAGCACAAGCTCAAAATACATTTACAGACGGCAGCAGTTCAAGTAGTTCATATAATTCAGATCCATTAGCTGATTTTCAGCAAAGCTTGAATAGACAAATTTTAAGTCAGCTTTCGCGTCAGCTTGTGCAATCGGCATTTGGTGGTAGTGCATTAACTGAAGGGCATTATGAACTTGGTGATTATATAATTGATGTATCGCCTTCTAATCAAGGTATAGTAGTTAATATTTTAGATGCATTGAACGGAAGTGAAACAAATATTGTTGTCCCATATTATTGAGAAGATTATAAATGAAAAATAAATTTACAACTTGCATTTTTACGATTGGTATTTTGGTATTGTTAATGGAAGGCTGCTCCCAGATGATTCCTACCATGGAAACAACGCGAGCAAAGTTGGGGCCTTTAACTCCAATTAATAAAGAACTAAAATCACTTCCAGTTCCAAAAGATAAAATAGTTGCGGCAGTTTATAAATTCAGAGATCAAACAGGACAATATAAAGCAACTGCAAATGGAACAAGCTGGTCAACTGCGGTAACTCAAGGAGCCACTTCAATTTTATTAAAAGCCCTTGAAGAATCCGGCTGGTTTATTCCTATTGAAAGAGAGGGGCTGTCAAATCTATTAAATGAAAGAAAAATAATCCGTTCCAGCCGCGCAGAATATTTAAATAAAAATAATCAGCAGGATCAGCTTTTACCACCTTTATTATTTGCTGGAGTAATACTAGAGGGTGGAATAATTTCTTATGATACAAATATTTTAACAGGCGGAGCGGGAATAAAATATTTTGGTATTAGTTCTTCAGGGCAATATAGGCAAGATAGAGTTACCATTTATCTTCGTGCTATTTCCACTCAAAACGGAAGAATACTTAAAACTGTTTATACATCAAAAACAATTCTTTCTCAATTAGTTGATGTTGGATTCTTTAGATATGTTTCATTTAAGAGATTACTCGAAGCAGAAACTGGTTACAGCTACAATGAACCCCCGGAAATGTGTGTTACTGAAGCAATAGAAAAAGCAGTTGAAAGTTTAATTATTGAAGGATTAAAAGATGGTTTATGGGAATTAAAAAATCCTAAAGATATTAATGCTTCAATAATAAAAGATTATGAAAAAGAAAAAGTTGTAGATGAAAATACAGATAATGCCGGTAGAAATTTGACTGCCATGAGGACAAAATGGGGAGTTGGATTAAATTTAGGAACACAAACTTACTCAGGCGACTATCCAAATCCATTAACAAGAGCAGCAGGCGAACTTCAGTTTAAATATGTTTGGGCAAATGGGCTTTCTTTAAATCTTAATATTGGAAGATGGCAATTATATACAGAGAACTATCTGCACAAAACTTTTAATAACGCGGAGATTGAAGCTGAATATTATTTTAATCCTTTTAATGATTTTTCCCCTTTTATTTTTGTTGGAACAGGCTTTTCCATTGAGGATGGGGGATTCTTTAACATGAATAAAAATTTATATCCATTTTTAATTAGCGGGATAGGTGCTCAATATATGATTACAAATAGAATTGGTTTAGATTTTTCAATTAGTAATAATTATATGCTGAATGATAAAATTGACGGTGCTAAGCATGGTGACTTAAATGATTATTTCTGGGGAGTTAGGACGGGTTTCTGTTTCTATTTAGGTAAATAATAATATCGTTTAATTAATATCTGTTCATAAAGGAGGTGTTGTTAGAAAATTTATGAAAAAGAAAACAGTCCTGGCAGACTGTATAAAATAAGGCAGCGCTAGAGAGGCTCTCTTTATCCCGAAATATCGGGACAAAGACGATCCGTTGCAAACTCTAACGCCACCAAACTTCTTATTCCATTGTAAATTTAATTGAAATTTATATTGGAGTAAACGACAAAACAATTCGATGCCAGAGGATTGTTAACAATGGAGAGGATGCTGCAATCCGCATAGCGGCAAGGGCATTCTTGTCAGTAGGGCTAACTCACAAGAGTTAAATAAATAATTGTTAACAAAAATGGAGAAAAAAAATGCAAAAACTATTTGCTTTTTTCGCAATCGTTCTTTTGTGCGGATATACATTTGCACAAAATAATACATCAACTGTTACAGATAATGGAAGTGATAATACTGCTTTTGTTAATCAAGTCGGTGATGTAAATACTGCAATTGTTAATCAAACTGGAAACAGTAATATCGCAGATAAAAGTGATATATATCCGAGCTCATTATATGGTACTTTAAATGCAAAAGGTATAACCCAAAATGGTTCAAGCAATACTGGAGAGATAACTCAAAATAATGCACACGTTGGTGTAGTCAGTGCCGGTCCAATTGCTGGCATGGGTCAATATGGAGATAATAACGCTGCAACTATTACTCAATCAGGAAATACTGCATGGATGCAAGGTTATGTATGGAGCGAACAAGATGGCAATGGAAACAGTAGTACTCAGAATCAAGAAAAAGTTAGCTATGCATTTAGTCATGTAAAACAAGTTGGTGACGAAAATACTGCTGAAACACAACAGCAATTTGGTGGTTATGGTCAAAGAGCTAACATCTTACAAACAGGTGATGGAAACAATGCATATCAAGAACAAGGAAGTGTAAGTGGATATACAGAAACTAATCTTGCAGAAATTACTCAAGTTGGAAATACAAATACATCATATCAATCGCAAGTTGGTTCACATAATACAAGTTCAGCTTTAATTAACGGTGATTTGAATACAACTAATCAGACTCAAACAGGCAATGGGAACTTGTCAACTGTAAAAGTTGGGTTTCAAGATGTCCCTACCTATATGTCCGATAACAATAATGTAACAGTTGGACAAACTGGAGATAATAATGAAGCATCATTTGGTTTGACCATGGGGAACGATAATACAGTTAATATTTCCCAGGATGGAAATACAAACTATACCGAGATTGGAGTAAAGTACGGTGATGCTAATGATTTAACAGAGACCGTAACAGGAAATGGTAATAGAACAAGATTAAGTCTTAATGCTGATTGGGGATCAAAATCTTCAAATAATACAGTTGAAATTACAAAAGATGGTGACGGGAACTATGTTGCTGGTTCAATTAAAGGTAGCAGCAATGATATTACTGTTTCACAAACTGGCGACAACAACCGTGTTGGAACTTCCTGGTATACTGGAGATGGAATTAATGTAACAGGTGATATGAATACAGTAGACGTTTCACAAAGTGGAAATGGAAATTCGAGCATCAATACTGTTGCTGGAAGTAATAACTCAATTATGGTTAATCAAAGTAACTAATTCATTTTTCAACTATGCTTGAAAGCATTAAAAACTTTCAAGCATAAAATTAAAAGTTGATTTAAAATGAAAAATATAAAATATGTAATGTTCATTTTTTTGTTAGCATTTCAAGTAAGTTATTCTCAAAATGCTAATGATGTTGGATCGCAGATACAACAGCTTGAAAATCCGGCTCATTTCAATTCTAATATTGATGGAATTGATAAAGCCATTCTACAGCAAGTTGTAAATCTAAATCAATTCACATCAAATACTGATGGAAACTCTGCTTCTGTAACACAGTTGGGTTCAGACAACAATGCCAGTCTTACTCAAAATGGAAAAGGCAACAAATCCGTTTCTGTTCAAATTGGTGATAACAATTCTTATGACCTTTCAATAAATGGGGATGAAAATAAATCTATTGTTGGTCAATTTGGGAGAGAAAATGTTGTAAACCAGGAATTGAATGGAGATAATTTGTTTTATGTTGTTCTTCAATTTGGTAATCATAATGCAGTTACCCAGGTTGAAAATGGACAAACTGCAAAACAGTACGAAGTTCGCCAATATGGAAATGATATGAATATTAAGATTGTAAACGGTCCATTAAGGTAAATTGTATTTCGCAGTCCGGCGTTTGCTGGGCTGCGTTCATTTATCATGAAAATAAAATAGAAATATAGAATAAAATTTTCTTAAGGAATTGAAAAAAGTCTTTACATATATATTGTTTGTTGTTCTTGTGATGTTCGTGAAAATTTCAAGCAGCAAAGAAATTAAAAATAATAACACTTTTAATATGTATAAAGCGAAAATAGTTATGAATATTAATGATGGAAAATTAAAAGTAATCGGGGAGTTTATTAATAGCTCTTCCGAAAAGCTAGAAATAAATTATAAGTTAATACTTGAAAAAAAGGGCGCGTCTGGAAAATCTTTCATCACTCAATCCGGTTCTTATGCGATTGGTAAGGGAAAAGAAATTGAACTATCAAAAACGGAAGTAGATATAAATGACAAAGATTTATTAACAATTTCACTCGATGTTTTTCAAAATGAAAATGTAATAGCATCTGATTCACTTGTTTTTAATGGAACACAAATTATAAAAAAATGAAAACTATAACTTCATCGGAGCTCTTAATGTCAGCTAAAATATATTATACATTAACAGTATTAACAATTTTTTCATTGCTTCTGGTTTCTTGTAAAGAGAACACTATCGAACCGGTACTAACAGGCAGCATTATCGGAAAGGTTATGGATTCTGAATCGGGTTCAGTGCTTGGCAATACCAGCATAACAACTAACCCTGCTACAGATGCAATTGTAACTGATAATTCAGGAACATTTACTATAAAGGATATTGGAGTAGGCAGCTATACAATAACAGCAAAGAAAAATGGATATAAGACAAGTTCGGTTACTGTTTCAGTTAAAGAAAACATAACATCTCAAGCTGTTATTCAATTAGAGCAAACCCCATCAAGCAATACATTAACAGCGCCGTTAAATCCTTTTCCTAAGAATCAAACAGCTGGCAATCCCATTAATTTAACTTTAACCTGGTCTTCAATAGGTTCAGAAAATGGTTCAATATCTTACGATGTATATTTATATAATTCAGAAGCTTCTATTCCAACTAAAATTGCTTCTTCAATCAGTGATACAACCATAGATGTTACTAATTTACAATATGACAAAACTTATTTTTGGCAGGTGATTGTAAGTGACACTGCAAATTCACTTAATGGTGATGTTTGGAGTTTTACTACAAAGCCATTTCCAAATAACCCATTTGCTTTTATACGAATGATTGATGGAAATTATAAGTTATTCACTTCCGACTCATTAGATGAAAATTCTATACAATTATTAAATTCTACAGATAAAGAATTATGGCCGCGGTTTAATCCTGGTAAAACAAAAATTGCATTTGTATCAGATATAAATTTAGAGCAACAAATTTATACTGTTAATATTGATGGTTCAGGCCTGAAGAAAATTACAACTTTATCAGTTGCAGGGTATAATAACAACGGGATTGGATTTAGTTGGGCACCGGATGGCGGCAGTTTGATTTATGCCCATTACGATAAACTTTATCGAATAAATTCTGACGGTTCAAATCTAAAGGAAATAGCGACAGCACCTGCAAACCGTCATTTCCGTGAATGTGAATTTTCTCCAAGTGGGGATAAGATAGTTGTTGAAACTATTGGTGCAAATCCATACAACTCTGAAATTTACACAATGAAAACTGATGGTTCAAATATGCAATTAGTAGTTGATAATTTACCTGGAATTATTGAAAGACCTTCATTTTCACTTGATGGTAAAAGTATTTTATATACTCATGATGTCTCCGGATTAGAATCAACAGACGGCAGACAACTAGATTCACATATATTTATAAAATCTTTAATCGATTCGACTGTTAAGGATTTGTCCTTCAATAAAGTAAACGGAACTAATGATACTAACCCAAGGTTTTCTCCTGATGGCGGGAGTATCATATTCAATAATTCTATCAATGATGGCTCAGGACATCCTGATATTTGGATTGTTGATCTTAGCGGAGAATATAGGCATAAAATAATTACAAATGGTTTAATGCCTGATTGGAAAAGATAAAAAATTTTATCTAGCCTATTTTTGTCTATGCCCTTAACCGAACAAGAATGTCTAAATGGTCTAAGTGAATCTTAGTGCTTTAAGTGTCTAAGTGGTAAAGATATGCAAAAAAAAATGATGTTATTCTATTTCAATAACCTTTAATTTTTAGTCATTCCTTTCTCATTTTCTCTTAACTCAAAATAATCTTAATTTTAACGCTGAATTTTTCAAATTATTAGGAATAGATGATTAAACATTTTAGAATCGGCGTTTTATTAACTGCTGTGATATTATTATTTCAAAGTTCTTTATTTGCTCAAGAAGACAAAAAAGTTGAAGTAAAAAAAACTTTTTATCCCGATGGAACAGTTAAAACCCAGGGTGATTATTGGAACGATCAGCTTCATGGCAGATACCTTGAATTTTATCCTGATGGAAAACTCTGGAAGGAATGGAGATTTTTCTACGGTAAGGAAGACGGTATTTCCACCTGGTATTTCCCTGACGGCAAAAAAAGTATTGAATGGAATTATAGGAATGGTGAAAAAGAAGGTACCTCAAAATGGTATTATGAATCGGGCGAACTTTGGGCTGAGCAACAATATTATCATGGGAAACTGGACGGCATAACTTACACATACTATAAGACCGGTGAGAAGCAAGGTGAATGGCTTTATCAAAGCGGAATGCTTCAAGGGATTTCTAAAACATTTTACAAGTCTGGCAAAGTTGAAGTTGAAAGAAATTATGTTGACGGAAAGATGAACGGTGTAACAAAAATTTATCATGAAGGAAACGGCAGTCTGGCATTACAAGCATTTTATATAAACGACAAGCTTGAAGGCGAAGTTAAAATTTTTGATGAAGCCGGAAACTTAAGAGTATTAGATGAATATAGTAATGATGAACTACTGCATAGAGTCAGGTATGACTATATGGGCAAGAAGGAAGATGAAGAAAAAACTGTTAGAGATTATTATGCAAACGGGGTTTTAAAATCTGAAATTTTTTATGTTAATGGGATAAAAGAAAAGAATTCCAGATTTTATTATGATAATGGTTTTCTAAAAGACCAATGGACTTATAAAAGCGATACTTTAAATGGAAAATCTTATTCTTACTATGAAGATGGTATATTGAGAAATGAAGCAGATTACGTGAATGGAAAAAGAAAAGGGAATGAAAATGAATATTTTCCAACCGGCGAACTAAAATCGGAGAGTATCTATAACAATGATAAAAAAAATGGAATGACTATCTCTTATTATCAAAGCGGGATAATGGAAAAAGTTGAAAGTTTTAGAAATGATACTCTTGATGGTTCACGAAAAACTTACCACGAAAACGGATTATTAAGCTCCGATGCTTATTATATCAAAGGTATTTTACAAGGGAAGAAAACTTACTATTACGATAACACAGCTATTTTAAAAGAAGAAAATTATTTGAACGGAAAATTAAATGGCTGGGTTAGAACTTTTTTTAAAAACGGCCAAATTAAAAAAGAAGAATATTATTCTAACGGTAACATTGAAAGCCGTAAAGAATATAATAAAGAAGGTATGCTCGTTTCAACTTTCGGTTATTAAAATGGCGGGAGAATGAAAAAACATGAAAGTTCTATTTTCAATAATTATTTTTAGTTCGACTCTGTTTGCGCAAAATGGTTTGGCAACTGAAAAATATTCAAATGGAGTATTAAAGAAAGAGGAAAAATATTTAAATGGTAAGCTAAATGGTGTTTGTAAATATTATACGAAAGATGGAATAATAAAAGAAATTTTAAATTATAAAATTGGGAAAAAAGAAGGCGCAAATTATTTTTATTATGATTCCGGCCTTCTTAAAGAAATGATAACCTTCTCAAATGATAAATATAGTGGAATGTATAGAGATTATTATGAGTCAGGCTCTTTAAAAGAATCGATGAATTATAAAAATGGGGTTATTGATGGTGATTATAAAAACTATTATGAAACTGGTAAACTGAAATCAACTTTTAATTACGATAATGGAGCAAGAACTGGGAAATCATTTGAATATTATAGGGACGGAACAACCAAAGTTGAAGCAAATTATGTTAATAATATGCAAGAGGGTATAACTAAATGGTATTATTACAATGGAAATATTAAAAGTGAATTAAATTATAAAAATGGTAATTTAAATGGATCAGGTACTAAATACTTTGAAAATGGAAATGTGAGGGCGGAAAACAATTATCGCATTGGATATTTAGTCGGTAAAAACATAAATTATTTTGAAAGTGGAAACGTTCAAAATATTATTTATTATGACGAAGAAGGAAGGAAAGATGGAATAGCTTATACTTTTTATGACAATGGAGACATCTTTACAGAGCAACGCTATATTGAAAATGAATTAGAAGGTGAAACGAAAATTTATCGTAAAGCGATCCATGCGGATAAAAAAGACGGAACTCTTTGGTATATTGAAACATATAAAAATGATAAATTAATTAATAGCAAAGAATATTCTGATAAAGGCGAAGTGATTTCTGAAGAGATTTTTTAATTTAAAAAATTAATTATTCATGTTACACAAAGTATGCAGATATAAACCCGATTTCTCAAAGAAATCGGGTTTATTTAGGCGTTATTAGTTAGGTCAGTTATTAAATGGAACAACCAAATAAATTTACAGTAGGACTTTTACAGCTTTCATTTTCAAAAAATACAAATGAAAATCTAGACAAAGCAATTCATTGGATAGAGAAAGCAGCAAAAGAAGGTGCTAAGGTAATTTGTCTTCCTGAACTTTTCCGTTCGCAATATTTTTGTCAAAAGGAAGATATCGAAATATTTGATTTAGCTGAAACAATTCCAGGAAATTCCACAGAAGCAATTGGAAAAATTGCAAAAGAAAAAAATGTAGTTGTAGTTGCATCATTATTTGAAAAACGTGCTGCAGGTATTTATCATAATACAGTTGCTGTAATAAATGAAGTAGGAAAAGTAGCCGGCATATACCGCAAGATGCATATCCCTGATGATCCTGCATATTACGAAAAATTTTATTTTTCTCCAGGTGATCTCGGATTTAAATCTTTTAAAACAAAATTTGGAAATATTGGTACTTTAGTTTGCTGGGATCAATGGTATCCAGAAGCTGCCCGGTTAACAACATTAAAAGGTGCGAGTGTTTTATTTTATCCAACTGCTATCGGCTGGCATCCGCATGAAAAAGATGAGCATGGAAAAAATCAATTTGATTCCTGGAGAACTGTGCAGCGCGGACATGCAATTGCAAACGGTGTTTATGTTGCAGCAGTAAATAGAATTGGTTTAGAAAAGGAAAATGAAAACTCAGCCGGGATAGAATTTTGGGGTTCATCTTTTGTAGCTGATCCTCAAGGAGTTATTATAGCAGAAGCATCTGTTGATAAGGAAGAAGTTCTTTTAGCAGAAATCGATTTAGGCCGAATAGAATATATACGAAGGAATTGGCCTTTCCTTCGCGACCGCCGTATTGATGCGTATGCTGGAATTGATCAAAGATTTATTGATGAAGATAAAAATTCTTAACATATTAATTAGCTATTGTATATATAGTTAAAGTTTACTTTTTGGATCCGATTCGAGGGTGACCAAAAAGAATTAATATGTAAAAACAGACATTCTTGTCTGTTCGAAGAATAAACAAAAATCCAAACATTTAAGGACAGAAGGGAATGTCTATCCTACTTTTTGGCACCATCATAAGAGTATGGTTTAGTGAGTTATCCTTTCAATTTTTAGATCATAATTAAAAAGTCATTAAAAATAAAATGAGCAATATAAAAGAAATAACTCAATTACCTTTTGAATTAGGCTATCGTATTCCTGCTGAATGGGAAAAGCATGAAACAACCTGGATTGGCTGGCCTCACAATAAAAATGATTGGCCTGGAAAAATAGGACCTATCTTTTGGGTATATGGGGAGATAGTTAGAAAAATTGCTGTAAGTGAAAAAGTAAGAATAATTATAGAATCGAAAGATGAAGAAAACAAAGCAAAGAAAATTTTAAAATTAGTTCATGCGAATACTAATAATGTAGATTTCTTTCATTTACAAACTAACCGCGGATGGCTGCGTGATTCAGGACCTGCATTTATCAAAAATAATGATGGAAAAATTGCCACAGTAAATTTTGAATTTAATGCCTGGGCAAAATATTCCAATTATAAAAAAGATAGAAAAGTTCCCAAATTCATTTCAGAAAAATTAAAATTAGAAAGATTTGTTCCAATACATAAAAATGAAAAGGTAGTTCTCGAAGGAGGCAGCATCGACATCAATGGAAGCGGAACTTTAATGACCACAGAGGAATGTCTGATGGATGCTAAAGTTCAAATTCGCAATCCAGGATTTAGTAAAAAGGATTATGAGGAAGTATTTAAAAAATACCTCGGCATTACAAATGTTATTTGGATAGGGAAGGGAATAGCTGGTGATGATACCCATGGACATGTTGATGATCTTTGCCGTTTTGTAAATAAAAATACTGTAGTAATTGTTCAAGAAGAAAATTCTAAAGATAAAAATTATAAACCGTTAAAAGAAAATAAAGAACGTCTTGGAGGAATGAAAATAGAAGATGGTTCAAAAATAAATGTTGTTGATTTGCCAATGCCATCTCCGGTAATTTTTAATGGAGAAAGACTACCGGCTAGTTATGCTAATTTTTATTTTTCAAATGCTGCTGTTTTAGTGCCTACTTTCAATGATCCAAAGGATCGAATCGCTTTAGGAATTCTATCTGAATTAATTACTGATCGCCCTGTCATTGGAATTCATGCAGTTGATCTGGTTTGGGGATTAGGAACTTTACATTGTCTTACTCACGAACAGCCCGTTAAGAAATTTTTTTCGAAAAAACGTTTTGAGTTTTAATAATTTTATATTCATTCTTCAAATAAAATTTTATTGTTTCCTCTCTCACAACATTACTTCTAACTCTCATTAAATTTATTCCTTTTGAACTTGCCCATTCTTCTGCTTTGTTTACTAATAAAGATCCAACACCCATTCCCCGGATATTTTCCTTCACTACCAAACCGCCGATTTCAGCAAATGTTTCGGATTCAATTCTTACTGCAATAAAAACATGAATCCAGCCAATTACGTTTTTATCCATATCTTCAGCAACTAAAACTAAATTGTTAGGCTGCCCTAAAATTATTTTTAATCTTTCTTTTAATTTATTTTCAGTTGCAGAGTAGCCGAGCTGAATCGAAAGTTCTGTTAAAGATTTGTAATCAGATAGAATTGCTTTTCTAATTATAAATTTATCATCAGTTTTAATTTTATGTTTCCTTTCTATGTTTAATTAGAATTCATGTGTTTGCAAATATAAATATTTATTTTTATTTGTTTTTCCGCATAAAACCTTTTAAGTTTTCTCAATAAAATTAAAGTGAAAACTTAGAGGAGTACAAAATTGTTAATAGCAGTTCCTAAAGAAATATTGCCTGGCGAGAACAGGGTTGCAATTGCTCCTGATGTTACCGCGAAATTTATCAAAGACGGTTACCAGGTTAACATTGAAAAAGATGCCGGACTAATTGCAGGATTTACTAACGAAGCTTATGAATCAGCCGGTGCAAAAATAATTGAGAGCACTGAAGAACTTTTTACATCCGGTGATATAATATTAAAGGTTCAACGACCGCTCCATAATGAAGCTCTCCAAAAAGATGAAATTGATTTGATTAAAAAAGGTGCCTTGCTAATAACTTTTCTTTACCCACTGTACTATTTTGAATTAGCAAAAAAGTGTGCTGAAAAAGGTGTAAATGTAATCTCAATGGATTTTATTCCCCGTACAACTCTCGCTCAGAAAATGGATGCGTTAAGTTCTCAAGCAAATCTCGCCGGATACAAATCAGTACTAATGACAGCAAATCAGCTTGGGAAGATTTTTCCTCTTATGATGACTGCTGCCGGAACAATTTCTCCAGCAAGAGTTGTGATTATGGGTGCAGGAGTAGCAGGCCTTCAAGCTTTGGGAACCGCAAAAAGGTTAGGAGCAATAGTTGAAGTGTCGGATATTCGTCCCAGCGTTAAAGAAGAAGTGCAAAGTTTAGGTGGACGATTTATTGAAGTTGAAACAGATGAGAACATGCAGGATGCCGGTGGTTATGCAAAAGAAGCTTCCGCTGAATTTTTACAAAAACAAAAAGATTTAATTTTCAAACATGTGACAGAGGCAGACATAGTTATAACAACAGCTTTAGTACCCGGTAAAAAAGCTCCTGTATTAATAACAGAAGAAATGGTTAAGCATATGAAGCCCGGCAGTGTTGTCTTGGATATGGCTGTTGAGTTTGGCGGAAACTGTGAAGTAAGTGAGAAAGATAAAATTGTGAAAAAGTATAACGTCACTATAATTGGAGAATCAAATCTTCCCAGCTTAGTTCCTACACACGCCAGCGAAATGTACTCCAAAAATATTTTAGGCTTGATTCAGCATATCGGCAAAGAAGGTAAAGTTGAATTGAATCTAGAAGATGAAATAGTAAAAGGTTCCCTTATAACTTATAATGGTGAAGTAGTTAATCAAAGAATTAAAGAATTATTATAATTAAAAAGGATTATTATGCAAGGTGATTTCTTAATGTTGATTTATGTATTTGTGCTGGCGATTTTTGTCGGCTTCGAATTGATAACTAAAGTTCCTCCAACATTGCATACACCGCTCATGTCCGGTTCAAATGCTATTTCGGGAATTACAATTGTGGGTGCTTTATTAAGTGCCGGAATGGAACAATTTACTATAAGTACAATTCTCGGGTTGGTAGCTGTAATCTTTGCAATGATAAATGTTGTAGGGGGATTTTTAGTTACAGATAGAATGCTCAAAATGTTCAAAAAGAAGTGAGTAAAAAATGAATGTTATTATCGAAATTTCTTATTTAATCTCATCAATCTTTTTCATATTCGGAATAAAAAAGTTAGGCTCTCCTAAAACTGCAAGAACGGGCAATCTTTATGCTGCAATAGGAATGCTGATTGCAATTGTAGTAACACTTTTGGAAAAAAGAGTTCTTACTTATGAATGGATAATTATAGGAATTATCATTGGCTCTGCAGCAGGTACAATAATGGCAGTAAAAATTCCTATGACCGGTATGCCGCAAATGGTTGGAATGCTGAATGGTTTTGGAGGCGGTGCTTCTACTCTAGTAGCGCTTTCAGAATATTATAGGCTGGATCCTAATTATCCTATCAATCATGGTTTGATTTTTAATCTTCCTGTTGATACTGGGATTGCAATAATTTTTAGTTTGCTAATCGGAGGTGTTACATTTACGGGTTCGATGATTGCATTTGGAAAGCTGCAAGGATTGGTTACCGGTAAAGTTGTTAAGTATCCGCTTCAGCACCCAATAAATCTTTTACTGATAATTTTCGTTTTGGCTGGCGGTGTTTACGTGCTTATCAATCCATCTGAGACTTCAATAGTTCTTTTGATAACTTTCGTTTCACTTGTTTTAGGAGTTTTTCTTGTTCTGCCCATTGGCGGTGCTGATATGCCTGTTGCCATTTCGCTTTTAAATTCTTATTCCGGAATTGCCGGCTCAACAACGGGATTTGTTTTAAGGAATAATGAATTAATTATTGCCGGTGCATTAGTTGGTGCTTCAGGAATAATTTTAACATTAATTATGTGCCGCGGAATGAACCGTTCTTTGATGAATGTTTTGCTTGGCGGATGGAGTTCTGCGGGAAGCACTACTGCAACTGACACAGGCGAAGCACCCAAAGGTGATGTTAAATCAGTTGATGTTGAAGAAGCCGCGATGATTTTTGATTCGGCATCAAGCGTTATTATTGTTCCTGGTTACGGAATGGCTGTTGCACAAGCACAGCATTCTGTTATGGAATTAATGACACAGCTTGAAAAGAAAAACATTAAAGTTCGTTTTGCTATTCACCCGGTTGCTGGAAGAATGCCGGGACACATGAATGTGCTGCTTGCTGAAGCAAATGTTCCTTATGATAAATTGTATGCACTTGAAGATATTAATGATGATTTTAATAATACAGATGTTGTTTTGATCATAGGGGCAAATGATGTCGTAAATCCGGCTGCAAGAAATAATCCGGCAAGCCCGATTTATGGAATGCCGATTTTAAATGTTGATTATGCAAAAACTGTTATTATAAATAAAAGATCATTAAATCCTGGCTATGCAGGAATTGATAATGAATTATTCTTCTACCCGAATGCATTAATGTATTTCGGCGATGCTAAAGATGCAATATCTAAGCTGGCAAACGAAATTAAAAATCTGTAACATTGAAAATTTGGTAAATTAATCCCCTGCTTTCAGGGGATTTTTTATGCCCAATTTATAAAATGCTTAATATGTTCTAAACTATTATATTTGTTCAAGCTACAAAATTATTTTCTCATCAAATGAAATATATATTTTTATTATTCTTTCTATTTACCATTTCACAAAATTCATTTTCTCAGGGAACGGATTTTAGCATCAATAATTATTCTTTTAAAATTAATAATTCCGAATTAACAGTATTCAAAAACGATTCTTTACTTTATGAAAAAAAATTTTCTAATCCATCACCGGATTCTGTTGATCTTGATAATGATGGAGTAAGTGAATTCGAAGTAATAGATTCGACAGTATCCAGCGAATCGGTGTTTTATACTTTTTATGTGTATTCAACCCTAGATTCATTCTTTTTAGCAGATTCAATTTATTCAGGTATTACTATTCCTTATGAGGCAGAAACAGATGATGTTCAAGGGAAAATTATTGTAACGGGCAATCCGTTTTTTGATCATTTTAACGGAGGAAATGATACTAAGTTTAGCCCTATAAATTGCTGGAAATATGAAAGCGGTGTCGTTTATGATGTTAATGATGAAGTTTATGATTTATTTATGAATGAAAATGATGACATTATAGATTACCTTGATAATTATTTCCAATCCAAAGAAAGTAATTGCATAAATAGCCGAGAAGTTTTAGGCGCCATTGCTGCCGGTTATGCTAATTATATAAATGCGGGGGAAGAAACTTCTGCAGATAAATTTTTGTCAACTTATTATTTCTGTCTCGATAAAGACAAATTTAAACAAGATTTAAATAGTGAATTGAAAAGGTAAAAATATGAAAATGGATTGGAACGAGTTTGTAGGTAAAACTTTGAATGTAATTTTACATGAAAATTATGGAGCAATAGAAGACCCGGGTGGAAGTTCTCCTTTGTATGAAATAGTGTTTAAAACGGGAAAGTTGACTAACGTCTATGATGACGGGCTTCTCCTTGAAACTACAAGGGAAAATCATCAAGTTAGGATTTTCATTCCTCATCAATCAATTAAATGTGTCGAGATATTTAATCTTTAATATGAACAACAATAAGGGAAAATCTTTGAAAAATATTTTTGTCATTCTCTTGCTAACCATTTTATCTTCTAAAATTCTATTGCCATCTGATGTTGCAATAAAAAGCCTCAAAGCATATACAGATAATAAAATTGCACTGCCTGTTTTAGTTAATGGGGATCGAAATGCAAGCTACCTGTATATTGAATTTGATATTAATTCCGTGACAATTCCGTCATTAAAACTGGTTTTTAGGTTTTGTGATAAAAACTGGAATCCAACGGATAATGTTTTTTTAGTAAATAACGGCTATAATGTTTCCCCCGAACTTGAAGTTTATAATTTACCTGTTAACGTTGAAGGAGCAAGATATAGATATGAAGGAAGTTTCCCGGATGATAAAGGATATATCACTTTTCCTTTTTCCGGTAAATGGAAATTTTTCATAACTGATTCTTTTGATACTTCTGTGGTATATGCTTCAGGAAGGTTTTTTGTGGTAAATCAAGAATTAAGCATGGATGTGAATATTAAAAAACAATTAATGGAAGATAAAGTTTATTCTCCTCAGGAATTAGCAAGAGTATTTGATTTAACTGCCAGCTTTAATCTTCCGGATGAATTGTTCCCTAACTTTGTTGATCATGTTGAAATAGTAGAAAATAAGAAATTGGATTACCCGTTCTTGGTTGACAGAAATTTTAATACAACTTACCGGCAATATTATTGGGATGGAAATAGAAAATTTTCTTTTACTGCCAAAGATATAAGGCCAGGTAATGAATACCGCGAAACAGATTTTAGAAACTCAAATAAGTTTAATTCAAAAAATATTAGAGCACAATTTGACGGATTGGAATACTCGAGATTTTTTACAACCGGTAATAAAGATATAAATGGAAGTTTCCTGCTTACAAATCCTGAAAATGATTTTGCTTCTTATTTAAATGTTACATTTTCAGTACGGCCTCCCAACCAATCATTTGGTGATATTTATTTGGTTGGTGCGTTTAATGGATGGTTAGTTTCCCCAAAATATAAAATGGAAAATTCCGGTGGTGTATACTCTAAAGCTATTGAGTTAAAAAGGGGAGTTTACGATTATCAATATGTCACAGCAGATTATATAAATAATGAAATAAAGAATATTGATTGGCTGACTTTGGAAGGTAATAACTGGCAGACAACAAATGAATATTATATATTTCTTTTTTACAATGATCCTAACTACGGTGGCTACGATAGGATCATCGCATACAAAAAAATTATAAGTAAATAAAATGGAAAAAGTAAAAATTGGTGTCATCGGCACGGGCCATCTTGGCAGGCTTCACATTAAAATGTTAAAATCGATTGATAATTGTGAGCTTGTTGGTATTTATGATTCGAATAAAAATCAGTCCGAAGCAGCTTCCAAAGAATTTGATGTAAAGGTTTTTGAGAGTCAGTACAAACTTTTAAATGAAGTTGAATGTGTATCTATTGCAGCTACTACAAGTGCCCATTATGAATTAGCAAAGCAATGCTTAAGTAACGGTATAAATGTTTTTGTAGAAAAACCAATTACAGCAACAATAGAACAAGCAGAAGAAATAGTAAAGATTGCCGCCGATAAAAAATTAAATTTGCAAGTTGGACATATTGAAAGGTTTAATCCTGCTTTAATTTCTCTTGAAGAATATTTGCTTGAACCGATGTTTATTCAAACTGATAGGCTGGCTCAATTTAATCCCCGCGGTACGGATGTAGCTGTTGTATTGGATCTGATGATTCATGATATCGATATAATTTTGAGCCTTGTTAAAAGCAAAGTTAAAAATGTTGAAGCTAGCGGTGTTGCTGTCGTTTCTGATTCATTGGATATTGCAAATGCCAGAATCCAATTTGACAATGGTGCTGTTGCCAATGTTACTGCCAGCAGAATTTCTCAAAAGAAAATGAGAAAGATGAGAATATTTCAAAGAGATAATTATATAGCTTTGGATTTTATTACCGGTGTTTCGGAAGTTTACCGTCTAATTCCAGTTGGTAAAAAAAGTGAATCATCAATTATCTCGTTTGGTGAAATCGGTATAGGTGAAAAGAAAAAACAAATCGTTTATGAGCAGCCCGAAATAAAAGAAATTAATGCGCTGCAGTATGAGCTTCAATTGTTTGTTAATTCTATTGTGAAAAAAATACCCGCCTGTTGTTTCAGGAGAAGATGGACTTCGTGCCTTAAAAGTTGCCCAGATTATAATGAAGAAAATTGAAGAATCAAAAGTGAACTGAATTTTTAATAATGTTAAGTAAAAACAGATGAAGGCTTATCATGAAAAATAAAATCTTAGCGCTCTTAATTTTATTTGCTTTCTCAAATATTAGCTGCAGTGTGTATAATGCATTGGTTAACTTATCAAGACTAAAATTTAAATTAGGAACAGTAAACGGTTTTGCAATTGATGGTATTCCAATATCAAACAAATCAAAACTTAGTGATTTCAGCTTAACTGAAGGATTAAAGCTTACCTCATCATTCGCTCAAAATAAATTACCGGTTTCATTTACTTTAAATTTAGAAGCTCAGAATCCAAATGATGGAACCGGCGGAACAAAACAAAGCACAGCAACGTTAAAATCATTTCCATGGAGATTATTAATTAACGATAAGGAAACAATCTCGGGTAACATAGGTGCCCCGGTTGTAATTCCTGGAACCGGACAAACTTCAATTATTCCCCTTCAAATGAATTTGGATTTGTTGTCTTTTTTCAAAGATAAATCTTACAATGATATTATTAATTTAGTTTTAGCTTTAGGAGGAAAAGGAAGTTCAGCTTCCAAGTTGACTTTATTAGCTCAGCCAACTGTAACTTCACCGATTGGGGATATTCAGTATCCTAATGAATTAAAAATAGTAGATCATCAATTTACTAACTAAAATCCTATTATCTTTTTGTAAAGTGTACCCGGTAAATTTGTTTGCCTGGTACACTTTTGTTTTATTTGTACGTCTAACTTAAACAATTTTGAAAGGCGATATGTCCAAAACAGAAAAATTTGCAATTGGAGTCGATTTAGGCGGCACGAACATAAAAGTAGGAATAGTCTCTCAAAAAGGGAAGATTGTAAAAAAGACTTCAATAAAAACTGAGGCAGAAGGCGGGCCAAAAAAGGTAATTTCTCAAATTTCTAAGGGAATTGGAGAGCTTTTAATTAAAAATAAATTGAAAATCAAAGGGATAGGTATTGGCTCACCCGGAATAGTATCAATTAAAAAAGGAACTGTAGAAAATCCTCCGAATTTACCCGGTTGGGGAAAAGTTAAGCTTGCTAAATTAATAGAGAAAAATTTTAAGCTTCCGGTTTACATTGAAAATGATGCAAACGCTGCTGCAATTGGTGAAATGATATTTGGAGCCGGTAAAAAGTATTCCGAATTTATAATGATAACTCTTGGTACCGGTGTTGGCGGAGGGATTATTATGAACAAAAAAATCTTTAGAGGTGAAAACGGTGTTGCCGGTGAAGTCGGACATACAACTATTGATTATAAAGGAGATCAATGTAAATGCGGATCAATTGGTTGCATTGAAACTTTTGTCGGAAATAATTATTTAATCAAAAGAGTTGCACAAGAATTACCTGCACATAAAGATTCGGCTATTTGGAAATTGATTGATAATGATTTTAATAATTTAGATCCTAAACTAATTCATGTTGCTGCCGAAGAAAATGATGAATATGCAAAATCAATTATCTCTGAAATGGGAGCACAGCTTGGAGCTGCGCTGGCTTCGGTTAGTAATTTACTGGACATTAGCACTTTTATTATTGGAGGCGGCATTGCCGGATTTGGAGCTTCACTAATCGATTCAACCCAACAAAGTTTACATGAAAGAGTTTTAAAAACTTTAAAAAACCGCGTGAAAGTAATGCCGGCAAAATTAAAGAATGATGCAGGAATACAAGGTGCATCAGCATTAGTATTTTATAAATCTTAGTCTTTATATTAAGGGTGATTAATAGATTTTGTATGAAATATTTATTTGCAGTTCTAATCTTATTTATTTTTGATTCGTCAATTTTTCCACAGGAATCTACTGCAAATATTTTAGTTCCAGATTCTTTAACTTCTCTTTCATTAGATTCTTTATCAATAAAGGATTCCACTTCTCAAAATAAAAGCGATGTAGATACAGTGATTTATGCTTCCGCTTCCGATTCTTTGATTTTCTTTGTTCAAGATAAAAAGATGAACATCTACGGAGATGGTTCATTAAAGTATAAAACTACTGATTTAAAAAGTGCCGACATTGCAGTTGATTTTAAAACAAATAATGTTGATGCAAAAGGTGTCCCTTCCGATTCAGTTCCGGATAAATTCGTTAATACACCTGTTTTGACTGATAAAGGAGAAACTTACC
Organism: uncultured Bacteroidota bacterium; assembly: GCA_963775245.1. Classification (GTDB taxonomy): domain Bacteria; phylum Bacteroidota; class Ignavibacteria; order Ignavibacteriales; family Ignavibacteriaceae; genus CAVSWT01. The sequence continues at coordinate 152,511 of CAVZID010000035.1, forward strand.
AGGGGCTAAGGATGAAATATAATTTTAAAACTTTACGAGGAGATATAACTTCAGCCGGTACTGAAAGTGAAGGGGCTTATTATACGGGCGAAAAAATCAAAAAAGTTGATAAAGAAACTTATTATATAAAGGATGGAATTTATACTACCTGTAAACAGGATACACCTCACTATTATTTCTATTCACCTGAAATGATGGTAATTAACAAACAAGAATTAGTGGCAAAATGGATCTGGCTTTATTTTGGTGGTGTGCCGTTTCCTATCCCATTACCGTTTGCTGTTTTTCCAATTCAATCGGGCAGAAGGTCCGGAATAATTATGCCTGCATTTGGTAATGATGGTACTTATGGATTTTATTTCTCACGCTTCGGTTACTTCTGGGCAATAAATGATTACATGGATATAAACCTGACAGCGGATTATTTTACCCGCGGCAGCTACACTTTAAATAGCAGGTTTAGATATGCAAAAAGGTATAATTACAGCGGGAATTTTCAAGCATCATATTTAAAGTATGTTACACAATTAAAAAATGATCCAGATAGAACAGAAAAGATAGATTGGAGGTTAAACTGGACACACAATCAAAATATCACTCCGTCCTTAAAATTTGATGCAAATTTGCAATTTGAGTCCGGGATAAATTCGCGTAGAAATCTATCTGATATAAATGAACAATTAAATAAACAAATTGTATCGAATGCAACATTTTATAAAACATGGGATGAATCAGGCAACAGCTTGTCTCTAAGTTATCAAAGGAATCAGGATTTGCAAACTGGAAATATTTCTGAAGTCCTGCCTAGTATGACATTCAGCATGTCACAGAAATATCCTTTTAAGAGAAAGAACAGTATCGGATCGCAGAAATGGTATGAGTTAATAGGTTTTAATTACAACTCAAAATTTCAAAACGATAGAAATAAGACGAATGGTAATTTGCAGATTAGGGGAGGAATACAGCATAACTTCTCTACCAGCGCTTCTCCTAAAATCGGCTATGTGAGTATTACTCCAAACTTTAATTATACTGAAAGATGGTATAATAAAAGAATAGAAATGCATTCAGATGGAAAAGATTCAGCAGGTAATGAGATTATTGAAACTAATGATGTTAAAGAAATAAATTTTGTTAGAACATTTAATACCGGTGTTTCAGCGTCAACAAAATTTTATGGAATTTTTCAGCCGAATATTTTAGGAATAAGTGCTATTAGGCATACAGTGCAGCCTTCAATTTCCTACACATATACCCCGGATTTCTCAAAGCCTGGCTGGGGTTATTATGGCACTTATGTTAATTCTAATGGTCAAACAGTTAAGTATAGTAAATTTCAAAAAGAAATTTTTGGCGGTGCTTCAAGTGGTGAATCTCAAGCAATAAATTTTTCTTTATCAAATATATTTGAAATGAAAACTCAAGTTGATCCAACTGACACAACTGAAAAAGAAAAGAAAATACAGCTTTTAAATCTAAATGCAGGTATAGGATATAATTTTGCGGCAGACAGCGTGAAATTTTCTGATTTGTCTCTTTCATATCGTACGCAAGTTGGCGATTGGTTCAGTTTCAATGGTGGTTCTCGATTTACGTTGTATGATGTAAATTCAAATGGAGGAAGGATAAACAAATTTTTAGTAAACGAAGGTAAAGGCTTGGTTAGAATGACTAATTTTAATTTTTCTGTTTCAACTTCTTTATCTGGTGAAAAATTAAAATCAAAAGATTCAGATAAAGAAAAACAAGAAAATGAAGATGAAGATCAATTTGTTTTGAACCAGGATCAAAACAATGTTTACCAGGGAATTTATTCAGATAAGGAAGCTGATTTTTCTATCCCATGGGATGTTTCATTGAGCTATAATTATACGCGTAACAGTCCAACACCGTTAAGTATTACCAGTTTTTCAAATTTAAATGCATCGTTAAATTTTAATCTAACACCACAGTGGAAATTATCTTTTACAGGCAGCTACGATTTTGATAGAAAAGAGTTTGCAGCTCCGCAAATAAAAATATCACGGGATCTTGACTGCTGGCTTATGAATTTTACCTGGAACCCGATTGGAACCTATAGAGGATTTAGATTTGAAATAAGAGTTAAAGCTTCACAACTCCAGGATTTGAAAATAACAAAGCAGTCAGATTTTTATAGTGGTAAGTGATAAGTATATTTTGTGAAAATTTAATAGAAAAATAAAATGCTTCATTACATAATTGATGGGAATAATTTAATTGGAAAGATAAAACACTTTTCAAGTTTGCAGAAAAAAGATAAGCAATCAACAAGAGAAAAATTAGTTTTTTATTTGGAAAGATATTTTTCTTCAAAAAAGGCTCAAGTAACTTTGCATTTTGATGGATTTGCAAACCTTCCGATAAATTCACAAAAAATAAAAATTATTTATTCTGAAAATAAAATCGCAGATCAAAAAATTAAGCAGCAGATTGAAAAATCTAAAACTCCGAGAAATTTAATTGTTGTTTCATCAGATAATAATATCAAGGAATTTGCGCGAGTTTGCAGCGCCAAAACATTATCAAGCGAAGATTTTGCATTAGAAATTCAAAAAGAAAAAAATGTAAATGAAGAATCCGAAAGAATAAAAGAAATCAATAATGTGGAAGAATTTAAAAGAATATTTAATGTAAAATAAAATTAAAATTTTCCGATTTTATCTATCCTAAAATGTAGTCTGAAAATTCAAAGTAACACTTGGCGGAAGATTAACATTTTGTGAAACTCCTGCTGAGATATTCCAGCTTAATTCTGTTGAATTCCTTTTGTTATATGAAGAGACAGCTCTTACAGCATTGATTGCACTTGCAATTCTATTTACAAGAAGTGCCCCGACCACAAATCTTAAATTGTTAAAAGTCTGTTCGCTTGAAACCCACATGCTTCTGTAATTTTTCCTTTCCAGTTCAGATGACCATTCCCAGCTATAAGTGCTTTTATACATCTTAGAGAAATCACCATTCAAAGCTTGAGCGTTATTATATTCATTTAAATTTAAATAATCTCCGATAGTAGCAAAATAGTTATCGCTTTTTCCGCTTACACTAATTGCGCCATTGGCTTGTGCATATGATTTATACCTGTCACGCTGCCAATTTCCGTAAGTATTCATTCCTATATAAACTGCCCACAAAGCTCCCTCGGCAATTGTAAAATATTTTCCGCTTGAATATGAATCAGCATACAATTCGCCCATTCCTGGAAGAAGCAGAGAATATAAAAGCGCAAGTCCGGCTTTTTTCTTTTTTACATCTGTTGATTGAATATATTGAATATCTTTTTGAGGAGTTTCTAAAGAAGCTTTAACTTCATTTTTTAGAACTAAAAGACTTTTCGTCTCATTATTTTGAGAGAAGATAGGTAAAGAACAAAGAATAAAGAAGAAGAGAATTTTTTTCATATTTTTGGATTTCAATCTAAATATTAACTTGCTTTTAAATCAATTGAATTTTTTATCTCTAAAATTTTTGAGCTGCAAATTTCGCCTTTGCTTTCTTCAATTTTAACTCCGGTCAGCTCATTAATAAACCTTTCATCGTATTCATGTTCAACTCTGATATAATTTGAGGAAAAGCCTTTCATAATACCGTCATGGTTTGCATGCTCAAATAATACTTCAAGGTTTTTGCCTGTCATGGAATTATAGAATTCATTTTTTTTCTTTTCACTTAAGATTCGCAGCATGTGATTTCTTTTTTTGCGTTCAAATACATCAACTACACCTTCAAAATTAATTGCTTTTGTATTTGGGCGTTCCGAATAAGTAAATACATGTAAATAAGAAATTGGCAGCTCTTTTAGAAAATTATAAGTCTCTAAAAAATCTTCATGTGTTTCACCAGGAAAGCCAACAATTACATCTACACCAATTCCAACATCAGGAATTTTATTTTTTATCTTGTTAATAAGCTCACTATAATATTCAACTTTATATCTTCTTTGCATTAAGCGTAAAATTTTGGGACTCCCGCTTTGTAGTGGTATATGAAAGTGTTTGCACATTTTAGGATTACTTGCAGTGAAATCAATTATTTCATCTGTTAATAAATTTGGTTCAATTGAACTTATTCTAATCCTAAAATCACCTTCAACATCTAACCAGCTTTTTTAGAACAGCTAATAAATTCGTATTTAATGATTTTCCATAATCTCCAACATTCACACCGGTAAGAATAATCTCTTTGTAGCCTTGTTGAACAAGTTTTTCAAATTCAATTACCACATTTCCCGGGTTCATACTTCTGCTTTTACCACGGGCAAGAGGAATAGTACAAAATGAACAAGTATAATCACATCCATCCTGAATTTTAAAATATGCTCGTGTTCTGCTATCAGCATCAGTGGAATGAGCAGGCCCAAAATTGTTTAGCTGGTCAGTAGGGGAGACGTAAATACAAGCTAATTCTTTTTTCTTAAAATCATTTGCAATATCAAATAGCTGGAATTTTTCCTTGCTGCCTAAAACTAAATCAACACCTTCAATTTTCGAAATCTCTTCAGGCCTTAATTGTGCATAGCAGCCTGTTACAATAACAAAAGCATTTGGATTTTGTTTCAATGCTCTGCGGACAATCTGCCTGCATTCTTTCTCGGCATTTTCAGTAACAGTACAGGTATTTAAAACGTAAATATCCGATTGCTCTTTGAAATCAACTATCTCAAATCCTTTATTTAAAAATTGATTCCCAATAGTTGATGTCTCAGAGAAATTTAATTTACATCCTAAAGTATGTAGAGCAACTTTATTATTCATTCAATCCAGTTTAAAAATTAAAGAGCGGGCAAAAAATCCCGCTCTAATATCTAATTCAAATGCTAAACTATTTTTTGTTATCTGAAGATGAATTATGCCCTTCTTCAGATACCTCGAAGATAGGGAATTCGGAAGTATCAATGCTTCCGGTTTCCGAAGCAAGAATCTCTTCAACACTTACGCGATCCATTTTGTGTTTGTTAAGATAATCTTTGATTACTTCTTCACCTTTATCTTTTAATGCAGCAATAGCACTTAAAACTATTTTTTTGTTTTCCTTGTCAAATTCAATTACCTTTAACGGAATAACATCATCAACAGGGAAGTGATTAGCAATGTTCTTAATTTTAGATGGAGCTAATTGAGTTCCGGGAACAAATCCGTCAACTGATTCAGGTAATTCTGCAATCAAACCTTTTTCGATTATTCTTACAACTTTTCCTTCGGTTATGGTTCCAATGTGATATAGTTTTTCAAAATTATCCCAAGGATTATCTTGAACTTGCTTATGCCCAAGAGAAATTTTTCTTTGGTCAACATCAACACCAAGAACAATCACATCAAGCTTTTCACCTTTTTTAACAACTTCACCGGGGTGCCGAATTTTCTTTGTCCATGATAGATCGGAAATATGAACAAGTCCGTCAACACCAGGTTCCAATTCAACAAACACACCAAAGTTTGTCAAGTTTCTAGCTATACCTGAATGCTGTGAGCCAACAGGATATTTCTCCATCAATGACTGCCATGGATCCGGTTCTAACTGCTTAATACCGAGTGAGATTTTTTTCTCATCTTTATCAAGGCTTAAAATCACAGCTTCAACAACCTGTCCCATTGCAACTATTTGAGATGGATGTTTAATGTGCTGAGTCCAGCTCATTTCAGAATTATGAATTAATCCTTCAATACCTTTTTCAATTTCAATGAAAGCACCGTAATCAGTAAGAGATACAACACGGCCGGAAACTTTGTCTCCAACTTTGTATTTCTCTTCGATTTTTTCCCATGGATGTGGGAGAAGTTTTTTCAAGCTTAAAGAAATTCGTTTCTTCTCTTCATCAAAATCCGTAACAACAACTTTGATAGTTTCGTCAAGCTTAACAACTTCATTAGGATGATTAATTCTTCCCCAGCTTAAATCAGTGATGTGAATTAAACCGTCAACACCGCCAAGGTCAACAAACACACCAAAGTCGGTTATAGCTTTTACAGTACCTTCAAGAATTTGGCCTTTTTCTAAGCTGTTAAGGATTGCATCTCTTTGATCTGAAATTTCTTCTTCAACAAGAACTTTATGAGATACAACAACATTCTCGGTTGGGACATTAACTTTAACAACTTTGAAGTCCATTGTCTGTCCAACGAAAGCATCAAAATCACGGATAGGCCTGATATCGATTTGTGAGCCGGGAAGAAATGCTTCCATTCCCATCAAGTCAACAACCATTCCGCCTTTAATTCTTTTAAGAATTTTGCCTTGAATAATTTCACCGGTTTCATGAGCATTAACAACACGCTCCCAGATTCTTAAGAAGTCTGCTCTTTGTTTGCTTAAAACTAAATTACCTTCTATATCTTCCACACTTTCAAGTACTACTTCAACTTCTTTCCCAACTTTAATCTCTTCGTTTTCATAAAACTCATTTTTGGGAATTGAGCCTTCAGACTTAAAACCTACATCAATGATAATATTGTCACCTTGAATTCGTACAATCTTACCTTTAATCAGCTCGCCTTCTTTTAAGTCGTGGAATGAATCGGTATAAAGTTTTGCTAATGTTAAAAATTCTTCTTTTGAATATTCTTCATTATTAAAATTTTTCTGTGCCTTTTCAAAATCCTCTTCAGTCACTTTAATCTTCTTCACATCTTTTGTCTCTTCGGACATTAATCCTCCTAAAAAAATAAAATAATCTGTATATATTGTTTCTGCCATCTTAAAACAATAATACAGAAGTTTTAGTTTAACATTTGTAGTTATTGATGGCTTAATAAAAATTATAAAGGAACTTTAACACCTTTTCTATTTGCTGCAATTCTAATTTGATTTAAAATTATATTTACCTGCTCTTCAATAGTAACTTTGGAAGTATCAACTTCCACGGCATCGCTTGCTTTAGTTAAAGGGCTTACTTCTCTTGTAGAATCAATCTTATCACGTTGAAGTAAATTATCTTTGATTTCTTCAATAGAAACATCGGTTCCTTTTTCAGCGTATTCCTTCGCTCTGCGTTGAGCCCTTTGTTCAATTGAAGCAGTAAGAAAAATTTTGACGTCAGCTTGAGGGAAAACTACTGTGGTAATATCTCTACCTTCCATTACCACTCCGTTGCTTTTGCTTCCCATTGCCTGCTGCTTTTTTACCAAAGCTTTTCTTACACCTTCAATCTTGCTTATCTCGCTTACTTTTTTGTTAATTGAAATATCTCTTATTTTATCCGTAACATCTTCACCATTAATTTTTACATTAGTGATTCCGTTTTCAAACTTCAGTTCAATCTCAGATTCTTCGGCAAGCTTTGTTATTTCATCATTATTTGAAAGAGCATTTTTTTGAGCCAGGTAAGTTATGGCTCTGTACATCGCCCCGGTATCAATATATAAGTAGCTTAATTTCTGTGCGACCAGCTTTGCTGAAGTGCTTTTACCGGAACCAGCCGGACCATCAATCGCTACGATTAATTTTTGGGACATAGTTTACAAAAATAGGGAATAAAAATTAAATTTTCAAAGAGATTTCGACTGGTAATTCACAGACAATTTAGCAGTGATTTTGTCGGATTTGAGTGTGATTATTAAGTATTTCAAGCTAGTTCCTTACCACCAAGTTCATTTACAATGGCATTAATTACAGGGTCATCAGATGATATTCTTTCCTTTTGGCTTTTTTGTTCGATATTAATTAAATCTTTGTCTTTGTTTACTAACGGTTGTGCAGTTTTGATTTTTGGGGAAGCAGAATTCTGATTCATTAAATTAAGGGATATTTTCCTTCCAAAAAATTCCTGTGTTTTTTTGTCAATATAGTCTTTGTGAAGAGCAAAAGATTTAATTCCATCTGGGTCGTTTAAGATAGCCTGTAACTTATTTCCATTTAAATCCAACAGCTCTATATTGCCAATGTAATGCCCAAGGGTAAATCTTTTTTCATTTGAAACTATTTCAATAAATTCCTGCCATTTTGCAACTACTGAATCAAAATTAAAATCCAAATTTGTTTCAAGCTCTTCAGCAATTTTAGACTGAGATGATTGAAAATTATTTTCGCTTACTACTTGAGGTTTTTTTTTAATGGAAGAATTAGTTTGTCTTGTTTTAGATTGATTATTTATAGTTGTTGAAAAGGCATACTTTGTAGTTTTAGATTCTTGTGCAATTTCGGTTTCAAGTTGATTATTATCCCCCAGCTTAGAAAATATTTCACTTATGGTTGAGGAACGTTCAAGTCCGACTAAATGACTTAAAATAATTTCCAATTTTAATTTATGATTTTGGGAATATCTTAATTCCTGCTGTGCTTTATTTAAGAAGTTTAATAATCTTAGAAGATCACCTTCAGAAAATTGACTTTGGTATTCAAGATACTTTGATTTGTAAACATCGGCTGATTCTACTAAATCTGATTTTTCCGTAACAACAACTGTCATAATATTTCGGAAATGTTCAATCAGTCCATCAATAAAATCGGTGAAGCTCCAACCATTTTTGTAAATAGTGTTTGTAACTTCAAAAACAGCCTTGAAATTTTTGTTTAATATTGCATCGGAAATTGTGAAATAAATTTCGTCATCAATTAAGTTCAACATTTTAGCAACGGTTTCCGAATCAATATCATTTCCGCAAAATGAAACTACCTGGTCAAAAAAACTTTCTGCGTCCCGTAAAGCGCCATCAGATTTTTTTGCAATTATAGTTAAAGTTTTATCATCAATTTTTATTTTTTCTTCTTCTGCAATCTCAGAAAGTAAATTTTTTATTTCATCAAGCTGAATTCTTCTGAAATCAAATCTCTGGCACCTTGAAATAATAGTTAAAGGAACTTTGTGTATGTCCGTAGTTGCAAATATAAAAATTGTATGTGAAGGCGGCTCTTCCAAAGTTTTAAGGAATGCATTAAATGATTCCTTTGTAAGCATGTGAACTTCATCAATGATGTAAACTTTATATTTACCTTTTGTCGGGGCATATTTAACAGACTCACGAAGGGTTCGGATTTCATCAATTCCACGGTTTGATGCACCGTCAATTTCAATTATATCCAAGGATTGATTATTTAAAATCGACTTACACATTTCACATTCGTTGCATGGTTCATTGTCTTTAGGATTCAGACAGTTTAATGTTTTTGCGAGAATTCTTGCCGTAGTAGTTTTGCCAACTCCGCGAGGGCCGGTAAAAATATAAGCATGTGCAATTCTATTATTTTTAATTGCATTTTTTAAAGTAAGAGTTATGTGCTCTTGTCCTACTACATCTTCAAATCTTTGAGGGCGCCATTTTAATGCTGTTACTTTATAAGTCGACATAAAATTATTATGAAATGTTTTACTAATAAAATTATAAAATTTCAGATGAAAGGAAACTGCAAAGTTCTTCTAAATATTTTTTATCAGTTAAATCGAATGAATTATAATCATAACTGTCCAAATCAAGAATTCCATATAACTTATTATCTTTTAAAATAGGGATAACGATTTCTGATTTTGAATCCGCATCGCAAGCAATGTGTCCGGGAAATTTATTTACATCTTCTACTATTATTGTTTGTAATTTTTTTGCAGAAGTCCCGCAGACGCCCTTGCCGATTTCAATATTTGTACAAGCAATATTCCCTTGAAATGGACCAAGATAGAGTTTTTCTCCATCGAATAAATAAAATCCAACCCAGCTTATAAAATCAAATGTTTGTTTTAACGCAGCAGTGAAATTAGAAAGATTTGACAGAACATTGTCTTCTTTAACCAGTAGTGTCTTAATCTGCTTAACTAATAATTTATATTTTTCTTCTTTGCTTAAATCTTTATCAACTAAAATCGTTTCTGCCAAACGTCATCGCTTCTTTCTTGCTGTAGTTTTCTTTCTAGATTTTTTTTGTGATGTCTTTTTTGAATCCGGAAAAACATATGGAATTGCATCTTCGATTTTTTCAATAGGAATTATTTTTAATCCTTCCTGTACTTTATCCTGAATTTCTTTCAAATCAATTTCATTTTCTTTTGGAATTAATACAGTTCCAATGCCATTTCTTTTTGCTGCTAGTAACTTTTCATTCAAGCCGCCGATAGGCAAAACATTTCCTCTAAGAGTAATCTCACCGGTCATGGCAATATCATTTGAAGCTGGCTTGCCGCTGATTGCAGAAAGTAAAGCCATTGCCATTGTAATTCCTGCCGAAGGCCCGTCTTTAGGAATTGCTCCTTCCGGCAGATGGATATGAACTTCTTTTCCCTTAAAGAAATCAGGGCTAATACCTAGTGATTTAGCATTTGAACGAATATAGCTTAATGCAGCTTGAGCAGATTCTTTCATAACATTGCCTAACTGGCCGGTTAACGAAAGCTTTTCTGCACCATTCATAATAGTAACATCAACTGATAAAATTTCACCGCCCACACTTGTCCATGCTAATCCTGTTACGCTGCCGACTCTTTTTTCTTTGCTGTGAAAACTGTGTCGGTATCTTGGAACTTTTAAATACTCTTCAATTTTATCTTCATCAACAATGAATCCACCTTTAACTTTTTTCTTTCCGTTAGTCGATTCTCTTAATACAATTTCATGTGCCAATTTACGGCAAACTGAAGCTAACTCTCTTTCTAAATTTCGAACACCGGCTTCTCTTGTGTAATCTGTTATTATTTTTTTTATAGCTCCATCAGTAATCGTAACATGCTTCTTGGTTAAACCGTGTGCAGCCAATTGTTTTGGAACGATATGCCTTTTAGCAATTTCAGTTTTATCATATTCAAGGTAACCGGAAAGTTCTATAATCTCCATTCTATCCTGCAAAGGCAGGGGGATATTGTAACGAACGTTCGCAGTAGTTATAAACATTACCTGGGATAAATCGTAATCAACCTCAAGATAATGATCATTAAAAGTATGGTTCTGTTCGGGATCTAAAACTTCAAGCATTGCTGATGAAGGATCCCCGCGAAAGTCCATGCTCATTTTATCAATCTCATCTAAAAGCATAACAGGATTAATTGACCCGGCTTTTTTCATAGATTGAATTATCTTGCCTGGCATTGACCCTATATATGTTCTTCTATGTCCTCTAATCTCGGCTTCGTCACGAATGCCGCCAAGACTAATTCTTACAAAATTTCTTCCAAGAGCACGAGCAATTGATTTGCCTAGTGATGTTTTCCCAACTCCGGGAGGTCCCACAAAGCAAAGGATTTGTCCGCGCATTTGTTTAACCAAATTTAAAACTGCAATATGCTCAATAATTCTTTCTTTAGGTTTTTCCAATCCAAAATGATCTTCATTTAGAATTTTTTGAACATGCGAAATCTGTAAATTATCTTTGGTTCTTTTTGACCAGGGAACCTCTGACATCCAATCCAAATAATTCCTTATAACGGTTGACTCCGGTGACATTGGAGGAGTTTTTTTAAGTTTATTTAATTCTTCAATCGCTTTGTCCTCAGCATGTTTGGGCATTTTGGCTTTTTTAATAGTGTCCCGCATTTTAATAAATTCTGGCGTAGTATCTTCTTCTTCGCCAAGTTCATCTTGAAGAATTTTTATTTGTTCCTGGATGATAAATTTTCTTTGTGTCTTTGCAATATTTTCCTGGACTTTATTATCAATCTCTTTTTCGATTTTTAATATGTCGATTTCAGAATTCAGAATTTTTATTACTTCATAAAATTGATCTTTCAAATCTTCTTTTTGAAGTATTGCCTGTTTAACATCTATAGATTGATTAACATTAGCAGCGACATAAAAAAGTTTTCTATCCGGCTCTTCAATATTTTCAAAAGCTGTTAATGCTTCATTGGGTATGTTGCGGCTAATCTTCACATATTCTTTAAATAGCTGTGACATTTGTCTTGTCATAGCATTCATTTCATGATCTTGTTTAAACTCGGGGACAATTACTCTTATTTTTCCTTCAAAAAAATCATTTTTATTTGTGAAGTCGATTATAGCTCCTTGTAAAAGACCATCGACTAAAATTTTCATCAAACCGTTTGGCAATTTTAAAATCTGAACTATCTTTGCGATTGTGCCTTCGCGGTAAATATCATCTTTCTTTGGATCTTCTACATTTGATTTTTTTTGTGCGGCAAGGAAAATATATTTTGTATTTTCTAAAGCATAATTAGCTGCTCGAATGGATTGTTCTCTTCCCACCAAAACCGGGAAAATCATGTAAGGGAAAATCACTATATCCCGAAGAGGAAGAATAGGCAAAACATCCGGTATATTATCAACTATACTAATATCGTTTGCGGTATTAATCTCTATCCCATTATATTGACTCAATCAAGTACTCCTTAAATTTCAATTGTTTTTATGCGAACCGAAATATACCAAAATTCGTTTGGGCATTCAAGGAATTGAAATATAGCAAATGTTGAGTGATACGTTAATTATAATTTAACTATTTTTACAGCAACAAATTTTCAAAATTAGAAACAAAAGGGCAGTTTATGATTCAAGATGTGATTAACATTTCCAAACAAGCCGGAGAAATTATAAGAGAGGGTTTTGGAAAGAAATTTAGTATAGAATACAAAACAAACGAGATAAATTTAGTTACAGAAATCGATAAAGCATCGGAAAAATTGATTACTGATTTTGTTAAGAAAAAGTATCCATCCCATAGTATTTTAGCAGAAGAAAGCGGCGAATATAAAAATAAAGATTCCGAATATCGATGGGTGATTGACCCGCTTGACGGCACAACAAATTTTGCCCACGGCTTACCAATTTTTTCCGTTTCAATCGGAGTTCAAAAAAATGCGAAAATATTTGCGGGAGTAGTTTACGATGTAATGCAGGATATTGTTTATTCAGCAGAAAAAGGAAGCGGTGCTTTTGCAAATTCAGAGAAATTATCGGTAAGTAAAAAAGATCAGCTTGGGCATAGTCTTCTTGTGACTGGATTTCCTTACAACATTGCTGAACGCCCCAAAAATATTTTTGAATTATTTGAAGCATTTACAAAAGCTGGCCGCGGTGTTAGAAGATTGGGTTCTGCAGCTATTGATCTTTGTTACGTTGCAAAAGGTGCTTTGGATGGCTATTGGGAAAACTCACTTCATCCCTGGGATTTTTGCGCGGGCAAATTAATACTTGAAGAAGCCGGAGGAATCGTAACAGATTTCAAAGGAAATGAAATTGATATTTTTTCAAAACAGATTTTATGTACTAACAAGCTTATTCATCAGCAAATGATTGATTTAATTGAGAAGACGATAAAATAATATATTCTTTATGCTGAACTTGTTTCAGCATCTTTAGAACTTTTCACATTTTGTTAATAAAGTATAATGTACTCTAATCTGGAAATTTTAATTTTTACATTTTTTCATTATGAATATTTTGAATTTATGTAAGATTAAACCTAAGATGCTGAAATGAATTCAGCATTAATTGTTTTTTAACACCTGCGTGATAATTCCGTGATAACTGAACTCTATTTTTGTTCATCAATAATTATGAACAAAAATTTTAGAGGGTAAAATGAAAAAATTACTAATCATAAGTTTATTGTTCCTTTTCTTTTTTGGGTGTACAGAAGGTAATTCTTCCGATACCTCTAAAATGAATAAAGAGAATAATAAAATATCAGAACCAACTGTTAATACAATTTCCAATAAGGTAGAAACAGCAACTTTTGCCGGTGGCTGCTTTTGGTGTATGGAAGCACCTTTTGAAGGAATAAATGGAGTAATTTCTGTTACTTCAGGATATGCCGGCGGGAAAGAGAAAAACCCAACCTACGGCGATGTTACAAATGGAAGAACAGGCCATCGCGAATCGATTCAAATCAAATATGACCCGGAAGTTATAAGCTATTCTGAACTGCTGGATATTTACTGGCAGCAATTTGACCCAACAGATTCAGGCGGTTCTTTTCATGATAGAGCACCACAATATGACCCGGCAATATTTTATCATGATGAACAGCAAAAAGAAGTTGCCGAACAATCAAAAGTAAGGTTAAATAATTCAAGAATATTTAATAAACCAGTTGTCACAAAAATTCTTAAGTACACAACTTTTTATCCGGCAGAAGAATATCATCAAGATTATTTCAAGAAAAACCCTGAACATTATCATGCATATAAAAAAGCTTCGGGGAGAGAAGATTTTATTAAAGATACCTGGGGCTTAATTGATAATGGCAAATACAAAAAGCCATCTGATGAAGTTTTGAAAAAGAAATTGACAAAGCTTGAATATTATGTTACTCAAGAAAATGGAACCGAAAAGCCTTTCGACAATAAATATTTTGATAATCATAAAGCTGGAATTTATGTTGATATTGTTTCAGGCGAACCATTGTTCAGTTCAAAAGATAAATTTGAATCGGGGACAGGCTGGCCAAGTTTTACACAGCCAATTGATCCACGATATTTGAATAAAGTTGTGGACAACACTTATGGAATGGAAAGGGTAGAAGTAAGAAGCCGATTTGGAGATTCGCATCTTGGGCATGTTTTTAATGATGGGCCAAAACCGACTCATTTGCGCTATTGCATGGATTCTGCAGCTTTGAAATTTATTCCGAAAGATGAAATGAAAGCTAAAGGTTATGGGAAATATTTGTGGTTGGTAGACTAAAAGTTTAAAGTCAAAAATCAAAGGTCAAATTATTATATTCAAATTTTTTGAATTTTTACTTTTGACCTTTGACTTTTTAAACTCAATTGCAGCTTTAATAAATCCATCAACGATAGGATGAGTATCGTTATTCAAAGCAGACCTTTCTGGCTGGAAAGCTGTTCCGATAAAGAACAGATGACTTCTTAATTCAATAATTCTTGGGTCATTCTCTAAATCAAAGCCAACAATTTTCAAATCACTATTCTCAAACAAAGAAATATATTTTGGATTGAATCCGTAACTGCAATGATATTTTTCTTTTATCTTTTCGGTCTTATAAAATTTAAATAATTTAGAATTTTTATTAATTATAATATCACCTGTTTCTTCAATCAAAGAACATTTCATAGCAGCAATTAGAGGCATTTCAGCTTTGGGATTTACTTCTGTGTTATCCGCATTTTTGTATCCAAGTACATTCCTTGCAAATTCTAAAATGGCATGTTGATATCCTCCGCACGTTCCTAAAAAAGGTATTTTATTTTCTCTAACAAATCTAATTGCGTCTAATGCGCCTTCAGTATTTTTATATGGCGAAGCTGGAACACACCATACCCCGCTAACTTTTGAAAGTAGAGTTTTAATATTATTTTTTATCCTTATGGTATCAATCCATTTGTATTTAGTTTTGCAGTTATTTTTCTTTGAGTTGATTTCCAACGCCTTTGGTATAGCTATGTGTGCGGTAACTGAAGGATTATAGTCCCCAATTAATGCTACTTCAATTTCTTTTCGTAAAAGCTCCTTATGTATCAAATCAATTTCTTTTTTAATTTTGACTTTTGGACTTTGACTTACATTTTAGTTTCTTCCAAGACTCTCGTACATTTTTTCAATAAGATTTTTGAATTTTTCTTCAATAATTTTTCTTTTAACTTTTAGACTTGGTGTTATTTCGCCTGTTTCAATGCTAAAAGGTTTATCAAGCAATTTAAACTTCCTTACTTTTTCATAATTAGCAAGTTTCTTTTGAAACTGACCAATTTCTTTATCAAATAGCTCTTCAATTTCTTTAGTTTCTAATAAATCATTTATTGAATTGTATTTAATTTTATGTGAGTCAGCATATTCTTTTACAGCTTCAAAGTCGGGGACAATCAATGCAGTTAAAAACATTCTTCTATCACCAATCAAAACAAATTGGTCTATATATTTACTTGAAACAAAAAGATTCTCAATTGGAGTTGGAGCGATATATTTACCGGCAGAAGTTTTAAATAAATGTTTTTTTCTATCAGTTATTTTTAAATAGCCATCTTCATCAAAAGTCCCGATATCCCCTGTATGAAGCCATCCGTCTTTAAGTGAAGCTTCGGTTTCTTTTTTATTTTTATAATAACCTTGCATAATGTTTGGGCCTTTAGCAAGAATTTCACCATCGCTTGCAATTTTAATTTGAACACCTGGGAAAGGTTTTCCTGTTGTACCAAATTTATAGGCATCATAAGGATTAGCTGCAATCACCGGGGATGATTCTGTTAAACCGTATCCTTCAAGAATTCTAATTCCAATTGCATCAAAAAATTCCCCATGTTCAATTGGTAAGGCTGCGCCGCCAGATACAAAAAATCTTAAATGATTTCCTGTCCTTTCACGAAGCTTATTAAAAACCAATTTATCAGCCAATTTATTTTTAGCTGAAAGAATCGGAGAAACAAAACCTTTCCTTTTTGCTT
The DNA here is from genome assembly GCA_963775245.1 of uncultured Bacteroidota bacterium. GTDB lineage: Bacteria > Bacteroidota > Ignavibacteria > Ignavibacteriales > Ignavibacteriaceae > CAVSWT01. The sequence continues at coordinate 168,808 of CAVZID010000035.1, forward strand.
TTCTATACTTCTTCCCGGTTTCAATCGCCCAATAAAATATTTTTTGTTTTGTTAGAGATTGAGTTTCAACATTCTTTATAATTTTTGAATGAATTCTTTCAAACAATCTCGGCACAGTAGTAATAATTGTTGGTTTAACTTCAATTAAATTTTGAGCAACTGTTTCTATGCTTTCAGCATAACAAATTTGGCCACCGGAAGAGAAAGCGGTGTAGTATCCTCCCATCCTTTCAAAGATATGACAAAGCGGAAGAAAAGAAAGGAAGATATCATTGCTATCAATAGGGAAAGCTTTTAAAGCTGAATTAACATTTGATAAAATATTTTTATGTGTAAGCATTACTCCTTTTGGTTCGCCGGTTGTTCCGGAAGTATAAATAATGGTGCATAAATCGTTCTCATGAACTTTCTTCATACTTTCTTTAAAATGATGAGGATGGTGATTCATAAATATTTCACCCATCTCTTTAACATCAGTTAAAGAATATAGCCCTTGAACATCTTGTATAATATCCTTTTCATTCAGCAATATTATAAAATTTAAATGCTTGAAGTTATCACGAACTTTTAAAACTTTATTTAAATGAAATTTATTTGAAACTATTATTCCTTTCGCTTCGGAATTATTTAAAATAAATTCAATTGAATCTGCTGTGAGAGATGGATATAGCGGAACATCAATAGCACCAAGTCCCAATATTGCCATATCCAAATAAACCCATTCAGGACGGTTTTCTGAAATGATTGCTATTTTATCGTTTTGCTTTACACCTAAAGCAGCTAAACCAAAAGCAATGCTTTCAGTTTCTTCTTTAAATTTTTGATAAGAAATCCCTTGATACTCCTTATCTATTTTAACTTTCAGTAATGGGCGGGTCATATTTTTCCCGTATTCTTCAGTTAAAAAAATAAAAAGTTCGGGTATTGTTTTGTTTGCTTTTAGAAGTGCCATAAAAAATCTCTCATTTAAACTTAGAGAAAATAGTCTGGTGTAAAATTAAATTCAAGTTTTTCCTTTAATTAAATATTATCGAAAAAAGCTAAAGAAACTAAAATTGCTTATCAAAACCAAAAGCCTTAATTTTTCAATTATTTTTTAAGAAGTTATTACCAACAGTAACCAAATAAAATAGAGGTTTTATAATGTCAAATGCTTTTTTTAAAGTTCCTCATCCTGTGAACGAACCAATCAAATCTTACTTGCCTGGAAGTTCTGAACGAGAAGAATTAAAAAAGAAATTAACCGAACTTAAATCAAAAAAAATTGAAGTACCATTAATAATTGGCGGCGAAGAAATTAGATCAGGTAATACTGAAGAGATGGTTATTCCGCATAATAAAAGTCATGTTTTAGGCGTTTATCATAAAGCAGGTAAAAAAGAAGTTGAAATGGCAATTGAAGCCGCACTTGAAGCAAGAAAAAAATGGTCGGAAATGCCATGGGAACAGAGAGCTTCTATATTTTTAAAAATGGCTGATTTGTTATCAACTTCCTGGCGATCAACTTTAAACGCTTCAACTATGCTGGGACAATCAAAAGTTGCATTTCAGGCAGAAATTGATTCAGCTTGTGAGCTGATTGATTTTTGGAGATTTAATGTTTATTACATGACACAATTAATGGCAAACCAGCCTTATTCTTCGCCAGGAATTTGGAACAGGCTTGAGTATCGGCCTCTTGAAGGATTTATTTTTGCGGTAACTCCGTTTAACTTTACTTCAATTGCTGGGAACTTGCCAACAGCACCGGCAATGGTTGGAAATGTTGCTTTATGGAAACCGGCTTCAAGTGCTGTTTATTCTGCTTATCATTTAATGAAATTATTTGAGGCTGCAGGTTTGCCAAAAGGTGTAATCAATTTTGTTCCTGGTTCAGGCGGCCAGGTTGGTACACCAGCTATGAGCAGTTCCCATCTTGCCGGAATTCATTTCACAGGTTCTACTGCAGTATTCCAGGGAATGTGGAGATCTGTCTCAGATAATTTAAAGAACATGAAATACTATCCAAGAATAGTTGGTGAAACCGGTGGTAAAGATTTTATTTTTGCTCATAATTCTGGAGATGTTGATTCGTTAGTTACAGCTGCAATTAGAGGAGCATTTGAATATCAAGGACAAAAATGTTCGGCTGCTTCACGTTTGTATGTACCAGAGTCTTTATGGAAAGAGTTTAAAGAAAAATATGTAAGTGAAGTCAAGAAAATTAAAATGGGAGACGTTGAAGATTTCACAAATTTTATGTCTTCTGTTATTGATGCAGCGGCCTTTAAATCAATTACTGAATATATTACTTATGCAAAAGAATCTAAAGAAGCAGAAATAATAACAGGCGGTAACTTTGATGATTCAAAAGGATTTTTTATTGAGCCGACTACTATTGTTACAACAAATCCAGAATTCAAAACAATGCAAGAAGAAATTTTTGGCCCTGTTTTAACAATTTATGTTTATGAAGATGATAAACTTGATGAAGCTCTTGATTTATGTGATACGACATCGCCGTATGCTTTGACTGGAGCAATTTGGGCGAACGATAGGCAAGCAATTACAAAGATGTCAAATAGGCTTAGAAATACTGCCGGCAATTTTTATATCAATGATAAGCCAACCGGCGCTGTTGTTGGCCAGCAGCCATTCGGAGGCGGAAGAGCGTCCGGAACAAATGATAAAGCAGGCAGCGATTTGAATATATTACGATGGATGACTGCAAGAACAATTAAGGAAACATTCAATCCGCCGAAAGATTGGCGTTATCCTTTTATGAGTGAGAAATAAAAGCCTATCCCCCGGCCCCTTCCCAAAGGGAAGGGGAGAGGATAAAAAAAATAATTATTTAAAACAAAAAATATTTTAAGGTCAAAATGAAAATACATGAATATCAAGCCAAAGAAGTTTTGAAGAAATTCAATGTACCTGTTCAAGATGGTGTAGCAATAAAAGATTTAAGCGATCTTGATGGTGCTATTGAACAACTCCAACAAAGAGGGATAAACCAGTATGTTGTTAAATCACAAATTCACGCTGGCGGAAGAGGAAAGGGGAAACTGTACAATCCTGTAAATAGAGAAGAATTAATTCTTGAAGGTGGAGTTAAATTCACAACCTCTGAAGATAAAGTTAAAGAGTATGCAAAGAAAATGCTTGGCAATTTATTAGTTACCCACCAAACCGGTGCAGAAGGTAAAATTGTTAAAACACTTTTTATTACAGAAGGCCTGGATTATGCTAAAGAATTATACTTAGGAATTCTACTCGACCGTTCTGTTTCTAAAAATGTTATAATGGCTTCAACCGAAGGCGGTGTCGAGATTGAAAAAGTTGCTGCTGAAACCCCTGAAAAAATTATAAAGGTGTGGATTGAGCCTGCAGTTGGTTTGCAATCTTACCAGGCAAGAAAACTTGCATTTGCTTTAGGGTTAACTGGAGATGCATTTAAAAACTTTATAAAATTTATTTCAGTGCTTTACAAAGCTTATTCAGAAACTGATTCTTCCTTGCTTGAAATAAATCCTTTGGTAATTACTAACGATAACAAAGTAGTTGCTTTGGATGCTAAAATGAATTTTGATGACAATGCATTGTTCAGGCAAAAAGAAATTGCTGCTTACCGTGATCTATATGAAGAAGATCCTCTTGAAGTTGAAGCATCAAAATTTAGCTTAAATTATATAAAATTAGATGGCAATGTCGGCTGCATGGTTAACGGTGCTGGACTTGCAATGGCTACAATGGATATTATTAAATTAGCTGGTGGCGAACCTGCAAATTTTTTGGATGTTGGTGGTGGTGCAAATAAAACTACAGTAGCAAATGGATTTAAAATCATTCTTTCCGATCCAAATGTTAAAGCCATATTAATTAATATTTTCGGTGGGATAGTTCGTTGTGATCGTGTAGCACAAGGGGTGATTGATGCGGCAACGGAAATGAAAGTTAATGTTCCAATTGTTGTAAGATTGGAAGGAACTAACGCAAAAGAAGCTGGAGAATTATTAGCTAATTCAGGTTTAAATTTTGAAGTAGCTAAAAGTTTAAAGGATGCAGCAGAAAAAGTTACTTCCGTTTTAAGAAATTAACTTCTCTGTTAAATAAACTTTTTAAATAAGGTAAAATTTATTTGTTTTTCGCCGTATTAGTTAATAATTAATGCGGCATTTTTTTTGTTTGCATATAAAAATAAGAGTTCAAAGTCAATCGTTTATCAACTTGATTTTGGCTTTTATTAGTAATAGATTTTTCCATCAAAAAAATTATGTGGAGAATTGATGTCGTCTTTTGATTCTGATTTCAGCGGTGAACATAACTTTTATAACGGTGAGAAAAGTGTCAATAATGAAATTAGCAGATGCAAAGAATTAATTGAATCCGGGAATATCTATACTTGTGTTGAAGCCATCGAAGATATGATTCAGTTTTGTATTGAAAATGAAAAAAATGAAGATGGACTTTATTTCGCTGAACGTTTATTGGAAATCTCTCCTTATAATTCTGAATACTGGCTTAAAAAAGGAACCTTCTTAAATAACCTTCTAAATTTTGAAGAAGCTTTAGTTTGTTTTAACAAATCCATTTCTTTAAATCCATGTGATACTGAAACATTAATTGAAAAAGCTGTTACGGAAGAAAACCTTAGCTTATTTGCAAAGGCGGAAGAATCAATTGAAAAAGCACTTCAGCTTGAACCAAATAATGAAGAAGCGCTTTTTAGTTTAGGCTTAATTCATCAGCATCAGGAGAATTTTGAAAAAGCAATTCATTATTATAAAAGGACTCTTGAATCAGATCCTGAATTTGAAGAAGCATACTACGAACTCGGATTTTGTTTTGAAAGTATTGGTGAATACAGCAATGCTCTTTTAACCTATGATAAATTTTTGGAGCTTGAACCTTACAGCTCAAATGGTTGGTATAATCGCGGTATTGTTTTAACAAAATTACAGCAGCTTGAGAAAGCAATTGATAGTTATGAGTTTGCTATTGCAATTAGGGATGATTTTTCAAGCGCCTGGTTTAATAAAGGTAATGCACTTGCAGATTTAGGCAGGCTGCAGCAGGCTTTAGAGTGCTTTAAAACAGTCTATGAGATTGATAAAAATGATGAAGCCGCCTGTTATAATATTGCAAACATATATGAAGAACTAGGAGATTTAACAAATGCAATTAAATACTATTCATTAGCTATTAGAATTAATCGTAATTACTATGAATCATATTTGGCAAGAGGTTATTGTTATGATTCGATTGGCAAATATTATCAGGCGTTAAAAGATTTTAATAAAGCTATAGAATTATCTCAAGACAATGCAGATGCCTGGTATGCAAAAGCTGAATTGGAATATTCATTAGGGAAATTACAAGAAGCTGTAAAGAGTTATTTATCAGCATTAAAGATAAATAAAAATAATTTCGAGGTATGGTTTAATCTTGCTGAAACATACCTGGAAATCGGTGATTGGCTGGAAGCATTAAATGCATTTAACGAGTGTATTAAGCTGAATCCCGAACATGCGGCATCATTTTATGGGAAAGCAAAAGTTAATTTTATTTTAAGCAGAACTCAGGAAGCAGTGGATTGCTTAAAAGAAGCTTTTGTTATTGATCCTAATATGAAAACTGATTTTGCTAAAGAGTACCCGGAAATTAAGTCTTCAAAACTTTTTAAGAAACTGCTCGGCGAGATTTAATTTTAGCATATCAATAATTAAAACTTAATTTTCTATTTTATATATCTACTTTTAATAATTTTATAAACCCGGACAATATTGTATTGGAAATAAAGAATACTTTTCATGTTAATACCAGGTTAATTGGGCTTATTGGGCATCCTATTAAACATACTTATTCACCCTTTATTCATAATGTAACCGTTCAACTAAAAAATATGGATTACATTTATATGCCATTCGATGTTCCCCCGGCAAATTTGAAAAATGCAGTAAAAGGTATGGTGGCTCTCGGAATAAAAGGTTTTAATGTAACTATTCCTCACAAAGAAAACATAATCCAATTGATGAATAATGTTTCGGAAGAAGCTTCAATTATCGGTTCGGTAAATACAGTTGTAAATGAGCTTGGCAAGTTAACTGGATATAATACTGATGTGAATGGAATACTGGAAACATTAAGTCCTCACAAAGAACAAATAACAGGGCAGGAAGTAAGCGTTGTTGGCGCAGGAGGTGCTGCTAGGGCAGTGATTTATTGTCTTGTTAGATATTTTAAACCAAAATTAATTCATATAATTAATAGAACTGAACAAAGAGCAGAAACTCTGAAAACGTATTTTTCAGATAAAATGAAATTTGATTCGTTCAAAGCTCATGAATTATTCCCGCCTGAATTAGTGGATATTTTTTGCAGCTCAAAATTAATAGTTAATGCAAGCTCTGTTGGAATGTTCCCTGAAAATGATGATGTAATAACTACATTGAAAAAATCATTTGTGAAAGATCAAATTGTATTTGACCTTGTTTATAATCCTGCAAGAACCAGGTTATTACAATTAGCTTCAGGGGAAGGCGCTGTTACTTTAGAGGGAATCAAGATGTTAGTGCACCAAGCAGCAAAATCTTTCGAACTTTGGACCGGGGAACAAATGCCCATCGAAAGTATATATAAATCCCTAAAGCTTTTTATATCTGATTAATAAGTTAAATCCTTCAACATGTTATCATTTCTTTAATTGAATATTTAATATTGCCCATTGAAAATTGAGGATTTAATTAAATCAATTAAAAATTCCAATTTACAATATTCAATAATCTATACTCAATATTCAGCAATATAGTTATGAAGTTGCTTACTAATTATTAATTAGCTCAATTCAGACATTGCCTGGGATAATCTTTCAATCCCTTTTTTAATTTGGTCAAGCGAACAAGCATATGACATTCTAACGCAATTATCATTTCCAAAAGCAACACCGGGAACTAAACCCACATACTTACTATCCAACATATAATTACAGAATGAAGTTGAATCATTTATCTGATTTCCATTCACTGATTTTCCATAATAATCACTTACATCAAAGAAAACGTAAAATGCACCTTTTGGATTTGGGCATTTAAATCCTTTAATCTTATTCAGTTCACTAACAATATAATCTCTTCTTATATTAAATTGTTTTACCATTTCTTTAATCTCTTCCGAATCTTCATTCAAAGCAGCAACTGAAGCGGCTTGAGAAATAGAGGACGCATTTGATGTTGAATGGCTTTGTAAGTTTCTTGCTAATTTTATTATGCTTGCGTCACCGGCTGCATAACCAATTCTCCAGCCAGTCATCGCATAAGCTTTACTAACACCATTAACAGTAAATGTTAAATCTTTTAAATAATCAATTTTCCCAATGCTGAAATGTTCTTCGCCGTCAAAAATTATCTTTTCATAAATTTCATCACTGATGATATAGATATTTTTTCCTTTTAAAACTTCACCTAAAGCCAAAATTTCATTTTTACTATAAACAGCACCGGTTGGATTTGATGGTGTATTAAAAATTAGAACTTTACTTTTAGGTGTAATAGCTTTTTCTAATTGTTCAGGGGTTATCTTGTAATTTTGTTCTACTCCTGCATTGATTACAACTGAAGTTGCTTGAGCAATTTTTGTCATTTGAGGATAGCTTACCCAATATGGAGCCTGGAAAATAACTTCATCACCAGGGTTGCATAAAGCCATCAGTAAGTTATATATTGAATGTTTTGCCCCGCTAGAAACAAGTATATTTTTAGGCTCAAAGTCTAAATCATTATCTCTTTTAAATTTCGAAATAACCGCATTAATCAAATCAGGAAAACCTTCATTAGCCGTATACTTTGTGAAGTTATTATTAATTGCTTTAATTGCTGCTTCTTTAATATAACCAGGAGTAGCAAAATCCGGCTCGCCGGCGCTGAATCCCAGCACATCTTTTCCTTCGGCTTTTAGCTTTCTAGATAATGCAGTTATTGCTAAAGTTTTACTTTCTTCTATTGATGAAATTAAATTTGAATATTTTTGCAATTTCATGCCTTTTAATTTTTAGTAATTAAAATAGAAATGAGAATATTTGAGGGACAAAATTATAAAAAGCTAATGTTAATTACTTTAAAATTATATTTTAAAATAATAAAATTTTTATCCTGTAGAAGTTTAATTAAGGGGAGTGAATAAATATTCCAAAAGGACAAATAAAACTTTAATTTAATCCTGTCATCTTTTCACTAACCATCCACAATTTTTTGGATACTTCCTCGTTATAAAGATTTTTTATCGAATGGACAGGCTTACATTCAAAAAAATATTCGCCGCTTATATCTTTGACATCGTTTGATGTTGCAAGATATATTGAAGTCAATGCTCCTTTTTCGGGTGAAATTAATTTTCTTTTTATTATATAAGACAAAAGGTGCTTTACCCAATAATACATCCCATTGTTTCTACTGAAATTTGACGCTACACCACCAGGGTGAAGAGTGTTAACAGTTACATTTGTTCCTTTTAATTTTTTTGATAGTTCAGCAGTAAATAAAATATTAGATAATTTTGATTGAGTGTATGCTTTCTTGCCATCATAATTCTTCTGCAATTGTATATCTTCGAAATTAATCTTTGTTTTATGCGCACTAGAGGAAACATTTATAACTCTCGCAGATTCACTTTTTTTAAGCAAATCAAGCAGCAAATTGGTCAGTAAAAAATAAGCAAGATGATTTAATGCAAATGTCATCTCAATGCCATCAACAGATTTCAAGTTTTTCAAAAATCTAGCTCCGGCATTATTAACTAGTACATCAATGTGATCAAATTTTTGATGAATGCTATTCGATAAATCACGTATATCTTTTTGCGATGATAAATCAGCAACAAAGTAACTTATATTTTTAAAAGAAGTTTTTTTAATGATTGATTTTAAAGTTGATTCACATTTGTCTTTATTTCTTCCAATGAATAGTACTGTTGCCCCTTTTTCTGCTAAAACCCGTGCAGTAACTTTCCCAATTCCTGAGGTAGCTCCTGTTACTATACAAATTTTACCTAACATTTCATTTTTATTTTGGTCCATAATTAGTATTTAATTTTAGGGAAGGATAAGAATTAAAAATCTATCGTTAAATATTATCTTTTTTTAAATTTAAGTTTCAAAGCTTCGTGAACAATAGACGGAACAAAATCACTTACGTCGCTGTTCAAGCTTGCCAGGTTCCTAATTAAAGAAGAATTTAAATAAGTATATTTTTCATGAGGCATAAGAAATATAGTTGCGATATCTTTTGCTAATTTCCTATTCATTAATGCCATTTGAAATTCATATTCAAAATCACTTACTGCTCTTAATCCCCTAATAATTCCAACTGCTCCAACATTATGTGCATGATCGACAATTAATCCGTCAAATGAATCAACTGTTATATTTTCAAATTCCTTTAAGCTTTCTTTTAACAATTCTACTCTTTCACCTACTGTAAATAATGGAGTCTTCCCAGGATTAATTGCCACAGTTACTACTACTGCATCAAATAATTCTTTTGCTCTTCTTATAATATCAATATGGCCGTTGGTTACCGGATCAAATGTCCCGGGATAAATAACTGTTCTCATTATTTAAGCTGAATTACTTTTTAAAAATATTATCTTTAAAATCATAATTTTATTGAAGGGAAACAAGAAATACCAAATTTTTTTGTTGTAAATATGATAATTGAAACCATATATTATACATCGTAAAAATAAAAACTTCGGGGAAGTTATGAAATTAAAGGGTCATTTCTTAAAGCAAATTATTCTTGGTGCATTTATTTTTATTGCATATCTAATTACTGGCTGCTCTTCAAGCGATGCTTATTTGCAATCCATGAATGTTGAAACTAATCCGATTCGCCATTCGATAAGAATAACAGAGAATAGGCAAAAAAACGATATTATAATCAAGCCATTTTTCAGTTTTAATAATAATAAAACGTTAAAAACAAATAGCGAACAGCATACTAATGTGAATGATGCCGGTATATATGAAGTTCAAAAGATTAATGGTCAAAATTATTTTAGTGAAACCGGTGGAATAAATACGAATGATTTTACTGGTGAAAATTTATTCTGGAGTTTGCCCGATTGGCAAGGCGGGGCAGATATTGATTTTGCTGCTTCTAATTCTTTTGCTTTAACAGGCGGATTTAATCTTTCAAAAATAAATGAAAGATACCTTATGGATGAAAATATTGGAATTGCTTTCTTCAAAGAATCAGAATCATGGGCCTGGAGGTTCGATGTTAATTTGAAATATACTGAAACAGCAAATACCTACCAGTTCGCATTAGTAGAAAGTAAAGACATTACTTCAGGCGAGACACGGAAAGTTTATCTGGTAGATGACAATACAAAAGATAATTTTTGGAATTTTGCTTTTCTATACACTATTAATTCAAGAAGGAGAGATTGGCCTTTAAATTATTTCTTTAATTTCGGAATTGGCTGGCAGAAATTCTATGACTTAAATGTTGATAAAGAAAGTTTGAATATATCAGGTTCTTATTCTAATAATGATTTAAACTACAACTTAAATTATTTGTCTTTTGCAGCAGGCATTTATAAAAATATATTTGATAATGGACGTTTAGTATTGGGAATAAGATTTACAAAATATAATGACAAGGAAGGAAAGCTTTTTATCCCTGATATGATTGTTCAATATGATTTTGTTTTATTTTGAATAATAAATAGGTGATGATAGCTTAACTTATTTCATACAAGCACGTATCACCGATAATTTTAAAAGGATCGGTAGAAAAGTTAAACATATCTTTTGATTTTGTTTGAATTGATCTTTCAATTACCATGAAATTTGTTTCATCAAAATATTTATTGGTTTTTAAGTTTTCAACGGTTTCATAAATATCATCTTTAAAGAAAGGGGGATCTGCGAGTATTAAATCAAACTTTCTAGAAGGCGGCTGTTTTGAAAATGAAACTGCATCACTTTTAATTACAGTGCATTTATCTTTGATTGAAAGTGAATTAATATTCTTCAGTAAGTTTTGAAATATAGAAAAATCTTTTTCGATAAAGTTAACAAAGCTTGCACCACGGCTGATGCATTCTATTCCTAAAGAGCCGGTACCTGAATAAAAATCTAAAACAGAAATTCCTTCAAAATTTATTTTGTTATTCAAAATGTTAAATAAAGTTTCTCTCACTCTATCCGTAGTAGGGCGGATAAGATCGGATTTGGGAACATCTATAAGCCTGCCTCCAAGCTCGCCGGAAATTATTCTTAGTTTCATAAACTATTTTTAAGCTAATCTAAAAGCAATTCCCGCAGCAGGGGAGAATGAGTTGTTTTTTTCAGTGTAGCAATTGTTTTCATACAAAGCAGGATTTGGTTTTATTTTATCGAAAGGATTGAAATAGTAAAAATCTAAATCCAGTGCCTTTCTTAAAATTTGCACTACGGAATCAGTTATACTATCTCCGGTAATAAATGCAGTATCAATTGAATTTTTTGAAATCTTTAAAAGCTGGTTTTCAGTTATTTCGTTTCGAATTATCGCTGGTATTTCGCCTGCCCCTTTCAAAGGAAAATTATTAAAGTAAAATGGTTTTCCTTGCATAGAAAAAATCAATGACAGATGTTTATTATTAAAATACACACTCAGGATTAATCCTTTTTCCATTAATGAATTACTTACCGCCAAAGCCTTTTCAGCGGCAAAGTGAACATTATCTACAAATTTCAGATTCAAATTATTTTTTAAGGTAAACTCATGTAGCATATTTAAATATTTTCTATGTATAGCAATAACCAAAGCAGAGTTTTGTTCATAAATATTATTCTTATCAATTTCCATATATTGAACTACAAGATCATCAACTTTGATATGCGGGTATAAAATAGAAAACTCCCATCTAAATTCTTCAATTAAATCTTGGTGAAGAAGAGTATTATCATAAGGGACTTGCATAATGTAAAAAAGGTCAAAGGGTAGTGTGAATGAAACAGATGTGCTTTTTAATAATTTTTTAATTTGGATTTCATTAAAAGCGCCCTGTAAAAGGGCGCTGATTTTTGTTTCTTTATCTTTTCCAAAATTTATTTGTTCGTCAAAATAAGCTTCGTCAACATTTTCTAAAATAAACTGGCTGCCGTTATAAACAACTTCTACAACCTGAAGTTTTGAATCTGTAATTGTAAAGCCGGCATGGTTTTCAAATCCAGTCATAATTAAATTTTATTATTCCCATGAAGCAGCATTTTTCTTCGCAACATTATCTAAACCTCCGATTGAACCATAGCCGTCAGGATCATTAAGCAAATACAATGTTCCTATTTGAACATTGTTCTCTATACGTTTGATTCTTCCCGATGGTGTATAAATAGTATCAATGCTTCTGGTTGTATCCACAGATAGCTCAAATCTTTTTCCGGATTTAGGAGTATTATATAAACTATCAGGAATAAACTCGCCATTTGATAATCTGAAAAATGGATCTAAAGATCTATTGTTTAATGTATCCTTTACACTTCTGACACTATCAACGAAATGAGAATATTTAACAAAAGTAACTAAGCTATCTAGATTTCCGCTAAAACTACCATGTTTCTTTTCCCAAAGAATTTCTGCTTCACGAAGATCTTTCAATCTTAAACGAGTTTCATCCTTGAAATACTTTTCTGTTTCAACAACTTTGGTGGGGTCAATTATTGCTACTTTTATAAGTAATAAAACAAGAATTACAATGATAGCATATAAAATACCGTGAATATACCACGGGTCTTTCTTAGTCATTTTTCCTCCGGAAGGTTAAAAATTTATTTCTCAATGAATATATATTTTTTAATATTATTAAATTTTGCTTGCCCGATACCCTTAACTTTTTGCAGATTTTCCAATTTTTTAAAATTGCCGTTTACTTTTATATAATCCAAAATTTTTTGAGCTGTTTTTTCGCCTATTCCCGGCAACGATTTTAGTTTATTTAAATCAGCTTTATTTATATCAATGCTATTTTCTGCAGGAAGAACCTTCTTTTCACTTCTTTGAAAATTCGTTTTGTTAAAATCTAAAACTTCTTGCTTATAGTCAACATTTTTATCACTTAAAGTATTATTCTTTTCAGGAATATTTTCGGTACTATCTGTAAGAGTAAATAAGCTGTCTTCCTTTGAATAATCAAGTGTTTTATATGGTTCAGGCTTTTCGTTAATAAAGAAATTTTTATAGCCAAATCCCAAAATCAGCGCAGCAATTAGAAAAAAAATTACTTTAATTTCTGTTTCAGTAAAGCCGATTTTTTGAGATATTTTTTTGAACATGAATCAATTTCAATCCTGAATTGACACTATTGCAAAATATAACCACCCTAAATTATAACGTCAACAAACAAATTTATTTTGCAGATTAAATTTTAATAATTGCAAAATATTAATTGTAAACAGTTAATTAGAATCCAAACTTACTAAAGAAATTTTTACCACTTTTACCTGACGGCTTGATGTTCGGCATATCTAAAAGTTCGTGTAAAAGCTCTCTTTCTTTTGGTGTAACTTTTTTAGGAACTTGAATATTAATTCTAACTATTTGATCACCTGAACCGGAATGATTAAGATGTTTAATTCCTTTGTCTCTCATTTTAAGCAGCTTGCCAGGCTGAGTTCCCGGATCTATTTTCAATTTTGCCTTTCCATTTAATGTAGGTACTTCAACTTCGGAACCCAGGGCTGCTTCCGGGTAGCTTATTAATAAATCATAAATTATATCATCGTTATCCCTTATAAAATATTCATGATCAATTTCATGAAATACAACAATTATGTCTCCTGGTTGTCCACCTCTTTTTCCAGCATTTCCTTCTCCACGAATTGTCATATAGCTGTTTTCGTGAACTCCGGCTGGAACTTCAACCTTCAAAGTTGTTTCATGTTGAACTCTTCCATCACCCATACATTTTTTGCATGGTGTATCGATAACTGTTCCTTCGCCATTACAATTGTTACATGTAGTGATGTTTACAAATTGTCCGAACACAGATCTTGAAACCGATCTTACTTCACCGGTTCCACTGCAAACAGGGCAAGTTTTTGTAGAAGTACCTGACTCTGCACCATTTCCATGGCATTGGTCGCAGGTAACATATTTTTTAATTTTTATTTTTTTTGTTACACCTGTTGCAATTTCTTCAAGAGTTAATTTTAAATTCACACGCAAATCAGATCCAGATTGCCCCGCACTTCTTCTTCCTCTTTGTCTTTGTCCACCGCCAAAAAAATCATCAAATATTGACCCCCCTCCGAAAATATCCGAGAAGTGAGAGAAAATATCATTAATATCTGAAAATCCCTGTGAGCCATATGCACTTCCTCTAACACCTTCATGACCAAATTGATCATAACGTGCTTTCTTTTCATCATGGCTTAAAACTTCATAAGCTTCGGCGGCTTCTTTAAATTTTTCTTCCGCATCTTTATCATCCGGATTTCTATCAGGATGATATTGCATAGCCAATTTTCTGTACGCTTTTCTAAATTCTTCTTTTGAAGCATTTCTATCGACCCCTAAAATTTCGTAATAATCCCTTTTAGCCATAAATTCTTAATTTCCTTTTTATGAATTATTTTCTTCTTCAGAATTTTTTTTCTCCCCGGAAGATTCATCACTGACAATAACTTTTGAATGCCTGATTACTCTATCTTTATATATGTACCCAGTTTCAACTTCTTCTAGCACTGTATGAGGAGGAACATTATCAGCTTTTTTCTGTAGTAGAGCATCATGATAATCAACATTAAAAGTGCTGCCAACAGCTTCTATTTTATTCACGCCCTGATCTGTTAGGATTTTTATTAACTTATCATAAACTAACTTAATACCTTTTTTAATTGCTTCGCTGTCTTTTGTATTTTCAATATGCAAAAGCGAACGTTCTAAATCATCAACTACAGGAAGCAGCTTAATTATAAAAGACTCGGCCGAATATTTAATTAAATTTAATTGATCGTTCTCAGTTCTTCTTTTATAATTTTCGAATTCAGCCGCTTTTCGTAAAAGCTGATCTTTTAAACTTGCAATTTCATTTTCAAGTTTCGTTAATTTTTCTGTAGTAACTTCATATATCTCATCAGCGTTATTTTCTTGGTTTGATTCTTCTTCTATATTATCTTGAACTTCGTTAGACTGTTTTTGTTTTAATTCATTGTTGTCATTTTTTTTGTCGCTCTTCATTTTCAAAGTATCTCCTTATTTAGTATTATCTGTTTTTAAAAATTCAGTTAAGATTTTAGATATATAATCTACTATTGAAACAACTTTTGAATATTCCATTCTTTTAGGGCCTATAATTCCTAAAGTCCCGGTTGAATTTCCCATTGTATATTCTTTAGTAATTAAACTGTAATCTTCTAGTTTTTCATCTTCATTTTCGCTGCCGATAGAAATAAATACCTGGTTTTGTTTTTGTTCGCCGGTTTTTTCAAGAATGTGAACAATAATGTCTTTGTCTTCAATTAATTCAATTACACTTTGGAATCTTTCTGGATGTTCAAACTCTGGCTGTTTAATTACATTTTTTGCACCGGTGATAAAAAGATTGTCTGCCTGTTTTAATTCATTAAAAATCTTATCCATTGAGTCTACAAATAATCTTATAATAGCTGCGTGATCTTTGTGAACATCTTTAAATCTTTCAGTAAAAGTAGTGCGAATTTCTTTAAATGTTAAACCATTTAATTTTTCGTTTAATAAACTTTGGACAGATTCAATCTGTGTAGTTTTTATTTCTGAAGATATCTCTAAAGTAATTGTTTTTACTAAGCCTGAAGTAATACTAATAACAACTAAAACACGGGAAGATGATAAGCTTACAATTTGCAGCTTCTCAAAAATACTTGAATCAATTTTGGGATAGCTAATATAAGCAAGCTGATTTGTAATACGGCTTAAAAGTTCCGAAGTCAGTCTAAAGATTTCATCTGTTTCAATTATCTTATTTTCAAAACCTTTTGAAATTATTCCTTTTTCAGAGGTCTTTAATTTTTGTAATTCCATTAATGAATCAACATAAAACCTATAACCTTTATCTGTTGGAACCCTTCCTGCTGAAGTATGTGGATGCAGGATAAAGCCGGACTCTTCCAGGTCGAACATAATATTTCTTATAGTTGCTGGAGAAACACCAACATCATATTTTTTTGTAATAGAACGCGATCCGACAGGTGCTGCAGTAAGAATAAACTGCTGGATCACATAGCGTAATATATTTTTTTCTCTTTCGTTTAGCTCTTCGCTAAGCATAACGGTAAATTATATTATTTAAATTCAAAGTAACAAATATATTAAATAATAAGAAAATTTTGAATTCATGAATAGTGGGAAATTTTAAATCATTTTACAAAAAAGCCGATAAATCAGTTTTTTGTACTCTTAAAAAAGATAAGAGTTTCCTAATAAATAAAAAACCCGGTCTCTAAAAGAAACCGGGTTAACTTAATAGAGGATGTTCTGAAAATTACTTCAATAAAATCATCTTCTTGGTTTGTCTAAATGTTTGGCTTCCATCTATAGAAACTGCTTCCATTGAATAGAAGTAGATTCCTGAAGACAGGTTCAAACCGGATGCACTGGTATTGAAATTAGCTTCATGAGTACCGGAAGCTTCAGTTCCATTTACCAATGTTTTTACAACTTCACCAGTTAAATTGTAAATTACAATTTTAACCTTACTTTCAAACGGAAGAGCATATTGAATTTCTGTGCTCGGGTTGAAAGGATTTGGATAATTCTGAGATAAGCTGAATGATTTAGGTGTATTGCTTAAAGTAACTTCAACTTCTTTTGAGAAGTGAGCAGAACCATCGAAATCGATTTGTTTTAATCTGTAAGTAATGACATTGTCTAAACCGGATGGTTTATCTAAATAAGAATAGCTGTTACCATTTGAGGAAGTTCCATTACCTTTAATAAACGCAATCCTGTTCCATGAATTTCCGGACTTTCTTTCAACTTCGAAACCGTTATTATTTGTTTCAGTAGCAGTCTGCCATTTCAATGTAACCATTCCTTCATTTTCAACTGCATTGAAAGAAACTAATTCAACCGGAACTACAGCACCAAGCTCAGCTAAAGCTTTAGATAGAAGTGCAACGGTATATTTAGTATTATGAATACCCATACTTTTATCTTCTTCAACAAAATAATAAGTGTAGATACCTTTTATGACTTCAGGTTGGTTTTTAACTAATAATGAATCATATGTTCTAGAAACAACTGCTGTTGGATCTTGTGAATCTTTTGGTAATAATGATGCTAGTTTAGCAAGCATACCTTCAACTTCAGTTTGAACTCCTTCAACAACTCCATTTCCGTCTAAATCAGAGCTTGCTTGAATATCATCAAAAGAAGTGATTGGACCATGACAATTTACACACGCTGTTACAAAATCATGAGCTGTACCACCTGTTGTATCAATCATACTCCATTGATGGCTTGCACTGTTTCCAGTACCAATATCAGCCATGTGACAGGTAACGCATGCATCTTGTGTAACTTTACCGTGTGTCATTAAACCGGTAATCGAAGCATCACCAAATTGATATGCATTTTGACCAAATAACATATCTGTCTGGGGACCATGATGAGGATCAAATCTATCAGAGAATCCATAATATGGAGGAGTATCATTTATAACAGTATTTCCATCTTTTCTGGCTTGATGACAAGTCATACAGATTTGACCGTTGCCGCCTGAAGTAATAGTATAACCATTTTGTAAAGTAATATTTGAAGCAATTCTTAATCCAAAATTATTAGCATCATGTGGATCATGGCAAGTTGCACATGAGATTGGTGTAGCATCTTCATTTACCCATCCAGGAGTTGCTGGATTTTCAATGTATTTAAAATATGCAGTTCCACCGTGACATGGGAAACAGCTTGTACGTGCTTCTAAGTGGGGTAAATTATAATGTGCTGAAGTTACATAGTATGTGCCAATAGTATGATGAGTTGGTGCGTCATGACATTGTAGACATACACCAGCATCTAAACTCTTGCTTATTAGTTTAGTATCACCAAAAGCTGCTGCATGTCCCTCACCAGGTCCATGGCAACTTTCACAACCAATATTTGCAACTGGAGCAGCATTTTTATATTTAGCGTCTGTGGTTAATAAATTAAATGCAGTGCTATCGCCTTCAGGTATTAAATACATAGCTCCATTTGGGATAAAAGTTGAAGCCCAAACTGTATCATATCCACTTTTGTGAGATAAGTAACCAAAATTTCCATTATTAGCTGACTGATCCCAACCAACTGTATGACATTTTGCACATCTATCAATTGAATATGTTCCGTAACCGTTAGCAACTTCTAATTGGCCAGTAATACCTTCTGTGAATATTTTAGCATGAGGAGTCTCTTGCCAGTTGGTATATACACTTGAATGACAATTGCTACAATTTGGTGCAGTTCCAGTTACTCCTCTATATGTACTTACATAAAAAGTATCTGCATCCGTACTACCACCATTAACCTGTAAAGTAACATAATAGTAGCCAGTAGTATCTGGAACAAAGGTAGTACTCTGTGTGTTTGTACTGCTTAAAGTAGTACTTGTACCTGCTGGTCCAGTTAATGCCCAGGTAAAAGTATTAACTCCACCAGTGGTATCAGAAGTCAGGTAAACCATCATACCCTTTGCAACGGTTTTGTTGCCGCTGTAAACAGGGTTTGTTCCTGGGGTTACCGTACCCATAGTACGAGGGCTAACCCACTGTGTTTTTATTTTTGCAGTTTGAGCAAATATCTCGAAACTACAAAAAACAAACAAAATCAAGATAACTTGTGTAATTTTTTTCATCGGCATGTCCCCGAATAATTGTTATTAAATATTTGACAACGTCGTTTCGTCAAATTTCGTTCCGTGTAATTAGTAATGGATGTTGCGTTAAAGAAAGAAAATAGTTGATATTTATAAATATAGTTCTCTTAGTTTAGAATATACGGTAATCAATTTTTCAACTCTGAGATGGATTTATGTTACTATTTATACATATGTTGTTGTGATTAACTACTAAAAAAATAGAAGCCAAGTACATTTAAGATTTGAAAATTATATTTTAAAAGAAAAGGATAAATTGGTCATATTAAATCATTTTTAAATTTTGTTTTCCTCTATTAATGATTTATTGAAGTTAATAGATTTTTAAAATAAAAAAAGTGAAGCCAAATATTTGACCTCACTTTTTTTTAATTGTTACTTCCTATTGATTAAAAATTATTTCGTTCGCATAAATTCTATTCTTCTGTTCTTAGCTTTACCTTCTTCAGTTTTATTAGATGCAATTGGTTTATCCGGGCCATATCCTTTTGCCGATAATCTTTTTGAATCAATACCGTGTGAGACCAGCCAATCTTTTACTGCATCAGCTCTTTTTTGAGAAAGTTTTGTATTAAGTTTTCTACTGCCTGTGTTATCAGAATAGCCGCTAATTTCTATATAAATATCCGGGTAAGTTTGAAGCGTTCTAAGAACTTCACTTAAAGTTTTTTCTGATTGAGAAGAAATTTTAGCTTCGTTGCTTCCAAAACTAATTCCTTCAAGGATAACAGGAGCTCCGATCTTAACATAATCATCATCGGGATCGAGAGGATTAGTGCCGCGTTTTACTTCCGCACCGTCATTAACACCGCCTAAATCAGTATCTGATTTATTTGGATCAGTATTGTGAATCTTTATCTCTTCATAATCTGTTAATCCGTCAGAATCAGAATCTTTGCTTAATGGATTAGTCTTATACCGTTGAACTTCATCACCATCACTTAATCCGTCTCCGTCTGTATCAACATTATTCGGATCAGTTCTATATTTTAAAACTTCATCACCATCACTTATGCCGTCGCCATCTGTATCAGGTTTTAACGGATCAGTTTTATACTTTTTAATTTCGTCGCCATCACTTAAACCATCATTATCTGTATCAGCCCAATTGGGATTTGTATGGAAAGTATATATTTCCTGATAATCAGTAAGTCCATCTAAATCTGTGTCTGCTAATAAAGGATTGGTTTTATATTTATTAACTTCATCGCCATCTTTAATTCCATCACCATCTGAATCAGGATTTTTAGAGTTCGTTCCTAATTCATCTTCTTCATCTTTTGTCAATCCATCATTATCTCTATCAGAACTACCGCTCTCACCAGTAAAAGTTAATCCGGTTGATATAACAAAGTAAGAATCATAGCTTCCAGAATTTTTACTTTTATAATAATTAAGGCTGGAGGTTGTAGATGTTGCCCCACCTAGAGCTATATCTAAAAGCAAAGTAGGAGTAATAGCAAACTCGGAACCAATGCCCATTGGAAATTCTCCTGTCCACCCATCTTTTTGAACATGAATTGGAGAAATCTGATCAGGTTCATCCAAAACATTAAAGTGCATAGCACCGCCACCGAAATAGAAATATGGATTCCATCCCTTCATATCAAATGGGCTGATTCTAATTCTTAAATCGACAGGTATAATTTCTGTCCGGTATAGTGAATTTAAATAATCTTTTCCAGAGTAAGAACCATAGCCCATATTTAATTGCAATTCGACAGACTTAGTTACCTCGAATGCAATAAAACCCTCGGCTAATGCTAGATAAGAGAATTGATAATCAGCTAATGATATTTTATCATTGCCGCTAAAGCCGACATTTTTAAATTCATTTTCAGGAAATAGCTGATTATATCTTAAGCCTAGTTTTGTCCCCCAATCTTTAAACTGTGCTTGTGTTGTATAACTTAAACTTACAACTAATAGAAATAGTATTAAGGATTTTTTGTTCATTATGACTCTCTTTAGATTTTTTTAGCAGTGAGTTCAAATGTAAAATAAATACTAAAGTGCTAATATATTAAATCGTTTCATATAGATGCTAAAAAATTCTGATTTTTTTATAAAAACTTTTATTCAAATATTAGCGCTTTAAAATAGAAATTTTATTAATTCTTCTTTGTTAGAAAATATTTTTTCAAAACCGTATGGAATTAAAACAAAAATTAGACCACCATTACTACAAATTCGATAAATCTCAAATCTCTCCTGATCCTTTACAGTTCTTACACTTATACTCTAACGAAAAAGACATTGAAGTTGTCGGTTTTATTTCATCTATTTTTGCGTATGGAAATGTGACACAAATAATTAATACTCTCAAAAAGATACTTGCAGCAATGGACGGTTCTCCATACGATTTTATTATTAACTTAAAACAGAAAGACTTGCGAAAGCTTGAAGGAATAATGCATAGATTCTACTCTGAACAAGATATAATCCAACTTTTTTGTGTATTGAATTCCATTTATAAAAAATACAGCTCACTGAAAAAATTATTTATGCTAAATTATAGTGTCGAAGATGTAAATATCAAAAATGCTTTATCACATTTTTGTAATTTTTTTTTAGATGAGATAAAGAAGAAAGATGAAATTAGCCTTGGTATTAAATTTATGTTTCCCATACCGGAAAAAGGAAGTGCCTGTAAAAGAATGAATTTATTTTTAAGATGGATGGTAAGAAAAGACGAATTAGATTTTGGACTATGGAATGAAATTCAAACGAACAAATTGATAATTCCTGTTGATACACATGTTGCCAGAATTTGCAGAAATTTAAAAATAACAAAAAGAAAAAATGTCAACTGGTTAATGGCGGAAGAAATAACAAATAAGTTAAAAAGTTATGATCCAATCGATCCTGTAAAATATGATTTCGCAATTTGCCATATAGGGATGAGAAAGATGATATTTTAAATTGGAACTTGGAATTTCAGTTTTTGATTTTCTTATATCTAAAATAGAATGCTGTGAAATTATAATTCTAACAAATCAGCTCTTTTGAATAAATAACCTCGGTACATTTATGTTTTCTTCTTTTTTATATAAGAATTAGAAATTGAAATTTATGGTTGCTTTTAGTTTCGTTTATTCGAATATTCAGCACTGTTTTTAAATTTGTTCTGAAATTTTTTAGGAGAATATATGGCAAATAATAAAAACTCCACTGCAGAATTCAAACCTTACATATCTGCGAAAGAAGTTGTTCAGGAGTTTACACTTAAAGCTATATTGTTAGGTGGAGTATTCGGAATCATTTTCGGAGCTTCTTCAGTTTACCTAGGACTAAAAGTGGGTATGACCGTAAGCGCTTCAATACCCATTGCAGTTTTAGCAATTTCAGTATTCAAAAAATTTGGCAATTCTACTATACTTGAAAACAACATAGTTCAAACAATTGGGTCGGCTGGTGAGTCGGTAGCTGCAGGTGTTGTATTTACAATTCCAGCGCTCTTGTTTTTACCTGGCGGCATGGCTTACTTCAAATATTTTCAAATATTTGTTCTTGCTTTAGCCGGAGGTGTTTTAGGTGTTCTCTTCATGATTCCTTTAAGAAGGGCATTGATTGTAAAAGAACATGATGTTTTACCTTACCCTGAAGGGACTGCCTGTGCCGACGTATTAATTGCCGGTGAAAAGGGAGGCAACTTAGCTAAAAAAGTTTATTATGGTTTAGGGATAGCATTTGTATATAAACTATTTATGTCTATTTTCGGATTATGGAAAGATGTTCCCACATATGTATTCAGTAGAAAATCAGCTTTACCTAACGGTACTATTAATGGTGAAATTACGCCTGAACTTTTAGGTGTAGGTTATATAATTGGGCCGAAGATTGCAGGGATAATGGTTGCGGGTGGAGTTTTGTCATGGATTGTCTTGATCCCTTTAATTACTTTGTTGGGCGATAATTTAACTTCGATTTTTCCTCCCGGAACTAAGCTTATTTCCGATATGTCCGCCGGTGAAATTTGGAATAACTATATTAGATATATTGGTGCAGGTGCTGTAACCTTTGGCGGACTGATTACTTTAATTAAATCTATTCCTACAATTATCAGTGCATTCTCTGATTCCTTCAAAGACATAAAATCAAATAGAGCTAATAAGCAAAATAATGTGGTTGCTGAAACGGAAAGAACTTCAAGAGATATTCCGCTTTCAATCGTTTTAGGAGGCAGCCTTTTATTAGTAATTTTTATGGCTTTGATACCATCTATTCCAACAAATTTTCTTTCTTCAATTATGGTTGTAGTTTTTGGATTTTTCTTTGTTACTGTGTCTTCAAGAATTGTTGGTTTAATCGGTTCCTCTTCAAACCCCGTATCAGGTATGACGATTGCAACTTTGATGGCAACCTCATTAATTTTTGTAGGTATAGGATGGACGGGAGATGTTTATCAGCCACTTGCATTAGTGGTCGGTTCAATTGTATGTATTGCTGTTGCAAATGCAGGCTCTACTTCTCAAGATTTAAAAACTGGCTATTTAGTAGGTGCAACCCCAATTAAGCAGCAGATAGGATTAATAATAGGAGTTTTAGTTTCTGTTGTAGCTATCGGGTTTACACTATTGCTGCTCGAAAGAACTGTTGGAATCGGAACTATCACACCAAATCATCCCGATCCTCTACCGGCTCCTCAAGCGATTTTAATGTCAACTGTAATAAAAGGATTATTAAGTCAAAACCTTCCGTGGGCTTTAGTGCTTATTGGGATGGGCATATCATTGGTTATGGAATTATCCGGAGTCTCATCTTTAGCTTTTGCAGTTGGAGCTTATCTTCCGCTTTCCACTACATCAACAATTTATGTCGGTGGATTGATTAAATGGTTGGTCGATAAAAGAAAAAAATCACAAGAATCAGAAACCGGGCCTGGTGCATTATTTAGTTCGGGTCTTATTGCTGGCGGTACTATTACAGGAATCCTAGTTGCAGTATTGATAGGTTGGACAGTTGGTCGCGATGCTCAAGGAAATGTAATAACATTTATTGAGCGGGTACATCAGACAGTATTAGGTATTTTTACCAGCGGCGGTACAGGAACTTTGGCAGAAGCATTAGGAGGCTGGGGCGATATCTTAGGTCTTATATTCTTTGGATTGCTTTCTTTACTATTATACAAGATTGCAATGAGCAAAGAAGATAAAGTTTAATTGTTTTTTCTTATTCGTTGATTCTATTTTTGAAATTCAGTGAGTGTTAAATTAAATCTGCCTTCGCTAAAATATCTTAGTGAAGGCAAACCTATTTAAATTAGGAAGTCAAGTAAGCAGCATTAAATAATTTATTCAAATAAAATTCTTCAACATACCCAGGACATAAAATTGTAGTTCAATTATAAACTAACCTTAAAGAAATTTACATGGAAACTTAATGTCAAAAATTAGCCCCAGTTTTGAATTTGAAAAAAAAGAACCAACTGCTTTTTATAGGTGGATGGTTCTGTTATTTCTTAGTATTGCAATGTTCGGAAACTATTATGTTTATGATTCTATCTCACTTGTTGCTGACCAGTTAAAACATCAGCTTAATTTTACTGATTCTAATATCGGCCAGTTGTATTCTATTTATAGCTTAGCGGCGTTAATTGCCTTAATCTTCGGCGGTATACTAGTTGATAAATGGGGAACAAAAAAATCCGCTATTCTATTTGCCTCAATTTGTACAATTTCCGGATTCATAGTTGCTTTCTCAAAAGAATTACATCTAATGCTTGCCGGAAGATTTTTGTTGGGAGTAGGTTCAGAACCATTAATTGTTGCAATTACAGTTGCAATTGCAAAATGGTTCAATGGGAAAGTATTGAGCTTTGCAATGGGAATTAATTTATTTCTTGCCAGAAGCGGTACTTTCACTGTTGATAATTCCCCAACAATATTTCCAGGATTATACAGTGGGGGATTTTCGGGACCTTTATTTGTAGCAGCATTGTTTGGTATTTTATCTTTCAGTGGAATACTAGTTTATTATCTATTTGAATCTTCAGGAGAAAAGAAATTTATTTTAAGCAAAGGAGGATCAATTGATAAATTAAATCTAAAGGATTTATTTAAATTTAATAAATCATTTTGGTATATAACTCTTCTTTGCGTTACCTTCTATTCTGCCATTTTCCCTTTCAGAGATTTTGCTGTTAAATTTTTTATGGAAAGTCATCATGTAACACGGGAAAACGCCGGATGGATGATATCTAATTTACCATTAGCTGCAATGTTTGCTACCCCTATTATTGGCCTTTTGGTAGATTATATTGGAAGACGCGCATTGTTAATGACAATTGGTTCAATTCTTTTACTACCTGTTTATCTGTTGATGGGGTACAGCAATATTACGCTTTATATCCCGGTAATTATGATGGGAGTTGCATTTTCATTAATACCTGCTGTTATGTGGCCGGCGGTAGCGTATATAGTTGAAGAAAAAAGATTAGGATCCGGGTATGCACTTATGACTGTAATACAACAAATAGGAATGATGCTTCTTCCATTATTAATTGGTTGGGCTAACGATTATTCCGGAGCAAGTGCAACTAATCCTGGCGGGTACCATCTTGGAATGTGGATATTTTCTACCCTTGGTATCTTAGGTTTGATTTTTTCTTATCTACTTAGAAAAACAGAAACTGGACCTGAAGGGCATGGTTTGGAATTGGGGATAGTAGACAAACCTGGGACTGCCAGTTCATAAATTTTTAGGTAATAAAATAATAATTACTTTTAATAAAGAATATTTGTAAGTTTTGATGTCATTCAATCTTATTTGGGGTTGCTATGCTTGTGACTAAATTTAGTGTTCTTTTTGTTGTTTTAATATTGGTTTTTTTTTCAAAAACCACTTCCGCACAATCATTCGGATTTGGCTGTCTTGGATTTGTCGGCGGTTATGGGGGATACAGCTATCAAGTTTATACACCAACCGGGTTAAATGATTATATTCAAAATTTTAATGATGATAGACAAGATTCTTTAACAACTCCAATGTCAAAATTCGGGAAAGCACAAGGATATCGTATTGGTTTAAATTTCTTCAGGGCAAATATTCGCGGATTCATTTTAACTGCTAAAGGTTTTTATCAACTGTTAACAGAAAAGCATAATGCTTCTGTGAATTCTATTGTGGGTAATACTTCAACCACATACAAATTGAATATTAAAAATTGGGGAGTTGGAATTGATCTGGGAACATCTTTAACCGGCGGTATAAGCTGGAAAGTTATAGATGCTGCTCTTTTATTCAATTCAGCAAAGCTAACAAATACTACAAACAGCCCTGGGCCAACAACATCTGTTTTAGAATATAAAAACACTTCATCCAAGATGGGTTACTCCATTGGAACTGGATTTATAATTTCAGTAATCGATCAATACGTTACATTGGAAGGCTTAGCCGGCTACACAGATTTTTCCATTAGTGAACTTCAGCAATCAGATGGAACAAAATTAGCCGTTAATGAAAATTCAAAAGAACCAATGAAGAACTTCATTGAAACTGGTGGATTCAATGCAGTTATTCAATTGAATTTAGGATTTCCTTTATAATATCACTATCAATAAAAATCATTTTCTAATCTTATTAAAATCTAATCATGAAATTAACAAAACTTGATAAAGCTTCTACTATTGCAATTAAAGATTGTATGAGTGCAAAAAGGAATGAAAGAATTTTAATCATCACTGATGAACAGAAAAAAGTAATAGGTTATTCATTATATCAAAATGCTTTGAGGCTTGGGCATAAATCATTATATGTGGAAATGAAATCCGGAAAAATTAATGGTGAAGAACCGCCAAACGAGATTGCAGTACTAATGCAAAAATTCGATATAGTTTTTTGCCCTACTGCTAAATCATTAACACATACAAATGCAAGAAGAAACGCATCTGCAAAAGGAGTAAGAGTAGCAACATTTCCCGGAATAACAAAAGAAGTAATGATACGTGGTTTGAATGCTGATTATAAAAAGATTTCTAAATTATCTTTTAAGTTGAAAAACATTTTAGAGAAAGGAAATCAAATAAAAGTAACGTCACCGGCTGGAACAAATATTTCATTTGTTATAAAAGGAAGAAAGGCGATAGCATCTAATGGCCTGTTCCATAAAAAAGGTGAAGGCGGGAATCTTCCTACCGGAGAAACATTTCTCGCTCCGGTTGAAGGGACAGCAAATGGAGTTTTTGTAGTTGATGGTTCAATGGCTGGTTTAGGTTTAATTAAAAAAACTAATCTGAAAATAAAAGTTGAAAAGGGTTACACAACAAAAATTACTGGTGGAGTACTCGCAAAGAAACTGATAAAGCAATTAGATAGTGTAGGAAAGCAAGCAAGAAACATTGCGGAATTTGGAGTAGGTACAAACGACAGTGCAAAGTTAAGTGGAATCTTATTGGAAGATGAAAAAGTCTTAGGAACAGTACACATTGCATTAGGAAATAATGTAACGATGGGAGGTTCTGTTAATGTAGCATTACATTTAGATGGAGTTATTAAAAAGCCAAGTATTTTTCTTGATGACATAATTATTATGAAAGATGGGAAGCTATTAATTTAATCAAATAAATTAAATTTAAATTAATTTATGAGAACTCATGCGTAAAAATTTTACAAGTCTAATTTTTATTTTATTCGTATTTCAATTTATAACACTCGCTCAATTAAACCATCCCAAAAGAGAATTTAGAGCTGCATGGGTAGCAACTGTAGTAAACCTTGACTGGCCTTCTTCACCTTTCCTGACTACCGATCAGCAGAAACAGGAACTGTTAGAAATATTAGATGGTTTAAAAGAAACAGGAATCAATGTTGTTATATTCCAAATTAGATCTGAATGCGACGCAATGTATCAATCAAGTATTGAACCCTGGTCATTTTGGCTAACAGGACAGCAGGGAAAAGCTCCCAATCCATTTTATGATCCCCTTGAATTTGCAATTGAAGAAGCTCATAAAAGAGGAATGGAACTGCATGCCTGGTTTAATCCTTATAGAGTGGTTAGAAGTATTACAGGGACATATCCCGCTTCTTCAAATCATGTTTCTGTACAGCACCCGGAATGGGTTGTTACTTACGGTAATATAAAAGTATTAAATCCAGGATTACCGGAAGTTCGTGATTACATATCTAAAGTTATTTCTGATGTTGTTAGAAGATATGATATAGATGGGGTTCATTTTGATGATTACTTTTATCCTTATCCTGTTAGTGGAGTTTCATTTAATGATGAAGCTGCTTTTCAGAATTATCCTAATGGATTTACAAATAAATCTGATTGGAGGAGAAATAATGTTAATAGATTTATCAAGCAAGTTGAAGATAGTATTCAATCTATAAAACCGTGGGTAAAATTTGGAATTTCTCCGTTTGGAATTTGGAAAAATGGTGTTCCAAGTGGTATTACGGGATTATCAAGTTATAATGATTTATATGCTGATTGTATGTACTGGATGAGAAATCACTATATTGATTATTTAACACCACAATTATATTGGAAATTTGGAGGAAGCCAAGATTATGGAAAGTTAATGCCATGGTATGCTGATTCTGCAGCAAAGTATAATAGGCATTTCTATCCCGGGCAAGCTCCTTATCATATTGGTGATTCACAAAATTGGTCTGCAAGCGAAATTCCAAACCAAATTCGTGCAAATCGTAATAATCCAAACACTCAAGGAAATGTTTTTTTTAGAACCCTAGTTGGTGTGCTTGATAATGAAAAAGGTTTTACAGATTCTTTAAAAAATGATTTTTATAAATATCCTTCTTTATTACCAGTAATGAATTGGAAAGATACAGTTAAACCAAATCAACCACTTAACTTAAAATTTGGACGAGTAGCTTCAACAGGAATTTCCGGATTAAAATGGGATTTGCCAAACACAGCTAGTGATGGTGATACAGCCACAAGATATGTTGTATATCATTTTAATAATGCATCCCCTCAGCAGAGTGATTATGAAAATGCAGAAAATATTTATTCAATTGAAGGAAGCAGAGAAACTTATCCTGCTTCATCAGAATTGACAGCACCATATTATTTTTCTATTACAGCATTAGACAGAAATTATAATGAAAGTAATCCCAGTACTATTGTGCAAATTACGGAACCGGCAGCACCTTTAATAGCATTTCCATTAAATGATGAAATAAATATAGAAGATACTGTGGACCTTAAATGGGTATATGCAGATGGCGCATCTTCATATCAGCTTGAAGTAGGAACTGATTCAACATTTAACAGCAATATTTTATTTAATTCAAGCAATGTGAATGATACAATCCAAGCAATTAGGGGAATGTCCGGACAAACAAAATATTATTGGAAAGTTAAATCAATAAATATTGCAGGAGAAAGTAATTCCTCGTCAATTTATAATTTCACCACTGGCTTCCCAATTACACCAGTATTACTTGATCCGCAGCATAAAACTTTAGATGTTTTTATAAATCCAACATTGAAATGGGCGAAATCACCAACAGCACAATCATATAGATTACAGCTTACAAAAAGTTTAACCTTTAATGATCAAACTGTAATTATGGATACATCAGGCATAACGGATACAACTTTGAGTTTAAATAACCTTGATGGCTATACAATTTATTATTGGCGAGTATCAGCTGAAAATCAGTATGGAGTAAGTTTATGGCCTAATCCATTTGGATTTAGAACAAAGGAAGTATTAGCAGTGAAAGATGGAAGCGAAATTCCAACTGATTATAAGTTGTACCAAAACTTCCCAAATCCATTTAATCCGACTACGGAGATCAAGTTTTCAGTACCAAAAACCGGGAATGTTGAATTAAAAGTGTTTGATATTCTTGGAAGAGAAGTCGCTGAATTGGTTAATGAAAATTTTTCTACAGGCTCTTATTCAGTTACATGGGATGGAAAAAATAATTCAGGTACTCAAGTTCCTTCGGGAGTTTATATTTATACAATTAAATCCGGACAATTTATTTCATCTAAAAAAATGATATTAATTAAATAAAGCCTCTCTATTGGGTAGGCTTTTTATGAGGTTTGTTTCTTATTATTAGGGTTAATTTTCTTTTTATAGGTAGAAATGGAAAGTAGTCGGACTTACAAAGACAAAAGGACTATTTGGAATTAAAAACAGCCAAAATTTCTCTCCATTTTAAATGATGGTGCCTTAACCAAATAATATATATTATCTCTTTTTAACCATTATATACAGATAAATAATTGCTTTTTTCTTCATAACTATTTAATTATCTTGCGCTTTAAATAAATCTTAATTTAATTATAATAATTTTTAAGGAAGTTCTATGGCTTTATTACCTATAACTTTATACGGTGATAAAATATTAAGAAAAAAAGTAGATAAGGTTACCGAAGTAGATTTGAAGACAATCGAACTAATTAAAAACATGTTTGATACAATGAAAAACGCAAGTGGAATTGGGTTAGCCGCCAATCAAGTTGGAGTTAATAAATCCATTTTTGTAATCGATATTTCCCCTGTAGAAGGATATGAAGAACACAGGCCAACAGCATTGATAAACCCGGAGATTGTATTTTATTCACCTGAAAAAGTTGTGATTGAGGAAGGCTGCTTAAGTATTCCGGATATAAGAGCCGAAGTTGAAAGGCCTGAAACTATAAAAATAAAATTTCAGGATTCTGATTTAGTTGAACATGAAATTGAAGCGACGGACTTGCTTGCCCGTGTTATGCAGCATGAATTTGATCATCTGCAAGGTGTTCTTTTTACTGACAAGATTGATGATAAAGTTAAGAAAAGTTTGAATGAGGCATTGAACAAAATTAGGAAGCGTTCAATTGATGTTGATTACCCGATTACTGAAGATGCTGATTATCAGCTAAGGTAAAAGCCGAAAATGAAAATCATATTTATGGGCACTCCTGATTTTGCTGTCCCATCTTTAAAAACCCTTTTAGAGCATCATGAAGTTTTGGCGGTAGTTACTGCGGCAGATAAAGAACGAGGAAGAGGGCAGAAAGTTACCTTTACTCCAATTAAAGAAATTGCCTTAGAAAATAATCTGCCGGTTCTTCAACCTGAAAAATTAAAAGATGAAAATTTTATTAATCAGCTTAAAAGTTTTAATGCTGATCTTTTTGTAGTTGTCGCTTTTAGAATACTTCCCAAAGAAGTTTTTACAATACCCCAAAAAGGTTCTTTTAATCTTCATGCTTCTCTTCTTCCAAAATATAGAGGTGCAGCTCCAATTCATTGGGCAATTATTAAAGGCGAAAAAGAAACTGGCGTTACTACTTTTAAGCTTGAAGAAAAAGTTGATACCGGGAATATTTATCTGCAAAAAAAAATACCAATCCTTGATGAAGACAATTTAGGAACGGTACATGATAAGTTAAGTGAGTTAGGAGCGGAAGCTGTTTTGGAAACTGTAAATATGATAGACAAAGGAGATTATAATCTTCTGCCGCAAAATAATGAAGAAACAACTCCGGCACCTAAAATAACAAAAGAAACTGGAAAAATTAATTGGAACAATTCTGCGGAAGAAGTTAATAATTTAATAAAAGGCCTTTCACCATATCCAGCAGCCTATTTCGAATTCAAAAATAAAACAATTAAAATATTTAAATCTGAAGTAGTCCCATCGTCATTAAATCCTTTTGAAATTAAACAGAATAAAAGTGAATTAATAATTGGCTGTGGAAAAAATGTTATAAGAATACTTGAACTCCAGCAGGAAGGCAAAAAAAGAATGGGAGTTGAAGAATTTTTAAGAGGTTTTAATTTCTCTTAATTGCAATTATATTTGCTCTCTATCATTTCAAGATTTAATCAATAATTAAAAATTTACAGGGGTTTTATTTTAAAACTTATTGGAAAGTATATAGATGAAATATTTAAACAGTATTTTAGACGGAATCGGCAAAACTCCTTTAGTTAAATTAAATCATATCAATAAGGGATTAAAACCGCAAATTTTCGGCAAGCTTGAATCTGCAAATCCGGGAGGCAGCGTTAAGGATAGAATTGGAATTTCAATGCTCGATGATGCAGAAAAACGCGGTGTAATTAAACCAGGCGGAACTGTTATTGAAGCAACCAGCGGTAACACCGGAATTGGATTAGCACTTGCCTGTGCTGTTAAAGGATACAAATGTATTTTTGTTGTTACGGATAAAGTAAGTTATGAAAAAATTAATTATTTAAAATCTTTAGGCGGAGATGTAATAGTTGTCCCAAATGCTGTTCCACATGATCATCCTGATTATTATATAACTGTAGCAAAAAAAATTAATAAAGAAACTCCAAACTCATTATTCATGTATCAATATTCTAACCCGTCAAACCCTGAAGCACATTATAAAACAACAGGTCCGGAGATATGGGATGACACTGAAGGAAAGATTACTCATTTTATTTCAGGTGTCGGTACTGGGGGGACAATTAGCGGGGCTGGAAGATATTTAAAAGAACAAAACGAAAATATACAGGTTATCGGCGCTGATCCTTA
Source organism: uncultured Bacteroidota bacterium (assembly GCA_963775245.1). Lineage (GTDB taxonomy): Bacteria > Bacteroidota > Ignavibacteria > Ignavibacteriales > Ignavibacteriaceae > CAVSWT01. The sequence continues at coordinate 201,139 of CAVZID010000035.1, forward strand.
CGGCTCAATATTTAAAGAATATAAAGAGACAGGCAAGCTTAATCACGGTACACCTTACTTAGTAGAAGGAATTGGACAAGATTGTCTGCCAAACAATGTTCACTTCAAGTATATAGATAGGATTATAAATGTAAGCGATATGGATTCGTTTCATTATGCAAGAATACTTTCAAAAGAAGAAGGAATATTTTGTGGCGGAAGCACAGGTACAAATCTTTATGCAGCTTTAGAAATTGCCAAAGACTTGGATGAAAAAGCGGTCATTGTTTTTATAGTTTGCGATACAGGTGAAAGATACTTAAGCAAATTCCATAGTGATGAATGGTTGAGAGAAAAGAGACTGCTTCCAAGTGAAATAAAAACTTTAAAAGATATTTCCAAAGCTAAGAGATCAAATAAATCTGCTGAGTTAGTTTATTTAAACGCACAAGATAAAGTTAAAACCGCAGTTGAAGTTTTAGGATCAAAAGGATTTTCTCAATTACCTGTTATGGAAGGTGGTGAATCGGTAGGCAGTTTACGTGAAGCGAAAGTAATGGCGAAGCTTCTTGATAATCCTGATCTTCTTAATAATAAAATTGAAGATATAATGGGGCCAAGCTTTCCAACTCTTGATGAAAGGACAGAGCTTCCAATAGTCAAAAAATATCTCGGTGATTCTCCAGCAGTACTTGTAACAGAGTATGGACGAATAGTTGATATAATTACCAGGTATGATGTAATAGAATACACAAACGTTTAAAAAAATTTAAAGGAATTTTTATGGGATTTTCCACAGATGCAATACATGCCGGACAAATGCCTGATCCGGTTACCGGTGCAGTGATAACTCCAATTTACATGACATCAACTTATGCACAAGAGGAATTAGGTAAACATAAAGGTTATGAATACGGCAGAACTCACAATTTAACGCGCCAGGCACTTGAAAAAAATATAGCCGCATTAGAAAAAGGGAAATATGGGATTGCTTTTGCATCCGGCCTGGCAGCAACTCATGCATTAATGGGATTATTAAAAGCTGGTGATCATGTTATTGTTTCAAACAATGTTTATGGCGGTACATATAGATTGTTTGAATTAATCATGAAAGATTTTGGGATTAATTTTTCATGGGTGAATACAAGTGATTTAAGCAATATTGAAAAAGCAATTACCACAAATACAAAAATGGTTTTTCTTGAAACACCTACCAATCCGATGCTTAACCTAACAGATCTTGAAAGTGCAGCAAAAATTTGCAAGAAGAATAATTTAACAAGCGTGGTCGATAATACTTTCATGAGCCCATATTTCCAAAATCCATTAACACTTGGATGTGATATTGTTCTTCATAGTCAAACCAAATATATAAACGGTCACAGCGATGTTATTAGCGGAATATTAATTTCAAGTGATGATAAAATTCATGAAAGACTGAGATATATTCAAAATGCTGCCGGGGGAGTTCCTTCGCCATTCGATTGCTGGTTAATCCTTCGTTCAACAAAAACTTTAGCAGTAAGAATGGAAAGGCATAATAAGAATGCAATTGAGATTGCAAATTATTTAGTTGATTCAAAACTTGGAAAAAAAGTTTATTATCCCGGACTTCAATCGCATCCTCAACATGAACTGGCAAAAAAACAAATGCGTGGTTTTGGGGGAATGATTTCCTGCGACCTTGGTGACGTTGAGCTTGCAAAAAAAATATTAAAGAATGTGAAGATTTTTACTTTAGGTGAAAGCCTTGGCGGAGTCGAAAGTTTAATTAGCCATCCTGCAAGTATGACACATGCGACAGTTCCCAAAGCAGATAGAGAAGCAATGGGATTAACAGACAGCCTTGTTAGATTTTCTGTAGGCATAGAAGACGTTGAAGATTTGATTGAAGATATTAAGCAAGCTGTAAAATAAAAAAATTCCCTCTCCCTTTGGGAGAGGGTTAGGGTGAGGGCTTTTTTTACTGCTTTGCATACATAACAATAGAAGCCTTTTCAATCATATTCTGATTCAAATAAAAACCAACCATTGCTGGATTAGCAGTTTTATCAAGAGCTATTTTATCCTTCAAAGCATAAACAGTAATCAAATATTCATGCGGTGCACCTGGAGGTGGACAAGGCCCTCCATAACCTTGTTTACCAAAATCAGTCATGCTTTGAATACTTCCTTTAGGTGCAATGTTTTTTGAAATATCGCCAGCGTTGGATTTTAACTCGCTAACTTTTGCTGGAATATTAAAAATGACCCAGTGCCACCATCCACTTCCGGTAGGTGCATCCGGATCATACATTGTTACAGCAAAATATTTTGTCCCTTCAGGTGCATTCTCCCAAGACAATTGAGGGGAAACATTTTCTCCGTGGCATCCAAATCCGCTAAAGAATTGTTTGTTTGTTGCTTGTCCTCCGATATCGTTACTTTTTAAAGTAAAAGTTTGAGCAGATACAATACTGAAGACGGAAAAGATTATTAATAAAGAATAAATCTTTTTCATATCGTTTACCTTTTATTCTTGGTTGTTGTTAGTGACACACAAATTTATAAAAATTATTTCTTCAAAGACAATTAAAATATCTTTAACTTTCATTCATCAAGTTTATAAATGAGTCAATAGCTTTTTTAATTTCAGCAAATGTTTTTTCATCAATAATTTTACCGCTTCTATCTATTTTCTTTTTAGGGCCACTAATTAATACTCGCGTGTCATCGTTTACTTTCATAGATAATGTTTTCATTATAAGATACAATTCTTCATGAGCTTTTTCTCCGGAGGTAGAAGCAGTGATTAACGCTAAAGGCTTTTCAGAAAATACAACTGTTGATACAGTCCATTCAATCGCATTTTTTAATGAGCCGGGAATACTGAATACATATTCGGGTGTACAAATTATTGCTCCATCTGATTCTTCAATTTGTTTACGAAAATCAATTACACTTTGTTCTACTTTGTCGTCTTCTAAATCCGGATTAAAATGAGGAAGCTTTGCAATTCCATCATAAATATGTACCTCTATTTGGTCATTATAAATGTTTGAAATAGCTTTTAATATTGCTTCATTATTTGAATTAATTCTCGTGCTTCCTGAAATTGCTAAAACATTTTTTCTTTTATCTGCCATTGAACCTCTAATAAATTTTAATTGATAATTAAGGGACGAAAGGTATATCAATTTTTCAATTTCCTGCATGACTTTAATAATATGAATAGTGTTTTACTTTTTATAAATTAGCTCTCAAACTTTTATATTTTCGAACAACTTTCATTCAAAATGCCAATTAATAAAATACTTATCGTTCTTATAGCTATATTATTTCTTGCTCAATTTAAATTGCAAGCTCAAGATGAAGAAGATTCCATTGAAGTTTACCTGATTGATTCATACGTGACACCTGAAGTGCCGCACAAGTTTATGCTTTCATTTTTTACAAGTGCTCCGGCTAAATCAACAGTATTAATAGATAATACTTTTTCATATCCTGTCTCAACAAAGTTAACGGATAATCATAAAATTGAAATTAGTATCAGCGATTTAAATGTGAAGAAAAAATCTGTCCCTTTTATAATCTTTGTTGAAGACTCAAACGGAAATAAATATACGAGTGATAAGTACGAATTCGAAATGCCTCAAGAAGTTAAAATTGAAGGACAAGGTTCTAATTTCCTCTATTTGTGTTTATTTGCTGGGACCATATTTCTTGTACCATCACCGACTTTTATAATAGGGCGGGATAAAAATTATTTTAGCTTAACAAAAGAAATTCCTCTTCTATCAATTCGTTCCAGTGGTTACAATTATCCTATGGGATATTTTTCAGCTGAGTATTCGCATATATTCAATTCTCCGGTGAAAAATTATTTTAGAATTGGATACAAGCATATAATTCCAATCAAAGGAATTGAATACATTTCACCTGGCGTGAATGGATTTACTAATTTTAAAGGCTTTAACGGAATAAGCCCTGAACTTTCAATCGGATGGTTAAAAATATTAAACACGTTTACCATTTATACACGATACCGGTTTAATGTAAAACCGGGAACAGCAAACAGTGAGTTTAGTGAATTTACTTTAGGATTGTATTCAAACTTCTTTTCAATATATCTGAACTGATAATTACCAAAGTGAGTTGTGAAGTTTTTAGTGGTGTAACACAGACATTCTTGTCTGTGCTACAAGAGAATTAATGATTAAGGAAGTACACTTTCACAAAAGGAATTTACCACATATTTATATTTCTGGTAGTACTTATTTTATAACATATAGATTAAAAGGAAGCATACCTACAGATAAAATAAATGTAATAAAAAGTAACATTCAAAAAAATAATAAAATCAGAAATAGAGAAGATTATTATGAATCTCAAATAAAATTCTTTGCTGAGTATGATAAGATATTGAATTCATCATGTTATGGCCCTAAATTTTTGGATAAAAATAATATTGCCGAAATCATTAAAAATTCCTTATTCTATTTTGATAAAAAGAAATGTTCATTAATCTGTTTCTGTATTATGCCTAATCACGTTCATGTAGTTTTAACGTTAGATGAGGAAAATGGAGAGCTGGATAAATTGATGAAATTAATCAAAGGATATTCTGCAAATGGAATAAACAAAATATTAAACAAAACTGGTTCGCTATGGCAATCAGAAAGTTATGATCATGTCGTAAGAAATGAAGATGAATTTTTAAGAATATTAAAATATGTAATTTATAATCCTGTAAAAGCTGGGTTGGTAAAAAATTGGGAAGATTGGCCGCATACTTATTTAAATGAGGAATATATTTAAAGCAAAAAGTAACACGGGCATTATTGTCTATGATGTGCATAGACATTGTCCTGTATAATGTAACACAGACATTCTTGTCTGTGACTTAATAAAATACTCATTCTCAAATAAATTATAATGCACAGACAGGAATGTCTGCGCTACAGAATATGAATAATTTTTGCAGTGGATTTATAAGAAAAATGTTTTACTTTATTTAACTATTTTGAAGATTGAAATTGAATTATTTTCATGAAATATTTTATAGTTTTAATTATTTTTATTGCAAATTTATCTTTTACACAAACGGGTAAATTAATAGGGAAAGTAACCGAAGACTCTTCACCGATTCCATCTGTTAATATTTTTTTAATGGGAACTACAACAGGAACTATTACAGATGAAAAGGGATATTATACTTTAAACAATATTCCAATCGGCAAATATCAAATTAGATTCAGCTCTGTTGGTTATGAAACCAAAACGTTTGATATCACAATCTATGATGGCAAAACAGTGGAATTGAATGTTGAACTTAATCAAAAAGCTATCGAAGTAGATGAAGTAAAAGTAACCGGGTTCAAACACCAGGAACAAAGTGATACACGTACGAGCTTGATAGATTTAAATCCCCGGAGTGCAAAAGTATTGCCGGGTGCTGGTGAAGATGTGCTGCGAACTCTCCAATCTTTGCCAGGTGTACTTGCCCCAAATGATTTTTCTTCCCAGCTTATCGTTCGCGGCAGCGGGCCTGATCAAAATTTAATTGTAATGGACGATATTGAAATTTTTAATCCGTACAGATTATACGGTGTTATAAGTATGTTTAATCCTGATGCTGTTTCAGATGTGAATTTAATTACCGGCGGATTCCCGGCTAAATATGGCGACCGGCTTTCTGCGGTTCTTGATGTAACAAATAGAGAAGGCAATAATAAAAAAAATTTAGTTGGAAGTGTAAATGCATCCATTATAGATGCGAACGTTGTACTTGAAGGAAAGAATCCTTTTAATATTAACGGGAGTTGGCTAATAAATTCCAGGAGAACTTATTATGATTTAATCATAGAACCGTTTGTAAAAAACAATGGTTTAGTTGATCAGAATGTAAGCTTCCCGCATTTCTATGATTTCCAAAGTAAGTTGGTATTTGGCCCTTTCAACGGCAGCAAAATTTTAATGACAGGAATTTTTTCCAGAGATGGAGTTGATGTAGTAAGTCCGGCCCAAAGAAAAACAGCCGACAGCCTTGGTGTTTACAATCTTACAAAAAATGATGTTGTAGGGCTTGCATGGCATTATGCCCCTAATACAAAACTACTTAATAAATTGGTCATATCATGGTATAGAAACCAGGGCAACACAAATTTAAATTCCAGAGTTCTTGACCCTTCTTTGAATAGAGATGAATTTAAAAATATAATTCCCGATACTCTTTCTTCATATCTTTTAAATTTTAATATAAGCGCTGATTTCAATTTTCGTAAATATGCGGTTGATGATAAGTTTACCTATTTATGGGGAGATAATGTTTTTGAAGCCGGGGCGGGAATGGATTTTATGAAAACAGCAATTAATTTTAATTTCAAATTAGACCCTGAATTAAAAGCTATAATAGCTGCAAACCCGCAGTTTAGAGCTGTTCTCAGCAATCTTATTGATATCAAAAATTATAATAGATATAGAGCTTATTTCCAAAATAATTTCAAACTGTTTGACAAAATTTATTTTCAGCCGGGGATGAGGTTTGATTACTATAATATTTTGGACAAGGCTTATGCGGCACCTAGAATATCCCTTTCTTATGCTCTTAATGATTTAACAACTATCCGTGCTGTATGGGGATTGTATTATCAATCACCTGGTTATGAAAAATTAATTGATCAAAATATTCTTTATGATCTTAGTAAAAAATATACTCGTAATCTTGATGCAGAAAGAGCAATTCATTATGTGTTTGGAATTGAAAGATGGCTGAATAATGAGTGGAGCATTAGACTTGAAGGCTACTATAAAAACTTTGCAAATCTGATAACTCAAAAAAGTGTGATTGGTTCAAATTATTATACGGAGCCTGTCCCTGGTAAAAATCCAAAATTTCCGAATGCGTGGACAACTCCTATAACGTTAAAGGGAGATTCGCTTACTCAAATTCCAATCAATGGTGCAACAGGCGAAGCTTACGGTTTAGAATTATTTTTATCAAAGAAAAATTTAATGAATGACGAAAAGCTTTCAGGCTGGATTTCATACTCACTTGCTTTTGCAAATACATTTGAGAAAGGATTAGAATATCCGTTTAGATTTGATCAGCGAAGTACAATTAACATTGTGTTAAACTATAGATTTAATAGTTGGTTAAATATGGGGCTGAGATGGCAGTATGGTTCCGGTTTCCCAATCAGCGAACCCGTTGGAATTAAACCGCGTATAATTTTGAAAGACGAAAACCTTGATGGTATTCCGGAAACTCCAGAGGTTGCCACAAGGACAACCGGGAACGGCACTGAAGAAGTTATTTACGATATTGATTATGGGAGAAATAAATATAACGGGAGAAAACCACCTTATAACAGGCTGGATTTAAGATTAAATGCTTTAGCCGGTTACTGGGGACTCGATTGGACTTTTTATCTAGATGTAATTAATGTGTATAACCGGAAGAATGTAATTGCGTATGATTATTTTGTAACAGATGATTTAAAGCTTGGGAGAACCCCAAATTATATGTTCCCGATTGTTCCAACTTTAGGATTTAGTGTTAAGTTTTAGTCAAGAAATAATTAAGTATAGAATTAACTAAAATTCTTAAAAGCAAAATAGCCACTAATTTCACTAATTGTCACGAATTTAATTTTAAAATAATTTGTGAAATTCGTGGTTAAATGTTTTTCGATAATTAAATTTTTTATACTTCAAATCAAAAAAACTGTTAAGCTCAAAGGCCCTTGCGCACCTATGACAAGCGATTGTTCAATGTCAGCTGTTTTTGATGGCCCGGAAATAAAAACTCCATAGCCTTCATTAAAATTTTCAATCTCCAACATTGCTTCATGCATGTTTTCAAAAATTTTATTTTTATCTAAGAACTAATTATTAAATTAGCACAAATAAATGGAATTGAGCGAAGTGCAAAATTTTTATCACTTAGCCAAACTGCTCCATTTTCAGCTACTCCAAATTGTCCTTGGAGAATTGCAATATCAAGTTTGTCCAATTCTTTTGCTGATGAAATTTTATTTAATCAATTGTTGATAAATCAATTCCTTCAACAATCAGAAATTATTTCTTTTGCATCCGGGAAAAGTTTTTTGATGTTTGAAATAATTTCATCTTTATTTTTTACTTGAATAGCTTTTCCTCCGGTTGATTCAACATTAGAGATAAAGTCACTTAAGCTTGTCAGTATCAACTTTAAATTTATTTAACTCAATTTCCGGCAGCGGTGCCGTTAATCTGGTTTACTTCTTTTTAATTCTATTTAAAATATCTTCGCGACTCATTTAAATTCTATTTTTCTTATACCATTCTGTAAAACTATATTTTGGCGCAACTGGTAAATCACGGTTTCTTGTCCAATTATTTAATTTTGAATTAAGTAAAAATGATGGTGTAACTTTCATAAAAATTGATAATAGCTTGCTTGAAAACCTATATAATGCCGGATGTGAAAAAACAAACCCGGCTTTGAACATAACAATTTTTTTTAAGAAGCTTACGGATGTCTTTTCCGGTAATTACTTGCCGCCATTTATAAAGCTGTTCATGAATATCAATTTTAACAGGGCAAACTTCTGCACATGAGCCGCACAAAGTAGAAGCAAAGGGAAGAGAGCTATGTTTTTGAATATCAAAGCCTGGAGATAAAATAGAGCCGATCGGGCCAGGAATTGTTGAGCCGTAACTATGCCCGCCGCTTCTTCTATATACAGGGCAAGTATTCATACATGCGCCGCAACGAATACATTTTAAGAGAATTTCGAAAATCATTTCTTCCTAATTGAGCTGAGCGCCCATTGTCAACAATAATCAAATGCATTTCACAACCGGGCCTTGGTGATTTGAAATACGAGGTATAAGATGTGATCGGTTGTCCTGTAGCACTGCGGGCAAGCAGCCTAAAAAAATTCCCAAGATGCTCTTGTTTTGGAATTAGTTTTTCAAACCCCATGCTAGCAATATGAAGCTTTGTAGAATGAGCTCCCATATCAGCATTGCCTTCATTAGTACAGACAACAAATCCACCCGTCTCCGCAATTCCGAAATTGACGCCGGTTAAAGCAGCATCTGCATTAAGAAATTTTTGCCGTAAATGTTTTCTTGCTTCTCTTGTTAAATAAATTTGCATCACCGCCGGATAAATTTGTATTTAGCTCTTTATGAAAAAGAGTATCAATTTCTTCCCGTTTCTTATGAATAGCCGGCATAACAATATGGCTTGGCGGCTCCTTAGAAAGCTGAACAATTCTTTCACCTAAATCCGTATCAATAACTTCAATTTCATTTTCTTCAAGGAAATGATTTAAGCCTGCATTCTTCAGTAAGCATCGATTTACTTTTAACAAGCTTCTTTGCATTGTGTGACTGAAGAATTTCTAAAACAATTTTATTATGTTCATTAGCATTATCAGCCCAATGGACCTTTATGTTATTTTTTTTAGCTTGTTCTTCAAACTGAATTAAGTATTCGTCAATCTTTGAAAGAGTATGAGATTTTATTTCGGAGGCAAGTGAGCGCAGTTCTTCCCAGCCTTTAACTTTTTCAGCAGCAAGGTCTCTTTTATGGCGAACAAACCATAGCGATTGATCATGCCAATCTACTCTTGGTTCATCTAAGTTAAATATTTCGGCTGATAAAGAATGATTGTTCATTGTTGCTTTTCTGCTAGATTTAATATCTCTGCAATGTGCATAACTTTTATATCCAAATTTCTTCTTTTAATTATTCCATCAAGATGCATGAGGCATGACATATCTGTAGCTGTTAAAACTTGTGCATCATGATTGATATGATCTTGAATTCTATCAACTCCCATTTTAATTGAAACTGCTTCTTCAGCAACGGCAAATGTGCCGCCAAAACCACAGCATTCATCTTCTCTATCTAACTGCACTAATTCAATCCCTTTTACTTTACTTAATAGTGTTTTTGTAATAGAAAAATCTTCGTCCATTATTTCTGAAGGCTTGCCGAGATTTAATCCTCTTAATCCATGACAGCTTTGATGAAGTCCAACGCGGAAGGGGAATGACGCATTCAAATTTTCGACTTTCAAAATCTTTACTAAAAATTCACATAGCTCATAAGTATTATCCCTAACATGCCTAACTTCATCTGTTTGTTCTATTATATTATAATGATGCTTAACATGATGAACACAGCTTCCTGAAGGTGCTACAATGTAATCGAATGAATGAAAATTTTCTACAAAAAGTTTATAAGTTTGGATTGATTTATTTTCAAAACCGGAATTTGCCATTGGCTGTCCGCAGCAGGTTTGATTTAACGGATAGACAACTTCAACATTAAGTCGTTCTAATATTTCTAATGTTGCAATGCCTACTTGAGGATAAAATTGATTAACGTAACAAGGAATAAAAAGGCCAACTTTCATATTTTAATTATGAGATTTATCAAATCGATTTCTTGATGAAAATAATATTACTTAATTATCAGCATCAGAAATTCCAGCTAAATTTCTATCAAGATGTACATATCCACCATCAACAAAAATTATTTGTCCGGTTATATGGGAAGCTTGTTTCGAAACTAGGTATGCAACCATCGAAGCAATTTCTTCTTTGGTCGTCATTCTATTTCCCAGGGGAATATTTTTAGTAATATCTTTTAATTTTTGTTCGGGGTTATCTAAAGTGTTTAGCCATTTTTCATAAAGCGGTGTCATTACTTCAGCGGGGATGACAGCATTAACACGTATGCCGTAAGGCAACAGCTCTACAGCCCATTCTCTGGTAAGTGCAACCTGCGCACCTTTTGAAGCAGCATAACCGGAAGTATTTCCCTGTCCTGTAAAAGCCGTTTTAGAACTTACATTTAAAATACAGCCATGAGTATTTTTTAATGCATCAAGAGCGAAGTGAGCCAGATAATAATAATGATATAAATTATTATTTAAAGAAGCTAAGAATTTTTCGGGATTTCCTTTCTCTAAGCCAATTGCATCATTTGCTCCGGCATTATTTATTAAAGCATCTATCCTTCCGTATTTTAAAAGTGTTTCATCAACTACATGTTTACATTGTTCAATAGAGCTTAATTGAGCCTGAATAAAATGTGATTCCTTTCCTACACTTTTTAATTCTTGCGTCAATTCTTCTCCGGTTTTTTTATCGCGTGTGGCAATAACCGGGATAGCTTCTTCTTCTGCAATAAACCTTGTGATTCCTTCTCCAATTCCTTTAGAGCCTCCGGTTACAATCATTACTTTATTTTTAATACCTAAATCCATGTATAGAACCTTATTTTTATTTTAATCTAATTTATATTTAATGAATAAAATGATAGAACGTTTTTATAAAATATATTTTCTTTAACTTCTTCCGATTCATTTTTTAGATATTCATCCATCATATTCACAACTTGATTGTAAGTCCCTGCAAGAAGACATACCGGCCAATCTGAACCGAATGTTAATCTGTTTGGACCAAATGCATCAAACACTATATCCAGGTATGGAAATATATCTTCGGTTTTCCAATTTTGATGATCAGCCTCTGTAATAATTCCTGACAATTTGCAATACACGTTTGGATATTTAGCAAGCTCTTTTATTTGTGCTGCCCATGGATTCAATTTCTTTTCTTTTGATATAAGGTTTAGCAATATGATCCAAAATAAATTTTTGTCCCGGATTATTTCTGAACAAATTTAACTGCAGCCGGAAGCTGGTTTGGATAAATTAAAATATCATAAGTAAAATTATATTTTTTTAATAGGCTGATTCCATTTTGAAATTTCTCATTCAACAAAAAATTTTCATCTGGTTCTGCCTGAACAATATGACGAAAACCTTTTAACTTTTTAAATGTTGAAAAATGTTCAAGCCTTTCTTCAATATTTCTAGATTGAAAATCAACCCACCCTACAACACCTAAAACCCATTTATTTTTCTCAGCAAAATTTAGAAGAAAATTAGTTTCAACCTCTGATTGATCCGCTTGAACAGCAATTGTTCCTGTAATTGACAACTCATTAAGAATGGGGGAGAGATGTTCGGGAAGAAAATCTCTTTGAAGAATTTTCATACTTTCATCAATCCATGCATCTCTTACCGTACTATAAATCCAAAAATGTTGATGTGAATCTATTATTTTAAAATTGCTCATTTAAATTTTATAGATAACTTACTTTTCAATAGTTCATTCAACTTTATTCTGTCATTTATGGTCATTCAGTCATTCGGTAGTCATTCAATAGCCATTCATTGTTATTCAATTGTAAAATTCATTTTATTTTTTTGTTCGCGTAATTGCTTCCCATGATTTTACATTCTGCTTTGCAGTTCCAAGTCCTTCAACTCCAAGCTCAATTACATCTCCATGCTTCAAATACTTTTGCGGCTTTAAACCTAAACCAACACCAAATGGGGTTCCTGTTGAAATAATATCTCCACCAACTAAAGTCATAAATTGACTTATATAGCTCACAAGTTTTTTTATTCCAAAAACTAAATCAGATGTGTTTGATGACTGCATAGTTTCCCCATTTAGCTTAAGCCAGAAATCAAGATTACCCGGATCTTTTATTTCATCTTTAGTAGCGATGAAAGGCCCGATAGGAGCAAATGTGTCAGCACTTTTTCCTTTTACCCATTGTCCGCTTCTTTCAAGTTGAAATTCTCTTTCACTGACATCATTATGAAGCACATAGCCAGCTATATGATCAAAAGCATTTTCTTCATCTATGTATGTTCCTCTTTTCCCGATAACAATTGCAAGTTCAACTTCCCAATCTGTTTTAACACTGTTCTTTGGTATTATGATATTATCGTTTGGTCCTGTAATAGCAGAAGGCGCTTTGAAAAATAAAACCGGTTCTGATGGAACTTGCATCCCGCTTTCTTTTGCATGACTGGCGTAATTTAATCCAACACAAATTATTTTTGATGGTTTGTAAATAGGTGGACCAAGCCTTATTTCATTTTTTATCAAAGGCAGACTTGAGCTTTTTTCTTCTACAATTTTTTGAAGTTTTTCTATCCCTTCATTTTCAAAAAAAGATTCATCATAATCATTAACAAATTCACTTACATCTCTTCTTGAGCCATCTTGTAAAATTATTCCGGGTTTTTCTTTATGACTTTCTCCAAAACGAATTAATTTCATTTTACTCCTTTACGAATTTAATTTTATAAAACCCCCATCGATAGGGAAGTTGGTTCCCGTAATAAAACTTGAATTATCCGAACAAAGAAATAGGGCAAGGTCTGCTACTTCAAACGGTTCACCCATTCTTCCAATAGGCTGTGTCTTTGATAAGTTGTTATACATTTCTTTTTCTTTACCTGGATAATTTTTTGATATGAATCCGTCAACGAAAGGGGTATGAATTCTTGCCGGCGAAATTGAGTTGCATCTGATTCCATAATCAATGTAATCTTTAGCAATAGAATAAGTCATAGTTAGCACAGCGCCTTTAGTCATTGAATAAGCAAAGCGATCAGATATCCCTACGACTGAAGCAATTGATGCCATATTTAAGATACAACCGCTTTTATTTTTTTTCATGTGAGGAATAACAGCATATAAGCAATTGTAAACACCTTTGATGTTTATTTGATAAAGCCTATCTATATCTGCTTCGGAAGTTTTCTCAACGTTGCCGACATGAGCGATTCCAGCATTGTTTACTAAAATATTTATTGGTGTTTTTGCTTCGATTCTATTTATAATTTCAATAACTTCTTTTTGATTTGATACATCGCAGAAATGAAATTCGGCAGAATGATTTTCTTTTCTAATTTCATTTATAACCGCTTTTCCGCTTTCTTTATTGAAATCAAGTATGTGCACGAAAGCACCACTGGCAGCGAACTTTTTTGATATTGCTTCGCCAATACCGCTTCCGCCGCCGGTTACGATTGCTGTTTTGTTTTTTAATGAAAAAGGTTCCATGAGTATTTATTCTTCTTATATTAATTGATTTACTTCATTTCATGTCAATTTTAAAATATCAGATAATGACTTGTCCATAAACCCAATTTCTTTTAAAGAAATTGGGTTTATAAAATGGTACAACATATTTGAATCGACACTATTGATCTTTCCAAATTTTCCCATCCGGGAAAGAATAATCTTTTAAGCTTTCCTGCTTCATTTCGATACTGTATCCAGGTCTAGATGGAGGCATGTAAGCACTATTTTTTATAACAACCGGATCTAAAAAATGTTCATGAAGATGATCTACATATTCTATTACTCTGCCATCTATCGAAGCTGAGATACAGATATAATCTATCAAAGAAAGATGTTGAACATATTCGCAAAGGCCAACACCTCCGGCATGTGGACAAACCGGAATTTTATATTTTTCTGCCATCAATAAAACAGCAAGTACTTCATTAACACCACCGAGACGGCAGCTATCAATTTGGCAAATATCAATTGCACCGGAAGTAATTAACTGTTTGAATATCACTCTATTCTGACAATGTTCGCCCGTGGCAACTTTAATCGGAGCAACTGCTTCAGCAATTTTTTTATGGCCAAGAATATCATCGGGACTTGTTGGTTCTTCAATCCACCATGGTTTATATTCTGCAAGGCCTTTTACATTTTCGATTGATTCATCAACATCCCATTTTTGATTTGCATCCATCATAAGCTTCATATCGTAACCAATCTCTTCTCTTATTATTGATGCTCTTCTTTTATCATCTTCCAGGTTTGAGCCGACTTTCATCTTTAAATATTTCCAGCCGTCACTTTTTGCTTCACGGCAAAGCCTTCTAATTTTCTCATCAGAGTAGCCGAGCCATCCGGCAGAAGTTGTATAAGCAGGATAGCCGTTTTCAAGAAGGTAATTTATTCTTTCTTGCTTAGAACTTTCATTCTTTTTTAAAATCACCAAAGCTTCATCTTTCGTAATGGCATCAGTGATGTATGTAAAGTCGACACATGAAACAAATTCTTCGGGAGACATATCGGCAACCAATTTCCACAATGGTTTCTTTTCAACTTTTGCGTATAAGTCCCACACAGCGTTTATAAGCGCTCCGGCGGCAAGATGAATAACTCCTTTTTCCGGGCCAAGCCATCTAAGTTGGCTGTCGCTCATCATCATCTTCCAGAATTTTCCCATATTAATTGTGAAAGATTCTAAGGTTTTTCCAATTACTAAAAACGACATTGACTTAATCGCTTGAACACAGATTTCATTTCCTCTTCCAATTGTAAATGTTAGTCCGTGCCCTTCAATTCCATCGGGATGATCAGTTTTTAAAATTACATAAGCTGCTGAATAATCCGGGTCAGGATTCATTGCATCCGAACCATCTAAAGTTTTACTGGTTGGAAATCTTATATCTTTTGCTATTACTTCTTTAATTGTGATTGGCATTTAATAACTCTAAATAATTCTTTACAAAAATTTTTATTGAAAATAAATCATTGCCTTTATAACACCATCTTTATAATCATTAACGATTTTAAAAGCTTCATCAGCTTTTTCAATTGGAAATCTGTGTGTAATCATTGACTCCGGCGACCATTTCCCGGATGCAGTTAAATCAATTGAAGGCTGTACACCGTTATTTTGTCTTCTTACATTTTGAATAGTAATTTCTTTTCTTCTCGATAAGCTTATATCAAATGAAATTCTTTCAACTTCCGGTATGCCAACAATGAGGAGTAATCCCCCCGGCTTCAATAATTGAACTGCCTGATCAATTGCTTCCTGTTTGCCACAGCATTCAATTACTGCATCAAACAGTTCCGGGTTTTCATATTTAAATATTGATACTATATCTTCTTTATTTGGATTGCCCGTGAAATCAGCACCAGCTGCTTTCGCTGCTATTAAGCGGTAATCTAATTTATCTGTAGCAAATATATTCCTATATCTCATACTTTTTAATGCATGTAAAACAGCTAGGCCTATGGGGCCAGATCCGAGAATGGCTATTGAATCAACATGTTTTAACTTTTGAACAAAAGTTGCCGAGTAATAACCGATTGAAAGTGGTTCGATTAAAGCAGCCATTTCACCATTTATGTTTCCTGGAACTGGAAAACAATTTGACTCAGGCATAATAACATATTCTGCTAAGCCGCCGTTTAATTGTCCTGGTGCTCCTAAAAATTTTTGATTCAAGCATGTATTTTCTCTATCTCGCTCACATTGCTCACAATGATGGCAAGCAATGTTAGGTTCAATTGCAACCAAATCACCAACTTTAACTCGTTTTACTTTTGAACCAACTTCTTCTACAGTTGCTGAACATTCATGGCCAACTGTAAAAGGAAACTTAATGATTTGTTCTCCTATTTTTCCTTCTTTATAGTAATGCATATCTGAGCCGCAAATTCCAACTGTATGAATTTTCAGAAGAACGTCATTGTCGTTTCTTAAAACCGGTTTTTGGCTTTCAATAATTTCAATTTTGCCTATCCCGGTAAGAGCAGCTTGTTTCAATTAAAACCTTTCAAGGAATAATATGCATCATTCCATTTTAACTCTTTCTTAAATTCAAAAAGATTAGTTGATTCATTTATTAAAACGAATTCAACGCCAAGTATCTCAGCAAAATCTTCAAGATATTCTTTTGTAATTGCTTTACTGAAAGCTGTATGATGCGAACCGCCGGCTAATATCCATGCTGAAGCCGCAATTTCAAGATTTGGTTTTGGAATCCATAGTGCTCTCGCAACCGGCAATTTGGGAAGTGGTTTATCAGGATTTACCACTTCAACTTCGTTAACAATCATCCTGAATCGATTGCCCATATCTACTACAGAAGCATTTACGGCAGGTCCTGGAGAAGTATTAAAAATTAATCTTGGCGGATCTGCTTTCCCTCCAATCGATAATGGTTTGATTTCAATAAATGGTTTTTCAGAAGCAATTGATTCACAAATCTCCAGCATGTGTGCACCTAAGACTTTTTGAGAAGAAGGATTGAGATGATAAGTATAATCTTCCATAAAAGATGAACCCCCTGCAAGTCCTAACGACATAATTTTGATTGCCCGTACCATTGCAGCAGCTTTCCAATCGCCTTCAGCTCCAAAACCGTAACCTTGTGCCATTAATCTTTGAACTGATAAACCCGGAAGCTGGGTTAGTCCATGGAGATCTTCGAATGTAGTTGTGAATCCTTTAAATCCGCCTTCTTCAAGAAATGCTTTTATTCCAAGCTCAATCTTTGCAGCATCTTTTAATGATTGATGTTTTTTGTTTCCTTTCTTAAGAACCTCAGCTATATCATATTTCTTCTCGTATTCTGATATTAGCTCATTGATTGCTTTGTCTGATACTTTATTTACATAAGCAACTAGGTCGCCTACTCCATAACCGTTAACCGAATATCCAAGACGAATTTGCAGCTTCAACTTTATCGCCTTCGGTTACAGCTACGTTTCTCATATTATCTCCAAAACGTGCTATCTTTGCTCCTTTTGAATCTAAAACAGCAGAAGCTGCCCGTGCCCAGATAGATATTTTTTCCTGAACAGATTCATCATTCCAATGTCCGACAACTACTTTCCTTGATTTATTCATCCTTGTGCAAATGTATCCGAACTCTCTATCACCGTGGGCAGATTGATTCAAGTTCATAAAATCCATGTCAATTGAATCCCATGGTAAATCAAGATTAAATTGAGTATGTAAGTGGACAAATGGTTTTTGAAGAACCTTCAATCCTGCTATCCACATTTTAGCAGGGGAGAAGGTATGCATCCACATTATTAAGCCGATGCAATTTTTTGAATTGTTAGCTTCGAGGCAAATATTATAAATTGATTCAGGTGTTGTGAGAACAGGCTTAAATTTAATTTTGACCGGAATTTTTTTTGAAGCAGAAAAGCTTTTAACAATTACTTTTGAATGCTCTTCAACTTGTTTTAATGTTTCTTCCCCATATAAATGTTGACTGCCTGTAATAAACCAGGCTTCGAATTCTTTCAAATCTTTCATTTTAATTTCTCACACTAATTAATAATTGTAAAAATAAAGAAAAAAATATTTAAATGATAAGCGTTAAACATTTCTCTCATAATTAATTAAATAACAATAAGTTAACTTTTATTTTTTTTGACCATAATAAGCATTGGGCCCATGCTTACGCAAATAATGTTTCTTTAGAATATAATCAGGCAAGCTTTTTAAATTTGGATTAAGCTGCATACTATAAATTGCCATGTTTGCGATTCTTTCAAGAACAAGATTATTTTTAACGGAATCCATTGGATCTTTACCCCATGTAAAAGGTGCATGTCCGGCAACAAGTACACCCGGTATTGCAGCCGGATCCAAATCTTTAAATCGTTCGATTATTATTTTGCCAGTATTTAATTCATAGTTTGAGTTTACATCTTTTTCGCTTAAAAATTTTGTTACCGGTACAGGCCCGTTAAAATGATCTGCGTGAGTTGTTCCGAAACAAGGAATCTCTCTGCAAGCCTGTGCAAATATAGTAGCATAAGGACTGTGGCTGTGAGTGATGCCGCCGATAGAAGGAAAGGTTTTGTATAATTCAATATGTGTTGGAGTATCGGATGAAGGGCGTTTTTTCCCTTCAACGACTTTCCCGTTTAAATCAACTACAACCATATCGTCAATATTCATCGAATCATAATCAACTCCGCTGGGTTTTATCACCACTAAATTTTTCTTTCGATCTATACCGCTGACATTTCCCCAGGTTAATGTTACCAGTTCATATTTTACCAAAGCTAAATTAGCTTGTAATACTTTTAGTTTTAGATTTTTTAACATGATAGTTATTGAAATATTTTTATCAAAAAATAATTATTAATACTTTCCATACATGACATAATATAATTCAATATATATAAAATATTAATTTAACAGGTGTGAATTTATTTGAAAAAGATTTATAATAAAAGACGCTCCAGCGGAGCGTCTCTACATCAACTTATAATATTTTATTTTCAAGAAAAATAACTATAAATAAGAATAATGATTACAACTAAAAGTACAGATGCAATTACATCGCCTTTAGACCAACTGCTTCTAGTTTCTTTCTTATTTTCTTCTGTTGTAGTACTGAATGTTAAACCGACTAATTTTTCATAAGAAGGTTCTTCTGTTGCAAAACTTACAACAATCATTGTAACAATACATACAACAGTTATAAGCAAACTATAATACTGGAAAAATATATTATTAATTATCCAAAGGAATGAACCTTGAGTGTAACTGAATCCGTCCATAAGTTTAACAGGGGTATCTACAGCAAGCCGGAAAAGCCCCATTAAAAATCCAATAATTAAAGCGGACATACATCCTTTTGCATTTAATCTTTTCCAAAATACTCCAAGGAAGAAAACTACAAAAATTGGAGGGGCAAGATATGATTGAACACCCTGTAAATAATCATACAATCCTTTTCCACCTTGAATTACAGGTATCCATAACAATCCTATTAAAACCATAACTCCAGTAGCAACTCTGCCAATCCATACTAATTGCTTCTCTGTTGAGTTAGGCCTAAGCCTGGAATAAAAATCCATTGTGAAGAGAGTAGAGGATGCATTAAAAACTCCGGCAAGAGAACTCATTAATGCAGCTAATAATCCGGCAACCACTATTCCACGAACGCCTATCGGCAAGACGTAAGCAACTAATAAAGGAAATGCTTTTTGCGCATTATCTCTAATCAGTTCTCCATTAGCACCAAATAATTGATGTTGAATTTCCGGTATAACCCCGTTCTTTGCAATTGCAAAACAAATCAAACCAGGTATGATAAAAATAAAAACCGGCAGCAGCTTAAGGAAACCTGCTGCTATTGATCCTCTTCGAGCTTCAGTTTCATTCTCAGCGCTGATAGCACGCTGAACTATATATTGATCAGTTGTCCAGTACCATAAACCTATAATAGGTGCACAGAACAACATTCCCAGCCAGGGATAATTTCCATTAAAGTACCAGGCCATTTTTCCCGCTTCATTTACAGGTGCCCAGGTTCCTTGAACACCGTGTGGGACTAATGGTTTCCATAGGTTAAGCATTTCCGGGCCAACTGTTTCTTTTAATACATGCCATCCGCCTAAAGCATGAAGGCCGAAAACTGTGACCAAGAATAGAACCAAAGATTAAAATTAAAGTTTGTAAAGCTTCCGTGTATGCGACTGCTCTCATGCCGCCTAATATTGTATAAAGCCCGGTCAGTACAATTACTAAAATTGAACCAATCCAAAAACTATCTAATCCCATGAAAGAAATATCAGGCAACAAAACGCTAAAGACTATACCGCCTGCAAAAATGCCAACGGCAATTTTTGTAAGAATATAAGCGACTAAAGAAATAACAGAAAGCAAAGTTCGAGAGGCAGGGGAAAACCTTCTTTCCAAGAATTCGGGCATTGTAAAAACTTTTGAACGCATGTAAAAAGGAACCATTACCCAGCCTAACACAAGTAAGCACCAGGCGTGTAATTCATAATGGGCAAGAGCAACACCATCGGTAGCACCTGAACCAGCTAAGCCAACAAGATGCTCAGAACCGATATTAGAAGCAAAGATTGAAGCTCCTACAATAAACCAGCCTAGGTGGCGTCCGGCAAGAAAGTAATCCGTTGAAGTATCCTGACGTTGTTTTATTACCCACCAGGCTAAACCAAGTATAATTGCAAAATAACCGGCAATTACTATCCAGTCTAAAGGTTGTAAGGTTGACATGATTCCTCTCTAATTAATGAATTAAACAAATTAGTTTTATAGTATTTAATATTTGATAAAATAAAAGCGTAAACTTTCTTTTGTTACACAGAGCTTGTCGAAGTGTGAAGTTACTTTTGAAAAACGTCAGTCTTCGAAAGGCTCAGACTTACAAAATTTCGATATTAAAATTATTTTTGATTATTCTAAAAATAAATTTATATGATTTATTTTTTTTACTATAAAATATTTTCTACTTTGTCGAAAACTTATAATACGTAGTTTGCTTATAAACATCACCCGGTTTTAAAGTAACCGGGGGAAAATCTTTTTCATTCGGTGAGTCCGGGAAATGCTGAGCCTCAAGACAAAGGCCGGTTCTCTGTTTGTAAACAATTCCTTTTTTCCCTGTGATTGTGCCATTTAAAAAATTGCCTGAATAAAACTGCAAGCCTGGTTGATCTGTATATACTTCCATGAATATTCCGCTGGTAGAATCATAAACAGAAGCTACTTTTCTAACACTGCCGTTATAATCATTCAAGACCCAGTTATGATCATATCCATGTCCGAATTTTAATTGTTCATAATTATCATTTATTCTTGAACCTATTATAGTTGGCTGTCTAAAATCCATTGGTGTTCCGGCAACATCTTTAAGTTTTCCAGTTGGAATCAGGCCATCGTCTATTGGAGTAAATTTTTCAGCATCAATCATTAGTTTTTCATTTAATATAGTATTGTTTGGATCTCCGCTTAAATTAAAATACGAATGGTGAGTAGGATTTAAAATAGTTTCTTTATCTGTGGTTGCGTTGTAATCTAGTCTTAGTTCATTGTCATTGGTGAGAGTATAAGTTACAGTCAAGGTTAAGTTTCCCGGGTAACCCTCTTCCATATCGGCGCTTTTGTATGTTAATTTTAAAGCCGGGCCTAAATCACTTTTAACTTCTTCAGCTTGCCAAACCCTTTTATCAAATCCTTTGATTCCGCCGTGAAGAGTATTTTTGCCATCATTAATAGAAAGCTGATATTCTTTTCCGTTTAGTTTGAATTTCCCTTTGTTAATTCTATTGCCATATCTTCCAACTATAGCACCAAAATACGGGCTTAATTTTATATAATCTTTTAAAGAGTCTAATCCAAGAACTACATCCAGCATTTTATTATCTTTATCAGGAACATATAGAGATTGAACTATTGCTCCATAATTTGTAATAGAAACTTTAGCTCCGTTTTTATTAGTTAAAGTATATATGTCTATCGGTGTTCCATCATTTGTTTCACCGAACTTTTGTTTTTGAATTGAACTCATAGGTTTTTTATCCCCGGGATTATTATTACTATTACATGAAATTAAAAGGAGCGAAAAAATAACGAAGGAAATTTTTATTGTGAAATTCATTTTGCTTTGATCCTTTCGCTAATGAAAAATATTTTATATTGAGATTGCGCAACTTATAAATAATTAATTAAAATAGACAACACCAATTTTACACGTGCATAGTTAGAATTTGTTCAAACAGTTCCTGCTTACCGCTAATTTGTTTTGTATCTCCATTCTTAACTGCAATCGAACATAAGTCTTCCAATTTTAGTTCACCTTTTTCAAATTTTTGTCCATCGCCTGAATCATAAGAAGAATATCTCTCTTTTCTTCTTTTCGTATAGTCAGAATTTTTTAAAATATCATCAGCAACAATTAAAGCACGGGCAAAAGTATCCATAGCTGCTATATGCGCTATAAATAAATCATCAGGGTCAGTTGAATTTCTCCTTATCTTTGCGTCAAAGTTTACTCCGCCGTTTGTGAATCCGCCGGCTTCAATAATTACAAGTAATGCTTCAACCATTTCAAAAAGATTAATTGAAAATTGGTCTGTGTCCCAGCCATTTTGATAGTCGCCTCTATTAGCATCGATGCTACCTAGTAATCCGGCATCAGCAGCACATTGAAGCTCATGCTGGAAAGTATGCCCGGCTAAAGTTGCATGGTTGACTTCGATATTTAATTTAAAATCTTTATCCAATCCAAAGTTTCTTAAAAATCCGATTACTGTTTCAACATCATAATCATATTGATGTTTTGAAGGTTCCATTGGTTTTGGTTCTATAAGAAAAGTGCCTTTGAATCCTTGCTTTCTTCCATAATCACGTGCTAACGAGAGAAATTTTGCAAGGTGTTCTTTTTCTCTCTTCATGTTTGTATTAAGCAGGCTCATATAACCTTCACGTCCTCCCCAGAAAACATAATTTGAACCGCCTAACTCGATAGTAGCATCAATAGCTCTTTTTATTTGAGTAGCTGCGTGAGCAAGTACGTTAAAGTCTGGATTAGTAGCGGCACCATTCATGTATCTTGGATGAGAAAATAAATTTGCTGTTCCCCAAAGTAATTTTACTCCGGATGCTTTTTGTTTTTCTTTCGCGAATTCAATCATTGTTTCTAAACGCGAATCGGATTCAGTTATTGTAGAGCCTTCTTCCACTACATCAAAATCATGAAAGCAATAAAAAGGAACTCCAAGTTTTGTAATGAATTCAAATGCAGCATCCATTTTATTTTTAGCTCTTGTAATCGCATCGCTGCCTTCGTTCCATGGCATAACCCTGGTAGCACTTCCGAATGGATCGCTTCCTGTTCCGCAGAAGCTATGCCAGTAAGCTACAGCAAATCTAAAATAATCTTTAAGTGATTTACCATTGACAACTTTCTTCTCATCATACCATTTGAAAGCTAAAGGATTTTTAGAATCTTTACCTTCGAATTTTATTTTTTCAATACCTTTGAAATATTCTTTATCTCCTAATACATAATCCATTTTAAGAACTCCCTAATTTATTTTTTGTTTTAAAATTATAATTGCTTATTTAATTCATCTAACCACTTATTGTAAGCATTCATGGTCTTATCTAAATCTTCTTTTTTAGGATTGACTTCACTTATTTTAGTCAATGATTTGAATGCTTCATCAAAAGTTTTGTAAAATCCGGCACCTACAGCAGCACCTCTGGCAGCGCCTATTGCCCCATCTGTATTATATAATTCAATTTTAGAATTAGTGACATTTGCTAATGTTTCCCTGAATACCGGGCTTAAAAACATGTTCGCATTTCCAGCCCGGATAACAGAAACATTTAACCCCATTTCTTTTAGAATATCAACTCCATATTTAAAAGAGAAAGCAATTCCTTCCTGTTCTGCACGTATTAAATGGGCGGTATTGTGCCGGTTAAAATCAACATTAAAAATTTGCCCGCCTATATTTTTATTTTGGAAAACTCTTTCAGGTCCGTTTCCAAAAGGAATTATTGATAATCCTTCAGAACCGATTTCAATTTGTGAAGCGAGTTCATTCATTTGAACATAGGATAAATTAGAACCGAAATTTTTTCTTATCCATGAATTTTGAATCCCAGTTCCGCTTATGCAAAGCAGTACTCCAATGCGAGTTTGATTTTCAGTATGATTAACATGCAAAAATGGATTGACTCTTGAGAATTCATCATGATTAGCTTTATCAATAACTCCATATATTACCCCTGATGTTCCGGCAGTTCCTGCAACCTCTCCTGGATTTAAAACATTAAGCGAGAAGGCATTGTTTGGCTGGTCTCCTGCGCGGTATGAAACAACTACATCATTATTCAATCCTAATTCTGCAGCTACGGTTTTACTAACTTTCCCTTGAATAGAAAATGTTGATTTAGCATCTGCAAGCAAGCTATTATCAATTCCATAATAATTTAAAACCTTTTCGGAAATTGAATTAGTTTTAAAATCCCAAAGAATTGCTTCGGATAAGCCGGAAAAAGTTGTGTTAATTTCGCCGGTCAATTTCATAGCAATAAAATCGCCTGGCAGCATTATTTTGTGAATTTTATTATAAACATCCGGTTCGTGTTCTTTAACCCATTTGAGTTTTGTTGCAGTAAATATTCCAGGTGAGTTTAAAAGATTATTTAAACAATAGGTTTGTCCGATTTCATTAAATGCTTTTTGCCCGATTTCAACACCGCGGCTGTCGCACCATATAATTGAGTTGCGAATTACTTTTTGATTTTCATCTACCAAAACTAATCCGTGCATCTGGTAAGTAATGCCTATAGATTTTATTGCCGAAGAATCTAATTTTATTTTTTCCGATTAAGCTGCTTAAATAGAATTCTAGAATATTCCCACCATGTTTCCGGGTTTTGTTCTGCCCAGCCTGGCTTGCTGGAAATGATTTCCATTTCTTCGGAAGGGTAGAACCCTTGAGCAATGGATGTTCCGCTTTCAATATCTATAATTGAACATTTTATTGACGAGCTTCCAATATCAAAACCAACTGATAACATTCTTTAAGTCCCTAAATGAGGTGATAAATTTACTAAACACGTAAAGGAAAATTTGTTTTTAAATAAATAAAAATATATAATATTGATAAAGACAAAAGTCGGTGTACAAAATACACTTTTCTTTTTTTAAAAACACTATGTCTTAAGAAAAAAAATGTATATTTGTAAAAACAAAATGAATAATTTTTAAATATGTCTCACGTTTTAAAAGAAGTATTAAAAAATATTTCAATAGACTGCGTAGTTTTCGGTTTTGAAAATTCTTCATTGGAAGTCTTATTAATCAAACGCGCAAGAAATCCTTTTAAAAATTCATGGGCTTTACCAGGTGGATTTATTAAGAAAAAAGAACTAGTTGAAAAAGCTGCTGAAAGAATTTTATTTGATTCTACCGGTATTAAAAAATTATATATGGAAGAGGTTTCTATTTTTGATGGAGTGTATAGATTTCCAAATTGGCGGGTAATAACAATTGGATATTTTGCCTTAGTCAGTCCCGAGAAATACAAATTAACAACTGGTATCGATACAACCGACGTCAAGTGGATTAAGCTGTCAGAAGTACCTGAACTGCCTTTTGACCATAATCAAATAATTGAAGTTGCGTTAAGTAAACTTAGAACACGTGTACGATACCGTCCAATAGGATTTGAACTTTTACCAAATAAATTCACGCTGCCAAGGCTGCAAATGCTGTATGAAGTTATTTTAGGGAAGGAACTGGACAAAAGAAATTTCAGAAAAAAAATTATGAAGATGCGTCTTTTAAAAAGTTTAAAAGAAAAAGATAAAAATAATTTAAAGAGAGCAGCATCCTTATATCAATTTGATAAACAGACCTATAATAAGTTGAAAAATAAAGGATTTAATTTTGAAATATAAATATCAGCGTAATAAGTCTGAACATTCATTTTCTAAAAATGAATTTATTACGATTCCTCCTAAAATTAATAATCTCATAACCAGCCAAGATTTATTTTACCAATAACACTATTAAATTATTGGGTGTATTCTTTACACTATAATTTATTTGACTTTTTAAAATATTAATTGCAAGTTGCATCTCAGGAAATAAGTAATCGATTAAGTTATTGATAAAGGTTTGATGATTATTTATTTTTGTTTCATTACGATTCTCCTTATAGTTAAGCATCCGGTTAGTGCCGGATGCTTTTTTTATTTATAACTATATTATTTTAAAGAATCTTTTTAGATCACCCAAAAAAAGATGGAAAAGTAAAGTTTGAAGCTTTGATAAAATGGTTTTACTTAATCATGAACATATTTAGAAGGCAGCTTTGCAAATCAATATATTTTTTTGAATTCAAATGATACTGTTGCCAAACTGTCCCCGAGATAAATTTTATATTATTAATTCTGGCCAAGGCTTGACACACAATAAAATTTTTCACAATTTAACTGCCATTAAATGTATCGATTACTTAAACGATAAAGTAAGCGCTGAAAAAATGTGAGCTATGTGGCGAAGCTGTACTGAGAATCATTTATTTATTTAGAGTATCTTTTTATTTTTAATTCTAAATAATTTTATTCTATTAATAAATATAAACTTTGGAGAGAGATGGAATTAAATGATACTGTAAAAGCTAACCAAACTTCCTTCAATAATAATCACAGCAAGTTTTTATCAAAGAGCTTTTTATTTACTAATAATACCGCAGAATATTTATATTACACTTATGCAGCAAACCTTCCTATAATTGATTATCACAATCACCTGCCTGTTGAAGAAATTGCATCCAATAAAAAATTTGAAACTATAACCGAAGCCTGGCTTAAAGGCGATCACTATAAATGGCGGGCTATGCGCACTGATGGCGTGGATGAAAAATTTATTACCGGTGATGCAAGTGACTGGGAAAAATTTCTTGCCTGGTCTAAAGTAGCGCCTGATACCTTAAGAAACCCTGTGTACCATTGGACTCACATGGAACTTCAAAAACCTTTTGGGATTAAGGATAAACTTTTAAATAAAGATACAG
Source organism: uncultured Bacteroidota bacterium (assembly GCA_963775245.1). GTDB lineage: Bacteria > Bacteroidota > Ignavibacteria > Ignavibacteriales > Ignavibacteriaceae > CAVSWT01. The sequence goes on from CAVZID010000035.1 coordinate 228,103, forward strand.
CAAAAGAAATTTATAACCGCTGTAATGAACTTTTACAGCAAGATGAATTTTCAACGCAAGGTTTATTAAAACAATTTAATGTTGAAGTAGTTTGCACCACAGATGACCCAACTGATTCACTTGAATATCATCAAAAGATTAAAGCGGATAAAAACCTGAATGGAAATAGCAAATATAATTTAAAAGTTCTTCCTGCTTTTAGGCCGGACAAAGGAATGGCTGTTGAAAACCTTTCTGCATTTACTAAATGGTTTATGAAATTAAAAGAAGTTACAAATACTGAAATAAACACTTTTCAAAAGTATATCGAAGCAATAAAAAAACGTCATGATTTTTTCCATGAAAATGGAGGCAGATTATCAGATCATGGATTGGAAACAATTTATGCTGAAGAATATACCGCGCAGGAAATTGAAAATATTTTCCAGAAAATTTTATCAAGTAAAGAATTAAATCATAATGAAATTTTAAAATTCAAATCAGCAATGCTATATGAATTTGGAATTATGGATCATGAAAAAAATTGGACACAGCAATTTCATATAGGAGCTTTGAGAAATAATAACTCAAGGATGATGAAATTACTAGGGCCTGATACAGGGTATGATTCAATTGGTGATTTTGAAGTTGCTATTCCGCTGTCTAAATTTTTAAATAGAGTTAGATACAAATAATCAATTAGCAAAGACAATTCTATATAATCTTAATCCCGGTGATAATGAAATCCTTGTTACAATGATTGGTAATTTCCAGGATGGAAAAATCCCGGGTAAACTTCAATATGGAAGCGGCTGGTGGTTTCTTGATCAGAAAGATGGAATTGAAAAACAACTTAACTCACTTTCGTACATGGGGCTTCTTGCAAGATTTGTCGGTATGTTAACTGATTCAAGAAGCTTTTTATCATATTCAAGGCACGAATATTTTAGGAGGATACTTTGCAATATTATCGGGGAAGATATAGAAAAGGGACTTATACCAAACGATGAAGAATTAGTCTCTCATCTTATTCAAAACATTTGTTGCTACAACGCAAAAAATTATTTTGAGTTTGAGTGACTATTGAATAAAAGTATTTCTGAAAGAATTTTATTTAGGAGTTTTTATGATCATAAAATCTATGTTTAAGATAATCATGGTTTTTGGCGTTTTAATATATTCTTCAACCTATGGTTCTAGTATTAAGAAAGTTTTTGAGATAAATATATATAATGTGAAAAATATCAAGACAGTTATTGGACTGGACTATTATTTCAATAATGAATACAGGAAAAATAAAGATGGTAAGGAAGAAAGATTCCATTATGTTTGGGAAGATACTGCAAACTCAGGTTTTTCAGAGTTGGGGAAAACTTTAACCAATATGAATGCCGAGTTAAGTGAGTTAACAACAGCACCAACTTCTGATAATTTAAAAAATTATGATATATATATTATTGTTGATCCCGATACACCTGCAGAAACAAAAGCTCCTCATTACATAGATGCAGCATCAATTAAGAATATTAAAGAATGGGTTAATCAAGGTGGCATTTTAGTTTTGATGGCTAACGACAGTGCTAATTGTGAATTTGAACATTTAAATAATCTTTCCGAAAATTTCGGGATTCATTTTAATGGTGATAGTAAGAATAAAGTATTAAATAATAAATATGAAATGGGAGAATTTAGTACTTTCCCGGATCACCCGATTTTTGAAAATGTTAACAAAATATATTTGAAAGAAATCAGCACACTTAAATTATCCGGTAAAGCATTTCCAATATTAAAATCCAAAGGGAATGTAATCATGGCTGGTTCTAATTATGGGAAAGGATTTGTATTTGCCGTTGGCGATCCATGGCTTTACAATGAATATTTTAGTAATAAATATTTGCCTAATGATGTCCAAAATTATAAAGCCGGAAGAAATTTATTTCATTGGTTAATGTTAAAATCTGAAAATATTAAAAAGTAGAATAAGGAGTATTCGTAAATAATGAAAGTAGTAACCTTCGGTGAAATTATGTTAAGGCTTTCCACTCCAGGATTTAGCCGTTTTGTTCAAACAAATTTATTCGATGTTAACTACGGTGGCGGTGAGGCTAATGTGGCTGTTTCTCTTGCTAACTATGGGTTTGATTCTTATTTCATTTCAAAGCTGCCGAAGCACGAAATAGGACAAGCTGCAGTTAACTCATTAAGAAAATACGGAGTAAAAGAAGATTATATTGTTAGAGGAGGAGACAGGGTTGGGATTTACTTTTTAGAAACTGGTGCAAGTCAGCGTGCAAGTAAAGTTATTTATGATCGTGCAAATTCAGCAGTTACTACTTTAAAAAAAGATGAGCTTGATTGGGAAAAAGTATTTAAAGATACAAAGTGGTTTCATTGGACAGGCATAACACCAGCGTTAGGAAAAGATGCACAAGAAACTTTAAAAGCTGCTTGTGAGACTGCAAAAAAACTTGGCGTAACAATTAGTGCCGATTTAAACTATAGGGCAAAGCTCTGGACAACAAAGGAAGCTCAATCAGTTATGATTCCATTGATGGATTACGTAGATGTATGTATAGCTAATGAAGAGGATGCTGAAAAAAGTTTAGGCTTCAAAGCCGGCACCACAGATGTTGAAGGTGCCGCATTGGATGAAAAAGGATATTTTAATCTTGCCAAAGAATTAAAGAAAAAATTCAATTTTAAAACCGTTGCAATAACTTTGAGAGAAAGTTATTCCGCTTCAAGAAACGGCTGGAGCGCTTTGCTTCATGATGATAATGATTGTAAAGAACCTTATCGTTCAAGAATTTATGACATTCAGATTGTCGATAGAGTTGGCGGCGGCGACTCTTTTGCAAGTGGTTTAATTTACGGTTTATTAAATAAAGATAATTCTAAAGAAGCCTTAGAATTTGCTGTTGCTGCTTCTTGTTTAAAGCAGACCATACCCGGTGACTTTAACCTTGTTTCTGTTGATGAAGTTCAAAAGCTTGCCAAGGGCAGCGGTTCAGGGAGAGTTGAGAGGTAGCTGTTTAAGAATCTAATATAAAGCACACAACAATGATGTACAGAAAGCGTCCCATCAAGTTGGATGACCTTGCAAAGAAACTTAAAGTTTCTAAGGTTACCGTTTCTAAGGCATTAAGAGACCATCCGGATATTTCTCCGGCAACTAAAGCAAAGGTAAAAGAGTTGGCTGAGAAACTCGGGTATATGCCGAATTTAATGGCAAGGAATTTATCTTCAAGGAATTCCAACACTATTGGGCTGGTAATTCCAAAAATTGCTCATTTATTTTTTGCTTCCATAATAGAATCCATTTATGACGTTGCTTTTGAAAATAATTATGAAACAGTTCTTACTGTTTCGCAGGAACAGCAGCAAAGAGAAAAGAAACATATTCTTTCTTTGCTTTCTATGCGTGTAGATGGATTATTGGTTTCCGTTACACAGGATGCACAAGACCTGGCAATTTTTGAAAGAGTTATGCATCAAAATGTTCCAATTGTTTATATAGACAGAGTACCTGCTATTGAAGGAATTTCAAGTGTTACTGTTGATGATAAAGGCGGTGCGTTTGCTGCAACAGTCTATGCTATTAAAAAAGGACATAAAAAGCTAGCACATATTGGAGGTTTCCAGCATATTAATATCGGCAAAGAACGTAAAGATGGTTTTCTTGATGCAATGAATAAATATGGTATGCCGGTTAATCCCCGATGGATAATTGAAGGCGGCTTTGGTGAGGAAGATGGCTATAACGGTTTCTTAAAAATATTTGATAAAAAAAATTATCCTACTTATATTCTTGCAGCAACTTATCCGGGTGCACTTGGGATTTATAACGCTGCTCAAGAATTTGGAATTAGAATCCCGGAAGATATCGAAGTAACTTGTTTTGGAATTAATCCTTTTAACATGTATGTCCCATCTGTCTTTAATTTTGTTGAGCAGCCTTCGGTTGAAATGGGGCAGCAAGCTTTTAAGTTGCTTCTACAAATCATAAAAGAACCGAGTAAATTTGAACCGAAAAATATTGTCCTTCCAACTAGGCTTCTGGTTAATACTGACAAAGGTTTAATTACAGAAGTTGCATAATAGGACTTTTTATCTATTTACTTAGTAATTCTTTCGCTTTCACACTTTTTTTACTAAAAAGTTAATTAGGAAATATAAAATGATAAAGGTTTATCATTTAAACTTGTTTTTATTATTTTTAGCCACAAGTTTATTCGGTTTTACTCCTGACTATGTTGTTTCAAAAGATGGAAGCGGTGATTTTACTACAATTCAAGATGCTATTAATGCAATACCTTCTTCTAATCAAAATCAAGTTATCATCTATATTAAAAACGGTGTGTATAATGAAAAAGTATTTATCGAAAGAGACAACATTGTTTTGCTTGGAGAAAACAGAGACAATACTTGAATTGTGTATGCAGAGTTGAGAGAAAATTGGAGAAGCAATCATCCTGATGATTATGGTTCGGCTGTGATTAATATTAAAAATAATGTATCTAACCTAATTCTTAAAAACTTGACTGTATTTAATAATTATGGGAGATTGTACGGAAACACAGGACATCAATTTGCTGTGAGAGGCTCAATGGGAGTTACAAAAATTATAATTGATAATTGCAACATAATGGCTGACAAGGACATATATCTTGCTTGATCTAATCCACCGAGAGAATTGAAGTAGGGGAATGGAGTTTACTATTATAATTGCCATTCTCTTGGAAATGATTTCCCTGGTTTACAAATAATTTGGATAAAGCAGAAGGCAGCCCTAAACCTGAAGATATTACAATTCAATGGACATTCCACAACAAATGGAATCCGGTTGAAGAGTTAAATTCATTAGAGAAAAAAATAAACAGCATTAACTAATTAGAAGAAAATCAATTTATGGCTAAACAAGATATCTTAAATAAAATATTTGAATTAAAAGCAGTAGCTGTAGTTAGGATGAATAATGCCGATAAACTTAAAAAGGTTGTTGATGCAATTTATAAAGGTGGAGTAGCAGCAATTGAAATTACTATGACAACTCCTGGAGCATTGCGGTCAATTGAAAGTTTATCAAAATCAATGGGTGATGAAATATTGGTTGGTGTTGGTTCAGCAATTAATAAACAAATGGCGTCTGATGCAATAAACGCCGGAGCTAAATTTGTAGTTTCTCCAATATTTAAAAAGAATTAATTGAAGTCGCACATCAAAATGATGTCCCGGCTATGCCTGGCTGTTTTACACCAACCGAAATTCAAACAGCTTATGAAGCTGGCGCTGATGTTGTAAAGGTTTTTCCAGCGGATGTTGTTGGTATGGCGTTTTTCAAAGGAGTGCTTGCACCACTTCCGCATTTAAAATTAATGCCTACTGGTGGCGTATCATTAACTAATGCAGGCGATTGGATTAAAGTTGGTGCCTGTGCTGTTGGAATAGGTTCAGCTTTGTTAGATAAAAAAGCAATTGAAGAAGAAGATTATAATAAGCTTACACAAAACGCGATAACTTTTATTAATAACATAAATAAAAATTAACATCTAATCGTAAGCAGTAGAAAAAAAATTTTTCAAAAGTGAAATCAATAAATTATCAACCATAAAAAAGAGGAACTGATGGCTAAAGAAGAAAAACTTGTACAATCAGCTGCTAATGTTGGAAGATATAGATGGACAATTCTTGCTTTAGTATTTTATGCAACATCTGTCAATTATTTTGATAGAAGTATAATAGGTGTTTTAGCTCCAACTCTTACCAGATTGTTTCATTGGACGAATACTGATTATGCAAATATTCAGATTGCATTTAAAGCTGCATATGCTATTGGTATGCTTACTATGGGAGGGATAATTGACAGGCTTGGAACTAAAAAAGGTTACGCTTTATCAATCGGCATATGGAGTATATTTGGTATGCTGCATGCTGCTGTTAGCGCTGCTTTTAGTGTAATTGGCTTTTCTATTGCAAGATTTGGCCTTGGTTTTGGTGAGTCTGGTAACTTTCCATCAGCAATTAAAACTGTTGCAGAATGGTTCCCCAAAAAAGAGAGAGCTTTAGCAACCGGGATTTTTAATGCTGCTACAAGTATAGGGGCTATTTCTGCTCCATTTATAGTTGCGGCAATCGTTTCAGAAAACGGTGATCACTGGCAAATACCTTTTCTTATAACTGGCGGATTGAGTTCATTGTGGGTAATTATTTGGTGGCGCGTTTATAAAAAACCTGAAGAGCATCCAAAGTTATCTAAAGAGGAATTAGCTTATATTGAAAGTGATTCAGCGGTTGAAAATGTTGAAAAGCTTCCATGGAGTAAAGTACTCCCGAAACGTGAAACATGGGCATTTGGTGTAGCAAAAATTACAGATGCTGTTTGGTGGTTTTATTTATTTTGGGGTGCTAAATTTTTATATGCAAAATTTGATGTAGATCTTAAAAATATTGCACTACCATTTTTTATAATGTATGTTATGGCTGATGGAGGCAGCATATTAGGTGGTTATTTATCCGGCGCTTTCATGAAAAAAGGATGGACAACCAACAAAGCTAGAAAAATAACTCTTTTAATCTGCGCAATTATCATTCTTCCTGTAAGTTTAGTAGCAATTACAAATAATGAATGGGTTGCTGTTTTTCTTATTGGCGTTGGTACTGCAGGGCATCAAGCCTGGTCGGCAAATATTTTTACACTTGCGTCGGATGTATTCCCCAAAAAGGCTACTGCTTCTGTTGTAGGGATTGGTGGAATGGTTGGTGCTGTTGCTGGTATGTTGGGTGACAAAATTCTTGGAACCGTTTTGGACCAGGCTAATAACAGCGGTTATTTCTGGGCATTTCTAATTGCCGGTTCTATGTATTTAATTATTCTGGGCTTTGTTCATTTATTAATGCCGAAGATGACCCCGTTGGATGAAAATTTAAATTATATAACTAAATAATTTATTACACTTAAAAAATTAATTTATGCGAGGAGATATCTTTTTTGGTTATTACTTTAGAATGTAATTGCCATTTAAATATTTGCAGGTATATAAAAATATATAAAATTAAGTCCATGTATTCCAAAAACTTATAGTAAATGCATATCGGCTTATTAATCAAAGATTATCAAAATATATCCTCGAAATTAAAATGAGTCTGTATAAATTAGCAAAATTAATTTCTTAAAAGTTAAAGAGGCACAAAGATGAAAACTACAAATATTAAAGGCAGTGAAATAGATTTTACTGATTTTAATATTTCCAATGTGAATGTTAAAGTATATGAGAATTCAATAAGTGAATTTGAAGAAACTACATTTTTATTAGGAAAGAAAAACTTAGAAAAATATCTTTATATCATTTCAAAAGATGAAAATAATATTTCAAATAATTTTGACGGTGAAAAAGTAACCGGCCATAATTTAGATCAATCACTATTTGTAAAAGAATGTCCAACTACAAATAAAAATGCCAAAACTTTACAGCAGTATTTTGGTTATTTAAATCCGAAAGTATTGGGACTTAACTATTCCTATGGTTTTGGAGATAGGCTGGGATTAGCAAATCCGGGACATCTTAGAGCAATTAAAAACAGAAAAATAGGAGTTATACTTGCTCAGCAGTCGATAAGAGAAATGACACGTACAGAAAGAAATCCTGATGATATAATGAGCGCAGCAATCTGGGCAGTGTTCCAGGAAAAATATGTTGAAGGATTTGGTGCTGATGCAGATCATTTAAAAACTATTGAAGATATTGATAGATTAGTCGCTGCCGGCTTTACTATGTTTACTTTTGATCCGAGTGATCATGTAGTCTCAGGTGTTGAGAAAATGAGTGATAAAGAAAAAGAAGATAAATTAAAAAGTCTTGCCTGGGATAAATATGGAGAGACATACCAAGGGCTGTTATCAAGATATGAAAATAAAGATATCAAAATTAGCGACAGCTTAACTTTGTCTCCATCAAAAAAAGAAATCGACTCTACAGTATTAAAATATTTTGGCGTTGTGCTTCAAGGACAAAAAATGTACAAGCACCTCGCGTCATTTGAAAATTATGATTTTGAAGTTGAAATATCCATTGATGAAACAGATACAGTAACTTCTCCTTTTGATCATTACTTTGTAGTAAATGAGTTGAAAAGAAAAGAGGTGAAATTTGTGAGTCTGGCTCCGCGTTTTATCGGAGACTTTGAAAAAGGTATAGATTACAAAGGAGATTTAAATATTTTCAGTTCTGATTTTGATAAGCATGCCGCTATTACAGAATACTTTGGTAATTACAAAATCAGCCTTCATTCAGGCAGTGATAAATTCAGTGTTTATGATATTATCGCTGAACATAAAAATATTGTTACTCATGTTAAAACTGCTGGAACCAGCTATCTTGAAGCTATTAAAGTTGTTGCGGCAAAGGAACCTGATTTATTCAGAAAAATTTTAGATTTTTGTGTCGGCCTTTATGAACAAGAAAAGAAAACTTATCATGTTTCTGCAGATATAAACAAAGTCAAAGCAGGTAAAGATTATAAAGACAATGAACTTGTTGGTTTATTTGATGATTTGAATGTAAGGCAAATACTTCATGTTACATTCGGTAAAGTGCTTACAGACAGAGACGAAAATAAGAATTTTATTTTCAGAGATGATGTTTATAAATGCTTGAAAGAAAATGAAGATTTATATTATGAATATCTTTATAATCATTTTAGAAAACATTTAGCTCCATTTGAAAAAAATATTTAGTCATTATACGGAATTAGATTATGCAGCCATTAGATTTATCCTCATTAAAAGGAAAGACTTGTGTAATAACCGGCGGAACGGGCGGTATTGGTTCTGCGCTCGTTGATGCTGTTGCAAGCGCTGGCGTTCAGCCAGTAATAATTAGCAGGTCGAAAGATAAAGTTGAGAAAAAAGCAGAAGATGTGAAAAAGAATTTTGAAGTAAAAGCACTTGGCCTTCCTTCAGATGTTACTGACAAAGAAACTCTTTTAAAGATTAAAGATAAAGTGGTAAAAGAATTTGGCAGCATTGATTATCTTATCAATTGCGCTGGAGGCAATTATCCTAAAGCGACTACTCCACTGGAATATTTAGAAGAGAAAAATCTAAATGATTTAAGCGGCACTTTTTTCGGTTTAGATTTAAATGATATCAAGAAAGTATTTGATCTTAATTTTATCGGGACACTGCTTCCAACTTTAATTTTTTCCGATTTGATGGTTAAGAAAAAAAGCGGTTCAATCGTAAATGTATCGTCAATGAGTGCTTACAAACCTTTAACCAAAGTTGGAATTTACTCTGCTGCAAAAGCATCAATAAATAATTTCACCATGTGGTTGTCTGTTCATTTTGCAAGAGTAAATGTACGAGTAAATGCAATTGCTCCGGGCTTCTTTTTAAATGAACAAAATAGATTTTTATTAACAGATGAAAAGACCGGCGAATTAAAAGAACGCGGCAAGAAAATTATTAGTCTTACACCTATGCAGCGTTTTGGTGACCCGGAAGAACTAAAAGGAATTACATTGTTCCTGTTATCCGAGCATGCAAAATTTATTACAGGCACAATCATTCCCGTTGATGGCGGCTTTAGTGCTTATCCAGGTGTCTGAGATAAACCCAATTTCTTTAAAGGTTGGGTTTGTAGAACAGACATTCTTGTCTGTTCATTTATTAAATTATATAATAACAATAATGGACAGACAGGAATGTCTATCCAACAATAACTAACTAAACAATAAAAAATAATAACGAATAAAAAAGTGGGAATAAAAAAATATGAGTACTGGTTTAAATATAAAATCTGACGGTGAATTTGATTTGATTTCTTTAGGGGCGTTAGTTCACAGGCTTGATCCCGGAACTATACCTTTTAGAAAAGCACATGAGTGTTCAATTCATGTAAGCGGTGGTGAATTTAATGTGGCGGCAAACTTATCAGACGGATTCCTAATGAATACTGGAATTGTTTCTGCAAAAGTTGATTACCCGATTGGCGATTTAATTGCAGAACGTGTCAGAGCTATGGGAGTAAAACCATTCTTCAAACATTTCAAACATAATGGAGTCAACGGCCCAAATATGGCAATAGTATATAGCGACCGCGGATTTGGAATGCGTGCCCCTGTAGTTTTTTATAATCGTTGTAATGAAGCTGCTTCTTTATTAAAGCCCGGCGACTTTGATTGGAAAGAAATTTTCAGTAAAGGCGTAAGATGGTTCCATAGCGGCGGAATCTTTGCAGCACTTTCCGAAACAACAGGCGAGTTAATAGTTGAAGCAATGAAAGCTGCAAAAGCTGCCGGTGCTGTTACAAGTTTCGATTTAAATTTCCGTGCAAAACTTTGGAACATCTGGGGCGGCGAACAAAAAGCTGTTGAAGTTATAAATAAAATTGTTGAGCATGTTGATGTGTTAGTCGGTAACGAAGAAGATTTACAAAAAGGATTGGGAATTCCTGGACCGGAAGTTACTTCAAAATCAAAATTAGATCCAACAACGTTTTTTGGAATGATTGATAAGGTTACAGCTAAATATCCGAAAGTGAAAATTGTTGCTACTACATTGCGTGAAGTTCATGCAACTCATCATCATAGCTGGAGTGCAGTTGCATGGGTAAATGGTAAAGCCTATTCTGCTCCAACTGCTGAACTTAATGTTTTTGATCGTGTTGGCGGCGGCGATGGTTTTGCAAGCGGATTTATCTATGGTTTGTTAAGCAATGAAGAACCTGAAGAAGCAGTGAAACTTGGCTGGGCTCATGGCGCCTTGCTTACTACTTATCCAGGTGATACAACTATGGCAACAATTGAAGAAGTTAAAGCCTTTGCAAAAGGCGGTTCGGCTCGTATTCAAAGATAATTAGTTTTATTTGACAATTTGTTTTTAGGGAAATGTTAATTCAGTTTAGCATTTCCTTTTATTTTAAAATGAAAATATAATTTAGTTTTGAAATAGATGATTAAACCATGCAATACTTTATAAAAGAAAACGAAAAAGGTTCATTAACTAATGAAGAAATGAAAGAAGTCATTTTTTCATCTCTAGATAAATTAGGAAAAAAGAAAAAAGTATTAGTAATTCCTCCAGATATTACAAGGTTTTATTCTTACTCGGGAGTTCTGACAAAATTTATATATGATTATTATGGAAAATCATTAACTGATGTTCTGCCTTCAATCGGAACACACTTTGCTATGACTGATGAAGAAATAGAAAAGATGTACAAAGGTGTTCCAAAAGAATTATTTAGAGTTCATAATTGGAGAACTGATATTGTTACTCTGGGCGAAGTTCCTGCGGAATTTGTAAACGAAGTATCCGAAGGCAAAGTAAATTATTCCTGGCCAGCACAAGTAAACAAGCTTCTCGTTGAAGGAAATTATGATTTAATTTTATCTGTAGGACAAGTAGTGCCTCACGAGGTTGTAGGAATGGCCAACTATAACAAAAATGTTTTTGTTGGAACAGGCGGTGTTGAAGGGATTAATAAAAGCCATTACATCGGTGCTGTGTATGGAATGGAAAGAATGATGGGGCGTGCTGATACTCCGGTTAGAAAAGTTCTTAATTATGCTTCGGAGCATTTTTCAAATCATCTTCCAATTTTGTATGTACTTACTGTTGTAGGAAAAAGTGCAGATGGCAAAATGGTTCCCAAAGGATTATATGTTGGAGATGATTTTGAAACTTTTAAAAAAGCATCTGACTTATCATTAAAAGTTAATTTTAAAATGCTCGATAAACCGTTGAAGAAAGTTGTTGTTTATCTTGAGCCTCAAGAATTTAAAAGCACGTGGCTTGGAAATAAAGCTGTGTACAGAACTCGTATGGCTATTGATGATAACGGTGAATTGATAATATTAGCTCCAGGCTTAAAGGAATTTGGTGAAGACAGAACCATTGATAAGCTGATTAGAAAATACGGCTACAAAACTACTCCTGAAATTTTAAAATTTGTGGATGAAAATGAAGAGCTCCAGCAAAACTTAAGTGCTGCTGCTCACTTAATTCATGGTTCATCTGAAAATAGATTTTCAATAACCTATTGCCCTGGTTATCTGACTAAGCACGAAATTGAAAGTGTAAATTATAAATATGCAGATTTAAAGCAGATGACTGAAAAATATAATCCTGAAAGTTTAATTGATGGTGTAAACATCATGCCGGATGGTGAAGAGATTTTTTATATTTCAAATCCGGCTTTAGGCCTTTGGGCTTATAAAGAAAAATTTAATTGAAGTATTTGTTGGAAAGCCGTGGCCCAGTTCTCTAGAACTGAAAATTAAAAATACTTTCTCATGACTGGAGTCATGAGCTACGAGAATTTTTCTTAAATAAATAATTATTGAAATCTGAAGTAAATAAAAAATGAATAAAAAAATAAAAATTATTGCTGATAGTAAAATTCCATTTCTTAAAGGAGTTTTTGAAAATGTTGCTGAAATAGATTATTTAAATCCAAGCGATATCACACATGAAACAGTTAAAGATGCAGACGCATTAATAATTAGAACCCGAACAAATTGTAATGCTGCTTTACTCGATAACACAAATGTTAAATTCATTGCCACAGCTACAATCGGATTTGATCATATTGATACTGAATATTGCAAACAAAATAATATTACCTGGATAAATGCTCCCGGCTGCAATTCATATTCAGTTAAGCAATATATAGCCTCTGCTTTGTTAACCATTGCTTGCAAAAAAAATATTAAACTTTCTGAAAAGTCTATAGGAGTTGTAGGTGTAGGAAATGTTGGAAGTAAAGTTGCAAGAGTTGCAGAAATATTTGGAATGAAAGTCTTATTAAATGATCCTCCTCTTGAAAGAAGAGAAGGCAAAAATAATTTTGTAAGTATTGAACAAATTATATCGGAAAGTGATTTTATAACTTTTCATGTCCCTTTAATAAAAGATGGAATTGATAAAACCTATCACATGGCTGATGAATCATTCTTTAATAAACTTAAAAAGAAAGTTATTTTATTTAATACTTCAAGAGGGCCTGTCGTAAAAAATATTGCTTTGAAGAATGCTATCATCGGTGGAAAAATAGAAGCCGCCTTACTTGATGTTTGGGAAAATGAACCTAACATTGATTTGGAATTATTAAATAAAGTGGATATTGCCACCCCACATATTGCCGGCTATTCGGCAGATGGAAAAGCAAATGGAACTTCTGTTAGTGTGAGAAGCGTTTCCGAATATTTTAATTTAGGTATTGATAAAAATTGGTATCCAAAAGAAATACCTGCTCCTATAAATTCAAATGAAATATCAATTGATTGTGCAGATAAAACTGAACAGCAAGTTTTTAGCGAAGCAGTTTTATCTACTTATGATATTTTAAGCGATGATAAAACTTTGAGGGGTTCAGTTCAAACTTTTGAAAAGCAGAGAGGAAATTATCCTATCAGAAGGGAATTTCCTTATTACACTTTAGAACTAAAAAACTGTAATCAAGAAATAGAAAAAAAATTATCTGATCTTGGTTTCATAATAAAAACATAATCAAAAAATAAAATAAAAACTTAAGGGATAATAAAATGACAAAACTTGCCGATATCGGACTTGTAGGATTAGCCGTCATGGGCGAAAACCTTGTATTAAATATGGAAAGCCATGGATTTACAGTTGCTGTTTATAATAGAACAGTTGAAAAGGTAAATAAATTTGTTACCGGAAGAGGTAAAGATAAAAAAATAATTGGCACCGCTTCTATTGAAGAACTTGTTAAAAGTATAAAGTCTCCGAGAAAAATTATGCTGATGGTAAAAGCAGGGCAACCTGTTGATGATTTTATCGAATTATTAATTCCACATCTTGATAAAGGTGATATTATTATTGACGGCGGCAACTCACATTTTCCGGATACCATCAGAAGAACAAAATATCTTGAAGAAAAAGGATTAAGATATATAGGAACCGGTGTTTCAGGCGGAGAAGAAGGAGCATTGAAAGGCCCTTCAATTATGCCTGGCGGCTCTCCAGAAGCTTGGCTGGAAGTTAAACCTATCTTTCAATCTATAGCAGCTAAAGTTGAAGATGGAACTCCTTGCTGTGATTGGGTTGGTGAAAACGGTGCGGGACATTTTGTTAAAATGGTACACAACGGAATTGAATACGGTGACATGCAATTAATTTGCGAAGCTTACCAAATTATGAAAGACCTTTTGAGAATGAGCTATGATGAAATGCATCAAGTTTTCAAAGAATGGAATGAAGGTGAATTGAACAGTTACTTGATTGAAATAACTAGAGATATACTTGCATACAAAGATGAAGATGGCCAGCCGCTTGTTGAGAAAATTCTTGATACCGCTGGACAAAAAGGTACCGGTAAATGGACAGTTATTTCTTCGCTTGATGAAGGTGCCCCTTTAACATTAATTGGTGAAGCTGTTTATGGAAGAACTTTATCTTCACTAAAAGATGATAGGGTTGAAGCTTCAAAAGTTTTATCAGGGCCTAAACCAAAATTTGAAGGTGATAAAAAACAATTTGTTGAAGATTTGATGAAAGCTTTGTATGCTTCTAAAATTGTTTCTTATGCACAGGGATATACTTTAATGAGAAACGCTGCTAAAGAATATAAATGGAATCTTAATTACGGCGGCATTGCTTTGATGTGGAGAGGCGGATGTATTATTCGTTCTATCTTCCTTGGAAAGATTAAAGAAGCTTATGATAAAAATCCTAATCTTACAAATTTATTACTTGATCCATTCTTCACAGAAAAAATTGAATCGTCACAAGGATCGTGGAGGAGAGTGATTTCAACCGCTGTATTAAACGGCATTTGGACACCCGCTCTTTCTACAGCTTTAAATTATTTTGACGGATTTAGAAATTCACGATTGCCGGCTAACTTGTTGCAAGCTCAAAGAGATTATTTCGGTGCACATACTTACGAAAGAGTTGATAAAAAACGAGGTGAGTTCTTCCATACTAACTGGACAGGCAGAGGTGGAAAAACAGCTTCATCAACTTATAATGTTTAATTAAAAAAATTATAGCGCGGATTTGACAGTTCAAATGAATATCAACAGATATGATTATTAAATGAAAAGGCATATTTGAAAATTATCAGTTTTGATCTGTTAAATCCTTGTCATCTGTGTGCTATTGTTTTTTCATATATAAAAAGGAATGATTAAATGAAACTAATAGTAAAAGTTAATTTGATTTTATTATCATTGTTATTATTTGGCTGTAGTAAAACAACACAAGTGAATCAGACTATTATAAATGATTATCCTGAAATTTTTCAAGTTGAAGTTTCTAATCCATTAAACAGCTTGAGAAAAGATGAGACAGTTCAATTGGATATTAGTATGATCAAAGAGAAGCATGCTGATTTTAATCCAAATGCATTTATAGTTTTAAAAGATACAACTGAATTGCCAAGTCAAACAGAAGATATTGATGGTGATAACATTCCTGATAAAATTCTTTTCCTTACAAACTTAAATCCAATGGAAAAGCAAAGTGTAATAATTAGATATGCAAAAGAAGGTGAGATGACAAGAAATTATAAAAAAAGAACTCAAGCTGTTCTAGGACAAAAAGTTGATTATAAATTGGTTAAAGGTGAATACACTAAAGGCAGATTCGAAGATGTGAAATCAACTAAAATGCCTGCTGATCATATTGCACATGATGCTTTATACAGAATCGAAGGCCCGGGCTGGGAATCAGAATTAATAACTTATAGATATTATTTGGATTCAAGAAATAGAAATGATCTTTTTGGGAAAAAGAAACATGAATTGATTCTTCAAAAAGTTGGAGTCAACGACTTAGTATCCAACAGCAAGGAATCATATACAAATATGCTTGATTGGGGAATGGATATTTTTAAAGTTGGCGAGTCGCTTGGAATTGGTTCGATTGGGATGTGGATTAATAATAAAGTTGTAACAGTTAGTACAACCGATAGTGTAATCACAACAATTGCTGCCAATGGCCCCATAAGATCAGATGTTTATACAAAATATTATGGCTGGAAAGTTGGGAAGAAAAAATATGATCTTTATTCTAACTTATCAATTTCTGCCGGCAGCAGGTTAACTCATTCAAGTCTTGTAATTAATGGAAGCAATGAGCAAATATGCACCGGGTTAGCAAAACATCTAAATACTAAATATTTCAAATCGGAAAATGAAATTGGATGGAATTACATCGCTCTTTATGGAAAACAAAGCTTATCAGGAGATAACTTAGGAATTTCTGTTTTTTATAAATATGCTAATCTGATAAAATTAACAAACGATAAAGACAGTTACATTGTTGTATTAAAACCAACTGATGGTAAGTTAGATTACTATTTTGCCGGGGCATGGGATCAAGAACCGGATGGAATAAAAAACAAAGAAGAATTTCAGAAATATTTAGAAAACACTATTAAAGAATTTGATAATCCTGTCTCGATTGATCTTAAGTAAGAAATTTTTTTTAAAAAATAGTAGAGGTATAAAATGGAAGTACGATATTCACCTAATTTTGAAGGATTTAAAAAGCTGGACACAACCGGGCTTCGGAATGAATTCTTAGTTGATAAATTATTTGAACCGGGAAAAATTTATTTAGTTTATTCTGATGTTGATAGGGCTATTGTTGGTTCTGCTGTTCCAACCGATAAAGGACTAAAATTAGAAGCAAGCAAAAAAGAAATGTCTGCAGATTATTTTACCGAACGGAGAGAAGTTGGAATAATTAATATTGGAAATAAAGGTTCCATTATTGCTGATGGGAAAGATTATAAAATGGATCATAAAGATTCATTATACGTTGGAAGAGGAACAAAAGAAATTGAATTCCAAAGCAAAGTTAAAAACCAGCCGGCTCAATATTATTTTGTTAGTTATCCGTCACATAAAGAATTTCCAACAACTCATGCTAAGTTTTCAGATGCTGAACCGGCCCGGCTTGGCAGCTTGAAAGATTCAAATCATAGGACTATTTATAAATACATCCATCCCAATGGAATAAAAAGTTCACAACTTGTAATGGGATTGACCGAGCTTGAAGAGGGAAGTGTATGGAATACAATGCCGGTTCATACTCATCAAAGGAGATCTGAAATTTATATGTATTTCAGTCTTGAAAATGGGGCATTGGTTTTTCATTTTATGGGAAGCCCATCTGAAACCCGACATATTGTGATAAGAGATAAGCAGGCTGTGATTTCTCCAAGCTGGTCATTTCACTCCGGTTCCGGTACTCAAAATTATTCTTTTATATGGGCAATGGGTGGAGAGAACCAGGCATTTGATGACATGGATGCGGTTAAGATGGATGAATTACTCTAACAGATAAACCCAATTTCAGATAGAAATTTGTTTTTTGTGAATATTAAATAATTTTTTCTATAAAAAGAGGTAAGAATGATTTTAGATAAATTTAATTTAAAAGGTAAAGTAGCTATAGTTACAGGCTCCAACCAGGGTATTGGGCAGAAGTATGCTTTAGCTCTTGCTGAAGCAGGCGCAGATATCATCGGAGTTTCATATGTATCGGATTTTTCCGAAACCATAAAGTTAATTGAAGGTGCCGGAAGAAAAATGAAAACTTATACATCTGATTTTTCTAATAGAAAATCTTTGTATGATTTCATTAAAGCAGTAAAATCAGATTTTCCTAAAATAGATATACTTGTCAATAATGCTGGTACAATTTTACGTGATCCTATTTCTGAACATTCGGATGAATACTGGGATAAAGTGATTGAAGTAAACCTATCTTCTCAATTTATATTAACAAGAGAAATTGGAAAAGACATGGTAAGCAGAGGCTACGGCAAAATAATTTTTATTGCTTCACTGCTTTCTTTTCAAGGTGGAATTTGGGTGCCGGGTTATGCAGCCTCCAAAGGAGGTATTAAG
This sequence comes from uncultured Bacteroidota bacterium, assembly GCA_963775245.1. GTDB lineage: Bacteria > Bacteroidota > Ignavibacteria > Ignavibacteriales > Ignavibacteriaceae > CAVSWT01. Next base: position 245,965 of record CAVZID010000035.1, read on the forward strand.
CAATTAACTATGGCTTTTGCAAATGAATGGGCATCAAAAGGTGTTACAGTTAATGCAATTGCTCCTGGTTATATTGCAACTGATAATACAAAAGCACTCCGTGAAAACACCGAACGCAACAATGCCATCTTAGCAAGAATTCCTGCCGGTAGATGGGGAACTCCGGAAGACTTAATGGGAACTGTTGTTTTCTTGAGTTCCGATGCATCAAATTATTTAAACGGGAGTGTAGTTACAGTTGATGGCGGATGGATGGGCAGATAAAATATTTTTTTCTGTTTGAATTTAATGAAGCAGGATTTGTCAAGTCCTGCTTTTTTATTTTAAAGCATTTTTAAGTTATGTGAGATGCAACAAGCCTTCAATGTGATAGTTTCCACGAATTCAGATTCCACTTGTTAAATTTTGAGTATCTGTATCACATCAAGTCTCTCACTGTGATTTCACCAATAGTGTGTAGCTGATTATTAAATTATAATTGCCCCGAGTTATTTAATGTTTAACAATTTAGGAGTACGTATGAAAAAGCAATCTGAAATAAATTTCATTTCAACTTTGCTGGTTTTTGTTTTGTTCTTGGCTTTTCAAACAATTTCGAATGCACAGAATAATGATAACGCAAGTGATTCTACTAAGACTTGGAGTGATTCTACAAGTACTGACAGCTCGAATGTAAAATCCGATACTTCTGCCTACAATCCAATGGGTTTTTTAAATACGAATAGAGATTATAAATTATATGCTGTTGCAATAAATAACGACACCACGGATTCGAATAACGATTCAACAGAAACGGATACTACTAAATCAGATTCTTCTTCAAATGGCCAATTAGGTTTTCTGAACAATACAAATAAAAACTTATATGCTGCAATTAATTATAACTACGCTGTTGGTTCCGATAGTGATACCACAGAAACAGATTCAACTAAATCCGATTCATCATCTAACAGCCCTATAGGATATTTGAATAATATGGATAATAGCTTATATGCTGCTTTAAACTACACTGTAAGTTCCGATAGTGATACCACTGAAACGGATTCAACTAAATCAGATTCATCTTCTTATAGTCCAATAGGTTTTCTGAATAACTCAAGCAATAACATATATGCAGCCGTTGACTATAACTATGCAGTAAGTTCCGATAGTGATACCACAGAAACAGATACTACAAAATCAGATTCATCTTCCTATACACCAATTGGTTACAATTCAAATATGAGTAATATTAATCAACTATATGCTATGCTGGATAATATAGCCGGTTCCACTGACTCCACTGATACAACGACTACTGATTCATCTGATACAGATACAACATCAATGGGCTATCAAGGTTCATTGCACAAATCATCTTTTGCAAAAATAAATTGCAATTATAAAAATGATCAAACAACAGTGGATGAAAATATAGTTATTGGAATTTTAAATTATAAAAAAGATTATTATCAAAAGTTGATTGTAATATCATAATCTTTTTGGTATAAGTTTTATCTTCTTGGGTGAATTGAAGGAATTCAGTTTACCCTTTTTTATTGCACTAATCACATCAGCAATAATTTATTTGTTTAATAAAATTTTACGAATCCCTTTTTAATTTTGTGAATCATATTGTAAGAAAAAATAAAATGATTTTCAAAATCATTTGTGAAAAAAATATATCACAATAATAAAAAGGTAAAAAAATGTTAAGCACTAATCTTACTCATGTTCAATCAGAACAAGAACATTCCGAATTATTAAATCAAAATGAAAATGTAATGGTATGCTGCGGCAGAATGGGGCCAATGTGTGTTCCTGTATATGAAACAATGGAAGAATTGGAACCTGAATATAAACATGTGAAATTTGTTGATATGGAATTTGACGCACCGGTTTCAAGTATTATTAGAAAGTTACCTGAGACAAGCAGTTTTCAAGGGCTTCCCTTTGTAATATATTATAAAAACGGCCAGGTAGTAAAAGCAGTCAGCAGCATTCAAACAAGAGATCAAATTACTTCCGTACTTGATCAGCATTTTAATCATAAGCAAAATTAAAATAGGGAAGTGGAATAGATGAAGATTGGAATTCTAATTTAATAATTTCCCAATACTCCAAAATTCCAGTTTCCCAATATCATAGTTTCAACATACTAATTAAAAGTAAAAATTATATTTTAAAACAATAAAACAGCTATGGAAAATCATTTTGATGTAATTATAATCGGTGCAGGAGCAGCAGGCTTAACTGCAGGAATTTATCTTTCACGCGCAAAGATGAAAACATTAATTTTAAATGAAGGTGCTGTCGGCGGACAAATGGTTTTAACTCATGAAATAGCAAACTATCCGGGAATTGAAAGCATCAGCGGATATGAGTTAGCCCGGAACATGAAATCACAGGCTATGAAATTCGGCTGTACAATTAAATCCAACATAAAGATTACATCATTTGAATTAGAAAATGAATTAAAGAAAATAGTTGTGAATGATAAAGATATTTATACTTCCGATGCAGTTATAATCTCCACCGGGGGAAAATCCAGGACAATTGGTGCGGTTGGAGAAGATATTTTTAAGGGAAGAGGAATTTCTTATTGTGCTACTTGCGACGGTGATTTTTTCCAGGATAAAGAAATTATTGTTGTTGGCGGGGGAAATTCTGCATTGGAGGAAGCTGTATCTTTAACAAAGTATGCTTCTAAAGTTACTGTAGTTCACCAGTTCGATCATTTCCAGGCTCTTGAGCATTATATTGATGAAGCCAAAAGAAATCCTAAAATTAATTTTATAATGGAATCCAAAATAGCGGAGTTTATTGGAGAAGAAAAATTAACCTCAGTAAAAATTCAATCGGCATCAAATAAAATTGCTGAAATGAATGTTGACGGTGTATTTATATTAATAGGTTACGAGCCGAATACAGAATCTTTAAGTAATATTATTTCTTTAAATGAAAAGAATGAAATTTTAGTTGATAAAAATCTTCAAACAAACCTGGAAGGTGTATTTGCAGCAGGCGATTCAATTCAAAAGAAATATAGGCAGGTAACTACTGCGGTTGCAGACGGTACTATTGCTGCTTTAAGTGCGGCAGAATATTTAACTCAAAAGAAAAAAGAAGCTGCTTTGATGTAGTGAGAGATAAAATATTTTTCTAAAAATGACTGTCTTTAAACGAAAAAGAGGAAGCAAATTTTAACTGCAAATTGAAAAACAAATTCACTCCCTCTTTACTTATAGTAAAAATTTAATTTTAGTTAACCGTATTTAACCAACCCATTGCTTTATCGGGATCACTAAATATCTGTACAGTAACTCCTATTTCAGAATATCTTTTTACCAGTGATTTCATTGATAGCTGCCCAACTATTTTTTCAGGCATTACAATGGCCCAATATTTCCAGCCCGCTTTAAGAATACGGGGTTCCCAATTCTTTTGAGCCCATTCAACGTCTTCCTGCTTTAATGCAGAATTCCCTCTGTCATCCGATAACCATTTATTGCAGCGGTTTTGTTCGAAGGTATCTGCACCTTTCATCATGAAATTTCTAAATTCATCGTTGCAAATAAATTTATGAATCTGATGATGAACCATTCTTTTTTCTGGATGAACCTTTAGAGTTGCTTTTTCTGAAGTGAAGATAGTTTTCATTTATTATTCCTAAAATATTTTGAGTAATGTTATTATCGAAAAAAGAATAAATAATTTTAGGGAAAAGATTGAAATGGTTGTGTCTTTACTTGAAAAATTTTAATGAAAAAATTAAACTGCTTATATCCTATCAAATAAAATTAATAAAAATTATTTTTGTGTTTTAGGACAAACCTCCTTGACAAATTGTTAACATATAGATACATTTCGATAAATCAATATGAAAAACTTTTTAACTAGTAACAGAAATAAGGATTAAATTTTTTTAACTATGCATATAGAAATATTTCAATATATCGATAAATAAATTTAAATTCTTTTTTGAAAAATGGATATGACAGAAAATAAAATTTCTTTTGTGATAAATATCAAAAATAAAAATGAGCTTGATTCGACTTTATAAATAAGGATATCCTCTATAAAAAGATCAGAAGTAAAAAACTATGTTAAAAAAATGGAGTAATAAAAAAATGAAAAAGTTAGTTAATCTTTCAATAATGATACTTGCATTAGTTGCTTTCAGTATCACCTCTAATTTAGCGCAAGTTGTTCCTCAAAACCGGATAAAGATTGAAGCTGTTTCAAGTGGATTGGCTTTAGTGGGAACAAATTCATCTAATACTACAACCGGGCCTTATTTCGGAGGTACGTTTGCTTACGGAGTTGGTGAAGGGCTTACCATATTTGCAGAATCAGGTTACGGTTGGGTTAATTATGATGCTGTTAATAAACAAAAGCTTGTTGTGATTCCAGTTGTTGCCGGGCTTACTTATAACTTTGGGCAATTGCTCGATTTTAATATAGTACAGCCTTATGCAGGAATTTCGGCAGGTGCATTAAATACTTTATTGCAAATTGACGGCAATACTGTGAAGACAAATGGGTACGAACAAAAATCTACCAATTTTGCTTTGGAAGGGATCCTTGGAGTTAACTTTCAGATTAATCCGGCATTTTCCATAAATATTCGAGGGAAATACAATCACGGATTCTCAAAGAATGGTGATCCGGGATTGGATAGCCAGGAATTTAATTCTATAAGTTTTGGAGGAGGTATCTCATACGCGTTTTCGGTTCTACGTTAATCTTAATTTATTTAGTTCTGCAGGTGATTCTGCCTGCAGAACTTTTCTATAAAACAAAAATAATTCTAGCTTAATATGTTTTGTTAATTTATTTTTTATATTAGCTCCTCAAATTCCAAATTTAATCCAAAGCTAATTTTATGAAACAGTAGGAGATTATTTTCTATTGTGTTATGCTGTTCTATTTTTATTTTATACTCTTTTTTAATAAAGAATAGTTACACAACAAATTTTCTTCAATAATAAAAAAAGAATTTTAATGGCGATTATTAAAGAATTTAATGGGAATTAAGTTTATTAAAATGCTTTAATTTTTATTTAATGAGTAACAAAAGAAGGAGTGGCATTATAAAATATTTTAGTAACGGCTCTTTTGAAATATTTTAATAATAGTAGATTTGGGAAATAAGAAATTAAATAAATAAGAAATGTATTTTGTAATAATATTAATTTGATGAGAAAATTTAAAAGACTTGTCCAATTTTTACGATTTCATTTGTTAATTAAATGAAATAAAAAATTATGATAATAAAATGAGGAGGTTAAAATGATTAATTATATACAGCTTGAAACAAAATAATTAATCCTTTGTTCGTTTTGTTAAATCCTTTTTTCGTTGATACACTTTCATTAGTTCGATATATTTTTAGTTAATTCAATAAACTCAATAAATCTTTAGCTTAAGCATTAACTGTTGGCGGGTAATTATTTTTAAAATGATAATTATGCCGCAATCAGCCCGCAATACTGTCGTTATTGCACCTTTTACAAAATGCAGCACAGCATTAAGTTTGTGGAAAATTAAGCTAATAAGATTTTAAGACAAAATTTATTTCTGTATAAAAAGAAGGAATAAGGAATATAGTATGTTGATATTTTTTAAGAGAATAAAACTAATTAGTTTGTTACTCGTTATAGTTTTACTGCAAACCAATAAAGCGCAAAATATTGTTAATCCTGATAGTGCACTTCAAATAATTCTAAATAATTTAAAAGGTACACAGTTAACTTTATTGCAAACACAGCAATATGCAAAAGATAATTCCACTTCAGTTAAAATAGCCGAAGCAAGTTATAAAGCCTCACTTGGTGCATTGAGAAGGGAAAGAGGTGCTTTTGACCCTGAGTTTTATTTTGATTTAAACTATCAAAGTAATAAAATTCCGGCAGCATCATTTTTTGCCGGAGCTTCTGTTTTATCGACACAGCAGACCGATGCATCAACCGGGCTGCGTTTGAATTTACCTATTGGAACAGAACTGGACCTTTCATTAAACTCAACAAGATTAAAAACAAATTCAACATTTGCTTTTTTGAATCCTGAATATGATGCGTTTGGCTCACTTACTCTTCGTCAGCCTCTTTTATCCGGCTTTACTGCTTCGGCAAGAAAAGATTTAAATCAGGCTGAATTAAATTCTGATGTTTCAAAATCAAAATATGATCAAGAAGTGCTCAGAACTAATTCATTGGTTGAAGAAACCTATTGGGATTTGTATACGGCTGAGCGAAACTATGCTGTTCAAAAACTTACACTCGATCGGGCAGAGGCAGTATTAAAAGAAGCTCAATTACGTGAAAAAGCAGGACTGGTTGGGCCTAATCAAGTTGCAAATGCCAAAACATTTTGGGCTGAACAAAAGTTATTATTAATTGATAGGGAAGAAGATCTTGATACTCAATCTGATAACCTTGCAGTATTAATTGGTAAAAGGCCGGGCTCTGGTGTCGATAGATTTTTGACTGTTGATAATCCTCCAAACGTTTTTCCTATTAAACCAGTTGATGAGTTAGTTGAATATACATTAAAAAGTAATCTAGATCTTCAAGCAGCTCAAAACAATGTAGAAATTGCAAATGCTCTTGTTGATGAAGCCTCCTGGAAAGCGCTGCCCCAAGTTGATCTTATAGGATCATTAACAAGCAATGCTTTAGGAGGTAATTCTCAAAATGTAATTTTTGGAGGTGATACGCTGCGTTCGACAAGTGGCGGCAGCTTTAATAACGTTCTTTCAGATGTATTTAAAAGAAAATTCCCGGGTTGGAGTGTTGGCATTGAGATTAGTGTTCCTATTGGATTTAGAAGCGGGTTAGGAGAAAAGGATCGATTGGAGGCTGGTTCCTTAAGTGCCCAGGAAAGTTATATTGCACTTTCCCGTCAGCTTGAACAAAAAGTTCGTACATCTTTCCGCGAGCTTGAACACGGCAATGACCGTTTGAAAGCTTCACGCGAAGGCGTTGATGCTGCACAAGAACAAGTAAGAATTGGAATGATTGAATTTAAGAACGGACGTTTATCTGCTTTTGAATTAGTTCGGCTTAGCGAAGATTTTGCTGTTGCCCAGCAGCGTTATTCAGATGCTTTAGTTAAAACTGTAAAAGCTGCTGCAGATTTAAAACAATTAACTTCCGGTTATTATCCATCAGGAAATAAAGAATAAATAAAAGAGTTTTTATAAGATAAAAGAAAGGAAGATATTTATGTCATTTACAAAATTAAAAAGTTACCTGTTATTTAGTGTATTTGCAGTTGGGTTAATTCTGCTGCAAAACGGCTGCACAGAACAGCAGGCTTCAGCGGGTGGCTTTAAGATGCCCCCAACTCCTGTGGAAGTTGCAGATGTTAAAGCCCAGGACATGGCAGATAAATTTGATGCAGTCGGTACAATCGAAGCAATTGAAGGTGTGACCATTGTATCTGAAATAGATGCTTCGGTTATAAGTCTTCCGTTTGATGAAGGCAGCTTTATTAAAAAAGGTGATCTGATTGCACAGCTTGATGATTCACAGCTTTCAGCTGAAGTAAATCGCACTAAGGCTTTGTATGATCAAAGTAATTCAACATACAAACGGATTAAATCAGTTGTTGATCAAAATGCAGGTACTCAACAGGACCTTGATGATGCCTTGGCAAATTTAAAAGTTGCTGAAGCAAATTATGAACTTGCTAAAGCACGTTTAAGTAAGACGAAAATAGTTGCTCCTTTTAATGGCATTATTGGGGCACGAAAAATAAGTGTCGGAACTTTTTTACGTACTGGACAGGAAATAACTGAACTTGCAAATCTAAATGAGATACGCGTGAGCTTTTCTGCTCCTGAAAGATATCTAGCTCAATTAAAAAGAAATGCAGAAGTGATCGTTTCTTCTACTGTATTTCCTGGCCATGAAGTAAAAGGAAAGATTCTTGCAATTGAACCCATATTGGATTCTCAAACACGTAATGTAAATATTGTTGCAAGGGTTAAGAATCCTGAACAAAAATTTCACCCGGGAATGTCTGCAAATGTATCAGCAATCTTAAGCGAAAGGCCACACGCACTTACAGTTCCTAATGAAGCGGTTTTTGCGAATGGAAATCAATCATTTGTTTATGTAGTGAAGAAAGACAGTACTGTTGCTGCAACACCGGTTATACTCGGTTTGCAGACCCCTGATGTGGTTGAAGTTGTTAAAGGTTTAGAAGATGGAATGCAAGTAGTAAGGACGGGGCATCAAAAACTTTTTGATGGTGCTAAAGTTATGCCTATTCTTTCCAACACTGTGGCTGCTGCCAAGCAATAATTCATTGTTTGGATGAATGTTTTAAATGAATGAATGAATGTTCTTAATTGTAAAGAATGTTGTAAGTGTGTCTATAATTAATGTATAAAAAAATTGAAAAAATGAATTAGTTATTCCCTCTCACTTTGGGAGAGGGTTAGGGCTATTAATAAAAGTTATTAGACAATAGGAGCTTTATATATGAAACTTAGTGATATATCAATACGACGTCCGGTGTTTGCAACTGTTATGAGTATTACAATTGTTCTGTTTGGAATAATTTCTTTTACTCAACTTCCGGTTCGTGAATATCCGGATATTGATCCACCAATTATTTCCGTTGTTACTTTGTACCGCGGCGCTAGTTCAAGTGTTGTTGAGACTGAAATCTCTGACGTACTTGAAGAACAGTTTGCAACTCTGGAGGGAGTAAAAACAATTACATCTTCAAGCAGGGAAGGAGGTTCTGTTATAACAATTGAATTCGAGTTAAACCAGGACGTGAATGAAGCTGCAAATGATGTACGAGACAGAGTCTCTAGGATTAGAGGTACCCTTCCGCAAGAAATACTTGATCCGGTAATTTCTAAAGTTGATGCTAATGCCCAGGCTATTTTTTGGCTGGCACTATACAGTGATCATCATTCTGGTTTGGAATTATCTGATTTTGCCGACCGTGTGCTCAAAGAAAGGATTCAGCGAATGACTGGGGTGGGTTCGGTAATACTTGGAGGTGAAAGAAGATATGCTATGCGTGTTTGGCTTGACCCGCAGCGAATGGCAGCTCATGGATTAACTTCACAGGATATTGAAGCTGCTGTTAGAAGTGAGAATGCTGAAATACCTGGCGGTAGAGTTGAAGGTGCCCAGCGTGAATTTTCAGTTCGTACCCGCGGAGATTTAGATACACCTGAACAATTTGGAGCTATTATTATTTCGCAAAAAGGAAATGATATTGTACGGCTTCGTGATGTTGCTGATGTAAAAGTAGGTGCTGAAGATGAACGTTCAATTGCCAGGTGGATTGGAAAGCCGGCGATTGGATTAGGTATAGTGAAGCAATCAAAAGCAAGCACAGTTGATGTGGCTACCGAAATCCGGAATGTAATTCCTGAATTAAGAAAATTATTACCTGAAGGAATGAAACTGGATGTAGCATATGATAGTTCTGAATTTATTAAAGAATCGATATCAGAAGTAGAACAAACCTTACTGATTGCTCTTATTCTGGTTATACTTGTTGTGCTGGCATTTTTAAAAAGTTTTCGCGCTACAATTATTCCAACATTGGCCATACCAATTTCGATTATTGGATCTTTAGCTGCGGTTTATTTTGCTGGATTTACTATTAATATTTTAACATTGCTGGGGTTTGTTCTTGCGATAGGACTTGTTGTAGATGATGCTATAGTTGTACTTGAAAATATATATCGTCACATGGAAATGGGAAAAACCCGCTGGCAAGCTGCTATTGACGGTAGTAAGGAAATCGGATTTGCAATCATTTCAACAACTATTGCATTGGTAGCTGTTTTTATTCCCCTTGCATTTCTTTCCGGAAATGTTGGAAGATTGTTCAATGAATTCGGAATTGCTGTTGCTGTTGCTGTTCTAATTTCAGGATTTGTTGCACTTACTTTAACTCCAATGATCTCTTCTCAAATCTTAAGGCCATTACATGGAGGTGGAAAAAATTGGGCCTCAAAATCTTTTGATGCTTTCTTTGAATGGTTAAACAAAATGTATGAAAAACTACTTCGATGGACTTTAAAGCATAGATGGATTGTGATAGCCGGTGGTGTGGCTGCCATTGTAATTGGATTTTTTCTCTTTAGACTATTGCCAAGTGAACTGGTGCCTGTTGAAGATCGTGGTGTTGCATTTGGTATTGTAGTAGCACCTGAAGGAGCCACACTTGAATATACAAATACATATCAAAAACAAGTTGAATCTATTTTATTAAAGCGTCCGGAAGTAAAAGGCCTTTTTAGTGCAATTGGATTGGGATTTAGCGGCCCTGGAAGTGTAACTAATGGTTTTATGTTTGTACTTTTAAAACCCAGGGATGAGCGAGAAAAATCACAACAGCAAATTGTACAAGAGCTATTTCCACAACTTCTTTCCATACCTGGTGTGTTAGCGTTTGTTATTAATCCTCCCAGCTTAGGTTCTAATGTTTCATCTAATCCTGTTGAATATGTGCTTGAAGCAGATAGCTATGAAGAACTAAGCAAGGCAACTGGAATTATGATGGGAGAAGCTTCAAAGCTTGGATATTTAATTAATATGGACAGTGATTTACGTTTGAATAAGCCTCAACTTGACATTGATATTGATCGAGAGAGAGCCTCCCATCTTGGTGTTTCTGTTACAGAAATAGGTTCAACTTTGGAAACGTTATTAGGCGGCCGCAAGGTTACGGATTTCAAACGTGGTACAAAACAATATGATGTAATCATTCAAATGAAGCCGCAATACCGTGCTACCCCTGAAGCAATTAAAAATATTTATATAAAGAGTGCCGGGGGGTTAGTTCAGCTTGCAAATGTTGTTAAAGTAAAAAAGACAGTTGCGCCGAAAGAATTGAACCATTATAATCGTATTCGCTCCGCAACTATTTCAGCAAGTCTTGCACCGGGTGTTGCCCTCGGCAAAGCCCTGGATGATCTTGATAATATTGCTGCTACAAAGTTACCGCCTGGAATTAAACACGAATATGCCGGGCAGTCACTTGAGTATAAGTCTTCAAGTTCTGCTTTGTATATCATGTTTATACTGGCAATAATTTTTATTTATCTTGTACTGTCTGCACAATTTGAAAGCTTTGTTCATCCATTTACGATTTTGCTTTCTGTGCCATTGGCAGTATTTGGAGCTTTGCTTACACTTTTTATTTTCGGGCAAAGCTTGAACATATATTCTCAAATTGGTTTGATTATGCTAATCGGGCTGGTTACTAAAAATTCAATTTTGATTGTTGAGTTTGCAAATCAGCAGCGTGAGCAGGGAGCACCGTTTATGGAAGCTGTAATTAACGCATCAATAATTCGGTTAAGGCCGATATTGATGACATCATTCGCAACCATATTTGGAATCTTGCCTATTGCTATCGGGATTGGAGCCGGTGCAGAATCAAGACGTCCATTGGGATTGGCAGTTGTGGGTGGAATGTTCTTCTCAACATTCTTAACTCTATTAATTGTTCCTGTAGTTTATACGTTATTAGCAAAGTTTACAAGCCATAAAAAGGAAGCTTCGGATACAGCTAAAATTAATTCTGAAATTGAATCCGGTTCTGCAGACTTAGTTCCTGAAGGTGTGATTAGTAAATAGAAAGTATTTTTAAAAATGATCTGTTCTTAATAACTCACGTTGCACAAGGTATTCAGATATAAACCCGATTTCTTAAAGAAATCGGGTTTATTTAAGAAGCATACATAAAGTAAGTTAATAGATAATTATTTAGAGCAGATCATTTCAATTGACAAATTTTATTAATGTAATAAAGTTTTGATTTTTAACTTTTGAATTTTGAGTCAGTGATTAAAAAAAATTACGTTCCCGGAATTTGTAACATTGGTCCTGCTGAGATATCAAATAGGAAATTGATTGGATGGGCAGGTTTAGCATTAACAATCGTGCTATGGGTTTTATTTTCTTATTTAAATGTTTCGGCAGGAGTTTTTTTAATACTATTCTTTCCGGCTTTTGCATCGTCAATAGGTTTTATACAAGCGTATAATCACTTCTGTGTTAATTTTGGTTGGAGAGGACTTTTCAATTTTAGTCCTGAAATCGGTAAAACAGAATCAGTAGTTCAAAAAGAGTTTCGAAAAAAAGATAAAGTACAAGCAATTAAACTTATTACCTTTTCTGTACTGAGCAGTTTAATTGTAGTTTTAATTGCTTTTATATTTCGTAGATAAGTTATATAAAATTTTTCAAATGGATAAATATTTTTTTTAGGCGGAAATAAAATTATTTTTTATTAATAACCAATATTGTAATATCATCACTTTGGTGAGCTGTTCCTACATGAGATTTTATATCATTTACTAAAGTTTTAACAAAATTGGTTGCAGTTTTTTCAGAATTGTTTTTAAGAAATTCAATCATTCTTTCATCAGAATATTCTTCTTCATTTTCATTCATCGCTTCCGGAATTCCATCTGTGTATAGAAATAATCTGTCACCTTTTTCTAATTTTAGACTTTGCCCGGTATATGGTAAATCAAAGTCAAGCATACCTAAGCCTATTCCGCCAGCATCAATCTTTTCCATATCCCCATTGTTTCTCAAAACTAAAATTGGATTATGCCCGGCATTAACCATATCCAATTCACCTAAATCAGGATCCAAAACAGCAATAAAAAAAGTTATAAATTTATCTGCGGGGGAAGAACGGAATATTAATTTGTTTAATCGTTCTGCCATATCGGTTAATGGCAAATTAAATTCTAAATATGAATAAAGTGATGCATTTAAAGTATTAACAAGCAGTGAAGCAGAAATACCTTTACCGGTAACATCAGCAATTATAAATGCAAACTTTCCATTTTTTAATTCAATGCAGTCATAATAATCACCGCTGACTTCTTTAGACGGAATGTTTATCCCTGCAATTTCATAGCCTTTAATCGCTGCTAATTTTTCCGGAATAATTCTATGCTGAATAGACGCAGCTACGTTAATTTCTTGTTCGATTAACTCCTTTTCAATAGCTTCTTGATGTAGAAATTCATTTTCAATTGCAGCAGATACTTGTCTTGAAACAGCTTGAAAAAGGAGTATATCTAATTCGTTAAAATTTGTACAGCCTGTACGGGTTTCTTTGCCTGATAAAATAAAGGTATATAACTTTCCAAAAAGTTCAAACGATGTTTGCGTTTTAAATTTGCTTTTTACGATTTCATCATAACTAACACCATAAGGGAAGGGAAAATAATTTTCTGAATTATTTTCTTTATCTTCAACTTTTATTATTGCAGAAGCAGAGTTTGTTAAAGAAGAGACTCTTTCAAGAGCCAGTTCATAAAGTATGCTTCGTTTTTCAAATCTTGATAATTCAATGCCAG
>CAVZID010000036.1:0-59258 GCA_963775245.1 uncultured Bacteroidota bacterium
TTAATATTAAATAAGGGAGGTATAAGAAGTGGATTTTAGACCGGTAACATACCTCCCATAAAAATAATTAGTTATTTAAAGTATTCTATTCGAATAAGAGGAAAAAGGAATACCTAATTCATAGTCGCAATTCTTTGACAATAGTTTAGTAATTCTACAAAAATGAGTTATAGGTATTATATTTAGTTGTTAATAATGATTAGAAAAATTTACCGAAATGACATAAATTATTTTTGAGATTACTAATATTTATAATTTGGGGATTTATCTTTTAGATTCTTGATACTCGATTCTGGATGTAGGATTATTTTCGTGTATTAAGTATTAAGAACCTATTAAAGAAATTGCAAAAATCTTTGGTTGGAATATTGGAATGATAAAATATGAAAAAGGGAAATTATAAATTTCCAAATAATCATAATTAAATTGTGAGAAAACAGAATTTAAGAAATAGTAAAATTAAAAAAGCCTGGTTCGACTCCCAGGCTTTTAATCAATTTCTGTTTCTCTTATTAGTTTACCATCTTCTTCCACCGCCGCCGCCGCTGCTGCTTCCGCCGCGATGACCGCCTCTACCACCGCCACCGCCTCTATTTCCACCTCTGCCGCCGCCGCCGCCAGATCTTCTATCTGTTTTTGGACGTGCTTCATTAACAACAATCTTTTTGCCTTTTAATTCAACTGTATTTAATTCAGCCATAGCTTTTTGCGCTTCAGCCTGGCCAGGCATTTCTATAAAACCAAAACCTTTCGATTCTCCTGAGAATAAATCTCGTATTACTTTTACACTTTTAACATTTCCATATTCTGAAAACAGGTTTTGCAGATCTTCGTCATTAACATCTTTTGACAAGTTACCAACAAAAATATTCATAGCACATTTCCTTTATTTTTAACTGATTATTTATTTTAATAGAAAACCAATAGCTGACATCGAATAAGTAGATAGATTGCAGACTTAATAATGTGGAGAAAAAATTAATTAAGCGTTCTATTTAAACTAAAAAAACATATAAGAAGTAGTTTAAATGCAGGGACAACTAAAACTCCCGATTTACATTCAGGAATATCATCTAAATTGTAAGTGTAATTTTATTTTCCTTTTTTGTTATACTCAAAGAATAATGAAAAATCCCTTTATATTGAGTAGATACAAATGGAAGGTTAATATTTATTAATACACTACCTGGACTTAAAACATCCTAAGTTAAAGTAGTTCATCAAATTATAGGTAAAAGAACAAAAAAGTTTCCTAATAAAATCAAAAAAGAATTTTTTTATTATTGGGTTCTTAAAAACTTACAAACTTTATAGTCTAAAATCTACTGTCAAAGCTAAGAAAATTTATTTTAGAATACAATAAAGAAGATAATAGCCGAATATTAAAAAATATAAAAAAAAGATCTATTTTAATTCAGTAATGTTTTAAAATACTAAATAAACCAAACTAAATTTTAATTCTATTCATTATTTAAGGAAGCATCCTTAACAACTAACACCCAATCATTGCCGTTTTTCTTTGCACCTGGCGGATCAAATTGTTTAACGCCTTTATTAACTATTTTTTTTATGAACGTGTAGACACCATTTTTCGGATTGTACCAAAATGCATTAACAAATTTCCCGGAGATTTTTCCCATTTTAATTTTAAAATTTCTTCCCGTATAATCATAAACAAAAAGGTAGGATACTCCACGAGTAGCGATAATAAAATTGTACTTTGTTCCGTATGGTTCAGCAATTATACTTTGATCCGGTACCCGTTCAAAATATGGTTCAGAAAGAATTAATTTCTTAAGATAAATCATCTCGGAAGAACCATGATCATTTAATGCCTGATACCAAAATTCCTTTACTCCATATGCATCATTGTTTCCAGGTTTGTGCATTTGCATTACAGCATTATCACCATAAGTAAACCCGCATGCACCAGCAAAAACAGACCAGTATGCATATCTTCTCACATCTCATCTATCCAATAAGGTATATTGGGATTGTGTAAACCATGTGGAATATTTTCATAAGATGGTTCTCCGTCAAGGGTAGGTTTATGTGGTGTTTTTTCATAATCTATCTTAACATATCTCCAATTATCTTCTCCAAAACCAAGACTGTCCTGAGAATAATCTTTATGGCCGGATTGAAACATATTAAAGCTTAACCATGATTCATTATTAAACCAGGCTGAAGATTGAGTTCTGCCGAATGGATGAAATGTAACTAAATGATTTGGAACAACACCGTGTATTGTATTTCCTATTTCATTCCATACTTCTGTATTTTGACAAAAAATAAAATAACAATTCTTCCATAAACCAAAAAACCTCCCGGTTTTGAGAGGTTACTTTTATGAAAAACTGATATTACCATGTTTCATTTTTAGTTACAATTCTTTCTTCTAAAGTTATTCATTTTTGATTTAAATATTCATTTATCAAAAATATACATTAGACATATTTGATAGGCTGAGCTTGCCGAAAACTCACATTATTTGTGAAATTCATATTTCGACAACAACATGAGCATTAGAATTTAATTTTGTGTCTAATGTATAATTTGGGTTTATAATATTGATATATAAAAGGAAGAATAATTAGTTACTTTTGTGTTTAGGCAGGGTAAAAGAAATTAAAGTTCCTTCTCCAACTTTACTTTCAATTTTAATTTTTCCTCCTTGTTTTTCAATAAGCTCTTTGCAAAGATTTAAACCTAAACCGGTACCGGTTTCATTGTTAGTCCCTTTAGTAGTAATTTGTGAATCCGGACTAAGTAAACTTGCTAATACATTTTCTTCCATACCTACACCATTATCACGAATCCCAATTTCAACAGTAGCATTATTAGATTTCTCAGAACCGACATTCTGTTTGTCATTAAATTCCAACACATTGGAATATATATTAACTTCACCTCCAGTTTTCGTAAACTTTATTGCATTCGAAATCAAATTTCTAAAAATAATATCAAGCATATTTCTATCCGCCCAAACAGTTATCTTATCGTCTATGTTTGTAGTTAATAAAATAGATTTTTGTTCAGCATTCACTTTTATTAAATGTATAGCTTCATTCACGCATTGAAGCAGATTTTCTTCCATAGGAGAATATTTTATTTTCCCTGCCTGTACCAGTGACCAATCAAGAAGATTATTTAAAAGTTTATATAAACTGTTGGCTGCGTTATTAATATTCCTTGCTGATTCTTTTATTTCATCTTCTTCAAGCTCATCAATTTCATTAGCTAGCAAATCTGTATAACCAAGCAAACCGTGAAATGGGCTCCGTAAATCGTGAGCAAGCACTGAAATAATTTTATCTTTGTGCCGGTTTAGCTCTTTTAATTCTGTCTCAGATTTAGTAAGCATTTCAAGCAGCCCTGCTTGCTTGAAATTTACCTTCTCAAGTTCTTCTTTTTTTGAATGTAATTCTTTAGTTCTCTCTGAAACTACAACCTCGAGCTTTTTATTCCTTTGTTGGATTGCTCTCATTCTAAACTCAATGATAAAATATACTAATGCAATTAATACCAGCGCAATAATAGTACGAAACCACCATGTCTGCCAGAATGGTGGTAAAATAATAATATTTATGGAAGCAATATGACTACTCCAGAGACCGTCATTATTAGTACCTTTAACAAGCAGTGTATATTTGCCAGGCGGAAGGTTTGTAAAAGTAACTTCACCATTTGTGTTTTTATTAATCCAATTGTCATTTAAACCTTTGAGCATATATGCAAATTTATTTTTATCAGGGTCGTTATAGCTTAATGCAGCAAAGGTGAAAGATAGTATGTTGTCTTTATAACTGAGTTCAATTTGATCAGTTTTCCAGATTGATCTATTTAGATTAATTGGTTTATTATAAGCTTTAAAAGATGTAAAGACGACTTGAGGATCATACGAATTGTGTTTTATTGAATCAGGGAAGAAAGCATTAATTCCGCTTTTTCCTCCGAAGTACATCTTACCGTCTTTACCTTGAAAAAAAGCACCTTGATTGAATTCATTACTTTGCAATCCGTCACTTTGGTTATAATTGCGAAATGTCTGTTTAAAAATATTAAATTTAGATATACCATTATTAGTGCTGCTCCATAAATTTCCATTCTTATCGCCAAGGATACCGTAAACTTCATTATTTGCTAAGCCGTCTTTTTCCGAATAATTATCAAAATGCCCGGTATTTTTATTTAACTTGCTAATACCGCCGCCAGCAGTTGCGCTCCATAAAGTACCTGATGCATCCCCAGGAAATTCATATATATCAAGCACAACATTATTACATAAACTTTTTTGATTGTTTGCATCATGAATATAATGCTTGAAATTCCCGGTCTTAGGATTAAAGCGATCAAGTCCACTGCCGTTTGTTCCAATCCACAATGTTCCCTCGTTATCGAAAAATAAATAGTTCACTTCATTGCTACTAATACTATTTGAATTTAAAGGATCATGTTTGAAATGAGCAAATTTATTGGCAACAGAATTTAACATATCCATTCCTCCTCCTATAAGCCCCACCCAGAGGTTACCTGCATCATCGTTAGTTATAGCATTTATATAATTGGCTCCAAGGCTATTAATATTTTCAGATTCGTGTTTGAAATGGTAAAATTTATTAATTCTTGGATCAAATTTATCCAATCCTTCTGTTGTGCCTATCCATATAAATCCTTTTTGATCTGCAAATATAACATTGATAAAATTATGTATAAGGCTGTTTGAAGAGGATGAATGTTTGTAGTTAATATACTTACCTGTCTTTTCATCCAGTTTAATAACACCTGCGTAAAAACTCCCTATCCATATGTTATTATTTTGATCTTTATAAATAGCGCTAATGTCATTTTCTTCAAGGTTATTCCCCGGTTGATCATCGATTTTTATAAGTCCAAATAATTTTTTTCTCTCATTATATTTGTAAACACCTGATGTAAAAGTTCCAATCCACAATAGTCCTTCCCTGTCTTGAAGCAAAGACCTTACCTGTTTATCACTAGAATTTGTAAAATTTACAACCGAACTTTCAAGAGTCCTGAAAATACCGCTAACAGGATCATAATAATTTAATCCATTGTTTTGAGTTCCGAGCCAAATAACTTCATTCTTATCAACATAAACTACTCTTATAGAATCCGATGAAATACTTTTGTTATCAGAAATAGAGTGTTTAAAGTGAGTAAAAGTATTATTATTAACATTGAATTTATATAATCCATGGTATGTACCTATCCATAGGTTCCCGGATTGATCTCCTGCAATAGAATAAATTCCATCATTTATAGGTAAATTCTTTTCCTGTGAATTATCTAAATAGTGTTTAAATGTTCTAGTTTTAGGATCAAATAAATCCAAGCTGTTTGCTGTCCCAATCCACAATCTATTTTCAGAATCAATAAAAGATGTATTTATTGAATTGTTCGACAAACTTGATTTGTCGTTGTCATTATGAAGATAGTGAACAAATACATTTTTACTTCTATCAAAATAATTTAAACCATTATCAGTTCCGACCCACAAGTTGCCGAAAGCATCTCCAGTTATTGTAGTAACAGTATTTGAAGAAATGCTTAGCGAATCGCTATGCTTTGATTTGAAAGCTGTAAAACTATCAAAGCTGGGATTATATTCATTGAGCCCATTATCTGTTCCTATCCACATTTTACCATATTTATCTACATAAAGGCAGCGAATATAATTGTCAGAAATTGATAAAGAATCATCTGGCATTGGTTTATATACAACAAAGTTATATCCGTCGTATCTATTGAGCCCATCCTGTGTACCAATCCAGAGAAAACCGCTGCTATCTTGTGCCATACACTCTGCAGTACTTTGCGAAAGCCCTTGTTCAATTGAAAGATTACCTAAACGGATACTTTTTACTTGTGCAAAAGAATCCGTACAATTAAATACAAAGATGAGTAAAAAAAATAAACTAACAAGTAAATTTCTTTGAGGTTTTAAAATTATTTCATGAAAAGCCATATACATTGTTTGGATTTTATAAAATCAAAATGGGAACTAATCTCTTTCTCTACTATACTATTATATAATAATCGAATAAGAGTTTTGGAAAGTTTAGAAAATAAAAAAGGCTTTTTATATTTTATGTTTAATAGCAATTATTTAGTTGAGAATATACAACGCTCATATAAAAAATTCAAAGTTATTCTGGAAATTATAAATAAGTTACTTAAAGCACTATATTAGAAAACATATCTTAGTAACTCAAATTACACAACATGTTTACTTGTAACGAGGAGGGCGGCCTAAAAGATTTGATTTGTAAAAATGACGTTCTTGACTGTTCATTATATTCAAGGAATTTTAATAATTGAATTTCAGAACATTTTACCTATTGCTTCAATTTAATTCTTCAAACAGCATTCTCCTAAATCCTTCTTATAAGGAGGGCTTTTATTAGAATGTTAATACATAAATTTATAATTCCAATATTTCATTTGAAACAGTTGCCCAAACGCATCATTCTCCCTTTGAAAGGATACGAAGGGAGATGTTAATGCAATAATTGTAGTTTTGAAAGTCAAATGCGTAATTTAATATATGCTAAATATAATTTTACCTCGTAAAATTCCTCTGTATCAGTATTTTAATTAGGAGAAGGATATTAATTCTATCCATATAATCAGTGGGATATTAGGAAAGTTAAAAAAAAATCTAAACAAGATTTGTATTAACGCTATTGAGTGTGGTGCAGATCTCTATTCATTTCATTCATCGGGACAGGAGAGACAATATCTTGTGACCTATTACAAAATAAAAAAGCCCCCCAAAAAAACTGAGAGGCTCATGTATTATGCGGGGCCGACGAGACTCGAACTCGCGACCTCCTGCGTGACAGGCAGGCGTTCTAACCAACTGAACTACGACCCCGTATTTTTAAGAACTTATAATAAAATTATTTTTATTATATACTATTTTGGGCAGGCGTTCCAGCCAATGCCACAGGCATCACTTTGTGACTGAACTACGACTCCAAATTTTTAAGAACTAACTAAATTTCATAACTCCATTTTATTATAAAAATCGTATAAATTCTAATAAAAGTTATACTTAAAATGGAAAACAAATATATATTAAGGCACCGCTAAAATCAATATTAACTAAATCTAAAAAACTATAATTATTGCTTTTTGCTTTCACCAAATGAGATACCAACAGACTTGGCTGTAAACACAGCCTGCGTATCCGGCTTTACTAACTTTTGGTGTGAAATTGCATCAGCTATCTTAACGTTTTTAATCTCATTCCCTTTTAATGCAACCATTCTGCCAAATTTTTTATTTGAAGCTAATTCAATTGCAAATGCCCCAAACTTTGTGGATAAAATTCTATCAAATGGAGTTGGGCTTCCGCCTCTTTGCAAATGTCCAAGTACAGTCACACGTGTTTCTCTTCCGGTATTCTCTTCAATTTTTGCAGCTACAACTTCTGCAATTCCGCCTAATTGATTTGGGTCATGTCTTTTGATATCATGCCCTTTCATTACCATTTCACCGTCCAATGGTTTTGCACCTTCAGCTACACAAACCAGGCTGAACTTCTTACCCATTAATTCTCTTTTAAGAATCTTATCATAAATTGCTTCATAGGAAAAAGGAATTTCAGGAATTAATATTATATCAGCGCCTCCTGCCAATCCCCCATTCAAAGCAATCCAGCCTGCATATCGTCCCATAACTTCAACAACTATTACTCTATGATGCGATGATGCAGTTGTGTGAAGCCTGTCCAAAGCTTCTGAAACAACAAACACAGCAGAATCATGCCCGAATGTTAAATCTGTAGCTTCCAAATCATTATCAATTGTTTTAGGAACACCAATAACATTTATTCCCATTGCACTAAGCTTATTACAAATATGCATTGTTCCATCACCGCCAATTGCAATTAAAACATCCAATCCCCAGGCTTCATAATTTTTTATCGCGGCTTCAGCTTTATTTACAATTTCAATTTTCCCATCTTTTAAAACGGGCCAATGGAAAGGATCGCCTTTATTTGAAGACCCGAGAATTGTTCCGCCTCTCGCTAAAATACCGGAAACGTCAGTATTTTTTAACTCTCTTGCTCTTCCTTCTACAAAGCCTTCAAATCCATCAATAATGCCGTACACAGACATTCCATAATCTTGAGCAGGTTTTGTTACACCTCTAATTACAGCATTTAATCCAGGGCAATCGCCTCCACCTGTTAATATTCCTATTCTTTTAACTTTTGATATTGCAGCCATTTTTCTTACCTATTAAATCCAAATTTGTTTATAATATTTTTTTTGTTGTTTTAAAATGTAGCTTAACTAATGAACCTAATACTCTGTCGTCATATTGTTGTTTTATTTTGACGGCCGTTTCTTCCACTTTTGATGAAGCACCTTTGGGAAATATGAATCCGAATTTTTTATTTTGGATTTCAAACCATTCGTTTAATTTGCTCCTTGCTAAAATTGATGCTGCAGCTACTGCAGTATATCTTTCAGCTTTGGTAAATTGGTGAAGAGTTATCATCTTCCCTTTTTCTTGTAAAAAACTTTTTATAAGTTTTTCATCACCAAACTTATCACTTATTGCTTCTTCAGCTTTATTATTTTTAAGAACATTCTCAATTACTTTAGCATGTCCCCAGGCTAAAAGCCTATTGAGGTTTCCAAATTTATTATAAAGTAAATTATACTTTTCCGGGGAAATTAATATTATGTCAAAATTATTATTGACAATTTTTTTAATCTCTAATACTAAGCTGTTTATTTTAGAGTCATTTAACAGCTTGCTGTCTTTAACTCCAATTTTTTTCAGATCAGCTTTCGAGTTATTATCGACAAAAACTCCTGCAATTATTAGAGGCCCGAAATAATCTCCTTTACCAGATTCATCTGTTCCTATATATGCCTCAGGTTCTTTTAACTCATTCGTTTCTTGCTGAAATAATTTTTCTCCAAATATTAAATCATTTAACCTGGAATAAAGCTGCGAGTTTTTATTACCTTGAAGAACGGTTTTATTACCGTTTTTTCCGAAGTAAACCAGAAGTTTTGTTTTATCAGAATTGTCAGAAATAATAATTTCATAACAATATTCTCTTCTAATTGGTTCGGAAATGTGGATATTTTTACTGGTTAAAATATTTATATAAGAACTAAGTACATTTTTCGCTGAATTTTCTAAAGAAGTCAATACCATTTTCAAATTTTAAAATACAAAGATAAACAAAAACTATAAATTTCTAAAATTATTAAAGTTATTCTTATTTATCGGCTAATCAAGATATTTGACCTGCTTCACGGCATCATTATTGTCACTTAAAATAAAATTGATTTTTCTATTATATCGTATTACTTTTTAATTAACCGGTAATTGAATAATGTGAGGGAGTCAAAAAAAAATGAAAGAGAGAAGATATTCAGAAATAGAAATTGTTTGCATCCTAATCGTATTATTGGTTCTTGTCGGAACGGTTAACAGCATGTCTCAAACAAATAATATTGCAAAAGACATGTCTCAAAAACTAAAAGAAAAAGTTCTATTAAATGACGGCCAAACTAGCAGAATTGAAAATGTAATTAATGATTATATCATTGCAAAAAATGATAATAAAAGTCCAGCCGAATTAGATAAAATTAAAAACAGTGTGCCTGGTATATTAGACAGCAGACAAAAAATAAAATTTGAAGTAATTAAAAATAATTGGTGGGCTGAAATTGATGAAGATATTTCAGGGCCTAAAGCTAAGTAGAGAGATTTAATTATTAAGAAGAAAAATCTATTCTAAATTCGGTATAACCATTTCGCAACAAAGAAAGCGTACCCCCCAATTGATCGGTTAACGTATTAACCAATTGCAGCCCCAATGATTCAGTATTTTTATAGTCCAAATTATTTGGAAACCCAACTCCGTTATCTTTTACCACTAAAGTAAATTGATGCTGTTCAAATTCTTTCATACTTATTACAACTTCACCTTTTCTGCCGTTAGGAAATGCATGTTTAAAGCAATTGGTAATTAATTCATTCACAATTAAACCGCATAAAATTGCTGTGTCTATTTCTAATTTTACCCCTTCAAGCTCGTTTACCAATTTTATTCTACTTGCATCAAGGTTATACGATCTAAATAAATCTTTAGACAAAGACTGTATGTATTCTGAAAATTCAATTCTATTTAAATCTTTGGATTGATAAAGTTTCTCATGTATTAACGCCATCGAACGAACACGGCTTTGGCTTTCTCTAAATATCTCCAAAGATTTTTGATCCTCTATATACCCCGATTGAAGATTTAACAAACTTGAAATAACTTGCAAATTATTTTTAACCCGGTGGTGAATTTCTCTTAACAAGACTACTTTTTCCTGAAGTGATTCATTTATTCTTTCCTGAGCTTTTTTTCTTTCTTCAATTTCTTTCAATAAATTTTTATTTGCTTTTGAAAGCTCTGCAGTTCGTTCTTCCACTCTTTTCTCCAGCAAGTTTTTTGACCTTTGAAGTGCTTCCAATGCAACTTTACGCCTGGTAGTATTTCTGATTATACTTAAGCCTCCAACCACTTCATTATTTTCATTTTGAATTGGCGAATAGTACGCTTCAAAATAACCTTTCTTACCTGTTTCCGGCAAGTTGAACCATTTATCTTTTGAAATAGTAAGTTGCCCTTTCAAAGCCTCAATAATGCTTTTGTCTTCCCCAATATCGTGTAAAAAAGGGAATACATCATAAACTGATTTTCCAAGTGCATCAACTCTTCTTATCCCGGTCATCGATTCCAAACCGGGATTCCAAACTTTAATCATAGCCTTTTTATCGAAAGCTAAAATACCATCCACACTGCTTTTTAATAGACGTTCAGAGAAATCACTTGCCATTCGAATTTCTTTCTCAACTTTTTTACGTTCATTAATTTCATTGTTAAGAATATAAAACCCACTTAAAAAAATTAAACAGCTTACAAGTGTTCCCACTAAAATAGTGATGGAAGCATTCTTCACCATCTCCAAAACTTCTTTATCTTTTTGTATGAGAGATTCAAACTCAGTTGTTTCCATGTCATTAGTTATCCGCCGGATACTATTCATATATTGCTGCCAGATACCTTTACGTAGGTTCTCAATTTCCGCCTGCAGTTCCTCATCTTTTTGAAGAGTGATTCTTTGCTGCAAAGTTTCGAACCTGTACATAATCAGCTTTTCTAGTGAATCTAATCTGCTAGCTTGCCCGGGTTCTTTTTTAAATAATGTTTTTAAAATATTTATTTCATCGGCAACCTGTATTTTCTGATCCTGGATAGGCTTCAAAAACCTGTCCTGGTTGGTTAACAAATAGCTTCGTTGATTTTCTTCTGCCAATGCAACACGGGTGAGAATAGATTCGATATGATTCAAAACGCGGTAAGAATTTTGGCGCCATTCAGACGCTGTAAAAACTTCTGTAATCGATCTATAAGTGACTAATCCAATTCCAATAATTACGATTAGAACTAAAATTAATGCGCCGGATATCGTTTTTATTTCTAGAAATTTTTTCATTGGATCATTTTATAAAAATGCTTTTATAATAATAAAAAATTTCAGAATCTTTTATGCTTGAGCGAAATCACTTTACCCCTAAAATTTTAATCTTCGGAGATTTAGATGTTTATAATTTCTGCAAAAATTAATATATCTAATCTTTTATTGAAATATAAGATTAAACCTAAAAAGTTTATTTAAAACTTCTTAATTACTAAATCCTTATCACAAATTATTTTTTAATTTCAAATTGATTTGAATCAAAAAGCTTCTTTATGAAAAAAAATCAAAGTTTAGTCAAATAATTGAATTGTGAGTTAATTCACTTTGCTTGTTTAATTTTTATACTACTTTTATGCCGACTATTAAAAGGGATTAAATTTTTATGAAGTGGATGTTTATTATTTCATTGTTTTTATTATGGCTTGCTGGAATCATATTTAAGATAGATGAAGGTGGCACTATACACATCTTGATTATTCTTGCGACAATTATCCTTGTTCATGATTTATTAAAAAAAGGAAGGAGTAATATTATCAAGTTAGATTAAGAGTTTAACTTTCTTTTTAAATTACATTCAAATTAATCATTAAAAAATAATTTTAACTTGTAAGTAAATAAAACAAGGCAAATTAATTCTTTCCCCATTTCAAAACATCAATTCTAACTTTTGCTATTCCGCTTTGCACCATATCTAATTTTTCTGCAGCTCCTAAAGATAAATCGATGTCTCTATTGTTAGTATCAGGTTTACGGTCATTTATTTTAAGTACAACCGATTTCCCATTTGATAAATTTGTCACTTTTACTATTGTTCCTAACGGATAACTTACATGTGCTGCACTTATCCCGTACATATTATAAGTTTCTCCATTTGCAGTTTTTCTTCCATTAAATTTATCTGCGTAATAAGAAGCAACGGTATATTCTGTTTGGAGAATATCTGCGTCATCATATTTTGAATTTTCTGTTTTGACGGTTGATGATGACTCACTACTTTTTGAGAAGCGGGTTGTACTTGCGCAGCCAAATAATCCAAACGCAGAAATGATTACAACAAAAAATTTAAATTTCATCCAGTTATAAATAATTGTTTGAATAAATATATAAATCCTTTCTAAAAGATGTTAAATAATAGAATCATTAAGTAAAGCAGCGCATTTTACGATTGCAGTTTCAGTTCTTAAGCGGTTAGAAGCTAATTTATATTTCTCATCTTCATTAAATTGATTTAATTCATTCTCACTCAGTCCGCCTTCCGGTCCAAAAATAAAAAAATATTTTTCATTAGGTGATATTTTAAGATCCTTAAAATTGTTATTTGATGTCTGCTCAAATACAATTTTGTTACCGGTTTGTTTTTTTATTTCTTCAATAGAATTAAGAATTGATAGATGAGGTAAGTAGCTTCTTAATGATTGCTTCATTGCTGATATTAAAATTTTATTCCATCTTTCAACTTTATTTCCTTTTGAAACCGTTCTTTCAGAATCAAAAATAATAAAATTTGTAATTCCAAGCTCTACACATTTTTCTAATGCAAATTCAAACCTGTCATGACTTTTAAGTTTTGGGATGCAGAAAGTTATATTTGAAAATTTATTTTCGTATTCCATTGTATCTTCAACAATTGCCGTCAAAGAATTTTTATTAATATTCTGAAATTTTACTTTTAAATATTTTTCCTTCTCCATTTGTGACATAAACTTCATCATCAATAGAATGCCTCATTACTTTAACAATATGCTTGAAATCTTCCCCTTCAGAAATAACAATTTGATAATTATTTATTAATTGTGAAGAATAATAGAGCTCAATATTTGAAAGATATTGTTCCAAACGAAATTTATACTTTCATGTTAAAATATTTTTAAAGTTTAAAATAGTTTAAAAATTATTAAACAAAAAAGGCCGCCAAATAGGCGGCCGTAGTTTATTTTATACTAAGATATTTACAAACCTAATTCTTTTAAAGAATTGGGTTTGTGCTTACGAAAGTTACTTAAGCAAAATCATCTTCTTAACCATCATAAAGTTCTGAGAATTTTCAGTTGATGAAGCTTGCAATCTGTAAAGATAAATGCCTGATGCAAGTGAACTATTACTAAAATGAACTTCGTGATACCCAGCAGTCATTTCAGTATTTATAAGCTGCTGAACTCTCTGCCCGAGAATATTAAATATTTCTAATGTAACTTTACTTTGTTTTGGTAAAGCGAATTTAATTGTGGTTGAAGGATTAAAAGGATTTGGATAATTTTGCGATAACGAATATGTAACTGGTAACTTAGCACCTTTATCTTCAACACCTGTAATAATGCTGCTGTTATATAATGCTTTTACTTCTGTTTCGCTTAACCCACGGCTGAATAATTGAACATTATCAATAGCACCATTGAAGTAAAATGCACCGTCCTGGCCTATTCTTGCAACCTGGCCGGTACTAACAGTACCTGTTAAATTATGTGTATCCATTAATTCGCCGTTCATATAAATCATAGCTTGGGTGCCATCATAAACTCCTGCAATATGAATCCATTGGCCTTTAACTAAAGCAGAATCAGGAATTCCAGGCCTTTCAGCACCATTTGCTGTAGTTACTTTGAATCGCAATTCTTTATTACCTTTGTCTTCATATATAACATATCTATCTTGAGGCGAATCATATATAGGCCCGATTCCAGCAGGCATTTCCGTCGGCAAATATTTTAAATTAACCCATAATGATAATGTAACGCCTTCCGTATTTATATCTAAGCTAGGAGAATTAGGTATTTCAACATAGTTATCAACTCCATTAAAGAATAATGCATTTCCAATCGCTCCATCAGTCTTCATTGGGTTATTACTTATCTTACCATCATTTTCTCCTACAATATCAAATGCTGTTGTGTCATTATCTTCGTCAAATGACCAATAGCTTACAAGGTCAGGTAAGAATGAAACACAATCAAAAGTTTTTTGAGAATTATCTGCAATTTTATTTGGAGTTGCAGCTTTATCTAAAATGTTATTGACTGTTAAAGTATATTTGTTTCCTGCAGTCAGGTCAGCCATATAAAGAATAACACCGCCGTGCCCATCAGTTAAAACTGCATTGTCAATTGCACTTTGATTAGAGATAGAATAATTATCCTTATTAACAGCGGTTGCCGAATCAACCATCTCACTAAACTTCACATAGACTTTATTTAATTCACCGTTAGTTACTACACTTGCAATTGCCGGGGGAGTAACATCTGCTTCGGTTGTGGCCAAAACTTCATTGGTGAAATATTGACTTTCTTTTCCAGAAGCATCAACAACTTTTAATCTATAGTAAAAATTTTGAAATTCAGTTTTCGTTTCATCATTGAATTCCGTAGTGTCTTTTACAAATGCAAGTAACTGAGTTGGGTTTGAAACTGTATCCCTATAAACATTAAAACCTTTTAACCCTTTAATCGGATCAAAAACTTTACTCCATGTCAAATTAACTGCTGTTTCATTTACAGAACCAACTTCCAAATTAGGAGATTTAATTCCGGAATATAAAAACTCAACTTCTTGAGGTGTTAAGCCTTTTTCATACACTTGAACGTTATCAATCTGGCCATCGAAGAATGAAGTTCCATCCTGTCCAATGTGTGCTGTTTGTCCCGGTTTAACATTCCCGGTTAAGTTAAGTGAACCCATTAATTGATCATCTAAATAAATTTTTGCCTGGCTTCCATCATAAGTACCAACAATATGATACCATACTCCGGTTTCAAGGGTATCATTTGGAATTCCCGGCCTTGCGGCTCCGTTTGTTGTTGTGACTTTAAATCGCAACTCTTTATTTCCTTTATCTTCATATATTACATAGTTATCTGTTGGAGAATCATAGATAGGGCCGATATGGATAAACCATATCAGCAGGCAGAACATTTAATTTTACCCATACAGAAATTGCCACACCATTTGAATCAATGTCCAGGCTAGGTGAATTTGGAACTTCAATAATAATCATCAGCACCATCAAATGTTAATCCGTTTCCTGTTTTACCTTCACTTCTTTCAACATTATTTCTCAAGAAGCATTATTGAGTCCATTTGCCATCAATAGCGATTGTATCGCCAGCTTCATCAAAATCCCAGATAGCTTACAAACCCAGATGGATAATCATTATGAGCCAAAGTTCATTTGAGTATTATCTTCAATTGTATTCGGTATTTCAGCCAAATCGGTTACGTTATTAATTGTAACTGTATACAATAGTATTTTCAGATAAACCAGATGTAGTAAGTATTACAGATTTTCCATCAACTGTTAATTGAGCATTATTTACTGTAACCGAATTATCGATTAGCATAGTTTTCTGCTCTTTTGCAGTAGCATCATCAAGAGGTTCATTAAAAGTTAAATATAATTTTGAAGGGGCACCAAGTGATGAAACGCCCAATAACTGTGGAGGTTCTAAATCCAAATATGAAGTATAAAAACCTGTGTACAATAGATTAATTTCGTCTTGTGTTAATGCTTTGTTAAATACCTGTATATTATCCAAAGCGCCTTTAAAATATGTACTTCCGCTTTTGCCTATGGTTGCAACCTGCCCAGCATTAACGGTTCCTGTTAATGGAAGGGATTTTATGAAAACACCATTAAGGTATATCATTGCATTAGTTCCATCATAAACACCAACAATGTGAATCCATTTATTAGCAACTAATGCAGATGTTGGAATTCCAGGTCTTGCAGCACCGTCGCTTGTAGTTACTTTAAATCTTAATTCATTATTGCCTTTATCTTCATAAATAACATAATTATCTGTTTCCGAATCATACATAGGTCCAAAAGCACCGGGTAATTCTGTCGGTAGTAAATCTAATTTTGCCCAAATCGAAATAGAAACTTGATCACCACCTATGTCTAAAGAAGCTGAAGTTGGAACCTCTGCATAATCATCAACACCATCAAATGAAAGCCCGTTGGCAGTTCTGCCTTCTCCCCATCCAAGGCCATTCATTAAAGTAGCGTTATTATTATTCCCTGAAAGGTCTCCTAAAGTTGTGTTTTCTCCTTCGTCACAATCCCATGCCCCTATTGTATTGGATAGAAAGTTAGTATGTGTAAAAGTTTTTTTAATTGTATCTACTATTGCATTTGGATTTATAGCTTGATCTTTTACACCGGAAACTGCAAGAAGGTAATTTGTATTTTCAGATAAATCAGAAACTGTTAATATTACTGACTGAGAATCTAAAGAAATTTTAGCAGAACTTACTGTTATTCCATTATCAATATTATAATTTACTGTGTTCTCAGCAGAAGCAGCTTCTACACTTTCATTAAACTTCACAACTAATTTACCAGGCGTTCCAAATGAAGTAATTTCACTTACCATTGGAGGAACATCATCTTTTGCTGTTACTGCCATAACTTCATTACTATAATCACTATATAAGCCAGCAACATTTTTAGCTCTTACTCTATAATAAAAAGTAGCCTCCTCTTTTTTTGTATTATCCAAATAAAAAGTTCCATCTGTAACTGTCGCTAATAAAGTAGTAGCATTTGGAGTTTCATCACGATAAATTTCATAACCGGTTATTTCCCCTTCATTGTCTGTAGAAGGTTCCCAGGTTAATCTAACTTTGGTAATATTGATTTTGGGCTGATTTAAAACGACAGTTGAAGGAGCTGTAGTATCAAGTACAGCCATTGCAGTTACAGGGTCGTTAGTTGTAATACCATCATAACCTTCGGAGTTATATTGAACCATTTTTACAGGATTATCAATAGTCCATATATTTAAAAGCATACCTGCAGCATGAACTGAATCTCTTAATGCTGGAGAAACTTCGCTGCCGCTGCCAATCCATTCGGCGTTAATAGCTTTCAGATCATTTATTTCACTTTGTGAAACACTGTTTACAAATTGTTGAATCTCAATACTTGGATCTAATGTTCTAACTTGAGCAATTTGATTTAAATTGAAGCAGCTAATTAAAACTCTATCTTCCATGTTCATAGCTTTAACAAGATCAACTACTTTCCCGGCAAGCCTGGTTTCAGAAGATTTAAGTTCAATAACTACTTTTGTACTTGTCCCTTTTGCAACTGAAAGTGCTTCATATAAGGTCGGAATTTTTTGGCCGGCAAATTCAGGTCCGAACCATGAACCGGCATCATACAATCTCAACTGCAAATAAATGAAAGAACTTAAAGCACCTGAACCGCTTGTAGTTCTATCAATAGTATCATCATGCATTATCATGAGTGAATCATCTTTTGATAATCTAACGTCTAACTCGAAATAATCAGAACCAAGATTAACAGCATTCTGATAGGCTGCTATTGTATTTTCAGGAGCGAGTAAAGCGCCTCCCCTGTGAGCTATAATACTCATTCTTTGAGCCATAATTAAATTGGCTGCTAAAAAGAAAATAATAAATAATTTTTTCATTTTGACTCCATATAGTTTTTGGTATTATTAGAATTATTCAATCTTTATGAAATAAACTCTATAACTTTTTGGTAGCATCATTAAGTTAGATTTTTGTTGTCCCTCCGTTATGATTAGAAAATTCATAGAACTTCACAAAAAAAATAGATTATAGGGATTTTTCTAACAATCGCACGAATGTGGTATTTTGAATTTGAAATGAAGGAACTTACAGAAATGACTTTATTTTATAGGCAAGAAATGATTTTTAAATAATATTCTCTTTATAAACTTTGGAAACAACGCCGCTTCTTGTATGGACGTGGAGTTTATTGTAAATATTTTTTATGTGGGTATTTACGGTATGAAAACTTAAAAATAATTTATCAGCAATGCTTTGTTTTGTTAAGCCCTGAACTATATATTGTAATATTTCAATTTCCCTTTCTGTTAATCCGTAATCCGTTGTAGATGGTTTAAATTTTGAAAACATTTTTAAAACTTTATTTGCAATCTGCATATTCATAGGCGCCCCACCCATAAATACTTCTTTAATTGAATTAATAATTTTTTCAGGCGAAGAGTCTTTTAAAAGATATCCTGAAGCCCCTGCACAAAGTGCATTGAATAATTTTTCATTGTCATCATAAACAGTAAGAATAACAATATGCGTTTCCGGAGAAAGCTGCTTAAACTTTGCTATTCCTTGTATACCGCTCATACCCGGAAGCCCTATATCTAAAAGTATAACGTGGGGAGGATTGTTTTCATTAAAATTACTAATTGCATCTTCACACATATTAAATGAAAACGGACAGCACATTCCACTTGTCTGATTAATTAGATTTGTAATTGTTTTGCTGTAGCTTAAGTTATCTTCTACAAGCCAAACAACTATCTCTTTTTCCTCTATTTTATTTTCTTTCATTTAAAAATTAAAAACTTTATTTCAATTATAATTTCTTAATGTGGAAACCACCATAACACATTCGTGGTATTCTAACTAGCATTTTTATTGATATTATTTTTGTTGATAGGAACTTTAAGCACAACAGTCGTTCCTTTATTTAGTTCACTCAAAATATCAATTGTCCCTTTTATTTCTTCCACACGTTTTTTAATATTCAGCAACCCGTTTTTTCTCGGCAGGTTATTAATATCAAAGCCTTTACCGTTATCCGATATTTTTAAGTATAGAATATTATTAATTAAATTTAATTCAATTGAACAAGAATCAGCTTGGGAATGTTTTACAATATTTGTTAACGCTTCTTTGTAAATCAAAAAAATATTTCTTTTTTCTTCCAGGTTAAATGGTTCAAACTTAATATTTTTTTGAACATTACATGACCATTTTATGCCGCCTAATAGTTTTGTAGCAGTTTCCCTCATTTTCAAAACCATATCTTCACTTAATGAATTATGAGGATTTATAAACCAGATAATATCTCTCATAGCTTCAATGGTTTCCATTGATGTTTTTCGGATGTCGGTTAATTGTTCTCTCATCCCGTTTTCAATATTATAATTCCTTAGGAGCATCTGGCTTTCCACACTGATACTGCTTAAGTTGCTGCCTATCTCATCGTGTAAATCTCTCGAAATATTTAATCGTAATCTTTCAATTGCAAGCAGTTGATTAACCCGGTATTGGTAAATAGAAATTCCTATTCCGATTAAAAATAAAATAACTAATGTTTTAAACCACCAGGTCATCCACCAGGCTGGATTAATGACAATTGAAATGGAATTAATATTGCTCCATATACCATCCGGATTTGTTGCTTTAACTAAAAATTTATACTTGCCATATTTGATATCTGTATATGAAGCTAGATTATTTGAACCGGCATCGACCCAATCTTTATCAATTCCTTCCAGCTTATATGAATAATGATGTTTTGGAAGAGGAGCAAAATCAAGCACGGCAAATTCAATAGTGAAAAAATTCTGGTTATGTGCTAATTCAATTTTCCCATCATCAATAATTTTAGGAAGCTGCAATTCTTTACCATAAACTTTGAATGAAGTTATTGTGGCAGGTAAAGAAATTGAGTCTATTTTTATAGATTGAGGATCAAAACTGATAAACCCGTTAATTCCTCCAAAGTATAAAATGCCATTCTTACCTTTGCAGCTTGCATGCCAGTTAAATTGATTATGCACTAAGCCATCGGATTTATCGTAGATACGAAATGATTCTTTAACCGGATCAAGCTTGGCAAGCCCGCTCATGGTGCTAATCCATAAAAATCCATTTTTATCCTCCTGCACACCAAATACAACATCATTCGGCAAACCATTTTTCGTTGAATAAACAGTAAACTTATTAGCAGCCTTATTAAATTTATCCAGCCCTCCGCTGTGTGTACCTATCCAGATATTCCCTTCCATATCTTCATTAATGCAAGTTATTTTACTCGCACTAATTGAATTAGTATTATAGTCGGAAGGTAAATAATGCTGCAATTCTTGATTCATCAAATTGTAACGATATAATCCGTCTAGCCAGGTTCCAATCCACAATTCCTTTTCTTTATCTTCATACAAAGCGTTAACGGAAATTTTCTTAGGGAAATTTATTTTTTTAGTTTTTATATCAATCCCGAATTTTTTAAATACATCATTTTCCCTATCAAGTATTTCTAATGATTCATTTGTCCCAACCACCAACCTTCCATCTGAAGTCTCAATGATTTGCTGGATCCAATTAGAACGAATAGACAGACTATCCTTAAGATCTCGATGATAATGTTTAAAAGTGTTTTTTCGGGGATCAAATTTGTTCAAACCGTTCTCGGTAGTACCTACCCATAGTATACCTTCTGTGTCTTCAAACAAATTTGTAATATCACTAGAGCTAAGAGTATTATCATCACTGGGGAGATTTTTGAAATGGGTTATCCTTTGAGTATTTAAGTCAATTTTATCAAAACCGCTTCCGCCATATCCTACCCAAAGCTTATTTCCTTTGCCTTTAATTATGCTGCTAACTACTCTGCCTCCTAAACTTGTTTCTCTCAAAGGGAAATATTTGTACTGCAAAAATCTTTTGGATGCCGGTAATTTATTAAGGCCATCTTCTGTCCCAACCCAAATATTATTTGATCTATCTTCATATAAATTTCTAATTCTATCACAAGAAAGAGTTTGAGGGTCATCATCGGAATTTTTTAAATGCAAAATTGTTGTTTTGTTATTTTGATCTTTTTCATAAACAAATATTCCATTGTAATTATAAGTCCCGGCCCAAATTCTATCCTTACTGTCAACTATAGTTTGCCTGAATAAAAGATTTTTAAAACTATCTTCTTCAGGCAAACCAAATAAATTATGTTCAAACTTATAACTTCGGGGATCAAATCTATTGATGCCTGTATGTGTACTTAAAATTAAACAGCCATTTGAATCAAAATAAGCATCCCAGGTAGAATTATTTGAAATAGAAAAAGGATTATTCTTATCATGCAAGAACTGTAAATATTTTTTAGTTTCTTTATTAAACTTTAATAGTCCGTCTCCCCAGGTTCCAATCCATAAATTATTTGAATCTCCTTTTACAACAAAGGTCACATTAACTGCGGGTAAATAGTTAACACCTTTTTTATCTTTACTGAAATTAACCAGGCTTTTATTTTTAATGTTAAATCGATCTAATCCCTTATCATAAGTTCCTAACCAGAAAATATCTTCACTTTCTTTATAAATTGTCTGAATATAATCATCACGTTCACTTTCAGTATTATAATTTATAAAGTTTTCATTCTGAGAATCATATCTGCATAATCCTCCGCCCCAGGTACCAATCCAAAGATTTCCTTTTTCATCTTCCAATAAACACATAACATAATTTTCGGGTATTGAAAGACTATCGGATGAATTATGTTTATAAATTTTAAAAGTTTTTCCATCGTACCTGTTAAGACCATCTTTAGTGGCAATCCACAAAAACCCGTCTTTTGTTTGCAGTATACAATTAATACTATTATTTGAAATACCATCATCTATTGATATTCTTTCAAAGTTAAAAGATGTATGCTGCGGAAATAAAAGAGTTGCAGAAATGACTAATAAAAATATAATAGTTAAATAAAATTTTACATTTTTGAATTTAGTCATAGTCAACAGAAATATTTTTTGTAAAAATAAGGATTTTAACTATGATAAGTAAGGAATTCAAATATCAGATGACGGGATAAAACACACAAACCCAATTCTTTAAATGAATTGGGTTTGTCAGTTTGAAGATCACTTAAGCAACATCATTTTTTTAGTTACCACAAAATTGTCTGCTTTAATTCTGTACAAATAAATTCCGCTGGCAAGGTTTGCTGCGTTGAAACTTACTTCATAAAATCCGGGAGATTTTTCTTCGTTTACCAGTAGCTCAACTTCCCGTCCAAGCAAATCATAAATTTTTAGTGTTACCAAAGTTCCACCCTTGGAAGAATTTAATTTGGTTGGAATAGAATATCTTATTATTGTGCTCGGATTAAATGGATTCGGATAATTCTGATATAATTGAAAAACGTTGGGAACAAGATTTTTATCATTCACACCAACTAAAGTTTGGTTTGCATACCAGAACCCGGAATATAATTCATTATTGGAATTGGTTGAAGTGCCTACGAATGTTTGTCCAACAGTTCCAGTTATGCTGTTATTAGTTGAAGCTGTAATGCCACCTCCATTCCCAAATACACCTCTTTCAATTGAGTATTGGGCATTAACACTTTGACTATTTAATAATATCGAGCAAATCATGAATAATATTGAAATTACTAATTTCATCTTTGCCTCTTAATTTTAAATTAAAAAATAAAAATCTATTATCATTTCTGCAGTAATTGTTCCAATCTTTCAATTCTCTTTTGAAGCTCATCAATTGTTTTTTGCTGCTCCTGAATTGCTTTTATAGCTATTACTCCAAATCCGCTATAATCCAAACCAAAATGCGTTTCATCATTATCAGCATTCAGTTCATGTACTAACTCAGGGAAAATTGGCTGAACATCCTGAGCTATAAAACCTAATGTTAATGGCGCAGTTGATTTGTTATCTTTATAATGAAATTTTTTGGGCTGAAGTTGCATAACTTTTGAAAGATAAGTAGAGCTTACTTGTTCAATATCTTTCTTCATTCTCGCATCGGATAGGGTTACATAGTTTCCGCTAACATCATCGAATGCTCCTTTTTCAACACCATTAAAAACTAAATATAAATCATTCAAACCATTAGAGACATAAAAAGTCCATTCATTGTTGTTAGATGCGTAGTTATGAATTTTAAATCCTTCGGTTGTATAGCCTCCACCCCCATGTTCTACCGAAATAAATCCTTTTTGCTCAATATATAAACGTCTTTTGTCACCACCACCGCTATATTCCTCGTATAATTGAAGGTCTTGTCCTCCATTCAATGTAGTAAAACTGTAGCCATCACCATTATTTGGATATCCGAGTTTTATAGCTCCGATATTACTGTTTACCCTCAATGTCCCATTAATTTCTAATCGTTCAGATGGTAATGTTGTTCCTATACCAACCTGCCCAATTGAATCTACTACTAACTTAAAGCCATCATTATTGTACAGTTTCCAAGCTTTATCATTACCATCCCACGTAGTCCATGCACGTCCAATCCCATTGGATGCAAATCCATAAAATGGTTTGCCTGTTGCTGATTGCGTTTCTACATACATTCCTCCATAATTATTTCCAGAGGCTGTAGACCGAATACCAAAAAATTCATTAGCGGTTATTGGAGTGGAACGGCCTACAAAGACTTTGCCTGCACTATAAAATAAATCGCTTCCACTGCTTTGCCATGGACTACCACTAACCGAGCCTGGACCCCAATCTGAGCCATTCCATTGTAATACCTGTCCGTTCGTAGGGGCTGTATTTAAAATATTTCTTCCTCGTATTTTGTTGACCATTGGATTTGGATAAGTGCCTGATAAATCTCCTCCAGCAATACCTCCAGGGGGTAAGCTTAGGCCAGGAGATAATTTGTCTTGAGTTATTGCTCCATCAACAATTTTTTCAGTAGTAATGGTGCTATCTTCTACCGTCTTTGCATTTAAACTATATGCCGAAGCGGTTAACATAATTCTTGGCTCCAGTTCAGCATCACCTTCAACCGAAATTCCCAACCAGTATGGTTCATTAAATGCTAATCCAAATGGGACAACATCTCCCAACACAACGTTAAAAATTCCATCTCTTACATCAGCATTTTGTGTCTCGTTCCAAAGAGCAGTTCCATTGGTTGCTACTTTATATAATTTAAATGTTAGAGATTTTGAGCCATTAACAAGATTACCTGCATTATCTTTCAATACACCCTGGTAATTTATTTTTGCAGGAACCTGTGCAAATGTTTCACAAACAATAAAAACTAACAATAATAAAAGAGTTGTTACAAAGTTTTTCACTAAGACCTCCTATTATGATTATTAAAGAATGGCTGTTTTATTCATAAAAAGTCAAACCTAATTATTTCATCTAAATAGTATATTTGCTCAATAAATTAGATGCAGCGGAAATTGGAAATTGAATTGAATCATTAAAAGTGAAATCAATATATACTAAGCATTTAAATAAGCATATAGAGCAAATAGATTAAATTTTAATTTTATTTTGTGTAAATAGGATTGTTTATTTTGATTTATAGAACAAATGAACTAATAACAATAAAAATATTGTTAAATAAGTTCATTAATCATTGAGGCACATTTACCGATCGAGGTTTCAGTTCTTAAGCGATTGGGAGTTAAATTATTTTTTTCATTTGCATCAAAAAGATTTAATTCATTTTCACTCAGTCCACCTTCCGGCCCAAAAACAAAATAATATTTTCCATCGGATGATATTTTTAAATCCTTAAAATTGTTATTTGATGTCTGCTCAAATACAATTTTGCTGCCGGTTTGTTTTTTTATTTCTTCAATAGAATTAAGGATTGATAGATGAGGTAAGTAGCTTCTTAAAGACTGCTTCATTGCTGAAATTAAAATTTTATTCCATCTTTCAATTTTATTTCCTTTGGCAACAGTTCTTTCAGAATAAAAGACAATAAAATTTGTTATTCCAAGCTCGACATATTTTTCCAGCGCGAATTCAAATCTATCAGAGTTATTTAGTTTGGGGATGTAGAAAGTTATATTTGAAAATTTATTGTCGTATTCAAAAGTATCGTTAACAGATTCCTACAAAGTATTTATGTCAATATTTGAAGCATTACATTTAAAAATTTTTCCCAATCCATTCGTGATATAAATTTCATCATCTATAGAATGTCTCATAACTTTAACAATGTGTTTGAAATCTTCTTCTTCACTGATTGAAATTTCCTGGTCATTTTTAACTTGAGTGGAATAGTAAAGTTCGATATTAAAAAGGTAATTATTCAATTCTAAAACGAAGCTCCAATATCAAAAATAAATTCTGAACGAAAGTGCTCGTTAAATGCAACTTCAAAACGGGCAATGTTGTAAGGCAGAATTAGTAATGTTAATCCCAAACCATAACCGGATTGAAAATCCTTTATACTAATTGGTTGTCCATTAAGTTGTGTTGCACCGGTGTCGCCAAACATTTGTAAATATAAAGCAACTCGATATGAAAGAAGCTGTTTTGGGATAATCGGAATAAAATCTAGAGAAAGATTAAAGTCCTTAACCACAGGATAATTAAATTCCAGTGAAGCTAAATATAAATTATTTCCTTCGCTCTCATCAAAGAAATGCCCTCTTATTCTTTCACCATAACCTAAATACGAATAATCATAAAATGGAACCAGCTTTCCCATTGTAAATCTTGATGCCAATCTCCATTTGGCACCGAGCTCGCCAATTAATTTCCTGTATTCTCTAAAATCAATTGAAGCTATTTGATAATTAATATCGTCTATTCCCAAACCTTTAAATTCAAAACTGGCAGCGCCTAAAATTCCTTCACGGGAAAACTGGCGTAAATCTCTGGTATCATAAGTATAACTTGCCCCAATTGAAAACAATCTGTCAATCCTATCATTCGATGCAGAGATTCCCTTTATATAAAATGGTGATTGGATATAATTGTAATTTATGCTTATTGCTGCTTTTTGGAACAAGCCGAATCTTTTACCAACACCTACTCCGGCACTAACAAACTTCTGATTGAAATCTCCGCCATATAAATATTTTGCAAAACTGCTGATATTTTTTTTGTCATGATATGCAAGACTAAGCTCAAGAGAAATTTTATCTCCCCAAATAAAATATGGATTTGAATAAGAAAGTGATAGGCTGGGATCATACCCAAATAAAGCCCTTCCCCGCAATGTTTCATTTCTTCCTCTAAAATTTTGAATAACTACATCAAACCCGTATGATAATTTCTTCCAATCTCTGTCTTTTAATTCAGCTAAAGGAATGGGGTAAATGTACCAGCTTTCACTTACTAAAATTTGAACAACATTTTTTGAGAAAGATAAAGGGTCGCGGTACAATCTAACCTTTGTAAATATTCCAAGACTAAAAATTCTTTCGGAATTATACTCCAGGATTTTAGCATTAACCGTATCGCCAACATTAAAAGTAAGCTCTCTTAAAATTATTTCATTGCGGGTTATATCGTTCCCCTGAATGACAATTGAATCAACCACAAAACTATCTTCGTTATTTTTATCCAAAAAAGTCCCGGGTATAAATTGGGCAAAGCTATTTTGAATAGATATAATTAAAAATAAAAAAGGGAGAAATAATTTTATCATTTAAATTTTATGATATGACAAACAGTGGGTTAAAATAAAAAGAATGTATTGTCTTTTACAAGTAATAAAACATATAGTCCATCACAAAATATCTAAATAGTATAAACAAAAAAATTACTTATAATCAATTATGTTATAATATTTTGATAATAATGTGTTGAAAGAATGAAAATATATAAGTTAATTTTTCCAATAAGCCCTTCCATTTTCGAGACTGTGTGAAAATTTTATTTGTAGAGTAGACATTCTTGTCTGCTCATCTAATATACACTAAATTCATAATATTGATGGACAGACAGGAATGTCCGTCCTACTTTTCACACAGCCTCTTTCAAGGGAAGGATTGGGATGGGTCCTTTGATTGGTCGAACAATTTGAACCCTCCCTAATTTCTCCATTGCAAAGTGAGAAACTTATTATTAAAAAAAACTTTGCATTATTAATTCTGTCTTTGCAAAAACTAATTACACTAATTAATCATTTGAGTTAATTCAGTTATTACGAAACTGGTTCTTCAACATAATCTTCAATCGGATTACAGGTACAAATTAAATTTCTGTCACCATAAGCATTATTAACTCTTCCAACGCTTGGCCAAAATTTATTTGCTTTCACCCATTCAGTTGGATAAGCAGCTTTCTCTCTTGAATAAGGATGATTCCAACCATCTGAAATAACACTGAAAGCTGTGTGAGGCGCATTTTTTAATACATTATCTTTTGAGTCCATGCTGCCGTTTTCTATCTCACTAATTTCATCTTTTATAGAAATTAAAGCATCACAAAAACGGTCTAACTCTTTTTGGCTTTCACTTTCAGTTGGTTCAACCATTAAAGTTCCGTGTACAGGAAAAGAAACTGTGGGAGCATGATAGCCATAATCCATCAATCTCTTTGCGATGTCTTCTACTTCGATTCCGGCACTTTCTTTAAAATTTCTCATATCAAAAATTAATTCGTGAGCAACTCTTCCTTTGCCGCCGGCATACAATACTTTAAAATGCTTTTCTAATTTTGCCTTGATATAATTTGCATTTAAAATTGCTGCTTCTGTAGCTTTCGTTAAACCATCTTCTCCCATCATTTTTATATATGCATAAGAAATAACAAGTATGCTCGCACTTCCCCATGGAGCAGAAGACACAGCAGTGATTCCATTCTTATGATTTAAATTTACTACTGAATGATTAGGTAAAAACGGAACTAATTTTTTATTAACTCCGATAGGGCCCATTCCAGGGCCGCCGCCGCCGTGTGGGATACAAAATGTTTTATGCAAATTTAAATGACAAACATCAGCCCCAATTGCAGCGGGACTTGTTAATCCAACTTGTGCGTTCATGTTTGCACCATCCATATAAACCAGTCCGCCGTTTTGATGAACGATATCACAAATTTCTTTTATGCTTTCTTCAAATACACCGTGAGTTGATGGATAGGTTATCATCAAGCAAGCAAGATTATTTTTGTTTGCTTCAACTTTTTTCTTTAAATCTTCAAGGTCAACATTGCCTTGCGGAGTTGAATTTACAACAATCACTTTCATCCCCGCCATTACTGCACTCGCTGGATTTGTACCATGAGCAGATGAAGGAATGATAGCAACATTACGATTTTCATCACCATTATTTTTATGATATTCTCTAATAACCATCAAACCTGAATATTCACCTTGCGCACCGGAGTTTGGCTGTAAAGAAATTGCATCAAAACCGGTTATAATTCCTAAATCTTTTTCCAACTCAGTGAACAATTGTTTATACCCTTCTGTCTGCTCAGCAGGAACAAATGGATGAATCTTAGCAAATTCCGGCCAGGTTAATGCAATCATTTCTGTCGTAGAATTCAATTTCATTGTGCAAGAACCAAGAGGAATCATGGAATGAACAAGAGACAAATCTTTATTCTCAAGCCGTTTTAAATACCGTAGCATTTCAGTTTCGGAATGATAAGAACTAAATACTTCATTAGTTAAATAAGGACTTGTTCTTTTTAAATTTGAAGGATATCCGACTTCGATATCAACAGATAATTCAAGTTCATTTTTTTCGTTAAACTTATTACCTGAAGCTTCTGCAAAGATTTTAAGTATTTCAAAAATATCTTGATAATCAGTCTCTTCACTGATAGATATTCCAATTGAAAGCTCATCTATAAACCGGAAGTTTAATCCTTTTTCCAAAGCCAACTGATTTATTTTTTTGGTTTGCCCTGGAGTGTCGGTTTGAATTAAAAGAGTATCAAAATAATTAATATTCTTTTGTTCGAACCCATATCCTATTATA
This sequence comes from uncultured Bacteroidota bacterium, assembly GCA_963775245.1. Taxonomy (GTDB): domain Bacteria; phylum Bacteroidota; class Ignavibacteria; order Ignavibacteriales; family Ignavibacteriaceae; genus CAVSWT01. Next base: position 28,978 of record CAVZID010000036.1, read on the forward strand.
CCTACTTCAAGTAGACGCGCAAATTTATTTATTCTTTCGGCAATTGCTTTTAATCCTTTGCTGCCATGATAAACTACATACATCCCGGAAATTATTGCTAATAATACTTGTGCAGTACAGATATTACTTGTAGCCTTTTCCCTTCTAATATGCTGCTCGCGTGTTTGAAGAGCCATACGGTAAGCTTCATTTCCATTTGCGTCAACAGAAAGTCCGATAATTCTACCGGGAATATTTCTTTTAAATTCTTCTTTGGTTGCAAAGAATGCTGCATGCGGCCCTCCGAATCCCATTGGAACTCCTAATCTCTGCGAGTTGCCAACTACAGCATCCGCACCAAATTCGCCAGGCGGAATTAATAAAGTTAAGCTTAATAAATCAGCCGCAACAATTTTAAAAATGTTTTTCTTGTCAGCTTCTTCAAAAAAGTTTTTGTAATCATAAACTTCACCATATCCGGCCGGATATTGAACTAAAACTGCAAATATATTTTCATTCAATTCAACATTTTGATGATTACCAATTTGTAATTCTATCCCTAATGGATTAGCTCTTGTTTTTAACACATCAATTGTCTGAGGGAAAACTTCATCAGATACAAATAAAACATTTGCATCTTTATTTTTTCTTAATGAATAAAACATGCTCATTGCTTCAGCAGCTGCAGTTCCTTCATCAAGCAAAGACGCATTTGCAATACTCATTGCAGTTAAATCGGAAACAACAGTTTGAAAAACTAAAAGTGCTTCAAGCCTTCCTTGAGAAATTTCTGCCTGATAAGGAGTATATTGTGTATACCAGCCGGGATTCTCAAGTATGTTTCTTTGAATAACACTTGGAGTTCTGGTCGGATAATATCCCATTCCAATGTAAGATTTGAATACTTTATTATTTGTAGCAAGCTTTTTCAAATTTTCGATAAAACGAAATTCAGTTACTGATTCATCAAGCTTCAGTTTATCTTTTAATCTTATCTGTGGCGGGATAGTTTCATTAATTAAGGTATCAACCGATTCAACTCCAATCTCTTTTAACATCTCTTTTATATCTTCATCACTTACACCAATATGCCTATTAACAAATTTATCAGGATGTTCATATATTTTCATAAAAGCTCTTTCAGAATTTAATTTTTGTTGAATAAAATCTATTTTTTAATAACGAAATTTAATTAAATATTTTGAGAAATTTTTTCTCAAAAAACAAAATAATTTATTGATTTTTCAAAATGGAAGGATTATTCAACTTGCTGCTGCTTAATTATGGACAAAGCTTTTTGAGCAGCATTTTGTTCTGCACTTTTTTTATTTTTCCCTTTCCCAACACCATACTCAATATCTCCAATTAAAACACGAATTGTAAAAGTACGGTTATGCTGCGGCCCTTCTTCCTTTATAACTTGATAAAGTTGGGTTATCTAATTTATGCGCTTGTGCATACTCCAAAAGCTGGCTTTTATAATTTTCGTCTATTAAATATAAGACCGCCTTTTGTATTCGGGATTATCAAAATTTTATTAATAAATTTCTTAGCAGCATTCAATCCTTTGTCAAGATAAACAGCACCAATTAGCGCTTCAAGTGCATCACTCAAAACTGTTTTTGAACCGTTGGAAAATGTATTGGAAAGGTTCTTACTTATTAATAAAAAATCGGCCAGGTGTAATATTTTCTGCGGCTTCGGCAAGAGCAAGCCTATTTACTAATTTAGCTCTAACCTTTGTTAAAAATCCTTCATCTTTTTCAGGGAAACTTTCAAATAAGTATTCTGCAACGGCTAAGCTTAATACAGAATCTCCGAGAAACTCAAGCCGTTCATTCGAAACTTCAAATTCTTCATTTTGTTCAAGAAAGGAGCGGTGCATTAAAGCTTGAATAAAATATTCTCTGATTATGAATTTGGAAACCAACCAATTCTTCAAGCTCTTTATATTTTTCATCTGTAAAAAGATTCAGAAATATATTTTGAACTTTCTTCTTCCTGGCGCTGTTTTAATTTTTCAACCAGCCAGCTTAACAGCTTGCTCAATTTTATCCCTCAAATTTTTTAAACAGTAGTGAAGCATTATGGCCGCCGAACCCAAAAGTATTGCTTATAGCAAAATTAATTTCCTTATTTGTTGATTTTATACGGACTATAATCTAAATCGCATTCCGGGTCGGGATTAGTAAGATTAATTGTAGGAGGAACAATATCATTTTTAATAGATAAAATAGTAGCAATTGCTTCAATTCCCCCAGCCGCGCCAAGTAAATGGCCGGTCATAGATTTTGTTGAACTTACAACCAGGTCATAAGCATGTTTTCCAAAAACAGTTTTGATTGCTTTGGTTTCATTAACATCATTGTATGGAGTGGAAGTACCGTGTGCATTAATATAATCAACTTGTTCCGGATTTATTTCTGCATCATCTAAACATGCTTTCATAGAACGAACAGCGCCTTCACCGCCTGGCGCCGGGGCTGTCATATGATAAGCATCTCCCGTTAAACCAATTCCAACAATTTCTGCATATATTTTAGCACCTCGATTTTTTGCATGCTCATATTCTTCTAAAATAATTGTACCGGCACCTTCTCCCATTATAAAACCATTTCTATCTTTATCAAAAGGACGGGAAGCTTCCAGATACCTGTCATTCCATGTAGAGAGCGCTCTCATTGCATTAAATCCGCCAATAGATAATTCAGTGATTGCTGCTTCCGAACCGCCGCACATCATTACATTAGCACTTCCTCTTTGAATATGAATAAAGGCATCGGCAATTGCATGTGAAGAAGTTGCACATGCAGAAGTTGTAGCATAGTTCGGGCCTTTTAATCCATATTTAATTGAAATCAATCCGGCTGCCATATCCGAAATCATCATTGTAACAAAGAATGGACTTAATTTTTGCGGACTGTTATTTTCGAAAAAGACATGATGCTGTTTTGTTAAAGTATCAATTCCGCCAATACCGCTTCCATAAATAACACCAAATTTATCTTTGTCAATTTTATCGCCGTTGATTCCCGAATCTTTATATGCCTCGTCGGAACTTACAAGAGCATAATGAGAAAACGGATCCATTCGTTTAACAGATTTTTTATCAAGATAATCTTCAGGGATTAAAATTTTTTACTTCGGCAGCGAATTTTGTATCGAATTTTGAGGTATCAAATTTAGTTATAAGATCAACGCCGTTTCTACCTTCAAGAAGTCCTTTCCAAAATTCATCAACACCAATTCCGATAGGGGTAATTGCTCCCATTCCGGTTACAACTACTCTTCTCTTATTCATAGGTTACCCCTATTTTTTTTATGAATTCCAAATTTAAAAAATTAAGCACAGTAATTTTACCAATCCTAAAAAAAAGGAAAGTCGAGAAAATATTTTTCCCGACCCTAATCAATTAGCCTAATTTTTCTTTTAAATATTTTGTAGCATCTCCAACAGTACCAATTTTTTCTGCATCCTCATCCGGAATGGAAACTTGAAAAGCACTTTCAAAACCCATCACCAGTTCAACTATATCCAGTGAATCAGCGCCTAAATCATTGGTGAAAGAAGCTTCCGGTGTAATTTGAGATTCTTCAACACCTAATTTATCCATAATAATCTCTTTTACTTTGGCTTCAACGTCCATTTTATTTACTCCTATTTATTTTTTGTGATAGTGAATTATAATTTACATTACCATTCCGCCGTCGACGGAAATTACTTGTCCTGTTATATAATCAGCATCTGATGATGCGAGGAAGATTGCTACTTTAGCAACATCTTCCGGTGTACCTAATTTCTTTAATGGAACTTGCGTAAGAATTGCTTCTCTTTGCTTATCATTTAATTTGTTTGTCATGTCAGTTGAAATAAATCCAGGTGCGATTGCATTTACATTTATATTTCTTGAAGCAAGCTCTTTTGCCGTTGATTTTGTAAAACCAATGACACCTGCTTTGGAAGCTACATAGTTTGCTTGCCCGGCGTTACCAATTATTCCAACTACTGAAGTTATGTTGATAATCTTACCTGCTTTTTGACCAATCATTGTTCTTAATGATGCCTTGGTGTAATTATAAACGCTTTTAAGATTTGCATTAATAACAGCATCAAAATCATCTTCGGACATTCGTAACAGCAAATTGTCTTTAGTTATGCCCGCATTGTTCACTAAAATATCTAAACCTTTTATATTTTCCAAAGTAAATTTAACAGCTTCTTCAGCTTCTGAAAACTTGGCTGCGTCTGCTTTTATACCGAAAACTTTTCTTTGATACTTCCGCAAATCATTTTCCAATGCTTTGGCAGATTCTTCCGAGCTGTGATATGTAAAAACAACATTGCAGCCATTGATAACTAACTGTTCAACAATTGCTTTCCCGATTCCTCTGGTACCACCGGTTACAATTGCTTTTTTACCTTCTAATTTCATGCTACTTCTTGTTGTTGTGAGTCGTTTGAATTTAAATATTCTTCTTTATAAGCATCGAGTTCTGCAAGCCCTTCAGCACCTAAAAAGTGTTGAAGCTCCTCTCTGCAAGCATCAAATATTGATTGTCCCGAATTAAGGTCTTTATTACAAGTTTTTAATCTATCAATATGTTCATCGTCTATTGTCAAAGCTCCTTCATAAATTGTTAATGGAAATAGAACACAATAGATTGGTTTATATTTCCATTTATGTTCGCCTTCCATCATAGCAAGCTTTTGCAATGTGCATAAGCCGTCTTTATCAAGAAAAGAACATTTGCCATTTATTACATTTGTTCCAACAGCGACACCAGAATCAAAATCTTCATCCTCTTCCGGCGGTTCAAACCAGGTAGAAATATCCTTTGACTGAGTTTCATCAAACAAAGGCAGGACTTTATCTTTAATTTCTAATATGGCTTCACTTTCTTTTAAATCCGTATAAACTCCATAATAGCAGCATTCACCTGAACATTTGCAAGTAAATGGAAAAGTAAAAATCTTGGGGTCTATTTTTATCCCATTAATTTCTTTTGTGAATTTTTCTACTGGAAAATTTTCGCTCATTATAAATATTTCTCCACATCTGAATATTTATCAATTCCGAAACTTTTTACATCGGGATTAATTCGCTTAATTAAACCTTGTAAAACTTTGCCCGGGCCAATTTCATAAAACTCTGTAACTCCATCCGCTGCCATATTATTTATAATCTCTTCCCAAGGAACCGGAGAGGTTATTTGTCCTATTAATTGATTTTTAAATTCATCTTTATTGGTAGTAGGTTTTGCTGTTACATTTGTATAGACAGGAATCCTGGCGTCATAAAAATTAGTTTCATCAATAGATTTTTTTAATTCAGCTTTAGCAGATTCCATTAATGGAGAGTGGAAAGCTCCGCTAACTGTAAGCTCTTTAACAAGCTTTGCTCCTCCTGCCTTACAAAGTTCCATTGCTTTTTTAACACCGTCAACAGAACCGGAAATAACTATCTGTCCAGGAGAATTAAAATTAGCAGGCTGCACAATTCCGGATGAAGATGCTTCTTTGCAAAGTTCAACAACTTTATCTTTTCCCAATCCAATTATTGCCGCCATGGTTCCGGGATTTTCAATTCCAGCCTTTGTCATTGCTTTTCCACGTACCCGTACCATTTTAACTGCTTCATAAAATTGAACCGCTCCTGCAGCAACCAAAGCAGCGTATTCGCCAACTGAATGTCCAGCAACAGCATCAAATGAAATTGTTCTAATTATACTTGATAGAATAACACTATGTAAAAATATTGCCGGCTGTGTATTTTCAGATTGTTTTAATTCTTCTTCAGGCCCATTAAATAGGATGTATGATAAATTAACTCCAAGTGCATCGTCTGCTGTTTTTATCATCTCTTTGGCTTCAACAGAATTTTCAAATAAATCTTTAGCCATCCCAACATATTGAGAACCCTGGCCTGGAAATACAAATGCTTTTTTTGACATTAAAACTTTTTAATTTTTATTAAGAATAAATTTTAATCCATTGACCATACAACATAAGCTGAACCCCAGGTAAACCCGGCACCAAAAGCAGCAAGAATTAATTTATCGCCTTTTTTAATTTTACCATCTCTATAATATTCAACTAAACATGATGGAATTGTTGCTGCTGTTGTGTTTCCATACTTCTGAATATTAACCATCACTTTGTCCTTACTTAATCCCATGCGATTTGCAGTTGCGTCAATGATTCTTAAGTTAGCTTGATGCGGAACAAGATAAGCAATATCATCTGATTCAAGATTATTTTTCTTCATTATATCATAAGAAATATCCGCCATACCTTTTACAGCAACTTTGAAAACTGCTTTCCCATCCTGGTAAAGATAATGCATTTTGTTATCAACCGTTTCATGAGTGGGAGGATTAAGGCTTCCGCCGCCTTTTAAGTATAAACATTCTTTTCCGCTGCCGTCAATTTTTAATAATGAATCTTGAAGTCCAAGAGATTTATCTTCAGAAGGTTCAAGTAAAACAGCTGCACCGGCATCACCAAACAAAATACAATTATTTCTATCTGTATAGTCCACAATGGAACTCATTTTATCTGCGCCGATAACCATAACTTTTTTGTAAGCACCGCTTTCAACTAAAGAAGCACCTGTTTGAAATGCAAATAAAAATCCAGAACAAGCAGCTGATAAATCAAAACCCCAGGCATTTTTAGCTCCAATTTTCTCCTGAACTAAACATGCTGTAGCCGGGAACATCATATCAGGCGAAATTGTTGCAACTATTATTACATCAATTTCATCTGCAGACATATTTTTTGATTTTAATAAATCTTCTGCTGCTTTTGCTGCCAGATCACTGGTAGCTCCTTTTTCTAATAATCTTCTTTCTCTAATACCGGTACGCGTTCTAATCCATTCATCATTTGTATCTACAATTTTTTCAAAGAATGCATTGTCTAAAATTTTATCCGGGACGTACATCCCAACTCCAGTAATAACTGCACTAAATTTTTTGTTATTGTTTGCCATTATACTCTCAATTTAATTCCGAATATTTTTTAATTGAATTACTAATCTTTTCAACCAGATTTTTTTCAAACATCTCGTTTGCTCTTAGTACCATATTCTTAATTGCTTTAGGTGTGCTTGAACCATGGCCAATAATACTAATTCCATTAACTCCAAGCAAGGGAACGCCGCCATATTCTTGATAATCAAAATCTTTAAGAATTTTCTTTAAAGAACTTTTTGCCAATCCAATCTTAATCTTCTCTATGAAACTTTTTTTAGCTGCCTCAGTAAATTTAAATTTAAGAAAATTTGAAACACTTTCGCCAAATTTCAGCACAATATTTCCTACAAAACCATCACAAACAACTACGTCAATTTTCCCATTTAATATGTCACGACCTTCAACATTGCCTGTAAAATTCTTACCCAACTTCTTAAGAAGTTGATAAGCTTCTAAAGAAACTTCATTTCCCTTTGATTCTTCTTCTCCCATATTTAAAATTGCTACAGATGGATTCATAACACCACCCATTTCCCTAGCATAAATCATCCCCATAATTGCATATTCGAAAAGATGCTGGGCTTTTGCATCTTTCCCAGCACCTACATCAAACAAATAGCAAATACCATTTTGATTCGGCATTTCAGCACCAATAGTCGGCCTTCCTACTCCCGGCAATCTTCCGATAATTAAAGTTGATGCAGCCATCATTGCGCCCGTATTTCCAGCACTAACAAATGCATCTGCTTTTTTATCTCTTACCCAGTTGCATCCAACAACAATTGAAGAATTTGGTTTCTGTTTTATAGCTGTGGTAGGTGTCTCTTCCATTTCAATCACTTGTTCAGCATTAATAATATTTTCATGATTGAATGAAAGATTTTCTGAAGTTAAAACTTTTTTAATTTCCTCTTCTTTTCCGACTAAAAGCAATTCGAAATTTTTATTTTCATTTGAAGCCTGTACTGCACCAACTACTGCGTTGCGGGGAGCGAAGTCGCCCCCCATAGCATCAACAATAATTCTGCATTTAGATTTATTAGAATCAGAATTGGTCATTAAAAGGATTAAAGTTTATAAATTAGCTTTTTGGTAAAAACATTGAGCGTTCATTGTAATAGCCGCAGGAAGGGCATGCGCGATGAGCAAGTTTCATTTCACCGCAGTTTGAACATGTACTCAATGCCGGAGCTGAAGTTTTATAATGTGTTCTTCTTTTATCTCTTCTGCTTTTAGACCATTTTCGTTTTGGATTTGGCATCGTCTTTCCGTTTTAATTTATGTTTAATTTATTTTTTAATTCTTGTAAAGGCAGCCATCTTGGGTCAATTACATCTTTACTGCAATTACAATCGCCTTCATTCAAATTTTTACCGCACTTTGCACACAAACCTTTGCAATCTTCTTTGCATAATTTTTTCATAGGGATTGCCAGCAAAGCATAATCCCTTACATCTTTTGTAATATCAATTTTATCTGCATCTAATGGAAGATATGAAATATCTATTGAATCATTATCATCCGGTTCCTGCCCAAACAAATAAACCATTCTATATTTTGTTTTTAATTCGGCATAGTAATCATCACTGCATCTGTCACACTCAAATTTTGCTTTAAGATAAATTTCAGAATCCAAAATAATTTGATTGTGAGATTTATTTAGCTCAACATCTACAGTAAAATTATCATAGAACGGTTCGCTTAATCCTAATTCAGAAATTGAATCATTAAAATTATAAGTATGAACACCGTCGCTTAAATTAGAAATTTTAATAATCATCGGTCTCTCAAAATTTCGGCAAAAACAAGCCAAAATATAGATATACTTGTTAAGATAGTCAATGATTTTTCGTGCTTGGAAATTGTGAGAAAATGGTTTAATAGGTAAATTTTTATAAAATAACCGTAAAACGAGTTTTTGAAATTCACTTCTTTTGTTTCTATATTTACAAGCTAAAATAAAAAAATGCTGGCGGGGTAGCTCAGTAGGTTAGAGCAGTGGAATCATAATCCACGTGTCGGGGGTTCGAATCCCTCCCCCGCTACCAATTTAAGGAGTTAATTATGTATACAATACTTATGTCTTTTGCAGCTATAATTGGTGTTTTATTAATGATTATCGTTTTACTTCAAAACGCCAAAGGCGGCGGATTGGCAGGCGGTACCTTTGGTGGAGCAGCCGGCGGAATGGGAACTATGTTTGGGTCAAGAAGAACAGCAGATTTTTTAAGTAAAGCAAGCTGGTGGCTGGCGAGTGCTTTAGCGCTTATTGCAATTGTTGTTAATTTGTTTTTCTTACCAGGAAGAACTACACAAAGTGAAAGAGAAAGTATAATTCAACAATCTGCACAGCAACATTCTGTACCTTCAAAACCGAGTTTACCACCGCAGACTCAAACTCAAACACCTGCTCCTACACAAAATCAAAAATAATTTTTTTTACACAGTCATTTTAAACCTCAACCCCACCCTTCTCCTTATTAAGGAGAAGGGATTAGTGGATATTATGACTTATAACTTTTTATAACCTATCAAGATATAATATTTATTGTTCGATTGTAAATAAGTTTCTCTCCTTTTTTAAGAAACGAGATTAGAGTGAGGTTATTTTGTTAATCCCAATTGGCAAGTATCTCAATTATTTTATCTTCAACATCTCGATAAAAATCACTTCCACCTCTTTTAAATTCAATTAAGATACTTAAAACTAAATCTTCATCTCCTTTAGTTGTTAAATAACCTGAGACAGAAGAAACACCGTTTAATGTTCCGGTTTTACCATGAAAATTATTTTCAGCTAAAGTGCCATTCATCCTATGACGCAGTGTACCATCGACACCTGCAATGCTTAATGAATTATAAAAGTCTTCATAATGAGGAAGGTCGATATACATTTTTTCAAGAACGCCGGTTATTGCGCCAGGAGTTATCTGATTAAATCTTGAAATACCGGAACCATCAACAACAGCAGTTCCTTTTGCAAAGATGTTGTTATCCGAAATAAAATCTAAAACAGCTTGAGTTGAATAAAAAGAGTTCCCTTGTTTTTTACTAACTTCAGCTCCAATAGTTTTAAACAAACATTCAGCTAAAAAATTATCGCTGTGCTTGTTAATCATAGCAATTAAGTCTCTTAGAATAATTGTTGATTCACAAAGCTCTGTAACATCTGTCGGAGTTATTCCTTTAACAGCAGTACCGTTAACCGTAATTCCGTTTTTAATTAATTCGGTTCTTAATAATTGAGCAACATATGAGGGAGGATTTGATATATGTTTAATATAATATCTTATTCTTCTTCTCACTCTTTTCCTGGTTACGATTTTGTTTCTATCTATAACCATAGCAGAAATGGGAGGAAGATTTACATTTGCAACTTCGTCTCTTATCCAATCATCTCTTGAATACACTTCATCGAAATAAGAATCATCACCAACAACATTTCCAGTAATTTCTTTTATTCCTAACAGTTTCAATTTAGTTACCATAGAATCAAGGTCATAATGTGTAAATGTTGAATTACCATAACCTTTTATGTACAAGTTCCCATCAATAATTTCATTCTTCAAGTTATTTTTTTCAATTAGAATTTTTGTAGATAACTTAAAATCCCCTCCAAGATAGGACAATGCAGCCGCTGTTGTGAACAGTTTTGTGTTTGAAGCCGGTATCATTGAGGCATCGGGATTCATTTGAAAAACAGTATCCTGTGTCAGAGGATTATAAATTAGCATTCCAACCCGGCAGTTTGCGGGCAAAACGCTGAGAGCATTATCAATTTTCTTTTGAATGGCTTCTAATGTTGTAGCAAAAAGAAGACTTGGAATTAAAAAAAATGAAAATAACAGAAGTTTCAAACTTTTGATCATAACGTATCTTTTAAAATATTTATCGGTTTCTTCTTTTATTAAAAGAATTAGTGTTTTATTTTAGCAGCGTTAAATTAATTGTTTCAGAAAATTAATTCGAAATATAAAACATTAATTCATAAATAAAATACTTTCAATTGTCACCTACCATTATTAAACAACTTTATAATCTTTACCTGACAATTTTAGAAGTAAGCGAAAGGAATTATGGCTAACAAAAAATCGCCTTTAAAAGCATACGAAAATTTGGACTTCTTAAATTCTTCAGACGCAAGAATAATTAGAATATTATCAGAATTTCTTGAACCTAAATCAAAATTCAGAAGGCATAAAATTGTAGATACAATTGTTTTTTTCGGTTCAGCAAGATTAAAATCAAAGCGAGATGCATTGAAAGAATTGAATAGATTCAAAACCATAAATCCTAAAACAACTAATTCATTAGCTGAAGAATTAAGAATGGCGCAGCAAATGGTTAGAATGTCGAAATATTATGAAGACGCAGTTGAACTATCGAAAAGATTAACAGAGTGGTCTATGAGCTTAAAGACGCATGTAAACAGATTTATAATTTGCACTGGCGGCGGTCCTGGAATAATGGAAGCTGCTAACAAAGGAGCTAAGTTAGCCGGCGGATATTCGATTGGATTAAACATTAGCATTCCTTTTGAGCAATTTGTAAATAAGTATGTTTCAAAAGAATTAAGCTTTGAGTTTCATTATTTCTTTATGCGAAAGTTTTGGTTTGCATATTTAGCAAAAGCATTAATAGTTTTCCCAGGCGGTTTCGGAACGATGGATGAATTTTTTGAAATTTTAACTTTAGTTCAGACAGAAAAAATAAAGAAAAAACTTTTATTAATTGTTTATGACGAAAAATACTGGAAGAGTATAATTAATTTTGACGGCTTAATTGAAAACGGGACGATAAGTAAATCTGATATGAATAATATTTCTTTTTGCAATTCTGTTGATGATGCATTCAAACTAATTACTCATCACTTTGAAAAACATTATTCGAAAGAAAAAGAAAACGTAACTGGTGAGCCGAGAATCGAATTGAAATAAAATAAAAAAGCCCCTAAAATTAGGGGCTTAAAGCTTAATCAAAATTATCTAAACGGTGCGCGCGCCTTGCGGCTTTCATCTTTTCCATTCGCTTTTTAATAGACGGCTTAACAAAAAAAGTTCTCTTTTTATATTCTTTAAGAACACCAGATCTTTCGTATTTTTTCTTAAATCTTTTAAGAGCTTTATCTATAGATTCATTATCGCCTACAGAGATACCAACCAAATTATTTCACCTCACTTTATTGGTTTTAATTTTAAGATATTGCTTCAATTAATTTTTTATGTCCTAATTTCTGAAATTCTACTGAAATTGAACTTATACCGTTTGATAGAATTTCTTTTGAAACTACTTTGCCGAAATCATCCCAATTCTCATGATAAATTGCTTCTCCTACTGTAAAGGATTTTTTAGGGGAATAGACCGTGCAATCTTCATTTTCAATTCCTTCTAATGAGGGCTTTTTTTCTTTTACATCTTCAGTGAGATCAATAACCATGGTTTGTTTGCATTTTTTGCATTTAGCCCATCTTTTATTTTCTCCTTCAATTGCTACGACTTCCCCAGCTAATTCCATTTTCTGCACTGCGTTACAAACACTGCAAAAAGCCTCAATATTTTTTACTCTCGCCATTAACCTATCCTACCTTTCGGAAAAACTAATTTTAAATATACCAAACTCATATAGCATTCGCAAGCAAATTAGCAGTAACCTAAATCTCTTTTTCAGAAGGAGTTGTAACTAAAACCGGTTTTTTAGAGTAGCGAATTACTTTTTCTGCAACACTTCCAAGCAAAGTATGAAGCACCCCGGTTCTTCCATGTGTTGCAATTACAATTAAATCAATATTGTTCTCTTTACTGTAATTAATTATTTCATCGTAATCAATTCCTTTCCTGATAACCGGCTTAATTTCCACATCTTTCCCGCTGCGAATTTTGACAACCGATTCCTCAAGTTGCTTTTGCGCATAGTCATCAATCGATTTTTTAATTTTATCTTCAGATAAATCCAAAGAACGTATGGCAAGAATGGGAGGTGTTTTTTCAAGTATATGCAGCAAATGAATGACGGCGCCGTATTGAAGTGCTATTTCAACAGCATAGTTTCCTGCAGTTAGTGATAAATTGCTGAAGTCAGTTGGAAGAAGAATATTTTTAATTTGAAACATATTTGCCTCTTCTTTTGGAAACAAGTTTAATTTATAGTTAAATGAGAAAGGACGTCTGTGTAATATTACAACTAAATTTTAAAACAATAAAATTAATAAATCAAAGCATTCTTTATTTCACCAATCCCGGTTTCAACATTATGAATAAAGCCGTTTATAACTACATATTTAACTACATCATTTTTTTTGATAATAAAATTTGGCTCACTTTCTAAGTGTATTGCTTTAGAGGATTGATCATGATTTTGTGTCAAAATATTTATTGGAAGCTTTGTGTATTTTGCTGTAATGCTTATTGATGAATCAATCACAATATTCGTATAGCCTTGCTTATACAAATTATTTAAATCAGTCTTTTCAATTTCTTCAAGCGATCTAAATTTATCAGGATATGTTTCACCAACTTGAATTTCATATCCTTTCAAATCGCAATCTTTATAACCAAAAAAGACTGACAAATCTCCCAAATCTTCTATATGAGATTTAATATAAAAATCTTTTGCGCTGTCAATGTTAACCTCTGAATAGTTTATTCCAATATCAATTAAATATTCATGGCCCTTATTTTTATATTTTAGATTACGCAATACAACATCCATAATATTTTCTTCATTGAATGGGATCTCATCATAAACTTCATCATCTTCTTGTGTATATGTTTCTTCAATTATGCTTCTGAATGAAGAAAGCAAAGTGATAAAATTCAGTTTGCGGATATATTGTTTTTCAATATCATCTTTCCAGCCTCCGGACTCAATTAAAATTGTACTCGTTCCCCCTCTTTGGAAATTATCTCCAAAAGCCCGTGGTTCAAAATCATCCTTGTATTTTGCAATGTGTCCCGGAATTACGCTTGATAAAATCTCATAAAGTTCTCCAATTAATTTTATTGCGTTGTCTCTAACCGGATTCACAGTTTTTTCATAATTTATTGCCGGGGCAAGAAATGAAAGTGTAGCTGATTTGAAACTATTGCCGACAGAATATCTTGTCTTTTGGTCATGAAGATTAAAGCCAAAATCTGCATGAATTTCATCATATACTTTTCTAAGAATTATTCCTTCAGGAGTCTGCTGCCTGGCAAAATCTCTGTTTATATCAATCTCATAAGAATTTCTTCTTTGAAAAACTTCTGCCCCATCGGGATTTACCATTGGCATTACATAAAGAGTTGCTTGATTAAAGAGGCTGTCGCGGAAGGCATTATAATGGTCATTAGCAATTAGAAAATTAAAAATATCAAACAAAGCCATAGTTGCTGTTGATTCATCTCCATGCATTTGCGACCAAAGAAATATTTTTTTCTCGCCGTGCCCAATTTTTATTAAATAAATATCTCTTCCTTCCGCGGATGTTCCGGCTTTATTAACCTCAAAATTATTTTTATCTTTTAAATGTTCAATGAGCGGAACAATATCGGAATGTTTAAATCTTTTATGATTTAAACTCTGCTCATGGTAATGTTGATAATCGTAGTAAAGACTGTTTGCGAAATCAAAACCTTGTGCCATAAAATTTCCGGTAGTTATTAATAGAAATAGTAAAAATTTTTTAAGCATTTATTTTTTCCGAAAAAATTAGGGGTTTATTTTCAGAATAAATTATTTGTTTCAATTAACTTAAGAAAAGTAAAGGAATTTATAAATGAGTACATCAAAATTAAAAATTGGTTCGGGCATCCCCAGTTTTAAGCTGCAAAGTGTAGATGGGAAAGAATATGATTTAGATTCGTTCAGAGATAAAAAGGGATTGATAGTTATCTTTAGCTGCAATCATTGCCCTTACGTCCAAGCATACGAAGATAGAATTATAAAAATTGCAGATGACTATAAAGTTAATATTGGAGTTGCAGCAATTAATTCAAACGATGATTCACAATATCCGGATGACTCCTTTGAGGAAATGAAAAAAAGAGCTTTAACTAAAAATTTTAATTTCCCTTATTTGCGTGATGAAAGACAAAATGTTGCTACTGCTTTTGATGCAAGCCATACTCCTGAAATTTTTCTTTTTAATGAAGATAGAAAATTAATCTATCATGGTAAGATTGATGACAATTGGAAAGAGCCGGAAAAAGTTCAGAGCAATTATTTAAGAGATGCTATTGATGAATTTCTTGAAGGAAAAGAAATTTCTGTGCCGGAGACTTTTTCAATTGGATGCACAATTAAGTGGAAGAACTAAATTCTTCCTTCTTGTTCCCAGGCTCTGCTTGGGAATGCCGCTTTTGAAGCTCCGCTTCAGAAAAAGATTACCTTTAGACGAACTTACAAACTCAGGCTGTTTTATCTGAAACTGAGTTTCAAGCCTGGCGTTCCAAAACAGAGTTTTAGGAACGAGATACGATTTTTAATGCGGCAGCTTCTCTCTAAAACGATTATACAAATAAGCCCCAAGTACAGCACCGATTAAAGTAAAGATAGCCGGGTATGCACCAGTTCCAATTTGTGCAAAAATAGGCCCCGGGCAGGCACCTGTAATTGCCCATCCTATTCCAAAAAGAAGTCCGCCGATTACAAACCCTTTATGAAATTCTTTACCGTTAAAATTTAAATCCTCATTATTTAATGATTTAATTTTTAATCTCTTTAATATTTGTACAGAAATAATTCCCACAACCACTGCAGAACCAATTATCAAATACATATACGGCTCTTTAAATAAAAACATATCATGAATTCTAAACCAGCTAATTACTTCTGACTTAGTAAGTACAATTCCGAAAACTATCCCAAGTACGATAAACACAAAATTTTTCATTTAATCTTTTATCCTCTTAAAAATAATGTGATGCAAATGTGAAAATTAATCCGCCTATAAAAAATGAAATTGTTGCTTTTAAGCTTGATGACTGCAGCAATGACAAACCGGTTATTGAGTGTCCTGAAGTACAGCCGTTTGCATACCGGGTCCCAAAACCAACCAGCAATCCGCCGATAAATAATTTTATAAATCCACCAATAGAATAATCAGAAGCCGGTAAAAATTTTTCCGGCTGCACTGATAAAAAATCATTTGCTACAAATGCACCGATTACAATTCCAATTACAAAATAAAACTTCCAGCTATTCTCGCTCCAGTTATATTTAAATGATTTTATTTTTTCTTTTGGAAGAATAATTGTACAGATGTGTTCAAGCGCAGAAGATATTCCAAACTTTTTATTGCCGATTATAAATAGCAGTGGCACAAATAATCCAATTATAGGGCCGGCAATATACCAGTTCCACTCTCCAAATATTATTCCCATTAACTTTTCTCCATTTTATTTTTCTATGCTAAACGAATGATTTATTACAGCAGTCTTATTTAAAATTGCGGTGACCGAACAATATTTTTCCATCGAAAGTTTAATTGCATGCTTAACTTTTTTCTCTTCAAGCTCGCCTTTAAATTGATAGTGAACATTTATGTTTTTAAAGATTGAAGGAATTTGATTTTCAATTCTTTCACCATCAATTGTTATTTTTAATTCATCAATTTTTTGTTTTTGCTTTTTAAGAATTGAAATAACATCGATTGCAGCTGCATCCACCAAGCCCCATAAGAATTAATTCCATCGGCCGTGCGCCGGCATTGTGCCCACCAATAGCGGGCGAACCATCTATATTTACTTCAACTCCAGTAGAGCCAAAAGCTTTAAAATGATAATCTTCATCAACTCTGTTTAATTTAACTTGCATAAAATTTATTTTGCTTTCGAATTTGTTAACGCTTGATTTATATCTTCAATAATGTCATTTATGTTTTCCAACCCGACGGAAACTCTAATTAAGCCCGGAGCTATGTTTACTTTTTCTCTTTCTTCATCAGTTAATTTTGAATGTGTCGTTGAAGCTGGATGAGTAATTGTTGTTCTTGTATCACCAAGATTTGCAGTTATTGAACAAAGCTTTATTGAGTCAATAAAATTTGCTACCCTGCCAAAACCGCCTTTGGGAACAAAAGTAACAATACCTCCGCCAAGTTTCATTTGCTTCTTAGCTAATTCATGTTGATGATGAGATGGGAGAAACGGATATTTTACATTTTCTATTTCATCATTTTTTTCTAAAGCTTCGGCTAACTTTAAAGCATTCTCACAATGTTTATCCATTCTAACCGAAAGTGTCTCTAAACTTTTCGAAAGCAGCCAGGCATTAAATGGAGAAAGTGCTGGACCAGTTTGGCGTGCAAAAAACCTAATCTCTTTAATTAAATCTTTTTTACCGACAATCACTCCTCCCAAAACTCTTCCCTGCCCATCAATAAATTTTGTTGCCGAATGAGTTACTAAATCAGCACCGAAAGTCCAATGGATTTTGTAAATAAGGAGTGGCGAAACAATTATCAACATTTAAAATCAATCCATATTTTTCTTTAAGCTTGCCCAGCCATTCAAGGTCAATTAATTCTAATCCCGGGGTTTGAAGGAGTTTCAACAAAAATCATTTTAGTATTTTTTTGAATAGCCTTTTCCCATTCATCAGGATTTGAAGCATCAACATAAGTATGGGTTATTCCCCACTTTGGAAATATCTTTGTTAGCAATTGATGAGTAGAGCCAAAAAGAGAACGGCTTGCCAAAACATGGTCACCGGATTGAAGTAATGCGCCAAAGCTTGTAAAGACAGCAGCCATTCCGGTCGCAAATGCAAAACCATCTTCGGCTTTTTCAAGCTGAACCATTTTATCGATGAACTCAGTAGTGTTTGGATTTGAAAATCGTGAATAAATATTGCCTTCAATTTCATCTGCAAATAGAGCTCTTCCCTGCTCTGCATTTTCAAACACAAAGCTTGAAGTTAAGTATAAAGGTGTTGAATGCTCTCTATTCTTCGACCTTTCGGTTTGAATTCGGATAGATTTGGTTTCAAAATTTTCCATTTGTGCACCGCTTTTACTTTATAACAAAAAAGCCTTTCGTTTGAAAGGCTTTATAATTTTAATTAATACTTTTATTTCTAAATACCTTTCAAATAAAAACACCTCTCTTACAACAAGTGCGCATACAACATTTTATTGGCATTATTTGAAAGTGCTTTATGTTCATCTTTAATTAAGTTTGTTTTGATTTCAATCGCAATATATGAAAATAAATTTTATTTACAATAGGAACCCAGTTTACATTGAAAAAAATTTGCGGACACATGCCTTCCAATCCAATCCAACTTTTTTATTGTTGTGATATAAATTACACCACTTTCTTTAAACCTAAACATCATTTTCAGCGTCTAACTTGTTGGTAAAAATAAAAATTATTTTTTAGTACAGAATTTATAAAATGGTAATCGGGAGGAAAATATGTTTAAAGTAGTAGTTTTTTCATTATTTGTTTTCAGTATATCCTTTGCTTCAATAAATGCACAAACACGCAGAACGCCAAAAGAAAGAGCACAAATATTAAAAGACCAGCTTAGTCTAACCGATTCACAAACCACAAAAATTGAAAACATCTATACTGCCGCAGATAAAAAATTTCAGGAGTCACGTCAGGGAAATTTCGATAGGACAATATTCAGAGCTTTAATGGATAGTACAAATACTGAAATCAAAAAGCTATTAAATGACAAACAGAAAGACGAATTTAATAAAATTATTGAAGAAAGAAGGGGTAGAATGCGCGGCTATAAATCAAATTCTAATTCGAACTAAAAATTCACTTATTATATAATCGGGAAATCAATGAAAAAGAAAGTAATTATTTACAGCTTAATTGCGGTTGGATTACTTGTGTTAGTTTATTTTTTATTTATTAAACATGACAACAAAGCACCTGTATATACTTTTGCAGAATTGAAAAAAGGAAACATCAGCAACACCATCACCAGCACCGGAACTTTGGGAGCACTAAAAACTGTTGATGTTGGGACTCAAGTTTCAGGTAAAATTGATAAAATTTTGGTTGACTTTAATTCGGATGTAAAGAAAGGTCAATTGCTCGCAATACTCGATACCACAAATCTTGCTTTGGCTGTCAGGGATGCAAATTCAAATTTAGAAAAAACTAAATCTCAATACGAACAAGCTTTAGCTCAATATAATAGAAATAAAGAATTATATGACAAAGGATTTTTATCCGAATTAGATTACATAAGCTCAAAGACAAGCTTGGAATCTTCATTATCAGATTATCATTCTGCGCAGACGTCGCTTGAAAGAGCAAAAACAAATTTGAATTATGCCTATGTCTATTCACCGATAAACGGCAAAATAATTAATAAGAATGTTGAAGAAGGTCAAACGGTTGCGGCAAGTTTTTCTTCGCCAACTTTATTCGAGATAGCAGAGAATCTATCCAATATGCAGATTTTAGCTTCGGTAGATGAAAGCGATATTGGACAGATTAAAGTCGGGCAGGAGGTAAAGTTTTCTGTTCAGGCTTATCCAAACAAAGAATTTACCGGCAAAGTTGTTCAAATAAGACTTAACTCTGAGGTCGTTCAAAACGTTGTTAACTACACAGTAGCTGTAAATGCAGACAATAAAGATAATCTATTACTTCCCGGCATGACTGCAACATTAGATTTTTATGTTGAAGAAAAAAATGATGTTTTAATAGTTCCAAATGCGGCTTTAAGATTTCAACCTTCTCCAGAAGTCTTAGCTGAATATGAAAAACAAAATCCAAAACAAGGTAGTAACTCTAACGGAACTTCATCCGACAGTTTGCGAAATAGATTTCGAATGATGCATAATGGAAATTTTGGCTCCGGACAAGGTTCGAGCAGCTTTCAAAATAGAAGCTTCGGCAGAGTTTGGTATTTTGATGATAAAGGTAAATTACAAATGGCAAGAGCTGTTTTAGGTTTAACTGATGGTAAAAATACAGAAGTTGTAAGAAGCAGAGAGTTAAAAGAAGGAATGAAAATAATTACCGGGCAGCAGAATGCAGATGAAAATGGAACTTCAAATATTTCAAATAGAAATTTCCCTCGCGGTTTGGGCAGAGGATTTTAAATCGGAGAACATCTTTGAGTAAAAATATAATTAATACAATTTCATTAACTAAAACTTATTTCATCGGTGATATTGAAGTTCATGCATTGAGAGAAGTTGACTTAAAAATTGATGAAGGCGAATTTGTAGCAATAATGGGTGCTTCGGGTTCAGGCAAATCAACTCTAATGAATTTAATTGGATGCCTTGATAAGCCGACCTCAGGTGAATATTATCTTGATGGAGTTAACACAAGCAAGTTGACAAAGAACGAATACGCTGAAATTAGAAATCAAAAAATCGGATTTGTATTTCAAGGGTTTAATCTTTTAGCAAGAACAAATACTCTTGAAAATGTTGAGCTGCCTTTAATGTATGATAGGCAGAATCGTATAAAAGACCCAAAGAAACAAGCTATTGAAGTCCTTGAACGAGTTGGATTAGGAGATAGGTTAGAGCATGAACCTAACCAGCTTTCAGGTGGCCAGCAGCAAAGGGTTGCAATTGCCAGAGCATTAGTTAATGACCCATCTTTAATTTTGGCAGATGAGCCAACTGGAAATTTAGATAGTAAAATGTCGGTCGAAGTATTTAGTCTATTTCAAAAATTAAATGATGAAGGAATAACTATTATACTTGTTACGCATGAAAGAGACTTTGCTCATTTTGCTAAAAGAATTGTTGAGCTAAAAGACGGACATATTATCAAAGATTTTGAAATTAAAAATAGATTAATTGCTTCTGAAGAATTGGAAAAATTAAAAGAAGAAGCTTTCTAAAAAGTTTTAGGTAAAAAAAATGCATATAAAAAATATTCTAAAAGTTGCCGGTAAAAGTATTTTGAAATCAAGAATGCGAAGCTTATTAACAGCACTTGGAATTATTATCGGTGTTGCCGCGGTAGTTGTGATGGTTGCTATTGGAGATGGCGCACAAATGCAAGTTGAGCAGCAGATATCAGCTCTTGGTTCAAATTTACTAATTATATTTCCCGGCTCTACGAATCAAAGGGGAGTAAGAATGGGTGCGGGCAGTTTTAATAGATTTACCATGGAAGACGTTAACAAAATACGAGAAGAAGCAACATTATTAAAGGCAGTTTCTCCTATTGTGCGCTCAGGTGGTCAAATAATCGGAGGAAATGGAAACTGGAGTACCCAAATTCAAGGTGTAAGTCCAAACTATTTGGAAATTAGAAACTGGCCTTTGGCATCAGGAAACTTCTTTACTGATAAGGATATGTTATCTAGAGCGAAGGTTGCCGTATTAGGACAAACTGTAGTTAAACAGCTATTCCCAAATGAAGATCCAATAGGGCAATTAATCAGAATAAGAAATGTTCCATTTAGAGTGATTGGTGTTCTATCACCTAAAGGCCAGGGCGGGTTTGGGAATGACAATGATGATATAATTTTTGCTCCTGCAACAACAGTTCTTGACAGATTGTCGGGCGGCAGATATATTAATTTTATACAGGCTAGTGCAGTTTCATTGCAGCAAATTGGACAAGCGCAAGCTGAATTAACAAAAATTATGAGAGAAGCACATCATCTACATCCCGGAGAAGACGATGATTTTACAGTTAGGAATCAGGCAGACATAACAGAAGCGGCAACAGCTACGTCAAAAGTACTAACTGTTTTGCTTGCTTCTGTTGCTGGTGTTTCTTTGATAGTTGGTGGAATTGGAATTATGAATATCATGCTCGTATCAGTTACTGAAAGAACAAGAGAGATAGGAATCAGGTTATCGGTTGGTGCGCGAACTTCGGATATATTAATTCAGTTTTTAACTGAAGCAATTGTGCTCAGTTTGGCAGGAGGTTTAATTGGTATTTTATTGTCTTTCGGCATCACGTATATTTTAAATAATTATACAGGCCAGTTTGCTTTTATCAGGCCTGAGATAATTATGATTGCTGCAAGCTTTGCAGGTGTGATTGGAATATTTTTTGGCTTTTATCCGGCGAGAAAAGCAGCAAATTTAAACCCAATTGATGCACTCAGATATGAATGACGTGCTTTAATTTTCTTGATTAATTTTTTTGAAAGCTTATGTAAGAATTACTCTACTTTTTTGATGACTAAATATTAACTATAATTTTTCACTTAAAGCGGAGTATGCTATGAATATCAATCCCCTGGATAGAAGCAATTTTTTTAAGGGCTTATTAATTCTTGTTGGAAAAGAAAAAAACTTCACACAAAATGAATGCAGCATGTTAAAAGATATAGCTAAAAGCTTAGGCTTCAATTATGAGTTTGCAGATAAAGCAATAAAAAATTTCCTGGAGAATAATTATATAATAGAAGAGCCGCCGGTTTTTTCCGATTGCAATTTTGCAGAAATATTCATAAGAGATGGAATGAAAATAGCATTATCGGATAAGATTTTAAATGTTGACCAAATTGAGTGGCTATCCAAGACGGCACTAAAAAATCATTTATCAAAGCAATGGGTTTTCATTGAACTGGAAAGCTTGCTTGATAATTTTAATTCAAGGGTTGAAACAAATTTTGAAATTCAAAAATACGCTGGCCCTATCTATAATAATAGTTCATTTGCAAATTGAAAAGAAAAATTCCAGAAAGTTCAAAAATGATTAAGCGTTTTATTTTTTCTTTATTGTTTTGTGCGGTAATTTTTTTCTCAAACAATTATGCTCAAAAACAATTATCGTTAAATGATGCAATCACTATAGCTCTTCACCAGAACACCGACTTAATTAAATCTCAAAATAATTTAGCAACAAATTCTGCTGCTATAAAAAATGCTTACGGAAATTTGCTGCCTAATTTAAATTTAAATGGTTCGTGGGGCTGGCAAAGAGTTAGTGATAAAGGCGGTGAAACGCAAGTGGATTTTTTCGGAAGAGAAACAACTCTCCCCTCTTCGGAAACAGATACACGAAATTATTCGCTTTCTGCAGGAGGAAATGTTACTTTGTTTGATGGGCTGTCTAATATCGCAAATATAAATAAATAAAAATAATTTTGAATCAGCAAAATTAAATCTTGAAAGACAAAAGCAAAATATTATTCTGCAAACAGCTAATCTTTATTTTGCCATTATTAGTTATGATTCATTGCTTAAATACCAGGATGAAAATTTAAAATATAACCAAGAGCTTCAAAAAGAAATTAATGAAAAGCAAAAATTAAAAATGGTTACTTTAGCCGATGTTTATTCTCAAGAAGCTCAAACAGCAAATTCTCAATTAGCTTATCTACAAGCAAAAAATAATTTTGAAAAAGCAAAAATTTCTCTGTTAGATTATCTTTCACTTAATATAAACGAAGATTACGCTTTTAGCCTTCCATCAAAAAGTGAATATGATTCCAGCCTTACAAGTGATGATTATAATCAGCTTTTGCAATTCGCACTTTTACACCGCAATGATTACCTAAGTCAGAAATATGCGGTTGAAAGCAGTGAAAACCAGTTAACAATTGCACGTTCAGGCTATCTGCCAACTTTGAACGGCAGTTATCGCTTTTCAACTGCTGCAACAAATTTAAATTCAGTATTCAACAGGAAAACTTACAATGTAGGTTTAACATTGAGCTTGCCAATTTTCTCTAATTTTAATACTGAGTATTCAACTGAAGCTGCGGATGTATCTCTTCAGAATAGCAATGAAGATTTAAAGCAATTGGAAAGACAAATTAAATCTGATGTAAAAAATTCATTACTAGATTTGCAAACATCAAAACTGCAGCTTGATGTTTCCCAAAAAGCTTTACAGTCGGCGAAAGAAAGCTGGGATATTAAAAACGAAAGTTACAATGTAGGGGCATCAACATATATTGAATTGCAACAGACGTACAATAATTATTTACAGGCATTAAATAATAGTATTCAATCTCAGTATACTTATTTCACAAAACAATTTGCTTTGCTTAATGCGATTGGAAATTTGAATACTAATGGATTGAATTAGATCTTGATTATAGAGCCTTTATTCTTTCTTAAATCACCCATATAATTTATAGTTTTGTCAATCATAGATTGACGTGTGAGATTTATAAATAAACCCAATTTCTTTAAAAGAAATTGGGTTTATAACATGTCATTAAATAGTTGACATGAAACAACTCAGAGAAAAGAAGTAGTAATAAAATTATTTCTCAAAATTTATTTAATTTTAGGATACAAAAAATCAGAGACAAATCAATTTGAAATACCAATACGATGTAATTGTAATAGGCAGCGGGCCAGGCGGAGAAGGCGCTGCAATGAAATGTGCTAAAGAAGGGCTTCGTGTGGCAATGGTGGATTATTTTTCCATGATTGGCGGAAGCTGCACTCATACCAATACAATACCGAGTAAAGCACTTCGCCATGCAAGTCAAATATTATATGAAACTAATAGGCTTAACGAGTCAAGCTTTCAGACATTATTAGATAAAGCTGAAGTAGTAATTCGGGAACAGTTTAATCTCAGAAAAAGTTTTTATGAGAGAAATCTGGTTGATATTATTGACGGACGAGCAGCATTTTTAGATGCACATACAATTTCTGTTAAGATGTCAACTGGATTAGAGAAAACTTATACTTCAGATTACTTTGTGATTGCAACAGGTTCTCGGCCCTATCATCCTCCTGATGTTGATTTTAATCATCCGAGAATTATGGATAGCGATACAATTTTAAATTTAAAAGATAACCCGCGCTCTTTAACAATATATGGCGCAGGTGTAATCGGATGCGAGTATACATCGATATTCAGAGGCTTGAGAATTAAAGTTAACTTAATCAATACGAGAAATAAACTTCTTGCATTCCTTGATGATGAAATTATAGATGCGTTAGGTTTCTTTTTAAGAGAAAATGGTGTGGTTCTCAGGCATAATGAAGAATATGAAAAAGTTGTACCGGATGATGATGGAGTTACTGTCTATTTAAAATCAAATAAAGAGATTCGCACTGATTATCTACTATGGGCTCAGGGAAGAACCGGGAATTCTGATAATATGGGTTTGGAAAATCTCGGAATTAAAACTGATACTAAAGGTTCAATAATTGTTAATGAAAATGATCAAACCCCGGTTCCTAATATTTATGCTGTTGGAGATATAATTGGATTTCCTAATCTGGCAAGTGCTTCTTATGACCAGGGAAGATATGCAGCTACACATATTGTATTTGGTAAGGTTGACCATCAGCTTGTAGAATTTATGCCAACAGGTATTTATACTATTCCGGAAATAAGTTCAGTAGGCTACACTGAAGAACAATTAACAAAGGAAAAAATTCCTTATGAAGTAGGACATTCTTTTTTCAAACATTTAGCCCGTGCGCAAATTACCGGCAGAACAACAGGTATGCTAAAAATTCTATTTCATAGAGAAACACTGCAAATACTTGGAGTGCATTGTTTCGGCCATGGTGCAGCAGAGATTATTCATATCGGCCAGGCAATTATGTCGCAAAAAGGTGAAGGCAATACTTTGATGTTTTTTATTAATACGACATTTAATTATCCGACAATGGCTGAAGCTTACCGTGTCGCTGCTTTGAACGGGATAAATAGGGTGGATCAATTGAAGAAAAATATCAAATGAATTGAGATTCTAATTTATTTTATGAAATTTCTAATGTATAAATTGAATTTTAATTTACAAATCTTCAGTTGGTGTTTAGTAAATCATTAAGAAATGTTTTAATGTCTTTGAATTGAATAATATTAATATTAGATGTTTTAAAAGATTTATCCCCTGCATAAATAAGAATATTTTCAATATCCATTTTAGTAATTGTTGAAGATAATTTATTTAGGTTTTTTACAAATTCATTAGTATAAGTTTCACCTCCCTTAATTTCTATAGCCGCTAAGGAACCATTTCCCTTTTCAATTATACAGTCAATTTCAGTTCCGTTACTTTCTCTCCAAAAATATACTGAAGGGTTTTTACCGACATGATAGCTTGTTTTTATAATTTCACTAATTATTAAGTTTTCGAAAAGCGCACCATAAGCATAATGAGTTTTAATTGAATCGGGATGGGTTAATTTTAATAATGAAGACACAACACCAGTATCATAAAAATATAATTTGGGAGACTTGATTAATCTTTTATTAAAATTATTATAGTAAGGCTGAAGTAAAAATATAATAAAACTGGATTCCAGCAATGATAGCCATGCTTTTACAGTATTAACTGAAATACCCGTATCATTAGCCAATGAAGTAAAATTGATTATTTGCCCAACCCTGCCTGCACATAAGCCAAGAAATTTTGTGAATGTATTTAAGTTTTCGATTGACTTTAATGTTCGTATATCCCGTTCTATATATGTCTGTAAATAAGACGGATAAAAATCTTCCGGGCTTATATTTTTATCATAAATCCTGGGATAAAATCCTTTAACAATAAATTCAGATGAACTTTGTTTATCCATTAAATCTAATTCGGTAATATCAAAAGGGAAAAGATGATTTATATTTACACGGCCAGCTAATGACTGAGAGATTTTTTCATTTAACAAAAAACTTTGTGAGCCGGAAAGTATATATTGCCCCACAGTATTTCTTTCATCGGAAATTACCTGGATGTAACTAAAAAGTTCAGGAAGATTTTGTGCTTCATCAAATATTACATGTTCACCTGCATTTCGTAAAAAACCAATCATATCAGTTCGCAGCATTTCCCTATAATCAAGCCTTTCGAGATTATAATATTTGTAGTCTGGAAATGCATTCTTTAATAAAGTAGTTTTACCGGACTGGCGCGGCCCGGTTAAAGAGACAACCGGAAATTTGGTTAATGTTTTTTTTAGACGAGACGTTATTTTTCTTTTTATAATCATTTATGTAAATATGCAATCACATTGCAAATTTACATAATTAAGTTTTTATGATCCAAATTCTCGGGAAATAGCCGTATTTCTTGCAAATATTTTGTTTTTTTTATAATTAGGCTTGATTATAATTAATTTAAGTTTTTATTTCAACAATAAAGTTTACAGCAGCGCAAGTTTCTTTGTCCATTCTTTAAACCCATTTTCTAATTGCTCAAATGATTCAATAGCAAAAAGAATCGGCTGCAAATGCCAAACATCATAATCTTGATGAATAATTTTATCAACTTCAAAATTTTTAACTTCTACATCCTTAGAAAGTGCATGCTGAACTTCGCCAAGTGAAGAAATAATTCCTGCGCCATAAATTCTCATTTCCGAATTCTGTTTTATTAAACCAAACTCGACGGTAAACCAATGAAATGTTTCAAGCCATTTACTCTGCTCGCCTTTAGCATTTAATGCTGCCTCACCAAACATTTGGTAAAATGATGCAAAGTTTGAATTAGTTAATAAAGGCATGTGCCCGAACATATCATGAAATAAATCCGGTGCAGGTGTATAGTCAAGTTCTTCTTTACCACGTATATAATCTGTTGACGGAAAAACTTTTCTTCTTAACAACTCGAAAAAATCTTTTACATCAATTAATCCGGGAACTCTTGCAACTTTCCATCCTGTTGTTTTCATGAAAACGTTGCTCAAATCTTTTAATGCCGGAATTTGTTCCGGGGTAAAATTTAACTTTTTTACTCCGTCCATATATTCCTCGCACGCTTTGCCCGGCAAATATTTCATTTGTCTTTCAAAAAGAAATTTCCATGACTCGTGATCAGATTGTGGATAATCAGGGTAAACAATTTGATCATGTTCAGGTGGCGGTGAAGATAATTTTTGAGGAATACATCTTGGATCAATCCCCTCTTGTGCAGCTTTTTCATAGGCAGACAAATTTCTGTCTTCTTCTTTTATGTTATTCATAAAGGTTCCTTCCAAAAAGTAAATAAACTTTTGATTTATTTCTTTTAGGTTAATTTAAGTTATTGGGTTGATGACAACTTAGTGAGATAGAGAATTAAATTCAACTGGATTTTTTTGACTTGTGTGTCTGATTTGAATTGTTTCAAAAGAGGTTCACCTCAAAGGTGAGCCTCACATTTGTTTAAAATTATACTACATTCACTTCTTCTTCCAATTCAATCCCAAATCTTTTTACAATTTCATTTTTAACATGATCTTTAAATTTTAAAATTTCTTCCCCGGTTGCATTTCCATAATTTACAATCACCAATGCCTGGTTTATATGAGTCCCTGTATTGCCTATTCTCTTCCCTTTTAATCCGGATTGCTCAATCAGCCAACCGGCGGGAATTTTCATTTTGCTATTCTTTAATTTATATCCAACAATATTCGGATATTTTTCTTTAAGTTTTTCAAATTTGTTTGTGGTAACTTCCGGGTTTTTGAAAAAACTTCCTGCATTTCCAATCTCTTCCGGATCTGGTAATTTACTTCTCCTTATGTCACAAACTACCCTGCTGACATCTCCAACCGATATATTTTCCTTCCCTAATTTATTCAACTCTTCTTTGATGCTGCCATAAGAAATATTTAATACCGGATGTTTACTCAAAGTTAAACTAACATCTGTAATTATAAATTTATTCTTTAATTTACTTTTAAAGATGCTGTTTCTATAGCCAAATTCACATTCATCTTTTATAAAAATTTTTTCTTTTAGATTATCAGTAAATATTCCTTTTAGTGATTTAAAAGTATCTTTTAATTCCTTCCCATAAGCACCGATATTTTGAATTGGTGCTGCACCAACTGTTCCTGGAATTAAGGATAGGTTTTCAATCCCTCCGAAATTTCTTTCTACACAAAACAAAACTAATTCATGCCAGACAACTCCGGCAGATGCTTGTATAATAATTTCATCTTCAGTTTCATCAACCATCGATATTTCATTTGAATTAATTTTAATAACCAATCCATCATAATTTTTCGTGAAAAGAATATTGCTGCCTCCGCCGAGTATAAGTTTATTTTCTTTTTTATAATTAGAATCAGAGAGAATTGTTTTTAATTCATCGGTTGAATAAACTTCAACAAAAACTTTTGCTTTTACATCTATTCCGAAGGTATTATATTTTTTAAGCGAAAAATTTTCTTGTATCTTCATATTAATTTTTAATTAACTTTTAAAAGATAATCATAATTGATTTCAAACATAAAATTTTCATGGTGCTTGGTTTCAAAAGTATTTTAAAATAACTTAATAAATAGGAATTAAATATAATGAAAGAAACAGAAAGAATTGCAGATCAACTAACCAGGTCAATTGAAGGAAATGCCTGGCATGGCCCTTCGCTTATGGAATTATTAGAAGGTGTTAATGCTGAAAAGGCTTCATCAAAAAAAATTGAAGATGCACACAGTATCTGGGAAATTGTCAATCATGTTATTGTCTGGATGGATGTTGTAGCAAAAAGAGTAAAAGGCGAAGTTGTTGAAATTACACCCGAAGAAGATTGGACAGAAATAAAAGATTTTTCCGAACAAGCCTGGCAAAATATTACTGAAAATTTAACAGCATCTTCAACTAAACTAAAAAATATAATCCTCGATTTTCCGTCTGATAAACTGAATGAAAATATAAATGGAATAACACAATCATATTATTACATTATACATGGTACAATTCAGCATAATTTATATCATGCAGGGCAGATTGCTATTCTTAAGAAATAAGGTAAAGTCTCTTCCCACTTTTTTGGGAAGAGACTCTTAATTTTTTATTTTGTTAATTATGGGTAAGTAACATCACTTCCTTTAACATGCACACGCGGATTAAATTCATTGAAAATGCCATCAGGATTATTGTACCATACCCAGGCATGACAGAGCCATAAGCCAAAATCTGTGTTATTTTCCCATACATCAGCACTTCCTGTAAATCCCTCAGGTCTAGGATTTGTATTTGGAATAGCATATTCCACAGCAACCAATCTCATTTTTCCATTTGCAGGATTTTTTGAATAAACGAGTAATGCCGGTTTAGCAGGATTAAAAGTATCACTAACATTTTCAGTTTTCATATAATGATATCCCATATTCTGTACTACAACATGTATGTCTCCATAACCATCTGCCATTGCCTTATCTATATCATGGTACTTTGCTGTAGCAGACCTTGCAAGTGCTAATTCTTTTTGCAGCTTGGAAGCGTCAGATGATGATAGTCCTGAATAGTTTTTTGATAATGATTGCGGATTCATATCTGCTGGTTGTGTTTGAACCGCAGTTGGTTCTTCTATTGAAGAATTCTGACAGCCAATCATTAAAATAAATATTAGCGGAAACAGGCAAGCTAGTATGAAATTCAACTTTTTCATGATAACTCCTTTTTAAATTATTTATAAAAATATGGATCTAAGACAGTCACTTCAGTTATCTTATCAACCGGTAACTTATTCTGTTTTGCAGCTCGGCGTA
>CAVZID010000037.1:0-153870 GCA_963775245.1 uncultured Bacteroidota bacterium
TAATATCTTTTACCTGCTTGAAAACTTATTGTATCTTCACTTAGATAAGCCCTTTTTTTTAGATATGTAGTTACCCCTGGGAAAAAATTATAAGTAACGGAATTTTCATCAGTTATCATGACCTTTGCATAGTCAATAAAAAAATCATCATAATTATAAGAAGCCCCTTCTCCCAAATATGCAGTTTTATAAATATAAATCGTTGGCTTCGTTGTATCAGTACTAACCCATGAAAGAACACTAACAGGTTTAATTTCAATTGATTGAGTGGACAAATCTTTGCAATGCTGTAATAAAAAAAACAACGAAGTAATTAATATCAAAGGCAAGATTTTTTTATACTTAAAATTCAACTGTAACTCCCAATGTTGGAACTATAAATGATCCCCAATAAAATTCCTTACTTTCTCTATCGTAGCTAACCTCTATCTTATAATAAAAAGGATTTGGTGAATTATAAATATTTAGAATTTGCAGATAAGGTTTTAACATGTATTTCCCCCAAAAAAGCGAACCGTTTATTCCAATATCCAATCTATGCTGCAATGGTAATCTTTTACCGTCTTTTATATCATCAATTGGCCTAAAAAAGAAATGGCCATCCTCTAATGGATCACCATAACTATCAAATCCATAAGGGGAATCTCTATAATCCTCTCCGCCAAGATATCTCCCAATAACATCTGTATAAGGGGCTCCTGTTGCGATTGTCCAATAGGCACTTACTTTCCAGTTTTTCCATAGTTGATATGAAAGTAATATTTTAAAGTTATGAGTACGATCATAAGAATTATAATAATCATAATCCCTCCCAAATTTTATCGATCTTGAAAACGAATATCCAATCCATCCAGTTAAGTCCCCGGTTGTCTTTTTTAATAATACATCTATTCCAGCAGCGTATCCATTTTCATTCACATATCTTGGTGGTTCATTATAAGATGAATGAAGGTTATTTCTAATTTTATAATATGCTTCTGCTTTAAAATTTAGTGGAGAATGGTTTTCAATAGAAAATGAAAATTGGTCAGTATTACTTATATCATTTTTGTTTGATGAAAGAAAATAAATCGAGTATGGTGAGAAAAGGTCTTCAGTTCTAATTTCTTTCCTTGTATATAAATATTGATAATATCTACCATAGTTAAATCCTAAAGATATATTTGACGTAATATTATATTTTAAATTTAATGACGCTGAAGGAAGAAATGATTTTGTTTTTGATAGATAGCTTCCTCTTAATCCAACCTCTGCTTTAAGGTTGTTGCTCAAATCAAAATTATCTAAAGCAAAAAAATTAAATACAAATGTTTTTGAGTAATAATCAAATACTGGAGGAGCATAATCAAAAAATACCTGTTCGGGCGGATTAATAATATCCTTTAAATCTCTATTCTCACCTATAAACCAGTTGTACTTAGCAGCAATATATTTTATTTCTGAACCAGCAGAGAAAGATTTTCCCCATAATTTTGAGTTATATTCAGAACGTTAAGTTAAATCGTAAATATTATTATTAATTATTGTTTTTGCAGCCGGTAATTCCTTCACATTCATGTCAGCATCAAAGTAAGCGCTACTAAAATAAGTTTTAAACTTAATATCACTTTCCGAATTAATTAAATGCAGCCACTCTGCATTTAGTAAAATATTACCCCAATTTGGATGCTCCTTCACCTCATTAAAAATATATTTGTCTTCGAAGGCTAAACGAAAAACATCTTTTGTATATAATGCACTAAAGCTGAAAAGATTTTTTGCGTCAAACGGAATAGAATATTTAGTATAAGTATCATAAAAATAGTAGGGAAATTTAGCTTGTATTATTTCCCCCAATATATCAAAGTATGTTCTTCTAACAGCTAATAATAATGAACCTTTACCGATTGGTATTTGCAACAAACCTTTACTGGATAAAAGACTTACTGCAGCAGAAAACTTTGGGGCGGTTAAGTCTCCGGATAGCGATTCCATATCTAAAGTACCGGATAAATATCCTCCTTGACTTAAGGGGTAATTTGATAGATGCACGGTTTCTTTTTTTATTATATCATTGTTAACTGAACTAAATATGCCTCCTAAATGGTATGGATTATACAAAGGTACACCATCTAATGAAATTAAAGTTTCATCAAAATTTCCCCCTCTAAAAAACAACTGGCTGTTTAAATCACTTGATGATGTTACCCCGGGTAAACTTAGAATTGCTCTAAATGGATCTGGTTCTCCAAACTGTGGAATATCTTTTAACTCACCGGGAAGTAGTACTATTCCCTTATTAACGTCATTATTATTTTTCTCTCCTAATATTTTAACTGTATCCAGATTTATTGAAACCGGGTTTAACTCAAAGTAATATCCTGTTTCTTCATCTTCATTTACATAAATTTCTTTTTTGAATTTTTCATATCCGACAAAGCTAATTTGTATATTATAATAACCGGAAGGTAATTTTAATTCAAAATATCCTTTTTCATTTGAAGTGGTTCCCTGTCCAGTTTCAATTATCAATATATTGGCATTATAAATTCTTTCATTAGTATTTTTATCTATAACGTAACCCTTGAGGAGATTAAGTTCGGACTGGGCAGATAATGGAATTTCCATAAAAAAGATTGTGAAAATTAGAAACGTTAATAAAGAAAATTTTTCACACGAACTATTTTTCTGTAATAAGGAAATGGCAACACCCCTTTTATTATCTAACGATTGAATACTCTTTTATATTTAATTTTTTTTAATTGCTTGTCATTATAAATTATGGTAGAATTCAGAAAAAATAATCCCAAATTGGCATTAGAATTTTCATGATAAAAATTTAAACTATCGCAAAACATTATTAAATAAGAAAAGTGAATATGATTATTATAAAACCCCATGAAGATTGTTAAATTGATTTCATTATTTAAGAATGACAAAGAGTATTAATTTTACTCTAAATTCTTAAATAAAGTAGAATTAAGATAAGACGATAATTAAATAGAAACAAGAATCTTTTTTACCTCTCCCCCAAATGAGCTCTTTAAATTATAAAGCTTGTTAAATGAAGTTAATTCTCCATTTATCCCACATTATATTATTCCAAACAATTTTTTGAGGGTTTCGCTAATATTTAAATAAATTTTTACACGGAAAAAATCATTAAAAAAGCCTATATTATTTGTCCATTTATTTAGAAGTTTGTATGCAGCCAAAAGAATTATTAAAAAAGTATAATGACCCTAAAAACTTTTTCAACCGCGACTTAAGCTGGATTGAATTCAACCGGCGCGTGCTTGAAGAAGCTTTAGATGCCGACCAGCCGTTGCTGGAAAAGGTAAAGTTCATTTCAATCTTTCATTCCAACTTGGATGAATTTTACATGATCCGAATTTCCGGTTTGAAGGAACAAATAGCAGCAAGTGTGTTGGAACCTTCAATTGACGGACTTACACCAATCGAGCAGCTTCAGAAAATTGAAAAATGTGTTCAGTCTATGCTGAAAACTGTAATGGATTTTTGGACAAATGAAGTTGTCCCGGAATTAAAAGTAAACAATATTGATATTGCAGAGTACCATGAACTTTCCGAAAATGAAAAAAATATTTTAACCGAATATTTTAAAAAGAAATTTACCCGGTTCTAACTCCGCTTGCTTTCGATCCGGGAAGGCCATTTCCGTATATATCAAATTTAAGCTTAAGCCTGGCTATCCTTATAAAAAAACCTAATGGTGAAAATCATTTCGCTAGGGTAAAAGTTCCAAGCATTCTTCCAAGGCTTATGCAAATTGATAATATTATTAATCCAAATAAAAAAACACAAACTAATGGACAATTCAGTGCAAAGTTTGTTTGGCTGGGAGATATCATAAAAGATAATCTTTCACTTTTATTTCCAGGTTTGGAAGTAGTACAGGCACACCGTTTTAGAATTACGCGCGACACTGATATTGAATTACAGGAAGATGAAGCAGATGACCTTTTAAGTGTAATTGAAGAAAATATTCGTCAGCGCAGGTTTGGCAGCGTTGTTAGACTTGAAGTGGCCAGCAAAATGCCTGATTTCATGCTCGATACTTTAATGGAAAACTTATTAATAAAAAGTGAAGATGTGCATATAATTGACGGCCAATTAGGTTTAAGCGATATTATGACTTTGTATGACCTTCCGCTTCATCAATTAAAAGCAAAACCATATTACCCGGTAATTCCAAAATTCTTCGAAGAGGATGAAGATATTTTTACAACTATCAGGCAAAAAGATATTTTACTTCATCATCCTTATCACTCATTTACACCTGTAATTGATTTAATAAAGCAGGCGGCAAAAGATCCCGATGTACTTGCAATAAAACAAACACTTTACCGCGTGGGGCTGAATTCACCAATAGTAAAATATTTAATTGAAGCTGCCGAAAGAGGAAAGCAGGTTGCAGTACTTGTTGAACTTAAAGCACGTTTTGATGAAGAGAATAATATCTTTTGGGCTCGCGAGCTTGAAAAAGTTGGTGTACATGTTGTTTATGGTTTGGTTGGATTAAAGACTCATGCTAAAATGACTTTAATAGTACGCAAAGAATTTGACGGAGTGAAAAGATATGTTCATTTATCAACCGGCAATTACAATGCTACT
Source organism: uncultured Bacteroidota bacterium (assembly GCA_963775245.1). Classification (GTDB taxonomy): domain Bacteria; phylum Bacteroidota; class Ignavibacteria; order Ignavibacteriales; family Ignavibacteriaceae; genus CAVSWT01. Next base: position 4,615 of record CAVZID010000037.1, read on the forward strand.
ACTGCAAAGCTTTATACCGATTTAGGTTATTTTACTTGCGACAATGATATATGCACTGACGTTGCAGATATTTTTAATTACCTTACCGGTTATTCAAAGCAAACAGAATTTAAAAAATTATTTGTATCGCCAATTAATATGCGTACAAGAATGATTGATTTGATTCTTAGAGAAATAGAAAATAAAAACAACGGCGGTGATGCAAAAATTATTTGGAAGCTCAATTCACTTGTTGATCCGGCAGTTATCAGCGCTTTATATGAAGCATCTAACAATGGGGTTCATATTGAATTGATAGTAAGAGGAATCTGCTGCCTGATTCCAGGAGTCGAAGGGCTAAGTGAAAATATTAAAGTTATTAGTATTGTGGGTAGATATCTTGAGCACAGCCGGTTATTTTATTTTTACAACAACGGCGGCGAAGAAATGTATTTAAGCAGCGCAGACATGATGCAAAGGAACCTGGATAGAAGAGTAGAAATAGCTTTCCCGGTTGAAGACAAAAAAATTAAAGATGAACTTTTAAAATCTTTAATTAAAATCTCACTTAAGGATAATATTAAAGGAAGAATTTTAAATAGCAATATGACTTATTCTAAAATTGAAGATGAGAATAACCAAAAGAAGATTGATTCACAGGAATGGCTTATGAGCCAGGCTATAAAAAAATCAGGCAATTATTCAAAGACTAAAGTATCACGTTAATATTTTAGACTTTTAGTTTAGAAACTAACTTTTAAAATATTTTCAAATTATTTTAAAAAGAAAAAGGATTACAAATGATTGACATAACAAAAAGCGGAATACTTAATTCTTTCAAGAAGGTTGATGATAAAAACTTCAGTAAAGATTTGTTAACATTGAATTCAATAAAAAATATTGAAACCAATGATGATGATTTGACTATTGATTTTTCGCTGCCTATCTCGCAAGCTAATGTTACAGATGAATTAAAATCAAAATTTATTAAAGTATTAAAAAATGATTTCCCTGATCTTGGTGAAGTTACCATTAACATTCAAGCTAAAGTAGCAGCTCATAACGATCAAAAGAAAGATTCAATTTTACCAGGAGTTAAAAATACTATTGCCGTTGCTAGTGGAAAAGGCGGCGTTGGTAAAAGTACTGTAGCTGTAAATCTTGCGGTAGCATTAGCGAAAGACGGGCACCAGGTTGGGTTAATTGATGCAGATATTTACGGCCCGAGCATTCCAATAATGCTTGGAATAAAAGACAAGCCGCAAATTTATCAGAATCAAAAAACCATGAAAATGATCCCGCTGGAAAATTACGGAATAAAATTAATTTCCATTGGATTGTTAATTGACGATAATGCCCCGGTTATTTGGAGAGGCCCCATGGCCAGCGGTGCAGTAAAACAATTTATGACTGATGTTGATTGGGGTGAGCTTGATTATTTAATTTTCGATATGCCTCCCGGAACCGGCGACATTCAATTAACTTTAGTTCAAACTATTCCACTTACAGGAGCAGTCATCGTTACAACTCCACAGGAAGTTTCATTAATCGATGCGCGAAAGGCTTTAAAAATGTTTGCACGTGTAAATGTGCCTGTGTTAGGAATTGTCGAAAACATGAGCTATTTCATTGCGCCGGATACCGGTAAAAAATATGACATATTCGGTTCAGGCGGAGGCGAGAGAATTTCTAAGGAATTAAACTCTCCTTTTATCGGCGGCATTCCTATTGACCCGCGTATAAGGAAAGGTGGAGACAGCGGCGTTCCAATTGTCTACGATATCCCTGATACAGATGAAGCAAAAATTATTACCAGGATTTCAAGAAACTTAGCTGAACAAGTTAATTTGAATAACTTAAAAGATAATTCAAAAGTTGAAATTCTTCTTGAAGATGATGAATAAATTTTGATTTAAATTTAGAACCAAAATTACAAGCATTCCGAAAAGGATGGCATTTATCATGTAATCCTGGTAAAGCAAAAAAAAATACAAAAGGCATTAAAACAAATTAATGAAAGAAGAAGTTTTAAAAGCATTGGATACGGTTAGGCCGTTTCTTCAGGCTGACAGCGGTGATGTAGAGTTAGTCGATATAACTGAAGACGGAATAGTGAAAGTAAGATTTTCCGGGGCCTGTGTGGTTTGTCCTATGTCTCAAATGACTTTACGTGCCGGCGTTGAACGTTCGCTTCAAAAGGAAGTGCCCGGTATTCGCCGCGTAGAAGCAGTTAGCAATTAAATTCTTTTTCTTATATTTTTTCTTATTGAATTTAATAGGTTGTTATCTTCGACAAATAATATTTTAATTTAAAACGTAATTTTGCTTGCATGACTGAAATAACACAAAGAAAAATATCCAAGTTTCTTTTATGGCTTGTGGGAATAATAATTTTTCTGTTCCTTATTTATCTATTATCTGATATTATAATTATTCTAGCAATTTCAATCTTGCTTGCTTTTATATTTGACCCTTTTGTTAAGCTCCTTGAACGAGAAGGATTCGACAGGTTAAGCGGAACTTTAATTACTTTGATTGGTTTTAGTTTACTGCTTTATTTAGTTCTTTCATTCATCATCCCAAAATTTGCTTACCAGATGAATCAGTTGCTTGCAACTATTAAGCAGTATTCATTGCATGATCAATTAACTGCAATTGAGAGAGAAATTTATAAAATTATTCCTTTTTTTAACCCTGGTGACTTAACTAATAATTTTGAGCAACTTATTTCGCCTAAAAAAATATTAGGTTCTTTCGATCAAATACCGGCTCTTTTATCAAACATCCTTTCAATTGTTGCTATACTAATTATCATTCCGTTTATTACATTTTTTATATTAAAAGACAATCAAAAAATTTTCAAAGCAATAATCGATATTTTTCCAAACAACTACTTTGAAATGTCTTATTGGATATTCAAAAGAATAACCACACAGCTTGCAAGATTTGTTAGAGGATGGATATTTGATGCTGCTTTTGTAGGGATTTTTTGCGGCGTGGGTTTTTATTTAATAGGAATAGAGAATGCACTTCCTTTAGGGTTAATTGCCGGGCTTGGCCATCTTGTCCCTTATCTTGGCCCTTTAATTGGCGGGATTCCTGCGCTCATAATTTCGTTTGTTCAATTCGGCGATTTTTCTCATGCGCCTTTTATATTTTTATTAATCTTAATTGTTTACACAATTGATAATGGAATAATTCAACCCTTAGTGTTTTCAAAAAGTGTAGATATGCATCCTATCATCATCATTCTTTTAATAATTGCCGGAAGCCAGTTGTTTGGAATTTTAGGAATGTTATTAGCAATACCAACCGCAACTGTGGTGAGAACTGCTGCTAAAGAAATTTATTTTGTATTTAAAAATTATAAGATTGCAAAGATTTGAAAAGTTAAATTGCTTACCGCATAAGATTTACTTTTACAATTCATTCATTAAATTATTAATCACATCCACCGAAGTTATCCCCTCTGCTTCAGCATTAAAGTTTGTAATAATTCTATGCCGCAGTACAGGTACCATATTAATTTTAACATCATGAATATTAGGAGTGAACCTGCCATCCATGACAGATCGAGTTTTTGCAGCTAAAATTAAATACTGCGATGCTCTTGGCCCGGCACCCCAGCTAATCATTTGATTGACCATTTGAGAATTTTTTTCATTTTTAGGCCGTGTCTTACTAACAGAATTAACAGCAAATTCTATTACATTATCTGCAACAGGAACTTTTCTAACTAAATCTTGAAATTGAATTATTTCTTCAGCAGAAACAATTTTATTTAACTTCGGCAAATATCCGCTTGTAGTTGTTTGAACAATTTTAACTTCTTCTTCAAATGAAGGATACTCAAGCCAAAGGTTGAACATAAATCTGTCAAGCTGTGCTTCAGGCAAAGGGTAGGTACCTTCCTGCTCAATTGGGTTTTGGGTTGCTAATACAAAGAATGGCTCTTCCAAAGTATACGTAGTTCCGGCAGCAGTTACTTTATGTTCCTGCATCGCTTCAAGTAATGCGGCTTGTGTTTTAGGAGGAGTTCTGTTTATTTCATCAGCAAGAATAACATTTGCAAATACAGGGCCCGGAATAAATTTAAAATCTCTTTTTTTAGATAGCTGATCTTCCTCTAAAATTTCTGTGCCTGTAATATCGCTCGGCATTAAATCAGGAGTGAATTGAATTCGATTAAACTTTAAATCCATTACTTCAGCCAAAGTTTTGATCAAAAGAGTTTTTGCTAAACCAGGAACACCAACCAGCAAACAATGTCCTTTGGCTAAAAGAGAAATTAATAACTGATCTATAATTTCATTTTGTCCAACTATGACTTTAGAGATTTCAGATTTAATTTCCTTAATTTTAACATTAAGTCTTTCTACCAATTGAACATCCTGGTCAAGCGCTTCTGCGTTTTTCAATTTTCATCCTATATTATTTTATATGCTAAAAATTATTTAGATACGAATCTGCCAGTATATTTTCTTTTTTAATTCCTTAATCCAGTTTTGATATAACTCTTGTTTCTTATACTGGTCTGTTAATTTTTTCAGTTCCTGGTAATCTTTATCAAGATTGACTTCATGCTGTGGAATTCTTTTTTCCAAATATACTATATGATAACCATAACTTCCTTTACCAAAATCAATCCTTTTTGGAAAACTGATATCACCTTCTTTCATATTTGAAACAACATCCAGCATAGTCTTATCCAATTGATTTAGATAAAAGGTCCCAAGTTCTCCGCCAAAAGGCTGGGTGTCTTTGTCCTCACTATACTTTTTTGCATACTTAGCGAAAGTGCCGTCACCCTTTACAATGCTGTCTCTAATACTAGTTAAAAATTTAATTGCTGTTAAATCCGCCTGCTCACCGGTTTTAATTTTAATAAGAATATGCCTGGTATGAATTGCTTCACCACGTCTTTCAATCATTTGAATAATATGAAAACCAACGGGAGATTCCACAACATCAGAAATTTGACCTGGTTCTAACGCATAAGCAGCTGCTTCAAATTCCGGATAAAATACTCCTCTCTTAACAAAACCAAGATCCCCACCCTGTGCAGCACTTCCTGGATCTTCGGAATATTTTTTTGCCATAGTTGCAAAGTCGGCACCGGCTTTTATTGAGTCCAAAATTGCCTGCGCTTTTTCTCTGAATTTTTCTTTCATCTCTACAGTAGCCGTTGGATTTCGGAAAATATGAGCTAATTGTACTTTTTCAGGAATTACACCAAGACTGTCTTTATATTTATTAAAAAAATCTTCGACTTCTCTTCTAGTAGCATCTACCGTTCCGAACTTTTTTTCTTGCAGCTTCTGAGCCATTAGATTCTTTTTCACATCATCATGCAGTTCTCTTTTCATTTTTTCAATGCTCATCCCGTAAACATCTTCAACTTTTTGTTTTGAACCATATTGCTGAATAAACATATTAATTTGGTAATCAATCCTATTTTTAATTTCATCTTCCGATACGGTTATTGAATCCAATATAGCTTGAGCATAAACCAGCTTGTCTTCAATCATAGCATTAAGAACATCTATTTTAAATACAGGCGTAACCTTCTCAATCTTTCTTTGAGCTGCGTAAAGATTTACCTGAAAATCCAGTTCACTTTGCATGATAATTTCATTATCAACAACAGCTACAATTTTATCTAATACTTCTTGAGCATTAATTACTTTAAAAGCTGAGAATATTAAAGCAATCAGAATAATTTTAGTCTTCATTAATCACCTAATTTTTAACGTCTATTTCATTTTTTTTATATAAGTCATTTATATAATTTTTTACTATGTCTTCTTTTTTATCAGTAATAAATCTTTTTTCAACATTCTTTCTTATTAAATTAAAAGGAGGAATTTCTCCTTTTTCAAATTCCTGAATAAGCTGCACGACTATATATTTATTTTGATCATCACGCAGAACAATACTTAACTCATCTTTATTTAGTTCCTGGATTAATCGCAGCAAAGCAACAGGTTCAATTTCATGTTCCGGTAAAAACCAGTTTACCTCCTGGTTATTTATGGAAGGATCACCTTTGAATGCAATCAGAGCCTTATTCCAATTACTTTCCAGTACGGTTGTTCTAAAATGAACTGCTTTATCCTCGTTTTTAAAACTGATGAAATTAATTAAATAATAATCATCACCGATCATAAACTCATTTTTATGAGCATCGAAATATTTTTCAATATCTTTTTGATTTATAGAAAAACCTGCATCATTGTAATGGTTTTCCAACAATTTAGCAATTGCTAAATCTTTTCTTGATTCTTCAATGGTCTTTTTAAATTCATCTGTTTTATCTATACCTTCACTTTCAGCTTCCTGGTATAACAACTCGCGGTTTATCCAGTTTCTGATGATTTCAGCTTTGTAAAAGTTTTTATTGGGGGCAGCTTCAACTAACTTTGCATACTTTTCCTTAGTCAAAAAAGAATTATTCACTCGTGCGATATAATCAATTTTTTTCTCTTCTTTACCGCAGCCCATTAATAAAGCTGCGGTAAAAAATGTAATGAAAATATTATTGATTTGTAAATGCTTTGGAAAGCTCGTCATAATTAAAAACAGGTTTGTATAATTTCTTTAGACTTTCTATATAATTGTTTTCCAAACGTTTGCTTTCTGCTTCCTGGAATGCGCCTGAAACTTCCGGTTTAGCTTCTTCATAAGTCTTTATATGCGATGGATCTTTTTTAATCAGCATAACAATCGAAAAGCCGCCTGAATTTTTAATAGGCTTTGAATAATCACCTGGCTTTTCAAGCTTATTTGCTTCAACTGACAATTGTGATTGTTTAACATCCATCAAATCATAATGGCCGGCTTTCTCTTTATATCCTGGACGTTCAGTGTATTTTAATGCTAAGGTGTCAAAGTTTGCTCCATCTTGAAGCAATGAATAATAATGATTAATCAGAGAATCATTCCTACTGTATATTTCAGCGTATTCAACTCTGTCAGGCCAGGTATAATTATCTTTTGTTTTTTGATAATACTCTAAAAGCTTTGTGCTGTCTGTTTTAATTTTATTCCAGACTTCTTCTTCCTGCAGCTTAAAAATATAAATACCGTTTCTATAGTCATTCATCAAATCTGTGAAAGTTGAATCAGTTTTATCAAGATTTAAAGCTGCTTCATCCAAAATAAGGTCGCCGCTTATTTTTTTTACTGCATTTTCAAGCACATCTTTCTTTAACAATTTATTTTGGAAATCATTGGATTCATTTAAAGTAGAAAAGAAATCACCAACAGAAGTATTTTTATTTGCGTAACTGAACAAAGTAAGATCTTTTATCTCATCAAAGTTTGATGGATTAGTTCCAACTTTTAATGTATCGGTATCTTTTAATACAATATCAAAAGTCTGCTGGTTAAGTTTATAATTATATACATTGCGGAGGCTGTCAACCAAAGCGTCATAAGCTTCCTGGTATCCGGATTTCTTGAACGTGGTGGTTAACTCTTCTTTTTCCTTATCAAATTCCGGCAATGGGGTTTTGCCTGTCAATTTAATTATATGATAGCCGAATCGCGTTTTTATTACACTAGAAATATCACCAACATTTTTTAAGTTAAATGCAGCTTCATCAAATTCTTTAACCATGGACCTTCTAGGGAAATATCCCAAATCTCCACCTTTTTTTGCACTCCCTGGATCCTGTGAATATTCCTCTGCAAGTTTGGCAAAATCAGAATCATTTTTAGCTTTAGTAAGAATTGAATCTATTTTAGCCTTTGCAGCCACAGTATCAATATGGCCTTTATCATCCTGATATTTTATTAAGATATGACTTGCTCTAATTTGAGGAACTCTTTCTCTCTTATCTGTAAGCTTGATTATGTGAAAACCAAATCTTGTTCTTACAAGTTCAGGATAAACTTCTCCGACTTTAAGTGAATATGCGGCATCTGCAAATTTAGGAGGAAGCTGTCCGGCAGTAAAATAATAAACATCGCCACCAGCTTTTGATGAATACCTGTCTTTAGAATATTTGGCAGCCATTGTCGAAAAATTTGCCCCATTTTTGATACTGTCTAAAACTGCCTGAGCTAATTTTCTTGCAGCTTCTTCACCTGAGCTGTCGGGAACAATCATAATGTGGCTTACTCTTAATTCCCATTTTCTTTTATTATAAAGATCTTTAATACCGGGGTCAACGATTCGTTTTTCAAGCAAGAAAGTTACACCAACTTTTTTCTTATAATCCAGCAGTTCTTTATTTAATGTTGAATCATCATAAAAACCTCTTACATAAGCATCACGCAATTTCATTTTAAAATTAGTGTAGAGATCAAGAAAATTTTTATACTTTGATATGCTATCTTTTTTAGCAGCTTCAAGGTTACCAACATTTTTTTCATATTGTTTTTCAAACTCTCCCATTGTTACTGCATTGTCATCATATTTGGATAAAATTATTTCGGAATGTTTGGGAGAGCAAGAAATGATTAGAAAAGATAGAACAAAGGAAAATAGAATAATTAGTTTTTTGTACATAGACTACAGCTCCGTATTTGTTATAATTTCAGCAAATTTAATCGAGAAGTTTAATTATTGACTGTTTGAAAATCAAGGTAAATTGAATAAGATGGTTAATGATATTATGCCCTCAAAGCGATAAAATGAATATTGAAAAAACAAACTTACAAAATTTAAAGCTTAAATTTTATTTTAGTAAGTTGATTTTTATCTCACTAATATTTTCTCCTGCCTGTAATCTTACAAAATAAATTCCACTGGCAAGATTATCCCCTTTTAAGATATATTCATGTTCGCCTTGACTAAATGACTGATTTAACAGAGTGCTAACCTTTTCGCCCAAAATATTAAATAAAGAAAGGTTTACATAGGATGTTTTTACCAAATCGAATCTTATTTTAGTATCTGGATTAAAAGGATTCGGATAGTTCTGATATAATTTAAATCCATCAGGTATATTTTTCTTACCAACATTTCCAGTAGATATATGTAGATAATTCATCGCTTTGATCACATCAATTATCCCATATCCATAAAAGTCATCAGGTGAATCACTTCTAGAAGAAGTTGCCCAGAGAGCATCTCTAATCTGAATTGGAGTAAGATTCGGATTTGCAGAAAGGATAATTGCGCATGCACCGGCAACAAGTGGTGTAGCAAAGGACGTCCCTGAATAATATGATAAATAATCACTTGTATCTCCAGGCGTAGCATTTGGAATATAATTATTTACTCCATCTGCCATTACATCAGGTTTAATTCTTCCATCAGCAGTAGGGCCAAAACTGCTGAAACTAGCTCTATCTCCGTTAACATTTACAGCACCAACGGTAATAACGCTGTCACCATCTGCCGGGGCTCCTAAAGTATTCTGATCATTTGGGTGAGTTTGTGCTTCATTACCTGCAGCCACAACTACTACAATTCCTTTTTTTACAGCAAGGTCTGCTGCAATCGTAATCTTCGCAGTGTTGCCATCCATTTGAGCAGAGCTATAATAAACATCTCCATTATGTGGTAGGTCATATCTATAGCTAAGAGAAGTAGATGTTACATCTACTCCAATGCTGTCTGCCCATTCAACTGCTGCTATCCAGTTATCTTCTTCAATTGTAGATTCACTAGCAGTGTTTTCAGTTTTAGCTAAAATATATTTTGAATTATAAGCAGGCCCAATCATTTGTCCTTCTTTATATCCACCGATAAGAGCAAGAGTGTACGTCCCATGTGAACCTTCTCCTAAATCAGACTGGTTGGCAATAATACTGTCATGATTTACAAAATCATACATTGCAATAATCTGATTATTATCTCTCATTCTTTTAAAGACTTCATGCGAAAGATTACTTACTCCAGCATCAAGAACACAAATTGTTACACCCTGGCCTGTATAACCTAATTCTTGTGCAGCAATTACATTAATTTGATTCAACTCATCATAAGAATGGCCGTAATCTATATTGCCAACAGAGGTTGATTTATTTAGGTTATTATGATTTTCATTAATTTCTTGTGACCCTTCTTTAAGAAAGTTATTTTTTTTTACATACTTTTTAACATCATCAATCTGCTTTACGCAATTAAGAGCAGATATTTTATTTATCATTTTTGTATCAGCATAGCCGCTAATGCTATTAAACCATTTTGATTTTTGTTTTACTGTAAAACCCAGGCTTTGTACTTGTTTGATATAATTTTGATTAACAGGTAAATCAGTATAATCAATCAATTCTGATTGAGGTAATACTTTGGCCCTTCTTTCCAGAGATTTTTCACTTACTACTTTATCAGGAGACTTATAAAGCTTTTGCAAAGCATTGCCTTTATCAGTAAATGTAACCCAAATTAAATATTGAGTTGAACCATTATCATTTACGATTTGATTTTTTAGCGTGCCGGTTAATTTTTGATTAGAATTTTGAGCAAATAATATTGATGTTCCAATCAATAAAACCAGTAAAAAAATTTTCTTCATTTTTAATTCCGAGAATATTTGAAGTTATTTTACTCGAATACCACTATTTACCGATTCATCAACAGATAAAACTTGAAGCTTGCCTTCACCATCTTCAATAGCAAGCACCATACCTTGTGATTCGAGCCCCATTAATTTAGCAGGTTTTAGATTAGCAACTACAACAATTTTTTTCCCCTTTAATTCTTCCGGCTTATAGCTTTTTGAGATGCCGGCAATTATTTGCTTTTGTTCATCTCCAATCTTCACTTGTAACTTTAATAGCTTTTCGCTCTTTTCAACTTTTTCAGCTTCCAAAACTTCTGCAACTTTTAGCTGAACTTTCATAAAATCATCATAACCTATAAGATTATTTTCTTCTGTTTTTTGAACTGATTCTTCTTTATTTAACTGATTTATTTGTTTTTCAATCACTTCGTCCTCAATTTTTTCAAATAAGATTTCTGATTTGCCTAATTGATGTTCTTCTTTCAAGTTTTCTTTTCCGCAATCATCCCAATTGCATGGTTTTGCATTTAACATTTTAAATAATTTTTCCGAAGAAAATGGAATGACCGGGTTGAATAATTCTGCTAAAGTATAAATGGTTTGCAAACAAATATTTAAGGTCGTTGCACTTCTTTCTTTATCCGATTTAATTGTTTTCCAGGGTTCGGAATCATTAAAATATTTGTTGCCGGCGCGGGCAAGATTCATTATTTCAAGAACACCTTCTTTAATTTTATAACTTTCAAAAAGAGCTGAAACTTTTTGAGGATATTCTGAAATAAGATTCAGCATATCAGCATCAATTTTATCTATTGAACCTTTCCTGGGAACTTTACCTTCAAAGTTTTTATGAACAAATGTAAAAGTCCGGTTAATAAAATTACCGAGAATATCAGCCAGCTCACTGTTATTCCTTGACTGAAATTCTCTCCAGGTAAAATCTGTGTCACGAAGTTCCGGTAAATTTGCTGCAAGAGTATATCTTAAAGGATCGGCAGGAAAAATTTTTAAGAAATCAATTACATCAATTCCCCAATTTCTGCTTTTAGAAAATTTCTTACCTTCAAAATTTAAAAATTCATTACCCGGAACATTTTGCGGCAGTATATATTTTTCTTTTTCACCGTCATTCCATCCCATTAATATTGCCGGGAAAATTATACAGTGAAAAACAATATTGTCTTTACCAATAAAAGCTACATATTTTGTATTTTCTCCCTGCCAGTATTCTTTCCAAAGGTTTTCATTTCCTCTTTGTTTGGATAATTCTTTTGTGGCGGAAATGTAGCCAAGCACTGCTTCAAACCATACATAAATAACTTTGCCTATTGCAGATTCAATCGGAACTGAAATTCCCCAATCCAAATCCCTTGTTATTGCTCTATCTTGCAAACCGCTTTTGAACCAGCCTTTACAATATTGAAGAACATTGTCTTTCCAACCATACTTTTTATTCATTTCAGCAATATACTCTTCAAGTCTAGGCTGATAAGCACCAAGTGGAAAATACCAATGGGATGTTTCTTTAAGGTGGGGAGTTTCACCTGAGATTTTACTTTTAGGATTTTTTAATTCCTTTGGATCGTATAATGAACCACAATTTTCACATTCATCGCTTCTTGCTTCAACATAACCACAAACAGGGCAGGTACCTTCAACATATCTATCTGGCAAAAACATTTTTGCTTTTTCATCATAAAACTGAAGAGATTTTTTTTCATTTAGAATTCCGCGGTTATAGAATTCAAGAAAAAATTCCTTTGATGTTTCATGATGTATCGGCAAGCTGGTTCTAGAATAAATATCAAAGCTCATCCCGAATTTTTCAAAAGCATCTTTATTGATATTATGATAGCGGTCGATAATTACCTTTGGGCTAACATTTTCTTTGTCTGCACTAATTGTAATTGGTACGCCATGTTCATCTGACCCGGAAATAAAGATTATATCATTTCCTTTTAACCGGTTATAGCGGACATAAATATCAGCAGGAAGATAAGCCCCGCTTAAATGTCCAAGGTGAATGGGCCCGTTTGCATAAGGCAAAGCGGAAGTAACTAATATTTTTTCTTTACTCAATTTAAAATCCAGATAAGTTTAATTTTAGTCTCAAATATACAGAAAATTTGGTTTGAATCTGAAACCAATAATATGGTCAATCACATAGTAATGACTGTGCCATAAAATAGACACAATTGTTTATGATTTAAGCCATTTAATTAAAATCGAATCCGAATTAATAGCTCACTTTACATTATACTAGTAGATATAAACCCAGTTTCTTAAAGAAACTGGGTTTATTTTAGTGTCATTGGTAAAATAAAAACAATATCAAATGTTTGGCTTTCATTTTGAAATATAGGAGATAATAAAAAAGTGGAGGCTGCTATGAAATTGAATTTATACAAGAAATCTTTTCTCTCTGTCATTTCAATTTTTATTTTAATTATTAGTATTTCTGTATTTCCCCAACAAAGAAAAGACAGAATTGAAACAAAAAATGTAACAAGACAGCCAGCAGTAAATAATCCTTCCCCGGTAGTTGAACAAAAAAAGCCTGCGTATAATCCACCGCCTTCTCCACCTCAAAGGCCACAGGAATCACAACCAGTACAAAGGCCGGTTGTAAATAACCATGTTCAACGAATAGAGCCGCAAAGACAGGCAGTTGTCAAACCTGCCCCACAAATACAAAGGCCTGAAGTAAATAATCCTGCTCCCCGTATTGAACAAAAAAAACAAATGGTAGACGAAACACCACAAAGAAATTATGAACCAAAGATAATTGAAAGGCCTACAGAAACTAAAATAAAACATCCCAGTGAACAGAAGAAACAAGTTGTTGATGAGTCAGGTTCAAAAAAACCTTTAATTAAACAACCTGTGAGGCAAGAAGAAAGGCCAACACCTCCAAATGTTCAACATGATCCGCCTGAAGTAATTAACCAACCTGGAGTTGTTTATACTGAACCAGTTTATATTCCAGATCCGCCAATTATTTATTGCCCTGAACCAACAATAATTGTTTCGAACCCTATAGTTGATCCCATTGATGAGAGAAAACCATTTCCATTGCCGGTAAAGAAATTAAGCCTAAAAGAACAGGCAATTCAGGATTATTATGATGAATATTATTTTGACGCTTTAATTGATTTGAATGCTGCTATTGCTAAAGACTCACTTGACTTAGAACTATTCTTTTGGAGAGGAATGACCTGGTTTAAATTAGAAAATTATGACAGCAGTGTTGTTGATTTATCAAGATATCTAAAACTATATAATGATGATGCAGAAGCTTATTATTATAGAGCCTTAAGCAATTATTATTTAATCAACAAACTTGAAGCATACCATGATTTCTTAAAAGCAAATGAGCTGGGATATCAAAAAGCCGAAGATATGCTCGATAAATATTTTAAAGACTATCACGTTTTATAGTTCTTTGACATTAAAATCATACCGCTTACCGATGAAATTCGGGTGTTCACCGATTTTCGCTTCACATATTCTTTTGTTATGATTATGTTTTTACCATAAAAGAATATAATCTTCTTACGGAGACTTAAATGAACGAAAATCAAAACTCGACTGGTGCAAGATTTGGACTAGGAGCGATATTAATATTAGTTGGCGGTTTGTATTTATTAAAATCATTTGGAATATATATTCCATTTTCAATTTTCTCATGGTATTTCTTCATGTTTGCCGCTGGAATTTTGATTATAATCAATTCACAAAAAAAAACTCTTGGTATAGTATTAACGTTGATTGGCGGTTTCTTCCTATTTAGAAGAGCTTTCGACTTGTATGATCTGGACTTTGAATCAATATTTGCAGTAGGAATTATAGCTCTTGGTATTCACATTATTTTTAAGCATAGAAAAGGTTCTGAGAATAATGACGATTCCCATGGCGCTTTTTTAAAAGAGATCTAATAGATGATATTTCAATATTTGGAGGCGGAACAAAAATTATAAACTCGGAAAATTTTAAAGGAGGAAATATCACAGCAATTTTCGGCGGGTCTGAAATAGATTTAACAAACTGCAAACTGGCAGAGGGCAATAATGTGATCGACGTTTTAATTATGTTTGGAGGAACCGAAATACGCGTTCCGAATAGCTGGAATGTTATTTTAAGTGTTACACCAATCTTCGGGGGTTTTTCAAATAAGATAAGAAGAGACCCGAATGTTCCGGTCGATCAATCAAAAACTTTAATCATTAAAGGATTGGCTATGTTTGGCGGCGGCGAAATTAAATCAAGATTTTGAATCCCATAAATACGTACTGAGATGGTTTCAAATCCAATATTTCAAAAATTAAAATATTTTCTATTTTACATTGTCTTCTGGCTTATCAATTCGGCCATCTATTTTTTATTAATTACATTCGGATTAAATGTCAGCTATGGGATTGCCTTAGTTGACAGCATAGTCTCAAATTTTCTTCTCGCTGCATTGGGATTAAGCTTTTGGTATCCGGCCAGCTATATTCCATTTGAAAAAAATAACGTTTCAAGAATAATTATAGCTTATATAGTAGGTGGAATTTTATCATCTGTTCTTTGGTTGTTTGCAGTTTACAGCATAATGGTTAAAGGATTAAATGCTCCAAACGATTACATTTTTTTCTTCAATGAAAGTATTGCCTGGCGTTTCTTGATTGGATTTCTTTTTTATTATTTGATAACAACTTTCTATTATGTTATAATTTATTATTCAAGATTCAATGAAAGAATAGTTCAAGAATCTGCCTTAAGAAATCTAATAACTGAATCGGAATTAAAGTCACTAAAATTTCAGATTAACCCGCATTTCATTTTTAACAGCTTAAATTCGATGAGCGCTTTAACAACTATTGATCCTGATAAAGCAAGAGAAATGATTTTAAAATTAGCCGACTTTCTTCGATACACTTTAGCAAATAATGAAAAGCAAAAAAATAAATTAAGCGATGAATTGAAGAACATAAAGCGATATTTGGATATTGAAAAAATTAGGTTTGAAGATAAGTTTGAATATATTGAAGATATTCAAACAGAATGTGCCGATAAATATGTTCCCAATATGATTTTGCAGCCTTTATTCGAAAATGCAATTAAACACGCTGTTTATGAAACGCTTGATAAAGTGACTTTAAAACTTACTTGTAAAATGGATGAAAACTTTTTAAGGCTTTCTGTTGAAAATGATTTTGAGGAAGAATCGAATAATAAAAAAGGTACGGGCATAGGATTAAATAATATTCAAAATAGGATGGAGCTTATTTATCATCAAAGTAATTTGATGGAAATAATAAAATCGGATCATCTTTTTAAGGTAAACTTGTATATTCCTCTCGCTGCAGATTAAAAATTAATTATCTAAACCAGGTTGGAATACTTCCCGCTAATAGTTTAAATTCTACTTTAGATTTTTTCTAACTTTAAACTTTATTATATCTAATGTATAAAGTATTAATCATAGACGACGAAAAGCTCGCCAGGGAAATAACAAAAAAATATTTAGAGGATAAACGCGAAGTTGAGATTATAGGTGAAGCTTCAAACGGATTTGATGCAATAAAAATTATTAATGAACAGAAACCGGATTTAATTTTTTTGGATATCCAAATGCCGAAGCTTACCGGTTTTGAAATGATTGATTTAATTGATAACCCGCCTGTAATTATTTTTACAACCGCTTACGATAACTATGCTTTAAAGGCTTTTGAAGCCAATGCAGTTGATTATCTTTTAAAGCCATTTTCAAAAGAAAGATTCGAAGAAGCACTTCAAAAAGCATTCGTTTATTTGAGAGATAAACTCAAACAAAATTCAATTCAAAACCTAATTAAGCATAATGACGAAACTAAAAGATTTTTAGACCGGGTAGTAATAAAAGATGGAACGAAAATTAATATTGTCCCGATTGATAAAATAAGATGGCTTGAAGCGCAGGATGATTATGTAATGGTTCATTCGGATGATGGTAAATTGCTAAAACAAAAAACGATGAAATATTTTGAAAATCATCTTGACCCAAAATATTTTGTTAGGATTCACCGTTCCTATATTGTAAATATTGATTTTATTAATCATCTTGAACTAAACGAAAAAGATACTTACCGGATTATATTAAAAAATAATAATCCGCTTCCTGTCAGTAAAACAGGGTTATCAAAATTAAAAGATGTAATTAAATAAAAATTGAAACTCTTTTTTCTGATAGATATATTTGTTCAAATCTAAAAGAGGATTAAATGACTTTCGATAATGACCTTCAATCAATTCAGGAAGCACGCACTTTAGCGAGACTAGCTAAAGAAGCTCAGCTTGAATTTAAACACTTCTCGCAGGAACAAGTTAATAAAATTATAAAAGCCATGGCGGAAGCCGGATATGAAAATTCGGAACTGCTTGCTAAAATGGCTGCTGAAGAAAGCGGTTTCGGTAAATGGCAGGATAAAGTTATTAAAAATCAGTTTGGAACTAAAAATGTTTATGAATCAATTAAAGATTTAAAGACAGTAGGAATAATTGCCAGCGAAGCAAACGGAAAAGTATTAAAGATTGCTGTTCCAATGGGAGTTGTATGTGCACTTGTTCCTTCAACCAATCCAACTTCAACAGCAATGTTTAAGACTTTGATTTCTTTGAAATGCAGAAACGGAATAGTTGCCAGCCCTCATCCTAGGACTAAAAAATGTACGTATGAATCTCTAAAAATTTTATCAGATGCTGCTGTAAGTGAAGGCGCTCCTAAAGGATTAATTCAATGTATGAGTAATCCAACCATTGAAGGCACTCAGGAATTAATGCATAATAAAAATATTGCAGTGGTTTTAGCGACCGGCAGCACTCCCATGGTTAAATCTGCATACAGCGCCGGCAAACCAGCTTATGGAGTTGGTTCAGGAAATGTCCCCGCATTTATTGAACGAACAGCAAATTATAAAAAAGCTGTTGCCGATATTGTTTATGGGACTACTTTCGATAACGGAACTTTATGCTCTTCGGAACAAGCAATGATTGTAGATCTACCTCTAAAAGAAAAAGTTATTGAAGAAGCAAAAAACAACGGATGTTATTTTGTTAACCAACATGAAAAAGAAAAGCTTGCAAAAGCAATTCAAAAAGATTTTAGAATAAATCCTGAAATAGTAGGCCAATCTGCTGAATTCATTGCACGATATGCAGGATTTCAGGTTCCAAAAAACACCAAAGTTTTAATGGCTGAATGTACAGAAGTTGGAAAGAAAGAGCCTCTTTCGATGGAAAAGCTTTCTCCTATTTTAGCTTTCTATGTTGTTGACGGATGGCTGGAAGGCTGTCATAAATGTATTGAGCTTTTAGAATTTGGCGGCATTGGACATACAATGGCAATCCATTCCAACGACCAGCCAATAATTATGAAGTTTGCTCTTGAGAAACCAGCGTTCAGAATTTTAGTTAATACAGTTGCTTCAGTTGGTGCAGTTGGATATACAACTGCTTTAGATCCATCAATGACTTTAGGACCCGGAACATGGGGCGGTTCAATAATTTCAGAAAATGTAACAGCAAAACATTTAATGAATATTAAAAGCTTAGCTTTTGAAACAAATCCGATCAACAGAGGAGATACTGTCACTTCATTTAAAGTACCCGCCTCTATTTCCAGCATAAAAACATCAGGCTTAATGAAAGAAATTGAAGAAAGATTGAGAGCCCGCGCAGGGAATCTTCCTTTGAAAGATTCTTTTAAGAAAAGCAAACCTGAAGAACCTGTAAAAATTAAACCATCTTCCGAAGAAAAAGTTTATGGTACCGGAATCAGTGAGAATGATATAAATAAAATAGTAGAAGAGTTTAATTTTAAAAAATAAAAAACCCGGCAGAGCAATATTTTAATTTACGAGGGGTCATAAATTAAAATTGTTTTCCGCCAGGTCTATCATAAGAGGAGGCCTATGATGAAAATCAAAAGCAATTTTCAATTCATTATTTTCTCACTTCTAATTTCTAGAGTAATTATTATTACAGAATTGTTCAATGCAAAATTTTAAGGTGATCATATTAATCACATGAATCTATTTTCTCCCCGCTTTTAATGGAAGATCTATTTAAATAAAATTGAAAATTTTAATTCATGAATTAGCTTAACAATTTTTATTTATTATTCGCCATGGCAATCTGTACATAAAGAAGTTTTCCAGCTATCACCAATATCCACTGGATGATCGAATTCCAATCCTTTCATAGAAATTTCTGCTTTTTTATTTTCAGACTGCTGAGATGCAATAATATGACAGGTATTACAATCTTTTGTTAATACTTTCCCGCTAGCACTTACATGTTTACCATCGTGACATCTAAAGCAGCCGGGATAGTACATGTGTCCAATGTTATTCGGAAATTTCTTCCAACTAACATGCATTTCAGGGAAATAATTTCTGCGATAGATTTCGTCAACTGTCTTTATGCTTTTTTCAATGGAACTGGATTGGCTGGAAGCAATTTTAGGATACCTATTCTTATAGAAATCGTTTATATAAATTTTAATGCTGTCAAATGCTATCTCTTTTGTACTATAACTTTTTTCAAGAGCATCAACAGCAACACTTTTAATATAGGGTAAAGCAGTATCAATCAAGTCTGAAGACATCATATGATCAACAGAACTATAAGGTGGATGATAAATATGTGTTGGCCTATTATGGCAATCTATACAATCCATAACCCTAACTTCACCATTAGTCACAGTATCATTCTTGAATGGGAATTCAGTACTTTTATAAACTGTAACCTTGCCATCTCTAGATTCAGCTTTTACCCAGGGTATTGTTTGCCTTGATGAATCCGAAGCTATGTAGGTAATTTTATTTGCAATATTCATATGCCAGTGAATACCTGAGGTAATCCCCGTTTCCTCATTGCCTCCACCAATTTTTAACAGCATTGTATTAGTAGATTTTGTATTCTGTTCATCAGAGAGAAAATACGAATTTTTAATTTCTTTTTGTGAATAGAAAAATTCAGGCCAGTGGCATTGTTCACAAGTTTCTCTTGCCGGCCTCAAATTACTTATTGGTGTGGGAATCGGTTTAGAATATTTATTAAATATTACAGAATAAACTTGATACGCACCGGATAATTTTGAACGCACATACCATCCAGCGCCAGATCCTATGTGACATTGCACGCATCCAACACGTGCATGTGGAGAGACCTTATAAGCAGTATATTCGGGAGTCATTACCTTATGACATAAGGTTCCACAAAATTGATCTGAATCTGTAAATTCGTAAGCTTTATAGCTTCCAAACGCACTAAAAAGTAAAAGTAAAATTGTACCTACAAAAAAAACAGTAAACGCTTTCCGTTGTTTTGGATCATTAAAATTAAATACAGGGAACTTATACGCAATATCTTTTCCTGATTTTAATCTTCTTCCATGCCGAATTGCTCCAAATGCTATTAGTAAAAGGCCTATAATTAGAAACCCTGGAAGTACTACGAATGCAATGATTCCCATAT
Organism: uncultured Bacteroidota bacterium; assembly: GCA_963775245.1. Classification (GTDB taxonomy): domain Bacteria; phylum Bacteroidota; class Ignavibacteria; order Ignavibacteriales; family Ignavibacteriaceae; genus CAVSWT01. The sequence continues at coordinate 24,549 of CAVZID010000037.1, forward strand.
AGGGTTTTTGTTCAGTGCTTAAAGCTTCTAAAAGAATTAAAAAAAGTATTAAGCCAAAGCTTATAAGAGCTATTGCAACACCAGCAAAAGTTATAGGGTTATAGACCGATTCAGGAAATTTTCTTTTCATGCTATACTTTCTTTTAAAAAAACGAAGAGAATTTTCTATCTATAAGCAAAAATCATTGCATAAATTATCCAAATAATAATACTAAATCCAATGCTCAATGCAGTCCAGCCAAAAAACTTTATTGTTCTGATTACAATGGGAGGATAAGGTTCAACCAAATAATTTTCTAGCTCGCCTTTTTCAACAAGTTCTTTATATTCATCTGGCCTATCATCCTTAAATTCTTCAATTGAAACTCTGCCTGAAAAAATCACAATGTCCATAGGAAATTTTTCGGGGCGAAGGTGAGTATTAAAAAAATGTATTGTAAAAATAAAACCAGTTGCAAGAAGGGCTTCATCACTATGAATTATTGTTGCAACATTAATTACCCAGCCAGGTAAAAAATTAGTTAGTAATTCCGGGAACCAAAGTGTTAACCCTGTTGAACCAATTACAACCATCCCCCAAAATACAGCGAAGTAGTCAAACTTTTCCCAATAAGTCCATCTGCCATATTGTGGCCTTTCACCTTTGCCAATAAACCATTTCATCGAATCCCTAAAATCATTCCAATCTTTTTTATTAAACATCATTGAATCTTTATTAAAGATAAATTTCAGCAACGAAAGTTTTTCTTTCTTTTTGATTTTTAAGATGTTAACAATGTGTGTTATAAAAACACTAATCATAATTACAGCAGCAAATCGGTGAATATAACCTGCAGATTCAAAACCACCTAATAGGTGAGAAAGAATAACTGCCCAGCCGGTATATGAAAATTTCAAAGTCATTCCAGTCAAGGCTAAGGTCATGAAGCTAACGATCATAAGTATGTGGAGAACACGATTTAATCTTGTAAACCTTTGAAACTGCAGTTGAGTTTTTTTAAGATATTCAGTTTTAGGAATATGATGTTCAGTTGTCTTCACCAGGTTCATTAGTATTCTCTTTTAAATTTTCAGCATTCTTATTTTTTAATTTACGACGCCACTGTATTGATCTTGGCAGCCATAGTAGTGTGTGGATTCCAGCCAATACAAATGTACCAATAAGTAATCCAGTCATTCCCCAAAATGTCCAGAATAGCCAGGGATATTTCTCTGGGTCATGATGCGTTGCATGAGTAAAATATCCTGCAAACTGTCTATTTGCTCCTTCATGGCATTTCTTACATGTTTGAACAATATTTTGATGGCTTAGATGAGATTCGGGATTATCAACTTTTAAGATATCATGTGCACCATGACAATCAAAACATTTTGCAGTTTTTGAATATCCTAATTGTGAAACTTTACCATGGTAAGTATCAAAATATGTTTTAGCTATCTTCTCATGACATTTACCACAAGTATTCATTATTTGCATTCTGAAACCAGCTAAATCAGTTCTTTCGATTGTATGTGCAGTATGACAAGTATTACAGACAGGTAAAGGTTTATCTGTTTTTGTAACAAGCGAAGAATGTACACTCTTTTCGAATTGGGATTCAATTCCAAAATGGCATTTGCCGCAAGTTTGACTAACATTTTTTGGGTTAATACTTGATCTGGGATCATTATGTGGTAGTTCATGATGAGCAGTATGACAATCAGTACAAGCCGCAGTAACAGTAAGCCCGCTTTTTAATAATCCTCTACCGTGAATACTCTCATTATAATTATTTAGTATATTACGTTCAGTTCCTTTATAACGTTCTGCAGCAGGTTCTCCATTTCGATGACATCTCCCGCAGAGATTTGGAATGTTAGTATGAAACGTCGGTGAATTAGAATTATTTTTTGATAATACATGATGAGAACCATGGCATTCTACACAAGTTGGGGCGTTAGGATCTTGTTTTGCAAATAACTGCCCATGAGTACTTTCTTTATATTGATCTCCAACTTCCGAATGACAAATCGAGCAATCTACTTTAGATGTTATTCCGGTACATGGGCGTAACATAGCCGGATTCACTGTATTATGGCATTGACTACACGCAATCTTTGTATGCACAGAATTTTGTAACGCAACAGCATCAACAAACATTGAACGTCCGTCTTTAGATTTTAAATCTTGCCTGCCATGACAATTTAAACAGTCCTGGTTAGCAATACTTGCTTCATATAAAACTTGTTTTATTTTATGAGGCGGATGACAATCAATGCAAACAGGTAAAACATGCGGCTTTTCTTCCCATAATTTACCTTTAATAATTTTACGGTGTACTGTTTCTATTTCCTGATGGCATTGTGTACAAGTATGTGAAATGTTATTCCTGTTAATTGTAGATTCAGGATCTGAAGGAGGAAGTATTTTATGCGGTGAATGACACGATGCACATGTTGCAGCAACCGAGAGCCCTTTTTGTAATAGCCCTACACCATGCATACTTTCGGAGTAATTTTCAAAAATATGATCTTTAGGAATATGCCTTTGAGTCTGAACCTTTGTACCTTCTTTATGGCAAGAACCGCACACAAAAGGTATCTTAATGGGAGAAACTGCTGATTGAGGATTCTTTACAGGAATTATATCATGCGAACCATGGCAATTCTGACAAGTTGGTGCTAGTGGATCACCTTTAGCTTTTGCTTTACCATGAATACCTTCTGAATATAATGTTTGTTCATCATCATGGCATGTTGCGCATTGTGCGGGCTCAACATCAGTTTTATGGGGAAAATCTGTACCTGCAAGATCAACATGACAGTCAATACATTGATTTCCTTCATGTACCGAGGCTTTTAATTTATTTACATCTACAAAAACGGAAAATGTCTTGCCATTTTTTGTTCCTGTTAATGTGTTATCGCCATGACACATTAAGCAATCGTCATTCTCTTGTGCTAGTGCATTAACAGAAAGTATGATGAAAAAAGGTAAAACAAAAAAGATAATTTTAAATAGTTGATTTGAGAAATTTTTAAAATTCCCCTTTTTAGTTATTAACATATTATTATAACTATTGTATAATATCGTTTCCAAAATTTTTTAATATCTACTTAAATATATTTAACATTATTTATCATCGAGTTTATCGCTCTCGGTTTCTACTCTTGATTCTTTAATTTTCTTAAGCTCTAACGGATGCTCTTCTTCCATTTCTTCTTCCGACAATTTACCGTTGAACCAGGCAGTGTTCATTGGGTAAACATCAGGATTAAAAATTATAAAGTAAAAATGCCAAACAACAATAGCTAAAAAAGCAAGCCAGGCTTCATAAAAATGAATTGTGTTCGCAATATCCCAGCCAAGCTTTGTAAAGATTCCAATAAACGTATTATCAAACCACATTATAACGCCGGTTACAGACATAACAATTGTTCCCCAAACCAAAGCCCAATATTCAGACTTTTCAACATAACTAAATCTATCAAGTTTAGGCTTTTGTTTAGATATCCCAAGGTTGAAAGAAGCTACACCAATGGCATCAGTTAAATCTTTATACTTTGGCAATAAGTCTTTAAATAATTGGCGTCCTCTTTTTGTAAAAATTAAATATCCGATATGATAAACACTTACAGAAACCATAATCACAGCTGCAATCCTATGAAGTATGCTTCTTATTTCAAAAGTATATTCGCTCAAGTCCCTAATATGCTGCACCCACCATGTATTTGGGAACCGCAACATAAATCCGGTTATCACTAAAGTAATAAAACTGGCCGCGAGCAGGATATGCTGCACTCTTTCATTAGCTGTCATCCTTAGATACAAACCATGCCCGTGTACTTCAGGCCTTAACATTCCGCTTTGTCTTAATTTTTTTATCTTTGCCTTTTTAATGAAATCAAACAAGTTATGCAAGAACATAAATCCAATGACAAGGATAATTAAAATGATGTACATTGAAGAGATCCAATAAAGTATTGGCTCAGATTTTTGTGCTACAGTAACATGAATTTTACCTACAGCAAAGTTTTGATTTGCTCCCGGATGACATTTACCACAAGTTTTAGCAAGGTTCTTCTTATTTATTGTTGAAAGAGGATCACTTGCAGGTAAAATATTATGAACCCCATGACAGCTTGCACAATTGGCTACAATGGTAGAACCGCCTTCAAGAGCAAGTCCGTGATAACTGTTCATATATGTTTTAAATCTATCCGGTGCAAGTCCGTATTTCTTTGTTAACTTTACTGAGCTATGGCATGGAGAACAAACCTGTGTTGATACATTTTGAAATGCCACAGGAGATTTAGGATTTGAGGGTTGTAAAATATTATGTTCACCATGACAGTCAGTACATACAGGTGCGTCTAAATTTCCTTTAGCAACTTCTTTTCCGTGTATACTTTTTTCGTATGTATTTTTAATATCTGTGTGGCATTGTCCGCATGTATTAGGAACATTAGTTTTATATACTGTAGATTTTGGATTAGAACCTGGCAATATCTCATGAGCACTATGACAATTTATACAGGTAGCTACTTTACCATTTCCCTTTTGAAGTGCTGATCCGTGCACACTATGTTCGTAAGCAGAAATAAATCCCGCAGATGGGGCAGTTCTCCCTCTAACGTCCGGATTATTAAGATGACATGATAAACACAATTTTTCTTGTGCTTGTTTTAATTTAGTTATATCCTCTTTACCGGATACATCTGCAACTGAATATTTATGACAGGTAAGACAATATGGGGCACCCGCAATTTTGTTTTTAAATCCTTGATAATGAAGTGATTGTGTGTATTGCCCTACTTCTTTGCTATGACATTTTCCACATGAATTTACTAGATTATTTTTACCCCATTTTGAATCCGGATTCTTAGGAGAAATTATATCATGAGTTCCATGACAGTTCCTGCATGACATATCAGGGGAACCATTTATTCCATTAGCTTTTAATAACTGTGGATGAAAGCTATGTTTTATTGGTGCGTCTCTGTGACAAGTAAGACAATTTATCGGAGTTATATTTTCTTTATGAGGAATATTGTTGGGATCAAAACCTACGTGGCAAGATACACAATTTAATTTTCCGTGAACTGAATGAGTGAATACTTTCGAACTAACATATAACGAAACTTCTTTACCGTTTCTTTCAGTAGTTAAAGTATTATCGTCATGACACATCAGACAGTCGTCATTTGTTTGAGGGTAGATGTTTTGAGAGCTGACAATCAGGCAGATTATAAGACTAACTATAAAGTACACTAACTTTTGCAGTAGATTAGTTTCCACTTTCATTTTGTGCGATGGTCGAGACTGTCCGATGTGCATGATGATAAAAACTTTTCAATTATTTAAAAGAGCGATTATTATTCTAAATTTTTTCATTTAATTCAATTTCTATTTACATTTTATTTAGATTTAGTTATTCAATCCACAATAATTAATATTCCAACTGAGAAACAGGCACTTTGTTAGATACCTTGGTTATTTTTGTACTCTGCTTATTTGAATCCTTGGTGTGACTGAAATCCATAGAATATGCAAAACCATATAATGCAACAATCATAATAACAACAAATAAATAAATTAAAAGTCCTTTCATGTCATTACCTTTCTAAATAAAATTTCAAACTTGCATTATTAATTCAGCGTTGGCTGATTGGTATGCATGGGATTTTCAAAGAATATGCCGTAATTATTTTTACATTATTTTAAGAATTTAAGGCAGGTGTTGAATTATTTCCCAGATAAAAGAATTATTGCAAAATCATCTTTCCATTGGTGAGAATACTTTGCAATGAAATGCAATAATGTTTGAAATATTGATTAGAATACAATTTTTCTAAAATAACTTTTAGAATATTTGAGATAATAGAAAGTTGAAAATTGTTGCTTATGCTATTTGTTTTTCTTCATCTATCAAATTTACTTTTGCGTTTGGATGAAGAATAAACAATTCTTTAATATCATATTCATTTGGGGATAAATCCCTATGAAAATATTCATTCTTTGATGACGAATAAACATAATATTTCTTCCATTCAGAAATATTTTCAACAATTTCTTTCACCGCATTCGTTATAAAAAAGATTTCGTCATTTTTCATTGTAGGATGAATAGACATTCGAACCCAGCCGGGTTTTTCAGAAAGATCACCAACATTTATTTTATCGGTGATGTGTTTTGATTTGCCTGGAGTAACATGAAGCAGATAATGCCCATAAGTTCCCGCACACGAGCAGCCGCCTCTAGTTTGAATTCCATATCTATCATTCAGCAGCTTTACAATTAAATTGTAATGAATACCTTTAACATAAAATGAAATTGCTCCCAATCGCTCTTCAATATTGTCAGCTAAAATTTGGAGCCCATGTATTTTTCTTAACTCATCAAAAACAATTTTAATTAATTCTTCTTCACGTTTTCGAATGTTTTCTACTCCCATTTCTTCTTTAAGTTGAACGCAAAGTGCAGCTTTAATTGTCTGTAAAAAAGCAGGGGTACCGCCGTCTTCTCTTGCTTCAATATTTGAAACAAATTTATACTGGCCCCAAGGATTAGTCCAATCAACCGTTCCTCCGCCGGGATTATCCGGTACTCTATTTTTATAAAGTTTTGAATCAAAGATTAAAACTCCAGAGGTACCGGGGCCGCCAAGAAATTTATGAGGCGAAAAAAATACTGCATCAAGTTTTTCAAGCGGATCTTCAGGATGCATATCTATATTTGAATAAGGAGCGGAACACGCAAAATCAATAAAACAAAATCCTCCATTCTCGTGCATTATTTTTGACATTTGATGATATGGAGTTTCAATTCCTGTAACATTTGAACAAGCTGTAAAAGCACCAATTTTTAATTTGCGGTTTTTATAAACTTCTAATTCATTTTTCAAATTTCCCAAATCGACTAAGCCATGAATATCAGGATCAATACAAACCACATCTGCAATTGTCTCAAGCCATGAGGTATGGTTTGAATGATGTTCCATATGAGTTACAAAAACAACCGGCTTTAATTCTTTAGGAAGCTTTAAATAATCTTTTAACTGCTCTGAAATTTTTAATCCGAGAATTCTTTGAAACTTATTAACCATTGCTGTCATCCCGGAACCGGCAGTAATTATAATATCGTCCGGCCCGGCGTTTACATGTTTCTTTATAATCTTTTGTGCATGATGATATGCATGAGTCATTGTTGTCCCGGTAATACTTGCTTCGGAATGAGTATTCCCCACCCAAGGGCCAAATGTTTCAATCATCTTTTTTTCTATCGGTTCATAAAGCCTGCCGGAAGCAACCCAATCAGCATAAATTATTTTCTTCTCGCCATAAGGAGATTGAAAAGTTTTATCGATACCTATAATGTTGGTTCTAAACTCTTCAAAGTATTTTTCCAGGTTTTGCATTCCATCCTCAAGCATTAATCAATAGTCAAATTTAAGAAAAATATATTTTATTAACAGGTGATAAGATAAGTTTTTAGTTTTACGAATTACACAAAACTCTTGCCCGTAACAAGAGCATAGTGTTCAATTTTCATATTTTCGGAAGACTGCTTTTGAGGGTTATATTCTTTCTCAAGCGCCATTTTCCACAAATAAAAATGAGAAAAAGTATGGCTAATCTTTTTTACTAAAAGATTAAACTTGCCGCTGGCTTCATACAAATCAGCATCTTCTTTATTACTCCAGATCGTTAGAGAAATAAATTCATCATCTTCGCTTGTGCTTTCGATCAGATAAACATATTCGCAGCCTTGAACGGCTTGTAGCTCAGGTATAATTATTTCTGTATATACTTTTTTAAACTCATCAATCTTTCCTTCTTGTATTTTTGCAGAGACTATTCTTAAATACATATTAGAATTTGAAATATTAAATTTCTCCGCTTCATTTTTCCGGGCTTGAACAGAATATTTTTTAATTACGGGTTCTTCTGAAACGGGGGCATACTCATATTCGCTATTATCAAAAAGATGAATTTTCCATTCTGCCGATTCAGTTAAATATGGTTTAGTCTCTTTTAAAAGTTCTTTAAATATTCCCTTATTCTCATAATTCTCGGCATAAATTTTCGTTTCCCAGAAAGTGATTGACACAAATTTATTCTCATTCGGACCGCTTTTTATCAATCCGGCAAAAAGGCATCCAGGTGTCCTTTGCAGCTTCGGAAAAACTATATACTCATAAAACTTCTTAAATTCGTTTATGAATTCAGGCTTTATCTCAATCTGAAAAAAGCGCATAAACATATTCGAACTCCGTTCTGATAATTGAAATTAAAGTTTAAGCTTTTAAAATTTTGATTGCAATAGACGTAGTTTACTTAATAAACATTTGCATTTAATTAAAAATAATTTTGACGCAAGTAATAAATTTTTCTTTCTTAATTTTTGAATAATCAGGTAAACTTAAAATAAAATACTTAAATCAAAGGTTTATGTTTTAAATCACCGGGTCAAATTTATTATCGAATAATTGCTTCCATTATGCAGAGTAGAAGTAGTCGAGAATTGAATCGGTTTTAAACTATGAAAAAAATAATTAAGATGTTATAAAATTAATTCACTATTTTGCAAAAGAATAATTTTTTACTAAAATCATCATTAAGAAGGGAAAAAATGACATTTGAACACTTTGCCTTAAATGTTTCTAAACCGGTTGAAATGGGCCAATGGTATATAGATAATTGCGAAATGAAGCTGGTTAAGTCAATGAATGATTATCCCTATACAAGATTTTTAGCTGATAAATCGGGACAGGTCGTTCTTGAAATTTATTCAAATACTTCTGCAAGAATTCCTGAATATAATAAGCAGCATCCGCTTGAATTTCATTTTGCATTGAAGGTTGAAAACCCTGTTGAAATAAAAGATAAATTAATTGCAGCCGGGGCAAAAGTTGAAGAAGAAATTAAGCTTGATGACGGTTCTCATTTAATTATGCTGCGCGATCCTTTTGGTGTGCCGCTTCAATTATGTAAACGAGCAAAGCCTTTGGTTTAACAAATTCTTAAGCTGTGTTAAAATGTTATCGAATAGTTTAATAATTCCTTTTGAAATTAACATTTTATTCAGTTTTAACTTCATTCTTTTTTTTCTATTTTTAATTTCAATTCACTAACTTTTTAGTAAGCAATTCTTACATGAAATATCTTATTGGAATTGACGGCGGAGGAACTAAAACACACTGTATAATAACCAATCTTGAAGGTAATTGCTTATATGAATGTTATGGTTCACCTTCCAATTTTTTAATTCTTGGAACTCAAAAAGTCTCCGAAACTATTCTGAATTTAGTTGATGAATGTAAATCAAAAGTTAACATTAATTATGAAGATATTGGCTGTGTATTAATCGGTACAACCGGTGCCGGAAGAAGAAGTGATGCTGAAAGATTGGAAGAAGCATTTAATGAATTCATTAAATTAAAAAATATTGAAATTAAAAATTTCAAAGTTGAAAGCGATGCACGTATTGCTCTTGAAGGAGCTTTTACTGGAAAGCCGGGAAGCATTTTAATTGCCGGAACAGGTTCTATTATATTTGGGAAAGATGCAGCAGGTAACATTCATCGTGTTGGCGGGTTTGGAAGATTTATTGGAGATGAAGGCAGCGGATATTCTATTGGAAGAAAAGCATTAACTGCAATTGCAAAAGAATTTGATGGAAGAGGAAGCAAAACAATTCTAACCAACCTCCTTAAAGAAAAATTTAAAATTGAAACTTCGGAAGAATTAATTACACAGATTTACAAAAATAATTTCGATATAGCATCTGCCGCACCTTTAGCTTTACAAGCAGCGGAAATGAAAGATGAAATCGCTTTAAAAATTATTCATGAAGAAACTGATGAACTAATTTCTCATATTTCAACAATGGCAAAAAATATTAATGAGCCGGTATTAAACACAGCTTTGATTGGCGGAATTATCAGCAGCGAAAATATTTATTCAAAAACATTAAGAAAGAAAGTAAAAGAAATATTACCGAAAGTAAATTTAACTTTGCCTGAAAATCCGCCAGAAGTTGGGGCTATCTTAATGGCAAAAAAATTTGTGAAAAAACTTAAATGAATTAATTAGGGGCTGTCTCAAAAGATTAGATTTGTCAGTCTGAGCTTGTCGAAGACGAACTTTTTAGAATAAATTCACACTTCGATAAACTCAGTGTGACAGTAAAAATTACTTTTGAGACAGCCTCTAATATTTAATTTATTAGTAAAGATTAAATTATAAAAATAAATTATCTTGAAATACCCGGAGACAAATAATGGCATTAGCAAAACCTGAAAAAAGAAATCCCTGGGCTTGGGTTCCAACTTTATATTTTGCTGAAGGTGTACCGTATATTATTGTTAATGTTGTTTCAGTGGCATTCTATAAAAAAATGGGTATTTCAAATACTGATATTGCACTTTATACCAGCCTGCTTTATCTGCCCTGGGTTGTAAAGCCTTTATGGAGCCCATCTATTGATATGTTAAAAACCAAACGTTTTTGGATTCTGATTATGCAATTGATTTTAGGTGGAGGCCTGGTTGGATTAACAATTTTTGCTACGTCATCCAACTTCTTTTTATACACATTAATTTTTTTCTGTCTTATTGCTTTTGGTTCTGCCACGCATGATATAGCCGCTGACGGCTTTTATATGATTGGACTTAATGAAAAACAGCAGGCATTTTTTGTCGGAATTAGAAGCACCTTTTATAGAATTGCTATGTGGGCAGGTCAGGGTTTATTATTAATTATTGCTGGTTACTTTGAAGCCACAACCGGCAACATTCCATTATCATGGCAATATACTTTTATTATGATAACTGTTTTATACCTTGCCATATTTGTGTACCATAATTTTTTACTTCCTTTCCCTAAAACCGACAAGCCTGCGGTAAGTGATAAAGGGCAGCTTTCTGAATTTATAAAAATCTTCAAATTATTTTTTGAAAAAGATAATATTGGTATTGCCATAACATTTTTGCTTATTTTTAGATTCGGTGAAGCACAGTTATTAAAACTTGCGCAGCCGTTTTTTCTTGACCCTATAAATAAAGGAGGACTTGGACTTTCATTAGAACAGATTGGAGTTGCTTATGGAACCTTCGGAATTATTGCTTTATTATTAGGTGGGATTCTTGGTGGAATTGTAGTCTCAAGAGATGGTTTGAAGAAATGGATTTGGTGGATGTTCGCAGCTATTAATATTCCGCATGTTGTTTATATTTTTCTAGCATTTGTTCAGCCCGGTAATATTTATCTCATATCTATATGCATCGTCGGGGAGCAATTTGGCTACGGATTTGGTTTTACAGCTTATATGTTATACATGATTTATGTTTCGCAGGGCGAATTTAAAACTTCCCACTTTGCAATATGCACTGGTTTTATGGCTTTGAGCATGATGCTGCCAGGTGCTTTTAGCGGAATGATTGAAGAGTTTTTAGGATATAAATTTTTCTTTGTTTGGGTTTTTATTACGATGATTCCCGGTTATTTTATAGTTAGAGCATTACCATTTGACCCTGAATTTGGAAAGAAATCTGAGGAGCAAAAAAATGTTTCGGCGTAAAAATATTTTATTGTCGTTTCTATTAATCTTACTTTTTCTTTTTTTTCAAAATGCAGTCATATTAAAAAGTAAAGAAGCTAAACTAAGTACAATTAATTTTGACAAAGTTGATAAAGTTGTTGAAACAGCAATTAAAGATTCTGCTTTCCCTGGTGCGGTTCTTTTAATTTCTAAAGATGGGCATACTATTTATCAAAAAGCTTACGGCCATTACACTTATAACGATTCTTCACCTCTTATGAAAATAAGTACCATATTTGATCTTGCTTCAGTATCAAAAGTTATATCAACAACTACGTGCACAATGATCTGCTATGATAGAGGATTATTTAAGCTTGATGATAAAGTCTCTAAATACATTCCGGCTTTTGGCCATAATGGGAAAGAAAATGTAACTATAAGAAATTTACTTGTTCATGACAGCGGCTTAAGGCCTGATATCAAATCATATAAAGCTTATGAAAACTCGCCTCACCCTGAACAAGATATCCTAAATGAAATTTATTCTGATACTTTAATTTATCCTATCGGCACAAAAATGGTTTATTCAGATTTAAATATGATTACTATGGCTAAAATTATTGAAAAAATTACCGGTAAAACATTGGATAAATTTGCTGATGAAGAGGTATTTAAACCTTTGGGAATGAATCATACAATGTATAATCCACCTGCCTCAATAAAGGATAGTATTGCTCCTACTGAGACAGATAATTATTTTAGAAATAGACAGCTACAAGGTGAAGTTCACGATGAAACCTCGTTTTTAATGGGCGGAGTTGCCGGTCATGCCGGGTTATTCTCCAATGTAAATGATTTGGCTAAATTTTTGAAGATGCTTCTTAATAAGGGCTCTCTTAACGGTAAACAGCTAATAAAACCTGAAACCGTTAATTTGTTTATCAAACAGCAAAGTGATTTAAGTTCGCGGGCGTTGGGCTGGGATACAAAATCCACCGAGGGTTATTCTTCTGCAGGCAAATACTTTAGCCCTTTATCTTATGGGCATACCGGCTTTACAGGAACCTCAGTTTGGACAGATCCCACAAGAAAATTAATCGTAATTTTTCTAACAAATAGAGTTTACCCAACAAGAAAGAATACGAAGATATTACAGGTTCGGCCTTTAGTTCATAATGCTGTTATAGAAGCTCTTGAAAAATAATATTCTCAAATAAAAAATATTATTCTCGATACTAATTCTATTGGTGACTAACAAGGTTTTGATAAGAATACCCTATGGCAAAAAAACACTTTCGTAGTTCTATAATTATTTGGGTTGTTTTGCTCGTTTTTTTTACGACATTTCCCACTTCGCTTAAAACATCGAAATTAAATTTCTTTGGAATTTTTATGGACAAGAAATTTTCTAATTCAAAGAGTCTGGAAAACCCTTTGTTTGATTTAACATCTACGGAAGAAAGTTGGGTAGAAGAAAAATTAAATCACATGAGCACTTATGAAAAATGCGCTCAAATGGTTATGCCCTGGGTTACTGGAGATTATCTTGCCGAAGATTCAAAAGAATATCAAAGATTAAAACATTTAGTTGAAGATGAAAAAGTCGGCGGATTAATTTTCTTTAAAGGAAATATTCTTAATGAAGCTTCTTTAATTAATAAAATGCAGAAGCTTGCCGATGTTCCACTTTTAATCTCATCTGATTTTGAACACGGGCTTGGAATGCGTTTAACAGACGGACTAAGTTTCCCTTATAATATGGCATTGGCAGCAACAGGAGATATTCAACTTGCTTACCAAATGGCTAAGATTGTTTCATTAGAAAGCCGTGCCTTAGGAGTTCAACAAAACTATGCGCCGGTTGCCGATGTTAATAACAATCCATTAAATCCTATCATAAATATCCGTTCGTATTCGGAGAATAAAGATATTGTATCAAAATTTACTTCAGCATTTATAAGAGGTGAATCCGAAGAAAGAGTATTATCCACAGCAAAACATTTCCCGGGACATGGAAATACTGAAATAGATTCGCATACAGACATGCCTAAAATCTCTGTTGATAAATATAATATTGCCAATATTGAATTGGCACCTTTTGAAGCAGCAATAAATGCAGGTGTTAAATCTGTAATGGTTGGCCATTTAAATGTTCCGGCTCTCGATCCCAGCGGTGTTCCGGCGACACTTTCAAAAAGGATTATAACTGATCTTTTGAAACACGAAATGGGATTTAAAGGATTAGTTGTTACAGATGCAATGAACATGAACGCAATTACAAAATATTATTCTGTAGCGGAAGCAACTGTAAAAGCAGTGCAGGCAGGGAATGATATAATCCTAATGCCGCCGGATGAAGAGATTGCTATTAATTCTATTTACGAAGCAGTTGAAGATAATGAAATCAGTATTGATAGAATTAATGAAAGTGTTAAGAAAATTCTTACTGCAAAAAAATGGCTGCAGATTGAAAGAAATAAATTTTCAGATCTTGATAATTTAAATAAAGTTATAGGTATTGGATCACACCAGAAATTAGCTGAAGAAATTGCTGTTAAATCTATAACGCTTGTAAAGAATGATGATAAAATAATTCCGGTTGATCCAGTTAAAGTTCGTAGAGCAGCTTGTATTTCAATCACAGAAAGTGATAATAATGAATCGGAGAAAATATTCGAAAGTGAAATTGAAGGCAAGTTTACTAATCTTCAAAAAATATTTTTAACTAAAAAAAGTAAAAAGAGAGATTACCGCAGAGCATATAATATTGCAAAAAGTTCAAGTTTGATAATACTCCCCTCTTATGTAAGAGTAAAAGCTTATGAAGGGACTGTTAGTTTATCTAAAACCAATACTGAGTTTATTAAAAAAATTCTAAAGCTTAAAACGCCTTCGGTAGTAATTAGTTTTGGAAATCCATATTTGCTTTCCATGTTTCCGGAAGCTTCAACTTACCTTTGTGCTTACGGTGATGTTCCTGTTTCTCAAGAGGCAATGGCTGAAGCAATAGTTGGAGAAAATAAAATTCAAGGAAGACTTCCGATTTCAATTCCCAATACAGACTATATTGTCGGCGATGGAATTAAGGTAGAAAGTTCAACTCTAAAATATGTTGAAGGTGGAGTAGATTTAAATTATAATTTTGCACCTGTTGAAGGAGCCATGAATCAAGCAATTGACAGTAAAATTTTTCCTGGCGGAGTTTTATTAATCGGCAAAGAAGGAAAAGTAATTTACGAAAAAGCATTCGGTAATTTTAATTATGAAAAGTCTTCAACCAAGATGACAACAGATGCTATATTTGATCTCGGTAATATTTCCGAAGCAGTTGCTACCACAACTGCCGCCATGCTTTTAAATGACTGGGGAATATTAAAGTTAAATAAAAAAGTTTCAGATTATTTACCAGAATTTGAAAACAATGGTAAAGGAAAAATCAAAATAAAAAATCTGCTGCTGCATAATTCAGGATTGATTGATGATAGAGATTTTTTTGCTCTTCATAAAAACAAAGAAGAATTACTTGATTCAATTATGAATGATAAAATTGCCTATGAAACAGAAACAAAATCCGTTTATAGTACAATAAATATGAATTTACTTCTGCAAGTGATTGAAAAGATTGCCGGAGAAAATATTGATGATTTGCTTAAAGAAAATATTTTTAATCCTTTAAAGATGAACCGTACGATGTATAATCCCCCGAAGGAATTATATTACTATTGCCCGCCAACCAGCGATGATTTTGCTTCAAAGAAACGCAACAAAGGTGTAGCTTATGACGGCAATACTTTTTTGCTTGATGGCATTTCCGGAAGCTCCGGACTTTTTTCAACAGCAGAAGATCTTGCAACATTTATGCAAATGATGCTGCAAGATGGATCTTATGGTGACCAACAATATTTAAAATCATCAACTATTAAAAAGTGGCCAGAAGTTCAATCATTATTCAATTCACATGGATTAGGATGGGACACAAACTTGAATAAAAAATCATCAGCGGGAGAAATGTTATCTGAAAATTCATTTGGAAAATCAAGTAATACAGGCTGTTCGATATGGGCTGATAAAGATAAAAACATATTTGTAATTTTTCTTACTAACAGCATATACCCTGGTGAAAAGAATGATGAACTTGTTAAATTTGAACCTGAACTTCACAATAAAATAATTCAAACAATTTCAGAAAATTTATAGAATATTTTTAATGAAACATTTCGTTATCTCAATTACTTACACTGCACAATTAGAGAAAATAGATGAAATTCGACCGAACCACAGAAAATTTTTACAAATAGGATATGACATTGGATTTATATTATGCTCAGGCCCGCGAAATCCAATGACCGGCGGAATTGTAATAGCACGTGCCGAAAGTAAAGATGAAATAGAATTGTTATTTCAAAAAGATCCTTATCAAATTAATAAATTAGCAAACTACGAATTCATAGAATTCAACCCGGTTAAACACCAAGAGTTTTTATCCGATTGGGTAAATAAAGAAATGTAAATGCGCAAGTTTAGTCCCGTTGAGTTTGGTAATTCGAAGCTTATTAATTTACAATAGATATTCCTCTCCTATTAGAAAATTTATTAAAAATTCTGACTGTTAAAATAAGTATCCTTTTTTTTCAGTATTTCTAATCCCGGAGGGATTAAATGTTTGTAACTATTCAAACCACAAAAGACCACGACAACTCCTTTAGGAGTTGAACATACGTAAAGTAATTAGGTTCTTCTTTCATCTTTATTTAATCACACTTATTATTTTTCAAACTAAAATAAGAAATATTTATTTGTATTTTTAATTATTCAATTTTTATAATTAAAGAAAATCATCATGTCTTTAAAAAGGTCAAATAATAAAATGATTGCAGGTGTTTGCGGCGGAATTGCTGAATGGCTTCACTGGGATCCTACTGTCGTAAGGATCGGTTATATTCTTCTTTCAGTGTTAAGCGCAGCATTTCCAGGTATATTGGTTTATATAATTTTATGGGCAATAATGCCCACAGCGGATTCAGAAGGATTATAAAGAAATTTTAAGCCGCGATTTTCATTGCTGACAAGAAAGGATGAAATATGTCTAACAATATTTTTAAAATATCATTTATATTATTTCTTATTTCATTTGCTGCAATAATATTTACTTCATGCAAATCAAATAACAATGAAAGTGTCCCTTCAAGCCAAAGTGATATTTCCGGAATAAGCCTGCCGCCTGGATTTAAAATTGATATTTATACCGATCAAGTTGAAGGTGCAAGGGAGATGGCTTTGAGTGATAATGACATTCTTTATGTTGGAACAAGGGGAACTGGCAAAGTCTATGCTGTAATAGATACCAATAAAGATTACAAAGCGGATAAAGTAATCACAATTGCAAGCGGTTTGAATAGCCCGAATGGAGTTGCTTTGCGAGATGGGAATTTATATGTAGCTGAAATAAATAAAGTTTCTCGTTATGACAATATTGATGCTAATCTTGATCATGTGCCAGCTCCGGTTATTGTTAATGACAGTTTCCCAAGCGACCAGCATCATGGCGCAAAGTTTATTGCATTTGGGCCGGATGGTAAACTGTATGTTCCAGTTGGTGCGCCATGCAACATTTGTAATAGAGATGACGATCCACGATATGCATCGATTATGCGTATGAATCCGGACGGAAGTGATTTGGAAATATATGCTCACGGTATTAGAAACACTGTAGGATTTGATTGGCAGCCAGGAACAAATGAACTTTGGTTTACAGATAATGGAAGAGATTTGATGGGTGACGATATTCCAAACGATGAATTAAACTGCGCTCCTAAAAAAGGTTTACACTTTGGTTATCCGTTTGTTCATCAAGGCGATATACTTGATCCCGAATTCGGCAAAGGGAAAAATATTGATGATTATGTAAAGCCTGTTCAAAAACTTGGCCCGCACGTTGCTTCATTAGGAATGACCTTTTATACCGGGAATATGTTTCCAGCCGAATATAAAAATCAGATATTCATTGCCGAGCATGGTTCATGGAATAGAAGTCATAAAATCGGCTACCGTGTTATGGTTGTTAAAATTGATGGAAACAAAGCAGTCGGATATGAGCCTTTTGCGGAAGGCTGGCTGAAAGGAGAAAATGTTTCAGGAAGGCCGGTAGATGTTTTAGTTATGCATGACGGTTCGTTATTAGTTTCCGATGATTTTAATGGAGTTATTTATAGGATTTCTTATGGCGATTAGATTTTTGCTAAGTTCTCCTGTAGGAACTTCATTTATGAAGTTCATTTTGGTTCTACAAATTAAAAAGAATGTTTAGACAAAAATAGAACCACTTTGGAATTTCATAAGTCAAATTCTTACAATTGAACTTTTCTTTTATGATAACCTTTTTCATCAAACGGCTGCAATTTATCAAGCCACATTTCTTTAAGTACATTTAAATCTTCTGTATAATCATAACTCAAATCTTCTTTAGGCTCCAAACTATCTATCACTTCAAAAGAAAATTTTTCTTCGCCTAATTCGTTATAATCTTTTTGAAGCTTTTCATTCATATAAGTTCCCATCTTTAATTGAAATTTAGCACTGTTTATGCTACCAGGTAAGTTTTTACCATTTTCAATAAATATCTTTCCACTCACCAAATTTTTAATTTGAAAAATACCCATAGGTGTTAATGTTTGTTTGTATTGCTTCTTTAATTCTTTTTTATCGAGCATATATATATTCGGTTTAGTACATCTTAGTTTTTATAATTACTCTTTTTAAAAGTTAAGTGCAAAGATAATAAACTAATCATTTAAGCATAATATTTTGTTTTAAGATTCGTTTGTTCAATACGACACAGAATAGAATGAAATAATTAGATTACGAAATGCTACTTACTATCGTTGAAGATTAACTCATACTTCCCCGCCCAGGTAAAAAATCCCTTATTAACTTTTTCAAGCACATCTAATTGGTATTCTTTCTTTGATCGATTCCAATGAATCTTTTTTAATATTTCAATAAAATATTTTCCCATATCATCGTAAACTTCTGCAACCCGCATTTCAAATACGGATTGGTACCAGGCATAGTTTTCTATTCCAACTCTGTAATAATAATTTTCGAATTCCCTTAAAGTTGATTTTGGATGTGATAATTCTTTTGATAATGCTTTAGCGACTCTATACCAAATTTTGCAATCTGTAATCTGTTGCTTCTCTAAAAAGTAATATGCTATATAAGTTGCTGCAAATTCAAACGTCCATTTATTGGGAAAGTGCAATCCGTATCTTTTAGCATAAATATGCCCTAATTCATGAAGTCCGATTAAAGTAATGAACTTAAATACTATCTCATCATTTGTTAATGAAAATTCTTTGTTTAAGTGGTGGTTTATTATTGATTTTTTAATTACTCTTCCAAGCTCATTTTCTGAAGAAACAGGGATAATAATTGTATAAGGCGAGCCGGATACAAACGGAAGCCCATAAGGTATATTTGTTAATTTAATCCAATCACTTGAATCAAGTACAGCAATTAAAAAATCTTCTTTAATCCTAAACTTGCTTTGAAAAAATGCTTTTGCTTTTTCTAATAATGTTTTTACTTCTCCGGCATTCTTTTCATGTCCCGTTGAATAATAAGTAATTGCATTTCCTTCAATCGAATTAAGATTAAGTGTTTTAACTTTTTCCGGAAGTGATTGAGTGAAAATAGCTGCCTGGCAATAAAATAAAACAACTAAACATATTAAATATTTTTGCACTTACTTTCCCCCTCCTATATTTTAGTATTAAGAAATAGTAATTAACTCAATTATAGCTGAAATAAAATTTCCAAAGAGTCTTTTTCAATTTTGACTATGCTGTTTTTATAGACTCGGATTCTTTTTTATTATTAATAAGCAATAAAGTAAATCCAAGAAGTCCCGCGATAAGTAATCCAATATCTTCATAAACAGATAGCTTTAATGCTGCCATAAAACCTATTAAGGACCATATCAGTGGTAAAATAATCAAGGTTACTTTAATTTTTTTGTTGATAAATAGCAGCATCCCGAATGTGAATATTGTTGTTGGACAAGGCAAACCAAATGTAGGAGAATATGGATACTGATGACCTAACATATGCCCAAGTACCGGATAGATAACTAATGCATATATTAAGAATAACATTCCCAGATAATTTGAAAATGATTTTTTGAAATTGTATTGAAGTTCTTCTTTTACAACTCCGTAATACAAAAAAAGCAGGCTTTGAATAATAAAAATTATTCCAAAGAAATAGGCAGCTTTATTTATTGAAGAGAAAAATAAAACCTGGTAAACGATTCCAATCCACAACCATAAAAATGATAACACACCATTTATAATTTTATTTTTAATCTTATAATCTTTAAATAAGATATAAATACAAAATAAGGCTGCAGTGATAAATAAAATTTGCAATGGAAAAACAGCTTGGTTGTAGGATTTAAAAATATTAAGGAATTCTTCAGTGGTGAATGGTAATTGCATAACACCCCCTTTTCGGATGAATTACATTGTCAAATCAATTAGTTTCTGTTTAAAAAATAAATAAAAAATTAGAGAATGTTAAGTGGATTGCAAATTCTTTCATAAATTCTTATGTCGTTGAATTTATTTTCTAAATAATTAAATCAAAATTCATCCTTCACACGTCTAAATATTTTTAATTAAAATATTCTACAACTCGTTTTATGTATTTTAAATAACTAAAAAAGTAAATAATTTTGCGGTAATTTTTTCTACTAATTAAACAAAGGTAAATCATGTTCAAAGGAACCATATTACTCATGTTTATTTTGAGTACTTCATTTGTTTTTTTTTCGTGTTCACAAAAAAATTCGGAGGTGAAAGATAAAGGATTGGATTTAACAAACATTGACTCTACTGTGAGTCCCGCAAAAGATTTTTATGATTATGCTGTTGGTAACTGGGTAAAAAATAATAAGATACCAGATGAGTATAGCCGCTGGGGCAGCTTTGAACTTTTAGCTGAACAAAATTACAAAGTACTTCATAATATTTTAGATTCTGCTGCAAATAACAAAGAGGCTAAACCAAGCAGTAATATTTATAAAGTTGGAATGTTTTATTCCTTAGGAATGGATACAGTAAAAATTGAAAAACAAGGTTATTCAACTATAAAAGATGAACTTGATCTGGTTGATGCAGTTAAAAATAAAGACGACTTATATAAGGAACTAGCTCATATTCATTTAAATGTTGGTGCTCCATTTTTTAATTTCGGCTCAACTCCAGATGAGAAAAATAGTGATATGACTATAACCGGTTTAGGCCAGGGCGGATTAGGTTTGCCTGATAAAGATTACTATTTGAAAAATGATGCTCACTCAAAAGAAGTGAGGCTAAAATACCATCAACACATAACCAATATGTTTAAGCTGATTGGTTATACAGAAACTGATGCTAAAAAGTCAGCAAACGAAATTATGAAAATTGAAACAGAACTAGCTAAAGCTTCAAGATCAAGAGTTGAATTAAGAAATCCGGAAAAGAATTATAACAAAATGAAACTTTCCGGTTTGGAAAAAGTAGCGCCTCAATTTGACTGGCCTGTATTTTTTAAACTGGTTAACCTCTCTAATCCGGGAGATATTGATGTAGGCCAACCTGAATTTTTTACTGCGGTTGGAAAAGTTGTCAGTAAAACTCCAATTGAAGATTTAAAGACATATTTGAAATGGAATGTCTTAAGAGGACTTGCTCCGTATTTAAGCAGTAATTTTGTAAATGAAAGATTTGATTTTTATAGTAAATACTTAAATGGAGCTAAGGCCATGGAGCCGCGATGGAAAATGGTTATGAAATCAGTTAATGGTTCTTTAGGTGAAGCGCTTGGCGAGTTATATGTAAAAGAAACATTTCCCCCAGAAGCAAAAGCAAGAGCATTGAAGATTGTAAAGAGTCTTGTTGATGCAATGAAAGAAAGAATTGAAAACGTTGATTGGATGAGTGACACAACTAAAAAGAAAGCTCTTGAGAAGCTCTCTAAGCTTACAGTAAAAATCGGATATCCGGATAAATGGAAAGACTATTCAAAGTTGGATATTAAAAATGATTCTTATGTTGAAAATGGAATTAGAGCATCACATTTTGAATTTGAGCGCGACCTTGCTAAAATCGGAAAACCGGTTGACAAAACTGAATGGCATATGACTCCGCAAACTGTAAATGCTTATTACAACCCTGTAAATAATGAAATTGTATTTCCTGCCGCTATCCTGCAGCCTCCATTTCTTCAATCAAAATGCAGACGATGCTGTTAATTACGGAGCAATGGGCGCTGTAATCGGACACGAAATTACTCATGGGTTTGATGACCAAGGCAGACACTATGATGCTAATGGAAATCTAACTGATTGGTGGACAAAACAGGATGCAGAAAAATTCAGTAAACGAGCAGATGGCTTGGTAAAACAATTTGACAGCTATAATCCGGTAGATACAATGCATATAAACGGCAGATTAACCTTAGGTGAAAACATTGCTGATCTTGGCGGACTCACAGTTTCATTTACTGCATTCAAAAAAACTGATGAGTATAAAGAGAATAAAAAGATAGATGGATTTACTCCGGCTCAAAGATTTTTCTTATCCTGGGCCCAAGTTTGGAGAAATATTATTCGTGATAAAGATCTTAATGTTGAGATTAAAAACTGATCCACACTCACCAAATAAAGAAAGAGTAAACGGGCCATTCAGTAATTTGGCTCCATTCTGGAAGGCATTCAATGTAAAAGAAGGAGACCCAATGAGAAGGCCGGATAGTGAAGTTGTAAAGATCTGGTAAAGCAAAATTAATTATTTATATCAAAGCCTCCGGAACTTAATCCGGAGGCTTTTTTTATGATTATTTGTTGTCACTAATTTCACAAATCACACTAATTTAATTCGTGCAAATTTGTGAAATTCGTAGCCAGCTATTTTTCGTCTAAAATATAATTAGTTCATATTGTTATTTTATTTATATCACAACTTATTCTGCGAACATTAAACAAATATTTTATAGTTTAGTACTACTAAATCTTAAAATTTATTTCTTATAACTGATTATGGACAATCTTCTCGCTGCCCGTTCTACAATGGCTTTATCTCTGGGCTTTCACATTATCTTCGCCTGCATTGGAATGACCATGCCTTTCTTGATGGTAGTTTCACATTGGCTTTATTTAAAACGAAAAGATGAAATTTATTTGAAGCTTACAAAAACCTGGTCGAAAGGAGTTGCCATATTTTTTGCAATTGGGGCCGTGTCTGGTACTGCACTTTCCTTCGAACTTGGAATTTTATGGCCTGGATTTATGAAATATGCCGGAGCAATTATCGGAATGCCTTTTAGCTGGGAAGGAACTGCATTCTTTGTTGAAGCAATTTGTATTGGATTATTTCTTTATGGATGGAATAAATTAAATCCGTATGTCCATTGGTTCGCCGGATTAATGGTTGGAATTTCAGGAGTGCTTTCAGGAATATTTGTAGTTGCAGCAAATGCCTGGATGAATGCCCCAGCCGGATTCGATTGGGTAAATGGAAAAGCTATTAACATTGATCCCTTTGCCGCAATGTTTAATCCTGCTTGGGTTAGTCAAACTTCGCACATGATAATTGCAGCATTCGAAGCTACTGCGTTTGCTGTTGCCGGGCTTCATGCATTTTTACTTTTGAAAGGAAAGAATACTTCGATTCATAAAATGGCTATGATAATTGCTTTGTCAATCGGAAGTATTGCGGCTATTATTCAGCCTCTAAGCGGCGACCATTCGGCAAAGGATGTTGCCAAAAGACAGCCAATTAAACTTGCAGCCATGGAAGGATTATTTCATACAGAAAGCGGCGCAGGTTTAACCATCGGCGGTATTCCAAATGAAAAGGAACGAACTACAAAATTCGGTTTAACAATTCCAAAAGGATTAAGCTTTTTAGCTTATGGAGATTTTAATGCCGAGGTAAAAGGATTAAATGATTTCCCGGAAGAAAATTGGCCGCCGGTTGCACCGACACATATTGCTTTTCAAATTATGGTTGGATGCGGTACCCTTTTAGCTTTAGCAGGAGTTTTATTCTGGGTGATTCGCTACAAATGGAAAGATGTTTTGTTGAATAAAAAGTTTTTAACTTTCATTGCCCTAATCGGACCATTAGGATTTGTTGCTGTTGAAGCCGGTTGGATTGTAACCGAAGTTGGAAGGCAGCCCTGGATAATTTATAATATTATGAGAACGGCTCAAGCTGTTTCACCCGTGCCCGGACAAATTTTTCATTTTACACTTTTTGCAATTTCATATTTGGTTTTATGCTTTGCTGCTTATTGGTTAATGAAAAGACAAATAATAAAATTGGACGAAGAAGAGTTTTGAAATTAGTAACTGATGTTACGCTAAACAATTAGTTATAAACCCAGTTTCATTAAGAAACTGAGTTTATTTAGGCTCTTGCGTAAGGTAACTTAATACGATAATAGCTTCGAGTTTTTTGGAAAACTATTGACATAATTATTACTGAGTAATACAATATGATTAAACTTCGAAGTTCTGAATTTAAACAATTTGACTTTTTAATTTTGAATTTTGACTTAACACCATGCTTTACGTAGTAATTATATTTTTGTTAGTTTCTGTTTATCTTTATTGCTTATTAGGCGGTGCAGACTTTGGTGCCGGAATAATTGAACTAACATCCCGAGGTGAAAATAAAATACGAATCCGAAAAATAGTAAGTGATTCGATGGCGCCAATATGGGAAGCAAACCACATGTGGTTAATAATCACTGTAGTTATATTGTTTAATGCTTTCCCTCCAATTTACAGCCAGATTTCTATTTCACTTTATATTCCTTTAATACTTTTATTGTTTGGAATTATTTTAAGAGGAACAGCTTTCACCTTTCGTCATTACGATGCAATAAAAGATTCATCGCAGGAAGTCTATTCAAGATTTTTTCAAATCTCCAGCTTGCTCGTCCCGTTCTTCTTCGGATTGTTAATAGGAGCCTTAGTTTCTGGAAGAATATATGTAAACCCTCATGGATTTTTTGAAGGATACATTTTACCCTGGCTAAATCCATTTTCAATTTCTATTGGAATTTTTATTGTATCCTTGTTTGCATTTATTGCTGCTGTATTTTTAATTGGCGATTCAACCAATGAACAGCTCAGAAAAATATTTATTCAAAAAGCCAAGGCAGCAAACCTTCTAACAGTAATTAGCGGTGGACTTGTATTTTTATCTTCTGCTGTTTTTTCCAATAATGGTTTTGCAAAGAATTTTTTCAGTCATCCAATAAGTATAGGCTTCATTGTCATCGCTACAATTATACTTCCGTTTTTATGGAAGGTTCTGGAAAAAGGATTCACCTGGCGCACGCGAATACTTGCCGGGGCAGAGTTGCTTTTTATTCTTGCAGCTTTTTATGCGGTTTACTTCCCTACCATAGTTATTATCAGTGATGCTGATAATTTAACTTTGCTTAACAGTGCAGCAAATGAATTGACTTTATCTTACCTCGGCTGGGCTTTGATTCTCGGCTCACTAATAATTTTTCCTGCTTTATTTTATTTATTGAAAGTTTTTAAGCTTGGTAAAAATTAAAGTAAGTTTCACAAACCCAATTTCTCAAAAAAATTTGGTTTGTTGTTTATAACTAAATCTACTTTTTCATCCCTTTCACGAGTTCCAGTTTAGCTGCAAACTCATTAGCAAAATTTCTTATTGTTTTTGCTACATCATTATTTTGAGTAGCACGGAAATAAGTATCTGCCATCTTTAAAAATGTTTGATGAAAATGAACATTCATATCATTCACAAGCATTTTTTTTGTCCAAAGATTGATTGCTAATGTAACTTTGTCTTCCTTATCCCAGAGAGAAAGCAGTATTGAACTGCATTCTTTCTTACCCTTGAAGTCTGCATCATCAGCTTCCCACTCAATTTTAGAAGGCATTTTTGTTTCATCAAGCTCTACAGTAAATTTTATTTCTGATTTTTTACCTGGCATGGTTATCCCTTTAATATTTTATTCTATAACTCAAAATTTTTTATTCTAAGTTTAATGAAATTATTTTAAAAATATTTAAACTCAGATTGTCATTTCGAACAAGTCATCAAGTGAGAAATCTTCTATATTTTGTAAAAAAGATTTCTCCCTCCGCCCGCCTACCGGCAGGCAGGGTCGAAATGACAAATGTGATTGTTTCATAGTACAAAGAAGCCAAACGTTAACATAGTTTAAAATATAAATCTTTTTTCTAATACTTATGATAAACAGCAAATTTATTTTTAACAATCTCATCATTAACATTTATATAATTACCGCCGCCGGTGTCCAGCCAGATTTCACCTAGATAGCGGCCGTACTTTCCTTTTTTGTCTTTTATAGTTTCCAAAACAATTTGTTTATTTAAGATTAAGCCTCGTAAATAATCACGTGAAAGTGTTCCTTTAGGTTTTTCCGGCCCTCTCATCTCCGGTGCATTGATACGGTTTAATCTTATTTTTTCTCCCTTTGCCCAGACGCTCAGTCCAAGGTCAATATCAACTGTGATTGTATCGCCGTCATAAACGGCAATCACATTGGCGGTATAATGATATAGTGTTTGTTGCATAAAACACCTTTATATTTGGGTAAATAAATTATAATTAGTTGTTTAGCAATGATAACGGAATATAAATGAAAAAAATTTCTCTACCAATTAGATTACTCATATTATCAATAATCTTTTTTATTTCATCCTTTAATCTAAATGCACAAAACTTTAGCGTTGGCGGATTTTTTGGCGGAGGTGTAATAAAAAGCAACTCACCCAATGAAGGCAGCTTCACCTCTTCCCTCTTTGTTGATTTTGGTCCGCCTTTAAGCTCTGTTACATACAGGTTAAGTTTTTTGTACGCCGGCTATTTTGCAATGCTTGTTCCAGGTTCAACAAACAGATACTTTCCTTTTGTAAGAGGAATAAGTATTAAAGCAACCACTTCACAGCCGGTTAATAATTTAGTTTACATTGAAGAGGCAGCAGGTTTGCTTACTTTAAATGATAGAATATTTGAAGGAGCTAATGAATGGGATTACGGAGTTGTATTCTCATTGCTTGGAGGATTGGATTTAAGAAATAATTCTCCAACAGGATTTAAAATTGGAGCCGGAACAGAATTCGGTTTAACATTTAACAACAGTAATGCGGAATATTTTTCACTTCATTTTCAAGTGCAGTATGTGTTTTAATTTAAATTGAAGAGACTCATAACATTCATTCAGTTAGGAAAAGCTTGATGAGGAATGAAAGTGTGGAGATGTGCTTATTATTTAATAATTTTTACAGTGCGTTTTTAGGCAATTTAATATTATAATGATGAGCTAAACTATCCATAATAACATTCAATGCATTATAGTCGTCCTTCTTATCCATTAATACCCATCTAGCTCTTAAGTCAATATCTTGTTTTCGGGATATTACGGTTCTAAGAACTGTCATTTTATCATTGAATGACCTATTCAATGACTGATTTACTGAAATTAATATTGTTAAATAAACGATAGGGATTATTAAAAATAATGCTACTATGACAGATAGACTTTTAATTTTATTTATGACTTTACTGATGATTTCACTTTTTGAATTAATCCTTCCAATGTTAATAAATCAGAAGGTTCTTTTTATCCAGGGTTCTCCATTTTTTCTTTTATTTTATCGACTTTTTTCTCCATTGAAGATATTTCGGAAAATAAAAGAGATAATTTATCAGAGACTAATATCCCAAATACTATAATAATGAGGAGGCACATAATATTTTCGCCATAAGCTGCATTTTTGAAGAAATAATCAATGAAGCCTTTGTATACTAAGTTGGACAAATCAGTCAATATATGGAATGTAAATTTTAACAGGATCAACAAAAATTAGCAATATCAAATATGTTACTATCCCAATTATTATCGTTTTAAGAGTAGATTTATCAAAAAATTTTAAATTAATTTTCATTATAAAAACATTGTATTGGTAATTATTATTTAAATGAAGTTATTTCCAAAATAATTTTTTTAATAAGCAATAAATATTTTATAGACAAAATGATAATTAAAATACCACAACCATCAAGCAGATAATCTAAATAATTATTGTATCCAGTCAAGAACAAACTTACTAAAGATATGATAAGTATGATAATTGTCCCCCGCAACAAAATAGGTAAGAGATTTTTTATTTTATTTTCAAAATCTTCCATTGATTCAACAGAATTTACCAATCTCACCATATTGTTATAAGTTTCACTATTAACATGTTTCTTTAATTAGATATATTCCTTTGCATATGCAATAGTCTCATTAATATACTGTTCAACAATGTGGTTGGAAGAAGTTCTTCCTATATACTCATTTATTCTATCAATAAACCTATTTTTTGTTTTTTGATATTATCAAAAAAATATAAGAAATACATTGCTCCGAGAGTTATAATTGCAGCGAACCCTTGAAATACAGCACTAAAAAAATATCTTAATGTTTCTTCCATATTATTTTATTGAGTTAACCATTTTAAAAAGCCTTATTCATAGCCAGCGAAATAACTTATTATAAATATTATAATAAAAAAGACAATACCTATTATAAAACTCAAGCTGATTTGCTTTTCATTTCTTGTCTATAAACTTCTGTTACTTATATTTGTGCAACGAGCAATAAAAACTTCCTTCTGATGCCAATTTTTGCATGTACTTCCATATCTATTCCTTCCTTTATAAATTATTTTTCTCTGGTCATTTTAATTTTTTATTGTCGTTAACATTTTATTATTAAATAAATCTGAATTTATTTTCAACTAACTATGCATTCATTATACATATATAAAATAAGTTGTGGTTTAATTATATAAGATGACATTCCCACATTTTTTAACTCTTCTAACTTTCCCCTATAATTTTGCTTTTAATTTTTTTTCTTCATAATAATCAATTTCAGATTCTTCTGCAAATAATTAATTTTAAAACCAAAAAACCCAGTCTAATAAAAAGCTGGGTTTCAATGTGAGTTGATAGATGCTGAAACAAGCCAATTTACCGGTCAGGTTGGTTCAGCATAAATTCTTTTTCACTTCTCTACTGTATTAACTTCCTTTTCAATCTTTCCATTTTTCAGCTCATCGGTTAATCGATCTGCTTTGTAGATTTTTTTTAAGGCTTCAACTAAACCGGCAGAATGAACAGCAACACATCTATTTTCATCTTCTGTAAAAATAAAATCTCCCGGAAGGCTTTGTATATTGCCGTCAAATGCTAAACCTACTATTTGTGCTTTCTCGTTTATAACTGGGCTGCCGGAGTTGCCGCCGATAATATCATTTGTGGAAACAAAATTAAACGGCACTTCAAGGTCAAAATCAGCCGGTGGATTCTGCCACTTTTTAGGAAGTTCAAACGGATCTTTTTTACCGAATGAATAATACCTGTCGTACATCCCGTAAAAAGTTGTGAAAGGCGGAGCTATGGTTCCGTTATAAGGAAATCCTTTTATAACTCCATCTGAAATCCTTAAAGTAAAAGTTGCATCCGGCGGAATTGAAATTCCGTAAACAGCGAACAAAGCTTTTCCTAATTCACTATTGCACTCAAATTCTTTAATAGCTAATTGATTAGCTTCCTGCTGAAGATCGCCCTGCTCTATTTCCGTATTCACAATAAAATAAATAAACGGATCATCAGATTTTAAAATTGCATCGGCACCTTTGTTTACCAATTCCTTAATTTTGTCTTCGCTTGACATATATGAATTTTGAACCATATATTCCGCAGCCTGCTTCGGCGTTTTACCACCAGTTATCTTCTTAACAACTTTATTATCCTTGCCGAGATATTTAATCATCAAGTCAACTTGATTTTGCAGTAAAGTCATCTCATAATTTTTATCAATATCTGCCGGGAAAAGATTTTGAATGGTTGAATCAAGCTTACCACCTATATACTCTTCATCACGTTTGTCTTCAGGCTTTTTCAATTCTCTTGCTAAATAAATAACATCCGAAGCGATAAAGAAATATTCTGAAGTTCTCCTGGAATTCATTGTTAATATATAAAGCTTATTAGTAACTTCTCTTTTCTGAACTTGAATGCTGTCAATTTCATTCCAAAGATTTCCATATTTCTTATCAAGCTTTTTATCGGATTGAACAGCAGTTTTAAATGTTTCTTCGAAATCTTTTTTCCTCTGCATAAGTACAGGATCTCTTAATCCGGCAAGCATTCCTTTAAAAGCTTTTTGCGAGTTCAAATATCTTAGCTGCTGAACTATGTATTCATCTTTCTTTTCCGGCTGGTCATTAATTAATTTAGTATAAACATTAACCATTCCGTTGTAGTAATCTAAAGTGCGCGGGTAGCTAATGTCACGCATATATTCAAGCTGCGAAACAGTACTTAATCTTTTTGTAGAGCCGGGATTACCTACCACAAATATCGGCTCGCCGGGATTAGCTCCATTCGGGCTCCATTTAAAATAATTTTTTGTTTTTAAAGGCTTGCCGCTGTCATCATAAACTCTAAAGAAAGAACAATCCAAATCGTATCGCGGGTAAGTAAAATTATCGGGGTCGCCTCCGAAATATCCCATCTGGCTTTCCGGGGCAAATACAAGTCTTACATCAGTATATCTTTTATATCCATAAAGCGAATATTTAGCGCCGTCATAAAGCGGCACTACTGAAACTTTTAAACCAGTGCTATCGGATTCTTTCTTTTCCAGTTCATTTATCACCTGATCTTCTTTGAACAGTTTGTCATAATCACTTTTAACACTATCTACTCTTGATTGTATTTCTTTGGTAACATCTTTAATCAATACAAGCTGATCGACATACAAACCCGGGACAGGCCTTTCCGCTCCAAGGGAATCAGCATAAAAACCATTCTTAAATAAATCTTCACCTTCTTTTGAAACTTGTACCACACTTTCACGGGCGCAGTGATCATTAGTCATTATCAATCCATCCCCGGAAACAAATGAAGCAGAGCAGTAATTTGCAAACCTTAAGGCCGACATACGCACGTGATCAAGCCAATCTTGCGTTGGTGTGAAGTTATATGTCTGCTTAAAATAATCTAACGGCGGATATTCGAAAGTCCACATTCTTCCGTTATCAAATTTCCCGGCTTTTACTGTATCTAATTTTAACCAGCTATAACTATCAGAAGCTGCAGCAGTAGTTTTTGTAATATTTTTTGAAGTAGAACAAGAAGAGAAGATTAGCAAACCGGCAATTGAAAGTATCTTGATTAAAGAGGAAAAAGAAATATTTTTCATTAAAAGGTCTCACTATATTTAGGAAATTTTAATAACATAAACATCAAACTTAATTTTTTAATTCTATTTATAAAAGGGAAAATAATGGGATTCAAAAGAGATTATATGAAGGTGTTAAATCTGTCAAGGGTAGCGTTCCAAGAAACTTTTTTTAAAATAAAAAGACGCTCCATTAGAGCGCCTTCTAAAATAAATATAGTTTTGTCCGCAAGTTACCAAGCAACAATTGCTAAATTTTACAATTCACATCGCGATTGTTAAAATGAAATATACTAAATATAAGAATCCGGTTGATATAAAGGTTCTATCTCCCATTCGTCTTCAATAGTACCAATGCAATGTGAACATTTGTGAACATTGAAAATTACTTTTTCTTCGCTGGGTGTTGCTCTGATAAAATTTAAAATTGTTTTACAGCTAGAGCATTGAACAATATGTGATGTAGTTGTTTTCTTGCTGCAATCCGGGCAAATAAAACCTAAATCGCCAGGAGTTTCGTCCGGGTCCACAAGAAAAATTGAATTACATTTTATGTTGTTGCATTTAGCGAAGTGCCATTTAACAGTATCTTTTTTTACGATAGCTATCTCCCTCACAATATTATTGGTTGTAAACATAATTAGATATATTTAAAAAGTCTATTGAAAAAAATATCCCTTAGTGAAATAGTTATTAAATATTTAAATTTAGGCTGTAAAGATAATTCCGTCGAGCATACAAAGTAATTCATAATTTATTCCACGAAAATTTTTTCAACTGCTTTTTAATAAAAAAGATTGGAGCAATACAATATGGATAGAATTAATTGTTTTAAAGCCTATGATATTAGAGGCAAGGTGCCTTCAGAATTAAACGGCGAGCTGGCATATAAAATAGGAGTGGCTTATTCCAAATTCATCGATGCTGAAAAGATAGTTGTGGGGCATGATATAAGAAAATCTTCCCGGGCAATTTCAGATGCATTAATTAGAGGCTTGAATGATGCAGGTGTAAATGTAATTGATATCGGGCTTTGCGGAACAGAAATGATTTACTTTTCAACTCCATATTTCGAAGCAGACGGCGGAATAATGATTACTGCCAGCCACAACCCGCCGGAATATAACGGAATGAAATTCGTTAGAAAAAATTCTGTACCGGTAGGTTATGACAGCGGATTAAATGAAGTTGAAAAAAAGATTCTTAATGATGATGTTGATCCCTGGGGGCCGCATGATCCCGGAAAAGTCGAGCATCATGATGTTATGAAGCATTTTATGCATCATCTAACAAAGTTTTATGACGCTCATAAAATTAAACCTTTTAATGTAGTTGTAAATGCGGGAAACGGATGCGCAGGGCTTTCACTAGATGCAATTGAAAGCAGCCTTCCAATTAAAATGATAAAAATATTTAATGACCCTGATCCTGAATTTCCAAACGGCGTACCCAATCCGCTGTTAGTTGAAAACAGAAATTCAACAATAAATGCAGTAAAGAAAAATAATGCAGATCTTGGTGTAGCATGGGACGGCGATTATGACAGATGTTTTTTCTTCGATGAAAAAGGAAATTTTATTGAAGGGTACTATATCGTAGGATTATTAGCAAAATCAATTCTTAAAAAACATCCTGGTGAAAATATTGTTCACGATCCGCGGTTAGTTTGGAACACTTTAGAAGTAGTAAATAATGCCGGAGGTAAAGCAGTCGAATCAATCAGCGGCCATGCATATATTAAACAAAAAATGAGAGAAGTAAATGCAGTGTATGGTGGTGAAATGTCGGCGCATCATTACTTCAAAGAAAATTCATATTCTGACAGCGGGATGATTCCGTTTTTATTAATACTTCAATTAATGTCCGAAGAAAACAAAAAGCTTTCTGAATTGGTTGAAGAGATGATTGAAAAATATCCTTGTTCAGGAGAAATTAATTCAAAGATTGAAGACCCGGCAAAAAAGATTAAAGAAGTCGAAGCAAAATATAAAGACGGCAAACATGATCATTTAGATGGCTTGAGTGTTGAGTATCCTGATTGGAGATTCAATTTACGAATGTCCAACACAGAGCCAATCCTCAGATTAAATGTTGAAAGCAAAGGTGATAAAAAATTAATGGAAGAAAAGACAGAAGAGTTGTTAAAGATAATTAGATTTTAGTGGATTTAAAGTATGAACCATATGCTCTTTTCTAGAATTATTATTATTTTTATTGAAAGTAATTATATATAACATGTCAAAACAAATAGCTGAAGTAAATCCGGAAATCTTAAGATGGGCTAGAGAAAGAGCAGGGCTTTCCCTTGATGAAGTCGCACTTGTTTTTAAAAAAGGACCTGAGGTTATTATTAATTGGGAAACAGGTATTGATTTTCCCACTTACGTGCAACTGGAGAAATTAGCCTATCAGTTATATAAGAGACCAATTGCTATATTTTTTTTCCCGAACATTCCTGTTGAACAAGATCCAAAAGAATCTTTCAGAACTTTGCCAATATTTGAAAAGGAAAATTTAAAAAGTGATTCTGTATTAGCTTTACGTCAAGGTCTAGCTATGCAAATTTCACTTCGAGAATTATGTGATGGTGTAAATCCAAGTAAGAAAAAAATATTTCAGGATATAACATTAAATATTAATTCAGACATCTATTTTGAGACAAAAAAAATAAGGGAATATATAGCTATTGATTTAACAACACAGAGTAGTTGGATGAACTCTGAGGAAGCCTTTAAAGTTTGGAGAAACGCTTTCGAAGATTGTGGAATTTTTGTATTTAAACGCTCCTTCAAACAAAAGGATATTTCTGGCTTTTGCTTAGTCGATAAAGAATTTCCAATAATTTATATCAATAACAGTACAAGTATTAATCGACAAATCTTTACTTTATTTCATGAATTGTGTCATATACTTTTTAACTTTAATGGTATAACAAAAGAAGACAATTCCTTTATTGATAGCCTTCCACGATTAGAAAAATCAATTGAAATATTTTGTAATGAATTTGCTGCTGAATTTCTAGTCCCTTCTGAAGATTTTAACGAAGAAATTAAATCAAAAATAATTTCTGATGAAACTATTTTTAAATTATCAAAGAAATATAAAGTTAGTCGAGAAGTAATTTTAAGAAAATTACTAGATCGAAAACTAATTTCAAAATCTATTTATGAATCTAAATCCTCCGAATTGAATAATTCATATCTAAGTTATAAATCAAAAAAAAGTGGTGGAGATTATTACGCAACTCAAGCTGTTTATCTAGGAGATAATTTTCTAAACTTAGCTTTTAGCAAATATTATCAAGGTCGATGTACGATAGAACAATTAGCCGAACATTTGAACATTAAAATTAAAAATATTTCAAATTTAGAAAATTTAGTTCTATCCAGGGGATAATAATGATATATGTTTTTGATACCAACTGTTTCATTGTCCTGGGTCATTATTTTCCTGAACGTTTCCCAACTTTTTGGACTAATATCAAGGAATGCATTAGTGATGGCAAAATCATATCTACTAGAGAAGTCTTTAATGAACTAATTGATAAAGGGAACAAAGAGTTTTTAGATAATTGGCTCAAAGAAAATAAAAATATTTTTTTAACACCAACTTCAGAAGAACTTACCTTTGTGAAAGAAATTTTCTCCGTACAACATTTTCAACAACTAGTGAAAGAAAAACAAAGATTAAAAGGCACGCCTGTTGCGGATCCATTTGTAATTGCTTTGGCTAAAGTAAAAAAGGCGTGCGTTATAACTGAAGAATCAATGAAAAAAAATGCAGCCCGAATTCCAAATGTATGTGAACATTTCAAAATAGATTGTACAAATCTTGAAGGTTTTATGAAAAGGGAGAACTGGACATTTTAAACATGATTATATAAATTCATTTCTCAACCGTTACTTCAACCGTAAAAGGTATTTTTAATTTGTCCCATTCCAGCCTTACTACTGCTGAAGTATCGGAAGTTCTAGTAAAAGTATATTCAAGCCATTCAACAAAATTTCCTTTTTCAGGTTTCACTTTAAATCTAAAAACATCTTCGGCAATATTATATTCAAAAGCACCCCATTGGTCAGCAACTTTGTTAAAGATTAAAGTCCACTCTCCGTTTTTAGAAGGAATAATAAAAAAGCTGTAAGAACCGGCTTTTAATTTTTTCCCGTTAATTTTAACATCCGTGCTGAAAGTAAACTTAGTAGCTTCATCTGCACCGGCTCGCCAAACAACATTGTAAGGAACTAGATTTCCCCAAATTACTCTGCCTTTTACACCGGGACGGCTGTATGAAATATTTACTTTTGTTAACCCAACTACCTGCATCACTCCCGCTTTAGGGCTTACTCTTATTTGGTTAGCGTTATATTTTTGTTGTGAATAAGTATAATTTAACGTGGAAGCTGTAATAAATATCGCAACTAAAATAATACCGGCTAAATAATTCCTCTTCAGCATTAACTGCTCCAATTGATTGAATTCTACTAACACAAAATTAAAAAATAAAAATCAAAATTCATCTTGATTTATTGAGTATTGTCTTTCACATTTTTTAATTCATTAACAACAATATTAATTTCTTCTTTAGTATTATAAAAATGTGGTGCAAATCTCACAATGCCTTCTCTTACCGCCCCAATATTTTTTTATTTTTTAATTGGTCAAATAACTTTTGTGAATTTTCATGTTTAAATGAAACTATACCTCCAATATTTTGTTCTTCACAATTTATTAGAAAAGATTTTATTCCAATTTTATCAAGCTCATTAATAAAATATTTTGAATTTGAAATAACTGTCTCTTCAATTTCATCATTTCCAAATTCACTGAACAATTTTAAGGAGG
Organism: uncultured Bacteroidota bacterium; assembly: GCA_963775245.1. Classification (GTDB taxonomy): domain Bacteria; phylum Bacteroidota; class Ignavibacteria; order Ignavibacteriales; family Ignavibacteriaceae; genus CAVSWT01. The sequence continues at coordinate 60,202 of CAVZID010000037.1, forward strand.
CATTCAAAGCATAAATACCTATTGTATTTACGGTTCCGGTTTGCAATGTATCTGCGTTTTCTTTTAATGTTAATTTATAGTCCAATAGATTCCATGCATTCTTAACTGATTGCCAACCGGCATACTTTGGAATAAGTTTTTCCTGGAGATTTTTAGATATATAAATAAAACCTAACCCCTGCAATCCCATTAACCATTTTTGAGTGCCGCAGGAAATATAATCAATATTATCTTTTTGAATATCAAGCCCAATTGCGCCTAATCCTTGAATAGCATCTACACAAAATATAATTTTATTTTCCTTACAAAATTCTCCCAATTTTTGAAGATCAATTCTGTAGCCGGTTAAAAATTGAACCTGACTGACTGAAATTAATTTTGTAGCGGGTTTTACGTTTTCAATAATATCATCAGCTGTAACAATCCCATCATGTGATTTAACAAAATCAATTGCGACACCATCTCTTTCTAAATTTAAAAAAGGATAAACATTTGCAGGGAACTCGATATCATTTAATAATATTCTATCACCTTTCTTCCACTGAATTCCTTGCGCAAGAATGTTTAATCCGTTTGTAGTATTATCAACAAATGCAATTCTATCCAAGTGGTATTAATTAATTTTGCCAGCTCCATTTTTGTGTCTTCAAATACTTTTAACATTGAAGTAAAATCATCTATATTAGATTCGCTTTTTTGTTTTACAAGTTCTTTTATAGCTTCAGATACTTTTATTGAAATGGGGCTTGTTGCAGCGTGATTAAAATATACTATTCCATTGGACAAATAAGGGAAATAGCTTCTAGCTTTTTTAATTTGATTATCGCTTAACATGATTAGCCGATTTTTTTTATTTTTGAAATTATAAACAATAATAATTAGATTTTATCACACAATCTAATTTTACGTCGGTGAAAAAATTCACTTTTTACAAACATGAACCACAGGTAAATTAATGACAAAACCCCGCAGCACAAAACCAAGAGAGCTCAAAAGTAATGAACTTAGATGGAATTGTGACCCCAAAATTTTTGATTTTGAATCAACCAAAGACCTCGAACCCCTGGAAGGAATACTTGGGCAAGAGCGTGCATTAAAAGCAATCAAACTGGGAGTAGAAATAAAAAGCCCCGGATATAATATTTATATTGCCGGCTTATCAGGTTCCGGCAAAGCTTCTTCTGTAAAAGAAATTCTGGAAAGGGTATCCAGCGAATGTTCACCGCTTAAGGATTATGCTTATGTAAATAATTTTAAAGACAGTGACAGGCCAATTCTTTTAACTTTCGATTGCGGTAAAGCAAAGCTATTCAAACATGTACTTGGATCTTCAATTGAAATTCTTAAGCAAAGAATTCCCCAATCATTGGATAATGAAGTTTTTGTTAATCGTAAAAAGAAAATAGTTGAACAATATAATCAAAAGGAACATGAGCTTTTTGGAAGCTTTGAAGAAAAGCTTAGCAAAGAAAAATTCTCTCTGGGCCAAATTAAAGTTGGTGAGGTTGTTCGGCCGGATCTATTCCCTGTGATAGATAGTAATCCAATCCCAATTTACCAGATTGATGACAAAATAAAAGAAGGAAAAATTACAAAAGAGGAAGCTGAAGAAGTTGTTAAAAAATATAAATCGCATCAACAGGAACTTCAAGTTATTTTTAAAAAAGGATTAAAGCTCAGCCAGGAGTTCCAACAAAAACTTTCAAATATTGAAAAAGAAACAGTTGAAATAGTTGTTAAAAGTGTTATTGAAAATTTAAAAGATGAATATAAGGATGAAAAAATAATTGAATACCTTAACCAGGTTGAAGGAGATATTTTAGATAATATTCAAATCTTTAAAGGATTAAAACCAGAACAAGCAGCTACTGAAGATGGGCTTTTAGTCGATTACTTTAAAGTATATGAAATTAATATTATCCTCGACAATTCCGAAACAAAACAATGCCCGGTTATAATTGAAACTTCGCCATCATTTACAAATATTTTTGGAACTATAGAAAAGATAAACGACGGCAGAGGCGGGTGGTATACTGACTTTACAAAAATTAAGGCTGGTTCATTGTTAAGGGCTAATAACGGATTTTTAGTTATAAATGTAAACCATCTTTTAGAAGAACCAGGCGTATGGCGCATACTGAAAAGAGTTTTAAGCTATAGGAAATTAGAGATACAGGAGTCGCCTACTTATTTTCAAGTCGCTTCTACAATGATAAAACCAGAACCAATACAAATTGACGCAAAAATAATTTTAATTGGTAGTCAATATATCTATTCCATGCTTTCAAACTATGAATATGATTTTAAAAAAATATTTAAAGTGAAAGCAGACTTTGACTATGAAATTAAAAGGAATGATGAGGTTCTGGTTAAGTATGCTCAGGTTGTAAAAAAATTAATTACAGACGAAGGGTTGCTAGAATTTGATAATACAGCTATTGCAACTTTAATCGAAATATCTGCTAGGTATGCGGGACAAAAAGATAAATTAACTACACGCTTTTCACAAATAGCCGACTTAGCTCGTGAAGCTAGCTTCTGGGCTAAGGATGATGGATTCAAAGTTGTTAGTGATGCTCATATTAGAAAAGCCTTCGCTTCTGCAAAAGACAGGCATGGAATGCTGGAATCAAAAATTACTGATATGCTTACAGAAGAAACTATTTTAATTGACACCGAAGGTGAACGGATTGGCCAAATAAACGGACTGGCTGTTTACAATGCCGACTTTTATTCTTTTGGAAGGCCAACCAGAATTACGGCTACGGTTTCTCTAGGAGGCGGAAGCATTATCAATGTTGAACGTGAAGCAGGAATGAGCGGCAGGCATTATAACAAAGGTGTACTTATTATCTCCGGTTATTTCCGTGAAACTTTTGGACAGGATCAGCCCTTATCATTTAATGCAAATCTTGTGTTCGAACAATCTTACGGTACTGTTGACGGCGACAGTGCTTCGTGTGCAGAAATTTTTGCGCTGGTTTCCACTTTAGCCGGACTCCCTATTAAGCAATCTATTGCGGTTACAGGTTCTTTAAATCAAAAAGGTGATGTGCAGCCAATTGGCGGAGTAAACGAAAAGATAGAAGGATTTTATGATGTATGCAAAGCAAAGAAATTAACCGGCAAACAAGGCGTTATTATGCCTATTCAAAATATAAAAGATTTAATGCTGCGTGAAGATATTATTGAAGCAGTTGAAAAAGGAGTATTCCACATTTACCCGATTGAAAGAGTAGAAGAAGGAATTGAAATTTTAACCGGGGTTAAAAGCGGCAAGAGGCTTCCCAAAGGTGGTTACCCTGAAGGAAGTGCATTTGATTTAGTCGAGAAAAAAATCAAAGATTTATATAGAAAGTCGCGCGCTACAAAACTGTTAAATAATAACGGCAGCCGCAAGAAAAGGAAAAAATGAAAACAAACCTGAACAGCATATTTGCTAAAACAAAGATACTTTGCACATTAGGGCCAGCTACTATTTCAACAGAAGAAATAAAGAGTCTAATTTTATCGGGAATGGATGGGGCAAGATTAAATTTCTCACATGGCAACTACGATTTTTATGAAAAAGTATTTGAAAATATAAATCAAGCTTGTAAAGAAACAGAATCTCCCTTAGCAATTCTTTTGGATTTGCAAGGTCCTAAAATACGTATTGGTGAATTATCGGAAGATGAAATAGAAATTGAAACCGGCGGGGAAATTGAGATTACAATTGATGATGTTAAAGGAACAAAAGGAAAAATATCAACTTCGTATAAACAGCTTGTAGCCGACTGTAAAATAAATGAAATAATACTTATAGATGATGGTTTAATAAAACTTAAAATCATCAAAAAGAAAAAAAGCTCAATTGGTTGTTTAATAGAAAACGGCGGGGTTCTTCATTCTAAAAAAGGAATGAATCTACCAGGAATGCAACTGTCAACTCCTTCAGTTACTGAAAAAGATTACCATGACCTTGAATTCGCATTAAAGCACCGCATAGATTACATAGCACTTTCATTTGTTAGATCTGCGAATGATATTAAATTATTAAGAGAATGGTTGAAGAAGAATAATTTTTCAATCCCTATAATTGCAAAGATAGAAAAGAAAGAAGCCGTGGATGATTTCGATAATATACTTGATGTTGCTGATGGAATTATGGTTGCCCGCGGTGATTTAGGTGTTGAGCTTCCTCCTCAAGACGTGCCGATTATTCAAAAACAAATTATAAAAAAATGCAACTCAGTTGGAAAGCTTGTAATCACTGCCACACAAATGCTTGAATCAATGATTCATAATCCAATTCCTACAAGAGCTGAAGCATCTGATGTAGCAAATGCCGTTTGGGATGGAACCGATGTCGTAATGTTAAGCGGCGAAACTTCTGTAGGAAAATACCCATTTAAAGCAGTACATATAATGAACGATATTATAAAAAATGCTGAAGTTCATATTCCCGAACCAAAGCACACTGATTTTAAAATTCCTGCCAGCATTGAAGAAAATCTTTTTGATGCTGTTGGAAGAGCTGTAACCGAAATGAGTAAGCAAATAAATGCTGCAGCTATCGTTGCCTTCACATCAAAAGGAAGAACAGCAACCAACTTAGCCAAATTTAGGCCAAATGCTAAAATCATTGCGTTATCAGACAGCTTTGAAACAATGAACAAGCTCTGTCTTCGTTGGGGAGTGATTTCTGTTTACCTAGAAGATTTGAAAAAAGAAAATCTTGTAATTGATAAAGCAAAAAAGCTAATAGTTGAAAATGAACTTGTTAAAGAAGGCGATGTTGTTGTGTTTACTGCTGGGGCTCCTTATTCTGAAAAGAATAGAAGTAATTGGTTAAAGTTTGAAGTGATATAACCTTGAGAAAGCAGATATTAATGATTTATATGAATATTAAAATTGGCAAGATAATAATTTTTATCTAATATCATATACGCTCAAGTCCAGTAATAATAAGAATTGACAACTGGATATACAATATAGCGTATTTTAATTTTCAGTGCGTTGATTTATTAACAATATAGCATTAAGCTTTTAGATTTTTGACTGACAATTAAAAGACTGTTATAAAAGGAAAAAATTTAATAATAATTATTTTTAAAATAATTATTAAGCCTAGTTTTATTTGCCTTACGAATTTTTGAATGCCCTAATTCATTTATGGTAACCTCGAACAATGTAATTAAATCTGTTCTATCATAAAAGTATTTGCTATGTGTTGTAAAAAAGAATTGATTTATTGTTGCCTTGTCTATTTCATCATTTATAAATTTAATTAATTCAAGTTGATATAAAGGGGATAGATTCAATTCTAATTCTTCTATTAAAATTATCTTTGAACTGCTACTAAAGATATTAATTAAAATATAAATAAGTTGTTGTATTCCAGAACCATAGTTGATAAGCGGATATCGATTCCCTTTACCATTCTTCAGCATTAGCTCATATTTATTATTAAATTTTGTAAATCCAATTTCTGGCTTTTCGAGAGGGGAATTTAACAAATGTTGTTTTAATATTTCGATACCTTGATCCTTCACTTTAAAAGAACCGATTGATGATAAAAGGCTCATAAAGTTTTCATATTCATAAAGATAGAGGGAAAATAATGAATCCTTAAACAAATCAGGTTTTAGATAATTACTATAATTTATATCTTCATTATTTGGCATTTCTTTAGTATTCAAAGAATCATTTGTAGGTATTCTGTTACTATCTAGAAATAAAACGCAATCATTTAATTCTTTTAAGATAAAATAAAATTGTTCTTGTGAAAGATTATTATACCCAGGGAAATAATCACCTTCTTGGAATATGACTTTGTTATTCATTTGAACTTCTTTTAACTCTATCCTTGAAGTTGTTTTATTGGTAGCTACAAATTGGCCATTAATAAAAATGTTTGAATAATCCTTATTTGGTATTGTAATTTTTTCTTCTTTTAGTTCTTCTATTAAAGGAATTTCATTATTATTTAACTCAAGAGTTATATCGAATTCAATTGGAGAGTCAATATTATTATTAAAAAAAATATACGGAAGATTACTAACTTCCCCTTCCCAGAAATTAGTTAGGTTCGTAACCTGTCTCCGATTCTCTTCCGAATTTACTTTCACTTGTTGTCCATAAGTTTTAGACTGGAATACTAGACTGAGAAACTTTAGCATATTTGATTTTCCGCTATTATTAAGACCAAATATCATATTAATATTTCCAAATTTAGAAGCTGGGAAATCGTACAAGCTTTTAAAATTTTTAATATAAAAAGATTTTATTTTCATTTTTAACCTATGTAATCTTTAAATGTATTTAAAATATCTTCATTTATTTTACTAAATGATTGACGATCTATAATATGTTTTTCTAGATTCAATGTTAAAATAAGATGAAACCTAAAAAATACATCAGTGTATTTTTTACCTTTAAATAAAGGATAGTTTTTATTTATTACAATTTTTTTGTTTCTTATTATTAAAGCCGGGAATTCACTATTTTCATACTCCCAGCTATCTAATTCAAGGTTATAATTAATCTTGCCAAAATCTAATTTGCGCTGAAACTGTTCATCATCTTTAGAAATTACAATTGTTTTATTTTCTTTGTTTACCTGCACCGGTTCTTCATTTTTATTTAGCTCTCTTCTTATTACTTTAAATCCTCTATCTTGAAGCTTGTTTATTTTTTGTAACGTATTTTTTGAATCAATTGATTTCAAATCTTTAAGTCGGTCAACTTGCTTTACTTCCTTAGAAAAAGTATTTATATCATAAGTTTGAGTTGCAAGGTTGACAAGTCTGTTTCTAAAATATTCTTTAAGTTTTTCATAATCCTCATCATAATTAAATTTATCTCGGTCTAGTGAAATTAAATCATTTAAGCCTTCAATAATATTTATATCACCAGTAAGATGGGTTAAACTTGCTCGTGTACCCGATTCTGTTCCTGCACCAAATGTATCTCTTTGACCAACACCAACATTTAAATTTCTTATCTTAAAAAACCTCGCTTCTGGTGGATTAATTACACTGTATTTAGTAGCAATAAAATATTTAAACTTTATCTTTCCAATTTTATTATATTCGCCAGTATGCGTTTCTAATATAGTTTTTGCATGAACATTACGTTTAATGATAGTATTGTTTATTTTTACAATAAATGGTGTTTTTGTAGTATTTTCAAATTTAATTTTAAATTCTTCATCTTTATAATCAACCGGTAAATCTTCTGACATCATCCAAATTAACTGATCCATTGGTTTCCAATTTTTTATCGAAAAATGATTTGTTGAAACTTTGTATTTTGGATCGAAAAATTGATTAGTTAGTTCAGTAAATCCTTTCATTTCAATTCTTGTAAATTGCTTATTATGAATGGTCCTATCAATTTTCTTCCCACCAGGTATTTGAATTTTTTCTACTTCTATTAACTCATTTGCATTTGAAAAATAATTAACGCTAGGAATGTTTGCATAGACAACTTCGCTTGAGCCTCGTTTTGATGATTCAATATAATAATTTTTACAAAATGGAAATACCGAAAGAAAACCAACTCCAAACTGACCAATAATTTTTCTTCCAGATACTGTCTCGCCTTCTTTTTCTCGCGACTGAAATGCAATTCTTAAGTAAAAATCAAAATCTAATTCGGACATTCCATGTCCATTATCTTCTATAGAAATTAATTCTTTTTTTAAATCAATAGAAATATCAACTTTACCGGCATCGGCATCATATGAATTGACTATCAATTCCTTTAAAGCCTTTGGAAAATTTTCGTATGTAGCGCCGCTTAATAGTTTTACTATTCTTTTGTCAACTTTTATAGATTTCGGCCAAATTTGTTCTTTCATAATCCTATAATTAGAACTTCTCTATTATTGATAGCATCACCATTTTGATGATTTAGAGCGTATTTATAATGTATACTTCTAGTGTATACTTTATTTTTATTTTTCTTTAACAATTTAACAATTGTTTCAATTGATGGCTTGCCACCTTTTTTATAAGAAATAACAATTATTGATTTATTAAAAAATTCAAATAATTTTTCAAAAGATTTAATGAGATCCTCTTTTCCAAACTCATCTCCAAATTTGTCAATTTTAAATCTTTTATTAATAGTATTTTCATCAATTAGATTTTCCCATTCTGTATAATTAGATAATCCTTCCAAGAAATGATAAGTTCTGTTATAAAATGAAGTTTCGTTTGATGCATCCTTTTTAAAATATGGCGGATCAAAATATATTAGATCAAATTTGTTTTTCTTTAATTCAAATATAGATTTATTAATCGCATAACATTTTGCTCCGTTATTAAAAACTAAGCTATTAGCCTCATTAATAAATCTCTCAAAATACTCGCTAAAATTTTTATTCCAAGATTGGAAATTCCCAAATGATCTTTCTACTTTATTTTTCCTTAAATATAAATTTTTTCGATGAAATAAGTTAAAAGGTCTTTTAATTAGACATGACTGAAATAATGCATATAATGCAATCGCTTTTTTATATTCAAGAATATTTTTAGAATAAGAATTCATAGAATTTATCGCCTCAATAGCACAATCAATCCATTTGTTTTCACTTGGATAATAATAAATATCTTTAAAAAACTTTTGGACAATTTTTAAATCAGATCTGTTTTGAGTTTTAAAAAATTCCAAATCTTTCTGAGTAAAAACAACGTTGCTATTTTCTATTATAGCTTTCCCTATATAAAAATTAAATTTTAAATAGTCATTATACGTTACAGACTTTCCCATTTTTTTAAACATATAACTTACAGAGGCACTCCCTCCAAATGCATCCAATACTGTATTAAATTCTAATTCTTTAATGTTATTGTATAACCAAGGAATTATTTTCCGTTTGCTTCCTTGATATCTTGTAGTAGGGAAATTTTTTAAATTAATGATTAGTTCTTTCAATTAATTTCTTTAGTAAATATTTCTTCAAGAATTTAGTTTAAATATAACTATAACAAGATTTATTTATACGCATAAAAGTTAATCTTTTTTATATTTAAATATAAAAATATAACTTTCTTCTATGCAGTTTAAAATTTAATTTAACATAAAAATATTTGAACAACGATGAATGTAAGCGGGAAAAATATTATTCAATCAAAATCAAACTCGTCTGAAGGCATAATAGCAAAATGGTGGGAACCTGCAGAAAAGAATAAAATTTTATGCACACTTTGCCCTCGCTACTGCAAGATTGGAGAAGGCCAGCCTGGCTTCTGCTATATAAGACAAAATCACAATGGAAAGCTGTACACTATTGGTTATGGTCGTCCAACCGGTTTTGCTGTTGACCCCATCGAAAAAAAACCTTTAAATCATTTTTATCCTGGGACAAATGTATTAAGCTTTGGTACTGCAGGATGCAATCTTGGCTGCAAGTTTTGTCAAAACTGGTCAATAAGTAAAGCAAAGCTTGATGATGAAAATTCTGTTACTGCTTCACCTGAAGAAGTAGTAAGGCTTGCACAAATTTATAATTCTCCTTCCATTGCTTTTACCTATAATGACCCAACAATATTCGGTGAGTACGTAATCGATATTTCAGAAATAGCTAGAGATAAAGGGATAAACTCCGTTATGGTTACAGCCGGATACATTGATAAGAATGCCCGTAAAGAAATATATAAATATATTGATGCTGCTAATGTTGACCTAAAAGGATTTACTGAAAGATTTTATAATAAAATTACATACTCACACCTTAATGATGTGCTTGATACATTAATCTGGCTTAAGAATGAAACAGATGTTTGGTTTGAAATAACTACATTATTAATCCCCGGCGAAAATGATTCTTCAGAAGAAATACAAAATGAATGTGATTGGATTTTGAAAAATTTAGGGGAAGATGTTCCTCGTTACATTTCACGGCATTTCATCCGGATTTTAAAATGAGAGACAAGCAAATAACTCCAGCTTTAACATTGCTACGGGCAAGAGATATCGCCATCCAAACAGGAATAAATTTTTGTTATGTGGGAAATATTCATCATGATGAAGGACAAACAACCTACTGCCCAAACTGCAGTACAAAACTAATTGAAAGAGATTGGCATTCTGTGCTTTCATATAATTTGAAAGATGGCAATTGTAAAAAATGTGAAACTAGGATACCGGGAGTCTTTTGACTACAAGCTTTCCACTTCAAATCTTCTTTCATTAAACCCAAATTATACATTAGACATATTTATCCGACTGAGCTTGTCGAAAACTGACATTATTTGTGAAATTCATATTTCGATAAGCTCAAGATGACCTTTAGAGTTTAATTTTGTATCTAAAGCATAATTTGGGGTAAATTATATTCTTCATGTTAAATATTTTTTTGAAAAATGGTTAACTTGACATCCTAATAAAATAATCTTTCGCAAAATAAAAAGTTAAAAAGGAAGTTAATGGGCATATTAAAAAACAAAATTGTATTTATAACAGGTGCTTCATCCGGCATTGGAAAAGCATGCGCAGAGTTGTTTGCTACTGAAAAAGCAAATCTTATACTTGCAGCAAGAAGAATTGAAAAATTAAAAAGGCTTTCCGAAACGCTTAAGAAAAAACATAAAATTAAAATTAAATATTTTCAGCTTGATGTCAGAAATCTTGAAGAAGTTAAGAAAAGTATTTCATCTTTTGAAACAGAATGGAAGAAAATAGATATCCTAATTAACAACGCAGGACTTGCACGCGGATTTTCAAAAATTTATGAGGGCGATACTGTTGCTTGGGAAGAAATGATAGATACAAATATCAAAGGACTTTTATTTGTTACCAGGCAGGTGCTTCCATCAATGGTTAAAAGGGAAAAAGGCCACATAATTAATATTGGTTCTATTGCCGGTCATGAAGTTTATGCTAACGGTAATGTTTACTGTGCAACTAAGTTTGCGGTTAATGCACTTAATCAATCAATAAGAATTGATGTGATGGATAAAAACATAAAAGTTAGTACCATTGACCCTGGCATGGTTGAAACAGAATTCAGCATTGTTAGATTCTCTGGGGATAAAACAAAAGCTAAAAATGTTTATACTGGGTTAAAACCTTTAACTGCAATTGATATTGCAAATTCAGTTTTATTCTGTGCGACACAACCTTCGCACGTAAATATTAATGAAATAATTATTACACCAACAGCACAGGCCTCGGCTACTCAAGCTTATAGAAAACAAAAAAATAGCCGGTAGATTTTTATACCGGCTATTATGTTTACCTGGATTGATTTTTTTTAGTTTAAACGAACAGACTCACATCTCCTGCCCCTTCTCTTAAAACTTCGGGGGCTTCATCACTCAGGTCAATAACACTTGATGGCTGTCCGCTTAAATTTCCGGATGATAACATTAAATCGACTTTATTATTAAATACACTTCTAATTTCGATAGGGTCAATAACTATTTCACCTCTGCCGTTAGTCGCACTTGTACTAATAATAGGGTTTCCAAGTTCTTGCACCAGTTTTAAAGTTACAGCATGGTTTGGAACTCTTATCCCAACTGTTTTTCTGTTACTCCATAATGTCTTAGGGACTAATTTAGCAGCGGGCAAAATAAAAGTGTAGGGCCCGGGCAAAAGATGTTTCATAGTCCTATAAGCATAATCCGATACCTTAGCGTACTTTGCGATATCTTTCAAATCACTACAAACAAAGCTAAAAAGTTTTGTATCGTTTTTTATCCTAAAGATTCTTTCTAAAGCACCTTTATTAAAAATATCACAGCCGATGCCATATACAGTATCGGTGGGATAGATGATAACACCTCCATTTTTTAATGTTTCAACCGCTTTATTTATAAAGCGAAGCTGGGGCGTCTGCGAATGAAGCTCAAAGTACTCCATTTACTTAACTCCTTTCAATAGAGCTATTTAATAAAACGAAATTTTGATTAGCAAAACCAGGAAAGTTTGGATAGAAATTGCTCCTTAAATTATTAAGTCCAATAAATTAAGCTTGCAGTAGCAAGATATAAATAAGGCGATAATTGTCAATGGTTCGGGACTAAAAACTTTACTTTATGGAGATTTAAATCACACAAAAAATTTTTATTTTCATTTCATATTTTCACAACAATTTTATTATATTTGTGGTTCAATATTTAAAAATAAGGGTTTTTGTTAAGGAGACTTTATGTCAAGAAAATGCCAGGTTACAGGAATTGGTCCTATAACAGGAAATAATGTTTCTCATGCTCACAATAGAAGCAAAAGAAGATTTTTGCCTAATCTTCAAAAAAAGAGAATTTGGGTTCAGGAATTGAACAGATTTGTTACTTTAAAATTATCTGCAAAAGCTATAAAGAATATTGCTAAAAACGGAACTTCAGATATTGCGAAACTCGTAAGCACAAATCAGATTAAAGTACACTAGAATTTTATACATATAGTTTAAAATAAAAAAAGGAAAGCAAAATGCTTTCCTTTTTTTTTATCCACCAAAATTTTAACTATTCCCTTACAACCCAAACTTTAATTTTTGCATTAACATTTGCATGAAGCTTTATATTTATTTCATATATACCAAGAGATTTTATAGTCTCTTCTATTTCAATTTTTCTTCTGTCTATTTCATATCCTTTTTCTTTTAAAGCATCTGCAATCATTTGAGAAGTAACGGAACCGAAAATTTTATCTTCTTCACCAACTTGAACAGGAATAGTAACCGAAACTTTTTCCAGTTCTCCTGAAAGGGTTTCAGCAGAGACTAATTCCTGCTGTAGTTTTTTAGCAAGATTTTTCTTCTCCTCTTCAAGTGCACGAACATTACCTTCTAAAGCAGAATAAGCTAATTTACGAGGGATTAAAAAATTTCTTGCATAACCATTTTTAACGTCAACTACATCCCCAATCTGGCCAAGGTTTTCAAAGTTTTGTCTTAATATTACTTTCATTGTTTCCTCTAAATGACTGGTTATTTTACTGTATCAGATACATAAGGTAACAAGGCCATGTGTCTTGCTCTTTTAATAGCAAGAGATAATTCTCTTTGATATTTAGCCGCAGTTCCAGTAATCCTTTTAGGAATTATTTTACCTTGTTCCGTAGTATATCTTTGCAAAAGTTTAACGTCTTTATAGTCAATGTATTTAACATTGTTTTGAGTAAACCTGCAAACTTTTTTAGTTTTAATTTCTTTTTTCATTCTTCACCTAATTTACTTTAATAAATCTGATTCTTCGCTTGAAAGAAATTTATCGAAAGAATCTTCTGAATAATCAACACCTTCATTATCGTCGTCAGAAACATGATTGCTGACATCTTCAGCTCCATTACCATTATTCCTATTAATTCTATTAAGGAATTGAATTCTTCTTGCTTTAATTTCAACAATGCTTCTATTTTGCCCATCTTCGGACTTCCAGCTTCTGCTTTGCAACTCGCCGTCAACTAAAACAGCGGAACCTTTTTTCAATCTGTCCCGGCAGCTTTCTGCCAGTTTATTCCATGCGACAATGCCTACATAACATACATCTTCCTGCCATTGGTTTGAGCTATCCTTGTATTTCCTGTTAGACGCAATCGAAAAATTAACCACCGGAGTGTTGTTTGTCGTCTGACGAAATATTGGATCTTTTGTAAGATTACCGGCAACAATAACGTAGTTAATTTCGGGCATTTTCAAATCGGCCATGGTTTTTCCTCCATACTTAATCTAAAATTGTTAATTAATCACTTTGCTTCTGTTTCTTCCTCTTTCTTTTCAGATGAGTTTTCACCACTTTTTTGTTTGTCCGAAGAAGAATCAAAATCATTCACAGAACTTTTAATCTTTTCAAGATATTCAACAGCTTCTTTACTAAGCTTAATTGTTAAATATCTTAAAACCTGATCATCAAGATTAAAAACTCTTTCTAATTTTGAAACAATCGTTGAGGGAGCGTTAAACCGGTAGATAGCATAGTAACCAATTTTACTTTTGTTTACCATGTAGGCTAGTCTTTTTCTTCCCCATTTATCGATTTCTCTAATTTCTCCACCATTATTTACGATAGTATCAGTTATGCGGGAAACTACACTCTCAATTTGTTCATCATCTAAAGCAGCATTTATTAGAACTGCGCTTTCATAGACATTAGTATTCATACTGTCTCATTCACCTCCTTTGGATAATAAAGCCCTCATTCAATGATGAGAGCAGGGGTTTACTAATATTTTTAATTTTAAAAACCTTTAAATTTATTTAATTAATGGCGCAATTACAAGTGCAACAACTGCCATTAATTTTAAAAGAATATTTAATGAAGGCCCTGAAGTATCTTTAAAAGGATCGCCAACTGTATCACCAACTACAGCAGCTTTATGAGGATCAGAACCTTTATAATACTTTTGACCGTTTATTTCTATACCTTCTTCAAACATTTTCTTTGCATTATCCCAGGAGCCTCCGGCATTTGACTGAAATATAGCCATTAAAACACCGGTAACTGTAACACCGGCTAACAATCCACCCAGCATTTCCGGGCCGCCCGCAAAACCTATAAATACTGGAGCAACCACAGCAAGCAAACCGGGAACAACCATTTGTCTTATTGCTGCTTGGGTTGAAATTTCAACACACTTTCCATATTCGGCTTTTCCTTCTGCTGCGTCAAATACACGCCTATCCTCAGTAGACCATTCGGACATTTCTTTATTATCATTTTTTTTCATTACAGCAAGGGCTGCATTTAGAGCAGGAATGTTAGCAAATTGTCTTCTTACTTCTTCAATCATTGACATTGCAGCTCGTCCTACAGCTTTCATTGCCAAAGCAGAAAATAAAAATGGAAGCATACCACCAATAAATAATCCTGCCATAACATTAGCTTTTGAAATATCAATAGATTTAATTTGAGCAGCAGTCATATATGCCCCAAACAATGCTAAGGCTGTTAAAGCTGCTGATCCAATCGCAAAACCTTTTCCGATAGCTGCAGTTGTATTTCCGACTGCATCCAACTTATCAGTTTTTTGTCTAACTTCTTTAGGTAATTCAGACATTTCCGCAATACCGCCTGCATTATCAGAGATTGGCCCATAAGCATCAACCGCTAATTGAATACCTGTATTTGAAAGCATACCTACGGCTGCTATTGCAATCCCATATAAGCCGCCAAAATAAAACGCCGCAATAATTGATAATGCAAGAATTATAATTGGAATAGCAGTAGATATCATACCGTTCCCAATTCCGGCAATGATATTTGTTGCAGAACCAGTTAAGGATTGTCTTACTATCGCAAGTACAGGTTTTTTACCTGTTCCTGTATAATATTCAGTTACAACTCCTATCAAAACGCCAGCAATCAAACCTATAACTGTTGAGAAAAATATCCCTAATGAAGTGATAGTGTAGGTAGTGCCATATAATGGATCTTCAAAGCTCCAGCTTTTTGGGAGAACCCAATCAATAATAAAGTATAGGGCTACAACCATTAATGCAGAAGAACCAAATTCACCTAAGTTAAGAGCTTTTTGAGGATCTCCTCCTTCTTTAACCCGGACAAAAAAGGTTCCTAAAATAGACATGACAATTCCGACCCCAGCAACAATAAGTGGTAAAAGCACAGCAGATATGCCATTAAAATTATCAACAAAACCTTTATCCCCCATGAATGTTGCACCAAGCACCATGGTTCCAACAATTGAGCCTACATAAGATTCAAATAAATCAGCACCCATTCCAGCAACATCACCAACATTATCGCCAACATTATCAGCAATTGTTGCAGGGTTAAGCGGATGGTCTTCAGGAATGCCAGCTTCAACTTTCCCAACTAAGTCTGCACCAACGTCCGCAGCCTTAGTATAAATACCTCCTCCAACACGAGCAAATAAAGCGATAGAAGAAGCTCCGAACGAAAAGCCTGTTAAAATTGTAATTACTCTTACTAGGTCGACTCTAGTATCTACTCCAAATGTACTGCTGTATATTAAAAATAGAGTTCCTAATCCCAATACTCCTAAACCAACCACTCCAAGCCCCATTACAGAACCGCCGGCAAAAGCGATTTCGAGGGCTTTGCCCAAGCTTGTTCTTGCAGCATTTGTAGTTCTAACATTAGCTTTAGTTGCAACCCTCATCCCTATAAACCCGGCAAGTGCAGAGCAGATAGCTCCGGTTAAAAATGATATTGCAACAAAAGGTGATGACTCTTTAGTATCGGCTGAAACAGCAAGTAGAATAGCAACACAAACAACAAAAATTGCTAAAACTTTGTATTCAGCTTTAAGGAAAGACATTGCACCCTCAGCAATATGCTTGGATATTTTTTGCATCTTTTCAGTGCCGGGGTCTTGTTTGGCAACCCATGCTGATTTCCAAAATGTGTACAGTAGGGCTAAAAGTCCAAAGAGCGGGATTATGTAGAAACTAGTACTCATAAAATCTCCTAATTTAAATCGTTCTTGTTAGAATTAATTTTTTTTGAAATATTACTAAAGAGCCGACTGTTAGCATTAAGCATTTGCTTAATTCCCCCAAGAATAAATTCTTCTGCTAGAGGAGAAACTTTTTCAAATATACTTTTAAGCTGTTTTTTTTCTTCTTCATTAAAATCAGACAATACGTATTCAGGCATTCTGCCTTTTTCAAAATTTTGTCCAATACCTATCCTAATTCTAGGAAAATTATTTGTGTTAAGATAATAAATAATTGAAGTCAAACCATTATGGCCGCCATCTCCACCAAATTCTTTTGTCTTAAATTCAGAAAATTCAAAATTAACATCATCAACTGTAACAAGAATATCTTCAGCGTTAATTTTAAATGCTTCAGTAACTTGCAGCGCAGCTATCCCGCTGTTATTTACATAAGTAACAGGCTTGATTAAGGAAAAATTAGAATTATTAATTGAACCTTCGGCAATGTAATAATCACCTTTAGCGGGACTAAACTGAATTGAATATTTTGCTGCTAAGTAATCTACAAACATGAACCCAACATTATGTCTGTTGTATTGATACCTTGTTCCGGGGTTACCAATTCCAAAAATTACTTTCACTAAAAAAGTTATTCTTCTTCTTCAGATTTACTTTTACCAATAACTTCAGGCTCTGCAGCTTCCTCTGCCCCTTCTTCCCCGGACACAGGTTCTTTTTCAACTTTTGGATGAGTGACTGCAACAATTACAGTATCTTCTGAATTTAGAATTGTAATATCTTCAAAATTTAAATCTTTAACATGAATAGCATCACCTAACTTAAGCTCACTAATATTTATTTCAAGATGCTGTGGAATATCTTTTGGTAAACATTCGATATCAAGCTTATGTAATAGTTGCTGAACTATTCCGCCCTCTTTAACACCAATTGCACTTCCTATAAATTGTACTGGGACTTCCAATTCAATCTTTTCACCTTTTGTCAATCCATATAAATCAAAATGAACAACTTTATCTGTCAAAGGATCAAACTGAACATCTTTAATTATGCATTCATGCTCTTCCTGTCCTTCAACTTGAAGCGAGATTAAATGTGTCTGAGAAGTATATACTAATGGCTTTATTAATTGTTCTTGTATTTCAATTGCTAAAGGCTGAACGCTTCTAGCATAAAAAACTCCGGGTACATTTCCATTTTTTCTGGCTGTGTTTCTAACAGATTTACTAAAATCATTTCTAATATTTGCTTTTAATACTACGTTTTCCATTTATGCTCCTAATACTAAATTAACCTTTATCTACATCAAACAATGAACTGATTGATTCATTATTAAATGTTCTTTGTATGGCCTCGGCAAAAATGTCCGACGCCGTAACAACAGAAATTTTATTATGATTTATTACTTCTTCATTAAGTGAAATTGTATCCGAGACAAATAATTTACAAAGTTCAGAATTATTTATTCTTTCAATTGCCGGTCCAGAAAGAAGCGGATGAGTAATCGCTCCGTAAATTTTTTGCGCTCCTTTTTCCTTTAAAGCCTGTATAGCACTAACAAAAGTACCCGCCGTATCAATCAAATCATCAACAATTAAAACATCTTTGCCGTCAACTTCACCAATTATATGAACGACTTCCGCTAAATTTTGCTTCGGCCTTCTTTTGTCTATTACCACTAAACCAGCATTAAGACGTTTAGCGTAGGATCTAGCCATTTTAATACCGCCAACATCAGGGGATACTACAACTAAATTTTCTTTAATATCTTCCAGAACACTGATAAAAATAGACGAACCATAAAGGTGATCAAAAGGAATATCAAAAAAACCCTGAAGCTGAGCAGCATGCAAATCCATTGTCATTACTCTGTCAGCTCCTGAACCGGTAATTAAATTTGCAATAAGCTTAGCTGTAATTGAAACTCTCGGCTGATCTTTTCTATCTTGCCTGGAATAACCAAAATAAGGAATAACAACTGTAATTCTCTTTGCCGAAGCTCTTTTGGCGGCGTCAACCATAATCAATAATTCCAAAAGATTTTCAGCAGGAGGATTTGTGGACTGAATTATAAATACTTCCGATCCACGAATATTCTCACCATATTTAGCCCAAATTTCGCCATCGCTAAATCTTTTTAATTCCAAAATACCTAATTGCATCCCAAGTTTATTTGCAATCTTGGTAGCCAGTGGGCGATTTGCGCTGCCGGAAAAAACTTTAAATTCTGTACCTGCCATAAAATTTAGGCTCTATTTTTTTAAAAAATAGAGATGAAATATATATAAATCACTTAGGTAAGTCAATAAAATATTTACACTAGAAACCCCTTTGCACACTCTATTTTAATCCTTTTTCTTCCTGAAAAGGAAAAAAATAACAAATAGTAAAACCAATCCAGTTAAGGCATAAATCCAATATGGTGTTTCTTTTAATTTAAAAGGAATAAAAGTGACAGAAATAGTTTTACCGCTCCCGATTTCTGCCAAAGTATAATCCCAAACCAATGTGCGTCCTTCAACTTTAGGGGCATTGTGGGTTACTACTTCACCTGAAAATGTATATTTATATGTAACATGATAAGCACTTCTATCAATTCCAAATCCCGTTGCATAAGGAGGAATAAATTGAGAAAAAACTTTTTGCCCTGCCGCACCATCTTTAAAAGAAAATTCAGACCCAAAGAATGCTTTAGCTTTATTCAGCGAATCAATATGCGTAAAGGATAAATCTATAACAGCGTGAGTTGTGCTGTCGGTGGTATCTGCAAAAACTTCTATGTTATTTATTGAACTGTACGGAGAAGTAAATTCATGACGAATTGAATCCGGTATAAATATTCCTAACTTATTTATTATTGAAACATTTTCATTGTCGGGCGATTTCATCCAGTAGGTTATTTTCATTTTTCCGGAACCATCCGGATATAACCGAACATCCTGGATATAATTCAAGCAGCCCTGAAAAGTAAAAATGAAAATAGTAATAAAAAGTAATCTATAGATATTGTTAATATTTATAAGAAAGGTGCTGCGATTATCTTTAGTTTTCATACCATCAATTGAAAAATAAGCCTTGGGAAAGTTATAGAAATTTTAGGAAATTTTCATTATGTTTTATCTTTAATTTTCTATTAGGAGAGTTTAGAATGCCGACGTATGATTATAAATGTAATAATTGTAATTATACATTTGAATTATTTCAGAAGATGACTGACGAACCAATTAAGGAATGCCCCAAATGTAAAGGACAGGTCACAAGGTTAATAGGTGCTGGGGCAGGCCCAATTTTTAAAGGAAGCGGTTTCTATCAAACCGATTATAAAAATAATGGAAAGAATAACAAAACCCCGGTTAAGAAAGAAAATAAAACAGGATCTAAATAGTATTATAAATTTTATAAAGTAAAAATAAAAAACCCGTAAAACATGTTTACGGGTTTTTTGTTTTTAAATTTCAATTTTGTTTTTTAAAAATCAGCACCTAACGAAAGATAGAATTTTGGTTTGGTAAAATGGTCTACGTTATAAGCCCACGCCACATCAAACTTTAAGAGAAAATATAAGAAGAACATACGGGCACCTAGGCCTGTTCCCATTAACAAGTCTTTTGAAACAACACTGCCGTTAGCATTTCTTGTAAAGAATTGTAATTGTTTTGTATTATTCCATGCTGAACCTGCGTCAAAGAAAGCTACACCAAGAATGTTGCTGAACAGTAAAGGTAAAGCGCCTGTAACTAAATATCTTATTAAAGGAAATCTTAATTCCATATTCATTAAGCCATACTTTGTTCCAATCTGCTGCGCATAATCATAACCTCTTAAAGGTAAAGCCGCAGTTAAGAAAGCAAAATCAGAAACAGATGAAATAGGAATGTCTGTTGTTGCAAAGCTTCTGTTTATCCAATTTTCAGTACCGCCGATAAAAAATCGTTGAGGATTGTTTCCACCCGAAGCTCCGCCAGCCAATCTGAATGCAAATGAATAATCTTTCCAGAAAAGAAAATATGTTCTGTAATCGCCGGTAAATGAATAGAAACTTAAATTTCTATTTGAAAGTCCGGGATTTCCAAACACATCGAACCTGTATCTTGTACCATCAACCGGAGCTGTTGGCCCCCAAAGAACATTATCATGAATAAAACTTAAGGCCGGTACTAAAAAGCTTGCTTTCTCTGATGGCACATTACTGTTGTCCAAATTTTCTTTAGTAACATTCAGCCAACTCAATCCCATATCAAATCTATAAAATCTGTTTAAAGGATAGCTCATTGATAAGACAGCACCGTAATTTCTAAACCTATAAAGTTCATCTCCTAAGCCATTATATAAGAAAACAAATCTTGCAGTATGAAATGCTTCTATTCCATAATTAATTCTTTCTGGCAAGTAATAATAAGCTAATCCATAATCACTGTTTTTTAAATCAATCTGCAGGCTGGTTTGACCAATTAACCTATGATTTCCTAGTACATCACTAAATGATATAACAGTTGTACCAAGCAAGCCATACAAAGAACTATATCCGGCATTAGCATAAACTATATCTGGTGAAAATGTAATTTTATACTTATTGACTTTGTAATTACCTTTTGAGTCTAAGTTATCATTTAATGTAAAAGTAGAATCTGCTTTCTTGGCTGTATCTTCCTGTGAATAGAAAGTATTTCCAAAGACATAATTATTAAAATCAATCTTCACCGAATCACCATAAACATTTGATGTATCTACAACAGCTCCGGTGTAAAGGTTAATTCCATTTACACTATTAAGTGAATCTCTTTTACTTTCAGCAACACTGCTTGGTTTGGTTTTCATTTCATCTTTATGAAGTATTTGAGACATGTAAAGTGTCGGCTCTAATTTTTTTAATTCGGTTTTGGGTTCAAACGGATTATTAATTAAAAAGATGTTAAATGCCGATTTGAACAATGTGCTGAATGTCAGTTTCATCCCATCTTTTGATGTTGAAATTTGATAGAGCCCGTTTAAAGAATTTGTAATTGGAACCGGCTTGTAATCAATTACATTTTTAACTGTGTCTTTATCAGTTACAACTATTCTTTGCTCATAAATATTATTGATTCCATTTAAATCTGAAATATAAAGAAGCTCATTTCCATTTGGACTAATAACCGGGTTGATTTCATTGCTATTAGGAAGATTTGTAATTCTACTTATTTTTTTTGAATCTATATTTATAGAATAAATATCGCTTTGATCATAATTATGATGATAAATTTTGAAAGTATCGGGAAGTGCCGAACCTGAGAGATAATGTGTTCTATCAGAAGAAAAATAAATTGTTTTACTATCCCTTGACCATGAAGGATAATTATCGGTGAAAACATCATTGGTTAGATTTTTTGTTTCGAATGTATTGACATCGACAATATAAATATCTGACTGTTTTGCATCATGCCCTACAAAAGCAAGATATTTTCCGTCGGGCGACCAGTTAACACTTTTTATTCCATCTAATCTTACAGGAAGTGTTTCTCTATCTTCCGATTCAACATCAATTATATAGATGACATCAAAACCATTACCCTTTGCCGACAAAGCAATTTTTTTACTGTCCGGTGACCATGTCAATCCAGGAGTGATTATATTCAATTCTTCAAAATCAGAGGTTCGGTTTCCTTTAACCAATCTTTTAATAATCTTACCGTCTGTAGCATCCATTAAAAAAACATCAAAGTAATAATTACGATTAGAAATGAAAGCTATTTTATCGCCTTGAGGAGAAATAGCCGGACTGGTATTGTAAAAACCTCCATCTTCCATGTTGTCAGTTAATCTTTTTGCAAACTCATCAGGATCTTTTCTATCCGCAATATCTGGCCAGTATCTTTGTTTAATATCTTTTTTCCATCTTTCATCTAATTCTTTTAAGCTCAATCCAATTGATGCTTTCAACCCGCCTTCAACGCTGCCCGCACCCTTAATTTTATTAACCAGTTCACCAATTTTTTCTTTACCATATTTCTTTGCAATGTAATAGAAAACAGACTGGCCGCCTCTATAAGCCATGTAACCGTTAAGATTTTGTATATCAGGAAGGTATTCATTAATTGCTGCATCGCGGATAAACATATCTTCATCAATATCCCAACCTAATGCTTGATATTCAGCCATACCTTCGTTAAACCATAACGGCAAATCAATTGAAATATTATTTGAAATTATATTTTGAATAGAGCCGCCGTAAAACATATCATTTATTACAGCGTGCGTTAATTCATGATGAATTAAATGACGGAACAATTTATAAGAGCCCATAAATTGAATTACAACCCGGTTTTTGAAAAGCTCAGTAAAACCTTCAATTCCTTCGCTCAAATATGAATCAGTAATATTAGTTTCCTGGAAATCATTTGTTGAATTATAAATGATAATTGATACCCTATTATTGATTTTGTAATGAAAGCTGTTTTGAATTGATTTTAAAGACTGTTCTGCAATTTTCGAAGTAAACTCTGCAAGTTCAGAACCTCCTTGTGAAAAGTAAATATCAAAATGATCGGTTTGAATAAAGTACCAGGTAAATTCCTTATACTGCACTTTATTTTTACCAAACTGCCCAAACATTAATGGTGCAGATAAAAATAGAAGCATAAAAAAACATTGTAAAAATTTTGCTTTCATATAGAACCTCATTAATCGGGTATGATAAAATCTAGCTCAGATTTTTCAATATCCACTCTAATTAGTTTTACCTGAACTTTATCTCCAAGCCTAAATTGCTTTTTTGATTTCCTTCCAATTAACGCATATTTTTTTTCATCGTAAACGTAAAAATCTCCCTCCAAATCCCGCAGCCTGATTAATCCTTCAGCAAGTATTTCGCTTATTTTAACGAACATCCCGAAGTAAGTAATCCCGGAAATAATAGCGTGAAATTCTTCTCCCACATGATCCTGTAAATATTCAATTTGTTTTCTTTTAACAGAAAGCCTTTCTGCTTCAATAGCATTTCGCTCTGTTTCGGAGATGTGATTACTAATATCTTCAAGTTGACTAACAGTATAATGAGTTTGATTATTATTTTCAATATAATTTAACAGTAATCTATGGACAAGTAAATCGGAGTAACGACGTATAGGTGAAGTAAAATGAGTATAATATTTAAATCCCAAACCATAATGGCCAATGTTTTGAGGAGAATAAATTGCTTTTGCCATTGACCTGATTGCCAACTCATTAATTAGCGATTCTTCTTCCGTTCCTTTTACTTGCTGCATTAGTATGTGAAATTGATTAGAACGTGACTTTGAATTTGGATCAAACGAATAACCAAGAGTTTTTACAAATTTAGAAAACTCATAAATTTTTTCAGAATCCGGCAAATCATGAATTCTGTAAATGAAAGGTTTAACCGGGCCTTTCTTTGGCAAGGCTATGTGCTGAGCTACTAATTTATTTGCCAGAAGCATAAACTCTTCCACCAGCATATTACTTTCTTTTATTTCTTTCTTTTTAACAGCAACTGGTTTTCCATCTTCGTCAAGTTCAAATTTTATTTCTGCAGTTGAGAATTCAATGCTTCCTTCGCGTAATCTTTTTTTGCGGAGAGTTTGAGCAAGGTTGTTTAGAAGCTGAATTTCGTTATTATAATCGCCATATTTTTTTTCAATTATTTCCTGAACTTCTTCATAAGTATATCTTCGTTTACTATTAATTATAGATTTTTTTATAACATAATTTTCAATCTTTCCGCGGCCGGTTAATTCAACAACAACAGAATAAGTTAACCTCTCTTCATTAGGAACCAAGGAACAAATACCGTTTGATAATTTTTCAGGAAGCATGGGAATTACTTTTCCAACAAGATAAACACTATTGCCGCGTTTTAATGCTTCATTATTTAAAGGAGATTTTTCATTAACATAATGAGAAACATCAGCGATGTGAATTCCGATTGAATAATTTCCATTCTCCAAAGCTTCTATTGAAAGCGCATCATCAAAATCCTTTGCATCATAAGGATCAATCGTAAATACAATTTTATCTCTGAAATCAAGCCTATTTTTTAATTCTTCTTCATCAGTATTTAATTTAATGCTTTCAGCTTCTTCAATTACTTTAGGCGGGAATTGATATGGGATGTTAAATTCTCTCGCTATTGATACCAGCTCAGCATCTAGGCTGCCTGCTTTTCCTATGACTTCAATTACCCTCCCTTCCGGGTTAAGCATCGAAGTATCCCATTCAAAATCAGCAACCACAACTTTATCTCCTTGCTTTGCTCCTCCTAATCTTGACTTATCTAGATAAATATCTCTATGAATTTCCGGTTCATCAGGCTTTACAAAATAAAATGATTTTGTTTTATGAACAGTTCCAACAATTTCCTCCCTTTTTCTTTTTACAATATTAATTATCTGCCCTTCAATATTTTTCCCTTTTTGATGAGCAAATAATGCAACTTCAACAATGTCCCCGCTGAACGCTGTACTTAAATTCCTTGCTGCGATAAAAATATCATTAATATCTTTTTTCTCAGGAATAACAAATCCGTAGCCGCCTTTGTTTATTTTAAGTTCGCCGACTATTCTACCGGATTTAGGTACCGAATTCAGTCCATACTTTTTGCCAACTTTAATAAGAACTTCATCTTCACATAATTTATAAAGCATAGCTTTCATTGAGCTGTACTCATGATCGTAAATTATGTCAAGTTTTTTTGCAATCTCTTTACTTTTAAAAGAACGTCCGGCGTTCTTCTTAAAAAATGCTACAAGTTTTTTTTTCATTAAAAATTAAAAATGTATTTTAAACCTAATTCATTAATCATTTCAGTTGTATTGGTTTGCTGCTCTCCCACGCTTTGTTTTCTTTCCAGACGGATTAAGAAGTTTTGCGTAAATGGATAAACAATCTGGACATCCGCTTGTCCTAAATCCTGCATCGTTTTAGTTGCGCCGCCGATTGTGTATTTAAATTTTCCTGCCTGCCCGCTTAATGCAAATTTTGTTGTTGTAACTTCAACACTTTTGACATACTCTCCAAATTGTTGATTTAAAAACCCGCTTAAAATAGAGCCAGATAATGAAGCAGCTAAACTGGCAGTGAGATTACCGCTCCCACCGTTTCCTGAACTGAGGATATCATCCGATTTAAATTTATTAGATAATATAAAAATTATTGCATCCGAAACATCTTTTGATTGATCAGCAACATCATTTTTAATATTATCTGCTCCAACATATACAGCCACATTATTTTTATCCTGGGCTAATTGCCCTGTTGTAATATCATTCAAAAAACCTTTAATTTTTATTCTTACTTCAACAGGAGTTTCTTCACCTTGTGCGTTTGAATAGTTGTAGTGCTGCCTGAAGCTGTAGTACTTTGTGCAACTGAACTTCCTGAATAATTCCCTGAATAAGTAGCTACAATATTCAAATAAGGATTTGATAATTCACTCTCAAATTGGATTGTTCCTGTAGCATCAAGTTTCTTAATAAATGCAAGTGTTGAGCCGTCGAGTAGTTTTAGTTCGCCTTGTGCATTTGTTTTGCTGCCATGTTTTTCATAAAGAAAATTTCCCGTAAGTATAGCTGTCAAATTCTGATTTGCTTCTTTAGACAAGACAAAAAATATTGTTGCTTCATTTTCAACATTTACACTTATACTGTAATCAAATAAACTTGGGCCTGCCGGTCCTCCGGTGTTTTGTTCATCTCTTTCCCGCGACATTTCAACAAGGCTTTCGAAATCAACTACTTTATTTAATGTATCATTTGGGTTTTTAACATATTGATAAACAAACTTTGATGATGCGCCTGAATATGCAGATTTGGCAGGAGCAAATGTAAGATTAGCATATTTAACTGTTATTGGTGCGTTTAAAAGCTTCCTCTCTTTATCCATTGTAAATTTAATAGAACCATTAGTTTCAATAACTAAATCACCATATACAGTTGAGCCGGCATATTTAGAGTCTTTACTCAAAGCTTTTAAATCACCATTTAATTCAATATCTAAGGAAGCGATTTTAAAATTATCCAGCACCGCAGAACCACTTCCATTCATTCTTCCGCCTTGTTTGGTGCCCTGAATATTTTCAACCATAAAATTATTGATGGTAATATTTTTTTTATCCAAAGTTAAATGCATACCAGCGTTATATTCGAGATTATTATCAGCAAACAAAAAGCCTGCATTTGATAAATCCATTTCACCGCTTTGATTAAGATTATCAATAGTTCCGTCCATTGAAACTTTAGCACTTAAAATTCCTTTTAAATGCTTAAACATCGGCAGAATATCACCAAATGCACCAAGGTTAAAATTATTTGCACTTAACGATAAGTTAAATGGTTTCGATTTCAATAGTCTTTCTTGAACTGAAGAGAAGCTCAAATCAACCGGGATATTTCCTTTAATCAATAATGCTAAAGAATCATTTTTTGTCTGTGCAAGCTTTTCAATCAAATGCGGATTAATAAATTCTATATTTGCCACTAAGTTTTTATTGAGATAGTTCAGATTCCCTTTTAACATTCCAAAGGTTGTACCTTTAAAGCTGAC
Source organism: uncultured Bacteroidota bacterium (assembly GCA_963775245.1). Lineage (GTDB taxonomy): Bacteria > Bacteroidota > Ignavibacteria > Ignavibacteriales > Ignavibacteriaceae > CAVSWT01. The sequence goes on from CAVZID010000037.1 coordinate 87,109, forward strand.
GCTATCAACATTTAAATTAACATCAATTTTAGGAGAATTAAATTCACCTGTTACATTTGCAAGTAAACTAATTTTTGCTCCCAAGCTATTTTCTTTTCTCAGTTCAAAAAGACTTGTACTTAAATTTTGGCCTCTAAAATGATTCAATGAGACTTTTAAATTTTGTTCACCATTTCTAACCAATGAACCGGCAATATTAAGCTCTCCATATTTACTTAAAAGCGTAAAGTTGTTAAAGTTTATATGATCCTGTGCATATTCAAGTTGAATTTTATTTTTGTTATATAATACGTAATTATGATAAATTGCATTTAAGCTATCCAGGTTTAAGGTAATTTTATTTCCGGTAAGATCAATTGTTCCTTGCAGTCCGGCTTTTAAATAATCTTCCAGCTTTGAAGAAAATTTTAAATCTGCAAGATCATTCTTTAAATTTAGATTAAGATTTAGATCGTAAATGTCGCTGCCGATAAATACTCTATCAGTTTTCAGATTCAAACCTGCAGAAATATCACTTAAAGATTTTGCTGAAAAATTATTTTCAACATTAAAATCCATATTTAAATTTGATAAGAAAAATACATCATCCTTTCCCCAAAATTTTAAATACTTCATTTCAGTGTTTAAAGAGAGCGATAAGTTACCTTCATTGTTTTTAATTTCTCCATTCACATAACCGTCTATTTCAAGCTGATCATCGCCAAGCAGCAATGAGAGAAGAGTGAAGTCCTTAAATTCAATATTATACTGCATTGAAAAATCCGAATCAATTACGGCTATATTTTCTTCATCATTTGCTTTAATTAATTACAATTTACTGCGTTGATTTTCATCCACAGCCAAAGTATCGGTTTTAAAAATTTCATTTGTCTTTTCTTTAACTAGTTTTGCCAGCAGTTTTGATTCGTTTGTTAAAATTGAAATTGCATTCTTAACTGAAAAATTTCCTTGAAGAGTTATATCTGCAAGGTCAGAAATGAAATTAATAATGTGTTTGCCTTCGTCATTTTTTCTAATATCAACTATTGCGTGGGTACTATCCGGAATGCCTTTACCTTTTATTGTTGATTGAGTCAAGGTTAGAATCAAAAATAAATTCATCTTCTCAGGATCAAAATTTTCTCCATCACCGTTAATGTTAAAATTTAAATTACTTGATAACGAACTATCTCCCGTAAATTCTTGTAGGTTAATATTATGAGCAAACCCTTTTACATTATATGAAGGATTATTTTCCTTAGTGAAATCAAAATTACCGTTTAATGAAGCATTAGATGTATCTTTGGAAATTTTAATTGAGTAATCAATTAGCTTCTCATTTGCGGTTAAATCCATCTTAAGTTTATTAATATGGTTGCCCAGCATTTGTGAATTGCTTGCATTAAAATTAATATTAGCTTGAAGATCTTTAGGAGAAACCCCGTTTCCTTTTATTGCAAAATCAGAATTTAAATTTGTTTCAATATTTATAACCGGAGCTAAATTCAATCCGGCTGTGCTGCATGTTAAATCATATCCCATCAATTTTTTTGTTAAGTCTAATGTTCCTTTGGCATTAATAGAGCCATGATTTGTAAGGGCATAAAAAGTAGTTTTAAAATTAAGTGGTTCTCCATCGTAAAAAAGAGTATCAAATTTAACCACTCCTAAATTTTCATAAACAGGCATTCCAATCGAAGGTAAAAGCTTATCAGCGTCAGGCTCATTTATATATGAATTTTTTAAATCCGCATTAATGTACAAGTTATTAGCATGATCAATATTTCGAACAATTCCGTTCATTTCAAGATGTGTATTCAAATAGTCTACAACTAGATTACTGATGTTTAGCCTTTTTAAGCTGCCGCTCGCCTGCAATTCTGTTTTGACTTTTCCTTTTAGAATTTCGGTTGGTTTTATAAACGAAGATAGGTCATCAAAATCAAAATCTTCAGCTTTCAAATTAACTTTAAGTGGTGCAAACCAAATGCTGTCTAATCCTGTTCCATCAAAAAAATGATGGCCTTTTAATTGTACATCTATATTTACTTTTGTCAGGTTGGTTTCCAGATTCAAATCATTAATTACAGCTTTATCTTTATCGATATAAAAATCACCGGTAAGATTATTCAGCTTAAAAGATAAAAGATTGGGTTCAGCAGTAAACTTGTCTATAGTTAATTCAAAATGATCATTACTAATATCTGCTAAAGCACTTAAAGAAAGATTAATGTTATCAACTCTCAAATCATTAGTATTTAAATTTTGATAAACAGCATTGCTATTAATTTTATCAAAAGACTGCAATGCAAAATCAACATTCTTTAAGGATAAATTTTGAACTTGAATCTTAAAAGGAAATGGCGATTTAGTCGTATCCGGATTTTCGGAGGGGGGTATAAGTTTTGAAATATTTAGCACACCATCTTTATCTTTTTTCAAAGAAATTTTTGCGTCATCAATTTCAATCGTTCTTACATAAATCTTTTTTAGGAAAATCTGTAAAGGGCTTGTCATCAATTCTATTTTTTGAGCGCGCAAAAGAGTGTCTGACTTCATGTTTACAACTGTATTCCGTAGAATCAATGAAGTAAAGATTGTTCCTTCAATTTTTTCAATATAAACTGTTCCATTAAGCACACTATCAGCTTGTTCAATAGCTGTTGTACGTACAAATTCCCTGAACATTGAAGTCTGGCTGATTCCAAGAAAAATTAAAAACAGTATTAGAAATCCTATACCTATATAAAGAAATACATTTACAATCTTCTGTAAAAGAGTTCTTTGTCTTTTAAGTTTCTTTTCCTGTTTCCCGGAATTGTTTTCCTTTTGTTTGCTTTCTTCTTCGCTCAATGTAACCTTATAATACTACTAATTATTCTTGTAAAAATTGGTTAAATAGATTAAATAAAATAAACTTAAAATCAAATGATGAAATTCTTATTAGGAATTATATCTGCTTAAAATGGTCTGAATAATTTTCGAAGTGGATTGATTATTTACAAACTCAATTGCTTTTACCTCGCCGCCATTTTTCATTACAACATCTTTACCCACTATATTATCGATTGCCCAATCCGCCCCTTTTACTAATACATCGGGAATAAGTTTCTCAATTACATTAGCTGGCGTCTCTTCATCGAATAAAGTTACATAATCAACAGCTTTCAAATTTAAAATTAAGAATGCCCTTTCTTCTTCGGTAACTATGGGGCGTTTTTCTCCTTTAATTTTTTTTACTGATAGGTCACTATTCAATCCAACTATTAGGATGTCTCCTAATGCTTTTGCTTTATTCAAATAGTCAACGTGGCCTGAATGTAATATATCAAAAACACCATTAGTAAAAACTACTTTTTTGTTTTGTGATTTTAGCTCTTTCCTTATCTCAGCTAATTTATCTAAAGATGTAATTGAACTCATTTATTTTCTGCAATAATTGTTTTGAATAATTTTTCTTTATCAATCGGCACTATTCCAACTTCTTCACAAACTAAACCGCCGGCATAATTTGCGAGGTAAGAAGCTTCAATAATATTTGCATCAGCAGCAAGTGCCATAGTTAAAGTTGAAATCACTGTATCTCCGGCACCCGATACATCCGCAACATGTCTTGCTTTTGTAGGCATTCTTTTTTCAGGTTTGTTTTTTTCAAACACCGCAATACCGCTTTCACCAAGTGTTAATAAAATATTTTTAGCTTTAAGCTTGTCTAATAATTTATTTCCGGCATCGGTTATATCTTCATTATTTCTTATCTTCATTCCCAAAACATCTTCAGCTTCTTTTTTGTTAGGTTTAAATACTGTTACATTTTTATAAGAGAAGAAATTATTGAATTTTGGGTCAACTGTGATTAAAACTTTTTTTGAATTTGCCAGCTCAATTATTTTTTCAATTAGCCAGGGAGTCAACACTCCTTTATTATAATCCTGAAGGATAATCCCATCCAGTTCTTTTATATGTTCTTCAATAAAGCCGAATAACTTTTTTTGAATAACTTTATTAACATATTGTTTGCTTTCTTTATCAATCCTAACAACATGCTGACTGTCAGCAATCACACGTGTTTTCGCAGTGGTTGGGCGTGTTTCATCTAAAATAATTCCGTCTGCTGAAATATCTTCCTCGGTTATTAGAGAACGGAAAATAGTCCCATCATTATCATAACCTATTACACCAACTGGAAAGGGTATGCCGCCAAGCTTTAAAATATTCAAAGCACAGTTTGCTGCGCCGCCAAAACGATAAAATTCATTTTCAACTTCCACCACTGGAACAGGTGCTTCAGGCGAAATTCTTTTAACATCGCCTCTGAAATATGAATCGAGCATCATATCTCCAACTATAGCTATCTTCAATCCATTGAAACTGTTTTTAAGATGTTCAATTCTTTTCTGAGAAAGCTTAATCATTTATTGCCTTATTATTCATTTTTTTGATGCTAAAGATAATGATATTTTAAATTTTGAAAAAGAAATAAGAGGTTTTGCTATAAGTACAGAACAGTAAATTGAAGGCTTTTTATAATTTTTTTTTCAAATTACTTTTTTATTCGTAATGTGTCCACATTCTAATAATTTTCACAGTTTTAATATCTTTTAAAACTTGGTATATTACTCTATGCTGAATATTAATACGACGGGAGTATACCCCAAATAAATCTCCAACTAATTTTTCAAATGGGGGTGGAGTTTTAAATGGATCATTTTCTAAAATATTGAGTATTCTTTGAGCCTTTTCTTTTAAGTTCGCTGCTTTTAACTTCTTGGCATCTTTCTGTGCTTGTTTGGTATATGCTAATCGCCATTTTACCATACAAGTTTATCAGAACACTTATCAATTGGCGTTTTCATTCCACTTATTATCGATTCTCTCATATTAGGTATCGATAATAAAAATAAAGTTTCTTGAATTGCTCTCCAATCTTCTTCCGATAATAACACCGCTTTATTCCTTTTACCGGAAATGACGATTGGTTCACTTGCTTCAGCAGTTTCATCGATCAACTTGTATAAATTGCTTCTTGCGTCCGTAGCTGTTATTGTCTTCATTTTATCATTTTTTTACAAACGTACGTAATTAAGTACGCATAGTCAAATTAATATTTTATAGGGTTTAACATGGGTTGCTTTGATTATGTAATGCAATTACCAAAAGGATTAACTCTATCCTCTTCAAAGTAAGGACGGTAATTTTCGTTAGCATCCATTTCCTGAACCCACCCGTTTTCGAGTCCGTATTTTTCAAGAAGATTTATTGCTCTTGCATATTCCGAATAAGAAATTTTTCTATCAAGCAAAATATTTGTGTGTGCTTTGTTGGTAGGATAATATTGAGCCATTAATGAAATATGAACTTGAGGATTAAGTTCTTTACTTATAAATTTAAAAACATTTTCAGATTCAGCTAAACCATTCGGCATTACAAGATGCCTAATAATTAATCCCCTAACCACAACATCATTTTCAAATACTAATTTGCTTCCAACCTGCCGGTACATTTCTTTTATCGACATGCTTGCCTGATCAAAATAATCTTTAACTTTTGAAAACTCTCTTCCTTCTTCATTCATTCCCCATTTGAAATCAGGCAAATAAATATCTATAACTCCATCATAAAGCTTAAGCATTTCAACGGTGTCGTAGGCATTTGTGTTATAAATTATTGGAAGATGAAGTCCTTTCTCTGCTGCAATCTTTATTGCTTTTAATATTGTTGCAGAAAAATGCGTTGGCGAAACTAAGCCAATGCTGTGACAATTTTTATTTTGAAGCTCAATCATTATATCAGCAAGTCGTTCATGCGTTACTTCGTTTTTAATTTCAGCTTTATAATTTTGACTGATAATGTAGTTCTGGCAAAAGGCACATCGTAAGTTGCAATTACCAAAAAAAATATTTCCAACTCCATTTGTCCCGACTAACACAGGCTCTTCACCAAAATGCGGAGTATAAGATGAAATAATTGGAAGTGAGCCGCTTTGACAAACACCGAATTCACCATTAGTTCTATCAATCAAGCAATTACGCGGGCAGCTTGTACATGATTTCAAAACTTCTTCGGCAAGTTCCACCCTTTTTTCAAATTCCCTGGATTCAAGCAGCTTAATATAGGATGGGATGAACGTCATGATTTAAGGAAATTAATTTCAAAATAATTTTGTTTACAACCTTTCATGTTCTTATCTCTTTAATCTTAATTCTTGTCTCTTTTTTCTTATCTCTTAAATCTTATCTCTTTTTTCTAACTTTCTTCTTAGGCTTTTCCTTAACAGCATACCATTTAGCAAGCGGGTTTGCAATAGTTACTCTCCATAACCCTTTAGAAGAACCTACCCACATATAAGTTCCATCAAAATAAAGTGCATGAATTTCAGAAGAACTCAAGTCAGTTTTATTTAGGTCAATTGGAGTTGAAACCCCTGTAAACCTATTTATCAAAACAATTCCCTGCCCATATTCTTTCTTTTCATTTTTATTGAATGAATAAAGAGAAGCCCATATTTCATTTCCTGTTTTCTGCATACTGTAAACACCATTCGCCGGCAGCCCGCTTTGAGTTGAAATTTTATCCCAGCTAAAACGCCTGTCATATCTGTATATTCCACCAATATTAAACTGGGGTGATTCCTTTGTAATGAATTCATCCGTTCCAAACCAAACAAAACTTCCTTCAAATAAAATTTGAGAAATAGACACAGCATCGCCGTCTTCCTGGAATCCTTTGTTTTTATTATTAATAAAATCCCAGGCAGATTTATCATCAATGTTTTTTCTTTTATCATAAATATGAACACCTGATTCGGTGCCAAACCAAACAAGACTGTCACCATCCAATCCAATAGCAGTGATATCATTTGTTTTTGAATCATTATGCTTTGTTAAATTAAAATCAGTAAATCGGCGCCTACGAACATCAAACATAGATAAATTAATAAATCTTCCAATCCACAGATAATTTTTATAAGGATCATAAGTTAGAGATCTAATCCAGTTGCCCATTTCACCACCGGCAGCAAATTTTCTTTTTCTCCAGTTATCTCTTTTTATATCATAAGTATACAGCCCGTCATTTGATCCTGCCCAAACATAATCTTTACTGGCTGCTATGTTGCCGAAAAGATCATTATCTATTTTTTTATTTTTAGTTGAAAAATTTTCCCATTCATCATCTTTGTATGAATACCGGAATATACCATCGCCATAAGTTGCCACCCATAGGTTATCACCTTCTTTGGTTATACCGGAAATAAATGAACCATCAAGGTATAATTCGGATTTATCTTGCGCTGCTAATTTGATGGGAATAAATAATAAAATTACGAGAGTGGCAAAGCAAAGATTAAATAAAAATAACTCAGCATTACATTTGAAATCAGCACAAATAGTTTTGAGAAGCCCATGAGTTTCCATGGGCATATTAATAGCTCTCTTTTTCAGAAGGAAATTTAGTGTTCTTAACATCGTCAATATAATTTTTCACAGCATCTCTAATACCCGCAGCAAGATTACCATAATTTTTTACAAAGCGGGGATGAAAATCTTCATTTAATCCAAGCATATCGGGAGTAACTAATATTTGCCCATCGCAATAAACTCCTGCTCCAATTCCAATAGTAGGAATGGAAACTGATTCTGTTACTTGTTTACCCAAAGAAGCGGGTATCTTTTCCAGAACGATTGCAAATGCGCCGGCTTCTTCAATTACTTTTGCATCTTTTAAAATTTCTTCAGCTTCTTCTTTTGTTCTTCCTCTTTCACGATAACTCCCGAATTGATAAATACTTTGCGGCGTTAATCCTATATGGCCCATAACTGGAATTCCGGCAGCAGTGATTTTTTTTATTGTATCCGCCACTCTTTCACCACCTTCAATTTTTACTGCACCGGCGTAAGTTTCTTTCATAATTCTACCGGCGTTTCTAAATCCTTCATCAACACTTAGCTGGTAAGACATAAAAGGCATATCCACAACAAGCATCGCACGATTTACTCCTTTGGCAACAGCTTTAGTATGATAAATCATTTCATCCATTGTAACCGGAAGAGTTGTATCGTTACCCTGGAAAACATTGCTTAAAGAATCTCCGACAAGTATAACATCGATCCCGGCCTGGTCAAGAAGCTTTGCTGTTATAAAATCGTAAGCTGTAAGTGCAGAGATCTTTATTCCTTTCTTTTTAAGAAGCTGTAATGACTTTGTAGTAATTCTTTTAATCTGCTTTTCGGTGCTCATAGTATTTTATATGATATTTTCTGTATTAAAAATTTCTTCTTGTGAAATGCGATCCATCTTAATATTAAAATATTTTTCAAAACCTACATATAATGAAGATAAAAGTCTATCATAATCAATTGGCTCATTTAAGATTGATTTAAGATCAATTGTATTCGTATCCAATTTTTCTTTAACTTCTTTTAATTTATCTTCATCTAAATTAAGATAATCAACAATCTTTTTATGATTGTCATCGCACAAAATAGAACCATGTTGTAAAACTACATTCCCCATTTTTCTTTGCGCACTTCCTACAAGTTTCCGGCCGTTATAATTTATTTCATCCTTTGCTGAAATTGCAAAACAAATAGAGTTAGTTTGATTCTTATATAAAGATGAAAAGTCAGCCTGCTTTTTTTCAAGCTCAATTTCTGTTAAGCGATTGTCGTAAATTTTTAACGATTTATAAATTGCTTTATTAATTTCATGATAAATTGTTTTAGGCGAAAAATTAAAATCAACAGGCATAACAACTGAGTAAGTAAGTTCCTCAGCATGAAGAATGGCTCTCCCCCCGGTGGGACGCTTAACTACACCAATATTATCTTCAGCAGTTTTACTTAATTTAATTTCATCAAAACTTTGGTTTGCCCCTAGTGAAATACAATATGGTTTCCATCTATAAAGCCTGAAATAAACATTGTCAGGCAGGTAATTTTTAGCAAGATTAGTATCAAAATCCATATTGAAAGATCCTGCATTAAATCCACCGTCAATAAAATGCCATTTCATTTTCTGATTATACCGCGATCGCTTTTATTTATAAAATCAAGAACATTCTGAGCATAAAAATTATCTCTATAATTTTCAGCTATCTTTTCTTTTGCTTTAGAAAATGTCAAACCGGAACTATAAAATATATTATAAATATCTTTCAAGGTTGCAATAGCTTCTTTAGGAAAACCTCTTCTTCTTAAACCTACTGAGTTGAGCCCCGCAAATCGAATTGGATATCCACTGGCAAGCACGTACGGAGGAATATCTGATGAAACTAATTTGCAGGCGCCAGCCATTGAATACTGTCCGATTTTAGAAAACTGATGAACACCGGTTAACCCACCTATAATGACGTGATGTTCAATTGTGGAATGTCCGGCAACTTGAACCCCATTTGATAATATAACTTCGTCACCAATTTCACAATCATGGGCAATATGTGCATAAGCCATTATCAGACAATTTTTACCAACATGAGTTGCACCACCTTCGGATGTGCCTCGATGTAATGTTGCACATTCTCTTATTGTGGTATCACTGTCAATGTAAAGATATGATTTTTCTTTATTGAATTTTAAATCCTGGGGAACATTTGAAACTGAAGCAGCTTGAAAAATTTTTACACGGTCTGAAATTCTCGCCCCATCATAAATACAGGCATGAGGCCCAATTGAACACTCATTACCAATTTCTACATCATCTTCAATTATTGCATAGGGGCCGACAACTATATTCTCCCCCAGTTTTGCTTTTGAACTTACAATTGCGGTTGGATGAATATTATTCATTTAAAATTTTATTTTTGTTCTTTTATGCTTACTTCCCTGTCAACTATGCCCGCCATAAATTCCCCTTCAGCGACAAGGTTATTATCTACATAAGCTTTACCTGTAAACACCATTACTTTACTTTTTTTATTAGTCAATTCAATTTCGAGATAAAGCTGATCACCTGGAACTACAGGTTTTCTAAATTTTGCATTATTGATTTGCATAAAGTAAACGAGCTTTTCTTCCGGGTTTAAAAATGAATTAAGAAGTAAAGCACCTCCAGCCTGAGCTAATGCTTCAAGTATTAATACACCGGGCATAACAGGCTGCCCTGGGAAATGGCCCTGGAAAAAAGGTTCATTAATTGTTACTGATTTAACACCAATAACTTTTTTATCTAATTCGAGATGAATTATTTTATCAACTAACAAAAAGGGATACCTATGCGGCAAAATTCTTTGGATGGCAGCAGTATCAAAAACAACACCTTCTTTTTTAACAAATTGAAATTTCTTTACTAACTTTTTCTGCTGATATAATTTTCTTACTTGTTTTGCAAATTCAACATTCGCTCTATGCCCCGGCCTTGCAGCTAATATTTGTGCTTTGATTGGAGCACCAATTAAAGCAAGATCACCGATCAAGTCAAGAAGTTTGTGGCGGACAGGTTCATTTTTATATCGAAGCTCTTTGTTATTTAAAATTCCATTTGTACCGATTGAAATATCTTTTTTAATTTTTAGTTTACTTTTTAGCGCTACAAGCTCTTCATCAGTTGCTTTTTTATCTATTATTACAACTGCGTTATCTATATCACCACCTTTAATTAATCCGCTGTCAGCCAGCTCTTCTACTTCGCTTAAAAAACAAAAAGTTCTTGCAGGGGCAAATTCAGTGACAAATTCTTTTTCAAGATCAAAAAGTCCGGTATGCTGACTGCCAAGAGCAGGATTTTGATAATCCACCATAACTGTTACTCTGTATCCATCAAGCGGTAAAGCTACAATGTCAATCTGCTTTTCATCTTCATGGAAGACAACTGTTTCATCAATTATCAAATAATCTTTCGGTGCATCCTGCTGAACTAATCCTGCTTCGGTTAATTTTTCCACATAAGAAATAGCGCTCCCGTCAATAACCGGCGGTTCTATTCCATCAAGTTCAATTATTATGTTATCAATTTGAAGCCCAACTACAGCTGCTAAAACATGTTCAACGGTATGAACTTTCGCTTCTCCAATTCCAAGTGTAGTTCCTCTTGAAATATCAACTACGTTATCAGCTACTGCAGTTATTTCAGGATTACCTCCAAGATCAGTGCGAACAAATCTAATCCCATAATTTTCTTTAGCAGGTTTAAAGGTCATTGTACATGAAGTTCCGGTGTGCAAGCCAATTCCAGACAAGGAAACAGGCTTTGCTATAGTTCTTTGTAACTCTAACATCTTGTAACCCAAATTATATTATACTTTTGCTTTTTTTGAATAAAAATGAATGTCAAAATAGCAAGATGAGTTATGAAATACAATCATTCACTTGCTGTTCTGATAGGGTATGGGATGATTAAACATTAGCAATTAAAGAGGAAATCATTTAGCATTGTTAATTTTTAATTCTTCCTGAAGAGCTTTAACCTGCTCTTCAAGCAGCTTAATTTTTTCAGCATATTGAGGCAAGTTTCTAATGTGGGCTTCCTGCCGGAGCGCCACACTAAATTCTTTTGCAGGTGAACCAAAATATTTTCCGGGTTTTGGAATACCTTTAGATACGCCAGATTGAGCAATTAAGATAACATTGTCTGCAACTTCAATGTGGCCAATCAAACCTGTCTGGCCAAGAAGAATACAATGAGCGCCAATTTTTGTGCTTCCCGAAATTCCGCATTGAGATGAAATAACAGTATCTTCGCCAACCTGAACATTGTGAGCAATCTGAACCAGATTATCTATTTTAACTCCACGCTTAATTACTGTTGAACCTAAAGCAGCTCTATCAACTGAAACATTTGAACCTAATTCAACATCATCCTCTATTACTACATTTCCTATTTGAGGGATTTTATGGTAGACACCTTTTTCATCTGTAAAGAACCCAAAACCATCTGAGCCAATCACAGTATTTGGATGAATAATAACTCGCTTTCCTATTTTACATTCTTCTCTTACACTAACATTTTGAAATATTAAAGTGTCCTCTCCAATTTCTACATCATTAAGCAAAACAGTATTGTGAAAAAGTTTTACGTTGTTTCCTATCTTACAGCCTTCAGATATAACAACATTTTTTCCTATCGAAACATTTTTCCCGATTACTGCTGAAGGATGAATAAAAGCAGACTTATCTATTCCTTCTAATTTAAATTCGGGAGAGAAATATTTTATTACAACTTGGTAAAAAGCTTTTGAAGGATCATTAACTTCAATATAGGAAATGTCGTCTCTTGTCTTATTGAAACCGGCCTTAACTAAAACAGCAGAGGCTTTTGTAGAAGTGAAATATTTTTGATATGAAGGAAGATACAGAAAAGTAATATCGCCCGGCACAGCTTCTTCAATCTTGCCTGGTTTTATTATTTCTAAATTTTCATTTCCAAAAACTTTTCCACTTACAAAATCCGCAATGTCTTTTAATAAAATCTTCATCAAATAATCTTATTATAATTTTAATTTATCCATTACTTTTGGCGTAATATCATATTCGTCCTTAGCATAAAGCAGCATTACATCACCGCTTTTATCAAAAACAAAATCAAGATCTTCTTCTTTTGCAACTTCCTGGATGGCATTAAAAACTTTGTTCTGTACTGGTTTCATCAATTCATCCTGCTTCTGGAAAACTTCGCCATTGGTTCCAAATTTTTTTTCCCGGTAATCAGTAACTGCCTGTTCAAGCTTAACAAGATCTGCTTCCGTTTCCGCCCTGGTTTGATCGGTCATGATAAGTTTTCTTTTATCATAATCGTCATACTTAGTTTTCCATTTACTTTCAAGATTGGATAATTCAGTCTGCCACTCCTGAACAAGTTCATTTAACTTTTGTTTTGCATCCTGTGCATCGGGTAGATTATCCATTATTGCATCGGAATCAACGTAACCAATTTTTAGCTGGGCAAAAGAAAACCCGCTAAATAATATCAAAAAAATAACGAGGGACAATATTATTTTTTTCATTTCATCTCCAATTATCTGTACTAAAACTTAAATAATTATATGGTAAAAAAAATCAATAATACCCTCATAAAAAAATACGGTTCCCTCAAATTAATAAGAGAACCTATAAACAACTTTAAAACCTAAGTGTCTATTTGCCTCTGTTTAACTTATCAAGAACTTTATAAGTAATATCAAAAGCTGTGTCTGCGTATAATAAAATTATATCACCGCTTTTATCAAATACAAACTGCATCTTTTCTTCTTTAGCTACTTCCGCAATAGCTTTATAGATTTTTTTCTTTACAGGACTAAAAATCTCATCCTGCTTTTTATAAATCTCGCCTGTCTGCTGAGCAAATTTTTGTTTTTGGAAATCTCTTATGCTCTGTTCTTGCTGAATGATTGTCTGCTGTGCACTTAATTTTTTATCTTCAGGCATTGTGTTTTCTTGTTTCTTATAATCATTCAATGCACCTTGATATGCTTGAGTCATACTGTCAAGCTGATTAGACCATTTATTGGTTAATGCATCAAGATCACCTTGAGCTTTAATTGCTTCTGGAAATTGAGTTAAGATTACTTGAGAATCAACGTAACCTAATTTTTGTTGTGTCTGTGCTTGTAATAGAACGGCTGCAAATAAAAAAGCAGCAAGAACTAATAGATATTTTTTCACTATTATTACCTCTGTAATTTATTATTAAAGAAAATATTAGAATCCTTTACCAAATTGAAAATGGAAAAGCCATGACGGTTTTTGTCCGTTGACGGCTTCTCTATCAAATCCATATCCTAAATCAAACCCAATTAATCCAATAGGGTTAATTAGTATTCTAGCACCTACACCAGCCGAGCGTCTTAAATTAAAAATGTCCGAAGACTCGAAACTATCAAAAACATTACCGGCTTCTGCAAAAGTTAACAAATAAAGTGGAATAGGTTCAAGTGTAACTGCTAATCTTAATTCTGTCGTGAATCTTGCCATAACTCTTCCACCGATCGCATTTCCAGCAGCATCCGTTGGGCCTATGCTGCGATCATCATATCCTCTTAATGGAGTTGTAGCTATAACTAATCCATTACCGCCCATAAAGTATTTTTCGTAAGGATTAATTCGCGTTTTTGTTGCTTCATCCAATTCTCTCAAATAACCAAGGAAAGACCCTGTATAAAGCACTAACCTGTTTGTATTAAATAAACTTTTATACCACTCGTTAGTAAAATCAATCTTAAAGTAATTAATGTCACCAGGCAGAAAAGGCCCGCCGGATATCTGTGCATCAAGTTCTACATTCGATCCTCTAGCTGGAAAAATAGGGTTATCAATATCTTTTCGTGCGATTGTTGCTCCAAGAGTGAATTGATTAGTTTTACCTTCTGCGTAATAACCACCACCGTATAAAACATCGTTATGCTGATACCTGAAAAAACCCTGAACATTAAAGAAATCATCCGGCCACTTTAACCTTCTTCCCAACCTTAATGTTCCACCATATTGACTTAAGTCATAATAATATTGCTGGCGTGTATCAAATACTTCTGCGCCTACTAAAGTAGGTGTATTCATAAACCAGGGTTCTGTAAAACCTAATGTAAAAGTTCTATAATAGTTTCCTACACCGAACTGCCAGTTAAAGCTTAAAATCTGTCCACCTCCTAAAGAGAAGGGTTTGGCAAGAGAAAAGTTTGAAAGAGTAACACCAATTGCACCGCTGAAGCCATAAGCCCCGCTGTAGCCAACAGAAGCATTTAAGTAATCGCTTGATTTTTCTTCAACATTGAAAGTAACATCTACGGTGCTGTCGTTTGCTAAATTATAATTTAAACCTTCCGGGCCATACAATTTTTCTGCGTTAAAGTATTGAAGATTAGCTAACTGCTGAACACTTCTTAGCAGCAATGACCTATTAAAGTAATCTCCGGGAACTGTATACAATTCTCGTCTAATTACTTTATCCATTGTCTTTGAGTTTCCAATAATATTAACCTGCCCAATTTTAAATTGGTTTCTTTCTTCAACTCTTATATTTAAATCTATCGAATCATCATCAACTTTAGTTTCCGTAGTTTGTAAATTAAAAGTTAGATAACCGTTATTCTGATACAATTCAGAAACTGAAGACTGGCTCTCATTACCGTGAAGATTTTGCTCGAACTTTTTGTAGTTAAAAATATCACCTTTTTTAAAATCCAATCTCTCATCTAAAACTTTATCAGGGTAAACTGTATTACCATCCCAGGTAATATTTCTAACTTTATATTGAGGCCCTTCATAAACATTGATAATAATTTTAAGATCTTTTTTATCATTGGAATAAATTAAAGAGTCAGAAACGACTTCTGCATCTCTATATCCATGCTCTTCATAGAAATCTTTTAGTCCCTTTTTATCCTCTTCAAATTTTTCGGGATTAAATTTTGCGCTGCTCCAAAACTTCCACCATTTTGCTTCTTCAGTATTATCCAGTGCACCTCTTAAATCACCTTGATCAAATGCTTTGTTGCCTGTAAATTCAATTGTTCGAACTTTAACTTTATCACCCTCATCAATCTCAAACTTAACCAGGATTCTATCTTTTATTTTATTAATTAAATTACTATATGTAATATTATCGCGGTCATATTCGGTTGCGTACTCTTCGGTAGAATCAGCTTTGTTTTTCCAGGTAACATTTATGGCATCTTCTGTAGTATCTGCTGAACTGTAGACAAATTCTTTAATATTAATTACAGCATTCAAATATCCATCTTTTTCATACTCATTCATCATGCTGTTTTTTATAGTTTGAAGATCCTGGGGCTTTAAAATTTGTCCTCTAATTAAAGTAACTTTTTTCTCAATATCGTCATCACTTAAATCGTCATTTCCTTCAGCCACATATTTTTCATAACGCGGATATTCTTTAACTTTTATCGTTATGAACATCCCATTTCCAACCTGCTTATCTTTTAAAATTTCAATATCAGAAAAAATGTCCAGAACATATAACTGTTTAATAGCATTTAATGTTTGGTCGCCAGGAATTTTAATTTCGTCTCCAACTTTCAATCCACTGCTGGCAATAATAGTATTAACATCAGCCGATTTATTTCCTTCAACAGAAATACCTAAAATTTTGTAAAGAGTGCTGTTTGTTTGTGAAAATGAAACTGTACTTAAAATCAAGAAAAGTATCAGTAATTTCATTACATTATTACGAAGAGTATTCACCATTATTTAAGCCTTTGTTTCCTTTTTAAGTTGCTCGCTCACTTTACCGAATCTCCGCTCACGTTTTTGAAAACTTCTAATCGCTACATACAAATTTTTTCTTCTGAAATCCGGCCATAGTTCATCTGTAATAAAAAACTCAGAGTAAGCAATTTGCCAAAGAAGAAAGTTGCTTACTCTAAATTCACCGCTTGTTCTAATAACTAAATCCGGGTCGGGGATATTTTTAGTTGTAAGATGATTTGATATACATTTTTCACTGATGTCATTAACTTTCAATTTACCTTCTTCTGTTTCTTCTGCAATTTTTTTAATCGCTTCCAAAAGCTCCCACCTGCCGCTGTAACTTAATGCCAAATTCAAATTCATGGTTTTATTATTCTTAGTTCTTTCTACAGCATCATTTAATTCTTTTTGAACTTCATTAGGAAGAGTTTGAACGTCCCCGATTGTAGTTAATTTAACATCATTCTCATCTAATTCATCCGATTCTTTTCTTAAGCTGCTTACCAGAAGCCTCATTAAAGTTGACACTTCATCTTTTGGCCTTTTCCAGTTTTCAGTCGAAAAGGTATATAAAGTTAAATGCTTAACACCAATTTGAGCACAAGCTTTTACAATATCTTTTACAGAATCAACACCTATTTTATGACCTGCAGCCCTCGGAAGGCCTCTTTTGCGTGCCCATCTTCCGTTGCCATCCATTATAATCGCAATATGTACGGGAATTTCTCCAGATTTTTTCAGTTCCTGCTGGAGCTTTTCATCCGATTCCGAATGTACTTTTCCCAAATTCTGTCCTAAAATTGATAAAGCGTGTAAAATTAACTGTCATACTATTTAATGTCAAGGTAAGTCCTCTACTGTAGAATTACTTAAAGACATAAATAATTTACAGCAAAAATTTATATAGGAAAATTAAATTAAGAAAGGTAAAAAAGAAGAAAAAAAATGACACGGAATTGTTTTGCAATAAGCAAATCCGTGTCATTTGTGTCTTATTTTCAATTATTTGTTTTTATGAAAATAATATTTTATCTCTATTTCCATGTCTGCGCACAGAAGGCATTGCTTTCTCCACTATCTGAAACAACTTGATATTCTTCTTTATATCATGCTCAAACAATTCTATTAGAGTTTTTGCATTCTTATAAAATTCAGATTCAACCCCTATAAAAAGCATAACTTTTTTATTTGTAAATTTTGTCTGCCTGGTAGCAAGAAATTTTATTTTATTTATCAAGTTGGGATCATTTAAATCTTCTTCGGAAAGTGTTATTCCGATAGCATAATTCTTTTTATACCGTGCAATAATATCCACATCAAATTCGCCAACCTTCGCAGGTTCAGGTAAATAAGTTCCGTATTTACGGCTTACAGTTAAGTAGCCTTGTTTCCAAAATTCTTCCACTAATAAATCGATATATCTTCTTCTTATTGAATCCATTTCTTCACCGTCCTTTTCTCAGTTAACCAAAGATATAATCGGGATAACAGGAGAAAATCTATCTCTGCCCAATATCTTGATGTTAACTATTTTATCGAATTCAAATTTCTTTACTTCGCTTGAATTCCTAACTTTACCATAAATAACTTTTTTACCGTTCTTTTCACGAGATATATAATAAGGGTCAATTGTTACTTCATCTAAGCTGTATAAAAATCTGATTGAATTTCTGCTGCTTATTGCCGAGGAAAAAATATCTGTTTTCATTATTTACTCCGTTTAATTAAATCTTCTAACTAGACCGACAACCTTTCCCACGAGCTTGAAGTCTTTAGTCTTTTCAACTTCAATGGGTTTATACTTATCATTTTCAGGAATCAACAATATTTTATTATTTTTTTTCTGAAACACTTTTACAGTAACTTCATCATCAATCATCGCAACCACTGTCTGCCCGTTAAAAGCTTCTGCAGTGGGTGAAACTATTACAACATCACCCTCAAAAATTCCAGCATTAATCATACTATCACCTTTGACTTTTAAGGCAAATGAATCCTGCGTTTTTTTGATGAAAGAAGAATCAACCACTATATTTCCTTCTATGTTTTCAATCGCTGTAATAGGTGTACCGGCAGCAACTCTACCGATGACCGGTATTTTTGTAAAGAGATCATTCCTTTCAAGAACAACTTCCTTATCAACAGTATTGCTTTTAACAAAACTAATTGCACGACTGGAATTACTTTCAATATTCAAATAACCTTTTTTAACCAATGCATCCAGGTGACGCTTAACTCCAAATGTGGAAGAAATTCCAAACTGTTTTCCAATTTCACGAAGAGTAGGAGGAAAACCATTCTCTCCAGTATACTGCTGAATGAAATTAAGTATTTCTTCCTGGCGTTCTGTGGTTTGATTTTTCATTTATTAATTTACTTTCAAATAGTGGTCAAATGTTCACTACAATTATAGTGAACATATGTTCACTTGTCAAGAGAAAATTAATTAATTTTTGTTATTCTGACTGGCGTTTGGTGGAAATCTCAGAAACGATTCATAAATCCTAACTTAATAAAAATTTGTGTAACTTATCCATTATTACTTTTTTAGAACTTATTGCAAAAGGGTATCACTCGGGTTATTTTAGCGAAAAAATAATTCCATAATCCTATTTAAGAAAACATTCATTTATAATTAATAATTATGGGTGTAATTAATTATAGATTTTATTTTCATCTCAAGTTCCGAGAATGTTAATAAAATATCTATTTTTATAGAACCCGCTTTGCTTTTTTAAAATTTATTTTGGATACAATTGCTAACAGAAAGGGCTACTTAATTGCCTGAAAACTTCCATATGTTTCTGTTAGTATTGCACCCGGTTCAGATTTAAAAAAATTATCTTATTTATTATGGATTTGTTTTAATTAATTTAAGTCAAAATTTATTAAATTAACCATAAATAGAGCTGTGATTTACTATGGGTATTTTAAAAAAAAAGAAATGGAATAAAGAAGCCATAATAAAATCTGTTAATAAGAAAAGAGGTTTAATTCATGTCTGGTGGGAAATAACTCATACAGGAGAAAAGATTCAAATTTTTTTATTGCTCACTAACATAATCATGGTATTTGCATTCATTTATTTTGGGGAACAACAAATTTCCAGAATTGATGAAAGTCTCATGTGGGCTGATTCATCTAATGTTTCAACTAAAAAAAGTCTTATGCTAGCCGAAGAAACAATGGAATTAGGTAACAGAGCTTATGTATCTGTATCTAACATTTCTCCTTTTAGTGATTCTGTTTATTATGATATTGTTCATAGGGGAAATACTCCAGCCCTCAACCTAGTTTCATATTCTTTATTAGTTATGGGAAAAAATATCGATTTATCTGCATGCAGAAATTATATTCAACAATTCATCAATCAGAAAAAGCAAAAAGACGAGACAGAGTCTTTAACCATTGGTGAAAGTAGAAAATTATGGACACATCTTATGTTATATAAAAATGGGCCTAAGTCATCAATAAACATTGTTCCTTATAATATTAGTAAAATGGATGTCTTTCCATTAATTAAAGGAGATTACAAATTTATTTTTTAGTAAAAGTAGAATATAGTGATTGGTTCAATAGAAAAGATACTACCTGGCTATCACAAAAATATAATTTTTCACTTAATAGTTATTTCCCTGTTACTAAATATAATTATATGAGATAATATCATTCTTAAAAATCTCAAATTGATTCTCATCCATATTTTTACTTAATATAAGATTATTCGTAAATCACTCTAATATGTTAAGGGATTGCCGGATATTTTCACTCTAAGTTTAACTACTCCTCAAGAAAACTATTGTTTTATCAAACCTTTCACACAATTTTATTGCGCCATCAATAACAAAACGAATTTCTTAAATCAAAAAAAAGTTTGTATGCATATTTTTTTTAAATTAACCACAGCTAAAATTTTTGTAGCATTTAAATATTTTATAACTTAATTTTAATTGTTAATTAACAATAATTAATAACCGCTATTAACGGGGAGGATCAAATGACATACGGTTCGCTTACAATTAAAACCAAACTAACTTTAAAGAATATTGAAAAGATGGCCCCTGAATCACCTGGCGCTATAATTTTATATAATAAACATGGAATTATAAATAATTTAATTATAGCTGAAGAAAGTATTAAAAGTGAATTATTAATGGCCTTCTCTAATAAAACCTCTTGTTATTTTACTTTCCGGGAAACCAATTTAAACTTAGACTTAAACAAGATTGTTTACATCTAGTAATTACCATTAAAATGAATTGGAAGAATTTTTAAATTCCATTTAATATTGTTAACTATTTAATAATTTGTCCGATAATGAGGTTATGGCTATTTGCTTACTTTTTAAATTTTAAAATAAAGCAAAGTTTGCTATATACTTGGAAATTAAGAGAAAATATCCTTTATCTAATAATGCTGAATTGACCAAGGAATGAAAAAGTGACTGAATCAGGAAATAACTCGTTAAATACTAATCTTAATCCTTTGCTTGTAAAGGAAAAGTTTAAATATTCTTTTGAAAATTCAACCGGCATTTTATACAAAGACTATTTTGGATTAATCTCACTTGAAGAGATTTATGCTTCATGGGACTATGCCATTATTAATAAAATAATTCCGAATGAAACCGTTGGATTTATCCTGGATTACCGTAAAGCAACTTTTGATTTTGAAATAAAATTATATAGTAAAATTGCTGATTACTATCAAAATCATGTTGAAATATTCCAGGGAAGAAAAATCGGTATCATAAGTGAAAACCCAAGAGACGTTGCAGTGCTAATGCTATTCAAATCAAAAGATAATGGTTATACAACAAAGCCTTTCTTTTCATTTGAAGCAGCAGAAGAATGGATATTATCGAATATTTAAATTTATCCATTTCATTTTAATTTGCGATATTAATATTTTCTTTATCTCCTCATCCGACTACTATAAACAATTTCAACACTTTTACGATAATTAAGTAGCGTAATTATTATATAGAAAGATTAATTGGGTGTAAGTTCAATTATTTAAAATTGTGTTCTTGTTTCGCTGCAATTAAAAGGAGTCGTTTTAATTTTTTGCTTACACCCAATATTAAATATCTTAATAATGATTTGGAAAATTAGACGGCATATATGAATAACTTTTATTATTAATTATTAAATTTTTGCAAAAGAAATGTTGAAAGAAGCATCTATATTATTAATTGAAGAAGAAAAAGACACATCTCCTTTCTATAAAAAAATTTTAGCCAGGCTTAATATTGATAATATTACAGTAATAAATAATCTTTTTGATGTTCATCCCACAACTACGCAGCTAAATCCTAACCTAATTATTATTGATGTTGTTGGAAAAGATGAATCAAGGGCAATAAAAATTCTTGAAAATCTGGAAGAATTTGAAAATAAGATTCCATTTATAGTTATAAGCACTTCTCTTAATTTAGAAATTAATAGAAAGTTAAGAACAAATTCAAAAGCAGACTCTTTTGTTAAGCCGCTAGATGTTATTCAATTTGCCGGCAGCATTTATAAATTATTAGCAGAGCAAGTTACAGCTAGTTCTTTATAAATTATTATTGAGGTTGATGCAATACATCACTTAATAATTTCTAAATAATTTACACATTAAAAAAGCATTTTGTTTTATATTTTTTATTGACTGCGATGATAAAGCCATTTGTATTGATAATTGAAGCGGAAAGAATTACTTCACAGTATTATAAAAACATTTTCGCAAAAATCAATATTGAAAATGTTGCTCATATAAATAACACGTTTGAAATTATACCAACTTTGAAAAGGTTCGAACCGGATTTTATTGTGATTGATGTAGCACTATTAGATGAAGAGATTTCGATAAATATACTTAATGAATTATATGAATATAAACCTGAATTACCGATTGCTGTAATTAGTTCTATTTTTATTCCTGAGCTAATAAAAAAACTTAAGTCATTCATTAATTCAGAATTTTTCCTTAAACCGATAAACCCGGATAAATTTATAAACTCTGTAATTGAAATAGCTCCTGATTTAACGTCAAACAAAAATAATTATTTCCTAAACACATTTAGTAAGTCAATCGAGTCTAATCTTATTTACAAGCCTTAATTTTTGAATTACGGATTTTCTACATTTAAATTTTAAAAATTAGCTTTAGTTAAAAAAAGTATGGGATTCCCTCATTTCTAAAATTAAACACACCCTTTCTTTGTAATTCTGTACAACCGGAGATATTGTAATAATTATCATTGCACATGTATTCATATTAGTTTAATTTGCCATTGAAAAATTTATAACTTATGCAGGGCAATTGTAATTAGGGCGAGTCATCTAAATATATCTTTCCCGGGAAATATTTAATTCCAAATTCTAAGCGTAGTCATGTAAGTGACTTTACGAAGTTGTGATTAAATCAACTTTTATCGTGACGATAATTAATTTAATTTCGTCATAGCCGCACAGGGTTACTCTTTTTTTTGCACACCTTAAACTTACATCCAGGCTTTTATACAGCCTGAGTACAAGTAATAAATTCCATTTCTAAATTATACACTATCATAAATTAATTCTTCCGTTTAATAACAATGGAAGAATTGATTGTTAATATTTTTAAGTATTAATGTACTGCCTATCTATAAAACTATGCAATTAATTATTACAGAAGATTATTTCTAACTGTAATCTATAATCAAATAACATATCAATATCTTAAGGGAGGCTCAATATGAGAATCGTAACAATTATTCTACTCGTCATTGCATTTTTTGCCCCTGTGTTTGCCCAGCAAAATATGGAAGGAACAGCAGTTAACCAGGGTAAAATTTTTACTACGGATAACCAAATTTTGGACGGCCAGTACATAGTTTTTTCAAAAGACTCGTTGGAATACTATAAAGAAAATTCAGAAGTAAGAAATGTGCTTCATTTAGGGCAGGTTAATGAAGTGCAGCAGTATAACGGCAATTATGGGACTGCCGGAATGTGGCTCGGAGGTGCAGTAGGCATCACTCTTGGTGTTGTAGTTGCCCTTGGTACAAAAGAAACAAAAAGTACCGGCTACATTGAAGAAACAACAATTCAAACCTGGCCTATCTATGTATTTACTATCTTGGGAACATTAGGCGGTTATTTTATTGGAGCCTCTATTGATAGCTGGGATACTGTATATAGCAAAGATTCATCTTCGCTATTAAAACATATTAATTTGGGAACTACCGCTAGAGGCGGAGTAGCAGTTTCATATCACTTGAATTTTTAGTATTTAAACACATTGGGTAATTCTAAAATTTGATTTGTATATAAAAGGCGAAGGATTACTCATTATTGTTAAGGAGAGAAATATGATCAGCTTAAAACATTTATTTAGGTTCATTATTTTAGTTTTGTTTTCAGTTTTTTTAGTTAGCTGTTCATCAAGCCAGGGCCCGTTATTTAAAAAAATTTCAAATATTCCCGAACATCAAAGCGCAATTTATTTCTTTCGTTCAAATGACAAAGTAAATTCAGAATTCCTAATGACATGTAATAATAAAGAAGTCTGTATACTGGAGAACAACGGGTATTTTCCCTACCTGGTTAATGAAGGAAAAGTAGTTATCAAATCTTTTATTCAATTTAAATTATTTGCTACCGGCCTTCTTGATTTAGCAATGGCAGATTCTACACAATTAGTCTTTAAAGCTAATGCAGGGAAATCCTATTATGTGGAATGTGCAGCAAAAGGATCAAATAAAAACGAATTAAAAATTAGCCTGGTACCTGAAAATTATGGAAGCATAAAAATAAAAGATTGTCCATTGCTCGAATCCGGGCTTGATTAAAAATGCTTTGTTTCTGTAGGGAACGCAGATCTGCATCCCCTTCACAAACTCAAATAAAATTTTAAAAATAAAAACGTAGTTGTAGAGACGCATCGTTGTGCGTCTCTACGTAGTTTAAATGTATATTAGAAATGAAAATGTAGTTAAATTTTTGTTGTCCCTAAATTTTTAAAATCACTAAAAAATTTTTTCAATTTTAAATCAAAAGTTAGTATAATAGCCATGTTTATATTCTAAAAAATACTAACTGATATGCGAGTCTTAAATAATCTTTTTGATCAAAATAAAAAATGGGCAGATAAAGTAAAGGAATCCGATCCCGATTTTTTCTTAAATCTCTCCAAACAGCAATCACCCCAATATTTATGGATAGGCTGTTCCGACAGCCGTGTTCCTGCAAACCAAATTATTGATTTACCTCCAGGTGAAGTTTTTGTTCATAGAAATATCGCCAATGTTGTTGTCCATACCGACTTAAATTGCCTATCTGTAATTCAATACGCTGTTGAAGTATTAAAAGTAAAGCACATCATAGTGTGCGGCCATTACGGCTGCGGCGGCATTCAAGCTTCTATGGAAAATAAAGGCCATGGTTTAATAGATAACTGGCTGCAAAATATTAAAGATGTTTATCGTTATCATCAAACCCAAATTGATGCCCTCCCAAATAAAAAAGATAAATTAAACTTGCTTTGTGAGTTCAATGTTGTTGAACAAGTTGCAAATGTTTGCCACACCACAGTAGTACAAAAAGCCTGGCAAGCCAAACAGGAATTAACAGTTCACGGCTGGATATACAAAATTGAAGACGGAATACTTAAAGATTTAGGAGTCTGTATAACCGGGGTTGATGAAATGAATCAAATGCAGAAAATCAAATAATTTGAAAGCAAATTATAACATCTTTTCCTTCGCTTGTTTAACCCATCCTGGTGCGTCATCAATTTTTTGACGAAGTATTAAATTCAATTGTGCAGTATGATGCTGAACATGCCTCATATTATAAAAAAGCAGTTCTACAAAATTTAGGTTTATTGAACCATATACAAACCGCTCTTTAGATTTTTCTTCATCTAAAGATTTTATTATTTCCTTACATTTCTTTTTGCCATATTTTAAATATTTAAGCATCTCATCTTTTGTATAAACTCTTTCAGGCAAAATTCCATCCGGGTCAAGTTCTGTTAAAGTAAGTGGTGATGGCGGAACAAATTTGTCTCCGGTTGCGGTTAAATAAAAATCCAGCCAGAACAAAGTGTGATAAACCAAATACCAAAATTCTGTCTGATGCGACCGATCACCCCAAAGATTGTCGGGACAAAGTCTCACTGCGTTTTCAAGCATATCGATTGCTGCACCAAATTGGCTCCAGATTATTTCTTTTAATCTATTATCCATAACGTTACTTTATTAAATTAAAATACTTGTTAACAATACTTGATTAAAATGTTAATGATTTTTTTCGTTTTATATAAAACTTATTTACTCTTCTTATTAGATGCTTTTGAACTGCCGCCAAGTATTATGCTCAATCCAAATAAATAACCGAAGTTATACCAGCCGCCATTGTTGTAAACAGCATATATTGCAACATTGTCACTGAAAAGTGAAATTATAAAACTGACAGGCGCAATTAATCCATGCCATAACCCATACCAAAAACCAACCGGTTCAATATCTTTTGAATATTGAATTGGGATAGCATCAGCGCAGCCGCTTAAAAGTGTAACTGAGAAAATAACAATAAGAATTTTTATTAAAGCTGAATTGTGTAAAATGTTTTTCATAACCCCCTCACATTAATTTTTAAATTGATACAAATAATATAATTAGTTTTATAACTGATTTCTATTAGTGAAATTTAAATTCAATAAAACACAGATAGCACCGATGTGACTGATTACCGCAGATCAGAGAAAATCCGTCTAATCCGTAAAATCCGTGGTCTATTGTTTTATTTCTTAAATAAGAAAGTAATTAATCTTGGCGTTTTATTTTCATCATCTTCATGCCACCATTCTTTCAACTTCAATAGTTTAAAATTATTTGAATCCGCAGAATTAATAAAATCAGAAATGTTATGAATGAATGCATTAATATGAGTTGTCTCTCCTTCCCTTTCAAATCGAGCTTTCTTTCCTTGATATTGCCTGAAAGGATGTAATTCACTTATATAAAATTTCCCGCCATTAACCAATTTTTTTGATGCTTCGGTAAAGATGAAATTTAAATATTCGATATGTTCTAAAATCAAATTGCAGGCAACTAAATCCACTAATGGAATTTCATCCGGCCATTTCTTTGTAATATCAGAAAAGATGAATGTTACATTGTTCGCTTGTATTTTTTCCCTCGCTTTGTTAATCATTCCTTCGGAAAAATCTAACGCAATAACGCTTTCAGAAATTTGCGAAAATAAATTGGTATTTTTTCCCGTCCCGCATCCAATTTCTAAAATTGATTTAAATTTTAAATCGCCAAGATTTTTTTTCGTTACAATTTTATCAAGATCGCGGGTAAGATTTTCATCTTCATCGTAAGTATCAGACCAATTATTATATGCTCTTTGAATATTCATTTTAATTTTATTCGTTTAAATATATTAGTCAACAGCATGCAACCGCCAGGTAGCTTGAATTTTTCCGGAACTCCTTATTTTAATTAATTGTTCTGGTGTTGCACTCTCTATTAAATATTTTATTGCACTTAATTTAGAGCGGTCAACTTCTGCAATTTTATCAGGTTCTAATCCAGCATTAAGAAAAAATTTTTCAGCCGACTCAAAATCTTCAAATTTATTTTCTTCAATATTATGCTGTTCAAAAAATTTCTTTTGCTCATCATCCATCGTAACTTTGAAATCACTTTTATTTGTCGTGATATAAATATCAGCAGTTATCCAATAACCTCCTCTTTTTTTTAGAACATTCCGAATATTACTGCAAACCTTCAACTTTTCATCATCGCTTAGATACATTAACAAACCTTCATTAACAATTACTATATCGCCATCCGGGAAGCGATTAACTGTTTCTTCAAATTGTTTTTCATCAAGAGCATTCAAAGGAAGAATTTCTAGTTTACCCTTAAAATTATTTTTATCATTTTTTAATGCATTAACAAAACTTTGTTTCTGTGAAATCAAATCAGGCAAGTCAGTGTCGATATAATGACATTCATTCTGCTTAATCATATCCAAACCGCGGAAAGAAAAACCGGATGATAATTCCAAAATATTTTTAGCAGAAAGTTCCGATAATAATTGGTTAATACTCCAATACCTGTTTTCAAAATGAACTACTCTAGCCCAGAAAGTATAATCTTTATCACTCAAATCCGGCTCATATTTATCTTGATTTATTAATAACTGTGCTGCTTCTTTTGCAAACGGTATATTTGTCAAGCCTTTCATTAATAATAACGATTTTGCTGAAGGACTTATTGTATTATAATCACGATTCGTTTTATTTGTTGTTGCCATATTATCTATCATTTTTACATAATTAATTAGGTTCGATGATTAAGAAATATTGGAAAGCTTTCAAAGTAATTGTAGAGACGCCTACCCACAATGTGGGTGAGGCGTCTGAATTGTAATATCAAATTAAATAGTAATAGCTAAATATAGGGTTTAAAGTTAAAGACGCTTCACCGAAGCGTCTCTACTTAATTAAACTTCAACACTTTTTTTGTCAATGTGAGTAAGCCAGTTATGTGTATCTTCTGTTTTCCCGGTTTGGATTGCTGTAATTTCATTAAATAGTTTTAATGCTAACTCTCCGGCTTCACCGTTATTAATAACCATTTCAAAATCTTTATACTGCAACCAGCCTACAGCAGAAATAATTGCTGCTGTTCCGGTTCCAAAAATTTCCAGCACATTTCCTTTTTTATATTCTTCTACTATTTCATCAACGCTAATTAATCTTTCAGTCACATTCTCTTCCCAATCTTTTAATATTTGAATAACCGAATCACGGGTTACTCCTCGAAGAATGCTGCCGCTTAATTGCGGTGTAGCAACTTCATTTTTAAATCTAACAAAAATATTCATTGTGCCGACTTCTTCGATATACTTTTGTTCAATTGCATCCAGCCAAAGCACTTGTGTAAATCCTCGTTTCTTCGCTTCTTCAGCAGCAAGTAAACTTCCCGCATAATTGCCCGCTGTTTTGCATTCTCCGATTCCTTTGCGAACTGCTCTTACATAATCATCCTGAATTAGAATTTTGACAGGCTTGAATCCTTCCGGATAATATGCTCCTACAGGAGATAAAAGTATAATCATCTTATAAGTCATTGATGGGCGTACACCAAGAAATGGATCTGAAGCATACATGAAAGGACGAATATATAAAGATTCACCTTCACGCTCAGGAATCCAATCTCTTTCAACGGAAATTAATTCCGTTAAAGCTTTCATAAAAAATTCTTCATCAATTTCAGGCATGCATAATCTTTTTGCAGAGTTATTAAATCTTTCTACATTTTTTTCAGGCCTGAAAATAGCGGGTTCACCTTCAGCAGTTTTAAAGGCTTTTATTCCTTCAAATATTGCCTGTCCGTAATGAATGAACATTGTTGCCGGGTGAATTTGTAAATTTTCAAGCGGTTTAATTCTTGCATTGTGCCATCCCGTATTGGGAGCGTAATCCATTTCAAAAACATGATCGGTAAAAAGTTTTCCAAACCCCGGGTTTTGAGGGATGGTTATTTTTTCAGTTCTTTTTACTTTTTCAACTTTTATTTCTTGCATTGCGAACCTCTTAAAGTTTTCAATTTTTAATAATGCTATTTACACAATTTATAACTAAAAATAAAAGTAAATTATTATTATTAAATATTCTATAGCAGTGTAAAAATAAATAATAAAAAAAGAAGCCCGGGGGAGGGTTCCCGGGCTTCAAGTGATTCACTAAAAGTGGTATTAAATTAATGAATCAGGCAACAAAAATGTAATACTATACTTACTAAAAAACAATTTAAATTTTTTACATTTGATCTATATCAAAATTTAAATTAGAAAGACTTAACGGTTCTTTCATTTAAAACAAAAATAATCGTATATGTAAATCGTTAAAACCTTGTAAGTTTAAAGTTAGATAAAAAACATACGGTTCTTTGACATAATGAAAAAAAATATTTCCTTACGGAAGTAGAAGGTAAAAACCTTAGGCCATGAGCCTGTCTCGAAGTTTCTTCCTTCCGTCAGGTTAAAATCTTGGAATAACTTAGCACCCGCTTATTCAAACGGAGATGCTGTATTTGACAAGGGTGATGTTGCCTGACATTTTTTATAAAAAATAATTTAGGGTTTTATATGAATAAATTTTATTTAGGCGGCGATGTAAGCAAAGGCTATTGTGATTTTATCATTCTTGATGAAAATAAAACTACAGTCTTAAAGAGCTTTCAGCTTGATGATACATCCAAAGGGCACTACCTGCTTAACAGCATTCTTATTGAATTTGCTTCAAAGCATCCAGACTGTAAAATATTTGCCGGAGTAGAATCAACCGGTGGTTATGAAAATAATTGGTTTGAAAGTCTTTGGGAACTCCAGGATAGACTGGATATATCTGTTGCAAGGATAAATCCTAAAGGAACCCACCATAGCGGCAAAGCTACAATGAGAAGGGTAATAACCGACAAAAACTCTGCCCGGAATATTGCTGAGTATATCATTAACTATAAAGACAAGATTGTCTTTAAGAACGGTGATAAGTTTTCTTCACTAAGAAGACAATGGAAATATGTAAGAATGCTTACCAAGCAAAGGACTCAACTATTTAACCAGCTTGAGTCTAATCTATACAATGCCAACCCGGAATTGTTGAGATACACCAAGTATGGATATCCGAATTGGTTATTGAGGGTTATCATGAATTACCCAACCGCAAAGCATTTGGCTAAAGCAAGATTAGCAGCTTTATCATCAATACCTTATCTGAAGGAAACACGAGCTATAAGCCTGATAGATAGTGCTAAGAGTTCTGTGGCTTCAGCAACAGATAATATAACCGGGCAGTTGGTAAGTTCACTTGTAAAACAAATTATTCATCTAAGCAAGCTGATAGATAAGCAGTCAAAAATTATTGCTGATAACTGTAATCTGCCGGAAATAGAAATATTAAAAAGCTTCAAAGGAATTGGTGATTACTCAGCTGTTGGCCTGCTGCTTCAGATAGTATCAATTGATAAGTTTAGCAGCACCAAGAAAATAGCTTCTTTCTTTGGGCTTCATCCTGTATGGAAAGAAAGCGGTGACGGAAAATCCGGGTGGCATGTAAGCAAGCAAGGAAGTAAAGAAGCAAGAAACATTCTTTATAATGTAGCTTTGACTGCCCTGAGAGATAATCCTCTTATAAAAGAAGTTTATGCGCGTCATCTTCAAAAAGGAATGAAAAAAAAGAAAGCTATCGTTGCATGCATGCATAAGATACTAAGAATTGTGTATGGCATGCTTAATAATAATGAGCATTTCAATGCTGAAAAGGACCGGGCTAACTCAAAGAAAATGCTGAAGAATAATCAACCGGAGAAAAAGGTAACCAACAAACTCAGACGTTATCAGCCAGTTGATTCAGATGCACCTATATCAAGCAGACAGTATAGAAAAAGAAAAGAGCAAGAGAAGTCCCAAAATGAAATAACATCATTAAATACGGGATCAGACTCTCACTCTTTTGTTCAGAAAACTTAATAAATATTTTTCATTACGTCAAAAACAATATGTCAAAGAACTAAAAATATTTTTTTAGAGCATGATATTATGCTCTATTTTGTTCTGCTTTACTTGTCAATTTTAGATTGACTTTAAACGGAATAACTTCGAGGTTTTTAATTTTTTGTTATATAATACTCAATAAAAAATAGCTTATTAGACATAAACCTCAAAGGTTTGTTCATTTAAAGAATTCAAATGAACTTTTTAATGTAACTAATCATGTTGTTTAATTATTTTGACATTGCAAATTGAAATATTAACTTACTGTTGCATTTTCTGTTGGGCGAGGCAATTTCATAATAATTAACAATCTTCAAATCTTTTATGCCGTCACTAAATAAAACAAAAACATTAAAGAAAGAATTAAAGCTGCTTGATGTTTATGCCATTGCAACCGGTACAACTTTAAGCGGAGGATTATTTTTGCTCCCCGGGCTGGCAGCTATTCAAGCTGGGCAAGCAATTGTTTTGGCATATATTATTGCTGCTATTCCATTGATCCCGGCAATATTCAGTATTATCGAATTAGCAACAGCAATGCCGCGCGCTGGAGGAATGTATTATTTTTTGGATAGAACCCTCGGCCCCGCATTTGGAACCATCGGCGGCCTGGGAACCTGGCTGGCTTTATTATTAAAAGTTGCTTTTGCTTTAATAGGAATTGGCGCTTACCTGGATCTTTTTTTTCCAAACATTCCAATTATTCCAATAGCAATTGCCATCTCAATTTTAATCGGTATAGTAAATTTATTTGGAAGCAAAAAGAGCGGAAGTTTTCAGATTTTTTTAGTGATCGGTTTATTAATTTTGTTAATCTTTTACAGCATAGGCGGAATTATTAATATTCATCCCGATCATTTCAATGGATTTTTTGATGTCGAATTTTCTTCTATTCTTTCAACTGCCGGTTTAGTTTATATAAGCTATGTGGGAATTACAAAAGTTGCCAGCTTATCCGAAGAAGTACAAAACCCGGAAAGAAACATTCCAATGGGAGTATTTCTTTCTCTAATAACAACTACGATAATATATGTTGTTGGTACTGTTATTATGGTTGGTGTTTTACCACTAAATGAATTAAAAGGAAGCTTAACTCCTGTCGCATCTTCAGCAAAAGTTTTTTATGGTGAAACAGGCCTCATCCTTCTTTCCGTAGCAGCTATTATGGCTTTCATTTCTGTATCTAATGCCGGGACTTTAAGCGCTTCAAGATACCCGCTGGCTATGAGCAGGGATCATATTCTTCCCAAATATTTCCGAAAGCTCAATAAAAATAGAATTCCCGTAGTAGCAATAATTGTTACTGTAGCTTTAATAATTTTAGTACTTTTATTTTTTGATCCAACCAGGATTGCAAAGCTTGCGAGTTCATTTCAATTATTAATGTTTGCGCTTGCCTGTTTCGCTGTTATTGTAATGAGGGAAAGCCATATTCAATCTTACGATCCGGGTTATAAATCACCTTTGTATCCATGGATGCAAATACTGGGGATAATAGCTCCTTTAATTTTAATTTTTGAAATGGGTTGGGTTCCTATTTTATTTACCGTAGGATTAGTAATTGTGGGACTTATTTGGTTTAAATATTATGCTAAAGAAAAAGTAATTAGAAGCGGCGCAATTTTTCATGTGTTTGAAAGGCTTGGACAGCAAAGGTATGAAGGGCTAGACACTGAACTAAGAGGAATCCTTAAAGAGAAAGGATTAAGAAAAGAAGATCCGTTTGATGAAATTGTTACACGCAGCCTTACTATGGACTTGAATGATATATCTGAATTTGAAGATGTTGTTGAAGATGTTTCAAAGTTATTATCCGAAGTTATTCCATTTAAGCCTGAAGAAATTTCCTCACAAATAATGGAGGGAACAAGAATCGGGGCTACACCGGTTACGCATGGAGTTGCACTTCCGCATTTTAGAACTCAAGGACTTAATGAAGCGATAATGGTATTGGTGAGATCAATTCCTGGGGTCAACATTAAAGTCTATAATCCATTAACCCAGCAGGAAGAAAACACTGAAATTGTAAATGCAATATTTTTCCTAATCAGTCCCGAAGCAAATCCTTCACAGCATTTAAGAATACTAGCTCAGATAGCCGGAAGAGTTGACGATGAAGATTTTATGCAGGAGTGGTATGAAGCCAAGAATGAACAGGAATTAAAAGAAGCGCTTTTGCACAATGAAAGATTTTTATCACTTGTTATAAACAATAACAAGGAAACTTCAAAGTTAGCCGGTAAGGCTTTAAAAGAAATAACCCTTCCTAAAGATTCACTAGTTGCATTAATAAATAGAGATGGAAATATGGTAATACCTAAAGGCGATACAATTTTAAACTTGAATGACAAGCTAACAATTATTGGAAATCCCAAAAGTATTAGTGAAATAAGAAAAACTTTTTCGTTGGAATGATTTACTTTAGTGAATAGAATAGAACTGACAGAGCAGCAAGGATTAAGCCTATACCGATAAAAATCTTCAACATTTTTGCATTCAATTTTATACCGAAAAAATTTCCCGCAAAAGCACCAATAACAAATCCGGTAATGATTGGTGCAGCAAAATGAAAATGAATATTACCAAGAAAGTAATGACTTACTGTTCCCGCCAGGCTGGTAAACACTATCATAAACAAAGCTGTGGCAGTAGCAATAATAGGATTTAAATTAAAAACGTTTACCATTATTGGTGTTTTCATAAACCCACCGCCAATTCCTAAAAATCCTGCTATCGAACCAGATATTAATCCAAATATGGTACTTAATAAAACACTAATTTTATATGCACCATATTGAGTACGCCGTATAATTGCCGGTCCGATTGAATTCAATTTGTGAAAGGCGGATTTCCTTCGGTGAATATGATGGACAGGTTTTGAATTTACTATATTAAAAATTCCAATTCCGCAAATTATAATTGAAAATCCAATCTCAACCATTTGCAAAGGTAAAACTTTTGTAAGCATCGCACCTATTATTGTACCTATCATGGTTGGTATTTCTAAAATAAATGCAGCCTGGTAATCAACTTTCTTTTCTTTAATATTAAAGTATGATGAAATAACTGCTGCGGGGAAAAGCGCAAATATTACCGATCCAACCGCCATGTTAATCGGAACATTAAAAAATATCATAAGGATAGGAACCATAAAAACCCCACCGCCAAAACCAACTATAGTTCCAAATGAACTGACTAAAGCGGATATAATTATTAACAGTATAATGTGAATCGGATTCATTACAACAAAAAGGAAAAATTATATACTAACTAAAATAATGATTTTGATAATAACAGAACCTCCCCTTTCGTCATCAGGTATTGTAATTCAAATTAAAACCTAATTGGGCGAAAGGCACTTGGCAGACTTGTTTTATTACATAAAGAATGAAGAAAGATAAGCCTATTATAAGAAAGTGTCAAAAGAAGTATGTTATTAATAATTTAAATTATTTTGCTCTAACATTTTTTTGAAACAATATAGTAAGGACTTTTAAAAAATTCACATTTTAAACAATTAGATAGTTTCATAGCAAATGTACCTTGAACCTGGCCCCCGCAAAAAGTACCAGCTACCTTAGCACAGTTAGTACCATTGTTTGGATAAACAGGGCAAACGCCTAATTCTTTTACTTTTGCTCCGCCTGGTTCTCTGCCGCATTTTTTGAATTCCCAACAATTCATTTTTTCACCTTATTTTGAAAAAAAAATAAAACTCTTAGTTCATTATCGACAAAACCTTAAAATTATTTATCCCAAATTTTTAATAATTATTCATCAAAAATATTATTAGGATAAAGATCCGAAATTATTGAATAGCGAAATTAAGTAATAAAAAGAGAATAGTTTTTATCATAAACATTATATTAAATTGATTTTAAGTTTAAAAAATATTTATAGCAGGAACTTTTTAATTTAATGTTTAATCTAAATTAAGGTGGATCGTTTAGATTTTTTATTCAGGTATTAATAAATGAGTCTACTCCGAAAAGTTATTCGTTTTAACATGGCTTGTCACGAACCACCTCGTGGCAATAAAAAACCAGCGTTTTGGGTCACGAAATGGTTTGTGACTCCCCAAGCAGGATCTTCGGAGGGGACTCAAAAATTGAATCCAATAAAAGCCAAACAGAATTTATCCAACCAGAAATATATATGAAAGATAAAAATTCTATTCTTAACAAGAATATCTTCTTAGCAATCCTTTCGGTAATTGTTATCTTTATTTTTGACACTTTCACACCCAGGGGACATTTAGATTGGGTCTTTTACATAATATTATTATTGTATCTTTCCATCCGCATAAATAAGAAACAAATTATAATTGTTGGTATCGCAAGCATTGTTTTTCTCTTTTTAGGTTTCTTTCTTTCGCCCGAAGGAATTGATTACAAGTTTGCTTTGTATAACAGATTTGTCGGTACAGCAGTTTTATCAATTATAATTTGGGTGGCAATGAGACTAAAAAGCGACAATGAAAAAATTTTGGAAGCATTAAATGAAAAAGAAACTTTAATAAAAGAAACTCACCACAGGATAAAAAATAATCTTCAGTTAATTATCAGCCTTTTAAATTTACAAACCATGCAGACCGATGACGAGCAAATACATTTTCATTTAAATGAAAGTAAAAATAGGATTAAGTCGATTTCACTTATACACGAAAAACTTTACAGTTCTAAAAGTCTTTCAGACGTAAATATAAAAGAATACATAACAGAATTAATCCAGGAACTGGTAAAAACATATAATACTTATTCGGTTAATATAGAGTTGAAATTGGATATTGACGCCCTTGAAATAAATACTAAAACAGCAATCAATATTGGTTTAATTGTTAATGAGCTTTGCACAAACTCGCTTAAATATGCTTTTGTAAATAGGACTAATGGGGTTATTTCGTTAAACCTAAAAGATGAAAAAGGAAAAATTACAAAATTAGTTTACAGCGATGACGGAGTTGGACTTCCAAAGAACTATGATTTTTCACAAACCAATACTTTGGGTATGCAATTGTTGAAATCATTTGTTGGACAAATAAACGGTACGATGAAAATAAACCAGCATGATGGGTTAGAATATATTATTAACTTCCCACAAAAAATTGATGATGATTTTGAATAATTTGTATCAAAGAGTTTTAGTAAATTATCACCAATTATCTGTTTTATAATAATGACGTTCATGAATAATTTTATCATTCTTCCATTTTTGAAATGTGACCTGGTTATAATCCAATAAACCAATGTCTTTATTATAATATTTATAATGCCATTCAGTTACTGTAATATCATCACTTGCAATTACATTTTTTACTTCGGCAAAATAACCAGTCGTGTTATTGATAAAATCCTGAACTTCCTGCCGGTAAGTTTTTAATCCTTTAATGGGCGGGCCTTCGTTTTCATATTTAACTATATTTTCGTCATAAAATTTATCCATTGCTTCAATTAGTTTATTTTGTTCCACCAATAGTAGTTTAATTCAATTAATGAATCTTTTACATTTTGCATTCTATCACCTCCGATTGATAGAGTATTTTTTAGGTGATAATTTTAAGAAACCTTCAAGAATTTTTCAATCAATTAAAAACCATCAAATTTTTTAGTGTGTATCAATAATTTGATAAATATTTATTTAGTCCAACCGATTACTTCTAACAATTCATTCTAATTATTGCGTTCATTCCTTCCGTTTATGATAAAATAAATTAAAGGTATGCTTCTTGCCTAAGAATGGAAATTCAATAGTTTGAGATTTCCGTTTCAATTGCCAACTTTTAATCATTATCATCAAGAGGAGATGTATGAAAAAAGTAATTTCAATCTTGCCTTTAATTATTCCTATTTATAAATATCCTTAAGTGCCCAAGAAATTACTATACGTAGCATTCCTCTTATCTCAGCAAGCCAAGAAGATTTCCTACCTTCATTATCAAGAGGAATAGGCAATCTATCAATTGCATTCGATGACTCTATTGCCGATCCTTTTATAAATCCGGCAAAAGCTTCACGACTCAGCGGACTAAAATTATTTTTTTCACCAACCAGAAATTCATGGAGTAATGAAGATGGTACTGCAGTAAATTCAAATTTTGGTTCTGACAAGTTTACAGGAACAAGGATAAATTCTTTACCATTTGGATTTTATTTAAGAAAAGATAATTTCTTTGCCGGCGGAGCAATTGCATACCAATCTTATTCATCCGACCGCACCAATTCAAGTTATTACTTTTATAATTCTTTAAACTTTAATGATAGAAATGATATTGGAAATAATACTTGCCTCTTCGGTTTAATTGGAACTTATTTACCGGATTTAAAAGTTTCAATTGCCGGCAGCTTTTCCTGGAGTAAATACAGTGCCTTTGATGGAGTTAATTTATTATATCCGGGCAGCTCTGAAATTAATCAAGATGGTTGGGCTGTGAATTATAAATTAGGTTTGCTTGCGGAAATTTCGGACAAAGAACAAATAGATTTAGTTTTTGGGAGAAGCATGTTTAAATCTACTCACGATGTAATTTATCAATACGGCGGAATAGTATATGATTACATTCTTCCCTATCGCGAAGATTTAAATAAAGATGAGAGCAACGGGTGGCTTATTCATACAAAATATAATCGCATGTTAAACAACGGATGGAAACTTGGAGCTATGCTAACAATTAATTGGAAAGAACACCCTAAATTACCTAACTATACAATAGCAAATATCCCACGCGACCCTGGAAATTCCACTGCTTATAATATCGGAGCCGGATTCGTTCATTACGGTTCCAAATCTATTGCAGGTTTTGAATATATATACGAACCTATCACATGCAATACCTGGGCGGTGCCGGATGAGATTTCACTATATCCCAAATCTTACAAAACAATAGAAAACTTTTTTGATTTTTATAATCATATTTTAAGAGCAGGAATTCTTTCTCAAACCGAATATAATTGGCTGGATGTTAGATTAGGTATTCAGCTTCATTTTTATAAATACAATTTAAAACAAAACAATAATGTTGCTTTTACTACCAGAGAAGTAGGAGAAAAGTGGATTGAAACAAGCTTGACAGGCGGGTTAACCTTCAAATTATCTAACTTTCAAATATTATATTCATTACAAGTAATTTTGGGAAACGGAATTGTGGGAACAACAGGTTTTGGCAATACAGTAAGAGCCGCCTATGCGGATAAAGCAATAAATAATTTTTTAATCGCACCTTCAAGTTCGTTAACAGTTGATACAATTCCTCTCTTTTCGCAGCAAATAACTTTTATGTATAATTTATAAAGGAGTAAACCTATGATTGGATAATGAATATATGAATGAGTATCCTATAATTATTAAATCTTGAACTTAAACATGAACTTGAATTATGCTAGTTTCTAAAAACATCGGAGCTTTAAGTTGATTAATTTTCATAAACTTAAAGCTCATTCTGTTAAATCATTTTAACAACATTTTATTCTATTGTTATTTTGACCAGGGAGGAGTAATTCCATTCATTCTTGAATAAGCGATTAATTGTCCAAGATGTTCGTGGTTATGGTCAAGCAGGATGAATAGTAAATGTCTTTTATCGCTTTTCATTCCGAAAAATTCAACCGGGTCATCCAAAGATTTATCATCTAAGTTAGACATGTAATTTTTTAAGTTGTCGTATGAGGTATTTAAATACTTAACTATTTCTTCCTTATTGGTAACTGTTGTATCCATACCTTGTTTAAACCACTCCGGCATTTTTTCGCCTGCAAATGTTAAAAGATAATAATTTGCTCCAACAATATGCATAAAAACTTCACTGAAAGAACGAACACCAGCTTCAGGCCTCCAGGCAAATTTTTCCTGAGGAACAGCTTCTGCTAAAGCAAGCACCTTTTGTTTAGCAGCATC
The DNA here is from genome assembly GCA_963775245.1 of uncultured Bacteroidota bacterium. Classification (GTDB taxonomy): domain Bacteria; phylum Bacteroidota; class Ignavibacteria; order Ignavibacteriales; family Ignavibacteriaceae; genus CAVSWT01. The sequence goes on from CAVZID010000037.1 coordinate 125,657, forward strand.
AATTTCTTTCATGTAATCTTTGCTAAAAGCCGACCCACTTGACATATCGTCAGCAGATTGTGCTTGTAATGCAATTGCGCTAACCATCAGAAATAGAAATAAGAAAAATATCTTATAGTTCATAAGAACCTCCTCAGTTAATTATTGTTTTGGGAATTCGAAGTGAATATACAAAGAAAAACAATTATTAAAACGAATTATTTTTAGAACTAATTTTTAAAATAAACCAATTACTAACTTACTTTACTTATGATGCTTTAATAAACCCGATTTCTTTAAGAAATCGGGTTTATATCTGCTTGCTTTGAGTAACATGAGTTACGTATTAACATTACTGTAACTTTTTAATTAGTCCTTTTCTAAAAACTCTTTTAATGAAGTTCCTATAATGTACTCCCATCCCTTTGCAAAATTTTCTTTTTTAAGACCGGGAACCGTATCGCCAGGGAATGTTTCTAATCCGGCATGAGTTAATTTTAATCGAGTTGCATTGCCTTCGGGAAACAATTCAAATGTCACATAAGAAATCCCGGAATAACCGTCATACCGCCAGCTATAAGTTAGCTTTTTCTCCTTAACGACCTCTGTTATTTTGCATAGATGAAGCCACTGTTTCTTTTCATCTCCGGCAATAAATTGAAACTCAAATCCAACTTCAGGATTGAATTCCTTTAAATCAAAATACCATTGCTTCATTTCATCTTTGTCGGTAATTGTTTTCCAAACTTTTTCAACAGGCGCATTGAAAGATCTTTCAATAACAAATGGCTCATCCTTCATATTTTCTTCCTATTCTTCATATACATTAAATAATACAATTAATTAATATATTCGAAATAACTTGATTATATAATTATTATAATTCAAATTTGTAGTAAAATATGAGATAAATAATGAACAATGTAACTTTGGATTCAGTACTTGAGCAAGCAGAACAATTATCAATTGACGAACAAATTTTGCTTTCTAATATTCTGCACAAACGATTAACAGAAGAAAAAAGAAATAAACTTATTCAATCTGTAAAAGAAGGTATTACAGAATATAAAGCAGGTTTAACTCATACCGGCACAGTGGATGACTTATTCAATGAGTTAGATATAGAAGAATGATTATACACTGGTCTTCCAATTTCAAACGCACTCTTGAAAAGATAATTCGACAATCACCTCAAAAGAAAGCAAAACTTTATTCAATTTTATCAACATTACAACAAGATCCATTTGCTCATCAGCTTCATACACATAAGTTGAAAGGTGAACTTAAAAATTGTTGGTCGTGTTACGTAGAATATGATATTAGAATTATATTTACATTTATACATGATGAAAAAACTTCTCTTCAGGAAATCTTTTTGCTTGATATAGGCTCACATGATGAAGTATACTAACTTTTTCTTTCAGAAAAAATTTAACCTAAATTAAATTTTTAAAATCAGTTCAACCTCTTTCTATAACAAATTGTTTATCCTTCATCTTTTACCTCATGAATGATTTAAGTACAATTAATTTTTATTTTAACTAAGCCCTTTAGGAAAACGATCGGCAACAAGATTAAGCTGGATATTATGTTCAAGATATGCTTTTAACCCGGCAAGAACCCAGGTAAAACCGGCGACAGAACCCAAAGCCTCCGTCACGACTTTATCACCATCGCCCTGGAATCCCGAAACTGTAATGCTTACGAATGTTCCTTCATCATCAAGCCTTTTAAATATCCATTCTACTTCAGTTTCTCTATGGTGATTGCCCCATACAACAAATATTCTTTTATCTTTTTTAATCTCTTTTACATTAACAGGAGTAGATACATTGTACATTTCCCATGTCCAGATTACTTGTTTACCAGTTTCTAATTTGCCGGTGCTTTTTGTAAACCAGAATTTGGTTGTAATGTCTGGATTAATAAAAGCTTCAAATACTTCTTCAACTGGTTTACGAATAAGCATTTCAGTTTTTACAATTGGATCATGTTCAAGTTGATATTTCATATTTTCTCCTTTCCATTATTTTAGCTTTATTTTATAATTTACAAAATTTATTCCTTTTGATACTTCAATTAATTAGGAATCAATTGGTTACGAGTTTAAAGATAGCATTTTATTTGTACAAGTTATTTTTAATAAATAATGGTCAAGCATAATTAAAGTGATCTATGGCAAAAGCAGATATAATTTAAAAACTTGGTTATTTAGCGGACGGTTCCCGTATTAGAAGATTACACGAGAAAATGCAAATAAGCGGAGATAAAGTTTATAAAGATGCAGGAACAAGCTTTATTATAAACTCGGATTCAAGGACAAAGAAGCTCCGCCCCAAATGGGGGCTTTGAAAAGAACAGAAAAAATAATGTATATTGAACTGTAATTAATAATCTGATTGATGATGAATAGATAAGATTAAATATCCGTAAATGAAAAAACCGTTTCCTTCTTATACAATTCAACAATTTATAAATCAGCCGAACAAAAAAACTGAATTTGAAATTACCCTTTTTGATTCAATGGACGAACCCGATGTTGCTGATATTCATAGGCACTCTTTTTACGAAATCCTTTGGGTTGACAAAGGACAAAGCAAACATAAAGTTGATTATAAAACTTATAAACTTAATGAACAAAGTTTATTTTTTATTTCGCCTGGCCAAACGCATCAATTTGAAGAGTGGCAATCATTACAAGGAGGAACGATCCTATTTACAGAACATTTTTTTCTTTTGAACCAGCAAAATAAGGATAAATTGTTTGAGCTTAGTTTTCTTGATAATATCTATTCAAATCCTAATTTGAAATTATCTAAAACTAACTTCCAGCAGATAAGAGACATCATTGATCTATTGATAGAAGAAAGAAATAGAAATGACAGCAATCAATTTATATTGCAGTCGCTGCTTCATATTCTTCTTTTACAAATTCAGAGAAGCATAGATTCAAATGTAAATAAGATAGTTCCCAAAAAATATATAATAATCTATAAGCAATTTAAAAATCTAATTGAAGAAAACTTTTTAAACAACCTTACTGTGAATGAATATGCATCGTCTTTAAATATCACTGCACACCACCTTAACCATGCAGTAAAAGAAGTTACCGGGAATACAACTACCGATGTAATTAGGGCCAGAATTATTTTGGAAGCTAAAAGACATTTAACATTCTCGGATTATTCTATTTCCGAAATCGCAGCCCAGCTACGGTTATTTGACAGTTCTTATTTCACAAAACTATTTAAAAAAGAGACCGGACTCACACCAAGCGAGTTTAAAGATTCGATGTCCGAAAAATACCGAAGAATATAATTTCTCTCCTAACCCTGCAGCCATTCTATTTCTAATTTTCGCTTTGTAAAAATCACACAAACTATTTTATAAAATGAAAGGAAATAAGATGGCTGAAACAACTGTAACATCATATCAGGAAAACCTGTTTGAATTAAATAAACAGCTTCAAGGAATGCTGCCCACTAATGTGTTGGACACATTTGATAAAGAAGCAAATGAAATGCAAAAAACTTATCAATCTATCTTAAAAGTTAAAGCAGGTGATAAGGCTCCGGAATTCAGTTTACCTAACGCATTGAATAAAGAAGTGACTCTTAATAGTCTTTTGCAAAAAGGAAAAGTTGTACTTGTTTTTTATAGAGGGAATTGGTGTCCATACTGCAATCTTCAACTAAATCTTTACCAAAAATCTCAAGATGAAATTGAGAAATTAGGGGCATTACTTGTTGCCGTATCTCCGCAGACGCCCGACAATTCATTGAATATGGCAGAAAAGAATGAATTAAAATTTGAAGTCTTAAGTGATGTTGGGAATAAAGTTACTCGGCAGTACACAAAAGTTTTTCGATTTTCGGATGCCGGTTTCGATATACTTAAAGAACTTGGTTATGATTTTAATTCTTTTTACGGAAATGATTCAAGAGAAATTCCTGTGCCTGCTGTTTTCGTTATTAATCAGAAAGGTATAATTACGTTTGCGAAAACGGAGGGCGGAGATTATAGAAACCGCGTAGAAATTGAGGAAATATTAAATGCATTAAACGATTAATTTCTAAGTTAAGAGGGAAAGCGAAAGCTTTCCTTCAATTTATTTAATTTTATAAAACTCTCTCCTATTACCTTCTAAAATTTATTTTGATATCAGATAACCCATTCAACTAAAAAATATTTTATATTATCTTTAAATTCATGTCCAATCGTGCAAGTCTCAATTGTTATTAAATTGAAAAACAAAAAATTTAATAAATAAAAATAGGAGGGAAAGATGAACGAATTTATGTTAATCTTCAGGCATGAAGACGGAAACAAAGTTGCCTCGCCAGAACAATTAGAAAAATGGATGAAGCAGACTATGGAATGGATAAATGGAATTGCATCAAAAAATAAATTTGTCGGAAGTAATGGTTTGCCATTCGATGATTCAAAAGTTGTGTGGCACAATAACGTTGTAACTGATGGCCCTTTTGGTGATATAAAAGAAACAATAGGCGGCTACATAATTGTAAAAGCAGATTCGGTAGAAGAAGCAGTTGAATTTGCTAAAGGCAGTCCGGTTTTACAAGGTGAAGGAAATAGTGTTGAGGTTAGAAAAATTTATAAAGCGGAAAATAATCATTAAAAAAAATAAATCGTTAAAAAAATTTTTAGGAATGTCCAAAGTTAGTTAGCTGATTTGTTATAAAGGTGTAATCAAAATTGTTTAATAAAAGTTAAGGTAAAATAAAATGGAACAAAGAATTAATTTTGCAGAAAAAGGTTTTAATGCTATAAAACCATTGTTCAGTTTAGGTGCATATTTATATAAATCTTCTATCGAAAAATCACTTTTAGATTTAATTGATTTTAGAGTTTCGCAAATAAACGGATGCGCATATTGCCTGGACATGCATTCAAAGGATTTGCTTGCTGAAGGAGAAAGTGATCAGCGTCTTTATGTTATGGATGCATGGCGGGAAGCATCATTTTATTCTGAACGGGAACGAGCCGCACTTGCTTGGGCAGAGGCTGTAACTTTAGTGAGTGAAAGTCGAGTGCCTGATAAAGTTTATGAACAAGCTAGAGAACAATTTTCTGAAGAAGAATTAATTGATTTAACTATGGCAGTAAATGCGATTAATTGTTGGAATCGACTTAATGTTGCTTTTCGTACTCCGGCTGGCTCTTACGAAGTTGGACAGCACGCTGAGTTATCAGAAAGTGTTTAGATTTCAATATCATATTGTTTTAATTAAGATAAACCCAATTTCTTTAGAGAAATTGGGTTTATAAATTTCACATTTATTATAAATATATTTTTATAAAAATAAAATAATGGAAGTTTAAAATGAAAGAATTCTTATTAATATTCAGAAATGATTTCAGTGCTTTGCCAGAAGTATCGCAAGAAGAAGCGCAAGCAAATACAAAAAAATGGATGGACTGGATGGGCGGAATTGCGGCACAAAATAAATTATCTAATAGAGGCAATCGACTTGCTGTTACAGAGTAGAGAAATCAAATCAAATAATTCAGTAACCGATGGCCCTTATACTGAGATTAAAGAATCAGTTGGTGGTTATTCAATTATAAAGGTTCATAATTTATGATGAAGCAGTTGAAATAGCAAAAGGATGCCCTGTTTTAAAAATGGGAGGAAATGTGGAAATTAGAGAAGATTGATCAATTATAAAAAATAATAATGTCATTGCGAATCCCGATTCTTAATAAAGATTGCTTCGTCGAAGACTCCTCGCAATGACATTCGTCTTTAAACAAACTTTTAATATGACACAGCAACAGAATTAATACCGCATTTATTCAGAACAGAGTACAGAAAAATTGTTTCTGTGCTTTACCGTCATTTTGGATTTGAGGAAATTGAAGTTGCTGAAGATATTGCTCAAGATACCTTTCTCACTGCATCAGAAACGTGGGGGTTAAAGGGAATTCCCAATAACCCAACTGCATGGCTTTATCATGTTGCAAAGAATAAAGCAAAAAATTATTTACATCGTAATTCAATTTACCAAAACAAAATTGTTCCTGAATTACAAAATCCAATTCCCGAATCTCCAAAAGAGGAAATTGATTTATCGCCGCAAAATATAAATGACAGTCAGTTGCAAATGATGTTTGCAATTTGCCATCCTTCAATTCCTTCTGAAGCGCAAATTGGTTTGTCACTTCGAATTCTTTGCGGCTTTGGTGTTGAAGAAATTGCCGATGCTTTTCTTTCAAATAAAGAAACCATTAATAAACGTTTATACCGTGCTAAAGAAAAGCTTAGAGAAGAAAAAATAAAAATTGAAATTCCGAATGAAACAGAAATTGATCAACAGGCTGGCAACGGTATTAACAACAATTTATTTATTATTCAATGAAGGTTATTATTCAGTCAGCCAAAACAAAACACTTCGCAAAGACCTTTGTTTAGAAGCAATGCGTTTATGCTACATGCTTGTAGAAAATAAAATAACCAACAAACCTGAAGTAAATGCATTGTTATCGTTAATGTGTTTTCATTCCTCACGTTTTGATGCGAGAATAGATGACAAAGGCGAGATTGTTTTATATGATGATCAGGATATTGCTTTATGGGATTCCGATTTAATTCGCAAAGGTGTATACTTTCTGAATTGCTCTGCAGCAGGTGATAACTTTCAAAATATCATCTGGAAGCTGCTATTGCTTTTTGGCATACACATAAAGAAGGAAACAAAAGAAAAATGGGAGAACATTTTACAGCTTTATAATCAATTGCTTCAATTGGAATATTCTCCTATTGCAGCATTAAATAGAACTTACGCTCTTTCAAAAGCAAATGGAAAAGAAGAAGCAATTATTGAAGCTGAAAAATTAAAGTTAATTGACAATCATTTTTATTTTGCTTTGCTTGGAGAACTTTACACAGAAATTAATAATGAAAAGGCAAAAGAGAATTTCCAAAAAGCATTTTCACTTGCAAAAACACAAACTGAAAAACAAAGCATCCAGAAGAAAATTGATAAGCTGAATTAAATGGATATAAAATTGCTGTAAGTGCAATAGATTTAGTTTAACTATATTATTTACAGTGTTAAAATATTTAGTAGAGTAATAATAAAAGTTGAATAATAAAATAAAATATATCATCTTTCATTTATGAAAAAAGAATTAAATGAAATATTGTTTAATCTTCGAGAAGTTCTGCCTTACATTTCTCAAAAATATAATGTTAATTCAATAGAAATATTTGGCTCATACGTCAAAAATCAACAAAACAATAATAGTGATTTAGACCTTTTAGTAACTTTCACCAAAATTCCCGGATTATTAAAATTTATTGAATTAAAAAATTATCTTTCCGACCAACTACAGGTAAATGTTGATCTAGTAATGAAAGATTCATTGAAACCTTCTATGCGTCAAAATATATTAAATGAATCAATTGCTTTATCATGAAACAACGGGAATATTTAGATTACCTTAATGATATTTATGAAGCCATTTCTAAAGATGATATTGGTTAGAATGAAATAAATTATATCAAATTATTAAAAATTTATTTGAAGAGATAGAAAAGAAGAATATTTAAACAAACTAATTTTATCCTTGTTGATTTAAGAAAATTAAAATAAATTTCAAATAGGACATCTACCAACTTCATTTTAAAAAGGAGAAATTTAAAGAAGAACATTTTTACTGCTTCATAAAAAATTTGGTGGAATTATGTTTAATAAATGTTTTTTCTTTTTCCATAATCACAACATCTTCGATTTTAAGCCAACAAATAAAAGTAAATTTAACCCAGTTAACCGGGATAGATGACCAGGGCATCCACATGGTTACACTATCATCTGAACCTGAAGAAAAATTGATCTTACCTAATGACTTTAATAAAGAGACTCCTTTAACTAAAAAATATTTAAATCTATTTTATACTTGGGATAGTCCTAATGATCAAAATATTTCTGTCTTGGTTTATCAATTTAAAAATGAAGACGTTCTATATATTGACAAAAATAATGATAATGATTTGACTAACGATGGAAAGCCAGTATTGTTTCCATTAAGTCAAGATTCAATATCATTTGAAATATATTCTTCCAAAGATCATAACCAAAAACTAAGGTTAGCATTATACCGAAAACCTGATGTTGCGGATTCTTTAATACAAAATGTTATAGATTCTTCAGGAAATATATCAGCTAAATTTCTCCCAATCGCAAAAATGTTTAGCGATGATTTTAACTATGAAGGCAAAAAGAGAACCTTTTATTTTGATTACAGAATAAGTTTAAGAAAAGGAAAATTAAAGTTGGGTGATTCAACTTATTCAGTTGGATTATTTGATTATACCAATAACGGAAGATATGATGATCAACAGGATTTATTTTTAATTGATTTAAATAATACCGGGGAATTAAATCTTAATATTCCTTCAACTGTTTTTGCCATCAATGATATTTTCAAGATAAAAAACAAAAATTATTACTTATCAACAGTTGATAAATATGGCAGGTACTTTATAATTAATGAAACCGATAGTGGACCAACATTTCATTATTTAAAATGGGTGCAAGAAGAAACTTCAAAAAACCAGAGAAAAGGTAAACTAAGTGAATCTTTCTGGGGTAATTCATTGGTTTCCCTCAATAATAAAAAAGTTGAACTATCATCGTTCAAAGGGAAATATCTTTTTATATACATTTGGGGTGAATGGTGTATGCCGTGTATTTATGAAATTGATGAATTAATCCAGGGTTATAAAAAGTTTAAGAACAAAGTTAACTTCTTAAGCATAATGAAAGTTGGTGATTTGAAGAAAGCAAAAAAGATTATTAGAGATAAAAAAATTCACTGGCTGAATACTTTTATTTCGGATGACATAATTAAAGAATTTAATGTTAAAGGATACCCTACTAACATTTTAATTTACCCGGATGGCGAAAGCTATATAAAAGAATATGGGATTAATCGAATTTTCTTTGACATGAATATTAAATAATAATAAGTGTTCTCTAATATTTTATATAACATATTCCCGAAAATCTATTTTAAAATATAATGTTGGAAATGATATTGGTAAGAATGAAATAAATTATATCAAACTATTAAAAGCATTTTATTTTTGAGATAGAAATCATCTCTATAATTAACCATAACTTCATATAAATAGGCAGATAAAATTTGTCTTAAAATATTTACCACTTAAATTTTTCGTCTATCAACTTTTATATACAAGCTTCGATTATGTAAATGGGAGATAAAAATTTATCTTTTTTCGGGTAAGGACGCCCGAATATTGTTTTATTAATTATACAGGGAGGTACTTCATGGGGTTTGAAATCAATACAAATCTCGGGGCTCTTCAAGCCTATAATCAACTTGCTAAAGTGAATGCTGCAGCACAAAAAGCACAGCTGCGTTTAGCAACTATGAAAAGAATTAACTGCGCTGCCGACGATACTTCCGGCTACAGGGTTGGTAAAGAGCTGAATGGAAAAGCTGCGGTAATGAAATCACAGCTTGGCAACGCATCTTCTGCAAAAAATTATCTTGCTACTGCAGAATCTTCATTAACAAATATAAATGATTTATTGAACCAAATTTCAGCAAAATATAATGATGCACAGGACCCTACAAAAAACAAAACTGCAATCGCAAAAGACATAAACTCATTAGCTGAAGAAATAGATTCTATTCTCAAAAATACAAATTTTAACGGGCATAACTTATTGGCACAATCCGACGGCAGTGAACTTACGAGCAATGATGTTTTTGATGCTGGCGGAAATGTAACAATGGATTTTGCAAGCGACAGCTATCTTAAAGTTGATGATTTAAATACAGTATTAAACGGAGGTACTATAGCAGACCCTGGGGTTGCATCTTATGATGGAACCCCTTATGATATACATGGTACTGATATAATAAATTCTGAGATAGATTCCATTATCACAGTAACATTTGCCGATAATACTACACGAACTTGTCATTTTACTTATACTCCAGATATGGGCTATCATGAAAACGGTGAAATTGAGGCTGATTTGTATAATTCCCTTGGTGCACAAGCAGGAGTGCAGTGGGGAGCCGGTTATATGACCGGTCAGCTAAAAGATATTCATGATATAGATAATGGCAAAAATATTGTAAGTCTTGTTACAACTTCAGGATATGATGTTACCACAGCTTTTGGTATAACAAAGGAAGCTTCAGGCGGCACTTCTTCAGGAGGCCTTACAAACACAAATGCCGATGCTGCTATTTCTGCAGCAAGTGACCTCTCAGCAGTCTCTAATAATGTTAAAAATGCACTTGGTAGAATCGGTAACTTAATGCAGTCTCTTGATCAAAGAAGCAATTTTTTAACATCTGCAATTACAAATAATACTGCCGCCGTATCAAGGCTTTTTGATGCAGATATGGCAACTGAACAATTAAATGCAACAAAAAGCAATATAGGGGTTCAGATTGGTACTTCTATGTTAGCACAGATGAATAATTCCCCGCAAACTTTACTTTCTCTCTTTCGTTAGTTCCTCTTAATGGAACCATGATAATTTCATGGTTCCTTTTTTTATAAAAATCTTTTCCGTTGCTTCAAACAAGTCTTAATTATAATTTATAAACATTTTTTATTGCACTAAAATAAATTTTAATGTATTATGGTTTATTCCAATATACATTAAGCAGCGCAGTGACAGACCACACCCAAATATCAAAAGATGAATGGATTATTTTAGCACGTTCTTTTTACAATGAATTGTTAGTTGAAATTAGTAAAACCAAAGAAAAGGAATGGAATTTAGGAACACGATATCTTGGTTGGAATTGTAAAGAATTAGTAAATCATATAACAAGCGCAATTACAATTAATTTTAATTTCCTAATTCAATTGGCTCTTCAGGGGAAACCTGTTCCCGAATACGGCTTTAATTTATTTTTAAGAAATGCAAATGAAGTTGCCCGTAGAAAAAATAAAACCTTCAATGAAACAATAAATGAATTCAAAGTTGAGATTTCTAAAATCTTAAATCTTTACGATTCACTAACTGAAGAACAATGGCTAACCCCGGCTTTCTTTTTTATTGGCGATGTTGATATTAAAACATTATTTCTTGTTCAGCTTGCGGACAATATTGTGCACTTGCGTGATCTTGAAGATGACAAAAAATAAATGGAAATCATTCGACCCAAAAATTATTAATCCGCTTATTGACTGGTTTATGATAGTATTTCGACCCGCATTTTTCCGTCCCGAAAAAGCACAAAATTTATCAGCAATTGTTCAATATAATATAATAGGAAATGTTAAAGGCAATTGGTTTATGAAGATTGAAAACAATACGTGCAAAGTTTATCAAGGAATTATTGAAAACCCTGAAATCAAAATCACAATGACTATTGAAGACTTAATTAATTCCGCACTTGCACGGCCTTCACCGATTATTGGCAAGTTAGCTCGTTTGATTCAATGGATAGAGAAAAAAGAGAGAAGAGAAGATTTCACTGCTCATATTACAGTCAATTTAGCAAATATTACTTCTATACTTTCAGGTAAAATTAAAATTGAAGGAGATAAATGGAAGGCAATATTTGAAGTTGAAGAATGGTTCTGGCATTTCTGGGAAAGAACCGAACAAACTCAAGAAAATATTTTGAGGTCTAAATATAGATGATGATATAAACATTTACTGAAATAAAAATCTATAACTCAAGTTACGCATTGTTTAAAGATGACATCTTTTTTCAATAATATACTCAAGTTGATCGCCTCTTTGGGTAAACCGTTTAAACGGTTATAAATATTCATCTTTTATCATTAACACCGGGATTTCCCAAAGGGATGGCAATGCCAAATCCCGGTGTTAATGAGAACTAAAAACCTAATATTTAACTGTTTTAACAGTTTTTAATCTAAGACAGCCAACTTGAGTAATATATACATCTATTCATACAAAGATTTTATCAAATTTATTTTATTTTTTTAATTTAGAATAGAGATGCCATCTTTTGCTGTTTTTTTTAAGCGATGTGAGCTATTAAGTTAATCAAGTTGAAAAATTACTTTCTTTAAAGTCACTGTTTGCAAACCAGGATAACCATTGTTATTAATTTTAGTTAATAACCAGGGTAAATTAATTCAATAGAATACATATCTATTATTTAATAACTTAAACTATCCCCGGTTTGAAAAATTTATTTTCTTTTTATAAATATATTAAAAGGATATTACCATGATAAATAATAATAACACCCCATTGCCTCAATGGAAATTTCAAAAAAGTATTTCACTACTTTTTATTTTTTCATTAATCATAATTTTTTCTTACGGCTTAAATAATTCGTTTGCTTCCACTAAACCCGGTAAGCAAAACAGCACAACTCCGCTTTCTAAAACAGTTGCCGAAAAATACGGCATTAATAACTTCTCTAAAGTTAAGTCAATCGCGTTTACTTTTAACGTAAAAATAGAGAAGAAGAATATTTCTCGCTCTTGGTACTGGGAACCCGGGACACATAAAATAATATATAAAGGTCCCGGCAGAGACGGCAAAGAAATGAGTTATTCTTATTACGAAAATAAAGTAGATAAAAAAGATACTTTAACAACTTCTGTAGACGCAAAATTTATAAACGATTCGTACTGGCTTTTATTTCCTTTTCATTTAGTGTGGGATGAAAAAGCTAATATTGAAGATGCCGGCAGCAAACCTTATCCGATATCTAAAAAAACTGCCCACTGTCTTATCGTTAAATATCCTGATTCTGCCGGCGGCTATACACCCGGCGATGTTTTTGAACTTTATATTGGCAAAGATAATCTTATTCATGAATGGGTTTACATGCCGGGAGGAAATGCTGCAAAAAAAAGAATAATGACCTGGGAGAAGAATAAAGACTTTAACGGAATTTTGATTTCAACAGAGCATAAAGGGCCGGATAATAATTTCAAACTTTGGTTTACTGATATTAAAGTAGTAACTAAATAAGCAGATTTTTTTCTCCCTTATTATGATTAAGTATATTTATCATTATAAATAAATAACTTACCTTTCGTATTACGCTTAAATAAACCCGATTTCTTTAAGAAATCGGGTTTATATCAACATGCTATGAGTTACGTAAGTAAATAGCATAAAAAAAAATGAGTCTAAATTGAATAAAGTAATTATTATCACCGGTGGAAGCCGTGGAATTGGTGCTGCAACAGCTCTTCTTGCCGCTGAACAAGGTTATGATGTTTGTGTCAATTATATAAAAAATAAAAATGCTGCTGAATCAGTAGTTGATGAGATTAAGAAAAAAAATGTAAATGCAATTGCAGTTAAAGCTGATGTTAGCCGTGAAGAAGAAGTTGCATTTTTGTTTGAAGAAACCGATAAAAAATTGGGTGCTTTATCAGCTTTAGTTAACAACGCTGGGATTCTTGAAACACAAATGCGTGTTGATGAAATGAATGCGGAACGGTTAAATAAAATATTTACTACAAACATTACCAGTTTTTTTTTATGCGCCAAAGAAGCAGTAAAACGTATGTCAACAAAATATGGAGGAAAAGGAGGTGCGATTGTTAATGTATCATCAATGGCATCACGACTTGGGTCTCCAAATGAATATGTTGATTATGCGGCATCAAAAGGAGCGGTTGACACACTTACAATTGGCTTATCAAAAGAAGTCGCCAATGAAGGAATAAGAGTAAATGCAGTTAGGCCGGGAATTATATATACAGAAATTCACGCCAGCGGAGGCGAGCCAAACCGAATAGAACGAGTTAAAAATTCTGTCCCGATGAAACGCGGCGGACAGCCCATTGAAGTTGCCCGCGGAATTATGTGGCTGCTTTCCGATGAGGCTTCTTATGTTACTGGAACTTTTCTTGATTTGGCCGGGGGGAGGTAACTTAAAAACTTACCATTATAAAATACTTTCTTGATTTTTTATATCACAATGTGATAAATGTTTATCAACATGGCAAGTAAAAATGAAAAATTTGAATAAGTTGAGAATGAAAAATTTTAAAAATATTCTAAAGATGTAATCATGAGAACCTCAATAAAAAAAGCAGTTGGAACTACTGTTCAGGATTTAATTAATAGAGGCATAAAAACTTCATTCACAAAAAATGAATTAAAAAAACTTGGAGTGCAAATTCCTGATGTAGAAATAAATGCAAAAGATATTCAGGAAATAAGAAAAAGAATAAAACTAAGCCAAAGTGTATTTGCAAAAGTGTTAAATGTAAGCCCATCTTCGGTTAGGCAATGGGAACAGGGAAAGCGAACTCCTTCCGGTTCAACAAAAGTATTGTTGGAATTGCTAAAAGAAAATCCCAATATTCTTAATCACAGGATTCAATCATCTGTGCAAGGAAAACAAGCATAGGTTTTAAAATATTTTAATTTAACTATTAAACCGGATAATACAGATAGTGGGAAAGGGATTGAATTTATTTAACCTGTTGTGTATTAACTTGTTATAATTTATTTTAAAATTAAATTTGTTAGTTTTATTAAATTCTTTCGAGGTTTTTATGATACTTTCTGACAAATATAATTGGAATTCAGTACAGCAATTACCATCTAAACTATATACGTGCGGTTACTGTGGAAATCCTCTTACTTCTGAAAAAGAATATTTTGCTGTAAGCCAAAAAAATAATTGTTTTATTTACTGCATATGATATTGCTAAACGACATTCATTCAATTTTACCGGCCATTTAGGGGCAAGTTCATGGTTTAAAACAATAGCCGACAATTCAACATTAAAATATGCTGCTTTAGTCGAACTTCATGAAAATAATTTAATGGATTTAATACTAATTTCTAAAAGAACTTATACAGATAGAAGTGGAATACAAATGATTAAAAATCTTAGGTTAACAGATTTAGGTATAGACTTTTGGAAATATGTTGAATCGTATGATGACATAAAACCTGATAAACTTTAACAATAAATAATTTCAGTTAATAAAATTTTACTCTATCCTTCCGCACTCGTCCTAAAATCTTTCATCATCCATTTCTTTGCAAGTATTAATCCAATCGGACTTATAACTGCAATAAAGCCGTAAATCAGCCACATAATTTCACTTCTTTCTGCAAGCCCGGACGAAGCAATGGAACGTAAGTAGCAATAAAATACCCGGAATATAATCCGGTTAAAAACTTTGTTAAGAACCATGGGAACTGCCCTATTCCCATGTAAGCGCCAACTTTTCCTTCCGGTGCAATTTCAGCAATCCATTGTAAAAATCTTGGCTGCCACATTGATTCACCTATTGATGACAATAAAACATAAGTAAGAAATAAATAAACATTTGGAGTAATCGCCAATAAAAATGTCGGGATTGCCATTACGAAAGTTCCGTAAATCATCATTCGGTAAACATTAGCTTTTGCTGTTAAGCCAGCTACCAAAGGCGCTAGAATAAAAATAAGAATAGGATTTATATTTGAGAAAAATTCAAAATATTTACTAACATTTGTTCCTGCAAAAGCTCTGTCTAAATAGTAAGGAACGGTAAGCCAGTTATGTGCAAATAAAGTTTGAACAGGCACCAAAATAAAAATGAAGAAAACAAATTTAATATCTCTAAATGGATGGTCGGGACGGTGCCTTAAAAATTCATAAAGTGCTGTTATAAATCCGGCAATTCCAATCAGCATATATAAAATATGAGTAAGCGCATTTTGACCGGCTTCGTATTCTTTCATTCCCATCACAAAAAAGACGAAAGCTAAAACCGTAACAACAGAATAAATGATTAAAGGTATATTATTTATTTTTTTGTTTTCTTCTTTTGGTTTTTCTTTTTCTTCACCTTCTTCGTTCTTTTCTTTTTTAGAATGAGCAACCGATGCGTCATGAGCTTCTTTATCTGATTTTTTTGTAACCAAAACTAAAGTAAGTATTAGTGCAATTGCAGTAAGAACAACATAAACCCAGAAAACACCGCCCAATCCGTTTGGAGGAAATATGGTTGAAGTATGATGCCTTACAAAAGGTGAAATAAAACCCGAAAAAAATGCGCCCAAATTCATGAAACCATAAATTGCACCATAAGCCATTGCCGAATTTTTAGAAGTAGTATATCTCTTAACTCCTGCATAAGCAGCCGGCTGATATAGTCCATAACCAACAACAACAAGAAACAATCCAGCAACCATTACAAAAAACATTGGACTTAAAAATCCATTAGTAAATGGAATTGTATCCGACAATGCAACTAAAATTCTCCCAGCAAGAATTGCTATAAAAGAAAGTATCAGCGACATTCTCACTCCAATTTTATCAGAGTAGCCTCCAAGCACTACCATTGCAAGAGTGATTCCGCCTGTTAAAACACTATAAACCCACCCAGAATGTAGGTCCGAAAGGCCAACATTTTCTGAACAGAATTTTCCTAGAATTGTTAGTATTCCGAAATAGACTAAACCTTCAATTACATAGGGAAGATTAACTCCCCATAATGCTTTAGGAGCTTTCACAAATGCAATAGAAGTTTCTTTCAGTTCTTTAAATGCATCACTAATAATTTCAGAAAGTGATTTAGGCTCTTCAACAGTTTTTTTATCTTCAGTTATTTCGGACATAAATAAACCCCGTGGTATTTTATAATGATTTAATATTTCTTTTTATGTTGTGAACACAAACCCAATTTCTTTGAGAAATTGGGTTTGTTTGAGTAGTGATTATTAATTTTTAAAACAGCAGCATCCATAAAACATAATCTAAAATTAAAATTAAAGCAGCGGACATAACGAATGAACGTATAGTTGACTGTCCGACACCTTCTGCCCCGCCTTCCGTTTGGAAACCAATGTGGCAACCCAGCAATGCCGTTACTCCACCAAAGAATATTGTTTTAATTAAACCTGCAATCAAATCAGAAAAAACAAAAAATCTTTTTACGGAAATAAAGAAGACGGAGAAAGACACATTCAAAAAATAATTGGAAACTATAAATGCACCGAAAACTGCTATGGTGTTAGCGAAAATAACCAGCACAGGCATCATCAATATCGAAGCAAGAAACCTGGGCATTGCCAAATATCTAACCGGGTTGATTGCCATTGTTTCAAGGGCATCAATTTGTTCTGTGACTTTCATAGTTCCAAGCTCTGCAGCTATTGATGCGCCAACTCTTCCGGCGATTACAATTCCCGTTAATACCGGTCCAAGTTCTGTAATGATAGCTCGGCTGGTAGCGCCTCCTAAAAATGAAAGCGGCGCAATTCCTTTTAATTGATAAGCTGCCTGCCATGCAGCAACAGCCCCAGTAAAAACTGAAATGATTATTACTAAAGGAAGTGAATTCACTCCGATATGTTCCATCTGGTAAAAAATAATTTTTCTGCTGCGAGGAATAGTTGCAAAGCTTTTAATGATTCCCCAGAATAGAAGTGAAATCTGTCCAAATTCTGTAAAGAAATTTAGAGTCGACCTTCCTAATTTTTGTAGTAGTTTTGTCACAATAAAAAATAATAAAAATTCCTTCGTAAATTATAAAATATTTTACTTCATAACACAGTCTAATTATTTAAATGTTAAATTTTAAACACAACTTAATCCTTTTCATAATTTAAAACATTTAGCCACGAATTTCACAAATTGCTTCATAATCATATTCATGCTTATTCGTTAAATTAGCGGCTACATTGAACTTTAATT
The DNA here is from genome assembly GCA_963775245.1 of uncultured Bacteroidota bacterium. Taxonomy (GTDB): domain Bacteria; phylum Bacteroidota; class Ignavibacteria; order Ignavibacteriales; family Ignavibacteriaceae; genus CAVSWT01. The sequence continues at coordinate 143,298 of CAVZID010000037.1, forward strand.
AAAAGGCGAACAACTTAATTTAAGCGCAAAACAAATTTTTGTTGACTTTAATATAAATCTTCGTAGCTTGCAGCATCTCCAATCGTCTTTTTCTGATACCATTATCTTTATGATAATTTCAAACTGAAACAGGTTGTTTTAGATTAGTCTTATATAAAATTGAATCAGAAAAAATTTAATGCATTTTCTTCAAAATTGAATTCCTCGTTTCTTAGTAAATCGTTATAAAATATATAATTAAATCTTGAGAATTCTTCATATTAAAAATTAATTCGATTCTCTTTTGCGCACTGAATTTTAGTATAAAAGCACATTATTTTTAGCATTATTATTGATATAGTTAAATCGCTGAACTTTTTTCATTTTAAATACTTACAGCAATCATAGATGAATTCAAAAATAGTAAATGAATCTTTTTTAAGAATAGTTGAAACCGCACCCGTTGGCTTATTGACTTTCACATCTGATTGGAAGATAGATTTTGTTAATCAAAATTTTTTAAAGTTCGGATTACTTTATGATTTTGATGCGCACAAATTAATCGGAAATAATATTCTTGAGCATAATCTTTTCCCTTCCGCAAATTTAAAAAACGAACTTCTGGAATTAGAACAAGGAATTCCATTTGAAAAAGAAATCATAAATATAAAAACTTCCGAGTTCGAGCAGTTATCTCTTTTTATTAAAGGCTCTCCACTCTTTAAAGATGAAACTTTTGAAGGCGGCATTCTACTGATTGAAGACTTTAAAGTTATTGAACGGGCAAAAAATATTGGCTCCTTAAACCTAACTGATTATGAAAAGTTTTTGAATTCCATAAATGATTTTTTATTTGTTACTGATAACCAAGGAAATATTAAGCAGGCTTTCGGCAAAAAAATTAAAAAAATAAATACTGATTTAGAATCAATTATTGAAAGCAATATTGAAAAAATATTCCCTCAAACAGAAGCAGATATTTTTCTGGAAAAATTTTCAGCAGCAGTCAATGAAAGAAATTTCAAGTCGTTTGAAATTGATTTGGAGATAGATGATAAGATAAATTATTATTCATGCAGGATTGAACCTTTACAAAATAAACGAGGGCAGGTTCAATTCGTATTTATTTTTCTAAATGATATTACAAATCAAATTATTGAAAAGAAGAAACTTGAAGGACAATTAACTTCGATAAAAACCGGTGAGCACTTTTTAGGGGAAACAAACTATTCAACTTTTATTATTAATGAAATTGGAGAAATAATTTATTGGGATTCGGCATCCGAAAAAATATTTAATGTGACAAAAGAATTTGCTCACGGAAGATTCTTTGGAGAGCTGCTTGAAATATTTGATAAAAATTATTTTGAAAGCATTAAAGATGATTTAAAAATTTCAAAAAAGTATGCAAGTCAATTTTCAATAACATCAAAAGGAGAATCAAAAGAAACAATTGAAATTAGATTGTCACTTTTAAAAAATGATTTCAGCTTAATAATTGCTCAATGCTCTATACTGAAAAAAGAGAAAAGTTTTCATAAAATTCCTTCAGGCGAAGAAAGCCGGCTGAATGAAATTATCTCATCTGCACGTGAAATGATTTGTTCTATTGAACCGGATGGAACAATCATTTATACTAATCCGGCATTCCTAAATTTACTTCGCTACTCCGAAGTAGAAATTATTCAAAGCAACATTTTAGAGCTCATCGATTCACAATTTTTATCATTAAACAAAGCTGATATCCTTAACTTAACTGAGTCTGATGCAAGTTTAGAAATTCCCTTTAAGACAAAGAGAGGAAATAATATAATTTTGCATAGCAGGTTTGTGCCTGTAACAGACAGTGACTCCAACATTACTAATTACAATGCTTTCTTTTCGGATACCAGTGCTCAAAAAATTACAGAAGAACATTTAAATGTTTTCAAATCAATTTTTGAGGCTTCACAAGATGGAATTGCAATTTACTTAAACGGCAAAATAATTTTAGCCAATGATTCGCTTGCTTCAATCTTTGGGTACAGCAAAGGCGAAAGCCTTGTTAACCTGGAATTGGTTGATTTAGTTTTAACTGAAGATGTTCATAAAGTTGCCGAATACATTCATCTAATTGAAAATAAAAAAGACGGACCCAACAGGTTTGAATTTTTAGGAAAAAGATTAGACGGACAAAATATAAATGCAGAAGCTGCTGTTTCAACTTTCCAGATTGGAAAAGATTACTATATCGAATTAATTATTCGTGATGCAACAGAAAGAAAAAAAGCACAGTTAACCATTCGCCAATCCGAAGAAAAATATAGAAATATTGCTGATAACATAGATGACTTTCTTTATGCGATTGAAATAACTGAGAAAGGTTTTCACCCGATTTTTTTAACTCCATCTGTTGAAAAGATAGCCGGCTTTAATGCTGCTGAATTTCTAAAAGATTCACGATTATTCTTCAAAATAATTCACCCGGATGATTTCGATTCGGTAAAGAAAAGAATAGCAAATATATTTGCAGCAAGAATAATTACAGTTGACGAATTTGAATTTCGAATTATAAACAAACAAGGCAACATTGTTTGGGTAAGAAATAAATTAAACGTAGTAAAGGGTGTTTCCGGCAAAGTTCAAAAGGCTTATGGGCTGGTAAGCGATATTTCATTTCGTAAAAAAGCCGAAGAAGAATTGCAGAAATCAACTGAAAACTTAGTTAAGCTTAATGAAACCAAAGATAAATTTATTTCAATAGTCTCTCACGATTTAAGAACTCCTTTCAGCTCAATTCTTGGTTTCACAGATTTAATTTTGAATGATAATGAAATTACTTTAGAAGAAACAAAACAGTATGTTAATTTCATCCAGGAATCATCACGTTCAATGCTTTCACTTGTTAATTCACTTTTGGATTGGACGAGATTGCAAACCGGCAGATTCAGATTTGAGCCTGAAAAAATCGATGTAACAAAAGTTATTGAAGAATCATTTAATGCTCTAAGCGGAACAGCATATCAAAAGAATATTGAATTGATTACTAATGTTGAGCCGAATACATTTGCCTTTTGCGACCAAAGCTTACTGCTACAAGTTTTTAACAATTTAATTTCCAACGCTATCAAGTTTACCCCTGAACGAGGAACAATTTCGATTAGAGTAGGAGCGGCACCGCAAACACGGTTTATACAATTTTCAGTTAATGACAGCGGTGTTGGAATAAAAAAGGAAAACCTTGACAAGCTATTTAAAATAGAATCCAAGTTTACTTCGGAAGGAACTGCTGGCGAAAAAGGTACAGGCCTGGGGCTTTCATTAGTCAAAGAAATATTAGAAATCCACGGAGGAAAAATCTGGGTTGAAAGTGAACCCGGTAAAGGTTCACAATTTAAATTCACTTTGCCTATAGCACCGGCAAATATACTTTTAGTTGACGACAGCAAAACCGACCGTTTGCTTTACTCTAAAATTCTAAAAAACATTACACCGGATTATAATATCGATGTAGCTTCAGATGGAATTGAAGCTTTAGAAAAAATAAAAGAAACAACTCCAGCATTAGTCATAACAGACCACATTATGCCGAGAATGACAGGCTTTGAATTAATCAGGGAATTAAGCAAGTTGAACTTAAAGAGCACTCCCCCGGTTATGATTTTAAGTTCCGATGTTGACCGAGTCACTGGACACGATTACAATGAATTAGGAATTGAATATGTTTTTCAAAAGCCTGTTAACTTAAGCATCTTTAAGCAGGCTGTTGAAAAATCACTGAAAAAAGGCTTGTTGAAATAAACCACTTTAATTTTTACTACCAATAAAACTACACACTCCTAAATTCAACCACAGGATGATTAACTTTTTTGTTCGATTTAAAGTTTTTATTTCTTTCCAAATAAGGGCACTTAGGAGTTATTTCCAATTTGTTTTCTTCAATTGCATCATGGTTTTTCTTCATTTGTTCTAAAAGGTACGGACAAGTAATCTTTCCACTTTTAACATGGTTTTGTAAGTAAGGACAATTTATTTCTGCTCTAGTACATTTGTCATTGTTTCCGGGATAAGTTGCCGCAGTAAACAAAAAGCTAAGGCTAAAAACAAAAAGAAATAATACTACAATAGATTTCTTCATTGTAAATCCTTCATTATTAAAAGTAAGTTAGTGTTTGAATAACAATTTAATATTTTAAAATTAAAAAGAAAGTAATTTGTTTTAGGTGTGATTTAAAAAGTGCGACGGAGTTAACCATCAAACATAATAATTTGAACTTTCTCACATTTCTCCCTTGGCACGTGAGAGACTTATTGTCAATAAATCAGTTTCATTTTTTATGTTGACAGAAAAATTAATCTATAGTCAATTTTACTAATAAGCCTTTCCCTTTATAAGGGAAAGGTTGGATAGAGTTCTTTTTTTGTAATAGTTAGAAAACACATTTGCAGTTTTATTTTGTCAACAATTGTTTTTCAATTCTTAACATAACTTCATTTAAATTATCAACGATTTCATCGTTTTTAAAACGAATTGACTTTAAACCTAAATGGTTAAGTATTTGGGCTCTATCTTTATCCTCTTTTAATTTGTAATTATGATATTCGCCATCAAGTTCTATAATTAACTTTTCGGAGTGACAATAAAAATCAACAATAAAAAAAGATTCTTTTCCTGTTATTTCATAAAAGAAAGGATATTGCCTATAAAATTTCTTTCCAATAAATTTCTTATTACGAACTGATCTTTACCCACAATAACTTTTCGGCCTCAGTTGAATTCTTTCTTAAGTTTCCGCATACAGCCTTCGCTACCTTAATTAATTCTGATTTTTTATTTAAGCTCATATTTAAATATATGGATTTTAGGAGTCTTAATATTATCGAAATGCAGCAAACTCTCTCACATCTCTCCCTTGGGAAGGGAGAGACTTGTTGTCAATAAAACTTTATTATTAATATTTTCTATCAGAACATGAAAAATAAACTTTACTTAAAGCTTAGCATAAAAAAAAGTGCGATGGAATTAACCATCGCACCTTGACACAAAAATAGAACTAAAATATTTTGGACGAATTATTTATTGCTTCTGTTTCTATTTCCTTTTGGGCCGGTTCCATCACACACACCGGTTTTTGAGCCATAACCAGTACCGTCACGTGGTCCAACACCGCTGTTTCCAGTTCCATCACCAGGTCCATATCCGCTTTTACCAACTTTGTTTTGAAAAGCTTTGCCTTTCATTAATTTTTTGCCCGTTCCGTCCTGAGGTTTTACATAGTCATCATCTTGGCCATTAGGAATTCCATCGCCGTCATCATCAAAACCCTGTCCGCCGGTGAAATTATCACAAATTCCGTCACCATTTAAATCAACAAATGCACTACCGCCTTTTTTCCCATTTTGCTGAGCATTTGTTTCTGAAGCAGTCAAATATAAACCAAGGAACATTACGAAACTGAAAACAAGTGCGAATCTCGATAACTTTTTCATTTTATTTCTCCAATTATTTTGTTTAAGAATATTTACTTTGACGGTTTAAGTTAGTCAACCAATGTGCCAGTTTCTTTTCTTTGTTTTATAGTAAAATTCTTGATGCATTTAATTTGATTCGACCAACAGGACGATTTCAAACGACTTCTTTGTCGAAAAATAATTTTAGAAACTTATCTGGAAAACAAGAATCCTATTCATTATAGTATTAATTTGGTGGTCAGATTATTGTTTAATAATATTATCCGAAGGATCCTTTGGATGGGAAGAAAATTTAAACTCAAACCTTCAGTCATCATTGCTATTTCGTTAACGATAGGTGTAGTGATGATTGCTTCTGCTTATTTTGAATTGAAGCAGAGCAAGGATGAAATATTTCATTTGCTAAATGAACAAGCAGCATCAATAATTGAAACAATTTCATTAAGCAGCATAAACACTCTTAATTCAAGCTACGAAATCGAAGAACTTATAGCTGAAAGATTGATGGATAATGCCAGGCTTATAAGAAGATTAGATAGTTTAAACTCTTTAACACAATCGAAATTAATTGAAATAGGAAATCAGAATAATCTTTTCAGAATTAATATTTTTGATAAAAAAGGAAACCGGGTTCTTTCCAACCGCATTCCAACCGAAGGCCATCTCCATCCTGAAGGAATCGTAAATAGATATAGTGAAATTGAACCGATTCTAACCGGCAAAACACAAGATATGATAATCGGCCTTAAGAATTCTCGATACTCTGATGGACAGCGTTATGCCGTTGCAGTTGCTAGGACCAGGAATAGAGGTGCGATTGTAATTAATCTTGATGCAAAAGATTTTCTAGAGTTTAGAAAAAAAATAGGTATTGGTAAAATTATTCAGGATATGGGTGATAATCCAGGGATTGAATTTATTGCCCTTCAAGATACAGATGGAATACTTGCCGCAAGTAAAAATGTTGATTCACTTTCTTCTATAAACAATGATAAATTTTTGCAAGGCTCATTAGATAATGACAGCATATTTACAAGAGTTTCCATTTTTAAAGGAACTGAGATTTTTGAAATTGTTAAAAGATTAATTAATAATAATGATGTAATTGGAATTTACAGAATTGGGCTTTCGCTTGATGTGGTCAGAAGCCTTGAAGTAAGAATGTACAGAAGGATATTAATTATTTCATTAATTCTTGCTGCTATCAGCATAATTGTATTAAGCATTTTATTTACAACGCAAAACTTGAAATTAGTTTCTAATGAATATAAAAATTTTAAGACTCTTACCGGCTCTGTGCTGCAAAATATGGGAGAAGCTGTAATAGTTTTAAATAATGATTTTAAGATTATCCTTTTTAACAAATTTTCAGAATTCCTGTTCGAAGATAAATCAGAAAATGTAATTGATGAGAAAATAACGCGAATAAAAAATGCAAATCTAAATTTTATCAAAGAAGAAATTAAAAATTCAAATGATACAAAGATTTACTTTGATAAAAATGTTAAAATAAATAGCAAAGAAAAAATTCTATCAATTAGTATTACTAAAAATATCAACCATAAAAATGAAATAGATAATTACACAATCGTTATCAATGATTTAACACAAACTAAAAATTTGGAAGAACATGCGAAAAGGCAGGAAAAGCTTTCTGCAATGGGAGAACTTGCTTCCGGTGTAGCTCACGAAATTAGAAACCCCATTAATTCAATTGGAATGATAGCACAAAGATTAAGAAGAGAATTTGAACCAAAAGATGATAGCGAAGAATACGGAAGTATAATTAGGGTATTGAAAGATGAAGTTGATAGGATAAATAAAATAATTTCACAATTTCTTAATTATGCCAGACCAATTGAACTTCAAAAGAAAAAAGTAAATGTAAAAGAATTCTTTGATGATATTTATCTTTTATTTTCTGAACAAGCTAAATCAAAGAACATAAGTTTCAAAATTATGAATCAAGAAACTATTGACGCTGAATTTGACCCTGAATTAATTAAGCAGTCAATTATCAATCTGACTCAAAATGCTTTTGATGCTGCTGCGATTGACGGAAAAGTTTTATTAAGATATTACTTGTCTGATTCTGATTTATATATTGAAGTTGTTGATAATGGTTCCGGAATTTCAAATGAAAATAAAAAGAAAATTTTTGATCTTTATTTTACAACCAAAAAAGACGGAAATGGACTGGGTTTAAGTATTTCACAAAAAATAATTTCACAGCACAACGGCTTAATTAATATTGAAAATAATTTACCTTCAGGTGCAATCTTTAAAATAATATTACCTCAAAATGAAAAACATTAATATTTTAATTATAGATGACGAGAAAAATCAAAGGGATATTCTCACCGGGTATCTAAAGAAAAAAGGATTCAATATCTTTTCTGCTTCAAACGGAGATGAAGGAATTAAAATTGTTCAGACAAATTTAATTGATATTGTTTTATCTGATTTTAAAATGCCAGGGAAAACCGGGCTGGAAGTTCTTCATGAAGTGAAAAAGATAAATCCCAAAATTGATTTTGTGATTTTAACAGCTTTTGGAACCATTGAAAATGCAGTTACAGCGATGCGTAAAGGTGCTTTCGATTATATTACAAAACCAGTTGATCTTGATGAACTTGATCTTCTAATTGAAAGGATAATTGAAAATAATAGTCTTAGATCAGAAAATGAATTGTTGAAAGATCAGTTAAAAGAAAAATTTAAAATTACTTCAATCATTTCTAATTCACCGAAGATGGAAGAAGTTTTAAGTGTTGCCTCCCGGGTAGCCGAAAGCAAGGCCACGGTTCTTATTAATGGTGAAAACGGAACTGGCAAAGAAGTGCTTGCTAAAACAATTCATTATATAAGTCCACGAAAGGATAAGCCGTTTATTGCGGTTAACATTCCTGCACTTTCGGAAAATTTATTAGAAAGTGAGTTATTCGGCCACGAAAAAGGATCGTTTACCGGGGCTGACAAATTACGAAAAGGCAGATTTGAATTAGCAGATAATGGAACAATTTTTTTAGATGAGATTGGAGATATTCCCCCTTTAACACAGGTAAAATTATTGAGGGTCTTGCAAGAGCAGCAAATCGAAAGAGTCGGCGGAACAGAGAGTATAAAAATTGATGTTCGAATAATTGCTGCTACAAATCAAAACCTGGAAAAGAAAATTAAAGAAGGGTCTTTCAGGGAAGATTTATTTTATAGATTGAATATTGTATCAATTAAAATTCCACCTCTGCGTGAAAGAAGAGAAGACATATTTTCATTAATTGAATTTTTTATTGAGAAATATTCAAAAGAAAATTTAAAAGACAAATTCGAAATCAGTAAAGAAGCTGCAGATCAAATACTAAAATACAATTTTCCTGGTAATGTTAGAGAGCTTGAAAATATTATTGAACGAGCTGTAGTTCTAGCTAGGGGTAATACAATTACATTAAAAGATTTACCGATGAATGTTTCCGGTTTTAAATCAGAAGAACATTTTGAAATAAACGATTCACAAACATTGACTGACCAGGTTGAAGCACTTGAAAAAAAGTTAATATACGATGCCTTACAAAACAGCAATGGCAATCAAACACAAGCCGGAAAAATTCTTGGGCTAACCGAGAGAAACTTGCGTTATAAGATGAAGAAATATGGGATTCAAAATAAATGAGATAAATAAAGGTCATTTCGACTGAAGGGAGAAATCTTATTGTAATAACTTGAAAGATTTCTCACTCGAGGACTCATTCGAAATGACCCATCTAAGTTAGGAGACATAACTTAATATCAATATTAAAATCCCCAATTAAACCCTACAGAGAAAAGCTGGTTATCATAGTTATAGTAATAATCATTTGATTTGTTATAAATATAATTCCAGTTCGCCGCTAAAGTGAGCCCATTAGTAACCGGTGATAAATCAAATTCGAATCCAATTCCACCGGCAAATTGATTATCCAATCTATTTTCACTTAAGTCATAACCTTCAATATCTGTAGCTGGAATATTCAAATAATTTTTATGCGAGTAAATAAATTCGACTTTAACAAACACTACTCCAGATAAATATTTTGAAAATGAAATCCCGGCTTGATATCCTTCATTCGAATATAAATCATTAAAAATTTCTTCTTCATAATAAACAAATTCACCTGAATTAATATATCTTGTTCCGCTGGTTAAATTTTTCCTATACGAACCTTTTACAGCTATACCCGTATTATTATCAATAGATTGAGCCAGGTTGGCAGAAATGATTATTTGAGAATTACTATTTGCAGCCACATCACTTTGAACATATTCCCAATAATCTTTGAAGTTAAATTCTGCGCCTAGTAAAATTGAAGTCCCGCTTTCAAATCCAAAAATAGATTTCAAAAAAGCTTTGTGTTCATTATGCGAAAAGATGCTGAAATTTTTGTAATTGTTCCTATTGAAAACATATCCTAAAATTAATTTATCACTCTCACTAAACGAATGCCTGTAATTTGCATAAGCAGAAAATTGATCAAAGTTAAAAACTTCAAAGTCATCTCTGTTATTTCTCCAGCTATAATTAACACCAATATTTATTGGATTATCATATTCGGATAGCAAGTAGGTATTAACAATTCCAACCTTATGTGAATTTGAAGATTTAAAAATATTTTTTTGATAGTAGCTTAAATTACCCATGTAATAAAATTGAAAGTTATTATAATCGCTTTCAATATCGAATGCTGTGCTGTAATTAAGGCTGTTAACAAAATCTTCAACATTTAAAGAATTATTATAAATGTTATCGTCGTAATAGTTTTCAAAAGCTGTTTCAAACGAAAATTGGGGAAAAGCTATTTGTGGCAGAAATAAAAAAATTGCAGCTGTAATAGCAAAATATTTGGGCAGCATTTTAATTGTTAGATTAATGATTTCCATTACCGTTACCATTCCCGCCATTTCCTTGTCCTGAACCTGACCCATTACTGCCGTTGCCTTGCCCAGACCCAGTTCCATTACCCTGGCCCTGACTTTGTCCGTTCCCATTTTGCCTATGGCCTTTTTGTCCGCGTTTAAAACCCATTCCTTTAACTCGTTGATCGCAAATTCCGTCCCCGTCTTTATCTATGAAAACATCCTTCCCTCTTCTTTTCTGCTTCATTATTAC